>JABSRP010000026.1 GCA_013215145.1 Pseudobacteriovorax sp.
CGATACCCTCTGGCAGGGCATTTGCATACCAGCAAAAATACAAACCAGGAGATAGCTAAGTCTAAACTGCTAAAAATCGCGTTGACGTTGTCACTAGTAATTGCTTTTACATCGGCCTGCAAAAGCCGCAGGAGCGCCAATCCCGTAGGCGGTACTAAGTCGCCGAATTCTGAGGGAATCGTCGGAAAAGGCGGCAACATTCAACCTCAAATCGAAGGTGGACTTGGTGAAGTGGATACGGGAAATCCAAAAGATGACGGTAAAACCCCCGAAGAAAAAGACCCTAACGAAACCGAAGACGATAACAACAATAATAATAACGATAACAACGATAATAATAACGATAACAACAATAATAACGACAACAACAATAATAATAACGACAACAACAATAATAATAACGATAACAACAATAATAACGATAATAACAACGGCGGAAACAATAACCCACCGCCATTTAACACACCAAAAGGATGTGCCGGTTTGAAAGCAGCTAACCCCTCTGTGGTCGTACAGAATACGACGTTTACCGCGGGGGCTACTTCAAGCCGTATCGATGGCGTCTACTCGGCACTTTTTAAGATCAATAATATGTCGACAACTCTTAGCAACGGCCAGGTAAAATCCCTTGGCACTATGGGAGCCATCCAGAACGGCCAGCTAGCCACGATCACTAGTGTGCTGCGCGTGAATAGCTCAAATCAGGCAGTCATCGGTGTTAATGGTAGCTCGATTGTCGTTGGCAACTACACTAGTGATGGAACGAATGCGACTATAGCACTCAATGACAATGGTTGCTTTATTCAGTATGGAAATCTTAGTGGAGGTCTTCCATACCTTGTCGTTCCGTAGGCATCAAGTATCGGTAACAAGGAGTGAAGATCACTCCGCAAAAAATACGTACAACATAAGATCGCCAGCTGGAATCATTTTTTGAGGTTCGCTGGTGATTTTTTTTTGCTAGTATAGGGTTGGGTGCCTAGTCGCTAACGGGATTAATGCTGGAGAGCCGACAATTATTTTTAAGGGAGCTGCTTCGGATCGGTGAGCGCAGGCCTTGAGATTTAGGTTTCAAGGAGCCGAAACTGATTTAGAACAGCACCCACCGTAACGGTGGGTTCCCCTTGCTAAATCTCGGATTAGGTACCCGACTCATCAAAGTCAGTCACGAAATCTGCCATCTTTCTAAGAGCCCTTTTGTGCAATTTTTTGCCAACACTTGGAGACATTTCCAGGTTCTGAACGGTTTGCTTAAGACTTTGCTCATCATAGTATAAGGCATGAATGATCTGCCTCTCGCGATCATCTAGCTGTCGCAAGGCCGAGTTAAGCAAGTCTTCGCTCTCAATTTGTAGTAGTATAGCGAGAGCGTTAGGGCTAGGATCGATAGAATCCAGTTCCTCTACTTCAACATCATCGGCAAAATCAAAACCTCCTGCCCATATGGCTTCAGTTTCGAGCAGCTCGGCAAATTCATGAGGTCCGACATCGAGCTCAGCCATGAGGCGATCATCATCAAAGTCTTCGCCAGCCAAACGAATGGTTTCTCGTAGATCTGCAAGTTTTTGAACCTTTCTTCGAATACCATGAGGTACGGGATGATTTGCCACCATCTCTTGCTTCATTTTTTTTCTTAAAAAGTCCCAAATATAGGAGCGAAAATCTTCAGTTTTTTCAGACTCAAAATATTTTTTGGCGCCAAGATATAAAGCTTCCTCTCCGACGCTGATAAGATCGGCAAAGCTATGATCATTATCTACTTCTTTGACCTCATGATAGGTAGCAGCCACCTGCTTTACAATAGGTAGGTAACTAACTACCAATCTGTGCGGCAGCCGATTCCAAAATGATTTAAGGCTTTCCAGTTCTGCTGGTATCTTCTCATCTGACATAAAAAGATCCATTTTTTGCGAAAAATTTTTCGATCGTTTTTGTAATTCATACAAAAGATATAGATCGATATTTTGCTCATGCAACTTAGATTCAGGCATCGCTTCCATAGCTTCCACAATTTCGCCATAGGATTTTAGTGCTTCATCCCCAAACTCCTTCGATAGTTTGGATAAAAATTCTAAGCTATAGGCTTGAATATCAATCATGAACACCCTCCGCTTCTTGATGAAAATAAACTGTACCAATCAAGGCTTTTTCCGTTGACTCAAGACTATTTTTACTTGCATTAAATAGTTTTTCTGTAAATTCATGCTTGGGTGAGTGAAACACTTCATTGGTTTTTCCGCTTTCGACAATCGCACCATCCTTCATAACAATGATTTGATCCGAAAAAAAACGGACTACGCTCAGATCATGGGTAATCAGTATATAAGTGAGATTGAACTCATCTTTCAAATCTAGCAGTAGGTTTAGAATCTGTGCTTGCACGGAAACATCGAGAGCAGATACTGACTCGTCACAGACAAGAACTTTAGGCCTGAGCGTCAGGGCTCGGGCGATACATAACCGTTGTTTTTGCCCCCCCGAAAATTCATGAGGGTATCGAGTGAGGCATTCTTCATCGAGCCCAACCTTCTTGACAAGATGAGAAACTGTTTTCTTATGTTCTAGCTTTGATTGCTTAGGATAGTGAATGAGTAAGGGCTCTAATAGAATATCACCAACTTTAATCCGACTATTCATAGCACCACCAGGGTCCTGAAAAATATATTGGAGATGTTTTCTCATCTCAAAAATCTCGGTATCCTTAAGCCCACTTATATTACGATTTTCAAAAAGCACTTCTCCACTGGTTGAGCTATCTAAACCGCTCAATATTCTTGCGAGAGTTGTCTTGCCACAACCAGACTCACCCACTATACCCAAAATCGAAGCTTCATATAGATCCAAATCAACTTCTTTTACCGCGGCAAACTCATATCCCTTACGTATCATCGGAATTCTAGACTTTCGGTATATTTTGCTGATTGATTTGGCTTGCAAAATGATTTTTGAAGACTTGTGTCCCGAAAAGGGATACACAGGGATTTTTTTTGATTTCATCACATCGTCAAACGTTGCAAGCCTACTTGGTCGAAAACTATGCGGTGGCCGACAGGCAAGAAGGCCTTTGGTATATTGTTCTTTGGGATTGATTAGGATATCTTTGGTCCGCCCTTCTTCAATCAAACATCCATGTCTCATAACCAAGATGCGATCAGCAAAATCACTAACAATCCCTAAGTCGTGGGTGATAAATAGTAAAGCCAAGTCATAATCCTGCTGAAGCTCTTTCAGTAATAATAGGACTTGCTTTTGTACCGTTACATCGAGGGCAGTTGTCGCCTCATCAGCAATCAGCACCTTAGGGTTGCAGGCTAATGCCATAGCAATCATAACTCGCTGCTGCTGGCCCCCAGATAACTGATGGGGGTACTTCTTAAGTGTCTGCTCGATGTCCGGAATTCCCACACGCTCAAGGAGTTTCTTGGCCTTTTTTAAATTATCGGCGCCACTGGATTGCTGATGAATCACCAAGGGTTCCATAACTTGCTTGCCTACTGGCATCAAGGGATTTAAACAGGACATAGGTTCCTGAAAAATCATAGCAATCTGATTTCCTCGCATACGAGACATCGCTCTTTGATCTCCCAATGGCAGGGGAGAATCATCTAAATGTATAGACCCCTGAAGCATGCGAGCTGCCGGTGGTAACAACCCCATAATCGATAAAGCAGTTAAACTTTTTCCAGAACCTGACTCACCCACGACAGCGAGTGTTTCGCCTTTCGATACGGTAAAGTCTAGCCCTTTCACGACAGGCTTAATCATAGAATCATTTTGACCAGGAAAACCGATACTAAGGTCATTCACATGTAATAAACTCAAGCCGCCGTCTCCATCAGCTTTAATTCTAGGTTAGAATGCCCTATTCTATCTTAAAATTGGAAGCGCCGCAGCCGCTTGTTCTCTCTAAACACAAAATCATAGTACAGTGTATATGTCACACGGAAGGTATCCTCCTCGTAGGAGCGAGGGATGGGTGGAAAGGGAGCCGCCAAGTTCAAAATCCGAACCCATTGCTCGTCAATGGTTTTCTGGCCACTGGAATCGACAATGGAAACATTTGAGACCAAACCGCTTTTTTCTATAACGATCAAGGCAGTGGAATTACCTCTAAACTGGGCACCAGTGCCTGATTCTATCTTTTCCCTTACATGAGGCTCGTTTTTAAGGGCACTTCTTGGGCTATAGAATGCTAACTCGACAGCTTTCCGAATAGCGGTTAGGTACCCAATATACTTATATTCAGTGGTATTAATATCAAGAACATCACCGATGGGAATCGATTCATCCACGACAAAATCGTTGTAGGCTAAAATCTCATCACCCTTAGGCAGTAAGGCTGCATATCCCTCAATGGTTCCGCCATTACTTTGTTTCTGATTCGTTCCAGGTCCAATATCATTAGGTAAGGCATCAACACCGCTTTCACCAGATCCCGGCTCAGAATCGTTTTGACCTGTGCTAGCCCCTGATCGAGTACTTTTGACTCGTGATGCTTCCAGAGCCCGTTCATCGCCAATGTTCTGGGGTGGCAGACGAGTTTCCCTTTCGGTATAGCGATTTTGCCTGCCCTTCGCAGAGTCTAGAGGAATTAAATCCGTCTCAGGTAGAGGCGCTTCGATTACCTGCTCGGAGCGACTAATGACTTTCACACGGACAGAGGAAGACTCTTTGACGGCCACCTCAACCAAAGGAATTTTCGCAAGATTGACCAGACCCACCAAAATCAGCAGAATCGCAGCATGAATGACAAACGAAGCCCCCCAGGCGAAGGCAACCTCGTAGCGTCTTTGATTCGGTTTTCTCGCGATAATAACCATCGTGTTAGACTATCGTTTGGCAAATGAAAGACTTCTAAATAGACATAACATTTAGTGACTATTATGGCAATCGGCTTTACTGTGGCAACTAAGTGATCTGCTTCAGTAGCCTTTGTAGCTGTAAGGGGTTGATTTCATAAACCTTACCACAAAACTCGCAAGTTACCTCCATCACTTCGTTGGCACTAATCAACTGTCTAATTTCGGTTGCGCCAAGTGTCATAAGAGAGCGTTCCATCCTTTCGACGGAGCATTTGCACTTATAGACTACCTCATGAGGGTGGGTGAGCTCGTCAAAGGGTATATTCAGCAAGAAGTCGGAGATCAAGTCTTGTGCTGTCGCTCCTCCCTCCAAGAGGTGTCCAATTGCTGGGACCTGAGCCTGAATCCGCTCAATTTTATCGAGGGTTGACTCATCGTAACCTGGCATCAGTTCCACAATGTATCCACCAGCATAGGCGCAACCATTTTCGTCAGGTAGCACAGACAGGGAAACGATAGCCGGAATCTGTTGAGACTGTCGGAGATAATAGGCTATATCATCGGCAACCTCTCCCGTTTGAATCGCGACGGTACCGCGATGAGGCTCCTTCTGGAACGGCAAATCGCGAACAACTTCCATGAAGCCTTTACCCAAACCCGCACCAAGAGTCGGCAGATTTTCTTGAGAGGCGTTGCGATGTGAGCAATAGCTTCGTACACGTCCATCGTAGGTAGCTTCAGCAAAAAGCGTTCCCACAGGGCCATCACCTTTAAGGTAAACTCCTACAGTCTGATCCTCTTTCAGTTGAGACGCCATCAGTACCGTACCAGTCAGCAAGCGTCCTGACAGAACTAGTGAAAGCGCGGAAATACTCTGATGTCGGATAGACTCTTGAACTAGGTCAGTACTCACTATGGATGCCATCCGAATGGTTTTGTCTTTTGACAGATATTTCTTTACGATAGCCATGTTTACCTCCTTCCCCCCATTATCAAAAAAAATGGCAGGTTGTCGAGGTCATGTTCGAATAACGCAAGGAAATGGCAATTTGTTTACTCTTAAGTCTAGTTTCACTGAAATAGATAAGTCTAAATGGCTCCATATTCAGAGCCCCGATTTTCCTTTCACTGATTTAGATTTTCTTTTAGCGCTCGAAAACTCTGCTTGCCTGGGCCAAAGAACCGGCTGGCACCCCATCATTTGCCTCGAAGAGGACACGAAAAAAAACCTTTATGAAGGAGCTTTTATCTGCTTTGTCAAAAGTAATTCCTATGGCGAGTATATTTTTGACTGGGAATGGGCTCATGCTTTCGAAAGTCATGGCGTTCCCTATTATCCCAAAATCACTGCAGCCATTCCTTTTACTCCTGCGACAGGACCAAAATTTCTTTTTCCCCCGACTTTAGCACAGGATCGGCGTGAGGCTTTTATGATGTCGGTCCTGGCATTCCTCGCAAAGCAAAAGGTTAGCTCTATTCATCACCTTTTTATAGATTCAGCAGAATCCACGTTTTGGCAACGAAATTCCTATGCCACCCGGTCTAGTTTTCAATACCATTGGAAGAATCAAGACTACAAAACCTTCGATGACTTTCTATCTATGCTACAGGGTAAACGTAGGCGTCAGATTAAGAAAGAAAGGTTAGGGGTTCAATCGCAAAATGTTAATGTCCGTCAGGCCGTCGATAGCGAACTAACTCCTAATTTGGCCCAACAGATTTTCGATCTTTATTACAGGACTATCGACAAAAAAAGAGGTATCCCTTACCTCACGGAAGAATTTTTTGTCCAATGTTTCGCTAATCTTAAGCACAGAATAGTCCTCTTTCTTGCAGAGCAAGACGGAGAGATTGTAGGAATGTCGTTTTCTTTTACAAAAGGCAATAAGCTATTCGGTCGGTATTGGGGATGTAGCAAACCCATTGAATTTTTACACTTCGAGCTTTGTTATTACAGCCTGATCGAGTATTCGATCGGAAAAGGAATATCGTTATTTGAAGCTGGAGCGCAAGGAGCTCATAAGGTTCAAAGAGGCTTTAACCCAGTAGAGACTAAAAGCGCTCACTACATCAACCATGCAGGCTTTAGAACCGCCATTCAATCATTTATCGAAGAGGAAAAAAGACTCATCACAAAAGAGTTAGAGTCCTATTCATCTCATCTCGCCTATAAAAAAAATCAAGCTAAGACTCCATAGAGTTTACCAGTTTTTTTGTTTCCTGGTTCTCGGCAAGGAAATACTTCAAGTTTTGCGATTCGATAAACTTCGTTAACACCTTTGCAAAACGCCGCGGACTTTCAATTTGTGGGGCGTGGCCCACGTCCAATAGAAAATGGATTTCGGAATTTGGAATCTCTTTTTTTATGACATAAGCAGTTTCTTTAGGGAACAGAGTATCATCGTCGCCCCATAGAATAAGAGTGGGACACTCTATTTCCTTGAGACAATTATTCAAGGCAAAATCAAGTAATTTCGGGTCGTCTTCGGAGCCCATTCCTGAAAACAAATCCGCAAGCAGTTTGCGATGCCATAGTCGATGACGCATCATTTCATGGAATATGTGATCCTTAATGGGATGTGGCATAAGCGGGTGCTTTGAAAATACTCGATTCAAAAAATACTCAAAGTCATCACGGTTTTTTATATCAAAAATAATGTGATTATCGAAAAGTTCATGATGAAGGTTGCGAGGTTCCTTAACATAGATCCCACCAGGATCCACAAGCGAAAGGCTTTTTATCCGATCTGGAACTTCCAAATAGGTTTTTACCGAAATCGCTCCTCCTAGAGAGTTACCGCTAAGATGAAAATCGTAGAGCTCAATCTTTTCTACAAACTCCCCCATAGCCTTACCAAAGTAGTCGAGATTATGACGATCATGCCGCCGCTTAAAGCTTCGCCCAAACCCCGGTAGATCAGGGATGATTAAGTTGAATTTTTGACTAAGAAATTGGCTGGCATCATAAAACGTATCTTTGCTATCCGCAAATCCATGAAGAAACATCAAGGTCTCTTCGTGGCCATTATCAATCTCTAAATACTCGATTTTCCGCCCACCAGAAATTTCTGCCATCAGACATCTAGCATTTAAGACGCGACGTCGAAGGTTAATAAAGCCCTCATAGGCTTTGGCCCCTGCCTTTGCCTTAATTCTGTCTGGAATAAGATCTATCGCCTTATTGACTATACCATGGTCTCTGCGCATAAAACCCTCCACGCAATAAGCGCTCCTATCATATAATGTATCAAGGAAGCTAGCTTCGAGAAACTAATATGCCAGGCATTTTTTCTTACTACTTTTTTTTGACATGGCTTTTTATACTAGGACGCTGCAGGTACTTTTCCAACAAGTTCTGAGACGACTTCAATAACGGTGTCTGTAGATAAAGGCTTATCCAAGACCTTATTTGCTTGATATTCGCTAGCCGCTAGATCTTCAGCCAAACCTGGGTAGTAGCCTGAGCATAGGATAAACGGTACCGACTTGTCAGTCATACGAATTTTTGCTAGAAGCTCCAACCCATCCACATTTGGCATACGAATATCGCTCAATATAACATCGGGCTTTGTTCTAAAATAGGCATGCATACCCTCTTCGCCGTCAGTAGCAATCACAACATCGTAACCGGCATGTATAAGCTCTTCCTCAAAGTACTCTCGGATGGAAACATCATCCTCGACAACCAAAACTCTGACCTTATCCCGCTTTTCCATAGGCACATGATCTGTCAGGCTTTTGGCTCCAGGGATATAAGCTTTGAAGGTGGCTCCTTTTTGCCAGCCACCATCGACTTCCATAAAACCTCGATGCAGGGATACAAACTTTTTTGCGATAGATAGCCCTAGTCCAACGCCTAAGGTCTTTTCTACGCCACTTTCTAATTGATTGAATTTGTCGAAAATCTTACCTTTATCATCATCCTTGATTCCCAACCCTTCGTCCCTAACGGAAAAGACAAGATAGCTCTGTCCATCTTTTATTTCACAATAGGCCTCAATAAAGATCTTTTTCCCTTTGGGTGAGAACTTCACAGCATTATTAACTAGGTTTTCCAGAACATGTATGATGCGCCTACGATCGAGAGAAACCACAATGTGTTCCTGGCACTCCACGAGCACTTCTATGTTTTTTTCGTTAGCGATGACCTGTAGATTGCCAATACACTCGCCTAAAAACTCATCGATATTGGTATCAACATAGTCGAGGCTAAATCCTTTTTCCAGCCTTACGATATCTAAAATGTCAGTGACCATATCAGTGGCGTTCTTAGTATTTCTTCGAATCCTTTCGACAAATGAAAGCTGGTCGCCGGAAAGTATTTTTTTACTCGACGTAGAGAGTAGATAATCACAACACAAGGAAATAACACTTAAGGGAGTTCGCACGTCATGTGAGACTACGCCGAGGTAATCGTCTTTGTAGTTTAATTGATTCTTCAAGTCTTTGTTGTCATCTTTCAACGACTTCAATTCTTTGCTTAAGGGTTCCAGCAGATCTGTCAACTCTACCAATCCCTTGATGTGATCACCGTCAACCACTGGCGCCCAAGACAGTTTGTGTGAGGAGAGAAAAGCGACGGCATCAGAGAGCGACATGGCCGAAGAAAGCGTCCTAGGCTCTTTGGTCATAATTTCGGAAATTTTCGCATTTTTTGATTTTTTAGTAATGATTGCTGATACGAAATCTTCTTGACGAAACAGACCGACAAGCTTGGACTGTTCGTCAACCACAAAGCATCGGGACTCTTGCCTTTGCCCAAGTTGAATTGCGGCATTTTCAAAGGGAGTATGCAAATCAAGTTTGAAGAACTTGCCTTGAACAAACGGAGCAATGGACCCAGTGATGTCTACAACTTTTGTCATGCTAACCCTGTCGCGATTCACTCATTACCGATGAATCATCGACAGGGATTTCTAGAACTTTAGTGTATTTCTGCACTTATGGGTAATATATACCACCAGTCGACACATCAGTGGTGGCTCCTTGATTTCCACCCCAGATGATGAGGCTACTTCCCGTCCAAACAGCAGAATGATACCAGCGACTTTCCGGTCTAAAGCGACTACTGACCCCAGCCCATCTCTTGTTATCGGGATTAAAGCGGAAGACCTCACTGAAGTAAGTTCTTAGGCGATTGGATTTCCCGCCGTATACCAAAGCCTCGAATCCGTTCCAAGTCACTGTGTGACCAACTCGTTCCATGACCATCTCTGCACCTTCAGTCGTCCACTCTCCTCGCGACAAATCGAATAGTCCGCCTGTAGAGGTCAGTTGCCGTTGACTGCTAACCCCGCCACCACTGAAGACGAACAGTTTGGTTCCCGACCATATCGCTTGATGACCAGCCCTTTTGCTCGGTACGTTTGAAGAGCGAGAGTCTGGCATGGTACTCCAAGACCGGGCTCCGATATCGTAGATAGCCCCTGAGTTTGAGACGTTACGATCACTACCGCTAACACCTTCGTAGCCACCCCAGACGACCACTTTGTTATCTCCAACCCAAGTTACCGAGTGTCCAGCAATTTTTCTGGGAGCTTCGCTATCGTAAGCAACCATATCGTCCCACTGCTTTGTCTTTGGATCGAAGATACCGCCAATCGGTAAACCATCTTGATCGATTCCACCCCAAACAACGAGTTTGTCGCCAGTCCATGCCGTTTTTTGTCTTGGATCAAATGTCCAAGTGGATGATTGCGGATTCCAACCCGGATTACTTATTTGAGTCACATTCCCGGTTTGCGGATTCCAAAGAAATCCATCATAACGCCATGTAGCCGTTGATCCGTTATTAGTATAACCACCCCAGACTAACATCTCTTCTCCGGTCCAATGAGCGTCGTGAAAGTAGCGCTCCCCACCACCAGAGATGTTCAACCTGTCCCAAGTATTGTTTGACGGATTGAAGATGCCACCATCACTTAACGATTGTTGAGCAGCCGAATCAAATCCACCATAAACGATCATCCGATCACCAGTCCAAACGGCACTATGCTTTTGTCTCGCGCTTGGTTGATTATTCGTGGAAGTGGCAATCCAATCGATTTGGCCCTGGCTCCAAGCGTCCATAACTGCAATGGCTACATTGTCAGCGAGGGTCTCATCACCACCAAAGTGGTGAACCGATTCATGGATTAATAATTGGGTAGCTTCGTAGAAGCTGATGACCAAATCGCGGCAAGCTGGATAAGAAAACAATACTGGTTTCGTCGTAGGGATCGGCTCCCCTGCTTCAGGTGGGAACGTCCAGGCACAGGTAGGTTGTGCTTCTAAGTACCAAACATGCTCAGAGGCTAAAATATCACCGGCTAACGCCAACTGGTTTTTACTTAACCACTCTCTAGTCTCGGAGTTTGAGATCGCATTGATAGCTACCTCAGGAAGTCGACTTACGATATGAGACGCATGGTCTCTCGCTCGTGCAAAGCCAATCCTGAGCCAGTCACCGCCATTTCCCACAGTCCATCCCATAGCCAAGGTCTGATTGGAAGGACCATTGCCATTGCGATTGCCCGATCGATTCCAGTTAGGGTCGACGGTGGCATTGTTGTGCCGATTGTTTTGATCAACTCTGGGACCAAAACGATCTTTCCATTTTTGATTTCCGTAGCCTTGTATTGCAGGCATCAATACCCACAAGGCTACACACCATAGCTTAATATTCATCATACTCCCTCCTCCGCGATCTTAAACAACTGCATGGCTATGCAGTAAACCTTATCTTTTTTTCCGTCACTCTCGAATCGTTCTCGAAAGTGATTTTGAAACCGTTCCATTTCTTTCGAAGCCTCGGCTACCTCATCCTTATTCAAAGCAAATAGGTGAGTCTGAAAATGCCTCTGGTTCACAGGTTGGGTCGACAACGCTTCGAGTGCCTTTGTAAGAACCTGTTTATGAAACTTCCTGATACTTTCCGAGGGAATACCACCCGGAATCCAACCGTGAACTTCAATGGCTTCGAGACGCCCATCTTCCGTCCTTTTCAGAAGACCAACACGCAAAAGCCTGTCGATTGCCAGTTCAATTTGAATCGGAGAAATCCCAAGCCGACGAGCAATCCATTTCGCATCAGGTTTAAAGGTATTCAGTTTCATAAGTTCTAGAATACCAATATGATACCAATCAGAAATGATCTTGAAGGCATCTAATTGAAGCTGAAAGGTCTTATTTTCTTTGGATTCAACTTGTTTTTTCAATAATCTAAGGTGCGCATCCTGCTTCTCACGAACACTGCGTGCATGGCGAACGGAGACGAGATCACAAAAGTGTATGACTTCGCTTTCGCGGTATCCTAGGTTAACGGCAATTTTCTCGGCAGCTTTTCGTGAAACTCCCTGCTTGTAGTTTAAGATTTCACTGAGCCGCGAGGGCGAAAGGCTTAAATCTCTTGCGAACGCCCTCAGTGAATAACGAGGGTTCTGCTCACAACGATTATCAAGTTCCGATTTTAAAATCTGACGATAGTCTTGATGCGCTTCCATGTTACCTAACCTCCATCTATTTCCCTTATAAAGAGTTTTTAGGGTGAAATGCAAGCCTACACAGAACAAAACGTTCTGGAAAAAATTGTGAATTTTCCAGGTTATTCACGGTGAAAATTAAAATCATATGCGATACTTAGATACATGGTTAGACAAACTAAGATTGTCTAAGATGTTAGCCATTCAGACGAGACTAAATTACCGATTTCTTTAGACTGGGGAGCAGGAATGATTCGCCAATAAGATTAACAAAGATGTAACCACTTCAACGTAAGCACTCAAAAAAAAATGAAAAAAAAATTGAGAGATGAATTTTTCTAAATAAGATATTAGAAGACAAACAAGTCATTTAAACCAGTTCTATGTTTACCGCTCGAAAGGAAGCAACATGCAGAGCCGCCTTGCTACTAGTGTCTTTGTACTGGCACTATTACTAATGTCATCGGTGATTCTATATTTTACCAAAGATATTATGATTCCCTTTGTACTCTCTTTGTTTCTGGTTTACACCATTCAACCAGCAATCCGATTCTTTCAAAAGCGTTTTAAGATAAATCGATCCATTGCGTTGCCCATTGTACTCATACTCGTTGTCGTGGGATTTGTCATAATCTTTGCCGCCGTAGGGCATTCTCTGCGTCAAATAGCAGCTAACTCGGAACAATATCAGGCAAAGGTGCTGAGGGCCTTAGATCTTGTGACCAACTTCGTAAATGACTCAGGTATTTTGGCAGATGAAACACCTGATTTGCGAGAACTCGTGTCGTCGCTTCCCATCTTTGGATTCTTGTCCAAAATCTCAGGCGCGATTTTTAATGGTATTTCTGACTTCACACTCATTGCTATTTTTAGCCTATTTCTTATGACAGGAAAACAGATTGGCATCCCCAAAGACGGATTGATAGAGAAGGCAAATCAAAGTGTTCGCGGATATTTGACGACAAAACTCTTAACATCGTTAGCTACAGGAAGTCTGACAGCGATTTTTTTCTTTATTGTTGATCTTGAGATGGCATTTATGTTTGGTCTATTAGCCTTCTTGCTCAACTTTATACCAACGATCGGCTCTATATTTGCGACTCTCCTACCTCTCCCTATCGCCCTGTTGCAGTTCTCTAACCCGACTCTCATTGTCCTGTCGCTCGTCATCCCCGGCTCTATCCAGTTCATTATAGGCAATGTCATTGAACCAAAAATCATTGGCCAAAACCTGGATCTGCACCCCATCACTATTCTCTTGAGCCTGATGTTCTGGGGGATCTTGTGGGGTATACCGGGAATGTTTTTGGCCACTCCCATCACGGTAATCTGCCGGCTTTTCCTAGCTAATTCAACAAGATATGAAGGCTTCGCTGAGCTCATGTCAGGAAGGATAAAGTTCTAGTCCGAATCCGCCGATCTCTCCTTGAACCGACAAGGGGGAGTGTCTATGCGGTTTTTCCGCTTTTCCATTGTTATGTTGCTGGTTCCATGCTCGGGCTGCCTCGAACCTTCGGGGGAAAAGGGCTATCTCACAGCAGAAGCGATCGCTGAGAAGGAACAAATTGCTGCAGAAGAGGCTGCAGAAGTAGCAGCGGCAAAGATAAACTTCGAAGATCTTCAGCCAGTATTCCAGGCTACCTGCGCCACCGAACAATGCCATACAAGGGCTGGAGGTATTACGCCGTCTCTAGAGTTCCAGTCTAGTTTCTTCGCTGCGCTCAACCCAATTATCGATCCAAACGATCTTGTTGGTCCTCGAGTTTTGGAAATCATTCAAGGAAATACCGACGTTATCATGCCACCAGAAGGCGAGCAATTGCTTGACACAAACCCAGATTTTGTTACACAGTATCAGACCTGGGTCGAACAGAATTTCGATGCCTCCGGCGCGAGGGTACTTACCGAAGATGCAGAGTAGCCGTATACTTTCCTAAACCGAAGAAAAGTTACAGTTTTCTGTCAGCGCCCATTCTTTTCCTAAGGTTTAGATAGGATAGGTTATGAAACACAGGGCTCAAGTCGTTGACTACAGCCATGAGGTCAGATCATTTCAGTCGCCAATTATCCGATACGGCTTCATTACATTGAGTTTTTGTTTTCTTATCCTGGGAATCATCGGCATTTTTTTACCAATCTTACCGACAACTCCTTTTGTCTTACTATCTGCAGCGCTTTTTGCAAGATCTTCACCTCGTTTTTACAACTGGATTATGAATCACAAAACCCTCGGCCCACCATTGCGGAAATGGAAAGAAAAGGGAGCAATCAATAGAAGGGCCAAGGTCATGGCCATAGGCATGCTCTCACTGACAATGATCATTAGTGTTTTTTTTCTTGTCCCTCTGCTTACCGTCAAACTTATTCTTATCGTAATTTGGTTTTCCGTTGGGACCTTTCTCTGGACCAGACCTGAGGCTTAAACACCTTAAAATAGCTAAGTACATGCAATTAGAAAAAGCTTGCCCTCAATACCTAACCATAAAACTCAAAGGTTCGTGAGGATTTCGGGTTGAGGGCATAACGCTGCAGGCGTCGAGTTTTTCAAGTCACAGATTTTCTTTTATCCAAAGTAGAACATCATCATGATGAGTCTTTGTTTTTACCTTATCCATAATGTGGACCAAACGCCCATCTGCATTGATAATAAAGGTAGTCCGAACCAACCCCATATACTCCTTACCATAGTTTTTCTTTAAGGCCCAAACCCCGTATTTATCAGCAATAGCGTGATCCTCGTCGGACAAAAGATCAAAGTTCAAGCCTTCTTTTTCTCTAAACTTTGCTAGTCGAGCCGGAGAGTCAATACTGACTCCAAGTACAACAGTGTCTTTTCGTGAAAATTTAGCTTTGTTATCCCTAATGCCACAAGCCTGAACAGTACATCCAGGCGTCATAGCCTTTGGGTAAAAGTACAGGACTACATTTTTTTCACCTCTAAAGCTCTTGAGAGAGATTTTTTCGCCATCTTGATTCAGTAAAGTAAATGCAGGGGCTAAATTTCCTACTTTAGGTAATGCGCTCATGGTTTCTCCTTGGCCTTTTATGTTCCAGCGATGCTTTGCGCAGCAAATCGGATTTTTGGTGAAAAGAAAGTTTGAGAGGTGTTGCTGTACAAGGTATCCCCAACTGCAACAATTTGATCAAGCAACTGATAAAAATTTCCTGAAATAGTTACATCACGCACATACTGATGTGTCTGCCCATTTTTATAGTAGATCCCATCTAGTGCAAGTGAAAACTGGCCTGAGATTCCATTCGTCCCAGAATGCAGCCCCTTGAGTCCAATCACACGAATGTAATCACCAGACTCAAGTTCTACTTCCGAAGTTTTCCCTGTATCTATCACTATATGTGTACCAGATACTGAAAGGGCTCCTCTGGCCGATCTAGCCGCGTGCCCAGTGGACTTTGCATTGAAGAAATGGGCTGTAGCAGAATTATGATAGAAGTTTTTTAGGACACCTTCGTCAATTAGGGTCGTATCTTGCCTCGGATTTCCCTCGTCATCGAAAGAAGAATAATAAAACCCGTTCTCATATTTCGGCAGATCTCTAATGGTAAGCATGGGATTAGCTACTTTTTGATGCAATCGATCCCGAAACTGAGACTTGCCTTCCATCGCCGATTTTGCTGAAAAACTATGAGAAAAACAGCCAAGTAAGGCATCCAGTTGCTCTATATCAAAAACAATTTCATATTTGCCTGTGGGAACAGCCTTACCCTCAAGGAGCGGCAAAGCATATTTCACTGATTCGTTAACACAATCCTCAACACTTAGATCTTGAAAAGAGCGACCGATATTCGAATGACTAAACATCGATTGCCTTTGATCATCTTCCGCCAAGACAGACGTGTAACACGAAAAAGCCCTCTCTTTGTGACTACAAAATGTCCCCAAATGATTGAGGTATATCGACCTAGATTCCCCGTCAGCATAGCCGTTGTAAGGGCAGTTTTTGATTCTTTTATCTCGATTTAGGACTTCAGATTCTAATCTTAAAGCAAGATCAACTTTTTCATCGGTACTAGCGGTATCCTCTTTGTAAAGTTTAGGATGATCTTCAACCAGAGGCTTTTCGTTTTTTACAGATATCGACTGATTTTCATCACGACTGGAATACTCAGAAATCTGAATAGCCTGGGAAACCATTTGATCAATAGCCTTAGGATCGAGAGACTCAGTATAAGAAATTGCAACTTTTTGATCTTTTATAACGCGTATTCCAAGAACATTGGAGCTGGAAACTTTATACTTATCGATTTCTCCCGATTGCGAGCTCAAAGAAAACGAATCCCCCATGGCAGCAATCACATCACAACCTTGGATACTGTGAGACATAGCGCTATCAATCGCTTGTTCAGCGCTCTTTTTTAGTATTTCTGTCGAACCCATTAAGCCTCTCCTCCCACCAAAATCTCGTCCACTTTCAAAGCCGGCTGACCTACTGTTACAGGAATCGACCCACTGACGCTACCGCACATCCCTGGTTCAAGCTTAAAATTATTGCCTACCATGGAAATTTTTTCGAGAGTTGCCGGCCCTGTTCCAATGAGCGTTGCACCCTTTACCGCATCTCCAATCTTTCCATTTTCAATCAGGTAAGCCTCTTCGATGGCGAAATTAAAGTCACCAGTGCCAGGCGTCACAGATCCACCCCCTAGAATCTTAGCGTAAATCCCCTTGTCAACCGAGGACAGCAAATCATCGAAGGAATGCGGACCTGGTTCGATAAAGGTGTTGCGCATCCGAGATGCCGGCGCGAATTTGTAAGACTGCCTTCGTCCCGAGCCTGTGCGTTTGTATCCAGTTTTGATCTCACCCATGCGATCAACCATAAAACTTACAAGTTTGCCATCTTTAATAAGTTGAGTTTTCTGAGTTTGCATACCCTCGTCATCGATCTCAAGAGAGCCCCATGTTCCGCCTATGGTACCATCATCGACGGCACTGACAGCAGGGTTAGCGATCATCTGCCCCATCTTGTCGTAAAAGACGGAAGCTTTTTTCTCGACACCTGTGGTCTCCAATAGGTGACCGCAAGCTTCATGAAAGATGACACCGCCGAAGCCATGTTCGATAATCACCGGCATAGTACCTGCTGGGCAGGGCTTTGCATGCAGGACTGTATCGGCACGTTTTGCTAACATATCGGCCAATTCTTCAAGGTTGATGGCATCTACAACCTCCCAGCCTCCCTGAGCCCCAGGGGCTGCATAGGCCCGAGCTTGCTCCTGTCCATCTTGAGCGATAGCAGAAGTAGAAAACCTTGTATAATGACGCTCTTCGCTACAATTCAGGTTTTCCGAATTGAAAATCTCAATATTTTGCCATCTCTGGGTTCCCCCAATATCCACCTGTGAGATAAGAGAATTCTTGCGTAACAACTCATCTAGATGAGTCATCACCCTGATTTTTTCATCCAAAGGGAAGTCGGAATCTAATCCTTTGGCTGCTTTCACGTGATAATGGGTAGCGTCGGTGAAGTCTATAGGACCGGAGTGAATGCGCTCTCTTTGTTCTCGTTCGCAAAGCAGTTGGGCGATCCGTATCAGCTCATCTGAATCGTCTCGATTTGTGTAACCATACAGAGCCTTCGTTCCGAATACGACTCGGATACCGATACCAAAGTCAGTCCCGGTTTTAATATCTTTAACTTTACTGTCCACAAAAGAGATAGCGGATCCTACACTTTTCTCGACGAACAGATCCACGAAGTCCGCCCCTTTGGACAGGCCAGCGTCAATGACGTCCTGTGCCACCTTCTTATCTAACATGCTAAACCCCTTCGTTTTAAGTTAGACCCTCGACTATAGCAAAGGAAAAACACGAACGCCTCCCATAAAAGGAGGCGAGTCAGCTAATGTTCTGTAAATGGTAGATGGGGTGAGAACTAAGGTCTATGGCGCAGCTACTGGCGCACCTGAAACCGAGAAAATGGAAACATCTGTAAGAAAGGCAGCATCGCCGATAGCACCCTGATCGGCTAAACTAAGCCAAATGGCCGAGCCCTTCACCACACCCTGGGAGTTTGCCACTGGCAGAGATACAATCGTCCATGTCCAGATCTCCGATTTGAGGCTCAAAACAGCCATCTCGCCGGCATCTGTCAAAAACCAGTAACCACCCTGCTCCACCTGACCAGCTGAAACAATAGCGCCAGTCAATGGTTCTGGGAGTTCGGATTTGAATTCGTAGGCAGAGGCCACCCCATCGACGACAGTAAACACACCGATATGGGTCTCTAGGTGAATAATCGCAGACGTCCGCGTCAAACCCAACACGCGCAAAGCTTCAGGGTTGCCCGATAGCTTGGTGATGTCGAAGTTGTGCATGACAACACGATTTTCCACTTCCTCTTCAGTAAACTTTCGCTTGGAAATTCTTTGACTGTCAACGATCCAAAAATCCCCACCTGGCATCACGTATCTTGTGCGGCCATCGAGGGCATTAATAGCAGGTTCTAAAGCAACCAACTCCTGCTGATCAGGAGCACCATACACCCATGAAGAGCCGTCCGGCCCGAAGAAAACGATGGTGTCTTTGTCGACTTTTGAGATCAATCCGAGACTAGCGAAGTCTTCTGTCGGATAATTAGCAAAATTTGCTGCGGGCAGAACAGCGAGGCTGGAAAAGTTGAGTGTCTCGGCTTCAGTAACAATCCCCCCAGTGGGATCTTGGGGTTCGTCCGCAACGACATCATCGGAGATCGGTCCATCAGATGGGACCAAAGCCTGTCCATCGCGCTTGCTAATTTCCGTGGATTTTTGATCGCAAGATATGACGAAGGCCATCATTCCAATGCAGATTATAAGGTTTTTCATGTCTCCCCCCCAATAAATTCGAGACCTTAGCTAATCTCGACTCGTATCTTCAATACTGTTATGCTCTGGGGTACGTATCGGCATGAGCTAGGCAAAAAGTGAGGGGAGTTGACGAAAAAATTTAGAAAAACAGATGACTTGTTACATCAATTCACTTGCGAGCTAACGAAGCCTTACACCTCGTTGCTTTCGGCCCCTGGGCTTCACGTAAGGCAGCAGAAATCCTGCGAAGCCACCTGCGGCGACAGCAAGTAGGCCGAGTTTGATGCCTTCGTTTCTGTGATTTTCCTTTAGCAATTGATTTTCCTGTCTAATATCGGCTACTTGCTTCTGCAAAGAGGAGTTCAATTCCTTCAACTGCTCGTTTTGGTTATACAGAGCTAAACCTTGGGCAGATGCACTTTCCATTTTTCCCATCCGCGTTTCCACCTCTTTTTTTTGGCTCAAAAGCGACTTCTTTTCGCTTTCTAAAGTGGCGATTGTAGCTTTAAGCTTGGCAAAGTTTTCTACCATTGGGCCTTGCTTGGATTCAAGAGCCGCCATGGTATTTTTGAGCTGCTTCAGTTCCATTTTTGCAATTGGATCCGAAAGTAAATATCGCTTGGTTACCCACCCGCGAGTCTTCGCCGCATCTTGGACTTCAACGTTGAGAAGCTTGCCATCATCCGACTCGCCAAGGACTGAGACAACGGTTCCGCTTTTGATGTGCTTTATGGTTCGGGCGCTACTGGAAACATCGGTACGAACAGGAACCCATAAAACATCGGAAACATAACGGACTGATTCAGCAACAACAGAAAATGGTAACCATAGGACAATACATGCAAGTAGCCAAAGCCGTTTCATATGTTCCTCGCGCACAATTTTAAAGGTCTCGTAAGATCTAGAATACAAAATCTTCTGCCAATTGGAAACTTTATCTAACTTAGCTATTTACACGGGTAATTAAAACCGTCTAAAATTTCTACATAGCAACACCAACGACAAACAGGGCTTTTATGAAGAAGTATAGTCTTCTCATCCTGCCTATCGCCATAGTATTGACAGGCTACGGGTACTGGATGGGCATGTCTTCGACGGCGAAAAGTGGAGATCTCCACTTGACTTTTGAAACCACTAACAGTCGTCTCAACATTATCGCATTCGGTGACTACGGAACGGGACAAGAAGATCAGTTTAAAGTATTCGCTGCAGCAGAAGAGTTTTGTCAAAAGTCCGAACTGGATGCGATTCTGCTTTTGGGGGACAACGTCTACATGGATGGGGTTGATAGTATTCACGATCCCCATTGGGAATCTGTCGTAAGGAAACCTTTTTCGTCTCCTTGTTTGTCTACGGTCCCCCTATTGCCAATTCTAGGAAATCATGACTACAAGGGTAATCCGGACGCCCAAATAGAGTACTCAAAGGTTTGGAATCAGTGGCATATGCCCCACCGATTCTACTCAGCTACCTTCGGAGACCTATTGGAAGTCATCGCACTTGACACCAGTTATCTGGATTTTTGTTTCGACTCAACCCGTTGCAGCGGTGACTTTTTAGTCAAGAGAATGCGAGAAAAGTCTAGCCGATGGCAGATTGCCATGGGTCACCACCCAGCTCACGTATCTTTGTCAAAGCATAAGCCTGGGATGGTGGGACGCGTTCTCGGTCGCGTGACATGCGGCCTAGACGCCTACCTCGGTGCCCATAACCATCACCTCGAGCATCTTAAGCCCAAGCAGTGTCAGGAGACGGAATACTTTATCTCAGGTGCCGGAGGAGCAAGCCTTTACCCCATCAAATCACGCCACGAAGACAGTTTATTCGGGCTTAGTACATTTGGATTCCTTCATATAGAGGCGTCAAAAGAGTCAATAACATATGCTTTTTTCAATCAGGAAAATAAGCTATTGTATCGCTATGATCCATTAAGAATAGCTTCTAAAGACTAGTAAGTAGCGAAAAATTGCTACTCTGAGAGTTGTCAAGACACTTAATGTAGGGTCCAAAACAGCTTGGAACCCTCTGTTTAAGAAAAACTCATGCCATATTTCCTATGGATCGGTTACGGTAGATAGTCCCTACTTCAAACGCGAGAAAGAAATATGACTTTGCCCAAGACAAGAGATACAGATATCAAGCAACCGAAAGCCTCGTTAGAGATCGGCCAAAGTCTAATGCAAACTCTTCACAGCGCTTACCTATCAAACTCAGCGATCAATCAGGACCGAGTATCTATTTTTAACAGCTTTCGTTTGAAAACGGAGGAGCTAGATTCCTTCGCACCAAAGATAACTCCCGATGCCATCATTCTATCGGATTTACCTTTCGATCCAAACAACTGGTCAGCATTTAGGCCGCAATTTAAGCGGCTTGAAAAACGGTTTCCCAACGCTTCCATTTCCGCGTTTTCCGCGACTGACATCTTAGATTTCGTTGTCAAACAAAAATCCAGCTTGACCGCAGTCATCGATCAACTGCTCGATTTGGGCATCAACACCCTATCGGGTCATGACTTCGCCCTTTCCGATAACGGTTGGTGGCTAGAGATTCACGAAGCGGCCAACAGTGCAGGCATGCTCTCAGAAGTCGTCATAGACTATCAACCCGAGCACTCTACTGACGATCTATCTCATGGCCTGTCGCGTTTGCGCCAATTGCAAGCGGACTACCGGCGCATCACACGGGTCTTTGTCAGGGCAGAATCTCTAGATTTTCGTGAGCAATTAAAGGTTTGTGCCCGGGTACGGCTAGGATTGCCGAAAGTGGACGATATTGGGGTTCTTATGACAAGGCACACCTACTTAGCCGGTCAGATCAAAATTTGTTTCGGCATGAATATGATAGCTCAAGAGCAGTCTTTGTCAGATGAACCAATCAGCGAGCATAATCTTAAACTCGCTGTGACAAAATCCAAACGAAGATTAAAGAGCAGCCAGTCGCATCCTCTCGAACCTCAAATGCCTAGAGACTTAATTCAACTATTTAAGCTCGATCACCAGGAGCAGTTTTCCACCGATGACTTAGTGCAGATCGTTGAACAATTTCCCCTTTCGGCAGTGGGCATGCTCACAAAAAATCGCGAACCAACCCGGATATCAGAGTCCTTTATTTTATTGGACTGCCGGTTGGAGAAAGTGGATCCCGATACCATAGAATCCCATCAAAATTTGTATTGGGATTTTTCGAACTTCGGCCCCGACGACCTTGCTACGATAGACTGGGACTATATTCGGCAAACAATCAAAGCTATAGACCCAAAATTTAGAATCGTCTTCATCGGACTACAGGGTCTATGGCAAGTCTCACACTTCTTGAAATTAAAGGTTTGCGATACCTTGGTATTTCTGTCCGAATTGGGATTTAATACGCTGTCGAGTTCTGAGGATGAGACAGAAGAGAACCTAACCACAAGCGAAGTCATCGATATCCATAGCTGTGCTCATCGACTAGACATGAATACCATAGGAAAAGTCGAACTCTCTGCCGTCTACAACGGCGAATCGAAACCCTTTTGGACTCCGTTTGGTCAAAGAGTCATTGCGTTTTCTGAACTACAAAAAGAAACGCAAAAATTAACAGGCATCATTGTACAAGAATCGAAATCGGCATTCATCTCTCTGTATGAATACCTACAAGCCATAGCAATGAGCAGCATTGCTTTTGAGAAAAATATCGATATCATCACCCCTTTAAGAACACTAAGCCAAGGAGTTTTGCAGCCTAAACTTGTGACCAAACACAGTATACACGAGCTCATCCCACTCCTTATGCTATTTGGCTCCACTCATTCAGGCTTATTACTGGACGGAGAATTAAATGACCTAATTCAAAAGCTAGACTTTTGATTTAGGTAGCTTAACGGTACCTCCTAAAAGAATCTTATAAACTATGTTCTTCATGTCGACTCGAGCCCTGGTAGATTTCACTTGCCAAAAACTCACGTTCCGCATCAAGTCTGTCTTCAAAAACAGTCTTCCCCCATACCCTCTGCTGGGCATCCCAACGGTAAGCCGCTTCGCGTAGTTTGTCTTTGACGGCAAACGGCGCTCCTACCGCTAGCAATTTATACTCTTTCATAAAACTTCTGGTAATCAATTCTTTGAGATATGGGCTTACTAGTCTAAAGGTGGTGGCGCAATCAAATAGAGCCCTGTGTGCAAATGGATTTACAAATCCCATATCCGCGGCTAAATAATTGAGAGCTCTCGTTTTAAATCCGTGACCATGCCAATCAATGTGCTTTACAGAGCAGCCCCAGTGAATATCTATTCCTGCTAATTCTGGTCTAGCTTCGAGAAACCCCCGGTCAAAATCCGCATTGTGGGCGATAATGATATCGGCTCTTCCAAAGAGTTCACGAACTCTACTCCAGTCGATCTGCCTACCGGCAACCATATCGTCATTGATTCCGGTAATCGACTGAATCTCTTCCGATATCGGTTCTCCCGGATCTTCAAGCTCGCTATACATATTCGTGATCATAGGCTCGACACCGTCTTCGGCAAGAAATTCAAGTATCCCTATTTCGATAATTTTGTCATTTTTAGAGTCAATACCAGTGGTTTCCAAATCGACAATCAGACCGATATCCATGAAACTAATCCCCTCGACACCTGCGCACCTGGCACAGTCATTTCGTTTAAGCTAGAATGAAGTACGGATTATGCCCAACGTCCTACTGAAGCGAAAGCGGTTACATGAGCACAGCAAAAAAAGACATTCGCAAAGAATCCAATAGTAGTCAACTAGCGGGCCTCGAGTTTAATAGTTTCGGTGATCTCCAGAGCCTCATGCCGGATGACAATTTTGGTGAAAACTGGCATGTAAAATTTCCCAACCCCGACCAGGTAGTTATTTCCTACGACGGAATTGCTATCATTCTGCTGAACTCTCCTATTTGGTCGAATGACGAGGCTCTAGGAACCTTTCAATGCAAGATAACCGATCCAAAAACTTGTGTCGCCATTGTCAGCCATTTTGAGGACTACGGATCGAGACGTTTCAAAGAATTGGACGATTCTATTCAAGAGCTTTGCCTCCCCATCAATGGACTTCAATTGAAGCTAACGCTGCAAAATTTAATCAAAATGCAGCATCTCGTTATGGATTCTGAAAGCAAACAAGAGGTAGTGGCCGAAGCCTCTCAACACGTGAAGTACGTTCTTCAAATCTCAAGAGAATTAAATGGCATAAGAGATACCAACAAACTTCTGTCTTTAATTTTACGAAAAGCCCGCGAAGTGACCAACGCCGACGCTGGCTCAATCTACGTCGTCGACCGCAAGGACGCTTCTGACAAAGACGGCGAGATCGTCTTCAAGATCACTCAAAATGAAACAGTTAGCCAGGCACTTGATGAGTTCCGCATCCCCATTTCTGAAAACTCCATCGTCGGCAAGGCAGTCATTCTCGAAGAAGCTATCAACATTGAAGATCTTTACAGGTTAGAAGAGCAGCCCGAAAAAAACAAATATGGGGCGAAGCATGATAAGTCTTGGGACCAAAAAATAGGTTATCAGTGCCGCTCGATGTTGACCTTACCCATGTTCGACATTTCCCATGAAGTGATAGGCGTTATTCAGCTTATCAACAAAAAGAAAGCCAACCGCAAAAACCTCAAAGACATCGAGGATTTTTCTGAAGCAGTTCTAGAGTTTGATCAGGCGTCCGTCGAGTACGCAGAGATCGTTGCTCAGCAAGCAGGTATTGCTCTAGAGAATGCCATGCTAACAGAAGAACGGGAGAATCTATTCGATGGTTTCGTTCATGCTTCCGTAACAGCTATCGAACAACGTGACCCCACCACAAGTGGTCACTCCAATCGGGTGGCCCAACTCACAGTAGAGATGGCCCTACTTTTGGACAGAATGGAAACAGGAGCTTACAAGCACGTTAAGTTCAACAAGAATCAGCTCAAAGAAATTGAGTATGCCTCCCTGCTCCATGATTTTGGCAAACTAGGAGTCAGGGAACAAGTACTTGTCAAAGCCAAAAAGCTCTACCCTTGGGAGATGGAGCTACTACTGGAACGTTTTGGCCATATTCGCTCAAGAATGCAAGTGGAGCACCTGGAAGAGACCATACGCTACTATCAAGACAAAAAGGGCTTTCCTCCAGGTTTTGGACCCGAATCTTTTTCAAAGAACTTTGCAAAAAAGCTGGAAGAGATCGACGAGTTCCTAGAATTTATCTTAAAGTCTAATGAGCCCACGGTTTTGGAGCAAGGTGGCTTTGAACGCCTGAAAGATATCGCCAACCTATCGTTTCTCGACTTTAACAATGTCGAGCGACCATTCTTAAAGAACAAGGAACTGGAAGCTCTATCTGTCAGTCGCGGATCACTGACCAGGGAAGAATTTGCCGAGATCCAGAGTCATGTGAACCACACCTACGAGTTTCTCAGAAAAATTCCCTGGGGACGTGACCTCTCGAATGTCCCTCAGATCGCCGCAAAACACCATGAGAAGCTCGATGGCTCAGGGTACCCAACATCTGCCCGAGAAACAGAGATTCCCATCCAGACGCGAATCATGACGATTTCCGACATTTATGACGCTTTAACGGCTTCTGACCGACCTTACAAAAAAGCGGTTCCCGTAGATAAAGCCCTGGATATATTGAACATGGAAGTTAAAGCGGGCAAATTGGACAAAGAGCTATTCAATATATTCACCGAGTCACGCGTCTATGAGTTTGCCCTTGCGAGTAAAAAGAAAAAAACCTACTAATAGTAGGGTATGTATTTCTTTTGGGGCTTATGAACACGCTCAATTCAGACATTTTAGTGTTAGCCTATAGCCAAGGCTTTTTTCCAATGCCTCATCCTGAGACGGAAGAAATCTGTTGGTTTAACCCTGATCCAAGAGCCATCATCCCCCTCGATCAATTCCACGCCTCACGTTCCTTGAAGCGGTCGGTTCGAAAACAGCGCTTTACGTTTTCTATAGACCAAGCTTTTTCTATGGTTATGGCAGGCTGTGCAGACCGGAACGATACATGGATTAACAAGGAAATAAAGTCTGTTTATGAGGACATGTTTCGCCGCGGATTGGCCCACTCTTTCGAGGTCTGGCAAGATGGTCAGCTCGTCGGAGGTCTCTACGGCGTTAGTCTTGGAAGAGCCTTTTTTGCTGAGTCAAAATTTCATAAAGCAACGGATGCGTCAAAGGCAGCCCTCTGGGTTCTTGTAGAAACTCTCAATGAGCTTCGCTGTGAGCTACTTGAAGTCCAGTTTTTAACGCGTCACCTAGCCTCTCTTGGCGCGGTTGAGCTTAGCAACTTTGATTACCAAAAGCGTCTGTCGAAGGCCTTAACTTCCACAGTGACTTATCCGAAAGGACAGCTGGAGGCACCGTTGTAATCTTTACAGAGATCAGAAGCCGGTGTTAGACTATATTCTGAAAGGTTTTTGTGGAAAAAAACTTAACGATTCTATATGATGGGCGACTAACGTGGACCAAGGTTGCACGGAAAACGATATAACTTATTGTAATTATTTATATTTTGGAAGGTTTTGGATATTATGCCAGGAGTAAGATTAAGAGACGGAGACAACGTAGAACGAGCACTTAAAGCACTTAAAAAACAAGTGGAAAAAGCCGGTACTATATCCGAATTGAAAAAGCGCCAACACTACGAAAAGCCTTCCATACGTCGTAAGAAAAAAGAAGCGGCGGCTCGTAAGCGATTGATGAAGCAACTCAGGAAAATGGGTTAATAAGTTCATTGAACTCGGGACCTTACGTTCTCTTAGATCCTTGTCAGGCATCCTTGGAGGAAAAGGGCTCCCGATTTGAAGCCTTCGCCTTCCCTTGCTCATCAATATCTGAGCACCAATCATGCCTCAAAGAGCTATCATCTCGATACTCAGATGCCTCTCATATTGCCTATGCCTATAAATATTTAGAGGAAGGCGTCACGCGACTTAAGGCCAGCGATGACGGCGAACCCTCAGGTACTGCCGGACGCCCTATTCTCAACCATATTGACGGACGGCAACTCATCAATGTCACAGTATTCGTCATTAGATACTTTGGCGGTACTAAGCTGGGTGCTGGCGGCCTTGTGAGAGCCTATGGTGGCGCTGCTGGCTTATGCTTGGATCAGGGGAATATTCAAAAATATATAGCAAAAATCCAAGTGCGGATACAAGTTGGATATCCGCAAGAAAAGCAGCTAGACTATGACCTCAAATCCTTAGAAGCCTTGGTAATAAGCAAAGACTATGGAGCCAACATTACCTACCATATCTCTGTCCCTAAAGAGAAAAAATCTGAACTACTACAACATTATCCACAAGCCACAGACCTATAGATTGGGAAAGCGCCGTCTGTCGACCTACTTCTTTTTTTGTTTAACCCAGGGCAAAGGCAGAGCATATTGAGTGACACGCGTTGGGCTTTTCAACTGCAGCTCGAGATTACTCAGTAGCAAGGCTGGTGAAATAGTACTGACTGGAATAGTCCCAGATTCAGCACCGCAGTAACTGTTGTCAATAGCTTGCTCGTTTCCCGTAGCAATAATATTAGCTAGGGAACTCAAGGGAGTTCCGACAAAATCGACCCCGCGAACCAGACTCTCCTTCCCATTGGCAGTAATCTTAAACGCTAGCGTGACCTGACCCATAAAAGCTTGGAAATCGTAAGATTCGGTATCGGTTTCCCCACCCTCGACCTCGAGCAGGATCATTCCATAAGGCAAACCCTGAGACCGAATTTCTTCACACAACCTCTGCTTAAGTTCATCCCATGAGTGTCCATTTTCCGACTTTATAAAAAGGTTTGCCATACGACTAATAGGCCGTTCAAATCCCTGTGTTCGCGCATGACCATTGCTCTCGTGACCCCGTTTTTTCGTTGGACTTCGACTACTCAGGAATCCAATCAGCTTTCCTCGCTCCACCAAATGAGCCTTTACTGGTTTCACGCCCTCGTCATCATAGGCATAACTACCAACCAGGGATCTCCCTTGATAGCTAACAATGCTCGGATCGTCGTAAATACTTAAGCCTTCATGCATTATTTTTTGGCCAAGTCTTCCTTGAAAGGTTTTACCTTCGCTGTCCGAAAGCAATCGATTGACCTCCAACCGATGCCCTAGGACTTCATGAATAAACAAGCCCGCAGGTTGAGGAGCTAACAATACTGGACCGGTGAACGACGTCATCCGATCAGCCTTCTCCAAGCTGTAAAGCAGATTAATTTTATCTTCGATATCAGCTACGAATTTTTTTAGATTAGGCAACTCTTTAGGGTCGGTAACGTCGTAAGTAAGGGTATAGTCTTGGTTGACTTTTTTGCTGTGATACCAAATATACGCCGAAAGAGAATGATGAGGCTGTTGCCACTGCCTAACAGTCCCTTCGGTACTTAAGAATAACTTTGTTTGTAATTCACATGTGTAATCACAATAGGAGGATTTAATTTCCGGATACTTTTTAAAAATCCGGCTTGCTTCCATCACCAGTTTTTTGAAATGAGACTCGCGAAACTTTGGTTGTCGTAGCGCTTCTTTATTTCGAGCTGGCTCGCATGGTTGCCAAGAGGGGAGTCCACGATTTTCATCAAGATAGCTAATGTCACGAGATTTTCTGCCGTGATAGCTTGCGACTGCCTCGCGGTACTTTGCATCAGTTAGACGCCATAGCGCAAACCTAACACCGTCTTCCGACTCGTCCAAGGGCATCTCAACCAAATCGGTGCTTTCGGCATCTTCTTTATTGTCAGTCAGTCCACCCTTAATTACATGGTCAAAGGAGTAGTTGCCAACCCGCACATCAGCAAAACAATGTCTATTATGCTCTTTCTTCTCGGCACCTAACGACCCATATCGCGCCCAAGTATTGTAGGAACGCGTATCCTTATAAAGATAACTAATATAATAAGGTTTAGGATGCCTCGGAACGACAAGACCACCGAGGGAGCGATTGATTTCTTTTTTCATGTAGGTGAATAACTTATTCGCTTTCTCTTGATCCACTAGGACTGTTCCTTGTAGACGGCAATCAGTATCTCTTGGTCATAGGCACCCACGGGGACATCATCGAGAAATCCAACAATGTCTCCTGGTTGATCAGGGCCGGCGATGCCATCACGGTCAAGCCTTGCTTTCACTCGCAAAATACGAGGAAGTGGTCTGCTTTCGTTCATAAGCTGCAGTCGTTCTTTGGTTAAGCGAAACTCCACAGGGTTATCGGAGCTCAAAGGCTCTTTTAGTCGAATTTTCATGGCACCGTAGGGCATCGGAATTTGGTCACCAAAAACAATCAGGAAAAGAGTCTTTGAGAATTGAGCCTTATCATCTAAGCTAGCATCGATGGTCACCTTACCCGAGACGTAGGGTTGGCTCTCCTCGCCAAAGTTAAATGCCGCGACCAAAGATATGACTCCAACAAAACCAAGTAATAAAACGCTAACCAATACCAATCTTTTCATAAATCGTCCTTTACTTACGTCTTTTGACTGAGAGTATAAGAGAGGCCTTTGCCACCACTTCGTCGCTAATGTCTGGACAGCGGCAAGTCACGACCATCTCAAGCTCCTGCCGTTCGAAAGTTTCATAAGCAGTTTCAAGAAGTTCGTTGATGGCGATTCCTTGATCGCAGGAAAATACCACATCTCCCGTGGGGCGCCTTAAGAACTCCGCCTTTGTCCCCTTAAATACAAAGTCTATGCTATAACCTTTAAGGTAAATAAGCTTGGCGGCATAAAAACCAGCTGCACAGTCTACTCCCACCATGATAGCACCGAAATACATTGATCCTAAATGATTCTTTGAGCGACGCCTCAGCGGGATTCTTATATCAATTTTTTCGTGATCTAAATACTCCACGGTGGGCCTTACATAGCTTAACAGTGGGATCTTAAACCACCCAAAGGAACGTAAAAACAGAGTGTTAAACTTATCGTCGGCAAGCACCACCCGCAGCCGATTGAGAGCTAACTCTTTAATATTATTAACATTCATTAGAAACCCAGCCTAAAGATTGCGTACTACTCTACTCAATCTACAGTATAAGCGTTTGTAATAACTAAATAAATATATTTGTTTACCCACTAAACCAATTTTGTATTGACATTGCGACATAGTTTTTTTATATTAAAGATACCTCTGAGGAGAGGTTGCTGTTGCTGAATTTTGTTGTTGTTGAATGAGGAAACCTACCATGAAAACGATTTTAATTTGTACGTCCCTACTTTTCGCTATCAGTTGTAACTCTGCCCAATTTAAAGGCAGTAAATCTAAAGACAATCCTACAAACCCACCAACCGAGATTGTTGACCCAGTTGATACCGACGGTACCGATACTGGCACAGACGGCGAGACTGGTAATCCAGGCCAAGGTGGAGATGGCGATACCGGAGATAACGGAAACACCGGTGACAATGGTGACAATGGTGACAATGGCGATAACGGTGATAACGGTGGCAATAATGACGACGGAAATGATGATCAGTGTGATTTCACTGACGAAGAGTTCGAGTCATTCACCGATGAAGAGCAGGCTGAACTAGACGAAGCTTGTCGAGATGATGACAATAACCCTGATGATGGTGGTCAGAACGACGACGATGATGATAACGGCGGCCAGAACGATGATGATGGTAGCCAAAACGATGGAGACGATCCATACCAAAATGACGACCCATCTCAACAGGATGATCCTAGCCAAAACTAAAATCCTGTTATTTCCAAAGAAATATCTGCTGATGAGCGCCCTCCTGGCGCTCATTTTGTTTTATGTAAGTCTTTAAAATATTTTATTTTTTACATTTTTTTGGCTGAAGTATTCAGTAATCAAAAAGGGTCGCCGATAGCGTCTAAGGCAAAACCTTTTGAGGCGTATGTGAGCAATAAGACATATAAAATCTCAGATCAGACAAGAGAGCGATGCGATATCGTCGAAAACGCTTCGGACGATACGCTACAAAAATACGCCTCGATTAGCCTCGAACTATTTCACTACTTATACGAAGTCAAACACATAGACTTTACCATTTACTTCAAGGTGGGAAAGACTCTCATCGCTTACATTACACCCGGTGATTTTAATCATGAGTTAGTCCGAAAAATCCTTATAGCCCGCAATAAGGACTACGATAATCTTGATATTTGTTTGAGACGTGACGAACTCGAGCTGTTCAATTCCTTGATTGCTAGTATTCGTGATAAAAAAATTCATCAACTCTTGAAAAAAGACCCTCACCTGGATGCCAATACCTTAAAGATGTTTTCCAACCTATCCAATGCGAGCCAGATGGTTGTGAAAGGCGGCATCGATCAACGTGTCGCGTTGCAGGCAAAAGAGATTGCAGGTCAAATGATCGACAGTCTTATGTCCAGCGAGATTGCGGTAGGAACGCTTAGTCGCATGGTGCACGCTGACCCGACACTCTACGATCACTCAGCATCGGTGGCCATGATTGCGGGTGTGATTGCAAACAAGCTTCTCGACAAACCTAAGCATGAAGCTGAGAAAATCGCTTTAGGTGGTTTGTATCATGATGTAGGAAAAACTTGTGTCCCTTGCCATATCTTGAACAAACCAGGTTCTTTTACGAAAGACGAGTTTGATATCATGAAAACTCATACTAGCCTCGGCTACCAGGAGCTATTGTCTGCTATCGATCAAGGAGCTCCCATCGAGCAGGATGTAGCCAGGGTCGCTCTAGAACATCATGAAAAATTCAAAGGCGGAGGATACCCCGACGGCAAAATCGGTCGTCTTGAGGAACGAGAGGATGGCATTCACGAGTTTGCCAGGATCGTCACCATCGCCGACGTGTATTCAGCTTTGCTCATGAAAAGGGTGTATAAAGAAGCCTTTTCCGTAGAAAAAGCACTAGAGATCATGCAGTCAGCTTCGGAAGATGCTTATGACCCCGTTATATTCAAGCCTTTTGAAGCCAATGTAAATCGCTCGATTAAGTACTATAAGCTCGTAGAAAATATGGGCAAAGAAAAAAGCAAAGGGCGTATCATCATCATGGATGAAGAAAAACCCAAGCAAAAGCAGAAGTGCTCCCACTACAAAAAAACGTCCTAAAAACATCAATCGGTGATCTATAGGCGTCGAGCAGGCCTAAAGCTAGGCCTCTTTCTCACGACTTTGATGTGTCATTTTTCTTGCCAAAGCCCATACGGCAGCGCAAACAAGAGTTTTCTTGTTTATGGCAGACACTGCAAATCTTAATGACATTTGGATCATCATCAGCTTCGAGCTTTTTCTTTTCTCGGGTACTGGGAAAAATAGCCTCTGTAACCTTTTTCGTGACATAAAAGAACGCCAGAACGGGCAAAATTATTTTAGCGCCCGTCAGCAAAACAGCGGCCCCACCTCGAGAAAGTAGAAATAATATAGCGGCACCAGCGGCTAAATATTTCCAAGTCTTAAGACTAAACACTTTCAATCCCTTTAGGCCTACTACGGTACGCCAGTCCAAAACAGACAAGTAAAATCAACGCAAAGCTAACAAACCCATAACGCCAAAATTCAGTACGACCCTTGGGAACATCTAAAAATTTTAGCTTTACCGTGGAGCCCGCCTTTAAGTTGGTCATCAAATAACGATCGTACTTCTGGTTACCTGATCGTTCCGTGAAAGTCATTCCCGGCCCTTCGACTTTTAAGTCGACCGACATAATTGACAGCTCGTCGATATCAATGGGGACCTTAAAGGAAAACTCTCCGACTCCATCTTCAGCAGTTGTCTTAAATCCGATCGAATGAAGGTTGTCACCTGGCTTAAATTCCTTAGTGAACTCAAGGCCACCGTCCGAACCAAGCTTAAAGTCCTTAGCCGAAAATCCGTCTTGGCCCTGCCAATCGATGGTTTCTGAAGGAAGCATAACCGTGAAGGTCCCTGTTTCCGGTGCTTCACTTTGGTTTTGGACCATGAACATATGCCGGCCCCAAATAGCATCGATCCCACCATACACAACGTAAATATAACGAGGGTTCATGGCCAACTGGGCAAAGGCAGACTCAGCTACGAGCAAAGCGGCAAAGGATAAGAGTCGAAAGGCGTTAGTCATTGAGAAACCTTACTCTGCGATTGGTTGATGTGATTAAGATAGTCTTCTCTTCGAGCGGCATCTATATAGCGCGATGTCAAATAGTGCTTACGGCGATTCCAAACTCCTTCAGTGATCACCTTCCTTTGGTAAGCGTCTTCATCTTCGATGTATCGCTTGAGTAAGGATTCTTTTATCTTTTGGAGCTTCTCGATAGAGTTCACTGAAGAACCCTCTTGAAGCGGCTCCGGCTTCACTAAAAAGAATGGCAATGCTAATAAGATTAAGGTCACTATGCTTATGACTATGGGAATCATCATTAGGCATCACCTCGTTTCATATCGGAAAGTCTGCGTCGCATCTCTTCGACAATCGCGTCATCGGACCTTAAGCCCCCTGTGTCAACGACAACTTTTTTGCGCCAAACGGCAAACCAGACCACGATGGGCCCAATGATTAGAACAGCAAAAGGAAATGCCCAAGCTACTAAGTTAAATCCCGATTTCGGTGGCTCCCGAAGGATCCAAGGGCCGTAGCGATCCACAAAAAAATCGAGGATCTCTTCCTTTTCTTTGCCATCATCCATAAGGACCTTGACCTGATCCTTGATCTGAACAGAGAAACCAGCATCCGATTCCAATACGCTTAATCCGGTACAAGTCGGGCAGCGCAGCTCCCCAGCCACATCACGGAATTCAAGCTGTTCCTTATCGGATGGTTGCTTTTTGTCGCCTTGACTGAAAGCGTGAAAGGTTAGGGACAAAAGACAGAAACTAATCAACCATTTCAACACTATTTAATCTCCCAATTCCCAGCCACAACATCTCGACTCTTATCACCACGATACTGGTCAAATAGGGCTATCATTCCTCCGACGCACATGATAATGATCGCAAGCCAAACCATGCGGACAGTTGGGTTAACATTGATATTAAAGGTCACCGATTTGCCAGTAGCTTTGTCGAAGTCCACCATCACCAAGTAAACATCGTTCCAAAGATCCCCTTTAATGCCAATCTCATGGAAGGTCTGTCCCATTTTCGTGGGGTACTGACTCTGTGCCGGCTCCATGACTCCCATATTCTTGCCATCTTTTATGACTTCAACTGGAGCTGCAAAAAGCGTCGCGTTCTCAACTTTTTTAACTTCGATTCCCTTTTGTAGTTTGAATTCGTAACCAAATAACTGGGTGGACTCACCTGCTTCAAGAGTGACCTTTTTTTCCAGTCCCCTATAGTTGCCTAGGAATCCGACAATCGCCACCATGAGTCCGATATGCGCGAGTAAAGCTCCGGTGTAAGCGAGATTGCGTCGGAAAAATAGGCCCCAAGCAAATCGGATATCTTTCAGGCGATAATAGAAATCTCCCAACAAACAGCCGATAGCCCAAGCTGAGAGATACATTCCCACAATCTGTGCCCAGAGGCGCCACGTATCGTCTGTGCGCAGAACTTCGCCCTTGATGACCAGCCAAGCCGTCACAGGAATCGCGAATACCACGGCACCTAATATAATGGGTTTTCCGTGAGGAATTTTATCGGATTGATACCTCATAAGATTGCCAATAGCCACTACAACGATGAATCCCAGCCCTATCCAAGGAGCGAAGGCATTAAAATAAGGTGCTTGGACCGTAATCCTTTTGTCCGTAACCCACTCCGACACAATTGGAAACATAGTTCCTATGAAAACTATCGCTGCCAGAGAGAGAAGTAGAAACTGCGTTACCACCAAAGCTGACTCTTTTGAGATACCCCAGACCTTTTCTGTTTCGGCAGGTAGAAGCGATGGAGCTCGCCACATATAAATGGCTATCGATATTCCCATCACACCTATCAGATAAAATAGATAGTTTTCTCCGATGGGAGACTCTGCGAAGGAATGAACGGAAGAAATAATCCCTGACCTAGTGATAAAGGTCCCGAAGAAACAAAGGAAAAAACCCAAAATACTAAGGATTATGGTAAGCCTTTTGAGTTGGCCAAGCTTGTCCTGGACAAGAAGAGAGTGGAGAAGAGCCGTAGCCATGATCCACGGCAGCATACTGGAGTTCTCTACTGGATCCCATGCCCAGTAACCGGCCCACCCAAGTTCGACATAGGCCCAGCGACCTCCCAGGGTAATGGCAGCAGTCAGAAGTACCCAGGAAAATAACGTCCATCGTCTCACCGACTTGAGCCATCCTTGTGTAATATCACCGTAAGCAAGGGCTGCTAACGAATAAGCGAAGGGTATAGCAAGGCCGACATAACCGACAAACAACATGGGAGGATGGATGGCCATGTAAAAGTTCTGTAGCAATTCGTTCATTCCCCGACCGTTCGGGGGAGCTGGAAGCTGCTGGGCAAAAGGGTCACTATGATCGAGGGCAAGATAAAACATCCAGGCAAGAACCGCCTGCAACGTCGCGCTAACATAGGGCATGACGTGCTCGTTTTCACGCGTATAGGTCCATATCGCGATACAGGCGACAATAGCTTGAAGCCACGTCCAAAGCATGTGAGATCCTTCTAACGAGGACCAAAATGCGGTGATGGTGAACATAAAGGGCAAATCGTTACTCGAGTTTTTTGCCACATATTCAAAGCTGTAGTCACGGTCTAAAAAGGCATCAAAAAGGATAAACCCTGCGATAGATACCAAAATAGTTGAAATAGTGAGGGCTATTTTAGCCGAGATATAAAGCTGTCGGTGACGCCACTTTGCAGCCATAAGCGAAGCAAGTACGCCATATATACTGACCAGGCAGCAGGTTAACATGATAAAGAAACCATAATTCGCTTGCATAAGATCTCCACGGACCGAAAACGACGACATAAAGCCAAGGCTATTGTACATGAGGCACTAGGGTTTACCAACATGAGCCTTGCTGCACTATGATTTAAACCATTGAAATCTGCTGGAAAAGACTTATCTTGCAAAATAGGTCAATTTTCCGTAAAAACACTAACTTTGTGACTTTATGTCAATTGTATCCGCCCAAACAGTCTCAAGGGAAAGGGGCACCTCAGTGAAGCGCGTTCACGTAAAAACTTTAGGTTGTAAGGTTAACAGTTATGATTCCGACGATCTCGAAACGCAATTCCTTAAGAAAGGATTCACGATCGAATCCGACCCCAAAAAAGCTGATGTCTCGGTCCTGAATACCTGCAGTGTCACTGCCAATGCAGACAAGGAAGCACGTTATTATCTGAGGAGATTTCGCAGAGACAATCCAGAAGCCTTGGTCGTGGCCACGGGATGCTACGCTCAAACGGATTCAGCTCGCTTGGCAGATATGAATGATGTAGACCTAGTCTTCCCTAACGAGGTTAAAGATCGAGTCGTTGAAGTCGCTCACGAGCAACTGATAAATAAACAACAAGGCGAACCCTTGACGGTCAGCAAGATCCCGAAAGACGTCAAGCCAGTGGCAGAGAATCGTCAGGGCCATTTTAAATCTTCGTTGAAACTTAACCCAACGGATAGTTCCAAAACGCGAGCCTTCCTAAAAATTCAAGATGGCTGCAATGGATTTTGCTCCTACTGTTTGATTCCCTATGCTAGAGGGGCCTCCCGCAGTGTTCCCAGTCGGGACGTAATAGCCGAAGTCAGGCGATTGATTGAATCGGGTGTCAAAGAAATCGTGTTCACCGGAATCCATATCGGCGACTATGGAGAGGATTTAGACGAATCCCAGTCATTTATCGATATCATCAAAGAGCTTTTCGACTGGGACGACATGGTGCGGATGAGAATTTCCTCTTTAGAACCGAGGGAACTGCCCGAAAGTCTACTTAAGGTTGTGAGTCAAAGACCCGAACTTTTTTGCGATCATTTCCACCTACCCTTGCAAGCCGGACATAACCGCGTCTTAAAAATGATGAGACGCACCTATACCACCGAGCAGTATCAAGAGGCGGTAGAACTGGCCCGGAGTTATTTTCCCCATGCTAACTTTGGAGCTGATGTCATCCCTGGATTCCCTGGTGAAACAGAAGAGGAGTTTGCGGCAACCGTGGATTTTATTAAAACCATTGGTTTGAACTACCTCCACGTATTCCCTTACTCAAAACGCCCCAATACGGCTGCAGCTAGGATGCCTGATCATTTGCCCCATGATACTGTGAAACAAAGAAGTGCTCTGTTGAGAGGGCTTTCGAGCGAACTTAAATCCGAGTATGTTTCCCGCTTTCTAGGAGAGACCGTTTCCGTCCTTTGGGAAGCCGATAAAGACCGGGACGGCCGCCGCATCGGACGCAGCCGCAACTACCTGGAAATCGTCACGCCGGAAGCCATGAATCAAGAGCCTGGGACACTTTCCCAGGTGAAGATCAAAGGTTTTGTAAATGATAACAGACTATTAGGTCTGATCAAAGGATAGCCATCGCCTCCAACCTTCTCGTGTTTTGACGCGTTGCCTAATATCGCGACAGCTGTCTGCTGCCGTCTAGGTTTCATGCCGTCAAACAAGGCAAAAATCCATTATTTACAAGCAGTTAACCTTGGCTCTAAGCTTGCAATCTTTCCATGAGAGCCTAGTGTTTGAAGGAGAGATTGCTGTGAAAGCCAACACCGAATGGTACATGATTGCGTTGCTGCTATGGCAAGGGATCTTCTTCAATCAATTCGTGTTTGGCCGATCTAAAGCCATCATAAAGCCCATAACTTTGGAGTTATGCGAAGCTAAAGATTCTGCAGAAAACAAGTCAGATATATCCCACAAAATTCTAATGAGAATTACTAGCGCTATCATAAAGAGTAATCGGCACGCTATCAATCGGAAGACCATCAAGGGAGATCTTTGTTTGGAGCTAATCGATAGTCGCTTACACCAGGCTTTGAGCTTCCTTGAAACCGGCACGATTCAAGTATCTCGATCGATTTTGGAAGAGACAGAAAATCCCGCCGACATAGCTTTTGTCATCGCTCACGAAATAGCTCACTTCGTAATCGATAGACATCATAAATCTCCTAAGATCTTAACGGATACTCGCTACAAAAACATGATGGCGAAAAAACAGAAGTTGCATGCAGAATTGTTGACCCTTTCCCTATTACCTCACCATAGCGTTCAGATCTTTTTAGACAACTATCACCCCCTAGCCAACTCATTAAATGCGGTAAAGCGTCATGAACTAGCCAAAGATCTAGAAAGAGCAATCAATCAAGAAGGAAAACAAGCACTGCTGTCACTCCACAAGCTTTTAGACGAAGATGTTGTAACAGACATATTAGTTTCCATTGAAAAACAACCTGGCATGGAGTCACTGAGACAATTACTTGAGGCAAGAAAACTATCGTTTGACGAAAAGAAACGAATTCAATCCGAAATTCAAGCTATAAGTAGGGAAATCGCAAAGTACACTAAGATACGGTCGGGCGATGCTTATGTGAGCTTTAATGGTCCAGAAGTCCTGGCCGATCGCATCGCACTGCAGTTTTTGAAACGTGCGGGTTTTTCTTTAGAGTCAATCCCTAGCTTTATCATCGCGATTAGCAATAGAAATAGTTTCGAAAAGCTGGATTGTGCTTCCATAAAATTTACAAACCCCTCCAACAGGACTGACCGAGGGTTTGAAAGCCACCCCCATTTTTGCTGGCGCTCACAAATGGTTACGCAGTGGATATCGGAGCATACCTAGTGATGTCGAAAACACGTTAACGTTGGTTTGCGAGCATGTCCTTATACAACCGCCTTGTACCACCTCGATAACTGAAAGCCTTAATTCCCTTTTTACGAAGAGTTTGAGACAGGAGAGCCGTTTGCATACCAAACTCGCACAGCAAAAGATAATCTTGAGTTTTGTCCATTGAAGGAGCAGCCTTAACAAGGGTTTCTAGAGGTAAATGTAATGCATCAGGGTAATGCCAAGCCTCATATGAAGCCCGATCGCGGCAATCAATGACTACAGCATTTGTAGCGATTTTATCTGAGTAATGGGATTGGCTGCTTTCAAGATTCGGATCGATTTTTCTGATTTCTAGAGATTCACGGTTATGAATGGCATCTTCGATTAGCTGATCCACAGGGATTTTGGATTCTTGGTAGTCGATATCCGATGCCCAGGCATTAGTAATCGGCTTTTGCTTGTTCAAGGCGCAGTACTCTTTGATATGTTCTGAGAGTGTAAATGTTCCTATTTGCCTGGCAATATCTAGGATTTCTTCCTTATCAAAACTCTGCAAGGGCCGGAGGATCAAACAGTTGGAAGCCTCATTAATTGCATAAAGATTGGAAAGCGTTTGGGACGAGACTTGGCCGATGGCCTCTCCAGTCACTAAACCTAAGGTGTTTTTTTCGGCATTAAGTTTCTCACCGGCTTTGTAAAACATCCTTTTCAGAACCACTTGAGCGTAGCTTTTACTGACCTTCGCATCGATGGCATCTTTTACAGGCCCAAAATCCAGTATATGCACATAGCTGCTCACTCCAACGCACCACTTATCGCACAGGACTTTCAATACCGCGAGAACAGACTGGCGATAATCATCCCCCGCAAGATTACAAAATACAAAGTCCAAGGCGACACCGCGCTTCATCAGCCTCCATGCTGCTACTGGAGAATCAAAGCCTCCTGAAAAAAGGCACAAGGCTCGACCCTGCACACCCAGAGGAAGTCCACCAGGACCTGCCACGCGACGGCTAAAAAATCGAGCCTCCTCGGCTGTCACATCGATTTCTATTTTTATTTCGGGGTTTGTTAGATCCACCTCCCTGGCTAACGCTCCCAGCTCGTAGCCAACGGCTCTTTCGGCTTCAGTGGAGGTAAATTCCTTTACTCCTTGACGTTTGACCCTTACACAAAACGATTTACCTTTAACTAGTTCACCGTATGTTTGGATAGCCAAGGCTTTCATGTCATCAAGATTAGGGGCACAAGAAACATCGACAGGAGAAACTGAGCCGATACCAAATACTCTTGCAAGAAGGTGAGATACGTCAATCTCTGTTTGGACGTAGACGCGACTCCAGGAATGATCGAGCTTATAGCTAAGACCTGCCTGATCCAACACTCCGCCAATATTACGCAACAGAACCTTCAAGAAATTTGCTTTAACCTTCGCTGACTTAAGGTTAAAATCTGAGCCTAGCCTAATCAGTGTTTGCAAGGGAACCTCCTCTGTTCGTCGACGGAGAAATATGGCATACATAAGAGAATTTTGATACGACGTTTTGTAACAGAAAAGGTTTTTTTATGCTCCTAAAGCCATTCGGTGGTCAAAGTCGATTTTCCTTAGAGGCTAACTTGGATGCGGCCCATGGGTTGAACGGAAGTTTTCTATTGAAAGGCCCCATGCACAAGGTTCGGATACCTGATAAAACACCAACTCCTTCGTTCACAGATTTTTTATGGAAACAGACTTGTTTTGAGCTCTTTATTCGTCACAAAAACGGGACTTACCTCGAATGGAATTTTTCCCCCTCTGGACATTGGGCCTGCTACGAGTTTTCCTCATATCGCAAAAAGAAAACGAATCGAGATAACATCCATCCCGTGATTCAAACTCACGGCGATGGGGAGCAATTTTCCCTCGAGGTTAGTCTAAGTAAGGTCGCGAATCCCCGTGATTACCAATATGGTCTTTCCGCAGTGATCATCACCGAAGAAGGATCGGAATTCTTCGCAATAGATCACTTTGGTCAGCAGCCTGACTTTCATGATTCTCGTAGTCACTGCTACAACATTAGGCCGAAACCTTAGTATGATGCGGAGCAGTATGAAGGAATAGTTCGAGTTTCTTCTTCAATTCTGATTTCTTTACTGGTTTTCCCATAAAATCACTCATCCCAGCTGCCAAGCACTTTTCACGATCTGTCACCAGAACGTTTGCTGTCAGGGCGATGATGGGTGGATGCCGTTCTCCCAGCAATTCCACGATTTTTGCAGTGGCTTCGATACCTCCCATGACAGGCATCTGCATGTCCATGAATACTAAATCATAGTCAACCGAAGTAACCATATTTAACGCCTCTTGACCATTACTAGCTATATCACAGTGATAGCCAAGTTTTTGCAGCATAAGTTGTATGATCTTTTGATTCACTCGATTGTCTTCTGCAAGAAGCAAACGGAATTGATCTTTCGATTGGTTAGCTAGTTGTTCTTTATTGGGCCGGTATTCTTTCTTTTTCTCAACAGTTTTAATGGGGATGCTAAAACCGAACTCACTGCCTTTGTCCTTTTCACTTTTTACCCAGATGTTTCCATTCATTGCGTGAATCAGGTTTTTACATATCGATAACCCAAGTCCTGTTCCACCATATCGTCTAGTGATGGATGAATCAGCCTGGGAGAATGCTTTGAATAATTTTTCTTGTTTTGCCTTTTCGATTCCGATCCCGGTATCCATCACGGAAACCGTCAAAACTTTCGCAGAACGGTCTTCTAAACAGCTTTCAATACAATTTACCCGAATCTTTCCACCAATTGTAAACTTCACTGCATTCGAAATGAGATTACAAATCACCTGCCGAATGCGTGTTGAGTCCCCTAAGTACTGCACCGAACTATCAATATGGTTAGATAGTTCTATGCTCGTATTATTCTTTTCCGCAGTAGACTGATACAAGTCAATGCATTGGCCAATAGTGTCGGACCAATCAAATGGTAAAATTTCGAGTTCGAGATTGCCCGTATCAATTTTACTGAAATCCAAGATGTCGTTAATGATATTTAAAAGCATTTGACCAGATTGCTCAGCTGTATGTAGCAAATCTTTTTGTTCATCGCTTAGTGAGGACTCGGAAAGTAGCGTTAAGCAGCCAAGTAAGCCGTTGAGAGGAGTGCGAATTTCATGACTCATATTAGCAAGAAACTCCTCTTTTGCCTTGGAAGAGATTTCTGCCCTTTCTTTCGCCTCGTTTAATGCGGCTTGCTGCAGTTTTGATTCCGTAATATCCCAGTTAACGCCAATCATCTTTATGGGTATATCGTGAACATCTTTGATCACATCGGCAAGGGCACGAATGTGCCGAACATTACCATTTGGCCAGACTACCCGAAATTCAGTATCAAATTTCTGCTTGCCAGAAATCGCATCTTCTATTTCCCGCTGACCTCTTAGCTTATCGTCTGGGTGTAAACCCTGCTCCCAGGCCTCATACACCGCGGGGAAATCCTCGGCCTTAACCCCATAAAGCTCGTACATATGAGTATCCCAAATAAGCGAGCTATTGCGTAAATCATATTCCCAAACCCCCACCTTTGATGCTGTGAGAGCGAGTTTTAGCCGGGCTAAGAGTTCTTTTTCTACACTTTGACCCACGGATGGATCACAAGGAGCGCTTCTATCCTCGCCAAGGTGATTTGTTAATGCCTTATGAGAAGATTTACTCAATTTTCGATTCCCCAACAACAATCGAAAAACTCGATTGTCTTTTGATTATCGAATCGAACCGGGATTTATTTAACAAAAATATTCTTCTGAGAAGGAAAATACGGAAATGGACTTTCCCCTAACCACCGTTAACGAGTAGCAACAGCCCAAGACCCACAAGATTATGGATAAATTCACATTGCGACAAACCTTTTGCAAGGATATGACCATCGCCACCTGTGACAATCACCTGCCAATTTTCGTCTGGGTACTTCGATGCCAATTTACCCTTCAACGCTTCTATAGCAAAGATGTTAGCCCAGAGAGTTCCTAGACCCATGGATTCCTCGGTATTTTGACCTAAGAAACTTTGATGATTCCCAGATTCTGGAACAGGGACCTCAGGAAGGCCATCGGTGAATTGATGTAGTGCTCGTAAACCAGTCGCTAATCCTGGCAGGATCCAACCACCTTGATAGACCCGATCCGATCCAATCACATCGACAGTAGTAGCAGTACCACAGCCAACAACAATACAAGCATTGTCCAAATATTGATTTACAGCAGCTTCTGCCAAAGCGAGACGATCGATCCCAAGGCTAGAAAACGAATACTGTGAATAATCAATTCTTAGGGGGCGCTTTGGGATCGGAACCAAACGTAAGCCAAGGCGTAAGGCTAACGACTGTAACTGGGAGCTTCTCGACTCGGAGACACTACCGACAAAAATTGGATAGCCTGACGTTGGAATTTGGGATCGCAGCTTATCATCAATGGAATAATCATGATCGACACTTAGAGTTTCTGCTAAAACGCATTCACCATGCCGAAAGCCCATGATTTTAGTTGAGGTATTGCCTATGTCTGCAATGAAAACCGGTAGCTCTGGGCGTAATCCTCGCCAGCTATAATCGTGATGACTGGAGGATATGTCGAGAACGTCACCACGGGCCACATCATTAAGCTGCAAGTGCCCATCTTGGGTGATTGCCAAATGCTCAGCAAAAGACAAATCCTTTTTGGATTGCCATATATCTCCCTTTAGGATGCCAAAAACTCCCTCATCAAAGAAGGCATTTGGATCACAGACTTGACCATATACGCTTCGATATATCCTCGAAGTTATGGACTCTCTTCGCGACTCTGAAAAAGACTCCCCAACGATATTAGAGAGAGACGTGGTCTGCTGGTCATCAACCTCTGGATTGTGGGTTAGATTTATACCAACCCCAATCAATATCGATCCGAACCCCGAAGCTTGAGTGGTGGTCTCACACAGGATGCCTCCCAGCTTTTTGCCGCCAAACAAAAGATCGTTGGGCCATTTCACTGTAACTCTAAGATTCAGCTCACTTAGTAAGGAATAGGCAATGGCTTGAGCAACGTATAAGGGGGCCTTGGGCAACAAGTTCGGTGAGACCTTGTTTGCAGGTATTGCCATGGTAAAGTAGATATTTCCTTTTGGACTAAGCCATTGACGGCCAATGCGGCCGCGCCCTTCGGATTGCTCATCAGCAATGACAACAAATGCCTGAGGCTTTTCTTCCTTAGACAGTTGGTTGCGAGCATAGGTTGACGTTGAATCAACTTGCTTCAGTTTGATGACTTTGATGTCATCGGTGGTATCAGACATCAAACAATAAGCTCAAATCGGACCATCTAGCACTATGAATTATAGCACTGGTCGATACAAAGTTGACTCCCGTTTGCGCGACGTCTTCTAAGTTATGTAGACGTACATTCCCCGATGCTTCGAGTAAGGCCCGACCGTTCACAAGACTTACGGCTTCCTTCATCAATTCCGGCGACATATTATCAAGCATGATAATGTCTGCACCAGCTTGAATCGCTTCTTCCACTTCCTCTAGGTTTGTGGTTTCCACTTCAATCTTAAGTGTCGGTGGTAGACTTTCTAAAAGGCGAGAAACCGCCTCGCTGATTCCACCAGCCGCGCGGATATGATTTTCCTTAACGATGACACCATCACAAAGTCCAAAGCGATGATTCCGCGCTCCGCCCACAACGGTGGCAGATTTTTCCAAGAGCCTTAGGCCAGGAGTGGTTTTACGAGTATCAAGCAGCTGAGTTTTCGTCCCTTCTAGTTTTCCCGCAAATTCCCTTGTCAGAGTAGCAATACCGCACATGCGTCCCATAAGATTCAAAGCCACCCGCTCTGCTTTTAAAATCGCACGCGCGTTGCCAGAAATCTCTAAAAGAGTGCTACGATCTTTGACTGCGTCTCCGTTACTGACCTTGATATCAACTTGAATGGTTGGATCTATTTTGTGAAATACCGCCCGTGCGACATCCATACCGCATACGACACAGTCTTCTTTTGCAATGATTTTAGCCCGAACCGTTTTGTCGGCGGGAACACATATATCCGTAGTCCAATCACCACTACCCCAGTCTTCTTCGATAGCTCTCGTGACGATTGGCTCAATTTGTATCAGATGTAAATCCTGCATGTTGGCTCCCCAAAGCGATATGGCGCATAAAAGGGAAATTTGCGGGAATCAGACTTAATTGTCAACGAGGAGTCGCGACTTTTCTTTTAAAAGCTCCTCAATTTCGACCCTCAGAACTTCCCGTGCCAAAGTTGCAAAGTGTCGCTCACAGTACTCTGTGACGGTTTTTTCCACTATTTTTGCCATTTCCTCTTTAAGGAATGGATCCAACAAGCCAGCAACTTCTCCGGAGACAAAGGGTGCCGGCTCGCTAGGTTTTTCCACTGATTGCGGAGCTTTATCAGGAAGGCTGCTCAGGCTTGGCGGCGGCGGAGGAGGCGCGAACTCCCCTTGGTGCTCAATACTGCCAGGCTTAGTGCTAACGATGGTGTCCTGCTCAGTCCGCGCTATTTTGGGAGGTGTGCTAATCGTTTCTGAGTCATCGTCGTAAAGATGATTGTCCAACTCGGCCGCACGATACCGCTCCGAATCAAACGCCTTACCTTCATAGAGCTCCCCATCTTGATCCTGCTCCTGATCAATTGACGGCTGGTTGACGTGATCGTCAGCTTCAGGAAACGACTCGCCAAATGGATCGTCCCCCACATCGTCCACATCCACATCGGATATATCAATTCGACTGACGTTAGAGTTCGGAGGCTCTTCACGTGGCGGTGATAACACTGTCTCGGCCAATCGTGGATCTGCCTTACCTACATCGGGAGCTCCGTCGAATAGCGGAGCCGCCGGTTTGGTCGGAGGCAGGGTATGCGTTTTGGGCGGCGGAGGGACATCGCCAACCGCCTCATTTATGGGAGGTGGAGGTGGCCCAGAGGGGCTGGCTGCAACTCGCGGAGCCACTTCTTGCCCTATAGCCTGCCAGGCCGATGAGATGAGATCACCAGCCTCGAAAGGTTTTGCTAGGAAAAGCCGAAATCCATACTGGTGAAAACTTGCCTGATCCACACCGTCGTAGGACCCTAAAAGGATAATAAAGGGAACGTTGTGCAGTTGTTTCTGGAGATTGGCGTAGTCTTTAGCACCTTTGATTCCAGGCAGACTCGCATCGGCGATCACCAGATCAGGAGGTTGGTGCCCGACTTCATTAATCGCTTCCAGATAACTACTGGCCGTCAATATATCTATGGAATAAGGTGCAAACGCAAGATCAACGACTTTTTGGATCGTAGACGAATCGTCGATGACGAGAAATCTATGCAATGGATGGTCCCTCCTCTGCCTACATTTTACCAAAATACAGCGAGCAAAGGTTACACGGGATCAAAAAATACCAAAGCAAGGCCTTAACTGACACTTTTATGGGAAAGCTGATCATCAAAAAGCAGGAGAATCAGAGAACGAATATGTTTTTTATTTTCACTTAACGCTTGAAGGATCAAGTCGTAGTCCTGCCAAGTGAAAAAGCTAGATTTTTCATTATTCAGTTCCATAAAGCATTTGATTCTCAAATTTTCCAAGTACACCGCTTTACTTTCGTATAAGCGCTTGAGGGTATCTGAATCCAGACCTGATTGATTTATGGGTTTGAGAAGTTCACCCATAATTTCACGGTAAGTTTCGTAATCCGTTGAAGCAAAATCTCCCATGGAGATCTCCTCGCATCCTGCGATTAATGCCAATCCTAACTCCGAAAAAATCGGTCTGATGGCTACGAACTTTAGCAAAATTTTGACGGTCAATTTAGGTCATATGCAAATGGATAAAGGGATTGTAAAACCAGATCAGTAGGTTAAACTACTTCGTTTAACAAGATGGGAGTCCCCTCGTGACAATATTCAATGGCAGCTTTTCTGTCAGTCGTTATCGGGTCTTAGGAAAGCAAGCGGGCATATCCCTAGCCGCGGCGAATAAAAAGCTAAAGACCTACCAAGCAAGACCTTTAAAGATCAAGGGAAGCAAAGAGTTGGTATTTGGTTGGGAGCGTCCTAACCTCGGTCATGAGTTTGAAGGCAGTCATTGGGACTTATCTGATTGTCAGTGGGACGATGGCTATCTCCTAAGAATTAGGGTGGAAAAGCGCAAGGTTCCTAAGTCGTTACTGCAGATTGTATTCCAGGAAAAACTGGACGCTCATATAGCGGAAAACGATGGCAAACCTCTCGGGCGCAATAGACGAAAAGAGCTATTAGATGAGACCAGAGACGAGCTGATGGATCAGGCACTCCCACAAATAGGCTATTGCGACGTGTTTTGGGATCTGGAAGCCCAAGAAGTTCTTTTATTTTCCACCAGTAAGGGCTTACAAGCCATTTTTGAAGAGCTGTTTCGCAAGACTTTTGGCGAGCATTTGGAACTAAACATTGTTAAAATCGGACCGCCTTTGCTGGGATTATCGAGTGAGGAATGGCAAATCAACTTGTCATCACCTGTATTCGAGCGTATGAATAGCGCACTGCCTAGTGAACTTGCTGGTGCTAATATATCCTAATTAATCACAGGAGAAGGTTTTGTCTTCAAATCAACAATCTCAAACGATAGCAATTGGCGAATGGTTTTTTAAATACCGCGATTATACGCCCATTCCCCTCATTATCATGCTGCTTATATGGAGTGAAGCTACCGTCGTATCTGCGACACTTGGCGTCCTTTCGATTTGCTTTGGCGAACTGTTCAGGATTTATAGTGTGAGCTTTATTGGGACCGTTTCACGAACTCGCTCCGACAGCACGGGCCAAAGGCTTGTCAGCAGCGGACCATTTGCTATCGTAAGAAACCCATTATACGTCGGCAATTTTTTCGTTAGTGTGGGTTTCTCATTGTTTTCAGGCGTTGCATGGATTGTTGCTGTCACGGCTGCTTTATTCTTCGTCCAATACTACTTTATTGTTAAATACGAAGAGTCTATTCTCAGCAAAAAATTCGGCGATGAATACCAAGGATACCTGCGCAAAGTTCCAGCTTTTGTTCCCAGCAAGTTACCCAAACTTGATAATATTGACTGGCCCAAAGAATACTCTCATGCGCTAAAAAGTGAAAAAAGAACCCTAACCACGATTTTTGTCTTGTTAGGACTTCTGATGGTTCTTAGCTGATTGTTAGGACGGTAGAGGCAATGGGAAGGGGACGCTGTTTGAGGCGATTGGCAAACTCGAGGCATCCGTCACCCTGCTCCCAAGAAAACCCTTGCAGACCTAGATCAGCCCAAATCCTCTCCAAACTCGCATATGTCGCCACGGCCCAATTCAAATCAATTTCCGAAGAAACCGCACGGGTGATTAAGCTTAGAGCAGTTCTAGATTCGCGACGCTCGACTAATCCGGAAATATAACCTTCCCAAAGTTGATAAAACTCAGACCGCAAATGCATTTGATCAAAAACTGCGAGCTGCTGAACCAACGTCAGCTGGGAAAAAAATATCTCTTCCATCTCCAACAAGGTCAGAGGAGATTGATCGCCTTGCCAGATTTGTAGTTTGCTTACGAACTTTTGAAAAAATTCTGGGGTCAGAAAGATTCTGTTCTTGCGTAAAAAAAACTGAAGCTTAACATCCAGACCGGAGCCTTTCGCATTCCTCACCCGGTCGGCAAATATGAGCCAGCATTTAATACGAAGGGCTTCGTATTCTGAAATGCGCTGTGCACGCTTTTTATTAAGATCGCTTTCTATTGGGGATACGAAAGGTGTTTCGTTCTGACTTTCGGAATGACTTGGTAAAGGCTCTAAATATTGGGTCTCCGCCTGGCTTTCTGAGGGTAACCCTAAGTCCCTACCATCCAAGATCTGAGTCTGATCCGAAGAGATGGCCTCATCTTGGCTGAACTTGTTAGGAAGGGGGGGCAAATCACTCAGATCCTCATTAGGCTCAGCCAAAGGAAGGCCATAACTAGCCACCACCTCTTGAGATTCCTGTTGATTGCTGTCGTGAGGCTCGTCATCAAACAGCCCTTCCACATCAACGAATGGCTTGTCATCAAAGCCCAGTGGCTTCTTTTTTTGCTCTTGACCCAAAGCTGCAGCCAAAAGGCTTTTTCTAGAGTCCTCTTTGGATCGCTCTTTAGCCTCAAATTCATGGTTAGAGTTAGCGCTGCGGTTTTGCTTCGCCAACCCTATTTTACTGTCTGTAACATCGTTCATCCTAAACTCGGGATTCCTAGCCTGAGAGCGACGAGTGCTGTCGCGAGGCTTATCCAGGTGAGTTGGGTAACGCGGATCATTATCCGGAAACTCTCGATTTTTCCACATTTTTTCGCCTGATCCAGGCGGTTGTTGGTAGCCTTGAGTTCTCTTAGTGCCGAAGTCTTCATCGGCTGGCGGCTCTTCTACTGGCTCAACAAAACTCGGCCTCTTGAGGACATTCTTGCCGAAATTGTTGTCAGTATTTTTTGGTTGCCCTGATCCGACAGTCCCATCGTCTGGGACGTGAATTCTCAATCGTCCGGGATTGTGTTGTGGAACCTTGGGAGCCTGCGGAATCTTTGCCGTATCTTTAGGTTTTTCCACAGGGAAGGTCTGGGGGATGGGGGCTGAAGGCTGTTGAGCTTTTTTTTGAGCCGCTTGAAACTCTGCAATCAGTTGATTCTTTTCCTTACGGATAATGGATAGTTTGTCATTTTTCCCCAAAATCCTAAAGCAATTTTCTATCAACTGAAGGACCTCAATCTCATGCCTTTTCTTCTTCGCCGCTCTAGCTTCCTGTAAGGCCATGTAGGCAACTTTTAAGGCTGAAAGGGTCTGATGATCCTGAATAAGAACACTGAGTTTATAGAGTAGTTTCAGTCGAACACGGCTCGGCTCGTCAATCAGTAGTGCCAAAAATCGATCGACATAGGTCTTATTTTGAGGAGCCTTTTTTATCTTTCCGAGAAACGACTCGAGGCCTTTAGACATGAACCCTCCTTATAACGAGGGTATCACACTGCCATGAGGTATTATTTACTCGGCATTATTTGACTTTTTCTACATACTCGGACGATCTGGTGTCAATTTTCAATAGGTCGCCTTCGTTGATGTGGAACGGTACCGTAACGGTAATTCCTGTTTCTAAGGTCGCTGGCTTACCACCACCGGAAGAGGTATCACCTTTGATGTTAGGCTGTGTCTCGGTCACCTTTAATTCCACAAAATTATCGATTTCGACATCCACTGGTCGACCCTCGAAAAATGTCACGCGTACGACACTATTTTCGATGATAAAGTCTTTTGCTGTAGATATCTCGTCAGTGGATAGCCCGACTTGATCGTAGGTTTCCATATCCATAAACGTATAGGTCGACCCATCGTTGTAAAGGTATTGCATATCCTTAGTAGCCAGATCGGGAACAGCAACTTTTTCACCAGATTTAAACGTGACTTCCAAAACTTGCTTGGTTTCCAAATTGCGAAGTTTGGTGCGGACAAAGGCCGCGCCTTTTCCAGGGTTCACATGCTGAAAATCAACAATTACAAACGGTTTGCTATTGTATTCTATTTTGAGGCCCTTGCGAAATTCTGTCGTTACGTACATGTACTATCCCTAGCTTTCTTTAGTTTCCATAAACCTTGGTTATAACCCTTCTTGATTTTTGCAGCAAGGATTTCAACTCCCCATAGTTTCAGAGGGAAGGGCGGATCAGCTTCTTTGCTCTAATTTTCTGTTTTAGCTCATCTTTTATCTTAGAATGCCTCAGAATTCTCTGAATCGGGCCATTGAAGTGGCTCAGTTTGACCATAGTTTGCCGTTGAATGCCTTGGCCTACCCCCGATATCACCCGACCTGCTGTGGAATGGATAACAGTCGCTACCCCTGGTCTGGTTAGACGTTCAACAAGAACGACGTGCCCTGGATAGACCACGATATCGCCAGCAAGGACATGGCTGGGGCGTGCCCCAATGTCGATCCAGTTGTAACGATCTTTGAGGACTCTGGGGCTAAGCTGTCTCATTTGCGTCGTTGTCAAATACTTTACGGGAAGCTTGCTGCGCCGGAACACTTCGAAGATAAAGTGTGAGCAATCCAAGCTACAGGATCGACAAACGGGACACACCTGAAGCTGACGCTTCGGAGCCGGCCCCGCCGCTGCGAGACATTGGCTGCAGGAGGTACACGCCTTCTGATCACCTACGGCCCCTCCTCCCCAGGCATAAGACACATTTGCCGTGTCAAGAAGGCGATCAGCTTCATGAAGAAGTCTTTGCCGCACGGAAGCATGAGCCCAATCACTGAGGCACATAGCCATTAATCCTAAGAAAAATAGACAGCTTTTGCTGGGAAATGCTGAATATGACAATTTTTACCTAGCCTCCTCAGACCTTTTCAACTAAATTCCCTAAACCGGACGATAAAATGGGAATCATAAGTAATGGATGAAAGCAAAAAAACCTATCGAACGCTTGATATATCGGAACGCCAACTATTAGAAAAAAGCGTCCTGGATATTGGAGCTGGCACGGATCCGGTCGTTCCACATGCCGTCATTTTTGATCAGGCTCAGGGTGATGCCAATTACATCAGTCGATATTTTGAGACAAACTTTGACTGCGTGTACTCATCTCACTGCCTTGAGCATATGATATCACCAGAGAGCGCTTTAAAAGAATGGTGGCAGCTCGTAAAACCAAATGGCCATTTGTTCTTCATCGTTCCCGACGAAGACTTATACGAGCAGGGCTTATTCCCGAGCAGATTCAATGGAGATCATAAGCACACCTTCACCATCGCCAAAAAGAAGAGTTGGTCGGAGGTATCTGTAAACGTCCTTGACCTAGTAAAAACTCTTAATGATGCTGAGGTCGTTAGCGTGAAGCTCAATGATATTGGATGCGATCGGCGTTACATAAAACACGGAAATTATAAGACCGGATGGTTTGCAAGATTCCTCCAGAGACAGATTCATAGTCTGGCAAAAAGGAATATAGACTTATTTCCCCGAGGCTTGAAAAACTGGGTCTATCAGCGCTGTCTTGTGGACCAAACCCGAGAAAAAGCACTGGCTCAGATCGAAGTGATCCTCAAAAAAGTACCTAGTGGATCCTGATGCAAGACCAACTTTCTTCATATAGTGAGCTAGACGCCAGCATACTCGTGGGTAGCAAGGCCTTTGCCGGCTATGTCCAAGTTTTCATTGAAGATGATCCTTGGCAACTGGTTGTAACCATGAGTGGTCAGTACATCAATCGCACCCACATACTAGCCCTCCTTGACATAGACAAAGAACGTGGCGGTCTGGCTCCAGATGAGTTAGAGGGAATATTACTTAGGCAACAGACCTTTCGTATTCAACTCGAAGTCTTTGGCGAAACCACAATGACAGAGGTTTTCCGGGCCAGACTTAGCGACTTAACGTTTAGTGATGGCAGAGCTCACGCCCTACTAGAAATCATTAATACAAATGGGGAGCTCAACGAGCTTTTTCAAGAGTTGAAGATTATTTAATTCTCCATCCATTTCAGCCGAATACAGTTATTGCTTGCACCGGATTGTCGAGGCTTCATTTTCGTTGCTTTCGTTAGGGTATACTGCTATCTCATAGTGCAGGTTTATGCCAGATTTACCAAGTTTAGGGGTGGAAGTACCGTGCAGAGAAAAAACGCCGCTGTCACACTCGAGACACTATACAAAATTTTTACGATTCCTGAGTCTGAAGACAGCACGCTTGCCAAGATTGAAAAAGAAATTTCGCAAAACGTGCGCGGCTTTCTTAAGGCTCACATCGTTTCGTCGGATACTCTTCCGGTAAACTTAGAAAAGGAATTTGCCGACTTTAAAATCCCGGATGATCCCGTATATGTCTCTCAGCAGGCTGACTTTTTACTATCGAAAGTCGTTTCTCAAAGCGTGCATACAGCGTCCCCTCGATTTGTTGGTCATATGACTTCGGCTCTACCTTATTTTATGTTGCCCCTAGCCAAAATGATGATCGCTTTAAATCAGAATTTGGTCAAAATCGAAACATCAAAAGCGTTCACACCGCTAGAGCGCCAAGTACTAGGCATGCTTCATGAGCTTGTCTATCGAAAGAGCGCTAGTTTTTACCAACGCAACCTTCAGAATCAGGAAGTGAGTCTTGGGTCGTTTTGCTCCAATGGAACCATCGCTAATATAACATCTCTCTGGGTCGCCCTTAACCGACTGCTGCCCAAATCTAAAGGTTTTGCTGGTGTTGGTGAAGAAGGGCTGTTCGCCGCCGTAGATTATTGGGGCTACAAAAGTTTAGCTATACTGGTCTCAAAACGCGGCCATTACTCCTTGCAAAAAGCCGCCAACCTACTAGGTATCGGCAAACGCAACTTGATCGCTATACCTACAGACCAAAATAACAAAATCAAAATGGATAAGCTCAAGCAGAAGATTATCGAACTAAGGCAGAAAAAAGTCGGAATCGTCGCTATGGTTGGTATTGCTGGCACTACCGAAACTGGCAACGTTGATCCCTTAAAGGATATGGCAGAGGTAGCAAAAGAGTATGGGATTCATTTTCATGTGGATGCCGCGTGGGGAGGACCAACCCTTTTTTCCAACAAGTATAGAAAGATGTTAGCAGGCATCGAGGAGGCTGATTCTGTCACTTTCGATGCTCATAAGCAATTATATGTCCCCATGGGCGCTGGTTTTGCCCTTTTCAAAGACCAACATGCTTTAAGCACTATTGAGCATACTGCAGAATATATTATTCGCAAAGGGTCGAGAGATTTAGGACGTAGAAGTTTAGAAGGCTCGAGACCAGGTATGGCCATGTTAGTCCATTCGGGCTTTCGCATCATAGGTCGTCGTGGTTATGAAATGCTGATTGATATGGGAATCGAAAAGGCCAAGCTTTTTGCTCGCATGATTCTTGAATCGCCTGATTTTGAGTTAGTATCTGAGCCCGAGTTAAACATACTCACCTATCGCTTCCTACCGGCAGATGCGGCGCCTTACCTACGAAATGGCGATAAAAGGAACGTGACTGAAGCCAACGAAAGGCTGAATAGTCTCACGGTTGCCATTCAGAAAGAGCAGCGCGATAAAGGGAAAACATTCGTCTCAAGAACAGCATTGCAGATGGATAAATATCATGGACAGACCATCAACGTCTTTCGCGTGGTCTTGGCTAACCCTCTCACCCAGGAAAAGCATCTCATCGAGATCATGGAAGAGCAAAGGCGGATCGCAGCTCGGATTATGATGGAAGATAAGTCGTGGAAAACAGGGACCTAAAAGGCCCTTCAATGGGTCCATTTTTTTCTGCAATAAAATATCTTTTCCTTCATCTTAATAGCATGGGGATGTCTTCGCATTACCCCCGTTAAAATCGCTTATAACCTTTTAAACTCAAGTGCAGGGTTTTGGTGCACTCCTGCACATCAATTTGATAGATGGCTCCCTTTTATCATCACTGTAGCTCAACAAAAAAGCTACTTACCGGCGTGATTTCAGGGATATACAGGGATGAACTAGATGACATTAAGTGGCACACAATCTGCTTATCTGAGAGCAGGTTACGATTTTGACTCTCTCACTTTGAAATAAGGTTTTTAAACATATATGAAAATTCTATCCTACTTAGCTGTTATTCTACTCGGACTTTCAACAATCAAGGCCGTTGCGTTTGATGCCAAAATACAAAAAGTTGATAGAGCAAAAAATCGTATTTTACTTTCCGCAGAGTCGCAATACTTGGAAACTGTTGCCGCGGACGATGAGTATTGGGCCATGGATAGCGATCAAAGAGAAACGCTCATCAAGGTTCTTCGTGTATTGGACAAAAATCGATTTCTAGCCGAGTGCACGTCTCCAGAACAATGTCAGAGCTTTTCCTTAGAGACGATCAATCTAAGGAGTCTCGAGACTCCGGAAACTGAAGCCACCTTTGCGGAGATTAAGACGTCTGACAAGCCTGTTTTCACGTCACATATATCAGGGACGGAATACTCTCATTCTCTGGCGGGAGTGAAAGACTATATTGACCAAGAAGTCGACCAGCAGTCACCCAAGGGGTCAGCCTTTATAAAGCGTTATGATTCCATCAAAAGCAGAGAAAAACTGGCTAGCACCTTATCCACGCCGTTTTATGGCCTTGGTATTTTAGGAGGTGCTATTGTTCTTCTCGCTATCCCAGAAGATGATGACGAGGATCGCGATCCTCTCACCAAGACTCAGAAACGTCATGTCACTCAATTGCTCGGTTGGTCGCTTGGTTCACTGCTGACAGGTTTTATTATAGACTCGTCTTTGTCGCCAAAGAAAACAGACATTAATGCTCTTATCGAAGATGCCAAAGTAGGCTATCGCAACGTTCGCATCAAACCCAAAAGCTCTATCAATTTTGCTCTAAGCCCCACGATTAGTCCTGATGGCGAGGGGGCGGTTAATTTGGGGTTGAGTTGGAGGTTTTAACTGCGGTGACCGAATAAGAAGGGATATCCTAATCATGTTCCAGATTGCTAAAAGGTTTCTTGGACAAACAAGTCTACCGATATGGCAGGTTTTCCTTATGGAGTTTTGCCTAATCGTAGTCTCGATTCTTATTGCCTTCAGTTTGCAAAATTGGAATCAGGATTTACAAAAAAAACAGGAGCTTAAAAACCTTCTAGTTGTCCTGCAGAACGAACTTGAAACCAACTTAGCCCAGCTAAAAAGTGATGAAGTCATTCGGCGTCGAGTCTACACGAATATAGAAAGTTTGATATCACAACCTGAGGAGATAGAAGGGCTACGGGGTAGAGAAATACTATTGAAGATGACTTCGCCGACCCTAGGTCTTACTACTGTAGAAACGACTGCATGGGAGATTGCCAAAGACAGGCAGATCCTGACTAACCTCTCTTTTGAAAACCTACGGCCGATTAAGCGAGCATATAAGGTTCAAAATTTCATCGACCACGACTCAAATCAAGAAATTCTAGAGCATATTAGTAAAAGCTTTTACAATTCAGAGAGATTTGATATTGAGCTATTGCAGCTCAAGGATTTTTACGACGAGTACTTTACCCGAGTTGAGTATGTCCAGAAAATGATAGAGTTTGCGATTGAGGAAATAGAGACATTAAACCCTTGAGCCATAGTTCTGAAGTTGTAAAACAGTATCTCGCTTCCTCCCTAAACCAAAGAACCTATAAATACTCAGATTCAATCTAGCTACTGTTAGTAATCTTTTTACAGACATAAACCATTTTATCCCCTTCAGCATCAATAGGGTCCTTGTCAAAGGTTCCATAGATATCTTCGATAGCAAATCCACACGATGACAATAAGAGCTCCATCTCAACAGGGAATGTAAGTTTAAGAGTGACGTCACCAGTTTCCGTTTTCTCATATTTGCCATCGACGTAATAATCTCTTTTAACGTCATACTTTACAAGCTGGTTCATGGCGTCATATTTTGTTTTGTAATAGACTTTCGTCCTTAGACTGTTAGTGATCTGTGCTTGTTTAACTAAGGAAAAATCTGATTCCTCTCTTTCTTGCAGGGATTGCTTTGGAGGTCGTGTATCGAATATCAACAGTCCATCTTTTTCAAGATGATTATATACACAGCTAAAAAAGCGCTTTTGATCCATTGTATTTAAGAGGAACATAAAGGCATTGCCTGTTAGGTAAGCCAATGGAAAGGAATCATTAATTTTAAAGTCTCTCATATCCATTAAATGGTATTTGCACGCACTAGCAAATTTCTTTTTCTTTGCTACTGCCAATGATTCTTCATCAAGATCGATACCTGTTATCGTTACGGCATTCTCGGCTAGCCAATCGGAAACAATTCCAGTACCACAGGCAATATCGAGTGCTTTATTTCCGACTAGCGAGGCCTTCTCTAGCAAGAACCTTCTTTCTGGATCATATTCACCATCATATTCCCTATCATAAAGATCTTCCTCATCTATATCGGATAAATTCCCTTCAGTCATGTCTATTCCTCGGTAAATGATTCATCATCCTTCATTAACTAACTAGTCAAAAAAAATAGAATCATGTTCAAAAAACTATCTAATTTCACAACCTTAAGACTAGGTTTGAAGATAAAAGGATCTCAACATTATCGCAATCTGCCTCATAGAGATCAGCCTTCAAACCACTACCATACCATCTATCGACTGGTATTGCGGGACTTATCTTTAATGACGTAATATATGTGCAATATATTTTGCTGAGACGCGTCTCATAGTTGAAGGAGTTTTCGAGATGAGAAAAATTAAACTGTCAAAGCAGGATGTTTCTAGACTAATTGATATCATACGGACAATAGAAACGGATCATATCAAGCATCTAGTCCGTATTTCAGGGAAGAGAAGAAGGCGTCAATGGGCCGAAGATGTTTTTGTTTTTTTGAATTTTGATCGGTAGTGACGTTGATTTTCGAGCATCGTTGATTTTAGGATCAACTTGAATAACGCTGACTAGTGCCAGTAAAGTTATTCCTTCTGGTTTAAGTATTAAGTTTTCCGAATGGCAACAGGCTTATATGTGATCATCCATACATTTCGGTTTGATTGATCGTCAACGTATCCCATAGCAAATTCTACCGAGCTACTATTGGGGGTTGAGTTGGACCTTTTAGAAAGGACTATTCCGCTTCGTCGGTATCAGGTTGACTCTGCTTCCAGGACATAAAGGCATCCAGATCCCCTTTAACGGCATTGAGGACGAATACGAGGACAGTGGCATCGTCAATAAACCCTTTTAAGGGAATAAAATCTGGGATGACATCCAAGGGGTTTAGAAAGTAGACTAAGGCCATCGTAACAAACAGGATCGACTGCCAAGGCACATTTCTGTAGTCTCCTTTGACGTAAGCCCGGATCATTGAGATCCCATTTTTGGTGTCTTTTTTGATTTCGTCGATTTTTGGAGACTCAGTTTGGCTCATTTTTTGCTGGATTTTCTGCAGAAAGCTGAGCGTACTGTCTTTATTGTTTAAGATTTTTTGGGCTGGCTCTTTAAGTTTGCTAAGAATATCAGGGATGTTCATAGTTATCCATATGGGAGCGAACAAAAGTTTCAAATATGACGGACAATGGTTGTCTGTCATCAAAGTTTACAGTAAACCAGATTCTACTCAAAAAAACGACTACTACACGAATTATTAAAAAGGAGTCATCATGAACACGTACTCGAGTCCAGTGGCTCACTCATCAGCCGCGGATAGGGCTTCTTTTATCCGAAAAACCTACTTTCACGTTATGCTTGCGATTCTTGCCTTCACAGGCATCGAAGTGTTTTTGTTTCAATCTGGTCTAGCACCTGTCATAGCTTCGGCGATCATGTCGGTTAGCTGGTTGCTGGTCATTGTTGGTATCATGCTATGCAGCTGGATCGCCACGCGATTGGCATCATCGGCAAAGTCTGCAGCCGTCCAATACGCTGGACTTGGACTATTGGTATTTGCTTATGCCATCATGTTTGTGCCCTTGCTTTATATCGTAGAGCAGACGAGTGGCGGAGGAACCATTGAGAGCGCAGCCATTGCGACACTCGCTGGTACTGCTGGCCTGACAGCCATTGTCTTTGCGACAGGGGCAGATTTTTCTTGGTTGGGAAAATTCCTTGCTATAGGCGCTATTGGTATCCTTGCCCTCATAGTTTGTAGTGTTCTTTTCGGATTTTCCTTGGGTGTTTTGTTTTCTGTAGGTATGATTGTATTTACATGCGCAGCGATATTGTACGATACAAGCAACATCCTTCACCACTACAGTGAAGACCAGTATGTTGCAGCTGCTTTGCAGCTCTTTGCATCGGTGGCAATGCTGTTCTGGTATGTACTTAGTTTTTTGAATTCGAGAGACTAGGCCCTATCCGTGATAGTGTTTTTATCGAGGCCGTCAGCAAAACTTGCTGACGGTATTTTTTTGTCTAGTTGCCTCAAATAATCAGCATCGCATCGCCATACTCGTGCCATAGAAACCCCTCTTTTCTAGCCAAATCGAAAGCTTGATAAAGCAGCTCATCAGTCACAAATGCCTGCAAGAGTTTCCAATGACTTGATCCTGGCTCGTGCATACCTGTCAGGATTCCTCCAACGGTTCGCAGTTTATGATTAGGATCAATGATAAGGTCGGTACGACCCTCTCGTTGTTGTTCGCTTTTTGCTGATTCAATAGCGCGGGTCACACCAGTCCCTATGGCAATGACGTTTCCTCCTGACCGACTAGCGTTTGCCATTTTGTCGTAAACTTCAGATGGAATGTGATAAAACTCCGGACGAGGCAGCAATTGATTCAAAGCTTCTGAGCCGGTATCCGAGACGCCAGTACTGTGAGTGATAAAGGACAGCTTTGCGGTTTCCTGAATCCGTCTCTTCAAATCAGCTGTAAAATGAAACCCGCTAGATGGGGCCTCGAGGGAAACAGGCATACTGGCAAACGGTGTTTGGACATCCCAAAGATCCAATTCCGTTTCATGGTAGGAATACTGAATGGGCTTTCCATAACGATATATGACAGTGCTCAAAGACTGACCGCCAGCTGGTATCAACTGGCAAACGAATCTTGCAGAGTGGACTAAGTCCACAGCCACAATACGAATCATTAGATCACGTCCGATACGGATAAGCGAGCCAGCCTGTAGAGGTGACGGCAACTGCCTCTCCTCGGTTGGTGTTTGCCAATCCAAATGATTCAGTGCGAATGCCTCCCATAGTTCAGAAAAAAAACTTTGCGACTGCAAGGTAGGGTTTTCGGATAGCATGGGGGCCAGCAATCTAATCTCCACTTTGGTATGATCGCAAGTCATTCCGACAAAGGAGGCTGGAATAGTGGCTGCATCGTTAGCGATAATCACATCATCTTTGCCTAGATAGAGCGGTAGACGATCAAGGCGACTAAGCTCAATCGTATTTTGTTCCTTTTTAAGAACCATAAGTCTCGCATCTGGTCTGCGCCTGGAATTTGTCGCGGGCGGCAAGTGATGCTCTATCTTAGTTTTTGTAGCAAGGTCCGACCGAGTGTTCATAGCAGCTCCCTCCATTGCTGAGATCCGCATCGTATCTCTGGGAAGGCTTGTTGGCTCAGAAATCGCTCTAATTCATCTGCGACCTGTTCCGGACGCCTCAGCTGGGAGGTATCAGCATCGGGGATGGCAGCGCGATACATATCTGTCAGCATATCTCCTGGATCAACCGCTATAAACTTCAAAGACGTCCTCTTATGCTCCTGCTGGAATAAGCGGGTCATATGATCTAAAGCGGCTTTCGAGATACTGTATCCTCCCCAGGTTTCATAAGCAGAGACCGCAGCATCGCTTGAAATATTTACCACCAAACCTTCAGGAGACTTTTCTAAAGTCGGCAACAGCGCTTTAATCAATCGAAATGGTCCCAGTACATTCGTAGTCCATAGCGCATTAAGATCTTCGCAGTCCGTATCTGCAAGTAAGCGTAATGGGGTGACTCCCAAATAGCCCGCATTGTTAATGAGAATATCGAGCCCACCCATATCATCAACCACCCTTGCGGCTAAGGGGTAGATACTGCGCTTTTCAGAGATATCAGATACGATCCCCCGAATGTTAGTACCTTCCAGAGCTGATGCTAATTGGCTGGCATCTCGCGCGGTAACGCTAACATCGGCACCCAGCTCGTCGTACCGTTTGGCAAGGGCCAATCCGAGACCACGGCTCCCACCAGTTATCAAGATTTTCTTTTTATGTTTCATTAGGTTATCTCCATTTTTGAATCATTTTTCTACTTTCGAAGCCTTCTTGGCTTCTCCAAGACTTTACGGTAGGCTGGAGTAGAGAGTCAGGTTTTCGCCAATATATTGGCAGAATGCTAATTTTAGGACAGGAGTTTTCATGACAGAGGCTCAAGCAGATATTTGGTCAAAGCACATTGCTAAGAATGTACTGACACTGCGGCTTGCGCGGCAATGGAGCCAGTCTCAACTAGCCAAGAGTTCCAGTATTCCGCGCTCGACGATCTCAAATATCGAAAGTGGAACCAGCAACCCATCGATTCAAGTGTTGGCCGGTTTATGTCAAGCTCTCGACATCTCCTTGGAAGAGTTAACTAGCGCTCCGAAGAATGATTGCATGCTAACCAAGGCTGCGTCGCTCAAGCCAAAGTCGAAAAGCTCCCGAGTGGTCCAGCTTCTCGATCTTCTACCAGAGTCTATCTTAGGGCTTGAGTTCGATCGGATGACATTCAAACCAGGAGCCAGGTTTCAAGGTAGCCCTCATTTGTTAGGAACCCGAGAATTTATGATATGTTTGCGAGGGTCTGTGGAAGTTTATATCGCCGGCGAAAGGTATTTAGTCGAAGAGGGTGATGTTCTTGCTTTTCCCGGTGACCAAGCTCATAGCTACCTGGCAGATGGTACTTTAGGGGCAGACTGTATTAGTGTTGTAAGCCTTAGTCCAGCTAAAATCTTAGGATAGCTTCCCCAATCTGACAACCCACAGCCTCGTGAAAAGGCAGACGATCTTTGTCTTTGCAAAATGCGCGAAAGGCCATAACTAAGGTGAGGGATTCTTCCGTCTTACAATGTTTGGGAAACAATGCCTTCAAGACTACCGTACCTTCTAGTTGATATTTATCGAGGATCGCCTGCCAACGTTTTAAATAACCACATTTATCGCGGGCCGGTAGCCATTGATGTGGTCCTTTCGCACCTTTTTGACGATTCAGCCTTTTGTCGGTAATCACCAAATTATCCGTGTCGTTACTGAAGGTAATGCGCCTTTCCTTCGACCACGACTTAGCGCCATGCTCGAAGGCAAACTTTAAGGGGACCACATGATCAACATCAACCTTACTAGCGCGATTGAAGGTTTTACCACTGTATTCATCGTACCATTCTCCTTTCGCTACCACACATGAGGATTTACCTTTTTGTTTGCTTCGCTTAAAACTGACCTCTGCTAAACTCCGCTTTATGAGTAACTCCGCCCTTGTGTCTTGGCAATCGCGATCCTGATCATCCCAACCATGACCAAAGTCGGACCGATGATAGGTCTTTGCAAAAAGCGACATATTGGCTATCCAAATGGCGAACATGAAAAAAACTAGGATTTGCATGACAACCTCAAAGAGACATATAGGTTTGGTAAGCTCATAAAAAGATATAGTATTTTCGATTTTTCCCCCACAAAAATCCTGAGTAAAAGACTACGTCATGACGCCAGTTGCCCGGATGGTAGGAATAAGATAAAAAATGGGTCTCTACCAACGGAATGGGAGGTCCAATGACTCAGCTAGAACACTCTATGTTTCAAAGAGTTTTTTTTCCTGCTGAAGATGAAAATCGGAGTCAGCAGAGTTTAATGCTACAAAAAGTACTAAGGTTCCAAGTACCCTCCGATATTACGGTAGCCAAAGCAAAACTTGTTGTGTTTGACTTTGAGACCACCGGTCTCGATTCAACCAAAGATCGTATTATTGAGATCGGTGCCTTGGCTGTGGAAGACGGTAAGGCCGTTGGTGAGTTTTCGACTCTCATCAAACCTGATATTCTGCTACCAGAGACGGCAGCTAAAATTACAGGAATCACCGAAGCAATGTTGGCTGACAAACCATCCATTGAAGATAAGTGGGGCGAGTTTCTAGCATTTATCGAAGGCTCCATACTAGTGGCCCACAATGCAGAATTCGATATGGCTTTTCTTAGACGAGCGAGTGCTCGACTCGGGTACCAAGTGCACTGGCCATGTTTTTGTACTCTTAAGCTAGCAAGACAACTACTTCCTGATCTAGAGAGCAAAAACCTCGACTCATTGGCTCAACATTACGGGCTGACGTTTGAGGCTAGGCACAGATCTATTGGTGACTGTAAGGTGACCAGTGCAGTGTTGCAATCGTTTTTAACCAACGAAGGAAAATCGCTTAAATCTTGGGAAGATTTTTCTCCCTATGCAGTTAACGATCAGTAATATTCTTTAAAGGGCAGAAGGAAAACACATGTTCATCCAAACAAAAGTCGACCCAGAAGACGGCGACTTTAAGGCAAATTATGAGTTTCATAGCGCACTCGCCGAAGATCTTGACGCAAAAAAACAGGCTGCCTTAGAAGGTGGTGGAGCACGCACTAAAGAAAAACTTGCCGCACAAGGAAAGATGCCTGTTAGGGAAAGGATCGAAGGTCTGATTGATCCGGGTACAAGCTTTCTTGAGCTTTCTACTCTAGCCGGAAAAGATCTTTATGATACTGATGTTCCGTCGGCGGGTATTGTCACAGGTGTGGGGACCATCCACGGTAGGCCTTGCATGATCGTGGCGAATGATCCTTCCGTCAAAGGCGGCACATACTTTCCCGTAACTGTTAAAAAGCACCTTCGCGCTCAAGAGATAGCTGCGGAGAATCACTTGCCCTGTATTTATCTTGTGGATTCAGGTGGAGCGTTCCTGCCGATGCAAGACGAGGTGTTTCCGGATAAAGACGATTTTGGTCGCATATTTTATAACCAGGCGCGGATGAGTGCAGCTGGGATCCCTCAAATCTCTGCCGTTCATGGGTTCTGCACAGCTGGTGGGGCATACATTCCTGCCATGTCAGATCAAAGTGTGATTGTAAAAGGTACGGGAACCATTTTCCTCGCAGGCCCTCCTCTTGTTAAGGCAGCTACAGGAGAAGATGTTACCGCGGAAGATCTGGGAGGAGCCAAGGTCCATACCAGTATCAGCGGAGTTGCCGATCATATGGCCGAGTCTGACGCTCATGCACTAGAGATACTTAGACAGATTGTGCGCTACTTGGGACCTAGTAAACGAGCGGCGACCCAATTGATCGATCCACAGGAACCATTTTACTCCCGGGAGAGTATTATGGGCCTACTTCCCAAGGATCCAAAAAAGGCTTTTGACATCAGAGAGGTCATTGCCCGCATCGTTGATGGATCAGAATTATTCGAATTTAAACCCAACTACGGAACCACCTTAGTCACAGGCTTTGCTCATATAGAAGGGATACCGGTCGGTATTATCGCAAATAATGGAGTCCTGTTCTCAGAAAGCGCCTTAAAAGGCTGTCACTTTATTGAACTTTGCACACAAGAAAATATTCCGATCCTATTTTTACAAAATGTCACCGGCTTTATCGTAGGTAAAAAATATGAACACGGCGGTATAGCCAAAGATGGTGCAAAATTGGTCCACGCCGTTGCCAATGCCAATGTCCCTAAGCTAACCCTCATCGTTGGAGGAAGTTATGGTGCCGGTAACTATGGTATGTGCGGACGGGCCTATAATCCGAAATTTCTGTTTATGTGGCCCAATGCGAAAATATCGGTCATGGGAGGCGAGCAAGCTGCCAATGTCCTTGCTACGGTAAAAGAGCAACAGTTGGCTAAAAAGGGGGTTTCATTATCTCCTGAGGAACTCGCAGACATAAAAAATCCCATCCTGGCAAAGTATGAAACAGAAAGCTCTGCTTACTACTCCTCGGCAAGAATTTGGGACGATGGGGTGATCGACCCTAGGGATACCCGTAAGACTTTAGCGATGGCACTGGCCGCGACATTACATCAGGACTGGGAGCCGACAAAAAACGGAATTTTCCGCATGTAACACAAAATCGAAGAAAACATTTGATATCAATAGGATTAATTTGGGGGCAACATGTCTGTGAAAACAATTAAAATAGGTAACGCTGGTGGCTATTGGGGCGACGATCCTTCGGCTTTGGAGCGTCAGGTCAATGGTGGACGACTAGACTATATCACTATGGATTTTCTCGCTGAAATAACCATGTCCATCATGCAGAAACAGCAGTCACGTGATCCGGAAGCTGGTTATGCTAAAGATTTTATCGGTATGCTAAAACCAATACTGAAAAAGATCGTTGCTGACAAGACAACCATCATCACCAACGCGGGAGGCATCAACCCGAAAAGCTGCGCCAACGCCATCATGAATCTTGGCAAAGAGCTCGGTGTCGAACCCAAGATCTCTATCGTATACGGTGACGACATCATCGGCGATATCGACGAGGTTATGAAAAAAGGCGCTAGCTTCCAAAACATGGAAACTGGTGAAGAATTCAACAGCGTCAAAGACAAAATCGAAGCTGCGAATATTTATTTTGGTGCTGCTCCTGTGGTAGAAGCCTTAAAAGATAATCCAGATATTATTATCACTGGCCGTGTGACGGATACTGGTATCACCATGGCAGCGATGGTTCATGAGTTTGGTTGGTCCCTTGATGACTGGGATAAGCTTGCTCATGGTATCGTAGCAGGTCACATTATGGAATGTGGCACTCAGGCAACTGGCGGTAACTTTACTGACTGGGAAAAAGTCGAATCATTCGACAACGTTGGATTTCCGATTGTTGAGGTATCGGAAACTGGTGAGTTCACCGTCACTAAGCATGAAGGTACTGGTGGATTGGTGAGCGTCGACACTGTCCGCGAGCAGTTGTTTTATGAAATGGGTCATCCAGGTGCTTACATTACTCCTGATGTGATTGCCGATTTCACAACGATTCATCTTGAGCAGCAATCTCCAGGGCGCGTAAGGGTTTCTGGAGTTAAGGGATACGCACCGACTCCACTTTACAAAGTTTCCATGGCTTACGAGGATGGATTTAAGGCACAGGGTTCTATTATTATCTCTGGTCCCAATGCCAGAGCCAAAGCAGAGACATTTGCTAAAATCTTTTGGAATCGCTGTGGAACTGATTACTTGGAAACCAGCACAGAATATGTGGGTTGGAATGCATGCCAAAGATCTCTTGTCAAACGCGATGACGGTAACGAGATCTTGCTTCGCCTTGGCGTAAGGGCTGAGGATGAAAAAACCATTCGAAAATTCGCAAAGCTGATCCCTTCGCTTATCCTCAGTGGACCTCCAGGAGTGGCTGTGCTCGGCGGCGTTCCGCGCCCGCAAAAGGTTGTGAGCTATTGGCCAGCACTACTAAGCAAAGATATCTGTCATCCTTATATTGCCAAGTTTGAGAACGGCCAGCTTGTTGATGAGAAGATGGTCACAAACACAGCCACGGGAAACTTTGTCCCAGATGACCAAGCCACCACCGTAGCCGTCAAAGCCAACGCTAGCATCGAAGATGTGATAGCTGAGCAAAAGCCCAATTGGGTTCTCCTAAGTGAGCTTTGCCTAGGTCGCAGTGGTGATAAGGGAGATATGTGTAACATCGGGGTCATGGCCCGAGACCAAGCGTCCTACGATTACCTAAAGACTTACTTGACAGCACAAAGAGTGAAAAACTTTTTCCAAGAGCTCTGTCAGGGTACGGTAACGCGGTATGAATTACCTAACATGCTTGGTTTCAACTTCCTGCTTGATAGCGCCTTAGGGGGCGGGGGAACAAAAACCCTCAGGCTTGATGCTCAGGGCAAAACCTTTGCACAAGCCCTACTAGCGCAAAGAGTTCCTAAACCTTAGTAGATAGTCCGGGGACAAAGATCCCCCAATAATTCTGGGGGTAAAAGCCCCTACCTCATAGGATGACCGATGAAAAAAATTAAGCGCCTATTCATTGCAAACAGAGGCGAAATTGCTCGCCGCATTGCCTTGGCGGCAAAAGCTCATGGATGTGATTCTTTCTGTATCTCGGAAGTCGACACCATACCAGACTATCTTCAAGGACTGATTACTGACACGATTAAAGTGGATGAAGAATCACCCGCTGTATACCTCGATCAGGACCTCATGATATCCTTTGCTAAGCAGGTTGACGCAGACGCTATCCATCCGGGTTTCGGGTTCCTATCAGAAAATGCTGACTTCGCGCAAAAAGTAACCGAAGCCGGCCTGATTTGGGTGGGACCTAATGCGAAGGCAATCTCAGCCATGGCTTCGAAGGCAGCTGCCCGTGACTTGGCCACATCAGCTTCTGTCCCCTGTGTGCCTGGGATTCAAAATCTAACAGCTGAATCCAACATCGATCAGGTACGCAATTTTGCCGAAACCTATGGGTTTCCTATACTGATTAAAGCGGCTTTAGGTGGCGGTGGAAAAGGTATGAGAGTCGTCCGAGAGATGACTGAGATCGAAGAAAACATGGCAAGAGCTGGCTCAGAAGCACTCAACTCATTCGGTGACAGCAATCTAATCGTCGAACGATTTCTCGAAAACCCACGGCATGTTGAGGTTCAAATTCTTGGTGATCAACAAGGCAACGTCCTAGCCGTGGGAGATAGGGACTGTTCGGTACAAAGACGGCACCAAAAAATTATTGAGGAGTCGCCAGCGCCTTTTATTCATGAGATCACACGAAAGAAAATGCACGAAGCTGCTGTGAACTTAGCTAAGCAAGTTGGCTACTATTCGGCTGGTACAGTTGAATATTTGCTGGAAGGTGCCGATGACTCTGAGGAGCAGAACTTCTATTTTCTCGAAATGAATACCCGACTACAAGTAGAGCATCCTGTTACTGAAGAGGTCCACGGTTGTGATTTGGTCCGTTGGCAGCTTCGAGTTGCTGAGGGAGAAAACATCGAGCATATTAGAACAGAGCCCATGGGACACAGTGTCGAAGCACGTATATATGCTGAAGATCCAGCCAAAGATTTTATGCCCTCGCCTGGAAAGATCCATTGCTTTGTTCCTTATGTTGGTGAGGGAATCCGCTGGGAAATCGGTCTTGATACCATCGATGAGGTCTCAGGAAAGTTTGACCCTATGATTGCCAAAGTCATTGCCACGGGAACGAATCGTCATGATGCTTTATCAAAGCTAGCCAAAGCGATTGATAAGACTATAATGAATGGTCCAGATAACAATATGAATCTGCTTTCTGCTATCTGCCGGGACGAGAGATTTCGTTCGATCATTGATGGAACTAGGTACATTGCTGACAATCTGGATGGGCTACAGAGAGGTATCGAAAGTCAGAAACTGAGGTATGATCCAATCTCAAAGGACGCCTTCAATTTCCTTTCTCGTAAAGGACCTAGACAAGTTCATACTGATACTACCAGTAGGGTATTCCAGGAGACGTCTGCCTTAATCCAATCCACGACCCAAGATACTTATCTGTCAAAGGTGTATGAGGGACAAATCGTATCTTTTGGAAACGGCAGCTATCAAAATCAGGGAGGTCTCATTCCATTTTTATGGTCTATGACCCAAACGCCATCCGGTACTGAATACTATTGTAATATCGAAGGTACGACCTTTAGAAAGCAGCTCGCAAGGGGGGCGTCCGCGGGGAATCGGGACGCCGACAACCAGGACGCAATTATTGCTCCGGTTCCGGGCAAACTGATCAAATTATTGATCGAACCGGGCTCGGAAGTTCAGGAGAAGAGTACTGTGTTGATCCTTGAATCCATGAAGATGGAATTTGAGGTTAAGGCGCCAAGAAATGGTGTTGTCGACGCCATCCATTTCGCTGAGGGTTCGCAGGTTGACCCGGACAACGTGATCGTCACACTCCAAAAGCAAAGCTAATGACTTAATAGCCCTTAGTTCACCTTTACTGAGGGCTATTTTAGGCCTAATTCCAAGAAGTTACCAACTGTAGCAGCTATCTCCTTCTAAAAACTTCAGAATCCTCACAAATTTACCGAAACACATAGAGACGGGATGAATTTTTGCCTAGTGTTTTATATCTAGTGGGGGACACATGAGAGTTTTCTTGACCATGGTAATTGGTCTCGGCCTTATCGCTTGCGAAGAGAGCTATCAAAAATCAGCGCCATTCCAAGCGCCAGAGACTCTTAAAGATAGTGCTGACATCAGAGCACAAGGAGATCTCATTCCTACAAACCCTACGGCGGGACAAGTCGGAGGCAAGGCAGACTTTCTTGATCCCATAGAAAGTCAACGACGGGCAGAAATCAATGTTATTCAGCCTATCGTCTGGGGTACCTCCATGGGCGGGATTTCCACTTCCACAACCCTTGCTGAAGCCAAACAGATCCTTGCCAATCCAGTGTCTCAATCTACGAGCTTTACCATCTACTCCGAGTCCCTTGCAGTGTTCTGGAGCGGCATCGACCCTAACGTTCCTCTTATACTGGTCGCCCTTGAAGGCTATGCAGGAAAATTACAACTACCGGCACCCTATCCTGCAATTTCAACAAAGTCGGACTTAACACCCTACCTCTCCTCCGAAAGTGACGGTGATGAGTTTGCTAGAGCCCTAGAGAGAAGCTTTCAAGGTCAGCCGAACACATTCGATTGTATCGCCTCTCGCACCTGTCGTGTCTTACGGTACGACGATGGAAGCCAGGAAATAGATTTCTCCAACGGACAGATCATCATGAATGCCGATTTAACGGTAAGAGATATTTATACGCCGTTGCCACAGACTCTGCCTCCGAGATTAACTGGAGATGTCAATCTTCAGGCAACTACCATAGGAACCTACGCTTTAGCAACATCGCGTGTCACGCTAGAAGCTGGCCAAGAGCAAGCCCTTGATCTTGTAAGATCTCCGTTTAGCCAATACGCCGAGCCTAGATTTGATTCCATCCTGGAAGGGTTCGTGCTGTACTACGACGATCTTAATTTTGGTGTTCAATGGGGGGAGCAGAACACTGTTAGCCTCATGTTTGCGCGAAAAAACTACATAGGTGATATTCTTTTTGATGTGGGAAGCGATACCAGAAAGAAAATTGGTGATAGCCTAATTGATCTTATGACAGTCGATGATCAACCCAACGATACCACAACTGACGATGTATTAGTCAGCACCACAGCGCCGGCACTCATCCGTGATTTGGATCGCTTGATCAACCAAAGAGCGGCTGACTATAACTGCATTACGGAGAGCACCTGCGAGCTTAAAGTCTTCTTTGATCGATTCGAGCTCAACCTCAACACCAGCACCATTGTCGTCGATCGCAACAATCAACTGACATTAAATACAGCTGCCGTTCACGCAGCGCGTTTTGAGATATAGTTCTATGAAAAAAAAGTACGACAAAGCGGGAAAAATCATGAAGCATGTTTTATTACTCGGTATTTTTGCTTGCCTCGTAGCGGTTAGCTGTGCCAAAAAAAGACCTGTGGAACGGGTCCCAGATCCAGATAGCAGCCGATGGGCTAAAGGCGCCTTTGAAGATGGAAAGAACTGGCTCTACAAAGTTACTATCGTTAAGAACGGTGCGAATAGCGCTTTTGGTTTTGTTGGTCTTCAAAGCGAAATGAGACTCGGACGCTTTCGATTTACAGAAACTAAACTAGAGTTTCTTTCAACTACGGATATCTACGGAACCGATCAAACCACTGAGAAAGTAGTCAATTCATGGTCAGGCACGCATTCAGATTATCACCAAGCCGAGGTAGGCGGTCGCGTCAGCAACGTTGAAACAGAAAACAACGAGATCTCATGGAAAGATAAAAACTTTTTTGTCGTAGACTGGACAAATGCAACCGTATCCGAACGTGATAGTTTTGGCTATGGTACCTACAGCCCATGCTTTACCAAAACAGCAAGTCGAGTTGTGGATGATAGCGAAGAGATTACTCCGGAACATATTACATTTACAGTTGCTGTCGACTACAAGTTCGAGAGCCAAAAATGTCTCGATCAAACAGCGTTTTTCAACCAAGAAAACAGTGTCACCCTACATTATAAATATTCCTTTATCCCAGACCCAGTAGATTCCACCTACCAACCCTACGTTTATACCGGTGAAATTGATCCACTCATGAAAAAATACGGATACTTTAACAGCTTTGTGGCCAGAGTAGGTGCAGACAACAGGCAAACCAACACCTTTCTTATGAATCGCTGGGATCCAGAAAAAACCCATACATTTTATTTTACTGAGAACTTTCCAGAAGAGTATAAATGGATTTATAACGACCCTGAATCGGGTATTATGGCCAGAACGAATCAGCTATTTGAGCTCAATAAAATTAAAACTAGATTCGAGATAAAGGATAACACCGGACAAAAATTCGGCGATCTGCGCTACTCCTTTATCAATTTTATTACGGAACCAGAAAGAAGTGCGCCACTCGGTTATGGTCCTTCCGATGCCCACCCCCTAACGGGCGAGATCATCGCCGCCAATTCTATGATGTGGACATCTGCCCTCAAACCCTATGTGCAGCTATATCGCGATGAGGCTGCTATTTCAAAAACACAATATGATACCTCCAGTATCTACCGAAACATGTCGTCGGTGTTAGGACTCGGACCAATCGATTGGACTGCTTCTGCGAGATTTCTTGAAAATCCCGACTTTGGGTTTTTCTATCGTTATCTACTGCCAGAGTTTACATATGGTAGACAAGGAAATGGGTATACTTTCCAAGACAATCCCTATGAAAATCTATTTAAAAATGAAAAGCTCATGACTGTCGCAAGTAAACTAAACTTTCAGCAGGAAATGCAGACTTCAATTTATTCTAAAGATGAAACTATCCGGAAGCAACTGGATTACTATGCTCAATCCAACAAGCTAGCGGGGAATGAAACGACGGTATATTATTTAGAAGACGCTATGACAGCAAGTGGTGGTTTTCAAAGTCTTCCAACAGATATTTCCGATCAGAGTATCATCGATGACATTCTTTACCGTACGGCAATACATGAATTTGGTCATAACTTGAACCTTAGACATAATTTTTATGGTTCAGTGGATGCTCAAATTAATCGAAGGCCGGGGGAAGACTTATCCAAGAAACTGACAACATCTGTGATGGATTATCTAGCGCTTTCTGACGAAATCGGATTGGACAGAGACTGGGAAGTTTACGATAAAGCTGCCCTCGCTTTTGCCTACTCCAGCGGGGAGGTAGATCTAGCCAATAATGTAAACTACAATTACCTATATTGCACGGATGAGCATCGTACCTGGAACCCATTATGTAATGCCTTCGATCAGGGTTCTACCCCTACAGAAGTTGTCGCTAATATGATCAAACGCTATGATAGTAGCTATGCGAGAAATAATTTTCGATACGATCGAGCTTTTTGGGATACAAGATCCTATGAAGGTCGCGCTTTCGGTACCATGTTTGATATCAAGAAAATTGTAAAACTCTATCAAGAGACCTTTACACTAAGTCAGGTGGAAAACGAACTCGCCAACGTCGCTCTTATTAATGCCACCGTAACAAATACAATCACAAATGCGATTCGCAGCGATATTACGGAGGCAACAAAACTTGCTGCTGCCTTCTACTATTCTGTCATTACTCAAACTAGCCTTGAGCGCCCCTTCACCGATAGTTATGATGACTTCACCGGTCAGGTACAAAGACTCGGAATCTATCCCGATAAGTGGTGGGCGCAAAGATTTCTCCTGGGAGATGACTCATTTCCCCTCGATCCGAACAATGGACAGATTCCTGTATCATTTATTAGCCTTCGAGACGATCCGCAGGTTGGACCAGTCATCGACAAGATCCTCCTGGATATATTCGTCAAATCAGGTGATGCCTACGTAGGCTTCGACGACTTTGGAAGACTCCTTTACGCAAACAATGCCGCAAGATACTTCGACTTCGAGGGAAGCCAGGGGGCTATCGACCTCATGAAAGTCGAATGTTTTAGCCCTACTAGCTTTCAAGCTGCGTTTAATACGGATCCCGATGGTCTACCATCCTCGGCCAGCAAGTTTACGCCTAACTTCGCCGGCGCCACAGCAGCCGACCCCTATTTCCGCGATAAAGGGGAAATTGTCACTCTGAAAATCAATAGCGATATCTATGTAGCCTCAACCGGCAGCAACAAATATTCCGCGGGACTCATGGAAGCGAACGACTTAAATGGCGTGCTTAACATGCACTTCATCTATAAAAACTTTACAACTAACGAGGTTTCCCGTTGTTTGTAGGAATTAAGGGACTAATGGGAGCGTTGAGTCTTGTCTTTGTGACAAGCTCAGCAGCGGCTCAAGACATCCCTGCTGAGGAGCAAAAGGAGTCGCCTACAACCGAAGAGCCAGCTCCTTTGGAGACAGATGGCCTGGAGCTGACGACAACCCTAGATGAACCCAAGCCAAAAACTTACAGAATTAGTGGAAATTATCGGTTCACCTCCGACTTTAGAGGCGACAATCCACTAAACTCCTTCAGCGTCGCCTTAAACATGACCTGGAACGATAAACTGTCCTTTGGATTGAGTCAGGCATTAACTCAAAAAATATACTCATACGCCACTGAGGATCAGGTGACGGCCAACGACAGCGTTCTCAGTGCTCGGTACAATGCTGGTACGTGGCTAGGCCTGAACCACAGCTTGTCGTCTAGTTTCACGATCCCTATTTCACGAAACACAAGGCGCAATCAGAGCTATTCAACATTTTCGGCTGGTTGGTCTGCGAGCCATTCTCCCGTCGAAAAACTGTCCCTTACCTATGGTGTAAACGGAAGTTTGTACACGTCCAAATACCGATCGACACCCTCATCGGGAGGTCGCGGAGGATCGCCTTTACCGATTAGTTCCTTCGGTTTTTCTCACAGCGGATCTTATGCCCTAGCAGAAAAACTAAGCGGGTTCTACTCTCTCGGAAACTCCCGGGTTTGGTACTATGACCTTTCCTTAGATCGCAGTGGAATCGCTATTTCAGAGGTTCCGGACGACCTTTTTTCGGCAGGTCTGGGACTTTCCACTCCCCTGTCTAAGGAAATCTCTACTTCGATTGGTTATTCAAAAGGCAATGTTATCAATCAAGCGGGGACCATTGATTTTGCCATTTTTGATGAAGATATCGCGTTCTGGTATGTATCCATTGGCTACAGTAAGCCCTTTTAGTCTCAGACAAAGCCGTCGACTCAAAAGCCTTTTTTGCTTCAATCTATAGACAATCCTCTCAGAAGCAGTCATTATGACAATTGAAAAAAAAGTAGATATATCGCGCCATTGAGCTATAGTTTCTAATGCGGATAGTATTAGTATGGTGTGAATTCGATGACTTGGGAGATAATATGGCATTTGAGGATTTTATTGCAGATTCGGGCCTAAAAATCCTTGCTATGGCGCGTTTGAGCGAATGTGAGTACAGCATCGTCCTCTACCTTCTGAATTGCTCTGTCTCGGGATTACATCAGCTTATTACCACCGAACAAGAGTTCTCTTCCCTAATTGGTTACGATGAAGAGACATTGGACAAGGCTATTACCGCACTTTCAGACCGCAATATCATTATTGTTAAACACGGGGAACATCATCAGCCTGCAGACAGACGGAGCATACGAGTTGGCATACAATACGACACCCATGCTTGGCATTTGAATTTTGATGCTGACGTCACCTCACAGGATGCTGTTGTGTTTCCCTTCCGTCGCGACGGTAACCTAAGAGTTTTGCAACCAGGTGGTGATTTCGGAGCAGAAGCCCCCCCAACTATCAAGCACCCCATCCCAACTTGGAAACGGATAGCTGAAGCTTTTTTTACGGGTCGCGATGACGAGGAAATTAACGTCGAGAAAACGGAAAGAGACGCTAAGGTTCTTATCGATACCCACCCAGTCGACCAGGTATTGATCATGATTCGCCACTTTGGCGATCGCATTCCAACCCTCAGTCTACTGGCTTCTTCTTGGCAGCATTATCAATCGATCTATGAAGAAGAGACCAATAAGGTTAGCCTAATGGAAGCCAGGCACAAACACCACGAAATGGATCACAGATTGAGGGATAGCGTCGACCTCTTACTCAAACAAAAGTCATCACTCAAACTAAATGATGAAGAAGTCAAGGTACTAGAAATCCTATACAATCACCGGCACCCTCGTCGGCAGCTGTTTTGGGCATTCCAAACTAGATCTCGATATCCAAACTTGAAAAAGTTTTTCTCGGATAATAGTCATTTGATGCTACCAGTGACATCCACTGGCGCTATTGTAAAAAAGAGACCGCATCAAGACTAAACACTATACAGAACTGTTAGGAAGCCGCTGAAAGTGGCCGCTCTGGCTGGAACAACTTCACCCCGTCGACCTCGATAATGACTCCTCCATCGGCGGGTGTGACGACAAAGCTCTTGCCATCTATGGAAAACGCCTTAGCGTTATCAATCTGACTTAACTCGATGTCAATGTAAGCCCCTGTTGCAAAAGTCAAATGGACTTTTCCGGGGGAAAACTCAACCCCACATAGAGTAAAATCCCCTCCTCCTGGAAGGGTTCTCAGGGCAGGGGGCGGCGCAGAGACCTCACGACTTGCCAGTTCGCTAGTTTCATCTTCCAGCTCTTCATCCAAATCGTCTAGGTCTATTTCATCGGCATCAAGATCATCGGCAATGGAATCTAGATCCTCGTCAACCAGATCTTCTAAGGAGTCTTCCTCTATATCTACTTGCGGGATCTCCTCAATCTCGTCTGCTGAGACCTCTACAATGTCGTCTTCAGCGTCTAATGCATCTGAAGCCGCTTCAATTTCGGGACTATCAGGATCGATTTCATCGGATAGGGCGGAGGTATCTTCCGACAGCAACTCTAAAGCAGAGTCACGGTCCTCTTGATTAGCATCAATATCATCTTCAACAGCAAGGATGGCTGACTCTTCATCAATCCCAGCAATGATTTTAGACTCAATGGACTCTTCATCGTCGAGCTCGTCGTCACCCACATCAACGACATCGTCATCGACTGAGAATGACTCTTCGCTTTCTTCCTCGGGAGCTTCGCTGAACGTAGCGGTATCGTCAGGCAACTGCGGATTTTGATCTTCACTAGCAGCAACCTCCGGGGGTGCATCGTCTTCAAGAGCAAATGCTTCCTCGGCGGAGACAGACTCCATAGGCCCTGGGTCAGGAATATCCTCTTCAAAATCACTCTCTTCAGCGATCTCCAATTCTACATCATCAGACAACTCGTCTTGATTTGGAGTTTCAGGGTCTTCTAGGGTAATGTCATCCAAACTATCATCTACGTCTTCATTGATGGCTATATCATCGATTTGACTATCGTCGATTCCGCCATCTTCGATCGATATGGCCCCTAAATCATCGTCATTGGCCTCAAGAGATAGGTCCTCATCCATTTCCTGAGCTTCGGGAGCTGCCAATTCCGATTCGGGCAGGTCTTCTGCAGTCTCTAGAAGGTTCAAATCTGAGTCGTCAGTCTCTAGGTCGTCTAGCTCTTGAGGGTCATCAGCAGCAGCCACCGGTTCAGAAGTTTCACTGTCGGGCTCTTCCGAAATTTCACGATCATTCATTGCACTGTCAGCAAGATCATCTTCCATTTCTGCCATGCCATGGTCATCGTCTGATAGCTCAAGTTCGTTGATATCGTCTAGATCGCTGTCCGATAAATCTTGAGGCTCAGCGATATCTTCTTTTTCATCGACAGACCCAACAGCAGTCGGCGCGCTTTCTTCATCAAGATCTTCCAGATCTTCCGACAGCTCCAGATCCTCTGTCATGTCTAGACCTTCTATGTCACTCGTATCTGCGTCTAGCTCATCAGATGAGGTGCCAATATCGTCCTCCAACGAGCCTAAGCTGCCATCTTCGGAATTTGCTAGCTCTTCGTCGGTGTCTATACCTAAGTTTTCCTCATTCTCAGACGGGTCAACCTCATCGGCATCGTTTTCCAGGTCAGAGCTTAGGTCGTCAATACCCGTATCCAATAAGCTTCCATCATGAGCGTCCTGACTATAAGGTGCCAAAGCCTCTACAAATGCATTGACACCAGCTCGCTCAAGGACATCATGGAGAGATTCATCGTCTTCAGCCATGGAAGAGTATAGGGTGATGACCTTAGAAAGAAGGGCGGAAACTTCTCCAGGAGGAACACCTTCTGCCATAAAAGCCGCAAACTCGGGAACCTGAGAGTTTTTGCCTCCCAACGATATGCGATAACCAGATGACTCACCCACAACTGCAATATCCAATGTGTGACATGGGGTGCAGCATTGGTAGCAACCATTCACACCTATTCTGAGAGGTGACTCTAGTTGAAGAGATTCCAAGCTTTGGCTCAGTTCCATCGCGGTCCCAAGAGCGTCTTGCTCATGCTCTTCGCATAACTCTCCCAGACAGGAAACCGCCTGATGAAGCCCATCGCGATAGTTGCGTAAAGTTAATCCACAGTCAGTTAGACAGGATGTCACATTAGGAATGCTTTCCTCGGGGACAAAAATACCTAGTCGCTGGTCTTCGGTGGCTTTCGCGACAGCAATCCCTTCGTCACAGAGTTCTGCAATTTTTTTCAATTGGGTAGCGTTGTAGACACCCCCAGGAGCCTCCAGCAGGACGAATACATTGCCGTTTTTCAATTTAAATAACTGACTCATTCCAGCCTCAGCGAATTCTTTCCTCTTTGAAGGACCTTTCGGCGAGAATGAATAATGCTTTAGCGATGCCCTGCTTCCTAGACACCACCAAAGCCGCAACATCCTAATAATATGTCAGAATTTTAAACTTGGAAGGTATCTGCTAAATCAGTTTAAATTTTCTAAATAGTCTCTTAGTCGTTGATTCAGCAGTGCTTTTGAGACCCAAAAGGTTTCAGCAAGCTGACTCACAATATCGATGCTGCTATCGATTTTCTCTACTTCAGTTCTAAGCACCTTTGCAGGAATGAGCAACATTCCCGCAAAAATATTAGATTGAATTTCTATGACTTCCTTGGGAGATTGGCTTACGGCTTTTGCTACCGAGTGCCCGATTTCACAGAGGTACTTATAAAGTTCTTTAGCAATTAGAAACCTGATATAAGGCCTCATCTCGTCGCCTTTGTAGTGAATTTCTACGGCCTCATCGCCTCCAGACTCAGGCTTTTTCACAATAATCCCTGTAGAAACTTCAGAGCTGGAAATCAAATTGATGTTTGGGAAAAGCTGGAAAACTTCAGGAATATAGATTGGAGCTTCGGAGAAATTGCCCATTTCCAAAATCTCATTTGCAACAGCAGCCACCGCTGGTCTGTTAATGTCAAATAGCTCTTCAAAGCTCTTGATCTCGGAGTCTTCCTGCCATTTTCCAGGATTTTTGAAGTAGTCTTTTTTAAGGGTATCTAGAGATTTACCTGTAAGATTAAAGCTTCCATATCCTCGGAATTCAAAGACAGCTTCCTCGAGGTCTACCTTACCGCTTGCTATGTCGATGAGCAGACGTTCATCAATATTCAGATGATCCGCAATACTCTTTAGTGTGGCTAAAGCTCTGATATTTTTCTTGCCTTTTTTCCAGTGACTGCAATCAGCTGGATCGTAACCAAGAATGGCACCGACGTCTTGGTCAATGACCTTAACATTCCCTTCGTAGCGGATTTCGAGTGCTTCTTTACAAAATCTAAAGAGTGTTGCTGAATGAGGATATCGGTTAGCTTCAACCTTTTTCATGGTGGCTCCCAAGGTCTTCGTAGGGTAAATCACATGACATCTGTACAGAACCGTCAACGACAGGATTCCGGTCATTTGCCTCGTATAGGTCCCCAACCAAAATAATTGTGGAACGATACTAAGTATGTGTTGGGTTTTCCATTACAATTAGAAACAATTTTTACAGGATGGTCAAGTGTTTGACGCATGAAACATATCTAAGCCTGTAGGATTTGGCCCCTAGGAACTGCGATACTGTATTATAATGTGAAGGAAAACCCAGTCCGAAACACTTGCCGTTTGTTGTTTCTATTTTCTAAATCGGAGTTCTGGGATTCACTTATAAAATCGAGTATGAAGGTTCCTCCCTGATCCATATTAAACCCATAAGAAAAACTAAATTGAAGTCCTTGATCCTTATATGGGGTATCATCCTCATCAAAAGCTTTTTCGTAGCTCGTTAATGCTGAGCGGATGGAGGAAAGTCCCCAAAATCTTGCCTTGTACTCAATCCCAAACTCCACCCGGTTATAGTTTTCACTGTTTAACAGAGTGTTGGTAAAAACACGATTCGTAGCGGACGCCAATATTCCAAACTTTTGTCTTGATAGACGCCAGAGATTGCCACCTAAGGTAGCTGATGTAATGCGCGATGAGCGATCGCTAGGAGCCAGCTGCAGTTCGTTATCGTAGGGGTCTAGTATATCATTTACAGATGGCAAAGGATCCTTTGAAATCAATAAGTCAGCCCTCAAGTATGGCTGAACGTAAGACTCAGCCCAAGTGAGTGAATTAGTAGTACCAATGGCATCCAGAGCTCTCTGATTCCCAAGGATTACCGTTTCCAAATATGTCTTGCCAGAAAATTTAAAATTAGAGCCGAGAATGTAACGCATATCCAATTGTTGTTGTACCCGATCCAAACGATGTAGAGTTTTCTTGATCCAACCATCTCGTTTCGCCGAAAAACCAAAGCCTAAACTTGCGCTTGAGCGATGAAACAAGTAATACCAAATTTCAGCTTTCAACCTGTAACCGGCTCCCGATAAACTTTTAATGTCACTTAGAAAAATAAGATTATCTTTTTCTGAGGTCTTGAATAGATTGCTGTCGTAAACAGCTAAACTTGAAATTTTGACACCCCATTTATCGTAATATGCCACAAGATCGAGGAATTCATCGCTACTTTCCATGATATCTTCTTGCTCGGTAAACCATTTAGTTTCGTTGAAGTATTTGATGGCAGTGGGGTAATCCTTGTCGCGAAACGCTATGACAGCCAGGTAATATAGAGCCAGGTGGCGATTTTCTTTGTTATCTAAGTCTAAAGAGTTACGAAACCACTGCTTCGCTTTTTTCCAATTTTTGTTTTCAAAATAGCGGAGACCAAGAGCGAAGGCTAATTCTCCACTGGCTGATGTTTCAAATAGTTTTTTCAACTCTTTTACCGCAAGCCGCGAAAGATTCAGCCCGGAAAGGCTAAGTCCCGCGAGTTCTTGCCAACGCGGATCGGATTTTAGATCTTGTGGCGTCTGGGATAGAACGTGAAGAGCGAGAGAATAACAATGATTTTTGAGTAAGTCTCGTGATGCGCTCAAAGGGTTATCGTAGTCGATTCCGGTAATCCTACCGTCTTTTGGTTTCTCTCTTAGTTTCAATAAATCGGGACTGGTAACCGCTAGAAGTTTTTGTATTTTATTCATTTTTAGAATTTTGAAACGACGGCTAAGTTCATCAGATTCGGCGACACGAAGTTGCTTGCCTCCAATGACTGCAACTGAAGAAAACGCGTCTTCTGGACTTTCGGCATCTCCTCTTCGTGCCTTTCGAATTAAGACTTGCCCCGATAACACGTGCACCCATACCACTCGTTTTTCCTGATCATATTCCACAAGATAATCACTTACTGCATCCCCATCAATCTGAAGCCAATCAGCGACAATCACAGATTTTTCAGAAGGAGTCGTGATATTGCTCCGACGAACCCTTAAGCGACCTCTTTTTAGTAAAACCAATTTTTTGCTGGATTCCACTGTCAGCAATTGCAATTCGCTACCAGGTAGCAAAAAAAAGTCATCCCCACTGGGATCCAAAATCTCAAGGGTCCCACGGCTCGATTTGATCTTTTCATCCCAGTCCACGTTTCGAGGTGTCGACCGAATGATCTCAAGCTTATCCTCCCGCCAAATAAACCCCGTACCCTTGCGTGCGGCAGCGGTCGTCTTCTTTGGGTCTATTTCGGTATTTTTAAATCGGTTTGCTATTAATTCAGGAGTCACCAGCCCCGGTTTCGCGTTGTTTGTTCTTTCTTTCAAAACCACTTGAAAGGTCACAAACTGAGATCCAAATTCGTTTAGCACTACTGTTACGACACTATAAGATCCTGGATTCCAATCTTTGGTAGAGAATTGACAACGCTCTCTCGTTTTACACAGTACTGATTCCCCTAGCCACCATTGGATTTGGTCGCTCTCTTTTTCGGGAACAACTTCGAGCTGGATGTCGTCGCCAACATAGGCCACCACCCGATTTTCTGAATGCTTAAGCAGTTCAGGAAGCTCGGCTGACACTGCTATTGTCGCAGTCAAAAACCAAAGTAAAAATATGTACACTCTGTGCTCTTTCGTGACCCAATTCAACAGCTTAGATTCGGAATAAGGCACAGATATGTTTAGGCTTTGTGCTTGGAAGAAACTCCCCCCTCACTACTAAAGCCCGAAATATTGTAAGAAATAGAGCGAGATTTTCAGAATTCACTACTACTAAAAACGGGAGATAGCTCCCTTCTGCTAGACGATCTTGCTAGTAAGGGACTGTAAAACACTTGGAGGGACGAAGCGACTGATCTCGCCTTTGTGCCGAAATACTTCTTTCACCAAACTAGATGAGATGTACATATGGGCAACAGAACAGGGGATAAAAACCGTCTGAATCTCAGGACCAAGGCTTCGGTTTGTTTCTGCCATTGGCATTTCGTAAGAAAAATCAGCCTCCGTGCGAAGCCCTCGAATCATCCATTTTGCTCCTACATCCTTGGCGAAGGTAACGGTCAAACCATTGAAAAAATCTACTTCGACTTTTGGATCCTCGGCAAATTCTTGCTCAATAATGGCTTTCCTTTCTTCAGCAGATAATAGTGGCGCTTTGCTACTTGAAATACCTATACCAATCACGATCTTATCAAACAGAGGCAGTGATTGCTTTACGATATCCATATGACCGAAGGTTAATGGATCGAAACTACCTGGAAAAATTGCGACGCGACTCGCCATGATTTAGCCCTTTCGAAAGGTGGTTATCAATGTTTGTCCGTAAGTTTTCAACGTCTCAAGATTAGCAATGCCCTCAAATGTCTCTTTAAGCTCTGTTTCAAAAAACGCTTGTAAAGCCTTGCCAGTTTCCACAATTAGAAGTCCGTCTGAAGTTAGAAAATCCATCATACGGAGTCCGTGACGCGAAAGAAACACTTTGGCGTCAGCATAAGGTGGATCTAACCACACAATATCAGCTTGAACCGCACCCTTAACTCGATTTAAACAACCAGGCAACTCACCTGAAACCAAGTGGGTCGTCATGGCTACACTTGAACGATCCGAACGTTCCTTAACGAGAGCTAAATTATGCCTGAGAACCTGGATGGCATCCTTGGAATTATCGAAAAAATAAGCCGTTTTAGCACCTCTACTCAAGGCCTCGATGCCCATAGCACCTGATCCACAGAATAGATCAAAAAATATCGCATCTTCCAGGCGATGCTGGATAGCATTCAGAACCGCTTCGCGTGTTCTTGACGCTGTTGGTCGAGTATGGGATCCTTTAGGCGACTTGAGTTTCAACCCTCTACAGAGCCCAGAGTTTATTTTGATCAAAGCTTGATGTTCCCAGTATATTCGTTTAAATAATTGTGCCGAATTAGAACCTATAGGCTAAAAGACTTTTTTTCATCCCATATTTTCCCATTTTTGGAGGTATCCCTATGAATATCAAACAGATTCAGGAGTCGCGCGAATCCTTTGGTATCGAAGGATGGGGAGCCGGATATTTTGGGATTAACGATAGTGGTCACGTGGTCTGTCACCCCACAGGGGAGGAGCACCTTTTTATCAGCCTACCGGCAGCCATCGAAGCTGCAAAGAAACAGGGGTGTGCGGCTCCTATGATTTTACGGTTTCCCCAAGTGATTGAAGGTCAAATCGAACGCCTTCATAAATCGTTTAAAGAAGCTATGTGGGAGTATAGCTACGAAGGTAGTCATCGGGCTGTTTTTCCTTTCAAGGTCAATCAAAGACGAGAGTTTATCGATCACATAGTCAGCTGCGGTCAGCCCTTTAACTATGGCTTAGAGGTGGGCAGTAAGCCAGAATTCGTTGCAGCCTTGAGCTACCCCTTATCACCGGACGCGTTATTCATTTGCAATGGTTTTAAGGATCGAGAGTTCATTGAACTTGGGTTCATAGCGAAAGCCATGGGAAAAAACGCCATATTGGTAGTTGAGGGCCCAGACGAGCTCCAGCACATTATTTCCCTAGCCAGGGAAAATCCAAACCTTTGCCCTGGAATCGGTGTCAGAGTCAAGCTATACAGTCGAGGGTCTGGAAAATGGGCCAAGTCTTCGGGAGAATCTTCAAAATTTGGCCTCACCACTGTGGAGCTACTTCACTGCCTCAAACTGCTGAAAGATGCCGAACTTGAAGACAAACTTGAGATGCTCCATTTTCATATTGGTTCGCAGGTAACAGAAATTAAGCGAATAAAGAATGCTATCAAAGAGGCCTCTCGAGTTTATGCCAAAGTTCACAATATGGGCTACAGCCCCAAGTGCCTCAACATCGGTGGTGGAACAGGTGTAGACTACGACGGCAGTAAAACATCCTTTCAATCAAGTGCAAATTATAGCATGCAGGAAATGGCGAATGATGTCGTTTATGAAATTGGAGAGGTCTGCAAAATTGAAAAGGTCCCTCACCCACAAATCGTAACGGAAAGTGGACGGGTTATCGCTGCTTACCATTCAGTTGTAGTCACCGACGTAAGAGAGGTTCAAAGCACGGAGGGCTTCTCTTCTAACGCAGACTTTGCCATCCAATACGACGAAGCAAATAGTCACAAGAGCCTACGCGAACTCAATTATATCGTAGAAAACATTAACCGAAAAAACTATAGCGAGTACTACCACGATGCTATTGAGTACTACGAAGAGATGTTTACTCTATTTAATCTGGGATATGTATCACTTACAGAGCGCGCTGTAGCCGAACAACAGTTCTATAATATTTGCCGCAGAGCATTGTTTTTCTCTTCCTATGAGCGGCATCAATCGGAAGAGTTTGTGAGTCTCCAGCAAAGAATGGTCAGTAAATTTTTGGCCAACTTTTCTATTTTTCAATCGATTCCCGACGCCTGGTCCATCGATCAGCTTTTTCCGGTCATGCCATTGTCTCACCACGATGAAAAGCCGACTCATAAAGCTACCATTGTTGATATAACTTGCGACTCTGATGGCTGCTTGGAGAAGTTCGTGGACAGAGCAGATGTAAAAAACGTCCTCGACCTCCATTCTCCCTCTGAAAAACCATACTATTTAGGTTTTTTCCTGGTAGGAGCCTATCAAGAAAGTCTGGCGAACGAACATAATTTATTCGGCGCAATCAACGAGGCAGAATTTGTTATGAATGAAGGCGGCACCTGGGAAATGAAAAAAGTCACCCAAGGTGATCCCATCGAAGAACTTCTTACCTGCCGAAATTTTGATATCCCAGAGCTGTTGAACAGCTTTGAAACTCAGCTAAATCGTTCCTACGCCCAAAGTAAGATAAAGCAAGAGTCCGCTGAGAGGTATCTAAAAACACTTAAGGAGATCCTTCAAACCTCCCCATACCTCAAAGAAGGCAAATAATTACCGGAAGATACCTCATTTCACAAACCGTTAGAGGGACAGTCTTTTTTTTCCCTCAAGGTATGGCCATTCACTCCGATGCGCTGACTAACCGAATGAGTTTCGAAGTAGTATTGAGGCAGGAATGAGCATAAGTATTAATATTGTCCACAAAGACGGTGATGATCTCGTGGAATACGTCGGGCCCATTGATGCGGAATCCGAAGTCCACCTCGAACAGCTCATTCCCAAACTAGGCGAAAAGATTAACTTTAACTTTAAACATGTAGAGTCCGTCAATTCTTGCGGCGTCCGCAGTTGGATTAATTTCATGCGTGAGCTGGAAAAGTCCGATAAAGCGATCACATTCTCGGAATGTACCAGTGAGATCGTTATGCAGATCAACATGATCCCTAGTTTCAAGGGAAACGCGGAGATCGCCTCGGTATATGGTGACTACGTCTGTGACGAATGTGGATTCGAGAAGACGATTTTGTTTAGGAGAGGTGAAAACTTACCCAAAGGCATAGATTCGGAATTGCCGAAAATCGACTGCGAGCAATGTAAGTCGGAGATGGAACTCGAGGAGCTCGAAGAAGAATATTTTGCATTTTTGGAAAGTGCCTAACCGTGGGTGTTCGCTTGGTAAGAGGTAACTAAATAGAATGTCAGAAGCTGCTAAAAAACTAGACACACCACAGGATGTGGTCACAGAGTTTGCCAAGTATTCCCACTTTGTGAGAGTTCTTCTAGACGCCTATGCAGTTATCGATGCCAGCGGCAAAGTCGTGAAAGCTAACCAGCTTTTCGCTCAACTCACAGGTGTAAAAATGCGACAACTCTTGAAAACCGAAAGTTTCAATGAGTTGATCGAGTTTTCCGTGAACGATGATCGCATATCGGTCGAAAATCTCTTGGAGTTCGAATCTCCCATAAGAATCGACGAAGTTAGGGGACAAACACCCAATTCCGAAGAAACCAAGAACCTGATCGTTGGCTTTTATCCTTTCTTCAATGAAGATAGAACTCAGAAACTTGGCGCTTTCATTATTATGAGAGACGTAACAGCTGAGACCAACCTGCAGGATCAATATAAAGACAAAGCCATTCAATCGATCACAGACCCGTTGACGGGTTTGTTTACAAGAGCCTATTTTGAAGAGTACTTGACGAGTCAGGTTTCAAGGATTGAGAAAAAGCCCGAGGAAGAACGATATCCAGTCTCGATTGTGATGTGTGATATAGATTTCTTTAAAAAAGTTAATGATCAGTATGGCCATCAAGCTGGCGACTATGTTTTAAAGGTAGTGGCTGACCTAATGAAAAAGACCTTCCGCAAAACTGACGTCTGCTGTCGTTACGGTGGTGAAGAGTTCCTAGTCATCCTTCCAGCGGCAAACCCAGAGAATGCCGGTCAAGCAGCTGACAAACTGAGACATGCCGTCGAAAATGCGAAGATTGTATTTGAAGATACTCATATCCCCGTGACACTCAGTTGCGGCATCAGCACCATTGCTATTGGATCTGAGACCTATGACGTCTCCATGGGAAGAGCCGACGCCGCTCTGTACGATTCGAAAAAGAACGGGCGGAATCTTGTCTCAGTTCACGACGGAGAGAAGATTCACGCACGACCCAGACTTCCTTAGTGGATTTCTACGGGGGCCCCTTCGGCGAGGATTCGGTCGGCCAGATCGTCTAATTTTTTATTGTGAACTTGGCCTTTAAGATGGAAATTCACTGATTCGTAAGAATGGGCGCTCCAGTCAATGGGCAGGAATAAATCCTCTTCCTCTTCGAGTAGAAACTCCTCAAAATAGTTGTCAATATAATCAACAAGGAAGAGAGCGGCCTCGTAGGCGGTGAGTTCTTCTTTTTCGTATTCAACGCGCCCTTCCACAGGATAGTAAAAGCTCTCGTCTCCATTTGCTAAAAGCACTTTGACGGAAACCACTGGACCATCGTGAATAGCCTGAATCGAAAAGTTTCTAGAGTTCATGGCAATGCGATATTTGGTATCCATCGCCTTGGCTAGTTCATCACACTCTTCTTGATTCACAAACTCTTTTGGCTTTTGATCTGTCATGCCTTAACCTCGCTGATTTGAGCACCATGGGGGATGTTACCGGATCGCATAGACTCCATAACGGGAGCCGTTAGATCTCTAAATTGCTTCATACCATAAGCTAAAGATAGACTGGTATGCTGTGTGTTTATCGTCCACTCGTCTTGCTTTTCTTTTACTTGTTTACCTAATAAAAGCATAAACTCTTCAAAGGTTTTATTGAGTTCATCTTGGTCATGTAACTTCGATTCCAACTGGTTTCGATCTAAGGAATGAAAAGCAAACTCTCCTTTGACCAGAGCAGAAAGCAGACCTTGTCCCAGAGTCAATTCAAAACTCAATGCCTTATCCGAACTTGAGGTTTTAGCAATTAAGGAATACATATAAAAAAGCGCACGTGTACCTCCGACGGCAACTTCCAATTTCTGCAATTTTTCGAAGGAAAAGAGGGGAACGAACTGAATCGACAAACCATCTTCCGCCGCCTGAGTCGTCATAGGGAATCGATTAAACAATCCCTTCAGGACTTCCACCAAATTTAGGCCCAGAATCTCTATATAATGACGATCAAGCTCGTAGCAGAGAAGCCCCCATTTTCTTTCATCATACGCCTCTCTAATGCGGTTATACGGTCCAAGCTTTAGGCTTTCAATGCTTGATACCTGCAACTCACGAAGCCGTTCCACCAAGCTGATTCCACAACGAAACAAGGTTTTTACATGCTCATCTTTGAGGATGCGGGCTGCGAGTAGAGGGCTATGTCCGGATAGATAATCCAGGGCAAGACCTACCATGGCCTGACACTGCTCAAGGACCTGACTGATCCCTGTGGCATCATCAGGTTCAACCTGACAAGCGCTAGAAATACTATTAGCCAGTTGTAGCAACTGAATATGAAGATTGTACTGATCGTCAACATCCCAATTCGCTTGTCCCAAAGCATCTAGCGTAAGGTTGAAGAAGGGAATCTCTGAACTCGAAGTGTCAGTGACGGAGGCTCCACGAATTTGCTCACTCACTGCCCAACGCGTCTCTAGTTCAACAAGATCAAGTGGTTGAAAGTAGGTCAGGCTCTCTTGATAACTGACGAAACCTTCTTCCTCCATGCGAGCCCTGCGAAACTGTTCAATTTGCCCTTCGGACTCGTTGGGAACTGAGTGAGCCGCATACGCTATCAGCGCATAAGCGTAACGCAGATTGTATTCTATGGATGCTCTGATGATGGATTCAATAAGAGAGACCGTATTATCATCTGTAGCTTCGATTCTATAGTAGACTTGCTGGCAAGGCATAGCTGAGAATTCATCCTGACGCTCCTGAGAAAATTTTTCAAATTCCTCTTCCGTGGCTACCGTAATCAGGCCGGAAAGTAGAGCGATCTGATACTCTTCATCCAAGTAGGCATAACGCTTGTAGAGCTCCTTTGGCCCCAGTTGTGCCACGTGGGTTAATAACTCAAATGCTTTATCTCGATCAATCTCATCTTTCTTCCAAACATCGAAGTCAAACACCCGAATAAACTGATCCTCAGAGAGATGAGGGATAATCTCAAGAGACTCGGACCAGCCTCGTTTTTTAATTCCGACATAGACTGCTTGAACGGGAAGTGATTGAATTGCATCGCGACATTCTGGCATGTTAAGGATTTGGTCAAAGTCAATGCCAGCTAAGAAACCGACGGGTTTACTTGGTTGCCAGGAAAGCCCACGATAACCAGAATCGTATGTTGCCGTCACTGCCGTATCAGAAAGTCGACCCACCATATCTGTGCTCCCATGAAGATTTAAAGTTTTATAAATAAATCTAGTGTGTTAGAGGGTAAAAGGATCACCCACTTCTTAGGTGCTTAGCCGAGTAAGATAACAACGTTTATTTGCCTTAGCAAGTTAAAACGGCAGGCATTACAAAAGCAATGGCAATGGGGCAAAAAGATGTTAATCCCTATAGTCCCCTATGAAAAAGGAACACTATGGTTACCAAGAAACACACAAGACTGGATTCTTTTGATAGCAGAGTCACCCAAACTGCATTATCCAACGGCATCCGTGTTTTTCATATTCCTCTCGTGAATGACCCACGCTTTTTGATCTCTGTTACATTGAAAGCTGGCGCTAGGTACGAGGGCGATATCCATGGAGTCGCGCACTATCTCGAACACATGATGTTTCGTGGCTCGAAGCGATACCCAAGCTTCAAAGTATTGGCCAAAGCTTTTGAGCGATTGGGAGGTGAATGGAATGCAGCCACAGGCTATGAGCATACGGAGTACTACTATTCCGGACACATCGAATATTGGCGCAAATCTGTCGAGCTATTTGCTGACTTTTTTATGAATCCCAAGCTCCTAGATATGGAAATCGAGCGTGAGGTCATCAAAAAAGAGTTATACCGGGAGACTAACGAGCTCAATATTTGCACGGACCTTGATTACCACATGCAAAAGCTGTTTTGGCCTTCTACGGATATGGATCGTCAGATTCTAGGTAGCTTGGATTCTATAAACAAAATCAAAAAAAAACACCTAAACCATTATCGCCAGACCTTTTACAAGCCGGAAAATATGATCATCTGTGTGGCTGGAGAAGAATCGAGCCAGTCTTTATTCGGTCATCTGCAGGAGCAGTTCGGACACTATAAAACCAAACCTACCAGTACCCAAAACACTGCGCAGAAGATGCCATCCTACAGAGGTCCTCGTTCGGTGTGGCTCGAAAATTCGGATAGCGAATACCAACTACAATGGAGCTATATTGCCTGCAAAGAGTCCGATCCTATCGCGGTGAGCCTCGGCTTACTCTGCCGCATTTTAGCTGATGGATACTTTTCCAAACTAGGCTCCCGGCTTCGCGAAACCTTAGGGCTTGTTTACTCCATACATGCCGACCTTAATCTATACAGTACTCACGGAAGCCTTGACATTTATTCATCTGTGACAGCAAAAGACCTGCCTAAATTTTGTCAGGAGCTAAAAGTGATTATCGAAAAACTTGTCACCCGCGGCCCTAGTCTTGTCGATTTAAAACTGGCAAAAAAGCGTGCATTAATTGATTTAGAGCTAAGTATCGCAGACCCCGAAAGAAGTTACTTCAAATACGCCTGGAGTATATTGGAAGGGCGAAAGCCATCTTTTAGTTTACTTGCTCAAAAAATATCCATGCTAACTCAGGAGGATCTCCACAAAGCTTGTCGCAAGGTCTTTCAAGCAAAAAATTTGGGGGTGGTTCTGATGGGGCCGAAAAATAAAAGCTTAGAGGCCAAAGTTAGCAAGATTGTATGTGATAAATCGTAATGCGAGAGGGATATTCCCTAACGTAATCGCTGGTATAAGTAAGGTCATCTCATACAGTCCGATGCGAGATTGATGTCCAAGGATGCGTTGTCGGTCTTTATCTGACATTTTTCTCGACAGACTACTTAGATAGCTGAGCCTATCTTTTGCGTAGCTTCGTCCCGTCAATAACTCTTGCTTATGGAAGTGATCCAGGTCTTCTCTCCATTGTTTTGGTGAGTCGTCATGGTTGACGAATGACTTAAACCACTTAAAAAAAACTGGTGACAGGCACCAATCTTGCCAAAGCCTATTATCAATCATGCGCCCTACCAACATAGTTAGCAAAGCTCCCATGATGAACGCAAAAGTATCTATAAATTGAAGGCCACCTCCGACATAAGATAATAAAAAAATATGGAGAATCCACGCAACAACAAGGCTCTGGGCTAATTTCCAAACTAAGATCTTACGAAAATTGAGATACTCTGGTTCGCGAAGAAAATAATCTTGCAAAGCGCTTTGGATTTCACGAAGGACCTCAGAAACATTCTTTCCGTCTTTGAGCATGTCTTTGCAAATCGATAGATAAGGTGTTGCTAAGGAATCATGGGACTCGCGCATCTTAAATTGGCCTCTGCGCATTTTGGTTTCGAATCGCTCTAGTTGTGAAGACAAGCTCATCAACTCTGGAGCTCGAACTCGGGGTCGCAGTGAGAAAAAAATTGTGAGGGCTAAAATCGGTATCAACATATAACTAAGGTAACACCCGCTATAAAATTAGCGAGTGACATCTAAACCTTTAGAATCTGATTGGCCTTTTCTTTTTGCTGCCATCGCAACAGCATCAGTCGAACAGATTGATTGTCGATACTCTTATCAAGATTACACGACAAATTAAGGAAAAGAATCATACTTTTGAAGTCCTCCACCTTTAGGCGGTAGCTGACGTCTTTCCAAAGTCTTGCCAAGTCAATACTTTGACCACTGACATTTACTGGAGGAATATCAGGAAGGTAACAAGAGGGTTCAACCTGCATTTTAGCTTGGGTCAATTCAGCACAGGCAATCAGCTGACTCTGTTCAGTAATGGAAGGACAGCGGGAGGATTTCTGCAAAACACTTGCTACAAAAGGAAGACCGGTAAGGTGGTTCCAAAGCTCTATAAGGTCAATGACGTGCCTATGCTGACAACGTTGATTCATAGCTGAATTACTACATTTAAAACTCAAGCGACCCGCATCGTTTTGGCAAACTAGATCCTCTTGACTTTGCATAACTGTATTTAGGCGGTAAGCTTCGCTGCCAAAAAGCAGTAGGTACATCAGCTTGCCCAAGGCTGCATAAGACGAATTACTGTCACAAAATCTGACGTGAGGAACATGACATAAAGTCATCCCCTTCAGTTGCGCTACCTCATACCAAATCTTATCAGCTACATCCCTCATATTCTCGCGCTTGGTAATCTCAGCTGAGAGAAAAATCGATTTCAGCTTTTGAATGCGAGGCTCCAAGACCTTGAGCAAAGATTCCATGGATTCGCTGGCAAAATATGCCAGCCCGTGGGGACCGTGAAGAACCTCGCCAACAGGCAGCGCTAAGTCACAGCCAGTGCCAGAGATCAACTGGGCCGTGGAGGCCATGGTAAATAGTGGTTGCGCCTCTGGGGGAAGATCGAAGACTGAGGACTTTGGATTTTCGGAGCGCAGAAACTTCAGCTGAGCGGTTCGCTCTAGCTCATGAAACAACGGCATCAGAGTCCAATGGTTTGGTCCTCGGAACTCTCTTGTATACTGAGTTTGTGAGACAAAAGGTTTCATCAGTGCTTCATTTCCCTGAAAACTGTTTTAGCCTTCGCAATGGTTTCCTCAATGACATCGTTTGAATGAGCCATTGTCACAAAGCCCGCTTCAAAGGCGGATGGTGCTAAATAAACACCTTGACTCAGCATTCCCTGAAAGAATCGATTAAAAGAAGGGATATCTGCCGACTGGGCCTCTTCGAAATTCGTAGGCATTGCCTTGGCGAAGGCAAAGCCGAACATACCGCCCTCACTATCTGCTGAAAACGTATGTCCCTCATCCGCAGCTGCAGACGAAAGACCTTCCACCAATGACCTGGTTGCGTCAGCAAGTCCACTGTAGCTAAAGCTTTCACCATTCAACAATTCAAGAGTTTTCAATCCACACATGACAGCCAATGGATTTCCTGAGAGAGTACCTGCTTGGTACACCGGTCCAGTCGGGGCAATCCGCTCCATAATGTCTCTGCGACCACCATAGGCTCCTAGTGGCATACCTCCGCCCATAACCTTTCCGAATGTTGAAAGGTCTGGTTTGATACCGTAAAGGCCTTGAGCCGAATTCGGATGAACCCGAAATCCTGTCATGACCTCATCAAAAATAAGAAGTATGTTATGTTCACTACAAAGTTCTCTTAGACCTTTAAGAAAGGCTTCAGTGGGCCGTATGAAGTTTGCATTGCCAGCAATAGGCTCTAGGATAACGGCAGCTACTTGATCTTGCGCCTGGGAGATGAGCTCCCTAACGGCATTGAGATTGTTGTAAGGAGCGACTAAAGTATCTTTTGTGGCTCCTTGGGGGACACCAGGACTACCTGGAATACCGAGCGTCGCCACTCCTGATCCCGCTTGGACTAGTAACATGTCCGCATGACCGTGGTAACATCCACTGAATTTAATAATCTTATCGCGACCTGTGTAACCACGAGCCAGTCTGAGGACTGACATACACGCCTCGGTTCCACTCGAGACAAATCGCATCATTTCCATCGATGGCACTAATTGCTTCACTAAGGTGGCCAGCTCGGTTTCTAGCCGTGTAGGAGCGCCAAATGAGAATCCTTTTTGCATCTGCTCGGATACTGCCGCGATAACCTCCGGATGAGCATGACCAACAATCGCAGGTCCCCAACTATTCACATAGTCTATGTATTGATTTCCATCTTCATCATAGACGTAAGGCCCCTTCGCAGACTCAATAAATAGCGGCTGACCTCCAACCGACCCAAAGGCTCGAACAGGCGAGTTAACCCCACCTGGAAAAATATCTTTAGCCTCGGCGAAGTGCTTTTTTGATTGATCGTTACGCAAAGTCATTTTGCCTCCAAACTGACCATATTTCGCCCAAACCAAATGGCGAATCTAAGGAGTTAAACTATTCTTGACCGATATGGCCAGAAAAAACCTACAAGACTATTAGTTATAGGGACTTACCAGATCGCATTTGTCCAGAGGGATAAAAAAAATCTGGCTTTAATTACAGGTACTTATATTTCCTGATCCTCAGTCAGCTCGGCCTCAACCTCAGATGACTCTATGTCGTCAGTTATTTCAGTAGTTTCTAGTTCAGATTCAAACTCAGACACCTCTCCTTCATCAGCCGGACTAACTGACTCTGGATCTCCGCTCGATTCGGAATCGCCTTCGACATCGACAACATCGATTGGCTCATGAGTGCTTGAGAAAAACGGTTGAAAGAGGCGCCGCGGGCTCGTTCCTCTTTCACCACGCTTCAATGCAAGATGAACGTATGACGTGACCGATCGAGTCCTCGAAAACTCGTTGATATAAGTCTCCCCGTCCTGGTCGAAGTTAGTGAAACCAAAGATTTCGTCGTCTGGGTTTTGAGACGGGCGTATGATAGTTCCTCTCGGCAAATCGACCTTCACCTTTTGAGCACACTGCGATATAGCTAGCGGCCATACTTGGCGTGACAGCAATCCTAAGTCGAACTTATCGAGAAATCGTGAGAAGTCTTTTACCGTCAGTAAATGCTTGGCAAAATCCGTCCAAATGGGTAAGGCCCCGTGGGCTCCAGATATCCTAAATGGCCCCCTTTGCATGGTTTGATTAAAGTCATACCCTACATACGAAGCGATGACATAACTGTTAGAAGCCGCATCAAGGCCTCCGTTAGCCACGGGATAAGGAACGTATCCTGCAAAATAGGCAGTTGTATAATCGTTTGTTGTACCAGTTTTGCCAAAAGCCGGGATGCGAATCTTTTTCTTTCTTAACTCTTCACTCAAGTCCGTCATGTTTTGTAGGTCAAGATATAGTTCACCACGGGCACGGCGCCCAGTCCCATGAGTGACCACCTTTCGCAACACCTCTCCCATTTGAGAGGCAAAGCATGGATCGACTAGTTGGGTCACTTCGTTCTTGGGCTCAAAAAGAACCTTGCCCTCTCTATCTTCAATGCGCTTGACGAAATTAAGTTGGTTTTCTGGACCGTCTTCGAAGAATCGGTAGGTTTTTCCGCTTTTAAACACCTGGTAGATCTTGGCTACCTCAGCGACGCTGACTTCGTTTGTACCTAGTCCAAAACTAAGAACCGGTTCAAGCCTGCTGTAAACACCCATAGCACGACTAAGATCAACGAGGTACTTTAATCCCACGGCTACCTTATAATCGTGGTGATGAAAGTACTGGTAAAGCGAATACCGATCTTTTTGGCTCATAACTGAGGCATACTGCTCTTCGATCCCATCTTTGATGCGAAGATAATACCTTAACGGTAAGTAAGCGTCTAATAACACGTCTTCCATTTGGATTCCGGACTGTCCCGCTAATCCATCTGAGCCGCCCCATATGGCCTGGATATCGAGAGGGTTCAACGGTCTACCGGTTCGCGGCTCGACCTTTGCATTTGGGTCTGCCGTTTCAGGGTCGATCTCTTCGCCAGGTAACTCTCTGACGTATGCCAGAGACGGGAGTCTTGCCGAAGTTAAAACCCTAAACCGAGACAGAATTTCCAGTAATTCCGGTTGTGCAAACACCATCTCAGCCCCACGTGTCTGGACCTGCTCAGCGATGGTATCCCAGTCCATGCGCATATCTAAGGCAAGCTTCCCCATTCTCTCGTAATTGCGTTTCAAAAGATTGATGCGGATAGAGCGTTCGCGGTCAGTAATATCTTCAGAGCTGATTTGATAGAGGTTTTGAAGTTCGGCTAGATAACCACGCCCCCACCATAGTTTGGACAGATCACGCAGAAGATTCTGGCGACCTGAGAAAATAAGGTCCGGCCTCATATCTTTGATAACTCGCCCGAGCAAATACTCTCTCACGCCGTTGTTATCCAATTGCACCCCGACTTCCTTGGCAACTCGGTAGTGAAAATCTCGAGGCGCTTCATCGGCATGAGGCAACAGATCCATGCTTCCAAGCAGCGATTTAAATTCCTCAAAGTTCAATTTATTCAAAAGGTTAGCCGTCAGGTAAACCGTCGCAAGATTCTCAGACTTAGTGCCTGCCCAAAGCACGGAAACATCACGGTAAAGGCTTTTGTGATCCGGCCTAGGAAAATAATAGGTCCCTTGCATCGTGAAAATACGACGTTCGTTATCTAACGCATCAAGAATGCTCCAACCCAACTGCAGTCCTGCAAAAAATACCACTGACTTAAATACGGATCCTGGCTGCCTCGCGGCAAACATCGCTCGGTTGTAACCTTTGTTATCAAAGCCCGCGACAACAGCTTTCACTTCACCTTTATCAACGGCAATCAAGCCACCGTTGATATTCGGACGTTTTTTGAGTTCTAAGGTGGCGAAATTGGTATCTCGATCGTAAGCCAAGACTTCTACAAACACCGTGTCACCTTCCTTAGTTTCCTTGAGAATTTCATCAAGATGAAACTTATGACCTTTATAGGTGGGAAGGCTCAATATCTTTGCTGAGCGGACTAATGATTCCGTAGGGATTTCGCCTTTCGGCAAGCCGAAATCCACTAAAATCTTCGGGTTTTTACCACGAATGATTTTTTCGACTTTGCCGTAGTAGAACTGATGCTCCTCGAGGGATCTAAGGGTTTTAAATTTTTCGGGATCAGCAGTGCCATAGCCTTTTAATATAGATTCCAGCCGGCTAAGATTGCGACGCATAGACAACTGCGCCACGCTTTGCATCTCGTGATCGATTGTTGTAAATATCTTCAAACCTGCGTGATTGAGCTCTTGGATCGACTCCATGCCGAGGCTTTGCAGGACCTCCTTTTTGTTAAGCTGCCCACGAATCAGGGAGACCAACGCCACCTCTCGCGTCCTGAACTTCCCTCTGTTAAACGGCACAGTCTTGTTCCAAGCCGCTTTGAGCTCTTCTCGATCAATCCAAGACTGCTCATACATCCGTCGTAGCACATAGTTTTTGCGACGATTCGCTTCTAGTAGAGCCTTATCTCTTGCTTCCTTGGTGTATTTAATGAAGGGGTTATATTTACTTGGGGCTTTTACGGAACCCGCAATAAACGCTGCCTCCACGAGGTCGATATCCTCGACGCTTTTGTTGAAATAGTATTTTGCGGCAATTCCGATTCCTTTGCCATTGGCGGTGACGTGGAACTGGTTTAGGTAGAATTCCAGAATCTGCTCTTTGGTGTACATGCGTTCGAGCTGAATGGCTCGAATCATCTCCTTAAATTTTCGTTTGAAGGTGTGCTCTCTGCGATCGAGGATATTTTTTACGGTCTGCTGGGTGATTGTGGAACCACCTCTACGAAATCGAAAACCGTTACGCAATCCCTCTGCTGCTGCCGTACCAATGGCGATAGGATCGATGCCTGAGTGCTCATAAAAATTCTTATCCTCAGAGGCTACCATAGCTCTGATCATGTGAGCCGGAATGCGATCGAAGGAAACGTAACTTCTGTGAGATTCATTGAAAAAACTCCCGATCTTTTGCTCTTCATCTGCCGTGTAAATCGTGGTTTCTTCGTTAATGCGCGCAAGAATCGTCGACTTTTTTAGCTCGGACACGTCACCGAAGTAGACTTGAAAGACAACGATGGTTAAAACACCAAAACCGGCCGAAAATCCCGCTACAAGACCAGCAATAATCGTATAGATCGAATATTTTTTAAAATTATCCAACGTGACGCAACCTTTTTAGCAATTGAACAGAATACCATATTGAGAGACGGGCAATTACGACAGTAAGCTTTTGAATTAGCCTTAACGCACGAAACTTACTGAGAAGCCCTTTTTACTACGACGTTCTATAAGTTCAACATCAAATATAAAATGCCTCATCCTATTTTACCCTGAAAGCAGCCATATGACAGCATTGATATCTCTGAGAGGTAAGGATTGCCCGGCTAGTTGTGCGCCTTTGCCGTATAATCAGGATGTCGCTCAACCTAGCCATGAGAGGCTTACTGATGCTCGTCATCCTCACTATTATCGCTCTAGCTACCTTTTTAGGTCACACTGCCGAAGCTCGGGTCTACCAAAGCTTTGCTGATATCGCTGCCAAAGCTATCCCTGGAGTCGTCAACATCCGCACGACTCAGTACATAGCCGGAAAGCACGCCATGCTAGATCCCTACCAGTTTTTTTTGCAGGGAAGACTCCCACGAAAAACTAGCACACACTCCTTGGGGAGCGGTGTTGTCGTTGGAGCTAATGGATATGTGATTACCAATTATCACGTGGTTAACGGAGCTTCAGTTATCGAAATCCTGTTAGCAAAAACGAAAAAAAAGGTTCGAGCAGAGGTGATCGGCCTAGACAAAAAAACTGATCTAGCTCTGCTCAAAACCAGAGGTCAGTTGAATGCGCGAAAACTTGATTTTGGTAACAGCGACCTGACCCGTGTCGGAGACATTGTGATTGCCATCGGAAATCCGTTCGGGTTTTCACACACGGTCACCAGCGGCATTATTTCAGCAAAGGGTCGTGTCATTGGTACTGGCCCCTACGACAGTTTCCTTCAAACCGACGCCCCCATCCATCCAGGCAACTCGGGAGGACCGTTGATCGATATGGCAAGTCGCGTCATTGGGATCAATAGTGCTGTGAGCTCTCAGGGAGCTGGAATCGGATTTGCCATCCCCAGCAACATGGTCCAGCAAGTGATCCGAGATCTCAAACAGTATGGAAAAGTAGTCCGGCCCTGGATCGGTATCGTCGGTAAGAACATACTCACCCAAGATGAAATCAACGATCAATTCGATCCCAATGGGATACACGGGGTCTTAGTGGAGAACCTGATTGTAGACGGACCTGCCTATCAGGCCAAGTTAAGGATTGGAGACCTCATCCTCGCTATCGATCGCAAAAAAGTTTTCGATCTGAATCAACTTCAGCGAGAACTGAGCAAGAAAAAACCAGGTCAAAAAGTCAGCCTCAGGATTTATCGGCGCCGACACGGGTTTATGCAAAGCCATTTACGTCTAGCCGAAACTCCCGATGCTCGCGAACTTCCTCAGGAAAAAGACCTATTCTAAAAAGATATACCAATGAATTGACCTACCGCATCAGCATGGCTATACTCCGCCCGCATCGTAATTTCCCACAATTCAGATGAGGACTGTCATGAGTGATAATCAGGCTATAAACGTACTGAAAGGTCTAGTGATTGATGGCGTCAACCGCGCCAAATCAGGCCATCCTGGCGGAGCAATGTCTAGCATGGACTTTGCTTACCTGCTTTTTACAGAATACATGCGTTTTAATCCTGACGACCCTAATTGGCTTGGAAGAGATCGTTTCATATTAAGCGCCGGTCATGAATCTATGCTTCTCTATAGCCTGTTTCACCAAATGGATTGGCTCAAAACCGAAGACTTGGCTCAGTTTCGCCAGCTTCACTCCAAGACTCCGGGTCACCCAGAAAACTTTATGACACCTGGTGTCGAATGCACGACGGGTCCTCTTGGCCAAGGTGCTGCCATGTCAGTAGGGTTTGCCATTGCATCCCTACATCTTGCAGCAAAAATGGAAAGTGATTTATTCCATAACCGTTGTTGGGTCCTTATGGGCGATGGCTGCATGCAAGAAGGCGTGACTCTAGGAGCTGCGTCAATGGCTGGTCATTTACAATTGTCTAATTTGATTTGGTTTTATGATCGCAATAAAATTCAAATTTCCGGAAAAATCGACCGCTCTGTTTCCGATGACTACGAGCAGATCTTTAAGGGCTTTGGTTGGGATGTCGCTTCCATTGACGGTCACTCTCACGAGCAGATTCGCACGACCCTCGATCAGGTTAATTCACCGCGTACGAAACCCCTACTTATCATCGGTGACACGACTATGGCCAAAGGCAGTGCCAACATGGAAGGAAGTCACAAAACACACGGCTCACCATTACCAGCCGATGAAAGACTTGCGACCAAAAAGAACCTGGGACTTAATGACGAGGAGTTTTTCGCGCCTGCCGAGATCAAAGCTCACTTCCAAAGAAACTTCGATGCTAGACGCGAGGAGGTGAAACAGTGGGGAACGGAGCTTGAAACCCTTCTCAGTGATGCTGGAAAGAAAGCAGCCTTTCAAAGCTACTTTGAAAATGACTACAAGGAATTGCCAAGAAAAAATTGGAATGCTGGCGACCAGATTGCAACACGCAATGCGTTTGGTGAGGTGATTGAAAACTGGGCGGATCAAGTGCCTAGCCTCGTAGGCGGAAGCGCAGATTTGGAGCCGTCGAATATGACCGGAGCCTTTGCGGCAAAAGTCGGTGACTTCAACCGAGAGGATCGGGGTGGACGAAACTTTGCCTTTGGTGTCCGTGAATTCCCCATGTCAGCCGTTTGTAACGGTATCGCACTCCACGGTGGTTTAGTTCCTTTCGACGCAACATTTTTATCATTTGCCGATTACTCAAGGCCTGCCTTGCGCTTGGGTGCCATTCAAAAAGTTAGGGTGATCCATGAGTTCACTCATGATTCCTTCTACCTAGGAGAAGACGGCCCCACTCACCAACCTGTAGAGCATGTGATGTCTTTGAGATCGATTCCAGACTTCTTAGTGATTAGACCTGCAGACGCGAGAGAGACTCAGGTACTTATGGAAGTTGCCGTTCAAGACAAGGCAAGGCCATCGGCCATCTGCTTATCTCGGCAGAAATTACCGGTTTTGGATCAAAGTGAGGAGAACCTCGAGCTTGCCAAAAAAGGCGCCTACATTGTCAGAGATGTGCAGGACCCTGAGGTTATCATTATGGCTACCGGAGGCGAGGTATCTCTTGCCCTAGAGGCTGCCGAGAAATTATCACAAAGAGCTCGTGTGGTTTCTATGCCATGTTGGGAGTTGTTTGACGAGCAGGACGACGGCTACAAGGCGTCCATTCTCCCAGCAAACATTACTAAGCGTGTTTCCATTGAAGCTGGAGTCACCCTCGGATGGCAACGATTTACGGGAGATCGTGGCCTTAACATCGGCCTAGACCACTACGGCGCAAGTGCACCGGCAGGTGACTTAGCTAAGGAATACGGATTTACCGCGCCTCAAGTGACTACACGCATCGAAGACTGGCTCAAGTCTCTTTAGTGAGCTGCATTTTAGAAAGATAGTCTAACTGAGGAGCCGCTGTTTGTTGCAGATAGCAGCTCCTCTTTGAGCGCTTCCATCATCGCCTGCCCTTCATCCCAAAAAATAAACCTGTAAATTGAAACGCCATCATGAGACAAAGGAAGGCTACGGTAGTCTGCGTCGTTTGACCGATCAGCTGATACTTTGCCAAACATGTTGAATGTGCCAGTTCTATTTAAGAAGGAGTACTGAATGGCGTTAAATATTAAAAAAGCCGCAGTTTTAGGGGCAGGAGTTATGGGAGCCCAGATTGCCGCACACTTAGCGGCAGCAGGCATTCAAACCTATCTACTCGATCTACCGGGAGACAAACCTCCTGAAGATCCAAAGCTAGCCAAAATTGTTGGCAAACAGGTCCGCAATGCACCCGCCGTTTTGGCAATAGCAAACCTTCAGAAATTAAAACCAGCACCGCTAGCATCTGCTTCGATACTACCTAACATTATCCCAGGAAACTTCGATGATGATATGTCAGTATTGTCAGAGGTTGATTGGGTTATCGAGGCCGTCATCGAGCGTATGGACATCAAAAAATCCATTTTAAAGCGCATAGGCGAGCATGCTCCCAAAAACATACCGATCACCACGAATACATCGGGACTTAGTATGACCACCATGTGTGAAGACATGGACCAGAACTTTCAGAGCCGATTCTTCGGAACCCATTTTTTCAATCCGCCTCGATACATGAAACTGCTTGAGATCGTTCCGCACAAAGCCAGCGATACCACCATGATTTCCGAACTCTCCGACTGGATCAAAAAACGCCTAGGCAAAGGAATCGTCAATACAAACGATACGATTAACTTTATCGCCAATCGAATTGGTGTTTTTACCATGCAGGCTTCGCTTCAGCACATGAAGGAACTCGATCTCAACGTAGAAACCGTTGACGCATTAACGGGCAAACTTATGGGCCGTCCAGCATCAGCGACTTTGAGAACAATGGATGTCGTTGGTATTGATACCTTCGCTCACGTTGCAAAAAATGTCTACGAATACGCTCCTGAAGACCCTTATCGCGCTTGGTTCCTTCCGCCCGAATGGATTTCAAAGCTGATCGAAAAAGGTCATTTGGGCCAAAAGTCCGGTTCGAAAGGTGCTTATAAAAAAACAAAAGACGCAAAGGGAAAGACTCAAATCCTAGCTTATCGTCCAGAAAAGGATGACTATGAAGAGCAGGCGCCAGCCGTAAGTCCATGGATGGCCGAAGCAAAGAAAATCCCAGATACTGTCGAGCGTATTAAATTTATCATGTCTCAAGACGACAATAACGCTCAGTTTGTCTGGAGAGTCCTTCGCGACACCATGATTTACTCAGCCATCTTACTTGAGGAGATTGCCAATAACGAACCACTAGCGATTGATAACGGCATCAAGTGGGGATTTAACTGGGAGTGGGGCCCTTTTCAGCTGTGGCAGGCTATCGGCCATGACTTGGTCCTGGATAAGATGAAAGCCGACGGCATTACGATTCCTGATTGGATTAAACCGGGTCAAGAGTTTTACCAGCCGACTCCGAATTCCGGTGCTTGGCACCTTACTGGCCCTAAATCTCAGTTGCTAGGAACCACTCAAGATCGAGCGGAGATCCCGAAGGAGGAGCATCTTTTTTACCTGCCTCGTAGTCAAAGCAATGAAGATAGCCGGGTGGTTATCTCTAACAAAAACGCCAGTCTTGTGGACTTAGGCGATGGCGTGGCTTGCCTAACGTTTCACTCGAAAATGAATGCCATCAATGATGATATTGTCGAATTAACTCTTAAGTCTGTTGACAAAGTTCAAGAGGGCTTCCGAGGATTGGTTATTGGCAACGACGGCGATGTTTTCTCTGCCGGAGCGGATTTAAGGCAAATTTTAGGGGCTTGTAAAGAGAAGAAATTTGGAGCTATCGATAGCTTATTGAAAAACTTTCAAGGCGCTATGCAGCTGATCAAATACGCAAATTTTCCCAGTGTGTCCTGCCCACAAGGCCTGGTACTAGGCGGTGGATGTGAGGTCAGTCTCCATACGAGCAAGCAGATTCTTGCCTGTGACACTTTTGCCGGTCTTGTGGAAGTTGGTGTCGGGCTCATTCCAGCAGGAGGTGGAACCAAAGAGCTGGCTTTGCGCGCTTACAAACTGATGGACATTACCGAACGTGGTGATCCTATGCCGTTTCTCCAAAGAGCATTTATGTTGATTGGTATGGCTAGAACTTCCACATCTGGTTTGGAAGCCATTGAGATGGGACTCTACGGCAGTCAAGCAAAAATGCAGATTTCAAGAGACCATCAAATCTCTTCAGCAAAATCTGAAGTGATAACTATGTCTGAAGCCGGGTACCAACCGCCGATTCCCGCTACAAAAATTAAGGTAGTAGGCGATCCGGGGATACAGACCTTCAAAATGATGCTCTATAACATGATCGAGGCTCAGCAAATTAGCCAATACGATGCTTTTATTGGCGAAAAAGTAGCCACAGTCCTTTGTGGTGGCGAAATAGATGGTGGTCAGTCGGTATCTGAGCAATTTCTGTTAGACTTGGAAAGACGAGTCTTTCTCGAATTGTGCCAAGAAGAAAAAACTCAAGATCGCATCGAGCATATGTTGAAGACAGGTAAACCACTCAGAAACTAAACGAAAAAGGATGTAAGCATGAGTAAAGCATATATTGTCGCTCCCCTTCGGTCCGCAGTGGGAAAAGCCTTCCGAGGATCACTGCGAGCCAAGAGACCAGATGATTTAGCAGCTGACCTGATCAAGGGCGTCGTGAAGAAGGCCGGAGATTTTGACCCAAAACTAATTGAAGATTGTATCTTAGGCTGTGCCATGCCTGAAGCTGAACAAGGCATGAATATCGCTAGATTTGCGGTATTGCTAGCTGATCTGCCTAATTCTGTCGCTGGTGTCACAGTCAACAGATTCTGCAGCAGTGGTGTTCAGACCATCGCCATGGCAGCCCACCAAATTATTGCTGGTGGTGCAGACTGTCTGTTAGCTGGCGGTACAGAGTCTATGTCATTGGTTCCCATGATGGGGCACAAACCCGTGGGAAGTCGGGCCGTTTTGAGTACCAATGAAAGCAGGGAAGACTATTACCTGGGCATGGGGCTTACTGCAGAAAATGTCGCTGATCAATACGAGATTTCTCGAGAAGCTCAGGACGAATTTGCTTATCAATCTAACATGAAAGCCGCCAAAGCCATCGCTGATGGACTATTCAAAGACGAAATCCATCCTGTCACCGTAACTTCAAGAAGGCCTGGCAAAAACGGTGAGGTTCTTGTCGATGAAAAAGAGTTTGCCGTTGATGAAGGACCAAGACCGGAGACGACAACCGCAGCGCTGGCTAAATTACGGCCTGCATTTAAAGCAACAGGAAGCGTCACAGCGGGCAACTCGTCCCAAATGTCCGATGGTGCTGGTATGTGTCTCGTGGTCTCAGAAAACTTTCTGAAAGAGCATAACTTAACTCCATCTGCCCAGTTTTTAGGATTTTCTGTAGCGGGAGTCGATCCAGCCATTATGGGGATTGGTCCAGTCGAGGCCATTCCAAGAGCCCTCAAGCAAGCGGGATTAAGTATCAACGATATTCATAGATGGGAGCTTAACGAGGCCTTCGCATCTCAGTCCTTAGCTGTTCTGAAAACGCTCGAAATTGACCCCAACTTGGTCAATCCAACCGGTGGAGCCATCGCTCTTGGTCACCCATTAGGAGCTACAGGAGCCAAACTTACGGCGACACTCTTGAATGGGATGAAACGAGACAAGCAAAAGTACGGTGTCGTAACCATGTGCATTGGGACCGGCATGGGAGCTGCAGGAGTTTTCGAAAACTTGGCCTAGTAAGAAAGTATCCTATCCCAAAGATTTCAAGAGACGAAATCTTTGGGAGTATTCAGGTTCAAAGATCTAGGTCTCAAAACAAATACTTGTACCGAACGGGATTCAACTTTAGAATCAAACAAAATTGCGATAGAATTAAATCATCAAAGAAAATATGCAGCTTACACGGAGAGATCTCTTATGCCAAAAATCTTAATCGTCGACGACGAAGTAGATATATGCGAGATGATGTCCTTTACTTTCGATAGTCATGGTTTCCAGACATACGTAGCTCATGATGCGGCAGAAGCTTTCGAAATCGTTAAAGCAGAGGATCCTGACTTAGTTGTGAGCGATATCAGAATGCCGAAAGGCGGCGGCATGAAGCTCCTCGAGGATATCAAAAACCATAACGATCAAAGACCCAAGGTGTTTTTGATAACAGGTTACAGCGATAATACTCGAGAAGAAGCCATCTCTGCAGGAGCGGAAGATGTATTAGCCAAGCCTATTAAACTGCAAGAACTCGTTGATCGCGTCACTGGCGTGATTTAGCTGCTTTCTTCCCAAAAAAAAGAGCGCTGTAAAAACAGCACTCCTCGCTTTAACTAACTAATTTAAATTACTTTTTCTTAGCAGCTTTCTTTTTGGTAGCTGTTTTTTTCTTAGCAGCTTTCTTTTTGGTAGCTGTTTTTTTCTTAGCTGTTTTTTTCTTAGCAGCTTTTTTCTTCGTAGCGGTTTTTTTCTTAGCGGCTTTCTTCTTAGTAGCCGTTTTTTTCTTCGCTACCTTTTTCTTAGCTGTTTTTTTCTTAGCCGTCTTTTTCTTGGCTGTTTTCTTCTTTGCTACTTTTTTCGTCGCTTTTTTCTTGGCTGCTTTTTTCTTAGCGGTCTTCTTCTTGGCTACTTTTTTCTTCGCTACCTTCTTTTTGGCAACTTTTTTCTTAGCTGCTTTTTTCTTAGTTGCGGACTTTTTTACAGCTTTTTTCTTGGTCGCCTTCTTTTTAGCTACCTTTTTCTTAGCTGTCTTTTTCTTTGCCACCTTTTTCTTAGCTGTTTTCTTTTTTGTCCCAGCCTTTTTCGTGGTTGCTTTCATAACAGAACGTTCCTCCTAAAAATGATATAAACGCAGTCCCACCTGGGACAAAACGAGAACGGTAAGATTCTCGAAACGAATAACAATAACCCCACCTTAGTATAATACTAGCATAGTTCTTTTTAGATAGTAAATATGCCGCATCATTAACCAAGATGACAAATTTATCGGACAGGTCATACAAACCTAAAGGGAGGCAACTTAATTTCATCCTATTTTTATAGACTTTGTCTTGCTTTAGAGTTTTTTTTCCTAAAATTTTTAGATACTTATGATCCAAAAATAGAACTTTAAATTTACTCGAATCGATTTTGTTAAGTGCCTTTTTTTTCGGGAATTTGCGCCTGCAATTTTTTATCAACTCGCTTTTAAGTGTCTTTTAACGAATCGAGTGGACTGCAGAGTCTGAGGTAGTGCGGCTAATAATAACTTTTATAATGAGCTGTTACGCGCCTTGAAAAGCTCAAGAGCAGCACGAGCTTTTTCAGATATGGGAGCTTCTTCGGTTTTTTTATTAGTTGGCAAGTTTTCCGACTTTGATGCGGCTTTTCGTAATGGAATGCCAACACTTTTCCCAACATTAAGATCAAGGAACTCATCGTAAACACTCTGATCCTGAACTAAAAACAGAATGTTCGAATGTCTCGTACAGAATTCCATACAACGAATAAACTCGAGGCGATCCACTTTTTCATAAGACCCCTTCAGTACAAAAATGGAAAGTGGTTTCGCAAGGTGGTTGGTGGAAAAAATAGATTCTCCAAAAACAGGGCGACTGGACTCCTGAATGAGTGAATGGGTACTCAAGCACTTTTCTGCGTGAGTAAAGAATTTATCCCAATCTTTTCCATTAATTGGCATTAACTCGATACGAGCTAACTGAAAGGTTTTACGCCACTCGCTCTCGCAGATCTCTAATTTGTGAATTAGATTTCCTTTAATGCTGTTATAGAGCTCGATCCGGTTCTGAATTTTACTCAGCTTTTTGAGTTGCTCCTCTTTTTTGCCGGTGAATCGAGTCAAGTTTCTCATTTCCGACAGCAGTATATTCCGCTGAGTAAGGTCAGCTTTATTCTGACTTTTTGAGTAAAGCCGCCATTCTTGGATCAATTTTCCAACGGTCTTTAAGTTAGTCTGGTACAGATCCAACTTACCTTTGAGATCTTTTCTCTGGGTGTACAAACCTGATATTTGGCTAAAATTATTGACTAAATTGAGTATAGATCGCAAGGACGCTTGGGGATCAATGTGATACTTCGACGCAAGCTTCTGCCATTGACTCTTGGCTTTTCCAACCTCCTCAACAATTCTTTCGTAACGAGTTTGAATCTCGTCTACCCTTTCTCCAAAACCTTCACTGGCGATCTCAATCTTAGTACACATGTTATTAATAGAAGCTAGAATGGTGTCCACTGCTTTTCGACTATCGATAAGTAAGTCTGGATGAACTCCCGTTGGCTTCGGCTCAAGGTTTTGATCGGGCTCCAAAAATCTCTTTAATAATCCACCTTTAGGTGCTTCTTTTGCAGGCGGCTCCAAGGCAGACATTTGTTTTGTCAGCAGCTCCAGAGCAGACTGAATGCGACCCAATAGCTTTTTATCATCGAGTAGGAATGATTTGGTTTCTTTGATGTGACCGTTAAAAATAGGTTTAACAATCTCCTCAACTTCGAGCTGAGCTTTGCGGTAGGAGCTTTCTAGTTTTTGATAGACTTGCAACCGACTAAGGCACCTGACAACCTTTTCCCAGTCGATCTCTTGGTCAACCATGGGAAGAGATTGGATTTCGTACTTGGAACAAAGCTCGGATAACTGAGACTCGACCTTTCGGTAACTGTTGTAAATCATCTCATATTGGTTGGCAGGGTCTTCAAAAAATTTCGCTTCGGCACCCAGCTGCCTGAGAATCAGCAATTCGTTTTCCAAACGAGGAACGCAGTTCACATCGAACTCGGCCAAGGATCGAAACTTCTTATTGAGATCATCGAGAGAGTCCGTATAAAACCTGTGTTCGTGAAGGACTTTACGTAGGGACCTAGCAAAATCCGCTAACTGCTGAGGTGCCATTGGGATGGATGTTCCAAGGAATTTCCCGCAAGCTAGTTGAATTCTCTCAACTTTTTTCTCTACCAAAAAACTCAAGGATTGGGAGTTTCGATCGGTCTCCCGGCGGCGCGCCACCAACTTACCACCTTCGCTAGAAAAATCAATAATATCGACAATTTCGGCTAAAGAATGGCCGTCGCCATCTAAGGCAGCGGCGATAAATTCTTCCTCAGCCGTCTCACGGGGCAAAACCTGTTTATTTTTTGAATAACGAACGGCATCAAGAGAGCGTTCAATCGTCCATTGATCTCCACTTCCATCTACGACTTGCGCCACAACTTGAATCACATTCTCGTTATCTTGATGACCAACCAGAGCGAATCTTACGGCATGGAGTAAATCCATCTTTGACGTTTTGTCTATGTGTAGCAGTACATTCCTGAGGCCAGATGGGTTTGATTGAAACTTAAAGGCTTCAACTTTTTGGTTTTCTTTCAATTTATACTTTATGGCTGTCAGAAACAAAGTAGCCCCCAGCTTGGCATCTAGTTCTATGTGCGGGTGTGACATAAAGCAGATTTCTGCGCCATTTAGACTTTTTTTCGAGTTAGCTGGCACTTATTCCACTTTAGCTTACCTTTCAAGATTATACCTGATGGTGGAATCAAAGTCTTTTGGGCAGGATTTGCCTATATGGCCCATCGATTTCATGCTGCCTTGATTTACAAAGTTCTAAGAATATTATATTCCTTCTGCTGACCATCCTTTTAGGTACTATCGGATGACGAAACCCTGCACGCACGACAAAGTAGAGTTAGAGGCACGTTTTTATGACACGTTTTTTAGCGAACAGCGAATGGTTCGGAGATTTAGGCACTGCTAGCTTGAGGCTATTGCCTGCAGAGATAGCCCACGATATTGGACTGAAACTTCTTGCTAGCAAACATCGTCGCCATTTCGTTCCCTCGGTGGATCTGAGTTCGTTTTCTCAAATGTCTATGAATGTACCTGGCATTGGTGAATTGCATCATCCCATAGGCTTAGCAGCAGGCTTTGATAAAAACGCCATGGCCCCTTCTGGTTTTCGATCGCTTGGTTTGTCCTTTTTAGAAGTTGGTACCGTGACCCCTAGGCCACAACCAGGCAATCCAAAGCCTCGCATGTTTCGTTATCCCGAACAAAAAGCCATCATCAACCGAATGGGCTTTAACTCAGATGGTTCAGATAAAGTGGAACGTCAACTAAAAAACCTGCATTGGATGCATAGTGATGCTCCTTTGGGTGTCAATGTCGGCAAGAATAAAGATACAACAGAGTCCAATGCTATTGACGATTTTAATCGCGGCATCGAGGTATTTCACGAGCTAGCCAAATATATCGTTATTAACATTTCCTCGCCTAACACAAGCGGACTCCGCAATCTTGCCAACCGAGAATTCATCGAAGCCCTTGCAAGACATAACAAATCCTTGCTACACAAAATTTGGTTTAAATTAGACCCAGACATGGAAAAGCAGCACTTCCAGGACTTAATTGAGTCTATTGGTGATGCTGGCTTTCAGGGTCTCATTCTGAGCAATACCCACAAGGTCTCGTGGCCAGAGGCTGGGGGACAGAGTGGTCACCCCATTCAAGGGCTCTCAAATCGCGCCTTGGAATTGGCTTGGGAGGTTCATCGTGGAGAGCTTCCTACCATTGCATCAGGTGGGATCCTATCGGGAATCGATATTCTTGAAAAAGTCAGGCGAGGAGCTGATGCCGTTCAAATCTATTCGGCCCTCGTGTACCGCGGACCTTTCGCGGTCCTCAAACTCTTAAGAGAACTCGAGGCAGAAATGTCCCTTCAAAAAATCGCTTTTTTAAGTGATGCTAAAGGCAGTTATTATTTATAAGCTGAGGTCTCATGTCTCTTGAAATCGTCCGCAGAATTCGAGGAAATGTTCACGGAAGCCTCGACATAACCGATATTGAAGACCGTGTCATAGGTCATCCGTTTTTTCAGAGACTTCGTAGAATCAAGCAACTTGCCTTCCTCTCATACGTCTTTCCAGGGGCGACCCATACCCGTTTTGAACACTCACTTGGCGTCATGCATTTGGCAGGGGTTGCTTGGAAAAAGTTGGAGATCAATCAAACAAGGTTGCAGACATCCCTTGCCCGCTATGAAAACTTCGCTAGTATCGAAGCAAGTAAACCATCTGCTGACTTTGTCCTACAGGGAACCCTAGCGCCGACCTTTGACTACGTTAAAGACATCTTTCAATCCGACTATATTCTGCAAGCACTTAGGCTCGCCGCACTCTTACATGATGTCGGTCATCCTCCGTTTTCTCACAGCGGAGAAAGGTTTTTGCCAACCTGGGGTAAAATTATCGCAGAAAACCCAAACCTTCCTGATTACCTAAAGGATTATCTAAAAAAGCAGGATAAAAGGCAAAAAGAGCGACCAAACCATAAGGTGCGACATGAAGTATTTTCGATACTCATGATCGACAAAATGCTGCGCGAAATTAAAGATAAATCAAAGCAACTACCGGTAGACATCATTCCACAAGATATCGTCGCCATCATCAGCCATGAGATTCCTCCCGCTCCCGGATCTGAATTTGAAACCATTCACGCTTTGAATCTTTGTCGTGAATTGGTATCGGGAGAGTTGGATATCGACCGGATGGACTATCTTCTAAGAGATTCACGAGAGTGTGGTGTCGTCTATGGAGTCTTTGATGCTGAGCGCATCCTAGACTCACTCTGTCTTTACCACGACCCAGAAGATCAAGGTTTACATGTTGCTATTACGCTATCTGGCCTTGCAGCATTCGAAGATTATCTGAGGGCAAGGCATTCCATGTATCTTCAGCTATATTTTCACAAAACCTCTGTAGCCGCAGAGGCAATGATGCAACATATCGGTCGACACCTTCCCGATTGGCATTTACCACCCAAGATAGAAACCTATGCTATGTGCGATGAATATTCCATCGGTCCGCAGCTTAAGGAAGCCTGCAAACCCATCCAATCGAACCCCATACGGACCCACATTGAGTCGTGCATCGACGATTTGATTTTTCACAGGCGGTTATGGAAAAGGGTGTTCGAGATAGCAGGTCCAAAAGCAGCCATTGAGCATCATGCCATAGGCGATGCCAGCAAAGTTTTACTTAAGTCTGGGATTCCCTTCGAGGCTATATCAACATCAAATGCTCTCACTCGTTTTCAACCTAGAAAGCATTTCGAAAAGAGTCGGAACTACCTTAGGCTTATCAAAAAGGACAGCCGTCAGTTTCCAAGGGTTTACGCCATTGAAGACTTTAGCTCTGTCATCCACCGAAAAATCGACATGAGAATTCAAAGAATTTACGTGCCACCTGAACTTAACTTATCTGGTGAAAATGCCGTCGAACAAGCTAAATCACTGCTGCGCAACTGATTTAGTCGGATTTTTTACTCGGCTTACTAGTTTCGCTTGAAGACGAAGACTCTGGCTTCGCTGACTTCGAGGTTGACTCTGATTTTTTATCGCCCGCTTTCTCCGAGGATTTGCTTTCAGGTTTCTGATTAGACTTTCCATCGTAACCCTGATCGTACCAACCCCCGCCTTTCAATTGGAACCCAGTCATACTCATAATTTTCGATAGTTTTCCTTCAGACCCACAGTTTGGACAAACCTTGGGAGTAGGGTCCGACATCTTCATCAAAAACTCACTAACAACTTCACAATCGCCACAACGATACTCGTACATAGGCATGGAAAGACTCTCCTTGGTGCCATGGTTATCCAGAACACAAGAAATTTGTTCGTTTTTTATTTAATGTCAAGGGGTGCTTTTAGATTTTTCTAAGCGCACCTCAGAGAATGAGGTGCCAAAAGGTTTAGATAGGAGGCTAGCCTGCAGTTAATTCCCTGGCTCGCCACCCTGAGCGTCACGACTTAAAAACGCCGAATCGACACGCTGTTTTAATTCCTGCCCCGTTTTCCAAAATGGCAGTCTCTTAGGGGGAACCGTAATCTGCTCGCCCGTTTTTGGGTTTCGTCCCGTATAAGATTTATACTCGCGTACGGTAAACGCACCGAATCCACGAATTTCAACTCGGTTTCCTTGGGCTAGGGTATCTGTCACCCCGTTGAAGAACAGGTCTACGACCTCTTCAGCCTTCGCCAGTGTAATGTCAGCCCTCTCTGCCAAGCTTTCTATTAATTCCGATTTTACCATTTGCTATTCCTTTTATTAGTCCCTAGCCTCAACCTTTATTCTACCAAGACCTTTATGATATTGGCAACTTATTACCAAAATAATACTGAAGTGAGATAACAAAACAGCCATTTTGTAAGCTCAGTAGGTCTCTATCCCGCAAGACCCCTTGACTCTGGCGTCGACGGTGGCATGATCCACATGACAATGCATTCACGACCAAAACACTGGAAGACTTATGTACCAAACTCAAACCATTAAAATCAATGATGAAAATTTAATGGTTCACTGCGCCACGGACAAATCGCTGACGCATCGGGCTGTCATGTTTGCAAGCCTTGCGATAGGGACAAGTACCATTCGCAATCCGTTGCTTGGAGCCGATTGCTTATCGACCATCGATTGCTTTCGAGCACTAGGGGTTTCGATTCATATCGGAGAGAAACGTTTAGAGGTCTCATCTTCCGGCCCAAACTCGTTTAAAACGCCAGAGGAAAGATTGGATTGTGGAAACTCAGGCACTACGGCGAGGTTGCTAGCTGGCCTTTTCGCCGGAATTCCAGGTTTGGAGGTCACTCTTGTTGGAGATGCAAGTTTAAGCCAGCGTCCCATGGGGCGGGTTGTGAACCCTCTCGCCGAAGCTGGTGGAAACTACACCTATGCTGAAAAGGAAGGTTATCTCCCTTTGACTATCAAGGGGGAAGAGCTTAAGGCTCAAAATTTTACTGTCAATAAAGCCTCAGCACAAATCAAGTCAGCCATCTTACTCGCCTTTGTTGGATCAACGGCTAAGATAAAGATTACGCTGCCAATGGGCTCTCGAGATCACACAGAAAAGCTACTTAGGCGATTTGGCGCTAACTGTCACACTCAAGTTTCCGAAGATTTGGAGATCGTGACCTTTCAGGGTCCATGTCCAGCAGTTGCCGGTGACTATAGCATTCCAGTCGACCCTTCTTCGGTGGCCTTTTTTGCGGTGCTCGCCCTGTTGCGACCCTCAGGCCGAACCACCATCCCCAGTATGCTCGATAATCCGACACGGACGGGGTTCTTAAAAGTACTCAATCGAATGAATGCTGGAATTGTCGCAACCCCCTCTGCGGATAAGGACGCTATGATTGAACCAACCCTGGATCTTAGCATTGAGGGCGGGACAAGGCTGGCCGGTACGGTCATCACAGAAGACGAAATCCCATCGCTTATCGATGAAATTCCTATTTTAGCCATCGCAGCCGCCTTTGCTGAAGGCCCTTCGCGGTTTTGCGGCTTGGGAGAATTAAGAGTTAAAGAGAGTGATCGGTTGGCCAAAACCAAGGAGTTGCTAGACCTAGCAGGTATATCAAGTCAAGTTGAGGGAGACGACCTTATTATCGAGGGGGGGACTCAGTCGGTACATAGTTTTCGATATGACCCAGCTCACGATCACCGACTTGCTATGTGCGGCATCATTCTGGGTAGTTTTTCAAAAGAGCCATCAGAAATTCTTCATCCTGAATGTATCGAAGTAAGTTTCCCAAACTTTTTTAAGGAGCTAGAAAAATTTGGACTTTGAAAACAATTCATCTAAGACGGATCATGTTATGACCCAAGGTAAATCAACCACTAAAAGTCGTTGTAAAATTGTCGCTGTCGATGGACCTGCAGCCTCTGGTAAAAGTAGCGTTTGCTCTGCGGTATGCAGCAAACTAGGCTGGAATTATGTGAACACTGGATTCTTATACAGAGCCGTAGCCTACATCACTAGACAAGAAGGCATTGATTTAGCAGACGATTCAGCACTCAAGGTCCTCCTAAGTAAATTCTCGGACAGCTTAAGGTGGGAGCCAGACACGGGCAAGGTCTTCGTTGGAGACCTCGATATCACAGATCACCTATATACAGACATTGCTGGTCAGGACGCTAGCAGGGTGGCGAAAAACAGCATTGTTCGAGAGCTCCTTTTGCCGCTCCAGCGTAGGCTTGGAACGCAGTCAAAGTATGGCGCCATCGTCGATGGTCGCGACATAGGAACTGTCGTCTTCCCTGATGCCGACCTTAAAGTCTTTATGACCGCATCATTAGACGTTCGTGCCCAAAGGCGATTCCATCAACTGGAGTCAAATGGTCAAACAGGCAGTCAGGAAGATTTTGACGCCATCAAAGCCAGTATTGCCAAACGCGATATTCAGGACTCGGCTAGGGGCGAGGCTCCGCTGAAGCAGGCGGATGACGCCCTTACCTTTGATACCAGTGATATGAATAGTGAAGAGGCTATTGCTGCTTTGGTAGAATTAATTTCGACGAAACTAAAGCTTTGAAATCAATTGGCTTCGTTCTCGGCGCTTCACAAATCGGTGCCGCAGAAGCCGCCTTGGTTTCCGGTTTTTTGTCGTATCCGAAGCAACAGAATCTTTTAGATTTTCCAACGCTGCCTCAACGCGCTCCATGGCTATGAGGCTGTTGTCTTCTCGCTGTTTCAAAGATTCCAAACAATGAAACAGTTCCTGAAGCTCACTACGGTGGGATAGCTTTTCTGTTTCTATTTCGTTCCTCAAAATTTGCACCGAGGCCTTGAGATCTCTGACTTCCTCGTTCAGACTCTTATTGAGGCTTCTGGTCACTGCAATTTCATCGCGCAGCCCAGCAATCATAGGCAGTTCAGCAAGCAGGACCTCCTTTATCTGCGCTTGTCGTAGCATCAGCGTTTCCACTTTAAGACCGTGTTCGTGGTGACGCTTGTCGACGACCTCAAGTACCTGACGCCGCATTAATTCAAGAACACTCCTAAAGGCAGGTAGAATATTGTCTTTATGCTCAGCAAGAATTTCGGCGAACGACTTCGACCAAGCTTCAATTGCCTCGTCTAGGGAGTCTCTTATAGTTTCTGACGAACTTTTGTGAGTCGCCGTCGCTCTAGTCCAGCGATGGTACCGGTCCAAATCCTCTCGTCGGTAAACAGGACGGATATATCGATCCTTTCGAATCCGACCCACGCGCAACTCCCGCCCAGAAATCTGAGTCAAACGCGATCGTTTAATGCCCAAAAAAGCCATGGCTTCGTCAGCATCGACGGTAAACTGATCTACCCATTCTTCATCGCCCCGTAAATGAACAACCATGGGTAATTCGGATCGGTCGAGATCTTTTTGAGTCTGTGTCATCCTACAACCTTTTTAGACTACTGCGCCAACGCGATAACCCTCGAAACGAATCTATGACGTCAGGATCATTTTTGTTTTCAAAAAACAACTGAAACGACATAAGATGATCACCTTTAGAGAATTTTTTCAAATCAAAATAAAGGGCAAGGTTCACTGGGCTTTTCCCTAGAGGAGAAATATCGTCATTATTACGACTTGACATATCCGAGCTTTTTAACTTGTCAGTATAGTATACCGGCACGTTCTCATCCTTGAGCATCTGCTTTGACGGTCTCATCTCAAGATAGATCATATGATCTTCGGCGATGAGACTGGCCCAATACATGCTTTGAAGTTTTGTCTGGTCGATAAGCTTCATCAATGCGTTTTTCTCTGAGCCATGCTTTTCCATATTTGTTTTGAATTGGTAGGTTTCTGGGCTTTCTTTCAGTGCGAAACCATAATAAAAACCAGATCCGTCATTCAATCTCCTGATCCCATCGATAGGGTTATAAATCACAGCCGGTAGGATGACAGAATTAGAGAAAAAACTCACTTCGGTGTACATACCAACTTCAAATTTTAGACTCAGAAACGAATAGACAAAGTTTACGCGGACGATGGTTCTGACCGGCCCTACCTTAAATGCCTCCAGTTGCGAGTTAACAGAACGATGGTTTGCGGAAACGGTCAAAAAATATTTCAGATCGGCATTCATAAAAAAGGTTGATGAGTCGACAATCGTTTTGGGTTCCGAGCCTTCTCTTGGACGCACCATATCGATCTTTTTGACCACTAGATAATTTTTTTTATCGAAATGATATTCAAATCTAGCAGTTTTAATCACATCTGCATTCAGGTCAAAAATAACGTATTTTTGAGACATGGGCTCGGGAGGAGCTCGAAAAAACAGGCCGATATAAACCGCGCCTACTTTTTCTTTGTCTTTGCCGTATTGCAGACGCAACTCGTAAACCAGGTTGGGTTTTCTATCATCTGGCCATTTGGTTGGATTTCCGACGGGCCCAACGTCGTCTCCCATAAAACTCAATTCATCATTTAAGTCAAAAATACCATTACTAGTCTTTTTGTTAACATTCTTACCTTGGTCTAAGATGTAGTCACCAAATTCATTGACTTCGTCAATCTGAAATGGAATTTGTACCGCTTCCCCGGTTGCATTGACGCGATAGACACGATAGAACTTGAGAGGGTAACGAGAAACTTGCTTGATGGAATCAGCCTGAACAATCACGGGTGCTCGGTGGATTCCTGCCATGATGCTGTCGGTAGTCGAAGCAAGGCAAAGCAAAAACCAAAAGACTCTTTTCAGCACGGGCCATCATCCTCCATAGGTGTATGCCGTTTATACTACCATAGTTAAGCGGGTGATTTCCGTGCGAAATGCAAAAGGAATGCTGCCCCAGCTAAAAACCCAGGCTTGGAAAGGAACCTCATCATATGTTTAGACATCTGACTTCAATTGTCATCCTCCTATCAACTCAGGCATCCGCTTTAGCCTCCATTTCGACAGATCAAAACCAATCCAGAATCGGAGTCAGTTGGGAGCTTCACCGGATAGACTTTGCAAACGCTAGCACTGTCATGGAATCAGAAACAGTATCTGAAACCTGGAGCCTCGAAAATCGGGGTGATTTCGGCTGGCTGTTGACGTCGCCAAGAGGGGAAAATGAGGTCCACTCCCTCTCAAGTTCTTCCGATTTTCACACCCTACCATCGAAAATCATCATGACTCCAAACGCCCTCATTGACTTAATTGGGTTACCTGAAGATGTGCAGCCTAACAACGCAACGCCTCTCATCTTAGACACCGAGAATTCTCGAGCTAGTCACATCAAGTTCATTAGAAAAAACTCAGGAGGTAAGCTTAATCTAAAGATCTACTTCGAGCGCCTTTAGGCCAGTAAAGCCGCTTTCTCACAGGCAATAGCCAAATCCTTTAACGTCGGATTTCGAGCCACAATCGGCGGAGATAGGTATTCTATGCAGGACTTTGCACTTGTGTTACCGATGACAATGAATTGGTGGTTGACGTCTATTTGGTACAGTTGAAACAAGTGATGCAGGCTAGTGACTGCACTTGGACTCGCTAGCGCAACCACAGCAGGATGTGAAAGCAGGTGCCTCTCGGGGTCTGAAAGCTCTTCTTTTGGTAGGGTTTCATAGGCAACGACGTGACTGGCAGTGATGCCGAGTGCGTTCAACGTTTCGACAACGGGAAAAGCAGGCTTCATAGCACCGAAAAAGACAAAAGGGGCTCCCATAGTTTTCCAATGACGACCTCGTTTTTCGATTAAGTCACTCACCCCTAACGCTTCCGTGAACTCTACTTGTTGATCACCAAGAATTTCGGCCACTGTTGGACTGAACGTGACCACGTGTGCTGGCGCATGATGGGACCAGGAATTGGCAAACCGACGCGCTGCGTAACTACTCGTTATCAAATACCAATCTTGGCACTTAAGGCATTGACCGTCGATGTTACGATCGAGAAGCCTAATGAGGGGGACGTGCTTGGGACGGGTGTTTTTAAATAACCGAATATCCTCATCCCATTTATCTAGACTTCTAGTCCAAATGATATTCATATAGGTGGGTCCTTTGGAAACGGGATCGAGTATCTCGACATAGTATTTTAAGTTTGAAACTTTTCCGATTCAGGTTCGGAATCTCTTTGATATCATAGCCGAGAATGGTCTGTGGTGGAAGGAACGAGGTCTATGATCAACTTGTCTCATATTTCAAAGTCGTTTGGTGATACCGAGGTCATCAACGACATTAGTTTTCGCGTCCAAGCAGGCGAACGCATTAGCCTACTTGGCCCAGGCGGTTGCGGAAAATCAACACTATTGAAACTTGTCTTGGGTTTGGAGGAAGTTGACGAGGGCACCATCGAGCTGTTCGAAACAGAGATGACCTCTGCAAACGTTAAGACAAGACAGGATGTTTTGCGCCGTGTCGGTGTTGCCTTTCAACAAGGCGGACTATTTGATTTTATGACGGTAGATGAGAACATCCGATTTGCCATGGATAATATGACCGAAATGTCCCAGGCAGAAATGGACGAAAAAATCATATACCTGCTGACTAAGGTTAAGTTGCCTAAGACGAGAACGATGTTTCCTTATGAGCTTTCGGGAGGTATGAAGCGCAGAATCGGGATAGCCAGAGCCCTTGCGACTGACCCAGACGTCGCCATTTTTGATGAACCTACGTCGGGTCTCGACCCTGTGACATCGACGATTATCCTAAATATGATTGGAGACATGGGCGACGAAAAACCCAACTCTAGCCTTATCGTTTCCACGAGTTCTGTGGAAGTCGCGATTCGATTTTCGTCCCGTGTCGTGCTTATGAGGGAGGGGAAAGTCACTGCCGATGACGACTGGAGAAAACTGATTGTCGAAGGAGATGAGTGGGTTCGAAATTTTCTGGGAACACGATTAATCGGCATCGATATTAACTATGCAAAAGAACTAGGGTTGCCTAAGGCTTTTATCGACCAACACTGGTCTTAATGACGTGATAAGATAGGATAGTAATAAAGGCTTTGACAGTGCCGACCTGTCCATTGCCAAGCTCGCCAACCTGTTATATATAACTTGTATATATGACTAGTCATAAAGGTCAGTCTTTTGAAAAAAACTATAGGATTACTAGTATTAGATATCGACAACACAGTATTTGACTGGGTCACTTACTATGTGAACTGTATGGGTAGCCTATTCGACAAAGTGTTCGAACTTACTGGCGTTCCGGTCGATACTCTTGCTGCTGAGGCCAAGGTGGTTTTTACCGCCCAAGGTTCTATTGAGTATCCTTTTCTAGTTCAAGAGCTTCCCTCTGTTTTCGGCCCTTATTCGGAAAACATAGATAAGCTCCTATCAGAAGTTGTAGGGCCTGCTAGGGACGCCTTCAATAAAACTGCCGAAGGTTTTCTCAAACCATACACCGACGTGATCCAAACGCTTGATGTCATCACAAAAGAAAGACCAGACCTTCCTATTGTCGCCCTAACTGATGCACCTCGTTATGTGGCCATGTGGAAACTCAACAAATTGGGTCTGCTGAGCTACTTCGATAGTGTCTACGGACTGGCTGATCCTAAAATACCAGTGGACCCCCGAACAAACCTTCCCAAGGTCGACCCAGAGATTCTCACAAAGCACCTACAGCAGTTTGATTTTGGGTTTAGCGGTCGTATTAGAGTTCTACCTGAGGAATACGAGAAACCGGGTGTCCGCGGTTTGAAAACGATATTAATGGATTACGATCTCGAAGATCATCAAGACAAGATCACTTGGGTTGGTGACAATCTACGCAAAGATGTTGGTCTAGGGAAAAAGTTAGGTGTCTGCACGGCTTGGGCAAAATACGGAACGCTCATCGATGAAACGGTTAAGTCTCAATTACTAGCCTTTAGCCCCGAACAAAACGTTCACAAAAATGTCGCCTTAGACCCACTGAAAGATAATAGCCCCCAACCAAATATTGTCTTGGAAAGTTTCTCTGATTTGCTTGCAGCGATGAAAATCTAATAGATGTCCAAGAGCATTTCTAGGATCGAAACTCAAAAACTATTGGCACTCGCCATTCCAGTTATCCTAGCCCAGGTTGGAGGGATGACGCTAAACCTTGTAGACACATGGGTGGTAGGACGCTTTAGTACAGAAGAGCTCTCCGGGGTCGCTGCAGGCAACAGTATCTTCGGGCCGATATTTGTGATCGGTACAGGACTATTATTAGGTGTCGATCCACTGATCGCTAGGCTACGGGCCAAATCAGATGGTCAAGGGATCTCAGATGTTTTGCGTCAAAGTATTCTGCTATCCTTGGCTGTTGCCTGTCTATTGGGACCTCTAGTTTATAACGGTGATCTCCTATTTTCTTTAATCGGCGCCACCGATGTTGTCTCTCAGAAAGCGCAACCATATATTCAAACACTAGCTATTAGCTTGCCTTTTGCTCTGGTGTTTTATAGCTATCAACGTTTTTGGCAGGCCCTCCAGTCCCCCTTTGTCGTCACTTGGATTGTGATTCTCTCTAATTTTGTCAATTTGCTTTTGGATCTAATGTTTGTTCCGGGATTCGGCCCCATACCTGCATACGGAGCAAAGGGGGCTGGTTATGCAACACTCGGCTGTCGTATTTTTCAACTGCTAGCGATCATAGTCGCGAGTCGATATCTAGCCAATAGGCAACAAGAATTCCCTCTACCCAATATAGCTAGCTACTTTTCCATAAACCTTCAGCGGCTTAAACAACTACTGACGATTGGGCTACCGGCATGTGGACAGCTAGCATTGGAGGTTATTGCTTTCAATGTTGGGACCTTCATCGCAGCTAAACTCGGTGTGGTGCAGTTGGCTAGCCACCATATTATTTTTAGTATGGTTGCTTTTACCTTTATGTTTCCATTGGGAATTTCTATTGCATCAGCTATCCGTGTTAGTCATCACTACAACCGAAAAAACTTCGAAGCGGCAAGTCTTACTGGGAATATCGGAATTTTTTTAGCCGCTGGAATAATGGCTTTATTTGCTCTAGTTTTTATTTCTATTCCAGAAACTCTGATTTCCATGTTTACAAAAGAAGAAAAAGTAGTAGCAGCAGCTTTAGACGTTATAGTCTTATGCGCACTTTTTCAAATCATGGATGGTGTGCAAGTGGCAGCGGCAGGAGTTCTACGTGGTCTCGAAAACACTAAAATTTCACTACTGACGAATCTACTAGGATTCTATTTTATCGGCCTACCACTTGCCATTTACCTTGCCTTCACAAAAGATTTAGAATTGATTGGTCTGTGGATTGGAATCGCTATAAGTATCGTAATCACTTCCATTTTAAACACTTTTTACTGGAGAAAGTTAATCCGAAAGAAGCTGTAGGCGCAACGTTTTCATTCCAAAGAGATTGTTGCCGTTCCGGAGAGTTGATATCATAGTGGTACTCAAACATCCGGAGGTCCTATGCTTCGATACCTTATGGTAGGTGCGATGGGTCTTGCATGCGGCCCCAAAACCGTCGTAGAAGGTTATCAACTAAGAGTCATTTGGGATGTGAACCCACATTCAGAAGCAACTATTCTCTGGACTGTCGAATCCAAAGAAAATTATACTAGCCTTTTGGTCAGCAAGGACGATCTCTTTGAATCCGTCATTGAAATCGATCAAATAAACATATTCTTTGAACAATACAATAATTCCAAACTGTTTCAGGTTAATGAAAATCCCTCTGTTGCCTATACCCGATTAGAAAATCTCGAACCAGGAACTGAATATTACCTAAAAATACTCGGGGCACAGAAGGAATCGGAGGTTTTCTATTTCAGAACAGCTCCAACAGACGGCATCAAAAAAATCCTCATTGGTGGAGATTCCAGGTCTGACAGACCAAACCGTATTACTATTAACCAGACCATTAAAGAATACAGGGCCAATAACCCTGAGGTCATAGCTTTTTCTCATGGAGGTGACTACATTGATGACGGCTCCGACTGGCGTCAATGGAGTCATTGGTTAAACGATTGGTCTCATACTACCTTAAATGGGCAAATTCTTCCTATCATTCCAACTAGAGGAAATCATGAAATTGATGAGATTTTATTCAACCAAGTTTTTGGCAAACCAGGCGACGAGACTAACTACTATCTCACTCAAATTGGAATCTTAGATCTTTTTACCTTAAATTCGGAAATAAGCGTGCTCGGTGACCAATACACCTGGCTACAAAATAGCCTTGAAGAAGCTAGTAAGGTTGAGGGACGATTCCGTGTGGTCAACTATCATCGACCGGCAAAACCAGCAGTAAAGCAACCTGCATCGACGAAGTATTGGATCCCTTTATTTGAGAAATTTGATGTTCGTGTAGCCCTGGAATCTGATGGGCATGTCTACAAAAGAACTGCCCCAATTTTTGGAGATAGTTTCAACGAAGACAATGGTGTCATCTATCTTGGCGAAGGTGGATTGGGAGTCAAACAGAGAAGCCCCAAAAACCATCGATGGTTTCTTCAGGGTGGAGGAATGAGTTTTCCTATGGATCATTTTATTGCTGCAGAAATCGGTGATGACTATCTGCATTTCTCTTCCATGGACAAGAACGGCGAGATCTTCGACGAATTCACCATCTCTCCCAGATAATGGATTTTTAGCCAGCCATATTTTGGATCAGCAAAGATCCTTGTGCTATCCTATAGATAAACAAGTGATAGGAGCGGTATGAATTTCGTAGTAGAAAATCTATGTAAATTAAACAATGGAAACCGCAGCCTAGATGACATCAGCTTCAATATCAAAAATAACGAAATCATCGGGATAAAAGGCCCAAGTCATGCGGGAAAGTCTCTTTTACTCCGAGTTCTCGCTGGGATTACCCAATCAGATTTCGGCAACTACAGAATCAACGGAGAATCTGTCTATCCGCGATCACAAAAATACAAAAAACAGCTTGGCTATCTTCCACAGGACGCTCCCATTTATAGTGACTTGAAAACCAGCGAATACGTTAGTTTAATTGCAACGCTGAGGGAGTTTCCTTTGAGCTCAAATTTGATCGACGAGGTAAAGTCGTACTCAGGAATAGAAAAGCATTGGAATACACCAATTCATGCTCTAAGTCCAAGTGCAAAAAAATGCCTTTCGTTTATCCAATGCTATCTGCATAATCCGAAAATAGTTTTGTTAGATTCTCCATTTATTGGACTAGAATCAGAACACAAATCGAGAGTTCTTGCAAAGATTTTGAAGGAAAAGCACTCTACAGCGACATTGATAGTATCCCACGATACAGAACTACTAAATCGGCATTGCGACAAGATTTTCTTTATGGAAGATGGCAACTTATTTCAAAATGAAAACGATGTAGTGTTACCTAGGGGTGATCACATTGACTCTCATCTACAAACTCCTACAACTACATTGTAGGATTTAGATGACAAAATTTTTAACACTCACAAGAACGGAAATACAGCAGTATCTAAGGAGACCAGACACCTATTACATAATCGCTGTTTTCTATTTCAGTTGTGGTTTTTCTTGGTTTTATATCTACCGACCTTTCGCGAATCATCAACTCGATCTTTACGAGTATTTTGAGTTTTTAGCACTTGCTTCTTGTGTCGTTTTACCACTACTTAGTCAACGGAGCTGGACGTCGGAGTTTCGTCTAAGGACAATCGATGTGTTGGCTCAGCTCCCCCTATCGTTTAAGACAGTTTCTTTAGCAAAATTTATAGCTCCGTTATTGATTATAAGCGTATCATACAGTTTCATTATTTTGCTTGCGCTACAAATCAGCCTTCTAGGGGATCTGGATTGGGGTATCTTGCTTAGTTCGCTCGTGGGATTATTTTTTGTTCAGGCGATTATCATACTTACTTCTCAGTTAATTGGAGTTTTTTTTAGAGCGCCCGCTCGCTCCCTGTTAGTTGCCATACTAGTTATCATGCTAATTATGTACTGCGATAGAGTCCTACTCAACTTCCTACTCAAGTTTGATATTTCAGAACCACTACAGAATAAGATTTACTCATTAAGCCCAATGTTTCATTTTAAACATTTCATAGGTGGATTTATTGAAAGCCAGAGTATTGACTATTTTCTTGTATCTAGTTATGGTCTTTGGGTGGCAATAGCTACTCAATCGAGAAAAAACTTATGAAGAAGAAACGTTCGAAGTCTAAAATAGCCATCATTTTCTTTAATATTTTTGGCTTTATATTCCTTATTTCATGGAATTTCTTCACTTTAGATTTGTCTTCAGAAAGGCTTTACAGCTTATCGAGGGCGTCCATCAAAATAGCCCACAACTTGAATCAAAGTGTTGATGTTCAACTTTATCTGCCGCCTGATTACAAAGATCTTCTGCCTAGGCACCAGAGATACCTACAAAGGGTCGTGAGGCTTTTTCAAACCTACGAAAGGATCGCTGAAGGAAACATTCGACTATCTTACTACAGGCCAAGTATCGGCAATCGCGACGAGCTAAAGGCGAGAAGCCTTGGGATCGCACCGGCCATGAAGCGATACGACCAACCCGTATACCTAAATGCCGTTTTTCTGTCTGAGATCAATCCAAAGATCATCATGAATCTCGACCCAGATCGTGAAAAGATGCTTGAGTTCGATATTTCTGAAAATTTACAGAATATAACAGCGGAAAGCAGAAAAAAAATTGCTCTTCATTCATCACTGAACATCCTAGGAGGTGGACTAAATAAAGTCGATGAATGGGCTGTCTTCAAATCTCTTTCACGAATTTTTGAGGTGAGCTATCACGACTTAGAGTCAACCATCAGCGCGGACTTCAGTGCCCTAGTTTTAATTCATCCCATGAGTCTCACAAAAAACCAAGAATACATGATAGACCAATATCTGATGAACGGCGGCAATCTATATATAGCCCTCGATTCTTTCTCTAGAGTAAGTCTAACAAGGCGCCGCATCAATCTACTTCAGGGCCCAAATAGCGATTCACGTTTTAGTGATATCCCCATACTTTTGAAACATTGGGGGTTGAAGTATGAAACAATGTCGATTGTGGGCGATCAAACCTTAAGTCAAAAAGAAGAGGACAGTAACTACCCCTTCATTATTCAGACCAACCAAGACAATATTAATAGCGAGCATGCAATTTCTTCGAATATCAGCGAGTTACTTTTTGCTGAAGCGAGCTCCTTCACATGGAGCCAAACAGAAGCCTTAACCATCAATGAGATCGTAAGTCTAGGGCCCACAAGTGGAGCCTTTAAAACAGAGTTAGCTTACTTTCTGTCTGCCGATGATTTAGCCGGTCGTTTTGCCTCTGACGGACAGCCCAGGACTATTGCTGCCATTCTCTCTGGTCGCTTTACCTCAGCGTTTTCTGAGCCACCCGAGGGGCTCAAAGATTTCGATCATACTCCTCAGAGGAATCATGATGGCCATGTTGTAGTCGTTGGTGATACAGATTTTCTCATTGATGCCTACTCAGTGGAAAAAATCCCGTTCTACGATCGATTGAATATGAGAGCCATCAACGACAATCAGACATTTTTTATCAATGCCGTCGAATTTTTGGCCGGAAACCAAGAATTGCTTTCGATACGCACAGGCAATGTCATACAAAATCGGTTTACGTTTTTTGACAAACTTCGACAGAAAAAGAAATCTGAACTATCTCATCGAACCAAGACGATTACTTCTGACATCAATAACATCCAGAAAACGATCGATAAAATCGTCCGAGACAATGAGTATAATATCAATAAAAACGATGAGCAGGTCTCCCAACTGGGCACCTTACGAGAAAAACAATCGCGACTTATTGAAGAATCTCGTGAGATTAAACATGAGTCTATAAAAGAGATTAAGCTGCATATGAGATTGCTAGAGGCCTTTAATCTGTTGTTCCCTACTCTTCTGTTGGGTTCTATCGGATTTGCTGTCTTTCGTAGACAAAAGAAGCAGAGTGTTCGCTAGACGGCGACTAGGGAAACACCCAAACTGATCTCAAGCTAGCTGGGAATAACCAGCGCTACGATCGACTAAGATATCTTGGAACTAATTAATAAAGCGTTGATCCGAGTGAACCAGTTCGAGAGGGTTGATCCCTAGGATTTGCATCGCTGCTGTCCACATATGCTTTGGGTCTGTATTGAACACTATCTCATGGTCAAAATCCGTTTGAATCCAAGCACCACCGCGTATTTCCGCAGATAATTGGCCTGCTCCCCATCCTGCATAACCAACGATGAATCGAAAAGCGTGCTTTGCCGTAAAAAAACCTTTAGGCATATCTAATAGCTCTTCAAGAGATTCCGCTGATGAAGAAACTTTGATATCACCGTAACTAGTCTCTGAGGCAACCTCTTGGCAATTGTGGAGAACCACGGCCCGATCCGTTTGAATCGGCCCCCCAATCCAAGCTGGCGCGTCCCCAAAAGTTTTCAGTTTATTGTCCTCGTGCAGTATATCTTTAAGAGTATAGTCAGCTATCCTATTGATAACAAATCCCATAGCCCCTTGGTCATCGTGCTCCAAAAGCAAAACAACAGAACGCACAAAGTTCGGATCTTGCAATTGCGGCAAGGCAATTAATAGGGAGGGTGTCCCTGCTAAAAGGTCAATCAAGACTAGCTCCTTTGGTGGATCTCCGAAAGAGTAGCCTCTCCCAGTCTCTTAGTCAACCTGCTAGTCCAACTAATCTAAAACTGTAGTTTGACGAGCCAAAATTCACCTTCGTTAGATTCCTGAGTTACCAAGCCTTCGTCGAAGCGCAACTCCCAGTCCTCTTCAGAGACACCATAGCCTGCTCGAAAATTGTAAATCTCGATAAAAGCCCCGTACTTGGTTATGCTTCCGTTTCTTTCTTCCGAACCCGCAGCGCCACGCGCATTACCGTAACGCATGATAGACCCCTCAAAACCAAACCAGCTAAGTAGGTAAAAGGTCGCCTCGGCGCCAGCCACAGCACCGGTGATGTCGTCCCCTCCTCCGGCAATCTCGTTGATCGGTGCAATTCCGGGCTCCAGGGAATACCCCCCATATTTGAGCACCAGCGAACTGTCTTGAATATTTTTGCCAAAGATTCTCAGTAAGCCAACGTGATGGGATAGCTTACGATCACTAATTTGTCCCAGACTAATGCTACCGGTAAACAATGAAGACAGATCCGCCGTACGACTTTGCTGATAGTATTCATATCCTAAATCAATGTTTAAAGTACTTAGCCCGGTGGTTGACGATACCAGATTCGTGAACCAAAACTGACCCAGTAATGCCTCCTGTGATAGATCAGTTTCCGTCGACTGCTCGGCCCCTTCGTTCAGGTTTAGGGTATAGTCTCCCTTACTCGAATAATACTGAAGAGATAATTCAGGTGCGAAGACTTCTTTTTTGGGGGATGAAAACATGGCTAACCAAACATCCATCAGTTTCATCCGCTCCTTGATACGCAGCCACTCGGTAAGGGTCCAACGTGTTGATTTTCGTTTTTCCTGGGTTTCGAAAACGTAAGTTGTGACTCTTGTGGTATTTGCCTGCCCCAATCTCGGGTAAATCGTTATCATGAGTAGAAAGAAAAAAACGATACGCATGCTGCCTCCAGTCTCTCGCGAGATCGGAAGAATCAGACTTAAAGTTTACATAAATAACCAAAAAAAGTTGTGCGTAAACAAGCCCTTAATTTTATTACTTTTTGGGAATAATTTGGTGGTAAATAGGCCATCTGGCGAATAATTTCGTCATCTTTATCACAGCTTGATTTGCCGTGACACCTTTATACAATTTAATGCCACTGCTGGTCATATTTGAAAAGGCGTGCCGGTAGAGGTGATAACTTAGGCCTTGGGACTGATATTTTTCATCGACCGCTATATCGATACCGCTTACTGGTCCCCAATAGGCGGATTCAAAATCAAATTGCACCCCAACGTAACCGATAATGGTTTCTTTATGAAACAAGCCAAAACTTTGTTCTTTGCCAATACTGTTCACTAACCTCAGATACTCATTTGTCTGATATTTCTCGCAGGTCCAAAACCAACAAAGACTAGGATTTTTTTTGAAGGCCGATATCTTTAGCTGCATGATGCGGTCCACATCACTTTCATCTCTAATAGGTCGAATCTCAAAGTCTATGTTCCGTAAGTCTCGATTAGACTTCATAGCAGCCAGTGCCACCGCCGGATCGCCGGCATAACAAGTGGCAGCCAACTCCCAATCAGATTCCAAAGACCTGCGAAAGGCCTCGTGACCCGAATATGCTTCAATTAATTCAATCGTCGTTTGATTTCTATGTTGTTTGAGACAGTCATTCAAAAATGAGACAGACTCGGCCTCATACTCTCCATCATAATCAAATACATACTGAGTTAAGACTTGCCCGTAGAATCTATGAAAAAATTTCGATGGCATAAAAAACGCGACAACGCGCCCCTTAGCTTCCAGAGTTAAAATTTTATCAGTTGTCATATACCTTTCTAATGCACTAAGATAGTCAGCTAAAATCTGTGACATGCGGGGATCGTTGGAATACCCCTTTACGCCTGTGAGTGTTTTTTCCCTTATCGTGACTAGCTGATTCATAGTTTGATTCGCTTCTTCAAAGTTTTAGTGGTGATCAGGCTAAGCAACCTACTTGATTAGCCTTTATTGTAAACCGAGCCCGTATTTTATTCACCTCAACTATTTTTTTACATAATTACCCTAGCCAGCAACTAAGGAGAAAAGCAATTTTTTTTTAGAAATTGCTTAAAAAGGTGGTTTTTCCTTCATGAAGATATGAGTATACTCGGGAAAACTTCGGAAGACTTTTATATATATCAAAAAAGGGGGGATCCGCTTGGTTGTCTATTTGATTTATGGCAGCTCTGCGCTTGCCATGGCAGCGGCAGGTTACTTTGCCAACTCAGTACGCAAGGTTAAAGTGGTTGGTGATACACCAGAACAAGAAGCAAAATTTAAGGAAATATCAGGCGCTATATCTGAGGGCGCCATGGCATTTCTTTCGCGTGAGTACCAGTATGTTGGTGTTTTCGCGATTCTATTTGCAGCTTTCATGGCGTTTACTCTAGACCATAGTTCGACGACACACATCAATGAGGGTATTTACAGTGCCCTTGCTTTTCTCATTGGAGCAGGAACGTCAAGCCTATCAGCGTTTCTGGGAATGAAAATCGCGACTCTAGGCAATGTAAGAACGACAATACGAGCTAAAAAAGGGCTATCAGAGGCCTTCGACGTGGCATTTCAGTCCGGAGCCGTTATGGGCTTTGCCTTAATTGGACTTGCAGTTTTTGGTCTCATAACAATGTGCCTAGTCTACGGATCGTTTATTGTTGAGCATGAGATCCTTATGGAGTTGGTGGCAGGATTTGGCCTGGGCGGATCCGCCGTGGCTCTGTTTGGTAGAGTCGGTGGGGGCATCTACACTAAAGCAGCTGATGTCGGGGCAGACTTAGTTGGTAAAGTTGAGCATGGCATTCCAGAGGATGATCCAAGGAACCCTGCTGTCATTGCGGATAATGTTGGAGATAATGTTGGCGATATAGCAGGAATGGGAGCCGACCTATTTGGATCTTGCGCCGAAGCTACCTGCGCTGCACTAGTCATTGGGGCCACGTCGGCAGCAATCACAGGATCTACTTTCGCTCTCTACTACCCCATTATCATATCAGCGGTTGGGATTCCCATTTCTCTGCTGACGATTTTCTTTGCCAAACTCAAGGCTGATGCGAAGTCAGCAGAACCAGTTCTAAAAAATCAGCTTTTAATTTCCACGGTTTTGATGACCATCGCTATGGTTATCATCACAAAGCTCTGGATGGTAGAAAGCTTCGTTATCAACGGCTTAACTATCACAAGCAACAACGTTTTAACGTCATTGTTGGCTGGCCTATGGTCTGGCCTTCTCATTGGCTACATCACTGAGTTTTACACCTCTCACGCCTACAGACCTGTACGTGAGGTGTCGGAGGCCTCCAAAACTGGTGCTGCCACTAATATTATTTACGGCTTGGCTCTCGGGTATAAAAGTTCGGTCATACCAGTCATTGCAGTCACCATTACCGTTTACATATCTTGGATGTCAGCAGGCATGTACGGCATTGCTATTGCTGCCTTAGGGATGATCTCGACGATTGGCATAGGACTTACGATCGATGCCTACGGACCAGTTTCCGACAACGCTGGAGGGATTGCAGAGATGGCTGAACTTGGTAAGGAGGTGCGCGACCGCACAGACTTACTCGATGCCGCTGGGAACACCACAGCCGCCATTGGAAAAGGATTTGCTATTGGATCGGCGGTCCTTACGGCTCTAGCTCTGTTTGCGGCTTTCTTAGTTAGTGCTGACATGGCGACGCTAGACCTGCTATCGCCTCTGGTATTTTCGGGACTGCTGATTGGTGGGGTGCTGCCATTTTTATTCACCGCACAAACCATGAAGGGCGTTGGCATTGCAGCAAATGCTATGATTGAAGAAGTCCGTCGGCAATTTCGGGAAAAACCTGGTATTTTGAAGGGAACCGAAAAACCCAATCATCGGCGTTGTGTCGAGATTTCTACCTCAGCAGCCATCAAACAAATGATTGCCCCTGGTCTACTCGTAATGCTTACTCCGCTGGCTGTCGGATACCTTTTTGGTGTCGAAGCATTAGCTGGTCTCTTGGCAGGTAGCCTAGTGACTGGGCTTGTCATGGCTCTAGCGTCATCCAATTCTGGCGGCGCTTGGGATAACGCCAAAAAATACATCGAAGCGGGCGCACTTGGTGGCAAAGGCTCGGAAGCCCACAAAGCTGCTGTTGTCGGTGACACAGTGGGAGACCCATTCAAAGACACCTCAGGGCCCTCCATCAATATTCTCATGAAACTGATGGCAATCCTAAGTCTCGTTTTTGCGCCATTTTTTGTGGCAAACGGAGGTATTTTGGTGAGTTTATTAACTCCCTAATCGCAAATAGCGTCGGTAGTTACCGGCGCTAACCCTTCCCTCAGGAGCTTTCTAGCTCAACATTTCATTGGCTCTAACCCAACCGCAGGTTATCATAGAGGCGGGAAACAACGATTTTTTTAGCAAAGGAACCTACCATGAGAATAACCCTGGCAGCCATATGCGCGATCATTTTGACAGCATGTGGCTCTGACAGTGACGACTCACCTGCGACGGTAGCAGAACCAGTTTGGGAAAGCACAGAAGCCCGTACGCTATTAGTCAACAATTGCGCCGTGTCTGGTTGCCACAATGGAACCCAATCTCCGAATTACTCGACTATGAGCCAAGCGACTTTCGTCAGCTCTCAGTCTAATGCGATCACTCGCATGAAGAGTACAACAAGCCCTATGCCGCCATCACCTAGAGATCCTTTAGATGAAGCCAGCATTGCTATCTTTGAGGCATTATTCGAGTAGTGAATACCAGCTAGAAGATGGATCATTAGGCCAGGAAGGCCTAATGCTTTTCACTGAAAACATCTGCAGAGACACTAAAAACAATTTCTCGTTTCGGTCATAATATAATCACCGATACACTGATAAACAGGGTTCCCCTCTCCATAAACTTCCTGAAGCCTGCCATCTCGCATGAGAATCTTTGCAAAGGCAGGGGAAATTTGATCATAAGCTTGTTCAGCCCATCGACGATCTTGTGTTGACGCCGCTAGAACACACTCGGTCCCTCTATGAAACAGAACGATAGATCGGTCGAACTCTCTCCCAAAACAACCTCGTAGATCTCCATTAAACAGCGCTCTTCCTAAAACCATTTGAAAGGCTTTCTCAGCATTGAAGTCATAAAACTTTTCAAGAACCCGATCACCATCAGTCACAATTTTGGCAAAACGGTTACCCAACCTGTCATAAGCTGTAAATCCATCGCTGACAGTGGACCGAACTTCGTTATCCTGATGCCAATAGGTATATGTATTAGCACTAGCCACCGTAGCAAAAAAACCTAGAATCATAGGGAGAATAAATTTCATAAGACACTCCTGAGCTTGCTTAAAAGATAAACATCCCAACATCGCTAACACTGTTATCGCTGGTTCGCAAGGCGGTTTAGGTTTTTTAACATGACTCGCCGAAATTCTCCCTCTAGAAAGTAGACAACCTAAGGTGGTCGAGGCTTAGGGGGAGATGGATATGCGAATAATTGTGATCCGAGCACTAGGCGAGGTGAGCAATCATTTTGTAGGCGTTTCCTGACTTTCTATATACTGCTTGATGACTTCTATAGGCGCTCCCCCTGCTGACAACAAGCAATAGGCTCGTGTCCACATAACAGGTTTCGAGTAAAATTTTGCAAGATGCTCACTG
>JABSRP010000027.1 GCA_013215145.1 Pseudobacteriovorax sp.
CAAATTGAGCTTGCAAAGATGGCTTAATCTATGTCAAGAGATTGGCGGGAAGTTGGGTTTCCGGGTTGGCAATACACTACAAAAAGCTCAGAAGGACGAAAAAATAGACTAAAAGACTTGCATTTCGACTCTATTGTCACGAATCCACGTATCATTCCTTTGTTTTTTAAAACTAAAATGACGATCTCCGTAAACGGTTGGCGTAGGCGAGAAAACTCCAACAAAAAATCTAGGCCCGAGCTTTGGGAAATGATAAAAATGCCATCCAAATCGCTTAAGCTCTAGGTTTAGGATAACTCCAATCTCATTATCAGCGTGCCTTTATGGCATTGTTGAGCCTCACCTAAAGGACTGTTGAGATTGCGATAGCATAACTATTGGGGTAGCTTGTTTCTTCGAGAAAATGCCTGGCTTAAGGAGACTGCCCTGACTAGCGATCAATATCCAAAACCAAAGATCGAGGGTCGATCACTGCAAATTGCTAAAACGCTCGACTATGCCTTTGAGATTCCTGGCACCAAAATTCGTTTAGGTCTGGACGGCATTTTGGGGCTGATCCCCGGAATTGGAGACGCCTTTACTACGGTCCTAGCAAGTGCCATTGTTATAGACGCAGCCAATGCAGGAGTCCCTAAAGCAACGATATTACAAATGATATTTAATATCTTAGTCGACATTTTGATTGGCTCGATCCCGCTATTGGGAGATATTGGAGATTTTTTTTGGCGTGCTAATGAAAAAAATATACGGCTGTGGCAGAATGCGCATCCAGATGGCAAACGAGATACTGTTTTTCTAGTTTTTGTTGCCATGTGCCTTCTCGGGCTTGTTCTTCTGTGCGTATTTGCAGTTTGGCGCTTACTAGCAAAACTATTCGCATAAACCTTTTATAAGTGCCTTTAGGAACGCCATCGATGTCATCTGTTGAACCATCCTGTTTTTGCCAAAGTCAAAAACCTTTCTCATCGTGCTGTGAACCCTTTCTGAAAGGGCTAGCTCTTCCGCAAACGCCCGAGGAGTTGATGCGATCTCGTTACACAGCTTTTATCACTGGAGACCGCGACTATATTCTCAATAGTTGGCATCCAGATACCAGGCCTGAGCTCTCCGATGATGAGCCAAATACTTGGGTGGGGCTTGAAATCGTTGAAAGCAGTATAGACGGTGATGACGGTCAGGTTGAGTTTAAGGCCAAACTGATTCACAACGATTACCTGGAAATACTCCACGAGGATAGTGATTTTGTGAGAGTTGAAGGGCGTTGGTTTTATTATTCAGGGGAGTTTTTAAATGAAAATGCTAGACCAAAAAAAATCGGTCGCAAGGAACCATGTCCCTGTGGTTCCGGTTTGCCTTATAAGTTTTGCCATGGAAAAAAAGCTTAGATCTTAGAGTTGGCAGTTTCATTTACCTTAATTCAGGAATCTTGATATGTCTGACCTCATCCTTAAGGAACATATTTTACTTTTCACAGACGGTGCTAGTAAAGGAAACCCGGGACCTGGCGGTTGGGGGGCAATATTAGTCTTCCCGGAAGGCCAAATCAAAGAGTTGGGAGACGGATTTCGTCAGGTGACCAATAATCAAATGGAGCTTGCCTCTGTCATTGCAGGGTTGACGGAAATTCAAGGAATCAAGGGTGATGTTGCCGTGCTCACTGATTCAACCTATGTTATTCAAGGGATTACTCAATGGATCTTTGGCTGGCTGAGAAATGGGTGGAAGACGGCCTCGGGTAACCCTGTCAGCAACAAAGACTATTGGCAGTCTCTGCTAAACTGTGTCGAAGATCGTAAACCCTTAGGAAAGATCTCCTGGCATTATGTGAGGGGGCATACTGGAATTCCGGGGAATGAAAGGGCTGACGAAATTGGTAGCGAACTAGCATTAAATCATCATGTCGACCTCTATGCCGGTCCTTTATCTCGGTATCACGTCGCCATTCATGATATCCCAGACGACACGAGTTTACCTGAAAGAAAATCGCCGCAAAAGTCGAAGAAAAAGGCCTACAGCTACCTGAGTTATGTCGATGGACGGTTAGAGACTCATAAAACTTGGGGCGAGTGCGAGGCGCGAGTCAAGGGACGTAGTGGCGCCAAGTTTAAAAAAGCCCTCTCCGCATCAGATGAAGAGTCCATTAAAAAAAGCTGGGGACTCAGTTAGTCAGCATCTCGACTGTGGCTTTTCGGTCACGGTTGAGCCTTGTCCGTCGTCCTATTCTCGCTATAATATCCTGTAATTACGATAGATATTTTTGGCTATCCACTTGCAAAACCTCCATCGACGATGATGTTAGGAGGTGAATATGCGTTATTTTGTTTTAGTTTTAAGTTTGATTGCTGGTGGTCAACAAGGATTGGCCCAGGGCCCTCATTTGGTCTCCGGCTCCTTAAAATTGGTAAGTCCAGATATTAGTGCAGACGGCAAAGGGCACTACGAAATTCGCGAAAATGGCATTCTTGCCATCCGTGGAAAAGCTAAGTCCTGGGTATTGGGGCGCTATAAATTTAATGAGGCCTATCAGCTGAAACCCGAACAGGTCACCTCTGCCTATTATCGCCAATTAGGGAAGCGTATCGATTTTGATAACCTAAGCCTAACCGTCACTAAGGTAGACAAAACCTCTGTTTGGTTAGCAGGGGCAACCGAAAATGGTGCTATCGAAATGCAGTTTGCGACTGGCGATGAGTTAATCGATGTTTTGGAAATCCGCTTTAAAGGTAAGTACGTTCCCATTCGCCTTTACCTGAAAAAAGGGTAATACGATCTTTTGGATCGCCCAACCTCCTATCATCACAAAGTTTTAGAAAAATAACTTGCCGCGAGGTCAAGCTTGGGTTAACAATAGTTGGAAAGCATAACAAACGTTATGCTGTAAGTTTTTGAGATTACAGGACCATGACCCACTCGGAAAAGAAAAAACGGATTCTTAAAGGGGCCTTCGATGTTTTTGCTAAAGAGGGGTTTCAAGCCGTCTCTATGCGAAAGCTTTCACAGGAATTGGGTGTTACCACTGGTACCCTGTATCATTACTACCGCAGCAAAGATGAGCTTTTCACCGACATAATTAAAAACCAAGCGGGTGCAGACATTGCGCAGGCTTCAGTCATGGTTTCGGGAATCTTGGAACGTCAAGAGAGATTGGAGTTGTTGGTAGGGTTTGTCGACGAAAGGTCGGAGTACTTTTCTAATTTAGTCCTAATCATTATGGATTTTGTCCGAAAAGATGAAAGCTCCATGTCTCCCGCTGAGAAAAAAATCAAAGTAGCCATTTACCAAGCTATTGAAGACTACAGTAAAGCCATTCAGGTGGTTTTAGATCTCAATAGCTACGAGTGCGCCCGAGGTATCTTTAGCTATTTTGTAGGGTCTTTATTGAATCGCTTAGTTGGTGCGCCTAGGACCAGTATTCGAGACCTGATAGATCTGATTACCAATTACGAAAAAGGAGAAACAACATGAGCCCATTGCCTTACTATTTATGCCTGATGATGCCCTTGGCATTTTTCATTGGACTTTACAGTGGAGGTGTCTGGACTGCATTAGCGCCTATTCTTGGGTTTGTCTTGATTCCTCTGGCAGATTTTTTCGTCGGTCGCGATCGTGATAACCTTAGTCCCGAGCAAGAAGATCAAGTACGCAATAAGTTTTCTTATCGATTAATTACCTTGCTTTGGGTTCCTATTCAATTAGCTGTGGTGCTCGTAGGGGCTTTCGTGGTTTCAACCGCTTCATACAGTGGTCTAGAAATGTTTGGTCTCATTGTATCCGCTGGGGTAGTGACCGGTGGAATAGGTATCACGATAGCCCACGAACTTTGTCATCGCCAAACCAAACTCGAGCAATGGGCCTCCCAGCTCGTACTGCTCGGAGCTAATTACATGCATTTTCATATCGAACATGTGGTTGGCCATCACCAGAAAGTTTCGACTCCCGAGGATCCAGCTTCGGCTCGATTTGGTCAAAGTTTATACTCATTTCTGCCTCAAACCATTATTGGTAGTTGGCAGTCGGTGTGGGCCTTCGAAAAAAAACGAGTTCGCGTAAAAAAACTACCTGTCTGGAAAAATCGTTTGTATTGGTACCTCTTCATCCAAACGGCATTTAGTCTATCTCTCGGATTGCTATTCACCTGGCAAGCTTTTTGGTTTCACTTAGCTCAAAGCTTCGTCGGTTTAGTTTTCTTGGAAATTGTAAATTACATCGAGCATTACGGACTCGAGCGCAAAAAACTACCTAATGGCCGCTACGAGAAAGTCACTCCTAAACACTCCTGGAATGCCAATCACACGGTATCTAATCTACTACTGTTTAAGCTACAGCGTCACTCGGACCATCACGCAAATCCCCTCAGACGATACCAGATACTACGCGATTACCCCGAGGCGCCTCAGCTGCCCTTCGGATATCCAACCATGGTGTTAATGGCACTTGTGCCGCCCATCTGGCGTTTTGTAATGGATGAACGTGTCCTCTCTTACAATATGGCCGAGGAAGAGGCTTCAACGGCATAAAATTCTTTTCTTCAAAGTCTTGAGAGTTTACTATGTTCCATTGAATTACGTTGGAAACACAATTTTTGAAGGATCCATATGAAACTCTCAAAACTTATTCTATCGACCCTAATTCCAATGGGGATCGCCGGGACTGCAATAAGTCAGACCAAAGCTGCAGCTACTCCTTCTAAAAAAGGTCCATCGAAAGAGGTGACCCATGAGGTGTCGCTCAAGATGAACGTGAACGGGAAATCAGCTGGAAATATCGTGATCGATCTCTGGGGGGAGACAGCCCCTGCAACATCGCTAAACTTTTTAGCCATGTGTGAGGACGATGTGACTCTCGGTGGAAAGAAGAAACCATTTAAAGGTGTTAGCTTTCATCGCATTATTGCGGATTTTATGATGCAGGGTGGCGATTTTACCAATGGAAATGGCACAGGTGGCGTCAGTATATATGGGGACAAATTCAGTGACGAGAATTTTCTCCTAAAGCATACAGAATCTGGTTTATTGAGTATGGCAAATGCTGGTCCTAACACCAATGGTAGTCAATTTTTTATTACCTATAAGCCTACCGCTTGGCTCGATAATAAGCATGTTGTTTTCGGAAAGGTTCAGGGTAAAACAGATGAAAAGACCCATTTGATTCGAAAAATCGAAACCGAAACTAAGACTAATCGCAATGCCAAAATCATGGTGGAAGATTGCTCGGTTAAAATGAAGAAAAAGCTGAAGCTTCCTCCAGTCTACAAGAAAAAAATAAGTGGAGACCTGCTCAAAGCCCTGAGCAAGCATATTGATTCATAAGATTTATCCCCTCCTGTGTGATGTTCGGCTCTCATGAGCCGACTGTCAAAAAATATATGCATGATCATAGAAGTTACTCTTCTAGGTGAAAACTTAATTCATAATTACAGATACTTATGACAGCTCTGATGTTGGCCTTGGTATTGCAAAGGTATGGCATGACTTAATGGGCCAATATCCCAAGGTTGCTGACATAAGTGGAGATGAAATGAGTAAACCCAACCTCTTAATGGTTGTAGCCATGTTTGTATGGTTTGCAGCTGTTGCCTGTGAAAAAAAATCAAGAAATGTCGAAATTGAACCAAACGAACGCGATCAGGGTCTACAAACTGGTCTGTCCTGTGATCGTTACCAATTGGCAGACGGACAATCTACGACCTTGCTGACTTATACCGTCGATCAGGTTAACTATGGCGAACTTTGCTCGGATCACGCTAGAGAAGTCACAGTTTCCTGCGCAAATGGTAGCGTTAGCTTTCCAGAAGGAACGCCAAGTTTTTTCACTTGTAGTGAAAAGCTGCCAAAAGACTGTGGGTCGGAAAATCTGTTACACGGTGCTTCCAAAACTATTGATGTTTACATGAGTGCAACTGTCCCTTATGGAGACACATGCGACTCGGTTAAAGCTAGGCAGACGGTTAGCTGTGAAGATGGCGCTATTACTCGCGATAACTTGGAATATACTCATCAGTCGTGTGCTGTAGAACCTGCAGCATCCTGTGAGCAGGCAGGTCTAGCCGATGGCGAGAGTAAGCTGATTGAGGATCAGTATAGTGCGGAAGAGGTGCCTTACGGTCAAAGGTGTGAGGACATTAAAGGTACTCGTAAGATAACCTGTGTGAATGGAAATATATCTGAAGAGAATGCGCAATTTAAATACGAGAATTGTACTCCCGAACCAGCTAAAAACTGTGGTGTAACTGAACATGGTGACGACTTCGTTGAAGAAGGGCTTTATTCGGCAGAACAGGCCAACGCGCCGCAAACCTGTGACTCGCTCAAAGGCAAAAGAGTGCGTACTTGCGATAATGGGTTACTGTTGAAAAAAGATGGAACCGAGTTCAAATTTGAAACGTGCAAGGATCAGAATCAAGCTCAGCATTGCCCGGGCGATGGCCTAGAAAATGGACAGTCTAAGTCTTACCCTGGGTTTTTACCAAAGATGTTTTTACAAGCAGGCTTTAGCTGTGACGAAATAAAAGGTTCGGTTACGATGACCTGTGAAGAGGGAAATACCGTGATATCTTCGGGGTCGGAATATGCAGAATCTACCTGTGATGATACCGTGGAGCTTCCTGAAACCCAATTCTGGATGGTGACAGATGTCAATTGGGTTGCCCCTTGGAAAACGGCAACTCCCGATCGAGCTATGAATTCTACGGAGGCCTCTGTGGACACCCTAGCCTGTGAAGCAGAGTCGAAATCAGCGTTGAAAACCGCCTTGACAGATTCTGAACTTCGCAAGCTAATAGCAAAGGCCATAGAACTTGGAGGTACAGAAGTTTTAACCATCCTTGTAAGCGATTCTGGAACTAGTATGGCTTTGACTAAGAGACGAGATCGTGGTGCCTACTACTGGCACTGGAACCAAGATAAAAGAACGCCGTCAGTGGCTTCGAGCAACTATAAATTGGGAACATGGGTTTGGGAGTCTAGTCTCTCCAATGATGTTTGTACTCATCCGAGTGTGGATGAAATGAAGCGATACCTTCGCTATAGCATCAAGCGTTTGGAAGGCATGCAACTACTTAAATAAAACCCAATAAGCAAGGATACAAACTTATGAAACATATATTACTAAGCGCGGCTGCATTTACCCTGATATTTTCAGCCTGCGAGAAAAAGCCAGAAACAGAAAATAGTGCAGTGCGAGTCACAGAAGTTAAGCATAGCAAAACGGTCAAACAACAAACCATCAATAACTGTTGGATATATTCAGCGGCCAGCTGGATGGAATCTCTCAGTGCCATCACAACGGAAGAAGAACTCAATGTGTCTGAATCCTATTGGGCATACTGGCACTGGTATCATCAACTTGCTGTAGATCGGACAAGGTCACTTGAAGTTGGTGGAGGATGGGGCAAAGCTAAAGAAATCATCAAAGAATATGGTTGGGTCAAAGAATCCGAGTTTATAGCTGCAGAGAGTGGTGCCGTGTTGTCCGAAAGACAAGAGTGTGCTGAAGCTAAAGTTTTAGAGGAATTAAAAGAGGGTGGTAGGCTTTGGTTTGCGCCAGGTGCAGATAATTTTAAAGAGATTCGAAGTCCCGAAAAGGTGAGGGCGGTTCTCGATGAAGCCTTCACTTGCAAAGAGGAAAATCAAAAAATCGATGGTCTTGCTGTTCAAAAGGAGCATAAAAAGTCTGCGGAAGGTACTATGTTTAAGGTTCCGGGTAAGTCTGATCTGCAGAGTCTAGCGGTAACGCTAGAAGAATGGGATTATATTCAACCTAAGGATAACTTTAATTCTAAATCCAAAAAAGCGCTACCAACGGCCCGTGATCAACGTTATTACGATGCCCTAGAAAAAGCGATTAAACAGGCATTGAACGATGGTCAACCCGTAGTCATTGGATTCCAAATTGACTTTAATGCTGTTGATCAGAATGGGCTGTTTAATTTAAGTACCTATGCCGCTCAAGGTGCGGGAACTAAGGGAGCTCATATGGTTGTTTTGAGTGATTATACCGTTAAAGATGCTCCAAATTATGGCACGCTACCAGAGGGAAATCTCTCTGCTGAGAAGAAGCAGGCTGCCATCGAAGGAAAGCTTGAATACCTCGTAGCAAAAAATTCTTGGGGAAGCACCGAATCGCGAAAAGATCGACCCTGGATCAGAGATGGCTATTCGCGCATTAGCTGGGACTTCTTAACAAAGGGATTTGTTGTTGCAGAAACATCGTATGATGGTGTAACTAGCGAAGTTTATAGTCAAATATTAACTGCGGTGGTCATCCCAAAGCAATATAAAGTGATCTGGACTCCCTAGTCTCGGTCTGTTACGTCTCAATCTTTCTTCTTGCCCCCCGGCGCTCGTGAAAAAGGGGGCTTCTTTTTATCATTAAAACGAAAAAATTAGTCCTCGCGATGCGAGCTCTGTAACTTTCATTTACCCCAAGCGAACTGTTGTATGAGGTTTCTGAGATTCACTAATTTTCATAGAGAGTTGCGATCATGAAATTAAAACTTTCCATTATTACATTAAGTTACTTGCTATTGTCAGCGTGCGGTAGTGATTCCAGCAGCGATCAGCCGGTTCCAGAGCAAAATACTGAGGATGTTGCGGAAAATCCCACGGAAACTCAGACCCCAGGCGATACAGATCCGGAAGCGAGCGATGCTGAAGTGGTCGAGAACGATAGCGGCGAATCCTTATTTCAATTTTATGAGAGTGGTGGTTTCGCCATTGGTGGTACCGATCCAGTAGCATACTTCACTGTTGGTGCACCCACAGCCGGATCCGATAGCTTCACCTACGATTGGTCGGGAAGTACATGGAAGTTTGCTAGTCAGGAAAATTTGGACGCTTTCAAAGTGGATCCGAAAGCTTATGCTCCCCAGTTTGGTGGGTTCTGCGCTTATGCCGTTAGTAGAAATTACACAGCTAGCACGACTCCAGAGGCTTGGAACATCGTTGATGGGAAACTATACCTGAATCTAAGCCTAAGTGTTCGTTCAAGCTGGGCGGAGGATATCCCAGGGAATATCGCTGCTGGAGACGCCAACTGGCCAGGTCTAAGAACTGCCATCAATCCATAGTTTCATAGTTTGTAGTTTAATATAGTCGTCAAGGGCTCCCGGGTTTTCCAGGGAGCCCTTTTTTAAATTCTGCTTCTATTATGGAGCAGGAGGAAATTGCGAGGAGATCAGGCTAATACCATCGATGATTCCTAGGCCGAATCCGAGATCTTGCCTAGCTTTAGAGAATCGAAAGAGATCGGACTTGACTGATTTCACATTGGATGCGGGATTGGCTTGGAGCAATAGGGCGATCATGCCAACAGCATGGGGGGTTGCCATTGAAGTTCCAGACATGATTGCATATTCATTATTTGGTGCCGCCGAAATAGTTTCGACGCCCGGTGCTGAAAAATCTGGTTTAGCAACGGAAATGATAGAGTTTTCTGTCGCCCAAAGGTTTGGACCACGACTGGAAAATGAGGCCAATCCTTCGTTCTGATCCACCGCGCCAATGGCCAAAACTTCAGGGAAGGCGGCTGGAAAACCATTGGGAGATGTGCCGCTGTTTCCAGCTGCAAAAACGGGGATGATTCCTGTTGAAACCCATGATTGTATGATTCTGTGATAGGCTTCGAAAATACTGACATCTACTGGCTCGTTGGGAAGTCCTCCTCCCCAGGAGTTATTGACGACGTGAGGGAAATCGTCTGTGTCGGGATTGCCGTCAGGGTCTAGAATCCACTGCATTCCTTCTAGAATCCATGAATCAAACGCGGACCCACCAGCATCGAGGATCTTTCCGACCGTCATATGAGCTTCCGGAGCCACACCAACCGAGACACCAGACACTGTGCCGGCTACATGAGTCCCGTGCCCATGATCATCGTAAGGGTAAGGCAAACGATTGACAAAGTCTTTGAACACGACTGGGCCTGTTACTGAAGCAAATTCCGGATGCCGACTCTGAATCCCCGTATCTAACACAGCAACACGAACTCCTTTACCCAGTAAATCAGGGTACATGGAGCGGATTTGAGGTATGCCTAGGTAACGAAGACCCCAGGCCTGTTCGTTGACTTCACTCACCTGCCGTGGAGCATGTGGTTGCTGAAGAAATTGCCTACGCTTGTTCTCGATGATTGATTTTATATAGTCTTTGTTTTCCAACTTAGACTTTGTGGATTCACTCATGTTGACCACGATGGATCTCGCGGCCCAAAGATCATTGGTGATACGAATGTTGGAGTTTAATTGTACATCTTCGTATAGCCTGGCGATATCGCGCCTGTTTTCGGCCTTGTAGGTCTCGATCATTTTGGACATCGGCTGAAAAGTTGTTTGATCGTTACTCTTGTCGAAGACGACGATGTAAGATCCCGCGAAAACACTTGTGCTAATAAAAAAACTAGCTAAACAGGTAAAAATTTTCATTTTTGGATCTCCATTTTGTTTGATTTTTGTACCTTTTGATTCCAAATAGTCTGTAGATTGTTAACGAAGGAAACTCGAACTCCTTTACGCTGTAGTGTTGCCGGAGTATTTAAGCTCATCTTCTTTTCGATGACTTTGCCACCGTTGACAGTAGCTTTCACCATTCCATTAAAGCCTTCGGGAAAGGTGGTTTCCAACCAAGAAGCAAGCTTTTGCTTTGTTCCGGGCGAAAACTGAAGATTGATTCCTGATTGCACAATATTACTTTGTACTAAGGCAGGGTTCTCGAATAGAAACATCTCTTCGCCAAACTGAAGACTTTGAACGACGTAGTTTAATGCTCCATTACTTGCTAGTTTTGCTTTGTTAAGGGTTTGTAAACGCCAGTTGATTGTAGCTAGAGCGCTTGATACATTAGTGAATGACTTAGCGAAGATACCCTCTTCACTTAAGTTGCGATCATCGACCTCGTCCATTGATATGTCGTAGTCAACTGTCAACAAAACCTTCGAATCCTCTGGCAAAAAGATAGTTCCTTCTTTAGGAAATGAAATCATTTGAATCTGCGAACCACGGTAAGGCAGTTTGTGCCGGTAGAAGGTTCCATCACTATTGCTTCGTGCATTGGATGAATAGGTATAGACCTCGGGGTAAAGTCTTGTTGTGATCGACTCGACGCCACCACCACCAGGGGAATTGTCATAGCTGGTTTCATAGATCCAAAGGCCGTCTTCGTCAAGGACCTCGAAATCAAGTCGAGACTCTCCGTTGGTTTTGACTCCGGGTTGACCCGGATAGGTGGCGATTCCGCACGATGTCAGCGCCCAGGCAGAGGCGATGGTAAATGCAAGCACCGTGGATCTTGCCATTGATTGATTCATGATATGCTCCTAATCTATGATTGATACCTAAGGTTATCTCTAATCACTAGAAGGTAGGACAGACTAAGACTGCCTAGAGCGAGATACTTGAAGAAAATAGGATTTTTTGTCATGGATTAGATTCCCTCAAAGGGAAACGTCAGCCTAATACGAGGTGCTAGTTTTGTTCGCATTTTTTTTATGTTTTTTTATTGGCATGTGGTTTAGGGGGACTAGCATTGGCGACGGAATTTGGACTTATCTTACACGGATAGTGTTTGATAAAAAATTGCCAGAATTCTTCGATAATCAGGATCTTTTACTAAACGAAGAGCGCCACTATCCTACGAGTTGGGGTAACGTAGGTTATTGGAAAGGTACCTCTAGCTTTCCTGAAGCTGGTGAAAATCTTGCCAAAGAACTTGGTTATTTTGCCAATCTTGCGACAAGAGATGTGATATTAGACGTTGGTTTTGGAATGGGGCAGCAATTTTATATTTGGCTAGGTTATTTTCACGTTAATCACTGTCACGGTATCAATATTTCTAAGGCTCAGACTGATTATTGTAGAAAACATGTTCTTCCCGTTTTTAAAAGCAAGCTCGATATCTTTCACGGAACGATTGAAACTGTGAACTTGCCTAATGAGATGTTTACCAAAGTATTAGTTCTCGACGCGATCTATCATTTCTCTGATAAATCTAAGTTTTTTGGAATGGTCTTCGATTATCTGCAGAAGGGGGGTGTATTAGCGTTTACAGATATGGCAATTAGAACAGATAAAAAACTCCCCTTCTTTGTAAAACACTTGCTGCGACTCGGGGGAATCCCAACCGTTAACCAAAATACCATAGATGAGTTAAAACGAAGCTTGAGCCAACAGGGCTACGAGAACATCGAAGTCATTGATATTTCGCCATTTATCTTCGACGGATTTCATCAATTTCTGCGAGAGTTTGGTCACGGGCAAAAATCTAGGCTAAGGCCTTATTTATTACTGCGGTATTGGATGGCTGCAATTTTTACTAAACATCTAGCAAGCAAGTATATTCACTATGTTATGGTCAAAGCGAAAAAATCCTAAGATTCTATAAGAAATTGATACAATTGGGGTGCCTCAAAAAGCAGACAGTTGTCTCTATGCTGGTACAATTGCCGGTAGAAAATTCGGCAAATCGAAGTGTTTCCTTCGCTAACATTAAGAATCAATAAGATGCTGATATCAAAGCTCATTCGATCATTAAGCAACAGTATTTTGACCCCAAAATCAAAAGTCTGCCTGCCTTCTGCGACACCCTCAAGGCTTTTAAAACCACTAAAATATAAGACTCAAACCGATTATGCTGACAAAATAAACCTCGTCGTTGTATAACGATTTTCCATTGGATAACCTTATTTTTTAGAGGTTCTTGCTTTTTTAGAGCTAGTCTCTTGCAAGCGAACGCCGTAAACGAAGGAAATGATATTGAATATCGAAAACTTGATAGCAGACCATGAAAACTGGCTTTGGATAATATCCATATTTGTTTTGCCTTATGTTGTGGCCGAGCTAGCGCTTTTCTTTACGGTTCTAGTGAAGAGCAATCGATACTGGTCGAGTGATAAGAAAAAGTTACAGCTTTCAGACAACACTCCATTAGCACCAATCTCTGTGCTGGTTCCTGCCTTTAATGAGGAAAAAGTCGTTGTAGAGGCGATTAAGTCGATTCTGAAATCCGGCAACTCAGAAACAGAGGTTATTGTTATCAATGATGGGTCGACGGATAATACCATTGAGGTGTTGAAAAACTCTTTTGAACTTGTTCCGGCTCATCACCTGCCACGGGATATTCTAAGTTCTTCTCCTGTAAAGCAAGTTCTACTGTCCAAGACATACCCTAATCTGAAAGTTATCGATAAGCTTTTATCAGGTAAAGGCAAGGCAGACGCTCTAAACACTGGTATAGGGTATGCCCGGAATGAGCTTGTATGTGTGGTGGATGCTGATTCCATGCTTGAAGCCGATTCACTGAAGCGACTTAGTCAACCCTTTAAAGCAAACCCAGAGACAGTTGCAGTTGGTGGAGCTGTGCGCTGCGGTAATTCAAGAAAAAAAATTCTACCTTTTAGAGGCTTTAATCCTCTCATTTGGGCTCAAGACATAGAGTATGCGCGAATTTTTTATATGGATCGAGTTGTCTTGAGTTCCTTCAATCTTAACTATATCATCTCGGGCGCATTCGGCATGTTTCGCAGAACCGCCCTTTTAGCTGTGGGCGGGTACCGATCAAACTTAGCCGAGGATATGGATCTTACCTTGAGGCTTCATCGGTATTTTCGTGAGGCAAATGTTCCCTATAGTATCAGCCATGCTCCAAAAGCAACCTGCTGGACGGAAGTGCCTTTCAATCTTGAGATCTTCAAGAAGCAACGATCTAGGTGGCACGCTGGTTTTGTTCAGGGGGTCTTGGGTCATCTCGATATTGTTGGTCACAAGAAGTTTGGAGGATTCGGTAAAGTCATTCTCCCCTATTGCAGTCTAACACTATTAGAACCTTTTTTCGTGGCAATGTCTCTGATGCTTACGATAACTGGATTAATGTTGCCTGAGTTTAAAATGCCTATAATTTTGGCTTTCATCGGCGCACATGTTCTTTTTTCTTTGACCTATCTTCAGGCATTGGTTTTGCTAGAACGACAAAATGATAAACCTTCTAGGGGGCGAGTGGCTCGTGACTATATTTGCTGGCTGCTATTTGGGAAGTTCTTTGATGGTCTTTCTTTTGTTTTGAGACTTTTTGGGTTTTTGAAGTTTTTTCGCAAGGAAACCTCATGGGGAAAAATGGAAAGACGCGGTATGGTAAGAGATTACAAGATCACACCTACTCAAACAATTTCTAGTAAAAGAGTTGAAGCATGATAAGGCGAAGGGAGCTGCCGGCGATATCAGGTATTCGTCTGTTAGCTATTCTTCAACTTGTTATTCTCCATAGTGTTGCACACCACCGTGTAGTTTTCGGGAATACTGGTTTTTTTGATTCGCTTCCTGCTCCTTTGAATGGTCTGTTGCTTTCGGGTCCAACCGCAACAGGCCTCTTTTTTATCCTTTCTGGATTTATCCTGACTTATGTTTATTATGATGAGGGAAAACGTGATATCAGGATTCCATTTAGGCAGTTTTTCTTAAATCGAGTGTCTCGCATTTATCCGTTACATATCTTGATGTTGGTCTTCTTAGCCGCAATTCTTGGATTCTCTGGCTCTTTCCAAGATTGGTTGATTAATGCCATTTTAGCTCAAACTGTCGTACCGACAACCATAAATAGTTGGAACACCCCAGCTTGGGCTGCGAGTACTATGGTTGTCTTCTACATTTTTTTTCCTATTCTGTTGCGAAATCTTGCGCGGATTCCTGGATCCTTTTTCGGCATCTTAGGGCTATTGCTCTTTGCGATAAATCTGGGATTATGTGGACTTTTTCTCGAGCACTTCGAAGCATATGGGTCGGAAATACGAAAGACTATTATCTTGTGGTTTTATTATTCTCCGGTCATTTGGATCGCTTACTTCGTCTCTGGAATTCTCGCTGGCTTGTTTTTTATTGGTCATATGGAGCTAAAAAAGCAGTGGATATGGGTTATCTTAGGAACAGCTGTCGCACTCTTTTACGGGTTTTCGTTGACGAAAGTGTCGGCGACTCCCCATGTTTTCATGCGCCATTCCTTAATGCTGCCATCCCAGGTTTTGCTGGTTTTGACTTTGGCTTACGGTCACGGGATTTTGGCGGATATTTGTAAGCGTCCGATAATGGTAAGATTATCTAAGGCTAGTTTCACCATGTATCTGCTCCACTCGCCCTTGCTTACGGTTTTTGTTCCTCTTTTCAAAGGGTATGGCGAACTTCCCGTTTGGGGATTTTTCAGTTTTATTCTTTTATTGCTCGCTTGCTCTCTCGTCTTGGAAGATCATTTCGTTGAACCTATTCGTCGGTTTATTATGTCGCGACTCGGTTATGGTCGAAGTTCTGCAAAGAAAGACTCGTCTATTATGACGCCAAATCTAGAAGAAATTCGGGCCAGGGTTGTTCATCGCAACCCTGTTTGAAGATCCTTTGCCTTCAATAAAAAAGCAACTATAAAGAGCCTGGCCTGTGCCTCTTGTGTAGTTGCTTTTCTTTTCCAAGAGTGTTTATTTAACCTTAGCTGTCACCTCATTTAAGCAGGATTATTCTACAAAACCTAAATAGTCACAGAAATCCTCAGAAGCTGTGTCGGGTTCATAGCCAAGTAAACCCAATTCAGGATTAGAGTCTATAAGTGATGTCGCCTCTACGGTAACAGAGGAAAGTTCGAGACCCCTATTGATGCGAGCAAGAATTTGAGGGCTCAGTTCGCGATTCATTTGTGTCCATTTTAGTCTTCGATCTGCGCATGAATTGCTTTGAGCATCTATAGGCTCGACAATTGCTACCGATTGGGAAACGTTCCAATACTTGCGGGCTATGTGCGCCTCAATAAGATTTGCAAAATCCTCGCGAGAATTAAAGTAAGAGTAAAGTTTCAGACCAGCTCCAGCTTCAAAATCCCTGGCGATAGACGAAGGGGTTGCATTGAGTAATTCTTGCGATGCTTCTGCCCCTGCGAAAAAATACTTAGCTGCTTGATCCAGAAGGTCGGAGTCATGAGGCGATTCTTGGGTCAAGGTGCTACTTAAAATGGTATTCTGCTGCTGAATCAGTTGGAAAAGTGTGCGCGATCCATCTAGGTTGTTACCCCCTAAGGCAGCGGTATAATCCATAGCGTGAGCAAGTTCATGAGCCAAAAGCATGCCGATTCTTAGACTCAAAGACTCAAGGCTTCGCTCTAAGCGAAAGGTTGGTGTATCGTCGACAAAGTCAAAGGAATAGACGCGAAACGATAGCTCATCTTTTCGAAAGTTCTGCGACCGGCAATCTTCCAGATCTGACAGCGTTGCCCGTTCATCTTCCGTCAACCAAAAACCGCTAGGATCGAGAATTATGGCGCCATGAGCTGTCCAGTAGTGAGAGGGTCTGGCATCCTTTGAAATCACAACCGCGGTGACATGGCGAAACATTTGAACCAATTCATCGGGATAGGAGTCGAGCATCTGGGAAAAACGCTCTTTCATCCACCTGTGAGTGGCTACGGTTCTGTCCAAAACATCTGCTCGCGTTATTGGCGACGCATCGGTTGAGATTAATGGTAATGTTGCGTAATTGCAGTAATTTTCGCCTTGGAACAGGATGCATTGATTGATGACGTCTTCCCAGCTTGTTTCGTCACTGAAGCTCTTTAAGGTTGTACGAGCTTCGTAAAATGTCGACGGTGTCGAACACGTCAACTCACTATTTGTGGGTTCATCGGGGCGGTCTTTTTTTCCGCAAGAAAGACTAAGTGACAGAATTCCTGCGGCGATAAGGGGAAGGTGCCTAACAACGTTACTTGACTTTGTAACCATCGGTTGTCGATCTCCTGCTGTGGAAAAGAGGTCAAAAGAGAAAAACCTAAAACCGAATTAGTAAGCCCCATCAGAATTGCTAGGACTGTTTCGGCATGTGTTTCTGTCTATTGTTCCCTCTAAGTCAATCTTAAGCCAGCCATCAGGCAAGCGTTCGATCACTCTAACCCAAGTTGTGTCAGAGATAATTCCGAGGACATTAGCACGGTTTGAAGGAGAAGATCTTACCGATTCTCCATTCATTTCGTTAAAAATGCTGGACTCGGACCTTATCGTGACGTTTGCATATTTTTCAATGCAGGTTTGGCGATTTTCACCGCATGTCGTGGCGTCGGCGTGAACGTAACCAGTAAATCTGACAATGTCACGATCGATATCTGGGTTTTGAATGTCGAGAAATCTAATGGCTGCTGGGTCTTCAACGATTGTGTGGGTTTCAGATTCGGAGTCCCAGTATTTCAATGCGATGGGCTGTCCCCACATGTCCGGACTTAGGTCGCAAGTTTTTGGCACATTCAAAAAGGGTTGTAAGATCCATGATGAATTCGGTCTTGGATCTGATGCCAGAGATTCGGAAAAATCTTCACAAGCGACGGGACCTCCAGAAATCACGCCTGTGAGACCCCAGTGGTCGCCTATTTTCCGAAAGATTGGGCCCCCAGAGTCTCCGTTACACACCGCAGCCTGATCAGCGCGACCTCGAAACCTCAGAATTGAGGGGTAAACTGATCCGTCTTCATATTCAACTTCAGATAAAAACTGATCAAACTTGGTTGTCCCCCATCGGAGAAATTCAGCGAAATTATCCCTCTCGCTTCCTGTCTGACCGTAACCAGCGATGACAACGCTATCATATTTCCTGAGCCGAGCACTCGGCGGAAAAATTTTGGCCGGATAATAACCTTGCGGCAAATTTTCGATCTGCAAAACAGCGAGGTCAAGTGTTGGGTGAATTCTTGGGGTTCCTAGTGCAACCCGTCCGTAACGGACCGAACGGAGATCTGGTCCGAACCTGACGACTATTGACTGAGCATCCTCGACAAAGTCTAGGCAGTGTGCAGCAGTTAGGATTTTATCTTCGGCCACAATCGTACCAGAACAATAATTGAATCCAGCATCCAAAATTACGGTCGATTCGCTTACGATTTTTGGTGCGGTTAATATGGAAAGCTCGGACCGGATAATGCTCAGGTCGGAGGTCTCTGGTTCGGGCTTGTGGCAGCCTGTCAGTGAAGAGTAGGCCAAGGTCACTAATGCAAAAATGGTTGTTTGAAATCTCACAGGAGGCTCCATTTGACAAAGTGTAGTTACCTTGGTTCTTGCATGATTATACTAAACTTTACAAGCATATAATGCCTTGAAACTAAGTAAACCGACTAAAAAACGTGTCATGTAGATTCAATGGAGTTATCAACCTGGCTAACAAAAAAGCAGGGTTTTGATATCTCTAGATAAGGAAAATAATATTAGATAGTTACGGTGCCTAAGGTTTCTCTTATTGACTCGCGCGGGTTAAGTTTTGGTAGGAGATGTTGGTGCTCACAGTAGGACTTTCTAAATTTGATTAGTTTAAACAGACTGCATTTTTATACATACTGAGGCATCTTGATCGAGATTATGGGTCTGGATCTGAGTTTCGATAGTCTAGACTTGTGTTGCGGTCAACTCAAGTAAACCTTTCAGACCAAGATGAGATGACATTATCGATGGCAAAGGGTTTAGCGACAAACTGGTCAGCTCCAGACTGGAGAGCTTCGGCCTCAAGGTCGACATCACTTGACATCGCACTGACATAGCAGTCAGGATCTTGCGCTTTCGCGACTCGGATTAGCTTAAGCCCCTCGTCTCTGGGGTCACCGTTTTTGGTCAGGTGAAGATCTGAAAGTACAAATTGGAAGGAATCTTTATGGAGATAACTTATGCCTTCTTCAACGGTAGTGGCTTGACTCACCTCAAATGACCTCGAGAGCTCTCTGTGAAAGCGTCTTCTGAAAATGGCATCATCCTCAACGAGTAATACTTTTATACGTGTTTCGGCGCTCATAACTCTCGTTTTATTTCGCAATGAAGTCTCTAGTTCCCTTTACTACCACAGGTTTGATGGAAATGACATGAGATTTTGAGAGGAGGGCGGTGACTTTTATTCAGTATTTCGGGAGCTTGGAAAAAAAAGGGGCTACCTTCAGGCAACCCCCTAAAATTCAACTGAGAGATGGAGTCTCTCATTTCCCTACCACCGAGTGGGATAGCCGATTTTAAGCGACTTATCAAGGTTTAAACGCAATAGATGACTGAAAAATTGAATCATTTTGTAGCAAATTTTATAGCTTGTTAGCCTGAATAAACCGGTTATGGTCAATCTTTAGCATTATTAGTGGCATACGCCTCTAGTTGTGTCATTTGCAGCTAGTGCCATGATTTAGTCATTTCTTCGGGTTGTGAATTTTGGCACGCTATCCGAATAGGAACTAACAGGTTTGTTAGGGTTTGTTTTTTGAAACGGAGGGAACCCATGACTCTAGACCAGCTCAAAGTATTAGCTGCTATTGTGGATACAGGTAGTTTCCGAGCAGCCGCAGATAAGCTAAACCGAGCGCAATCTGCCGTGAGTTATGCCATCAAAACTATTGAAGAAGAGTTCGATTTGCTTGTTTTCGATAGAGCTAACTATAGGCCAGAATTGACTCGTGAGGGTCGAACGTTATACCAGAGATCGAAACCGTTGATCGAACAGGCGGATCAACTGGCAAATCTATGCCGATTTATGGCGACGGGAGCTGAGTTAGAGCTCCGATTAGCCCTTAACTTTATCGCTCCCATTTCCCCTTTGACCAAAGTTTTGGAAGTGTTTTCCAACAAATTTCCCATGACCAATCTTAACCTCGCGGTAACGAACATGAGGGAGCCCCTCGAGCGATTAAAATCTGACGAGGCTGACATTGCGATATCGGATATTGAAGAGTGGGACGAAACTCTTGAGACTTGTTTTTGGCGTCGAGTGACTCTTGTACCCGTTTGTTCCCCCTCCTATAGTGCAGCCATGCTAGACGCTAAAGATTTATCTGGTTTCACTCAAATTGTAGTGTCAACAACGCCAAACCCAGAGGAAGGACAGTCTACCGGCATTGTATCAGGGTGTAAGCAGTGGGTTGTCACTACCTTTGCGGCGAAAACTGAATTGCTCACAGCTGGTCTAGGATGGGGGTTTTTGCCCTCACATCACTTGGATAATCATTTGAATGGTAACCAACTAGTACAGTTAAAAAAGCTTGACCCAATTTCTCGGGACTTCTACATTTGTCGAAAGCGCGGCAGACCTCTCGGAGAGGCCAGCCACTTTATTTGGAAGCAACTATGCGACAGCAGTGAAGGACGGACAGATGGTGGTAGAGCTCAATGTTGACGTTATCCCAGTATGGGATGACAATTATGTGTTTGCCGTACGTCTTCCTGAATCTGTATGGATCATCGATCCGGCTGACTTTTCAACTGTGGACGGCTATCTAAAGAGTAAAGACTTAACCCCAACTACCATCTTAAACACCCATCACCATTTCGACCATGTTGGGGGTAATGAGGACTTTAAAAAGGCCTACGACCTTGAGATATGGGCTAATGTTAACGACAAAGCCCGCATACCTGGTCATACCAAGGCGGTTACCCCTGGGCAAAGTTATCTGCTGGATGGTGTTAACATCGAAGTGATTGATGTGCCCGGTCATACCATTGGGCATATTGCCTACTTTCTACCTGATCATAAGATACTTTTTGCGGGGGATACCCTGTTTTCTTTGGGCTGTGGTCGGCTATTCGAGGGGACGCCTGCTCAAATGCTCTCGTCGCTGAGTCTTCTCAAATCCCTGCCGTCAGAGACCATGGTATATGCGGCACATGAGTATACCCTGGCAAATGGTAAATTTGCTGAGACTGTGGAGCCTGAAAATCAGGATTTACGGCTTTATTTGCAGCAATGTCAAGATATGCGTGCCCTCGGGCAGCCTACAATTCCTTTCAATTTAGGGCACCAAGAGCTCTGTAATCCATTTCTTCGAACTAGCGTTGATAGAGTCCAGGAGTTTGCAGGTCCACTACACTGTGAGATACAAGTTTTTGGAGCCATTCGAAGGGCTAAGGATAGCTTCTGAATTCTAAGCAGGACGATTAACCGAAGCAATAAACACTCTCACATCTTCAGATAGCTGCTCCAAGACTTGTTCGAAGTGCTCTTGATTCCAGTTTCCCCCATAGGTTCCCTCTGCAATGGACTGTTCCGTATTTTGCAGAAGGTGCCAACACTCCGACTGACCTAGATTGCTGATGACGCCTTTTATCTCGTGGCAGATTTCGCCAAGTTCCGCAATGTTTCCAGACAGGTAAGCCTCATTTAGTTTTTGTTTGTAGCCTGCCTTGGCCTGACTAAACGCAGAAAAAAATTCTTCAAGAATATCCAAGTCATCAGCAAACTGTTCTTTCAAATAATTAGCTAAATCGGAGCTTTGAGGATTGACCAACGATGCGTCCTCCCATCAGTAATCCATTGTTTAAACAGTTTAGCTGGAATCAAAGGCTCTGTCCAAGTGTTGGGCTTGGTGGTTTTACCTGATAGTTCACCCTTTTTAGGCAGGTTTAGGTCGGCAATATCAGTAAAATTTATATGTGGTATGATGTACTTATCCGTCTCCAGGGGATTGGAATGCGATACAGGGGGAGAATGTTCGATGAAACGCTTTAAGAACCTATATGCGAAAAAAAAACCGATTCCTCTTGTTCATATTGCGAAACTAGCCATGTTTCGACTGAGGCTCGAACCCTGGGATGAGGCATCTCTCCCACTAGATTGTTTTGAAAATCCTGGCGAAATCTTCAAATTGGGTGACAAGCCTTTCGAACTCGATAACGATGGATCTGGTCCATTGGTTAACGTGATCGGACATTCCACTTGCTTCATTCGGGTCGGTGGGAAAAATCTCTTGACCGATCCAGTCTGGTCTAGCGTTGCTGGGCCTTTTAGTCTCATCGGACCCAAGCGTCGGACACCACCTACCATTACACTCGACTCTCTGCCTAAGATTGATGCCGTTTTGCTATCTCACGATCATTACGATCATCTCGACAAAAAAGCTCTGCGATTCTTGATTGACCGCGATCGCCCAGTGATTCTTACCGGCTGCAATGTCAGCAGGCATCTAAAGCGCTACGACAGGTGTATTGAGATGGATTGGCATGATTTTTACGAATTAGATGGTGTAGAGGTGTATTTTTGTCCAGCCCAACATTTTTCAGGGCGTGGCTTTGTTTTTAACAAAAGCCTTTGGGGAAGTTTTGTTGTCAAAGCTCCAGAGGCGTCCTTATATTTTTTGGGAGATACAGGCTACAGTGAGCCAATGTTTGAAGATATTTCTAGGCGCTACGGACCGATAGATATCGGCATCATTCCTATTGGCGCTTATAAACCTTATAATGCCCTAAAGGCTTATCATCTAAGCCCTTACGATGCTGTCCATGTCCATCAGTTTTTTGAATTTAAGGCTTCGGTTGCGGTCCACTTCGGAACCTATCAGCTCTCTATTGAAAGTATTAACTCTCAAATCGAGGATTTTGTGTCTATTTGGGAAGACATGAAAGATGATTTACGAGGTGAGTTTATCCTACCCGAATTCGGTCAAAGCTATGAAATTGATCTCGAACGAGCTACAAAACTGTCTAAAAGAGGGGCGATAAAAGGCGCATAAATTGGGAAACATAGCCATACCAGCCTCCTTTTTGCTTGCGACTCATTTTTCTAGAATGGGTCATATCTTCCGTCAACATGGTTTCCGTATTTTCGGCAAATTCTTTACTATCCACCATGATTGAGGTTTCAAAGTTTAAATAAATCGATCGATTATCAAAGTTTGCAGTCCCGATAATAACTGTCTTTCCATCAAGGAGCATAACCTTTTGATGCATAAATCCTTTTTCGTACTGATAGACGTCAGCTCCAAATTCGATGAATCGTCTCAGATAAAAATGATTGACGAGCTGGACGTACCAGTGATCAGCTCTTTTTGGGACGATCAAACAGACTTTGATGCCTCTGAAGATAGCTAATTCCAAACACTTCTCAAGGGTTAAATCCGGTATAAAGTAAGGAGTTGCGATGGTAATGGATTCTTTAGCGTTATTGATTGCGGTCATAAATAGAAACAATCCATGATCGATATCATCTCCAGGACCAAAGGAGAAGACTTTGGTTGCATGGCCATTGTCAACTGTAGGGCTTGGATTGCGTGTGATGAGTTTTTTTAACAAGCGCCCTTTTTTGAAGGTGGCTGCAAAATTCCAATCCTCTAAAAACGTGTAAGCCAGAGACTCCACTGCGGGTCCCTCTATTTTGACCTGTGTGTCCCGCCAAAATCGCTTCCTTCCTAGATACTCCACCCCCACATTCATGCCGCCGATAAAGGCAGATTTTCCATCGATTAACACAAGTTTTCGATGGTTGCGAAAATTTATTTGCAGATTAAATCTAAGACTGAAGGGAAGGAACCTGGCAACAAAAACTCCATTTTTTCTGAGAAAACGCACATAGGAACCAGTCAGGCCGATACTTCCAAGGTTGTCATAAACAAAATAGACGGCGACGCCCTGTTTGGCTTTTTTTACTAATAGATCGCGGAATCGATTTCCTAATTTGTCAGATCGAAAGATATAATACTGGATAAGAATGAACGTATTTGCTGAAGCAATAGCTTCAAACATAGTATCGAATGCCTCCTGTCCCCGACAAAGCAAGGAGAGGTTATTCTTTGTTTCGATAGGATGAGACCGAGACAGAAGGTGGGGTGGTTTGAAGTACTTTTCAAATCGACGACGCCTCTTTGTATAGGATTTGAGCTTCGTCTGGCCTAAGAAAAAGTAAAGTGGGACACCAATCATCGGAAAACCAATATTGACGAAGATCCAAGTAACTGCAGAAGACGAGCGAACCTCTTCCCTGACGATGGTTAGGACGTTGAAAATCGCGATTACGTAAAACATCGCAAGTATGATTAAATAGATATGATCAACAATTGAGTTTGTTATAGCATGTGCGGGTTCCATGTGATCCATTGATAGCTGTTGAGATAAATTATGAAGCGAAAACTGAAACCTAAAAGACCAATCCTTAGTGTATTGAAAAACTTCTATCAAATCTTAGCAGCAGATAGTGATATAAGCCAGAAAACATGGCAATCGGAGCATGCTCACCTCCAATCAGGTGATTCTGATCTCATTCGTTTATTGATATGGAACATCTTTAAAGCTAATAGTGGCCAGAGTTTGTATGACGATCTTAAGGTTCTTACGGAGCAGGTAGACATCTCCATACTGCAAGAAGTTCTTGGACTTGATGCCGAATTTCACTCACTGAATCCAGAAGGTTGGCATAGCATTCACGGAGCCGGTTATCAAAGGCGCGATGGAAGACTTGACGGAGTCTTAACTGGCTCTCGTTGGCAGCAACAGGTCATTGGACACAATCAGGCACCGAAGTCGGATCCCTTGCTGAAAACCAGAAAAGCTTCTCTGGCAACCAGAGTTTTTTGTGGTGATCATGCTATCGATATATTGAATGTGCATTTTCCTCTGATTAGGACATTAAGGCAGGCTGAAAGGGATGCTAAAGTCCTTGTAGGAGATCTCGCTACCCTGTCTCACCATGCTGTTGTTGCTGGTGATTTCAATACGATTAACCGGCAGTATTTAGCCGTGATTGCTTCGGTATTAGAGGGATTTGGTCTCACTCATGTCACGGTTCCTCGTGACCCCAGAGCCTCTTATGGCCAGCTTGATCATATTTTCGTAAGGGGGTTCATGGTGAAAAAGATCCAAGTTTTAAGCGACGTCACCTCATCCGATCATTTCCCCATAATGTGTCATCTAATACGAAAAGATGTGTCTTTATGACTGTTTTTCCATCTGTACGACATGGCGATCGCGTTTCCTAGTAAGCTCTTATTGAAATTATATTGCAAAACCAACATATTATCTCTGCGGAGATTTACTAAGCATTTTTAGTATCAAACTGAGGTGACGTCTATTTTGCTGAGCAAACAGTTTTTTTTCTTTCAGTGGGTTGCCTTAAGGCAGTTAAACGCTAATCGCAGCAAACAGGGGCTTTCGTTCATGACGATCATCTCAGTTGCAGGGGTCGCAGTTGGCGTTACGATTTTGATTGTCGTTCTTTCTGTCATGGGCGGTTTTGAGCAAGATCTGAAAACTAAAATGCTGAATGGCCAGCCTCACATGGAGATTCTTGCAAGTAACGAGGCCCTAGGATTTTCCTTGCTAGACGTTCCTGTCGATTCGTTTCAGTCTAAGCTTCCTGATTCAATTGGCATGGCTCCCTACACCCAGGCCGATGTGGTGGCCAAGCATGGAAAGCATCTTGCTGCTATTAGTCTCATTGGAGTCGATAGCAGAGAAGATAATAATATGTGGGGCTTCGCACGGGTTCTCTCTGACGATGACCTTGCTACTATCGATGAAGAGCATAGCCCATTATTGAGTTTCGATAACGATGAAAGCAAGTTTCCTGGCATTTTGTTGGGCGAAGGCGTTGCTGGTCAGTTAGGAGCAGATATCGGAGATGAGGTCACAGTTTTGTCCCCGCAAGCCGCCTCAGGAGCTGTGATTTTTTCTGGTGGAACCATCTCGCGGACGTATGTGGTCTCGGGGCTATTCTCTACCCGAATGTTTGATTATGACTCTAGGTGGGCTGTTGTCCGTCTGGATGAAGGTCGAAAATTTATGACTGACTACGATCCAAGTTTGGATTTGGAAAAATTTGTTACGGGTATTGGTATTAGCCTGAACAATCCCCTAGATGTTTCCGAGGCTAAGCGTCAACTTGCTCTAGGGCCAAATCTGGCGGTGAAAACTTGGGAAGATAGCAATGCTGCCCTGTTATTCGCTTTGCTGCTCGAAAAATATACAATGGGCGCCATTCTAATGCTGATCGTCCTCGTGGCTGCCTTTTCCATTTCAGGAACGATGATGATGACGGTGTTTCACAAAAAAACTCAGGTTTGCCTACTTCGGTCTTTGGGTATGAATCAATCGGATATTGCTAGATTGTTTATTCTTCAAGGATTTCTGATCGGTGTGATTGGGATTATTTTCGGTTTGCTATTTGGGTTGGGTATTTGCTTTGGGATAGAACAATTTCGATTTATCGATGTTCCGTCCTCTCTTCTTTCGATTCGTAATTTGCCGGTACGGTATCTTCCCTTGGAATACAGTTTTATCTGCCTGTTCGCTCTTATTCTAACGATCGTCGGCGCACTTTATCCTGCCGTGATCGCGTCTCGGCAAAACCCTTCAACCGGATTGAGGTACTCGTGAGTCAGAGCCCGTATATGGTCCAACTTGATCGGATCACTAAAGTCTATCAAATTGAGTCTCAAAAGGTAGAAGCCTTGCGCTCAGTGTCTTTAAACGTCCGTAAAGGTGCTATGGTGGCAATAACTGGACGGTCCGGTTCTGGTAAAAGTACGATGCTACACGTCACAGGAACCTTGGATACCCCGACCACGGGCAAAGTCATTTTGGGTGGGGTCGATGTCTCCACATACTCGGATGCCGTTTCGTCGCGGTTTCGAAACCGAAAAATCGGTTTTGTCTTTCAGATGAACAACCTCCTGCCGGAGTTTTCTGCGGTCGAGAACGTCATGATGCCGGGGTTGATAGCTGGAGGAGGCAAGTCCGCTGTTCCTTTAAGGGCAAAAGATCTGCTAAAAGCAGTAGGTCTTGGGCAAAGGCTGAATCACAGGCAGGCAGAATTGTCGGGGGGTGAGCAGCAAAGAGTGGCAATTGCCAGGGCCCTCCTGATGGAGCCTGCTATTTTATTGGCAGACGAACCCACAGGGAATTTAGACCTAAAGAGTAGCGAGGTTGTAGAAGAATTGCTGTTGGATCTATGTCGAAAAAATGGAGTAACCATGTTGCTAGTGACTCACGATAATGAACTCGCCCAGCGCTTACCTAGCCAAGTAGTAATGGCTGAGGGAAATATTGCAGAGTTTGGAGGCGCTTGGTGAGACTCTTTTCCTGCTTTCTGATATTGGTATTACTCTTACCGTTTGCTGCTAACGCAGCGCCCGTTATCAAAGACGTCATTGTTAAAGGTAACGCCAAAGTCCAGTCTGAAGCGATTCAGACGATTCTATCCAGTAAAAAAGGTCAGGAGCTTTCTGCAGATGCTGTTCGTGACGATATACTAACTTTGTATGAGTTGGGTTTCTTTTCCGATATTCGCATTCTGAAAGAGACAGTCTCTGGTGGGATAAACCTGGTGGTCTCCGTTAAGGAAAAGCCTGCGATTGCCTCTATTTCCTACGCGGGAATGGAGGAGCTTAGCGAAGATGATGTGAAAGAAAAGCTCGAGACCAGACTCTTTTCGATCTTAGATGAAAAGGCCATTACTAACGATGTGCGCACCATCGAAAAGATGTACCTTGAAAAAGGCTTTTATCTTGCGAAGGCTCGTTATGAGTTGGTGGAGATTCCTAATAACCCCAATCAGGTTGAGTTGAAATTTATCATCGATGAAGGTGGTAAAGTCCTTGTCGGCGATGTCCATATTTTGGGCAATGAGTATTTCTCTGATGCAGAAATCATAGATAAATTCTTCTCGAAGCCATTTACCAGAACGTCTGGAATATCAGCACCTGGATCAGTCTACAATGACGACTTCATCAAACGAGACGCTGAAGTTATGTCCTACCTCTATAAAGACCAGGGTTTTGCTGAGGTGCAAGTCAGTAAACCTGTAACCGTAATGGATGCTGATAGAAGACTCGCGCGGGTGACCATGGAGGTCCAAGAAGGCATCCAATATAGCATCGGTTCCATTAAATTCTCAGGGGACATCCTGTACCCGGTTGAAGAGATGCGAGAGTGGATGAATTTGAAAGATGGTGAGCTATTTCGTTTCACGTTCTTTCGCAAGGATATTGAGATCCTTATCGATAGGTATGGTGACAAAGGCTATGCCTTTACTGACGTGAATCCAAAGCACCGATTTGACCGTGAGAAAAAGTTGGTTCATTTGGATTACGAGATCACTAAAGGTGAAAAGGTTTACTTTGGCGAGTTTAAGTTTGTTGGCAATACTAAGACTCGCGACAACGTCATAAGACGGGAATTGGCTGTCGCTGATGGTGAGTTGTACAGCGGTACCAGGCTCAGCCTTTCGAAACGAAATATCGAGCGTCTTGGATTTTTTGAAGAAGTGCAAACGATCAAAAAGCGCGACGAAAAAAATCCAAATATGCTAAATTACAAGTTCAAGGTCAAAGAAAAGCCTACCGGCCAACTTCAGGCGGCACTTGGATTTAGTCCTAGCTCCAGTAACACAACAGAGAACCGCGTGTTCGGGCAAGGCCGATATAGCGAGGAGAATCAGAGCGGTAAGGGGTGGCAGACAAGTTTTACCGGTAGGTGGAATGGTGGTAACAACTATAGCCTCGAGCTTGGATTTAGAAACCCTCGGGTGAACGACAGCGATTGGTCCTTCGGTGTGAATGGTACCACTCGAAACGAAGTACGTTTGCTAAGTAGCGATGGGCTACAGATTCAAGAATCTAGAAACGGTATTAGTGTGTCCTTGGGGAAACGAATCATTGAGTTGATTCGGGCAACCGTTGCCGTGCGTTATACCAAGATTACCCAAGACTCCGACCGGTACACGCCTCCCTCGTTCTTGCAGGTCGGTGAGGCGCGATCTCTGATTTTCAGCTTATCTCGCAATAATACCAATAACTTTTTGGACCCCTCTGAGGGCTCAAGTGTGCGGTTAAGTCAGGAGATCACTGGCGGCTTCATGGGTGGGGATCGCGATTTTCTAGAAACGACCCTCGATGCTAATTACTATTATCCAATCGACTTTTCTGATACTTACCGGACTTACTTCCGTATTCATGGTCTTTTTGGCTTGCTTTGGCCGATTGGAGATAATACGATCCCCTTGCTGGATCGTTACACTCTCGGAGGACCAGAAAATTTAAGAGGTTACCGGTATCGATCGGTTGGTCCTAAGTTTTCGATATTCCGTGCTCCAGGCGGTTTCCCTAGTGAAATTAATGGTGGTGGTAACAAACAAGCGTTAGTTCAATTGGAATACTTTTTTCCGATTATTAGAGAGGCCAATATCAAAGGTCTGTTGTTCTATGATACGGGTCGCGTGTTTGAGGAAGAAGAAGGATTGTCGTATTCTGACTTCTCGAGCGATGTTGGTTTTGGTTTTCGCTGGATTACCCCAGTGGCTCCCTTCCGATTCGAGTGGGCCTATCCACTTGAAGATGGGAGATTGGGAGACCTGGAGTTTATATTTTACTTAGGTTACTAATTCACAAAAAAGGATCAATTATGATTTTTTCAAGTCGTCAGTCGTCAAAATTAGCCCATGTTGTGGCTGTGTGTCTGGCATTTTTTCTTGTGACTGATAAGAGCGTCGCAGTCGCTAAAGGGTCTTCGGGTGGACGGTACGCTGTTGTCGATATGCAAGCGGTCATCCTCAACGTTGATGAAGGAAAGCAGGCCAGGGCTGATCTGGAAAAAGAGATCAAAGGAAAAGAAGCCGAATTGATGAAAAAGAAGGCTGAACTCGATAAGCTGAACAAAAACTGGAAAGATCAAGCCGCACTATTAAGCGAAGAAGCACGGTTGAAAAAGCAGCAAGAATTCCAGCAAAAGTTCATGGCTCTGCGAAATGATGAAATGAAGTTTCAATCCGAAATCAAACGCAAAGAGCAAATGGCAACGCAAAAAATCGCGGTTTCTGTCAGTAAAATGGTAAACGATCTTGCAAAAGCGCGCGGTTATGAGATGGTGTTCGAAACCAACAGTGCTGGACTACTTTATTTGAAGGATCCGGTCGATTTGACTAAAGAAGTGATTGCTGCTTTTGATAAAAAAGGTGGCAACAAGAACTCGGCCAAAAAATAGTAAAAACGTAATGCGACAATAAGGAGATGGGGTTGTGGTTGATAGCGAAAAGCGTGTTTTCATGGATATTACGGAGATTCAAAAACAGGTGCCCCACCGATATCCTATTCTCCTCATCGATCGCATTTTGGACCTAAAGCCGGGAGAGTTCGTCCACGGACAAAAAGCTGTTTCGGCCATGGATCCATTCCTACAAGGTCATTTTCCAGGAAACCCCGTCATGCCTGGCGTCCTCATGATTGAAGCCATGGCCCAGGCGTCAGCCATCCTTGGCAAAGTCACTAAAGGAGAAGAGTGTGACACCTGCCTTTTGACTGAAGTGACCGAAAGTCGCTTTCGTCGGATTGTGGTCCCTGGGGATATCCTTGACCTTCGTGTGAAGGTATTGAAAAACCGCAAGGACTTCTTCTGGTTTGAGGGAGAGGCTTCTGTTGATGGTGATATTGCCGTTATTGCAAAGTTTACGGCAAAATTGGCTTGATAATTGTTGCATAGTCTTACCTTGCTTTAGTATGCTTCACTTTTGATTTGAATACGGTTTTAGGATCCCATATGTTCGATTACTCAAACTTTGAGTCTCACAAAAAAATCATAAATAACAGCCATATACACCCAACGGCACTGGTTGCTAAGGGAGCTCAGCTCGATACAGGAGTGATCGTTGGGCCGAACGCTATCATTGGTGAAAATGTCAAATTGGCATCATCAGTAAAGGTAGGGGCAGGTGCCATCGTTTCGGGTAGAACCACGGTTGGGCGCGGAACACATATCTATCCTATGGCTACGGTGGGGTCAGACCCTCAAGATTTGAAGTTTGCTGGCGAAGATACAGAACTGATTATCGGGGAAAATAATAAAATACGTGAGTATGTAAATATTTCATTGGGAACCATCGGCGGTGGCGGGAAAACTGTCATCGGAAACAGCAACCTGATTATGGTTTACTCTCACATCGCCCACGACTGCTACATAGGTAATCACTGCGTATTTGCCAACGGAGTGAACTTAGCGGGTCACATAGTGATTGGTGATTACGTGACTTTTGGCGGAATGTCGGGTGGCCATCAGTTCTGCAGATTTGGTGATCGCGCAATGGTGGCGGCTGGTGCCATTGTTGTGCAAGATGTTCCACCCTTTTGTCTCGTACAAGGAGACCGGGCTCGGGTCAACGGGCTCAATGTGGTAGGCCTGCGGCGCTCTGGAATGAGTCGCAGCGAGTTGAGTCAGGTGAAAACCATGTTTAAGATTCTCTTTAACGAAAACCTTACCCTTGACGAGGCTATTGGCAAGATCGGCTCGCATGTTGAGTCGTCCAAGTACCGCGATCAGTTTCTTGATTTTCTTACTAATAGTGAGCGAGGCGTTTGTCGATAGCGCGCCTCGCAGCTGACTCACACTTACTGTCTCATTCAGCCTTTAGAAACGGGTAAAATGAATCATGTCCGTTGATGCTTTGTCTCATGACTCCAAGCGCAGATTCTTTCAACTTTTTGTCGATCCAGTCTTTGAAAGAAAAGCTGCGTTGGTAGTTATTTCTATCGCACTTATTTTGCTTTCTTTGACGCAAAGCTTGTTTATACTTCTTCTAGGTCCTTTCTTTAAAGTCCTTTTCTCAATTGGCAGCAGCGCGACCGTTGCTGTAAAAGAGCTCTTACCGCCCTTATTGTTTGATAGCTTCCCCCAACTGCAAACTCTGGAATTCTCCCGTGACGATGTCTCTTGGATGATCCCTCTAGGACTTTTGCTTACTGTAGTCATTAAAGGCGTAGCTACCTACTATTTCCAGTACTACCAACAATCTATTGCGCTACATGTTGCAAAACGCTACCGAGACCGACTGTTCGAGTCTATTTTAGGCCGATCCTTTAAAAAGTTAGAGGAACGCTCCACGGGTGAGTGGATGTCGTTACTCATGAATGATGTATTATTTTTACAAACCCGTTATTCCGATTTTGCTGCCATTGTAGTCAAAAACTCGGTCTTAATACTAGCTGCTCTGCTTGCAGTGTTTCTGATACAGTGGCAGATGGCTTTACTTTTTCTTTTAGTGACGCCATTTCTTGGGTTCGTTCTTGGCCGTATTGGCAATCGGATCTCAGTTTACGCGGAGTTGTGGCAAAGCCAGCTGTCAGATATGGCTAAGCGGATCTTATCACTCAGACTTAGATTTCCATTTATTGTTTCGCAAGGTGGCCGCGCTTACGAAAGTCGTGAGTTTAGGCAAATCAATCAACAATATCTTCACAGTATCAACCGATCTATTCCTCTTCGCGCATCTTTTGCTCCTGGATTAGAGTGGATCGGTTTTTTGATCTTTACTGTGATTCTATGGTCAATCAATCGGGGGCACTTAGGCGACGATTTTGGGCCAGGCGATCTTATTCAGTTCCTCGCCGCTGTTGGTGTTTTGCTTAGGCCGATGAAAGCTATTGGGGAGCAGTTCTCAAGGTTTCAAGAAACCCGTGGCGCTCTTTCGAGGGGGTTCAAAGAATTTGACGAGCAGCCTGATAAAATCGCTCCGGTTCGACAAGTAGAACCTGCAACTCTCGATCAAAAGTGCTCTGATTTAACATTAAACCTAGATCAAGTCTCTGTTTCCTATGAGACAACATTGGCTGTTGCTGGTGAGAATCTTACTATCCGTCCAGGTAAAACGATTGCTATCGTTGGCCCGAGCGGTTCGGGGAAGTCAAGTCTTTTGAAAGCTTTAGTCGGTCTACTCGAGCCAAATGTTTGGCAGGGAAAATTAGATTGGAAATCTTGGCGCCGATCAGTAGCTTTTGTCAGTCAGTCTCCGTTTTTCTTCAGCGATAGCTTACGTCGGAATTTAACCTACGGCTTGCCAGAAGGGGCAGTTGCTGAAACAGACATCTGGAAGGCCCTCGCAGCTGTGGGGCTTGAGCATACCATAAGGTCGATTCCCGATCAGTTGGAAAGTCAGGTTCACGCGATCCAATCAAATTTTTCGGGTGGTCAGGTGCAACGTTTGGTGATAGCGAGGGCGATTCTTCGAGATCAGCCAGTCATCGCTCTCGACGAAGCGACCTCGGCAATTGATGAGGAGGCTGAAAAAGACATAACCCGATTCCTCATCGATCTATCTCGTTCAGAATATAAAAGCATTTTGTTCGTCACTCATCGGTTAGCCTCCCTCGATAAATTTGACGAAATCTGGTTTGTGAATCACGCTAAAATTGAATTAGTTGGTAGTTATCAAGAGCTTTTAAAGAATCCTCGATTTCAGCTTTTTGCAAAAGTGCAAAATTCATAAATGAAAAAAATCTGGTAATTATTTCCCACAGAGTTGAATTGTCAACGTGGCTTAGTTTAAACTTTAAGTACACGCACCGAATTTATTTTGCTCAGACTCTTGCAGCCGAGTAAATCATTTGTCTCTATGGATGGAGTAGGGGATGAACGATAACAACGATCCGCAGTCGAATGCCGCTTTTAACACAAACACGAGCCCTGACACTCAGGCTAGCACCAACCCGTTTACGGGTGATCTGAAGGGAGAGTTTTCAAGCGATTTCGGCACAAACACGAACGCTGTCTCACAGATATTCAAGAGCGGGGGCTTCAGTTCGGAAAACCGAACCAAGTACATCGCGATTGGTGTCATAGCGGTCGTCATGATTGGGGCGATTGTCTATCTAACGAGTTCACCCTCTGAAGATCCTTTTGCGGACGATTTCGCAGGAGACTTAGCCGACGATGAGTTGGCGGATGATGAGTTGGGTGAAGACGAAGACCTAGATGCCCTCGACGAGGGAGAGGCCGATGAGTCGGTGGCGGATGCTGCTGACGAGCCCGATCCGGTTGAAGAAGCGACTCCAACCGAAACTGTTGAAGAAGCGCCAGCAGTGGAGACAGCTGAAGCTCCTGTCGCTACAGGATCGTTCCAGCTTATCGCACCGGCGGATGGAGCTAGGAGACCATATGATGAGACGGCGGCCGCCGCGGAGTTTTCGTGGGATGGTGCGGCTGATCGAATTAATTTCTCACGCAATCAATCCATGCGGCCATTATCGAAAAGCATAAGTCTTGGAGGAGCCACATCCTATGCCTTTGAGAACCCGTATCCAGGTACCTGGTACTGGCAGGTAGAGAACTCTGAAGGGGTCAGTGAAACCCGTATGTTTCGAATCACTGCGCCTGATCGTAGGTCGTTTCCCGTTTCCAATCCACAAGATGGTGGAAGCATAGCAGGCAACGGCGGAGTCGTTTCCTGGCAAGCGGGAGAGCGCATTGCCAGGTATGCTGTAGAGATAGTGCCCTCAGGAAGCACCTGGACAAACCCAAGTTATCGTTTTGGAACATCAGGAACTGCCATCACCCTACAAGGAGTTGGGCCAGGAAGCTATGATTTCAGAGTGGGAGCGTTTTCTGAGGTCTCGGGTCGATGGGAGTGGCAATATCTCCGTAACGTTAACGTCCAATAGCTATTATTCTAGACTGCAACTGGTTGAATCGAGGCTTTCGATAATAAGCTGAGTGAATAGAATCTCCAAAAATTTTCGGGCGCTTTCTCTTTGAGGAAGTGCTTTTTTTACAGTAAGGGAAGCTTATGTTTGAGTGGCAAGCAAAACTCTCGGTAGGTCATGACCCTTTAGATCAGGAGCATCAAAGCCTTTTGAAATTGATGGTAGATTTCAAATCGAAGTTGCCAGAATCCACCGAAGCGATTTATCAAGCATTGCTCGAATTAGTGGTTGCGAGCCAATCACACTTTTTTCATGAGGAAGAGCTGTTAGAGTCTCTAAGCTACGGAAACCTCCAGGCGCATAAACGAATCCATCGTAATTTACTCGCAAAGCTTCAAGATTATCTTAAACTGATTAAATCGGAAGACTCTCGAGAACTTAGGACTGAAATACTCTATTTTCTTGAGGCCTGGTGGATGGGACACATTAAAAATGTTGATCGGAGATATGCCCCGGTTTTTTCCTAAGCAGGCTTGGCTTTTTTCGCTTTAATGGGAACAAGTTCGAGATGTGGGCCGTTACTTTTTACGACCTCAGTGAGTTGGACCATGCTCTGCTCAATTGAGACCGCCTTTTTTCCAAACTTTGTCTTAAATTGACTATCTTTTGTTACTGTACCATAAATTTCGCAGTACCATCTTATCTCCTCGAAAGCTTTGTTGCGAAGCTCTCTTTTAAGGTTTCTATATGTTTTCGAAAGCTCTTGTTTAATATTAGTGGTTTTGTTTGTCTCTACAAATCTTTTTATGACAAATGCGAGTCTCAGCTCTAGCTTGATCATCCTAGCGGTTGTCTTGAAATGACTGCCCAATTGAACTTCAGTAGGTGCGGCGGCATTTTTTCCCAGATGGAAGCATCTTATTCCTTCCCGGCAGTATATGGTAGACCCAAAAATATGACTGTCGACTGACCGTGAATCCAATCTCCCTCCAATAACTAGGGTCGCTTCCATGACTCCCTTGGTCACCCTCAAGTTTTTTGAGATGAAATGGACGCCTGAAACAATATAGTTGGCTATTAAATCACCTCTAACTACGACTCTATCTGTCTCTTCAGAACACCTTAAGCCTCCGTTTACGAAAAGGTTGCCGTTAATTATCATTTTTTTGCAAATGATAGTTCCAGTTGCTACGATACTTCCAGTTCCCACGATGTCTACATTTTGATCTAAATCACCAATTATGATGGTATCCCCATGTACTTTGATTGGTTTTCTTTGATCAATTTTTGTGGAGTCAATAATACTTACAGGAGATATCCATAGGTCTTTTTCGTTAGAATAGAGGTACCCGTCCACCGCCGCTACAAGACTGTCGTTTGCTTGGACTAAAACACCTGAACCGATCAAAATATCTGGGTAGTTTGGTTTAGCTCGAAGCGGCTCTCCAAATAAATTGAATCCTCTCTTAGGTTTGATCCTGTGGGAGATTCTTCCGAAAGTCTCGCCAGCGAACACAAGGGTGTGAGCACTCTGGCTTTGCACTATTTTTTTTGCAGCAGCCTGTAAAGTTGAGTTTGGAGACATGGCTATCATTTCTATGATTGGTTGGTCTCCTGGATTTGGTGAGACCCCCATTGTTATGGGGAGATTGGAAACAGCCTGTTTATTTTTTATGTATGGAATTAAGGTTTCTGCCCGCTCTTTTTGCCATAAAATTCCTTTGTCTGCGATCAAGTTTTCGATATCATTGAGCGAAAAGTCTTTGATGTTTTCGTAAATATTAGGATCGATCGAAATGGTCGCAACTTGGTGATCGTCACTAATGTCAATATTGATAAACTTGAGATAATCATGAGGACTATAGCTAGGTTTAGATGGAGATATATCGTTAAACGCTAAGCTATGATTGGACTGATGTTGTGTTTTTTCTTGGGTATCAATAGCCAATACGAATGTCATTGGTAGTTCTAGTCCGAACTGCTCGACCCCTCTCCAAGCAGAGCTAATGCGGTTTTTGATACTACTCTCTAATATACAGTAGTCTTTAGATCCAAGTTGTTTTTCTGCGATGATTTTGGTTTTTTTGATCAATGCTTGAACCTGAGAGTTTGTGCCCAGCATCGTCAAGTCGAAGCAGTCGCAGACAATCACGCCTAGACTATCTAGGTTTCTGATCCGATAAGGCAGACTATGCGCAGGGTTTGCGTCTACCGCCGAAAGGAAAACAGAATCTATTTTCTTTCTACTGGCCTTATGCCAAAGCCCATAAATCAGACCCACATCGACGAGCATGTTTGGGTGTGCTTTGCGGACTTGAGAAAGAATAAATAGTTTGAATAACTCAGGATGCCAGGCCGCGATGTCTTCTGGGCTAGATGTGATCGATATAGTTCCCAGTAAGTCTCGAGACTTGAAAGAAGGAGTAAATCTGACTCCAGAAAAATAAGGGCATCCTGTACCTATTGTGACGGCGATGGTCTCGTTGAGGCCTAATTTGCTTTCACGAAATGTCGACCATATGGTTTCAAGTCTTTTTCGGTGTATCACGTAGCTTTCGATCCTGCCTAAAGCCATTTCATAGGCGAGTTTGCGCGTCGCTTTGAGTAAAAGGGATTCGGGGATGGATGTTTGGGAAAGCGCATACTCTTTGGAAAATTCGCAGCGGATACGCAGCTGAGAATTAATATAGGTGACTGAAGGAGGGTTCATACTTTGGTGTCTCCATGAGTCGAGGTTTCCTTTATATTTTCCCATAAAAAGAATTATGCGTCATTATATGAGGACTAGTGCTTGTAGGCAAAACAATGGGTTTCGTAGTTATTTTCTTGAAAACTATAATGAAACATATTAGGAGAGTTGTTGATGGGATAGAAAAAATATGGCTTGAGGTTACCTTGAAAAAAGCAGAGCTACGCAAACAGATATTGGATCAAAGACTCTCATATAGCCAAGATTTTGTCGGTCAGGCTTCACAAAAAGTTTCCCAGCAACTGTTAAGCTTTATTGAAAAAAATCATCATCATGCAAGAATTTTTAGTTACATAGCAACTAGAAATGAAGTTGATTTGACTCCATTGATGGCCAAAAAATCCGATAGAGTTTATATTCCGAGGGTTACTGGGGGCTCTGCTACCATGGAATTCGCTTTCTGGGATCAGGATAAGCCATTGAAAATAGGTAGATATGGTATTATGGAAGTAGAAGGTGGTAAGGCGGTCAGGCCTGAATCAACGGATATAGCCCTCGTTCCTTGTGTTGGGTTGAATCAAAATGGAGTCCGCATCGGTTACGGAGCTGGTTACTACGATCGTTATTTCGCTGACAGTCCGAGGCCTTTTCTAGTGGGAGTCTGTTTCTCTGCATTTTGTGGGCAGAGTTTCGTCACGGAATCTCACGACATCGCGATGGATGCCATCTGTTCGGAAGTCGAGTTTGTTTATTTGAATAACAAGTCTTCTTCCAGTCATTTGCGAGGATACTAATTTGTGTCGTCTTTTTGGGTTTCGCTCCATTATTAAGAGTCAGGTCCATAGCTCACTGGTTACAGGTAACGATTCATTCATGACATGTAGTCGAGATCATCCTGATGGCTGGGGACTTGCTTATTACATGGAAGGCGTTCCTCATTTGATTAAATCTGATTCCAAAGCCCTAAACGATGAGCTTTTCACAAGAGTCACTGGGCAGCTGGCCTCAGCCACAGTCGTGGCTCATCTTCGTAAGGCCACTTTAGGTGCTAACGATTTGGTGAATACTCATCCTTTTCAGTTTGGGCCATGGATTTTTGCCCACAATGGCAATATTAAGAGCTTTTCCCAGCATGAAGAGAGATTAGTAAGTCTCATCGATTCAGAGGTCCTTAGGGTGAGAATGGGGCGAACTGATTCGGAAGTTATTTTTTTAATATTTATGACCTATCTTCAGAAAGCCCATCTGCTCAACGCCCCCGAAGGTTCGATGGGGCGCATCATCGATGTCATTAAGCAAGCGCTTTCAGATATGATTGCTATTACAGGGCCATTTAATCTGATAGATGGTCCTCCTGAGGAAACTTATTTTACTTTTCTTTTGACTCAAGGCGATAATATGATTGCCTTTCAAGGGGGTAAGCCTTTATTTGTTTCCACTTACAAATCCTTGTGTAGTGAACGAGACTTTTGTCCTAGTTATGGTCCCAGCTGCGAAGCTCCCACAAAAACTGGCGCCGTCAACCACTTGGTCGTTTCATCACAAAAACTTCCTGGGGCAAATATTTGGCAAGAGATGGAAGCAGGTGAAATTGTTGCCGTCGACGAAACCATGACCTTGCATCGTTTTTCCATCCTGTCATAAGTCCAATTTACCGCTATAATTAGCTAATAAAATTGTGCTATATCAGCTTTCTTAGGTTTGTGGGTGATTCTACCGATGGACCCTTTATAGGGGAGGTGGATATGATATCTATGTATTTTAAAGTACTGTTTTTATTAGTATTTAGTGGTTTTTGTGCGTCCTGTCAATCGACGGTGCTTCCGCACGATGACACGAAGAAGCCGTTACCTTTGACAAAAGACGAGGGTTCAAACGGGTTGGGCATCGCATTAGTGGATGAAGCAGACGTTGATGTATCTTCCGACAGTCGCTACGTACCATTTAATCCAAAAGGGCTTCATGTTTACTTTGCCGTTAATCGAACTAATTTGGATGAAAACGCCAAGAAGACTCTGGCTAAGGTTCGTGACGGAATGTTGCGAGACCCTTTAGTGAGGATTGTGATTCGTGCCCATACGGATAGCACTGGTTCGCCAGAGACCAATCTAAAACTGAGTAAAGCCAGAGCTATCACAATAAAACGTTACCTAGTGTCGAGAGGGATTGGTTCCCATCGATTAATCACCGACTATGCGGGTGAATCAGACACGCTTGCTAGCAACCAAGAGGAAGATTTAGCAGGAAGTCGTAGGGCGGAATTCTTGATCGACTACACTCTGGCTGACTAGATTAACTGTCAGTTCCAACTTGACAATGGAGCTCAAGTACTTAGACTCAAAGACAAACCATCGATTTGAGGCTAAGATTATGTTGCGTAGATTCTGCGTTCTCCTCTGGTTAAGTTTACTAGCCAATCCTACGATCTATGGAAAGGTGGATAACGTCCCGTTTGATGGGACTGGTAAATCATTCATTGCATCCCATCAAGTGGCTTTGGAAGAGGTTGAAAAAGAGCTTCAATCCATCGAGTCTTTTTCTGGTCCACGGACGATAGAGAACACTCTCATCCCTTTTCGCCAGACAGTTCAGAAATTTAGTAATGCCTATTACGAAGCTTACCTTTTTGCTAACGCACATCCTGATAAGTCTATTAGAGACAAGGCATTTGCAGCAGTCCAAAGGTTTGCAAAGATGGAATCCGAGAGGTTCCTGTTAAATCCTAAACTGTTTCAGGCACTAAATTCATTGGATCCTAAGGAAATAAAACAAAATACTGAGCTTTCCAATCAGTTGGCAGATCTGCTCCGCGAGTACCGCCGTGCGGGAATCGATAAAGGAGCAGTCTTTCTTGATAATCTACAGAAGCTTGACGCAAAGATTAATAAAACAGCCAGCGAGTTCTCTAAGAATTTAACTGAGGATGTCAGGGTTATTTACGTTCGCCCCGAATCTCTTGAGGGTCTACCCAAAGACTACATAGAAAATCGACGTCAAAAAAATGGTCTTATTAAGATCACCAGTAACTATCCTGATACCAGGCCTGTAAGTAAATATGCCAAGTCTCCGGCTGTTCGTCGTCAGGTTTACCTGCTGGGTCGACAAAGAGGGTTTCCAAAAAATGTAGAACCCCTAAAAGCCCTTTTAGAATTACGTCGTGAGAAAGCCAACATGCTTGGTTACAAATCGTGGGCTCATTATTCCACCGAAACCAAGATGTCGGGATCTCCTCAAAAGGTCATTCAATTTTTGGATGACGTAAAAAAGCTATCTTATGACACCGCTATGAAGGACTATAATCTACTCCTGGCAGAAAAACGTAGAGATTTTCCCAGTGCCAAAAACCTAGCAGTTTATGATTCAGCCTATTATGAGAACCTTTATAAAAAAGAGTGTTTGATTTGGATGGGCAAGAGCTAAGGAAATATTTTAGTTTTGCTAACGTAAAACAAGGTGTTTTTAGCATTGCCGAAGAGCTATTTGATATTAAAATCCTTGCGATCCCCAAAGCCGCGACTTGGCATGAGGATGTCACGTTTTATGAGGTCAGGTCTCAAAATAAGGTATTGGGTCAATTTTATCTGGACCTTCATCCAAGAAAAAATAAGTATAAGCACGCGGCTCAATTCACTCTGCGTCAAGGAATTAGGGGGCTTCAATTACCTGTCCCAGTCTTGGTATGCAACTTTCCTAAGACCACAGACAGTGATCCAGGCCTTATGGAACACTCACAGGTCGAAACCTTCCTGCATGAGTTTGGCCATTTACTTCATTCTATCTTCCGAGGACACCATGAGTGGCCTACGTCTATTGAGTGGGACTTTATCGAAGTGCCAGCTATCTTGTTAGAGAATTGGGTGTGGGATGCCGCCGCACTTAAACTATTGGCTAAGCATCATGAGAGCAACCAGCCCTTACCAGATCGTCTCATTAAAAAAATGAATGAAGCGGCAAAATTTAAAGCTGCACTGAACAATCTGACCCAAATAACCTTTGCCAAGCTATCCATGATGCTTTACCTAGATAAGACATCTAGTCAGGACCCTTTATCCACCTACAAAAAGCTATATCAGGAGATCATACCGTTTTCTTTTTTGGATGGCGATTATCTTCCTTACAATTTTGGCCATTTAAATGGTTATTCATCGGATTACTATACTTACTTATGGTCTGAAGTGATTGCCACAGATATGTTTAGTCGATTCAAAAGGGATGGTTTATTTAACAAAGCAGTAGCCAAAGACTATCAAGAAAAAGTATTGACAAATACCGGAATTAAAAAGGCCTCAGAACTGGTCTTTGACTTTTTGGGTCGCGAGTATAATGCAAAGGCTTTTGCTGAATCCTTGAAGTAGTAGGACTTTGCGTTCACTAATGAATAAAGTAATAGTAAATACCAGCCAGTATCCCAATCATAGAGATTCGAGCCGTAAGACTGCTAGTGCCGCGAATAGAAAGCCAGGCACCCAAAGCTACGGCCACGAGACCAATGTAATAGATCAAGCTTCAACCTCCTCAAGAATACGACTGCCCAGATAACAAAGTACAAAACTGGTCAATACAGTGAGAAGAAGTGGCTCTTTAAACATGGGGATGCCTGTATCTCCTAACAGAGTTACATCCCTAATTGCGGTAAACAGCCAGGGATCAAATAGCTTGCCTTGGACAAACTGAAAGGCATCAGAGATCGCAAGTCCTATCACTAACCAGCCCAAGATCGGTATAATATTGGTGACTATCTTCGATCCTTTCATGTAGTAGGCGGTCCGTATGCTATCGATAAAAATACCTAACGACATGATTAACGGGCCATAAGTCCAAAAGCCAATTTGGAACATGGTATAAGCGTCTTTAATGAGCATAGTATAATCGTCATCCACCCTTAGGATAGCTATAGAACCCATGGTCAGGATGATGGTGGCAAACAACCAAAATGTAAGCACGTAGAGAGTGAGTCTGACTAGTAAAATAGAAAGCATGGAGTGCTTAGATAAGCGAAGCAGTTGAAATTGACCTTCACTCCACTCGCGGTCACCACGGAATGGCGCTAACACCGCCAAGAAGCCACCAGCCATCAACGCAAAAAACGACAGGACAATGGGAGGACCAAATTTTAAGACTTGTTCAAGCACATTGAAGGAAAGAGGCGGAGAGGGCATGCCACCTGAACTTGAGGAATTATATTCAAAAGAGTAATCGATGTTAGTCAGGTCGATCTTACCGATGCCCAAAAAAACTCCTGTACCGATGGCAATCAATGGCAGAAGGATCAGTAGATATTTCATTCGTTTTGACTCTAGCCAGGCGATGACACGAAAAAGCCCCATTAGTTGACCCCATCTCTATTTATCTCAATAAACAAGTCCGTAAGAGATTTATTGTCTTTGCGAACCTCTTCGGCTATCACATCCTCCACCAAAGTACCGGCCTTCAAGTAAAGAGCACGGTCGAAAAAGTTCTCGATCTCTTTAATCTCGTGAGTGGATATGATCACCGCGGACTGTTTGTCCCAGACATCGATTAAAGTCTCGATGATCAACGATCGAGAGACCAGGTCTATGCCTGAAAGCGGTTCATCCAGCAAATACAGTTGAGCCTGGCGTGACATCGTGGCGACAAGTCTGAGTCTTTGCATTTGCCCTTTTGACATTTGTCCCATAGCTTTTTGAGGAACTTCAAGGGATTGACTCAGCTCGTCAAACTTACTTGGATTGAAGCCATCAAACATAACTGACATGAAAGACCTGATATCCTTGGTCGTCATCCAAGGGAAAAAACTCATTTTGTCGCCGAGATATGAAATTTGCTGGCTGTTTTTACGTGGCGTGCCGTTGGCAACGATCACTCGTCCGTTGTCCGGTTGGAGTAGGCCAGAGATGAGTTTAAGTGTGGTTGTCTTGCCAGAGCCGTTTAAGCCAAATAGTCCGATGACCTGACCTTCTCGCACAGAAAAATCCGTCGGATTTAGTCCATCTGACTCATTATACTTTTTCGACACCTGACGAAATTCAACGATCAATCTCATTCTCCTTACTTAAGCGGTCTATGGCCTCTGTCAGAGGTATACCTAAGTCATAAAGGGTGCTCAAATAGTCCCTATGTGCCTGATCGAAAAGCCGACTGCGAAGATCTGAGACGTCTACATGATCCAACACATAAGCTCCAAGACCACGTCGTTTCTCAATAATATGCCGTTGTTCTAAGTCAGCATAGGCGGCCACAACAGTGTTGGGGTTGATGCCAGCTTCTTTGGCGACATCTTTAACGGAGGGCATTTTAAATCCTGGTGGCCAATCCCCTTTGGCGATAAAGCCCTCTATCCGCTTAGCGATTTGTCTGTATACCGGACCCGATCTAGCGTTGATGTCCCACACGATGATCCCCTTAATACTTACTTAGTAGACTAGTTAACTAGGTAGGTGCATTTTTAGTCAAGTGAAAGTTTCTTTTCCCTGATTTTTTATGTATGAAATACCGGGTGTTAGAACTAAGTGTAAGAAAGTACGCGGGTTACAAAAAGAAATCACTTGAGTCCAATCCAAAATGATATTAATTGTCATTTTCATGATGTAGCCCCATCTCTTCGGGACGCAATAGTCAAATGAAAGGATCGAAGATCGTGAAATCAATCTTACTTATCATCAGCCTAGCCGCAGCCTATTGCGCCTCAGGTACTGCGGTTTCTGCAGAAGAGCTGGTAGTTTACAGCTCGCGGAAGCAGCACCTTGTGAAGCCTGTGTTTGATGCTTACGAGAAAAAGACTGGAATCAAAATTCTTTCTGTCACAGATAAAGCACCTGCATTGGTCGAAAGACTTAAGGCGGAAGGTAAGCGATCGAGAGCCGACATCTACATGACTGTCGACGCGGGAAACCTATGGAATGCGGCTGAAAAAGGTTTGTTAAAACCGATTAAGTCGGAGACCTTGTCATCAAACATCCCAGATCATCTACGAGACCCTAACGGAAATTGGTTTGGCCTAACCATCCGAGCACGGACTATTGTTTATGCTCCAGAGCGGGTTAAAGTAGCCGAGCTTAAGGATTACCGCTCTCTGGGATTACCGAAATGGAAAAAGCGCCTTTGCCTACGGACAGCAAAAAAAGTCTACAACCAGTCTTTAGTTGCTATGCTAATCTCTGATTACGGTGAAAAAGAGGCTGAATCCATAGTGACGTCTTGGGTGGCAAACTTAGCCACTAAGGTATTTCCCAACGATAATGCTGTGATTAAAGCTGTGGCCGCGGGGCAGTGCGATGTAGGTATCGTCAATAGCTACTACTTTGGCCGTTTGAAGAAAAAAGACCCTGGCTTGAAGGTAGCTCTTTTCTTTCCTAAGCAATCAACTGGAGGAGTTCACGTCAATATATCTGGTGCAGGTATTGTGAGTACTTCTAAAAATGTTGCGAAGGCAACCAAGTTTTTGGAGTGGATGTCAGGCGACGATGCACAGAAGATCTTGGCGGAACTGAATCATGAGTACCCAGTGAAGAATGGTGTGCCCACAAGTGATTTGGTTAAATCATGGGGTGTTCTTGAAGAAAACAAGAACAATCTTCGTCAAGCAGGAGAGCTGCAAGGCGCGGCCATTAAGCTGATGGATCGGGTAGGGTATCGTTGAATTCCGATAAACCATCTGATCCCAAAGGAAGATGGTGGCGGCTGAGCACAATCCTTATTGCTGCTGTTGCCATCGCTCCGATTGTCACCGTCTTGCTATCTTGGCTATTGCCGTTCAGCGAGCATTGGGATCACTTCGGACAAACTATTCTTCCCAAATTGGTGGTGAATTCCTTAGGACTCTTGTGCTTAGTCGCAATAGGGACCTGTGTTATAGGCTTGTCTTTAGGCTGGATTATTAGTCAATTTGACTTTCCTGGCAGGCGCTTTTTTCAGTTTGCCCTATTGTTTCCCTTGGCTATCCCAGCATATGTTATCGGTTTTGTTTACCTCGGGCTTACGGCTTTCTCTGGTCCATTGTTTACCGGATTGCGCTCCATAGGCGTCGGTTTTTTTTTCGATATGAAAACCATATATGGGGCGGCTTTTGTTCTCGTTCTTTCCTTATACCCCTACGTTTATTTGCTTACCAAGCAAGGGTTTGCCACCATTGGTCATCGATATTTTGAAGCGGCGCGAGCATTAGGAGTCTCTAGCAGCCAGGTGTTTTTTAAGGTCGCTTTGCCCATGAACCGTCCTTGGCTGTTTGTAGCCTTAAGTCTTGTTGGGATGGAAACTCTAGCTGATTTTGGGGCGGTTTCCATTTTTGTCGTCGATACCTTTTCTGTTGGCATTTATAAGGCTTGGTATGGGTTCTTCTCACCGACCCTCGCAGCTCAATTGGCCAGTATTCTAGTGGTAATTGTTGGCGGTATTGTCATCTTTGACAAAGTTCAGCGCGGTAAGCGAAGTTTTGTCAGTCTCACTGGCTTGTCAGGTCGCCGCCGTCGGTTGCACGGACGCAAGGCTATCATTTGCTTTGGCTACTGCTGCACTTTATTTTTACTCAGTTTTGTCATCCCAATGTTGCAGCTGTTGGTTTGGGCGTTGCAGCTAGACGCAGAGATTTGGGAGTCTATGCTCGAGCTAACTAGCAATTCTGTTCTCATCGGGCTCATGGTTTCTTTATTGGTTACAGGTCTTTGCCTGTTATTGGTCTACACCTATCGTTTTTATTCCAGGCCTTTTATCTGGATGGCTTCCCAAGCAGCTACGCTTGGATACGCTCTACCAGGGTCTGTTTTGGCTATCGGCTTATTTTTGCCTTTGGCTGCCATGGACCATCGTCTTGCAGATTTTATCATGAATCTTACAGGAACCGATCCTGGCTTGCTGTTGACTGGGACTGTGTTTGCCGTTGTTATCGGGCTTAGTATTCGGTTTATGGCTGTGGGGCATGCTCAACTGCATGCGGCCCAGCAACGAGTGAGCAAGCGTATTGACGAGGCGGCACAAAACTTCGGATCGACGGGAATAGATCAAATGAAACGCATCCATATACCGATTGCTTGGAAAGCGGTAGCTGCATCGATATCATTAGTATTTGTTGATAGTATTAAGGAAATGCCTCTGACGTTAATGACAAGGCCGTTTTCTTGGGACACGCTCTCGGTAAAGATTTTTGAACTTATCAGCGAGGGTGAGTGGGAAATGGCCGCTGCTCCGGCCGTAATTCTATCGATAGTGGGTTTGACCTCTCTAGTTTTATTAGGCAAGGAGGCGAAGTGAAATGACGAGAAATGTTCTAGAAGTCAGTGACGTCGCTTATAGCTACGGTTCTACCCAAGTTCTGAATGAGGTTGATCTAAAGGTAGAAGAAGGAGAAATTGCCTGTCTACTTGGTGCCAGTGGCTGTGGAAAAACGACACTTCTAAGGTGTATAGCCGGATTTGAATCTGTGGCAAACGGAATGATTGTCATCAACGGGACCATGGTCTCTTCGAAAACACGCCTGGTTCCGCCTGAATCACGTAATGTCGGTATTGTGTTTCAAGATTATGCATTATTCCCTCACCTAACGGTATCCGAAAATATAGCATTTGGTATACGACAAAAAGACCCAGAAAGTATCTCTAAAAAGGTCTCAAGTTTGTTAGCTAGCGTAAACTTAGAGTCTAAAAAGGATGCCTACCCTCAAGAGCTCTCAGGTGGTCAACAGCAACGCGTGGCACTCATTCGCGCTTTGGCTCCAGAACCTGATTTGCTGTTGCTGGATGAGCCATTTAGCAACCTAGATAATAGCCTACGGGAAAAAATGAAACGTGAGTTAAAAGCTCTTCTGAAAAGTTTTGGTGTCACAGCTGTCTTGGTCACCCATAATCAAGATGAAGCTTTTGACATTGCGGATAAAATTGCAGTGATGCAGCAAGGCAGAATTCTTCAATGGGGCTCGGCGTATCAACTATATCACGAACCACTTCACCACTTTGTTGCCGAGTTTTTAGGGTCCGGGGTGTTCCTTCCTGCAGACTTGACTACAGAGGGAAGGTTGGAAACTGAGCTCGGGGTCATTACTGACGATCCAAGTCTTGCTCAATATAGCGACACTCATCTGAGTATTCTACTTCGTCCTGACGATATTGTTGCCGATGACAAAAGCACACATAAAGCCAGAGTGGTCGCTATTGCTTTTCGAGGAATGTACCAGGTATACTCACTGCGTTTAGAGAGTGGTAAAGAAATTCAGTGTTTTACCTCAAGCCACGAGCAGCGGCATGAAGTAAACTCAATGATGGGAATTAGGCTTGCCGTTCACCATGCAGTCATCTTTTCGGGTGAAAACGCTATAGTTAGGCATGTTAACCCCACTTAGCTGCTCCTTGAGCAAAGTTTTCTGCATGATTTTCCTTGCTTTTTTCTGTTGGCGTGACTAATAATTCCGTCCAACTGAAACGTTATGACTGGCCTGTTGGTGGCCGATTTTTCTATAAGGACCTTTGTAAATGACTTCTGCTGATGCTCAGAAACTACTCAAATATATTAGTAAAGTCTTCAAGCCTCATCCTTGGCATGGCATTCAGTCGAGGCCAAAAGGTGAAGAGTCTTTAGTTAATGCCTATATAGAAATTGTCCCTACCGACCGTGTGAAGTACGAAATCGACAAAGATACCGGTTACCTGATGGTGGATAGGCCTCAGAAATTCTCTAATATTATTCCGTCGTTATATGGTTTTATCCCTCAGACCTACTCTGGCGAAAAGCTCGCTGAGTACACTCGAAAGAAGATCGGTCGCCCGGAGCTGGTGGGAGATGGTGATCCTCTCGATTTATGCGTGCTTACTGAAAAGCCCATTACCCACGGGGATATGATATTGAAGGCCGTTCCTATTGGCGGTTTTCGTATGATTGATGGAGGAGAGGTTGACGACAAAATTATTGCAGTTCTAAAGGATGACCCTATCTATAGCAATTGGGCCGATGTTTCTTCGTGCCCAGAGTCGATTATCGATAGCTTACGGCATTACTTTTTAACCTATAAAGAGATTCCTGGTGCCACAGGGAAAAAAGCCAAGATTGAAATAACCGATGTTTACGATGCCAAGGAAGCCCTTGAAATCATTTCCCTATCTGAACAAGACTATACAGACTCTTATGGTCTTGAAAACATGGCGGGATTATTGGATTAATGGGTTATTCTTACCAAAAAGTCTACATATTTTGAGTCGTGATTTCCGATAGATCTCTCAGAAGGGAGAGCATATCGGAATGTCCAAGAAAAATCCTCTAGATGCATCGATCCAAGCTGTTTTATTCTATCTTAACCATCCTCACAGGTCGGACGGGATAAAACTAACCTATAGGGACCGAGTTCAGAAGCAGGCTTCAGATACTCTTATCAATAGCCTCTCTTACGATTTGAAAAGCCGGCTTTATCAAATCTTTGACTTGATCGAGACTCATGAGACTCATCTTGACAAGCAGACCCTGCGAAGTTTGCAGCTCCTGCAAGACGATACCGTTCAGTTGTTAGACGATGCCATTGACCTTATCAGTTTAAACCAAGATAACGAGATTTTTAGTGAACATTCGTTGAATCTGCCGGAGCTGATCGAAGGCTCTTTTGCTGAGGTATCGCAAGAACTTGTTGGAAAGAATGTCGAGATTCATTTGGGAATCGACCAGACCCTTCCTCAGTATATTTTTTGTGATGAGTCACGGTTGAGGCAGGTTATGATATATCTACTAAAAGAATTGATTCAAGAGCTCTCTATAAGCTCTTTGTCCGTGCTAGCTGTGGGAGATCTAGGAGGGGTTGGTTTTTGGCATTTAAAGTTGGAGGGACTTTGCTCGCTCCATGCCGGTGAAACTATTCAGTCGTGGTTACATGGTCCTTCTGCCAAGTCTGATTCTCTTCACAAAAGCTTACTATTTCACATCCTAGACGGGCTAAAAGCCAGGCTCGATTTAGTTCAGAGCGATGAGTCTAGATTTCTGTTGCAGGTTTCGTTTCCCTCTCGTGATGGCAACCCTGTGTCAAAAGCTCGTTCGATAAGAAAGGTCGATACCTCGGATATTTTAGCAGCGAAGCTTTCTGTGTTGGTGGCAGACGATGATGAATTGGCTCGTGATCGACTGACTCGATTATTAGAAACCCTTGGCTGTCAGGTGCAAGCGGCTAGTGACGGCGGCGAGGTACTCAAGCTTTTGGACCGACAAACCTTCGACGTCTGTCTTATGGATTGCTATATGCCAGAGGTAGATGGATTTGAAGCCACTCGCAGAATTCGCCAGCAAAGGCAAAATGCTGAGATCTTCATCGTAGCGGTCACGGGGAGTGATAGTGCCCGGGCCCAATGCAAAAAAGCGGGAATGGATGATTATGTCATAAAACCAATCTATCGGGACACCTTATGCACCGCTCTGCGACGAGCCATTAACAGAAAAGAGTTGAGCTCGGAGGATGATGTGAAACCTCTTCCCCAGGAGAAACTGACGGAAGCTCCGTTGACGCGTGATGACTCTTTGAAACCCCGCTTGGAAGACGACGATATTCTCGCTCTAGTGAACGATCTGTTTGAGGGTGATGTTGGATTCTTTAAAGATTCCATCAACAAATTCAAATCGAACAGTCAAGAGAACTTCCGCTCCATGCAGCAGGCCTTAAAGGCAGAGAACTTTGGGCGTCTAGCCGCACTCCTACATTACCAAAAAGGGATGTACCTTAACCTTGGTCTGCATTCTTTGAGTCATGCTTGTATGGAATTAGGAGTGCAAATAGTAGACGGCAAAGGAGTCAATGCACAGGATCTCAGTATTCTTCACATCAAGACGATAGAGGCTTTAGGGGACTTTGATGCATTTTTGCTTGAAGCTCTTAAGGTAGCATGACCCTAAGAACGGAAACGATGTCAAAGCCATTGATGGCTCGGCATTTTTTGGCTTTCTTCAATTAATTCACTCTTTTCTGGCGATTTGGATAGAATTACTTTAAAATTTCGAAAGTAACGATCTTGGATGTTCTTGAGGTTTTTGATGAAGCTGCAATGGGGTCTGCTATTCCTTATTTTTTGTTTAAGCCAAAGTTGCAGTATAAAGACGATTGCAATCAACCAACTTGCGCCGATATTGTCTGAGGCATCACCGCGTCTTCAGAAGGAAAAGAACTGGGAGTATTTTCGGAATGCGACACCCGGCTCTCTCCAACTGGCCGAAGTTCTGAACGAAGCAGAGCCCGAAAACTTAGATTTGCTGGCCCTGCTGACCAAAGGTTTTGCTGCCTATGGCTACGTTGTTAACGATACCGAGTTCCTTGCTGATAAGTTGAATGATGAAGATGAATCTCCCTACAAAACTCGCGCCATACTTAACCTAGCGAAAGCTCTCCAATATGGTATGACCTACTTGCAAGCCAAGGGGGTTACCTACCAGGGAATCTTAGAAGCTGGCCGGAATGGTCGCGCATCACAGTATTTAACAGAGAGCCTTAGTAAAGAGGAATTGGTTGATCTAGAAACGGCTTTTTTTACGGGGACTGCCTGGCTATTATTGGCAAATCTGAAAAAAGACGACATGGTTATTGTGAGTCAGGTACCCTCGGCCTTTGAACTGATAAGTTGGGTTTGTCAAGCTAGGCCAGACTTTCAAAATGGACTTTGCCCTACCATGCAAGCGGTATATTTTTTAGCGCGCCCACCCACTCTTGGCGGAAAGCCCAAAAAAGCTGTCAGTCTTTTGACGTCTGCCATGAAGGCTAACCCGAATAATCTGCTCATCCCTGTAGTATTGATTGAATGGTATTTGATTCCACGTGGCGATAAAAAAACCTATGAAGGATTTAAATCGAGACTAAATAAAGCCTTCGATGTAAGGCTTAATAGTTTTTACGTACCAGGAAAACCTCCGGATAAAACTCCAGATAATCTGCATCTGTTTAATGCTATGGCAGAGCAGCGATATTTGACCATTCTGAAGTATGAAGATGATTTATTTTAGCAAAGGATACCTAGCATGAGATTTACTTATTTAATGGCAGCGTTTCTTTCCCTGGCAACAGCGACGGCCCTACAGGCAAAGACCTATAAACTGGGCACTATGGTGCCCGATGGAACCAAATATAGCGCCAAACTCAAGGAAATGGCTAAAAAAATAAAAAAAGATACGGATGGTAAAGTCAAATTAAAGTTTATCTGGGGTGGCGTTGCTGGTGATGAAAGGGATGTGGTCAACAAGATTAGAGTTGGGCAATTTCATGGTGGTCTTTTTACTGCAAAGACCTTGGGGGAGATTTTCGGCGATGTCAGGCTGATGGAGGTGCCGTTTAGCTTTAAGGATCGAGCACATTCCCAAAAAGTCCTTGCCGAGTTTATGCCGCACTTTAGTCAGGGCCTTAAGGCAAAGGGCTTCGAGAATCTTGGCATCTATGAGACAGGGGAAATATATCTCGTATCGAAAAACAAGATTGAGAATGTTGCTGGATTGAAGGATCAAAAGCTTTGGTTGTATAACGGCGATAGCCTAGCTGAAGCTTTTATTAAGTCCATGGGGTTGGTCGCTGTTCCGGTGACACTGCCCGATGTTTTATCTTCATTATCAACGGGGCTGATCAACACAGCCTACGCACCTGCCATCGGTATCGTAGCTCTTCAATGGCATTCCAAAGTCTCATACCTCATGGAACCGGCCTTTGGTTACCACTTTCAGGGACTTTTGCTCAGTAACAAAGCCTTTAAGCGTATCAAACCTGAGCATCAGAAAATTGTAAAGAAGTACACGGAAGAGTATGCCAAGCTAATAAGTGATATTAATTTTCAAGAGGCAGGTGCAGCTCTGTCAGCCATTAAGTCTCAGGGTGTGAAAGTCGTCAAGTGGCCGGATAGTGATCTAAAACAATTGAAGGACATACGATCGAAAGTCATCAATGAGCTATCTGGAAAAGTGTTGTCGAAGGATGTGGTTAATAAGTTTAACGGAATGATGTAGCAAGCCATGAAAGCAATTGTAAAAATCACCGGAATGCTCGATGGATTCATCGACAAAGCATGTAGTTGGGGTTTGTTTATAAGTTTGGGACTTATGATCTCGCTTACCCTAACGAACATCGTTCTACGATGGTTCTCCACGACGATTCTTTGGGTTGAGCCCCTCGTGAGGCAGCTGGTCTTCTTTGCAGCGTTCTTGGGGGGGATTGTTGCGACAGGCTCAAAAAGTCATATTTCTATCGACCTGGTGGGGCGTATTCTTGAAACCTTCGAAATGGAAAATGCAAAAAAAATTGTTGATCGATTGATTATCGTTTTTTGCTTAGGGGCGGTATTCTGGTTGGCGCATGCCGGTTACCAGTTTATGCTGATCGAAATGGAATTTGGAAAAATAGAGTTTCTTGGACTTCATAGCTCTATATTTGTTGGAATCATACCTGCCGGTCTGGTCATTATTGGGTTCAGGTTTTTTCATCACTTGTTAGCAAGTTTCGTCAAAGAGTAAAAACCTCAGTTTGGGAGCCGTGAATCTTGGCAACGCTTATTTTTGTAACGATTGTAGGATTTGCCCTAATGGGCGCTCCCATCTTCGCTGTTTTTTCTTTGTTAGCTCTGTTCTCCTTTTATTTTGCTGAAGTAGAGTCATCAGCGGTTGCCGTGGAAATGGTGAGGTTGGCTCATCATCCCACTCTTCTTGCGATCCCTATCTTTACCTTCGCTGGATATTTATTAGCTGAGTCTAAGACACCCGATCGCCTGATTCGACTAGCGCAATCTGCCTTGGGTTGGTTGCCCGGTGGTGTCGCGATCGTCAGTCTTATGGTGTGCGCTATTTTCACAGCATTCACAGGGGGGTCCGGAGTCACTATTATCGCCCTGGGCGGTTTGTTGTTGCCTATACTCTCAAAACAAGGTTATGACGAGCGTTTTTCGTTGGGATTGATCACAGCTTCAGGTTCTTTAGGATTGTTATTTCCCCCAAGCCTTCCCATCATTCTCTACGGTCTTGTCGGTAAAGTTGATATTGACCAACTCTTCCTCGCCGGAATTGTTCCCTGTTTTGTATTGATTGGAGTTTTATCTATCTATTCGATATGGATGGGGTCGCGAGCCAATAAAGCTGCAGGGCCTCAGGCCATCGCCATGAGGCAGGAATTTTCCTGGAAAGAGCTAGGTGACAGCCTCTGGCAGGCACGTTACGAACTGCCTATTCCTGTGTTTGTTTTGGTAGGAATTTATGGAGGACTAACAACGGCCTCTGAGGCTTCCGTAGTGACGGCAGCCTATGTCCTTTTTATGAATTGTTTTTTGTACAAGGATCTAAACTTATTTAAGGATGTACCGCGTATTACCAAAGAGAGTATGACGCTGGTTGGCGCGATTTTATTAATACTAACCTGCGCCCTTGGCTTTGTGAATTACATCGTCGACGAAGATGTTCCTATGCTTATTCTTGACTTTATGAAGCAGCATATAGACAGTCAGCTTACCTTTTTGCTCTGTTTGAATATCTTTCTGTTGCTAGTTGGCATGATGTTGGACATATTTGCCGCTATTGTGGTGGTGGTACCTATCATTACCCCCATCGCAGCAGAGTTTGGCGTTCATCCGGTACACTTGGCTATCATCTTTCTCACTAATTTAGAAATTGGGTATCTAACCCCACCTGTGGGGCTAAACCTCTTTATTTCGAGCTATCGATTTAAAAAACCGGTGACGGAGATTTATAAAGCCAGTGTTCCTTACCTCATTCTTTTATTGATAGGACTGGCAATTATTACCTACATACCAGCCATCGCCTTGCTTTGGGTCAACGAATAGCCCTTTATAATCTGAAATTTTAGGAGTCCATAGGACTCCTGGCCTCTCGTAAGGAGGACCACAGAATACCCAGCTTTGCAAGGCAGAGATGTGGGCTAAATTGGCTTGCTTTATCCTGGTTTACCCGTGCTACTGTAGGGGAGTATTTGTAAGGAATCCCCTGTGCTGAAACGTCTTTTCGTTGCGATTTCCATGATGATACCCGGAACTCTCGGCTTTGGTATTGCTGAGGAGCTTCCTGTTTTGCCGTTTAAAGGCGATCATCCGAAGAAATCGGGAAGTTTTGCGATCCGGGTCGTCCCCAGTAAATCGCTAGCGAGAAAAGACGTCGGTGTTACGGTAGTAAAGCTAGTCAGTTTGGATACGAAAAAAGTCCATAATTTAGAGATCGACCTTGGTTTAGACTACAAGTCACCCACCAAAACTTGGCTTTTACCAGCCGGTAGCTACAAAATCCTTAAAATGGTCGTGAATTCCTCGAAAGGCTTATTCCAGTACGTGGGGCCCCACGAATCTGTGTTTAGGATCGATCTAGGAAAAACAACAAAACTCGGCAAATGGGTTGTGATTGAGCGGAAAAATCGGAAACTTTCTATCATCAAAAAAAGTGGACAAACCCAGCTTGTGCAAAAGCCGAAATCGCGGGCAACAGAGGGTGGGGTTCCTGTTTTGCCTAGTGAACGCCGGAAAGTGCTCAAACAGAAAAGGCAAAATACGGCAAAGAGGATTAGAGCTAGACAAAAAGCTGATGAAGCCAAAAAAACTAGGGTAGGCACAGCCATTGGACAAGGAGTGATCCGAAGTACGAAAAAAAGGCAGAATATGCTTCCCAAAATTTCCCTTCCCTCACAGCAAAGCGACGCAAGGCAAAAGAATGAAGCCCGAGTCTCTTATACAGAATTACAGACAATTTCTATGTTTTATAAAATAGACCTCAAGCGTCATAATCGTTTCGCTAGAATCGTTCAGCGAGCGATCAATGAGAAAGACCGAGCCTTACGCAACTGCTACGTTGAGCGATTAGAGGTGAAAGATAATCTCCGAGGCAACATTCACTTCAAGTTTATCTACTCCAAAACAGACGGTGCATTTCGCACACTCAAGGTTGTGAAACAGACCCTGAGAGATCCAAAACTAGTGGAGTGCGTTTATTGGAATTTGGCTGCGATTAGCTTTAAAGTTGATACAGATATGATCGGTGATTTAACATTTTTCTATGACTACAGATAGGTGAAGGAATGAGTCAAGAAAACGAAAATACAGGTGCCTCTAAAAGGAAGATAACAGGCTATATCATTCAGCCGCTTATGCAAAGTAAGCTCGGTCTTTATAGTATCGGGCTGTCTATTGCTTTAGTAGTTGGCATTGCCTGGATCCTTTATTCTAACTTTGCTGAATTGGTTGAATCAGTACTAGTTTTAACTGAAGCACCTGATGAGGTAGGGCGTATTTTTGCAGAATATTGGTCAAGTACCCAGATATGGATCTATCTGTCACTTTTAGCCTATGTGGTGGCAACTATCGGATTATCTGTCTGGTATACTCACAAATTCTTAGGACCCACCGTCGCCCTCAAAAAGCACTTGGAGGAGTTAGCAAAAGGAAACTATTCCTACCGTACTATACTTCGAAAAGGTGATGCTATGGAAGAGATGGCTGGGGCGATGAACCGAGTATCAGTTGTGTTGGAAAGAGAGGGAGATGAAGGTTATCCAAGCTGAAATCTAATTAGTTATGACGACTCTTAAAAAATACATCTATTTCTTCTTTTGCTAATTTTGGATCTTTTGAGAGAAGCTTCGTGAAAAGTCTCTCCTCCTCATCACTTAGTTCAGTAACATTTGAATTTAGAAAAATTGGCATTTTGTAGGATAAACTACGAAGTTTCTTAGCAATGTCGACGCCGGTTTCGTCCTTTAAATAAAAATCCGTAATGACAAAATCAAAAGATTTAAGCTCTTCGCGAAAGGCCGCACTTTCTTCAAATTCGCTCCAAGACGAAAATGAAAGTAGTAATTCTTTAGGATAGTACTTGCGCCAACGCCTAATGTAGACGTTTTCGTCTTCAAAATGTAACACTCTACTTAGTTTGGTTTTTGTTGGCGATAAATTGTTCTCCAGAATATTTTTATTGGTTTTCGCATAGAAATCGTCAGCTTTTTGATTGCTTCTTTCTATGACTTGGCTCAGATTCCTCGCGGAATGAATTTCAATGTGGAATTCTGTCCCTTTTGAAGGATCAGATTCGCACCAGATCTTTCCATCGTGGGCATCTATAATTTTCTTCACAATTGCTAAGCCTAAACCCGTGCCTCCCGTTTTGTTTTTCGTATAAAAGGCTTCAAACAGTTTGTTCAAATCTTCCTTTGGAATAAAGGTGCTAGAATTGCCGATAGTGATCACTGTCGAATGTTTGTTACTGTTCGTTTCAAACCAAATATGACCTTTTTTTGGCATGTGTTCTATGGCATTGGCGATAATATTAGTAAACACTCGCTCCATCTTCAAAGGGTCGACATCTATCTGATATTCATGGTGATAGGAGTAGCGGAATGTGATTTCACTATGCTTTTTAAACTGAAGTAGCGTTTCCAGTGTCTGTTGAAGCAATCTGTCTATTTCAACCGGTTTGCGCTGAATCTTCGCGTTGCTGCCGACATCCATGACATCTTGTATCATTGCCTCAACGGAGACCAAGGAACGCGAAATTGTATCTAGTGACTCATTTAGAATTTTTTGAGTTTCTTCTGGATCGTTGGATGCCGAGACTAATTCTATGAGAGATGTCATAAGCGAAAAGGGCTTCCTAACGTCATGCGCCAACATTTGAGTCGTCCTGGCTATGGATTTATCTACCAAGCTACTTTCCATTCTCTTTTTGAGCTGATTCATTTTTTCTACCAGACTTGGCCATTTATTTTTCAACTCAAGGCTTTTCTCTTGGTCAATGTCATCATTGGCTTGATCCAGGAGCATATCAATGGTTTGTTCGATAAGAGCGATGCGATCGGCCTCAAACTTGGCATCTTTTTCACGGACATAACCGACAATGATTTTAGTCATGCTAGAGAGTAAAAGACCTAGGGTTAGAATGACCAAGAATTCCCAGTGTGATGAAACCGTAAATACCGCAAACAACTCTGGTCTTTGTGGAAAACGATAGGATAAAGTGGCCGTAAACAAGGAGTCAAGCCTGCTATCATACCCAAGATCTGGTAAATCTGAAATGAGTGGCGTCTCGGTGTCGTTACCATAGCCGATTAGTATAACGGGCTTTTGACTATTATTCATTTGGAGCAGCTGCACACCATAGAGAAAAGATCTTTTTTCTATAATTCTGTCGAGATCTGCTATAGCGTCCAGATAATTATCTTGCTGAATCCGTATTTCTTCAGTCTTTGTCCAATGATCAACGAAGTTTCGATTTTTGAAGGCAAAAAACAGCTGGAAAATAACGATAGAACCACATAAGCCTGTGACTATATATGGTAGCCAACCATATGCATTTTTGGATAGTATTTTTTTGATGGTCTCAGCCTTCTCAGTTTTGTGTCTAATACTAACCTAAGTCACGATTATTTGGGAAACAAAAACCACGGTCCTAGCTCGCTGGTTGAGTATTTGACTTGGCTTATTTTCTTATTTCGTGACCCTATCACCAGTCCCCAATGGGAGAGTGATGTAATATAAGCGTCTCTGTATAGCTTCTTGTTCAATTTAATAAGCAGTTCTTTTTTGAGACTATCATCCTGTGATCGAAACACTCGGTCTGTAATGTCTTTAATTTCTGAGTCTTCTGCAATAGCTGTAATTGGGGTATAGTTTGGGGCAGAAAAAAAGTCTTTAAAACTCGCATGGATGTCAAAAATTCCAAATACAAAATAAGAGGTGTCAAAAGCATTCGATGCGAGATGTACTTTTTCGGGATCGGTAATAAGACTAATCCCAGACCTTGGGAGTTGCAGCGAGGATAAGGTATTCATGAGAATTTGGTCCCAGAATGAATACTGTGGCCCTATCGAGAAGATGCTGTGTTTGATAGGTGTTCGCAGAAGTTTTGGATCGCATGGCGGTAAATTTGCAGGGAGGCTGCCCTTGAGCTCGGAGTTAGTCAGGTATCCAGGCATAATTGCTGTAGCTAAACTCAGGGATTTGGTTTCGTTCTCTGATATTTTTTTCCAATATTCTTTTACGTAGGCGTCTCGAAAAACGCGCCGACAGGCAGCAGTACTAAAGGCGGGAGTTTTTGGATCGAGTGTCAGGTGCCATATTCTGACCTGAGGAAGTCTTCGGTAGACAAAATCTTTTTCGAGACTGCTTCTAACCTGTGGCGTTAGCTGATAGTCAGGGACTTGGAATACGGTATCTTCATGACTAACTTTAGCCATTTGAATCAAACCACGACTTCCGATGTAATACTGAAAAATAAGAGACTTTGGCATCTTGAACTGATAAATAGAACGAAATCTTTTGTTTTCAGCCAAAAGAAACTCAATGTGATCGACTTCTCCGTCACCTTTTTTAAGGAGACTTGGTAAATCAATATTTTTTGCCAGTCTATAATAGCCGCTAAATGAAGGTGTCTCACAGCTGAGCTTATTGGTTAAAAGATTAATGCAGTCCGCTGGCATGACTGAATACAAAGGGCGGCGAAACTCATAAAATGGATTCGCTATTGGCTCCCGAAATAATATTGTTATCCGTTGCGTCTTTGAATCAAGCTTTAGGCCCTTTAAATCTTCTTTCAATGGGTAGGGGGTCTTGATCCATTCTTTCTGGCCCACGATAGCGCTTAGCACGGGACGGTTTGGCTCGTGAAGTAAAACTCTCTTCAAAGCTAAAACGATATCCTCCCCCCGAATGGGCTTACCGTTTGCAAAGCTTTGTTGGGGAGCAACCGTCCATGTCATCGTCTGCTTATTATAATCATAGGAAAAGTCGGCTAGTAGTGTGCTGTTAAACTGCCCTTTTTGATCGATCTCAATGGGCGCGCGATAAAGCATTTTCATCAAAGGTAAGTTTCGAACATACATAGCATCGAGAGGGTCTATGGATTTTGGATTCTGATTTGCTGGGATAAGAAAGCTGGGAGCGTCAGCTTTAGAGAAGCCGACGCCGCTTATCGAAACTAGAAAGGTAACAAAAAGAAAAATCTGCCAGGATTTGCTTTTTACCACTGAGGCAGTCTCGCTTAATGATTAACGTAGGTCGTTACAATTGATTTTGCATCCACCACCGACTTGTCCATCCGGGTCGGAGCCACTTTTTTGCGTTTCAGCGGCAAGCTGTAAGGCGACGTCGATTTCTTTAGGTGTCATTCCTAAAGACTCTAAGTACAGTTCCAATGCCGATGGTTCGATATCACTAGTTTGTGGGGCCTCTTCGGCGATAGTTACTGTCGCCAGTGCCATAGACGATAATACTAGGCAAAGATTGAGTAAGTTTCTCATGAATTCTCCGATTGCTCTGTCTGGGTATAGCTGCACAAATGTGCTAGGTTGATATAGCAGTTTTCGTCTAACCTTGTCAATGGAAGAATATCGGATTGGGTTTAAAAAATATTAATTATTACAATGGCTTGCGGTGGGTTGTGAACTGATTGGTTCTGCGAACCAATCAAATCTTGTATAAGCCTGGTGATAGAGTTTTATGGATCATTCCGATCACTTGGGCCACAATTGACTCGGCATGCGCCCCCTCTTTGGCTTCCTTCTTCACTCAGTTTTTCAAGTAAATTCGTTATATTAGGAACGAGCAGGCCCAAAAGACTTTCCTCTTCATTTGGTCCATCGGCAGTTGGGTTTTGGCTTGGGCCGTTGGGTTCCGCGTCTTGGGTATGAGACAAACCGCCTGTGGAGAGAGTGATGGTCGCAATTAGAGTTAAAATATAGTTTGTTGTATTCAAGAGTAACGCTCCATGTTTTCGTCAAATAATCGCTAGTTGGTGGTAATGGTTTTTTTTGGCGTTGTCAAACACTATGTGGCAGAAACAAAAAACATGGTTAGATGCAGGCAGATGTGGGGTGAACAGCTGATTTAAGCACTGTACCTCTTATGGCGAAACCAATCCATAACTTCTAGATAAGAGTCCCCACAATCGTCTTTATGAACGTATAAAACGTAGATAGTGTCGTTATTTGTGTCGTTGCGAATGAACGGCTTAAACTTGTATTGTTTTACCCTACTCTCAAGATAACCAGGAATATATCGTTGAAGCTCACGGTATACCTTAGGATGGATCAAAATCGCATGAAAACCTTCTCGCGACTTGACGTCTAAATCCTTAATTCCCTTTCGGGCCTCCAGATAAATATCTGCAAAGTTTACAGACTCGCCCTCAATTTCGTAATTACTTAGTTCTCCGGAAAAGATTCCCTTGCCTTCACCATAGGTCAAGGAAGTCGTTATGGTCATATCGTTAACACCAAGCTGATCCACAACAACTTGTTTGAAAATATTTAATTGCTTGAATACAGTAGCAAGTACAAATTGTCCTTTATTCTCGTTTTTTGGTAACGGAAAGGGATACTCGTAGGTAACAGAATAATTATCCTGACCTGAGCGCGCCACGTAGCCCGGACCTCTGACTTCAAACACATCGTGTCCATCAGCCAGTCGCGACATCGGAATATACTTGAATTCATATTGGGATCGCATGATATTCTGGATTTTTTGCATGAACTGCTCAAATACTTCATACCTTTTAGGAATGCCAAAATCCTCAGCCGAGTTAATGAGAAATTTACTAGTCCAAAATTTAACTCGATGGACAGGCATAGTTTCTTTGTAGCTCAAACCTTTTAGGATTAAATCTATTTGGTGAGGTAAACACTTATCGGTTAATTCACCGTGGAGGTGTCTGTATTTTCTCGATGATTCTTGCCTCTCACGGTCTACGGTTTGTCTGTATAGATAGTCTTTGTACATGCGATCTTCCGATATCACAAAGATCATCATTCCCGCAAAATATCCGGCAACATAGTGAGGATACATGATCGAGACTAGACCACTATCGTAACTTGCCAAAGCGATTAAGCTCACCATTGTTACCATGGTATTGCGAACCACCCCTTGAGTCCGTTTGCGAAAACAAATAGCAAAGCAGATCATCTGCGCATATTGTAAGGGAGATGTGCTCAGCTGAAAGTTGATCATATCTGCCCGAATCACCAAAGCGGTAGCACCTAGGACACCTGTGAAACATACGATGTCTGCAAGAATGCGGTAGGAGCGAAACAGCTTGTAAGACGAATTCAGAAAAACCAATAAGGTGACCGTCATCACTAGCATTGTCGGTGCATAAACAAATGCAGAGGGTTTATCCACCGAGGCATTAAGAATAGAAATGATGAGAAGGCCAACAATGCCAAGCAAAGAGATCCAAAACATAGACTTCTTCGCATGCTGACAAAGCACATCGTTATAGCTCTCTATCTCATCTTTGGAAGTCATAGCTGATACGTACCAATAAGTGTTGATGATTTAGAGTAGGTATCGGTTGAATTGAGTTCGTGGCAAAAAAAAAATGATCGGTGAGGGTCCGTCAGTTGCGATGATGGGAGCAAGTAACTAATTTCTAAAGAAAAATGCTAGGCCTGGGCTAATAGTACAATTTTTAGCGAACAGCTAAACGGGGCTCGATAGAGCTAACATGATTCTTTTTGGTTTTTAGATGTCTGTGAAATCTTATGAAAAACTCCTTCCAACAAAGGAGTTTAGCGATTTTGCAGCGAAATGGAGTGGAGTAAAATACAATGGCTTCTCGTCCAGGGTACTTAGGTACCTCTCCCCGGTAAAGAACTCCGCAGGAAAGCCTCTTGTATAGTTTAACGAGATACTCTCTTCGCACATCCACTGCGTAGGTAATATAGTCAATATGCTTGTAATTGGCGGCTTCTGTTACAATTGAGCTCCAAAAATTAATCATGTTTTTGTAGGAAGCATGTAAATCTTTAGTAGCCCAGACTAGATTAACCTCTAGGCAAAAGCGTTTGGGTACCGTGGAAAAAATTTTATTCGCATCGGGTAGGACTTGAGGCCAAGCCATATCGGAACCAAGAGCAAAAGCATATCCTCCCTGCATTTCCCCCTTGACATACACCCCATAGACATCACATTCTTCGACGTAAGCTAGAGGTACGCTCATCTTTGATAATTTGTTGTATGCGATCAGAAAGAGCCGTTTTTCAATGCCGCTAGTAATTTTTTTGATCTCCAAGTCCTTGTCTCCCTTTTGCCTTGAGTTGTCCTTGGTCCCCTTATGTTGACTTAAAGCAATTGGTGGGCCATCGCTAAACGGTTGAAATAGCGTTGATTCTGATGTCCATGGTTTTGACACTGTTGAGATACCTAACACAGGTGATAGGATTCTATACGCTGCTAGGAAGGACTTTCTGTTTATTAACTAACAAGCCAAAATCAAAGATAAAACAAGCCAATCCTTCAAAGGAGTACCGACTAAGGACTTTGCGATAGGATAGTTTCTTAACGCTGCGCTATCGGTGATATTATGTAGTTTTTAAAAATTGTGCCAAAAATCGTATGACTAGCAAGCAAGCCAAATGGCGGAGAAAAAATCCTAGCTTTGCAAAAAATAGGAAGGTTTTTGAGACGACTGCTTAAGGTGGGTATTAATGTTGAAAAAATAGCGTATTAGAGTGCAATTTGAGGGTTCGCTGCTTAAGTAACTGTTAGAGAAAACGACAGTTTTAGTAAAGAACCTTGATTTCGATGCGTCTGTTGCGGATGATTTGGCTACGAGTGTTGTTTAGTGCAATGGGTCTCTTATCTCCGTATGATAAGGTGTTTATGCGGTAGGACGGAAACCTCAGTTCTTTAACTAATAGATTTGCTGCATGACCTGATCTTAGTGCGCCGAGCTCATCTTGAGGATATCTTCCGGATTCCTTGCCAGTATGACCCTCAATAAGAATATCATTTTGCATGTGAATCAGTAGTCGGCCTAGTTCTAGTAGTCTATCTCTGGCCTGCGCCTTAAGCTTGTAGCTACCTTCATCGTAAAAATACGCGCCACTAAGTTTGATGGTGAATCCACGCTCGTTTGGTTCGGTAATCATATTCTTACGAAGTTTGGAATCATAATCTGAAGAGTCTTGGGCCATGCGATTGATCAAATTTTCGACTTTATTTTTATCGCGGTCGATGGCAATTCGTTGATCACTTTTGATCAGAAATTCCTTGGGGCCAAAGTCCTCAAGCCTTTCTCCCTTGAACGCCTTGAATACGAAAATCCCTTTTGTGATATCACCCATTTTTTGATCTTCAGCGATATTCTCAGGAATATCCCGAAACGCCTCTCTAATGGCGCCCACGGCACCCATTACCCTTTGGCTGCGACCTTCCTGAATGGTCCCGTAGAGAACTACGAAGGCTGCAAATAAAAGTGTCATAAGATCAGCGTAGCTGACGATCCATCCAGCACCTCCCCCTTCTTCTTCTGATTCGTCTAAGTTACTCAGTTCTTGCCCCGTAGTACATGGTTTTGATTTCGACACGCTCGTTTAGTTCAGGATTTTTATTGTCTTTTGGTCTTAGCGCGCCAAGACCAGTGATCTGTATTCGAGAGCTCTCAATGCCTTGGGATGTGAATTCCTGTTTTATGGCTCTAGCTCGTTTGATTGATAATTCCAATGGGCTTAGCTGACCCGAAGTTCTGATATCAGCATGTCCTTCGATGACGATCGTTTCTTGTGTCTCCAGCAGACGTTTGGCGATGTTTTGTACAGTTTCTTTGCCCATACGTGAAAGGCGGTATGAGTTTTGATTGAAGTAACCTTTTCCTAATAGCTTGAGGCTAAAACCGTATTCATCTTTCGAAAACCTTGTGGCTTTTCTAAGGCTTTCATAGACTCCTTCGCCATTACCTATTTTTTCAAGAATGATCTCCACCGAGGTTTGTTCTTTGTTTCGACCCTTATAAATATTCTCTGTGCGATTAAATTTTTTAATAGCGGGATTAATTGTGGTATCTCTTATAGCCTCTTTGAAAGAAAGCTTACCCTGAAAAAGCTCTGCCACCCGAAACTCCTCGGGAATCTCGTCAGGGATTTCGATGAAAGCTTCCCGAATGGAAATAGCAATGCCAATGATTTCTTCACTCTTTCCCTGAGGTGTGATTCCATAAAGTACGACGAAAGCGGCAAAGAGTAGAGTCATAAGGTCAGCGTAACTGACGATCCAGCCTGCGCCACCACCTTCTTCTTCTTCGCCATCGTCGGACACGTTTATTTTCCTTTTGGATCACAGACTGTGATTGACGTAATCTTCCTTGGTATATCTTCGTGATATTCCATCTCACTAAGCTTAAAGGGAACTCCATTAAACCTTTCGACAAACTCAGGTTTGGCAGTGAATAGGCATTTTTGCCGCCCAAGTTCGAAATTGGCAGCGCAGAGACTAACCCAACCTGGTTCCATCAAGTTATTTGCCTTAGGATTAGGAACTAAATACCATTCGCAGCGCTTTTGCCTCTCTGGATCGCAAGCGGTAAGATAGCATCCAACCATAAAAGCTGTCGTAAAACTGTAAGCGTAAACCTTAGAACGGCTAATCATCCGATTTGGCCTCAGGTGCATTTTCTAAATGTGAGTTTAGGCGTTCTCGTATGAGATTTGGATTTGTGCCGCTTAGAATACCGAGCACTCCAGTTTTAATAATTTCGCCGTTAGTCATAAACTCGCCAGTTCGGTACTTTAGTTTTTTTCCGATCGGAACAAAGAACATATTTGAAAACAAAGATCCATAAAGTGTCGTGACCAGAGCTACCGCAAGACCAGGTCCAATTTTTATGGGGTCAGCAAGGTTGGCCATGATAACGATTAGACCAATAACAGTACCAATCATACCGAAGGCTGGAGAGGCTTCTGCCATATCGTCAAAAATTCCCCGCCCATCATTCATTCGTTTTTTAGCGATGCGTAAGTCGTCTGCGATCATCTGGTCGATCATGTCGGGTTCGGTACCATCTACCGCTAACCGAATGCCTTTGGCTAGTAGAGGGTTTTCGATTTCTTCTTTTTCTAACGCAAGAATGGACTCTTTTCTTGCTTTGCCAGCAAGGTCTATAATTATTTCTATCAATTCCGCTGGATCTTGCATGGGATTAAAAACTGTCGTCATTGCATGCTTGACTGCTTCTCCCCCTGCCTTGATGGGCCATCTCATCATGACCGAAAAGACAGCTCCTCCGACAACGACGATAAGGCTAAGTAAATCCCAATACATGATGAGACTACCAGACATAAGCATCACAGCTATAATGGTGGCGACACCCATCGCTGCTCCGACTACGGTAGCTAAATCCATGATCTCTCCCATTATTGGAATACTAGTCTAAGACAAGACCGTCCTCTTAACAGGATATCAGTAGGGATAGTGTGAGATGAGGGCAAGAACTGCCCAGGAAACCTAAACGATGGTTTCCTGGGAATATTAAGATCTTTTCTGAAAGTTTGGCTATCGAAGCGCTTGCATTGTTCCCGTTTCGAGTTTGGTGTCAACTCTAACTTGGTCTAGGGGATCGAAAAACGTACGTTTAAAGATTAGGGTGGTGGTGTCTACGGGTGCAAAATAGAAACATGCTGTTTCCGATCGATCGGTGACCGTGATAGCTGTGTATGTTCCATCCAAGTCCATGCGGTCATCAATACCTTCTATAATGATATTTTCGCATTCGTCGAAAGATAAAATAGCATTATTTATGGTGTAGGACTCTATCGCGGGCATCACTTGAGCGCAAAAATCAGAATCGCAACTCGGCATTTGTCTTTTTAGGTTTACTGCAATAGTTTTTTCGACAGATTCAAAAACTACTTCGGCCTGGCTATAGATACTGCTGTCTAGAATTTGAAACGAGGTACTATAAGTTCCGGGTTCGTATATCGGGGCAAGCTCCTCGGAATTTGCATGCACCGACACTGAAACAAAGGAAAAAACTAAGCAAAGAAAGGCAATTTTCATGTGTGAACTCCAGTTATCTTGTTTGCTGTTACATTGTGAGTATTGCTTGGGTTTTTAGCGAAGCCAAGACTTGGCCAGCCAATCAGGGCGGAAATTCCTCTATTTTGCTATCTTTAAGTCATAAAAAAACCAGGAGCCGTAAGGCTTCTGGTAGGAGAAAAATATTTTATTTTTTTTACTTTTGAAAGTAAAGCTTACCTGCGTAACTGATGATTTCAGATTCTGAAAGGTCGCCGTATTTGATCTTTTCCTCGATCAGAAGAAACTGAGGCATGTTTAGAAATGTATGTAGGTCAGAGCTAATGGGTAATTCCATGGTGGATTTTGCCATTAGCAAAAACGCTTGAGATTCAAGATCGAAGTTATTCACGTTCAACTGAGACAGACAGCGTCGAATTTCTACCCCCCACTGAAAGGAAAGATAAGGGTTTTTTTGTAGAGCTTGAGCAAAAGTCTGAAGAAATATTGAGGCCTCGTTACCATGGAAAGTTCCTGTTTGTATGTCCATAAAAGTACGTTGGAGTAGTCTATGAGTTTTGGAATCTGGCAGGGACTCGTCGTCGTCTTGGAGAACCGAGAGAAAATAGATGCCGCAGACCCTTTGTTCGAAGTTATCGCGCCAGTGACGCTTTCCAGTGGCATACTCATTAAGAATGGTAGAGACCCATTCGGAGTCTTTTTTTATTTGCTGTGTGATATCTCGCTCGGCGGATGAGTTTTGTAGAATTAAAGCTAGCAAGCTTGGTTGCTCAGTGAGGTCGTTATGCTCCAAGGAGGTTTTAATAATGGACCCGATATCGGGATAATTGATCGATTCCAAAAGCAGCAGGCTATTATAACTACTAATCTTTTCCATGAGCGGAGTGGATTTTAAAAAATTGTTCAGTTTTGAATTAGTAGCAGTCAGTTCAGTTACCGTTGCACTAGATTTTCTAAGAGCCGTGTTCATAGGCAATCTCCCAGCATTAGACCTTTACACAAGGTCGGAGTCCATAGGGTTTTCGGGTTCTTCTTTTTTATCTGTAATGCAATTTGGCAGAGTCGTCAAATATTTTTCCGCAGTAATACTTACTTAAGGGTAACGATTTTGCAGAGATTAATAAAACTTCATCACTATTGGAGGTAGTCGATACTGTGTCCAGCACCAATCCATTGAGGAACAGTTGACCCAATCCTAGCATGCAATCCTTCGAAGGCTTGGGGTAACCTGTCGCGATATCGGGTCAGTATCAGATTAAGTATGAGGCCAAGGTTTTCTTTTCTTAGGCCGTGATTAGATTTAATCAAGACTGTTGCATGCTTGACCTCAGTATTGCCGTTGGTCTGAATCGCCAATAGACCATCAGCGCCTTCCTTGGCAAGCAAGCGTCCTTCAGAATACAGCATAATCTCTGTGTCTAGGCGATCAAAGCCACCAGTGAGTTGAGGGTACTTGCCCCAATAGTGCCGCAGTTTTTTTGATGCAGACGAGGTGTCTTCTCCAAACTCCGCCCAAAGGTTAGCCTGAGTTTCTATAGATGCAACCAATGAGGGTAGGCCGCAGCTATCAGTAACCCATTGGGACTCTTTACCGATTTTTTCTTCCAAAAAACTGCGAATCTGGCTTTGGATCGGATGGTCAGGTAGGTGATATCCCTCAAAGGGTAATCCAAGCCTTTCACAGCATTTGAGCAGATATAGATGTTTACCTGAGCAAAAGTGGAAGCGTTTTTTTTTCTCCTGATTTTCGGGGTGGGGTAAGCAGTGGCTGCTTGCCACATCATAGGGTCGGCTTGGTGGGCAAATGAGTTGATTTTCTGAAATGGGCAATTCGGAGAGCCATCGATCGATGGTCTCTAGATGAAACGGCTGTGCGGAATGGGATGACAGCCCGAGGAGGCTTTCGGGACTCTCGATATGAGGGCCGGCTCCCTGAAACTGCCAGGGCTTAAGTAGACTTCTTGTAGGGAGCTGAAGTTTTGATGATTGATGCCAGTTGGTCAGAACAGAATCGCCCAACTTAATATAATAAAAACCGTAGTGGAGCTGTTCTGTAAATCCGCCTCTATTTAAAGCAAATACGGCTGGAGCATCAGCTATCGTGATGGTCATGAGAACTCAGCCGATCCGTTTGAAAATTGATTCTCGATGTCGGCCAAGTAGGAGTCGTAAGACTTTTCGTGATGCAATAGTCCTTTAGGCGTTATTTCCAGGAGTCTTGTGGAAACTGTTCGGGCAACCTCTTGATCATGAGTGCTGAATAGTACTGTACCTTTAAAGTCCATGAGGCCATTATTAAGCGCTGTAATAGATTCCAAATCGAGATGGTTGGTGGGATCATCGAACAGCAAAACATTAGAACTCATAAGCATCATACGAGCCAGCATACAGCGAACTTTTTCTCCGCCAGACAAAACCTTAGCAGATTTTTTTGTGTCATCACCCGTGAAAAGCATTCGACCCAAAAAGCCACGGATAAAGTTTTCCGACTGATCTTCAGAGTATTGTCTTAACCAGTCGATTAGGTTAAGGTCGCAATCGTTGAAGAAGTCATTAAAGTCTTTTGGCAGATAGGCCTGAGACGTTGTTACACCCCAGCGGAATGTTCCACTGTCTGGTTTGATCTCTCCGTAGAGGACTTTAAACAAAGTTGTGATCGCTAACGAGCTGTCGCTTATAAATAGTAACTTGTCACCTTTTTGAAGTTCGAAACTAACATCGTTTAGGATGCGCTCCCCGTCTACCGATGCAGATAAGTTATTCACTTCAAGTAATATATCTCCCGCTTCTCGTTCTTGATCAAACTTTACATAAGGGTACTTCCGTGAGGAAATAGGCATATCGTCAAGTGTTAGTTTTTCTAATTGCTTGCGGCGAGAGGTAGCTTGCTTGGACTTCGATGCGTTTGCACTAAAACGTCGAATAAAAGCCTCCAGCTCTTTTGCTTTATCTTCTTTCTTCTTATTTTCATTGGCTCGCAGTTGCATGGCAATCTCTGAGGACTGCTTCCAAAAATCATAATTGCCCACATAAAGGTTAACTTTTGCGAAGTCGATATCAACCATATGAGTACAAACTTTATTAAGAAAATGCCTATCGTGAGATACGACAATCACAGTCTTATCGTAGTTCATGATAAAGTATTCAAGCCAGGCAATGGCCTTTGGCTCCAAATGGTTGGTAGGTTCATCAAGAAGCAGTACATCAGGTTTGCCAAAAAGAGCCTGGGCGAGAAGAACTTTAACCTTGTCTCCGTCCTTCATGTCTTTCACTAATTTTTGATGGAGTTCTGAAGGAATGCCAATACCTTCTAGGAGTGATCCGGCCTCAGATTCAGCTTCCCATCCATTCATTTCCGCAAATTCGCTTTCTAGCTCGGCCGCCTTGATCCCATCTTCGTCGCTGAAATCAGGTTTTGCGTAGATAGCATCCTTTTCTCGGATGACTTGCATCAGTCTCTCATTGCCAAGAATAACTGCATTCAGTACCGTTTCGTTGTCATATTGGAAGTGATCCTGTTTTAGAACAGATAGTCTAAGGTTAGGACTCATCGAAACAGTTCCCGATGTCGGTTCGATCTCGCCCGATAAAATCTTTAGAAACGTTGACTTGCCGGCTCCATTCGCGCCAATCACTCCGTAGCAGTTGCCGGGGGTAAACTTTATATTCACATCTTCAAAAAGTTTTTTACTGCTAAAAATGAGAGATACATCTTGGGTACTTAACATAGTTACGAGTCCTGTCTGACGGTTAAGAAGGAACGTACTATATATTACCCTGTCAAAGCTGTACAGAGGGGAATAAAAAAAATACCTGCAATAAATACAGGTACTTGATTTGAATCGTGCGATTTTTAGAAGCGTGCGTTTAGCTGGAAAACTAGATCCGGAGTTTGGGATTCCAGATTTGGCGCAATTCCCAAATTTAGATCGTAAGTCGGTTTTAATCTAGCATCGTCGTCATCGTACACGCGTCTTTTGATCCGGCGGTACTTGGGGGTGAGATAAGCATCCACCGAACTGACTGCCCAAAGAGAGAAGAAGCCAACCAAAGAGTAAAGCTGACGAGCCTCGAGGTCTTTTATTTGGTCGTTGATCTCTGCGGAAACGGCAGATTTTACATCGTCTCCAGCACCAGAGGCTTGGAAGGTGGCATTATCGGATTTCTTGGAGTCGATTTGTGACCCTAAGAACAAGTAGTAGCCCAGTGCACCCCCTTGTAAGGCTCCCGAAAGCGCTCCAAAGAAGTATTGCCTGTGCATGAACTGACCAACCCCAAACGGCAGGGTTGCATAGATTTTCTCAGTAGTGGTTAGGGGTCTTCGCTTTTTGACGTATCTAAAGCGCTTTTTGCGCTTTTTCTTCGGACTAGGGTTTTCTTGGATTTTAGTAGTCTCTAGTGTTTTGATCCTGTTGAAGAACGTGATGATAGTTTCATCGAGGACTTCACTCTGCAGAACCGAGATATTCGGGTTGTAGGAAAGTGCTAGCTTGAATGATCGAGCTGACTCGTTCAGATCACTAAGCATATAGTGCACGATACCGAGTAGCTTATGAATTTTGGTGAGTTTCACAGGATTTGATTCGTTTTTGACCGCCTCAGTGAGCTTTTCTTTGGCTCCGCTGAAATCGGTTTTGATGTAAGCTTGGTAGCCCTCTTCGAGGGTGTTAGCTGACGAGCTGTTACCTACGACAACAAAACTTGCCAAGAGCATCAACGTCATGAATACTTGTTTTTTGAAGATAACTAAGTTGCACATAATATCCCTATCTCCTTTGTATGCCAGACCTTCGGTCGAGATCTTTCATCAGTTTAGGATTGCTGAGATTTTTTTTTTTGCGGGCTATGGCTTAAAAGGAAATGAAAATCTAAGGCTCTAATAATATGAATAAAAATATAGGTTTTATTTGTTGTACGGCTCACTTCCTTGCCCGAAATCTCTAGGTGTGGGGCTAAATAGAACGGTTTTTGTAGGGTTCGTGAAATAGCGAAAACACTGATTTTTCTAAAAAAAGGCCTGCTTGGTTAAGCAGGCCCAGGTTTCCAAATGCCTTCGTGAGTAACGAAAGATCTTTTAGTCGTAGAAAGTTGCTCTGAGACCTATATGCTGAGCGACTTCTGTCGGACAGGTGACATCGGTATATCCTTGTCTGTCGTTCGTGTTGTCGTCATCCTGCTCAACGCCATCGTTATCGGGTAGAGCGATCATCAGTTCGCAAGTATCTTTGAAACTACCTGATGAATTACCCGTCGGGCAATTTGTTTCGTCCGGCTTAATCGTCGTTCCAACTCGGTTACACGTCCAGCCCACGCTTGTAAGCTGAGGTAGCCCAGCGATGGAGGCGAAGGACTCAATTTGATTGTGAGAAATGTCGAGTACCAATAGTTGGGGTAATGATGCCAAGGCAGCGGGATTCGTTATAAGGTTGTCTTTCATAGCCAATCCTTGAAGGAACGGTAGGCCGCTGAGGGGACTGACATCAGAAATGTTATTGTGATTAAGCACGAACCCAGTAACGTTAGTCAACTGACTGACAGCAGAAATATCGGATATTTTATTGACAGCTGCATCGAGGGTAACCAAATTTTGAAGGAAAGAAAGTGAACTAATATCTTCGATACCATTGCCTTGAATTCGTAATCCATTCAAATTTACCAAATAGGAAATTGGTTCAACGTCAGTTATAGCGTTGTAGTTAAGATTTAATCGCTTTAAATTGATCAAACTAGCAAGGGGTGAAACATCGGTCAATCGGGGTACAGATGGATCGGCAGGATTAGCTTGAAGATCTAGTTCCTCCTGCTCGGCGAGGTAAGCATCGGCCTCATCGCATGTCATTGCACCCTTAACCCTGTCTACTGTGGTTTTTATCGCCGCAGATTCATTATCATAATTATTACAGTAGTCTATGAACGGTTTGACCTGGTTTCGTGAGTTACAAAAATCGCGAAATACCTGTGAACTAGATTCCGTAATTTCGCAGTTTTCGGAGCTTTTTAATAGGCTTGTTCCCAACGTATTGTTCCGCATCTTTAACTCGACTAGTTTTTGCAGATTCGAAAGTGGGCTGGCATCGGTGACCGCATTATTTTCGAGGTTCAACGATAGGAGGTTAAAAAGGCCTGATAGAGCCGAAATATTTTCGATATTGTTGCGATTTGCTGATAAAGTTGCGAGTGTGATAAGGGACTCAATTGGCTGCAAATCGCTGAGCCCGTTGTTTGAAATATTCAAAGAAGACAGGTTTCGAAGCGTTGCGAGAGGGCCTAAATCCTCGACTCGGTTGCCGCTAATGTCCAAAACCGAAAGGTTCCCGGCGTCCACTAGCGGAACTAGATCTTTAATTCCCGAGTTGGCTAAGTTGATTTCTTGGACGATAACAAGCGACGCGGCAAGGTCTTGACAGGTGTCAGTGCCGAAGGATTGCTTAAGTGCCTCGTAGGTCAGCCCGGTCTCGACATCTGACGTAGACGCATCACACTTGGCGGCAACATCAGCGACCTGCCGTTCGGAAACGTTACTTTCGGCACTTGCGATCAGACTGTCGAGACTTTCATTAGAGTTATCGCAGCCCAGTAAAGCTAGACACGCGATAGGTGTTAACAATAGTTTTCGCATGGAAACCTCAAACTTCGAAAATTGACGATTTATTTACTGATCGGAGTGTCTAGAGAAAATGATAAGAAAAAATAAATAAATTAATAATCACAGTTACTTGTTGGCAAATTTACGGGTGTGTTTTTTGTTTTCTTTGGCTGGGGGCTAAAGTTAATCAGGCAATTTGTCCGATTATACCCTGAAAAATAAGTGAAGAATTAGGATCTTAGAATATTTGTCTTAGGAAGATGAAAAAATATACGTTATAAGATATCAGCTTTAGTTTGGAGGAATGACAAGTTGCAGGATAAAGATAATAAGAAGCTGAGGCTTACTTCAATCAATATGTTTGCCGGCGAATTTGCTTGGAAAACAATCTTACTCCTTGGACTTTGCTATGGATTGTGGCTCACAGCTGGAATTTTGGTGGTGGCATTCGAACAGCCTATGTGGCTCGGCTTTTTAGTAAGTACGTTAGCCTTATACCTCTCGTTTACTCCCATGCACGAGGCCTCTCATAGCAATATTGGGGGTAAAAAATCGGAATTAAGATGGGTGGATGATATCTGTGGCCACCTTAGCGCATTTCTGCTGTTGGCCCCATACATCGCATTTGCAAGGTTGCATTATCGGCACCACCAGAATACTAATATAGTGGGAAAGGACCCCGACCTTTGGGTCAACGGGAGCAATCCTCTCACCATCGCTTTGCGCTGCCTGACGATCTATTTTAAATACATCACGCATTTTATTTTAGATCCTGTCTACGAGTTCACTGATAAAGTGAAGAGCGTGGCTGTTTTAGTTGGTATAGCCCTATTTGTATTATACTTGAGCTCGCTTGGGTACGGGGCCGAAGTTTTGTTTCTTTGGATACTCCCCTCCCATGTTGCTTTAGCCTTTTTGGCGTTTGGTTTAGATTGGCTGCCTCATGTACCCTTTCAGGAGACCCATCTACTCAAGAATACAAGAAATTTGCCCTACCCAGCACTCAACTGGATTCTGGTGTATCAAAATTACCATCAAATCCATCACCTCAACCCTCGGATTCCGTTTTATCGGTACCAACAGGCGTATCGTCACATAAAACCACTTTTAGATGAGGCAAAGACGCGCTAAAATCTCCCTGGTCTGCCTTTTTTAATTAACCAAAAATACTGACAAAAACGATTTATTTGCGTTTTCATTAAACTTGGGTTCGCTTACTCACGATAGCGGGTTTGTACGGAAATTCATGACCAGGGATTCTAATGATAGGTAAATATCTCAACACTTCAGTGGTTTTATTAGCAGTTTTGACGGCATCATGCGAAGAGTCTGGATCCTCTGAGGGCGAGGCTGCCTTACCTTCAGGCATATCAGGAAGTGCGGCCGCTCCAGTGGAAAATGAGGCCAGCGGCGCAGTCGAAGATTCGTCACTTGAAGCGAGTGTGGAAAACCTTGTTCCTGATACTCCCGAGGAAGAAGAACTCACGTTGAATCTAAACAATGATAAGTTCTTTAACTTGACCTTCGGTCCCGATGAGTCGGAAGAGGAGATCACACCATCTAGTCCAGAAAATGCCAAGGTCGTATACTATGACGTTCAAACACTGGCGGAAAATCGGGTTCCCGTCTCTGAGACGGAGACCAACCTCGAAGGCGATGCAGAACTCAGATTACAATCGGGCGAATATTATGTCATTGAGGTCCAGTATGCTAGTGGTCAGTCACTTAAAGCACTTATTGGTCCTGATATCGTGATTGCCACTGAAGACGAGATCTTAACGTTAGATATTAGAATGTCGCGAGTGGGTACCATCGCTGCGGATGTTTTTACGGAATTAACCAAAGACCCTGTGGTTCTTGCCCTTATCAAAAGCGAGGACGTGAAAACACAAACTATCCATGCTGCGGCCTCGGAACTCGTCGAACTGATAAAAAAGAACATTCCCAAGCGTTCGCGCGTTTTATACTGGAAAAGCGAGCTTTACAACGACACCATCAAAGACTTTGCCAGCAGGCTATCAAAGGAGCTTCTGACCCTTACACCTTATAGTAATGAATTCGCCGCAAAAAAGACGGATGATGTAACCAAAAGTACTAGCTTAAAAGTACCGCCCGTGGATCTAGAATTCGAAATCAAACCTGACTCTGTTACGACCTTTATCATCAGGCAAGCTACTTGCCAGAAACGTCCATCTCGAGTGGGTGAGTTTAAAGATAATTACCAAAATTCCTCCAAGGACTACGTGCGATGCCTAAAGCGTGCTGCTGAATACCATCGTTGGTGCGGAAACTCTGTGGATGAGATAACAGTTGCAGAATTTAGGCAAGATGGGGAAGTGGTGGTTTCCGCAGATTCGGAGACACCGTTTGAAGGTTGCTTTATTAGTGCGGACGTATGCACGAGAGATGCAAAGCGAACGGGAACTTTTATCGATACCTCTCGAAATGCCTCGACAGACATCGACCGTTGCATGATGAGGGCCCACGATTACCACCGATGGTGTCGGAACAAAAGCGACGATGTCATTGCAGCGACGTTCTACGAAAAGGGTGTCCCGGTTCAACGCCTGGACTCAAAGACACCTTACACAGGGTGCTTTGTCGGGATTGATTCCTGTAAACGGGTGCCGGAAAAGGTGGGGCTCATTTATGATAATCATAAAAATTCGTCCACTGATATCGATCGCTGTATGATGCGAGCCCATGACTTTCACCGTTGGTGCCGCAATGACAATAATGTCAAAACTACGGCAACTTTTTACGCCAAGGGAGAGATTGTCAAAGAAACTGACTCTCAAACGGCCTACTCTGGTTGTTTTATAGAAATGTCTACGTGTAGAAAACGGCCTGAGAGAACTGGACTGTTTATCGATAACCACAAAAACGCCTCTTCGGATCAAGATCGTTGTTTGAGGCGCGCTGCAGAATACCACCGTTGGTGCGGTAACTCATTTGATGAGGTGGTTAAAGCATCCTTCTACGACAAGGGTGAGCAAGTGGTTACCACAGATTCCACTACTCCTTATACGGGCTGCTTTATCAGCCAGTCGGTTTGTCAGAGAAAACCAGAACGAGTGGGTCTGTTCCTAGACAATTATAGAAATTCGTCTCAAGACAAGGATCGCTGTATTATGCGTGCTCATGACTACCACAGGTCCTGTCGCAATACGTTTAACGAAGTCGTGACAGCAAGTTTCTACGAAAAGGGTAATCTAGTAGCTTCTCTGGATTCTCAAACTCCGTATTCAGGGTGCTTTATCCAAATGGAAGTTTGTCAGAGAGTTCCTGAAAAGGTTGGGTTGTTCATTGATAACCACAAAAACGCTTCCTTCGACAAGGATCGCTGTCTTATGAGGGCCGCCGACTTCCATTCTTGGTGTCGCAACGACTTTTCTGAGGCTGTGACCGCGTCCTTTTACGTCAAAGGTGATGTCGACGTCCAAATTGATTCCAAAACACCTTACTCGGGTTGCTATATCGAGCAGGCAGCTTGTAAGCGTCGGCCAGACAAAGTTGGGCTCTTTAAGGACAACTATCAAAACTCGTCCTTCGATCAAGATCGTTGCATAGCAAGGGCTCGTGATTATCACAACTGGTGCCGCAATGATGACGGTGTGACCACGACGGCTACTTTCTACACCTTGGGCGATGTTTCTGCGTCAGAAAGATATAGCGGTAATGTCTCTGGGGATGCTCAAAGCGAGTAGCTTTTGGTAAAACTTGATAGTATCAGATAAGTCAAAAAAGCTGTCTACCGTTAACGGAGACAGTTTTTTTGTTATTTTATCAAAAAAAATGATTTTTTTCTAAAAAACTGAGGCCGAATCTAGGCTGAAAAAATTGCATTAATCCTTTGTTTCTCATCTGTTATTCATGTCTATTTGTTATGTTTAGCTGTTAAGAATTGTTTTGACCGGTTGGCAAATCAACTGCTTTCTGCAATGATGCGACCAGATTTGAGGGCGGTGGAAAAATTGTCTGCCAAGCTGAACATTTTTGAGGAGAGACATTTATGATGAGTTCGAAGCTTAAAGCTGTAGCGGGATTGCTAACCGGTTGGATGGTACTAGCTGGTTGTGGCGCCGATAACAATTCTGAGACAAGTGAGCTCGATATCGTTGGTGGGCAAGCAGCTACTCTCGGTCAGTATCAGACCTACTTCCAATCAGTAGTATCTCTCCAGGTTAACGGCCAGGCTTTCTGCGGCGGTACCCTTGTGTCTCCTACAGAAGTTGTAACGGCTGCCCATTGCGTTGACAGTTTTCGTCGTTCGCCTAGCAGCATCAGCTTAGTTATCGGTACTAACGACCTACGACGGACGCGAAATGCTGAAACCTTTCGAGCACGAGAGATCACGATCGCACCTGCGTATTCCAGCAGAAGTACTACAGACGATATTGCCATTATCTCTATGAATGGTAGCTCTCGATACAAGCCATCTGATATCAATTTGAATCCTAACTTCCCGGCTGTTGGTGATACGACTTACGTCGCAGGCTGGGGAAGTACCTACGAAGGCGGATATATGACCGCTGGGCTGAAGTATACTGCTGTTGATGTTGTTTCTAATCGAGATTGTTCAAGTGTTTACCGTGGACAAATTAACGATGGTCATGTTTGCGCTTACCGAAGAGGAACTGACTCCTGCCAGGGTGATTCGGGCGGCCCCCTATTTGGATGGGATCGTAGCAAGCAAGAGCTTGTCGTTGTTGGAGTGGTATCCTTCGGTTATGGTTGTGCAAGACCAGGGACTCCGGGCGTTTATACTAGAGTTTCTTCATTTTTTAACTAAGCCCAGCTTAGGTTAAATAGTTTTTCTTAAAAATCTCCATTTTGAGGTTTAGGTGTAGTTGAGTCGGGGTGTCGATAAGATACCCCGACTTTTTTTGTTTTTTCTTAGTTTTCCGAAAGATGGCTTTTTTCGAAATATCTGCTAGATTGTCGATCAAATTAGTTATTTATTCAAAAACAATAGATCGAGAAGCCTATGGACTTAAATCTCAGTGGCAAGACAGCCCTTGTTTGCGGGGCATCACAGGGAATCGGCGCAGGATGTGCTCGTGAACTCGCTGATTTAGGATGTCAAATAATTCTATTAGCGAGGACTGAGAGCAAGCTTAAGGATGTTTGCTCAGGACTGAAAGGGTCGGGACATCGGTATGTGGTCGCTGATCAGGGAGATCAAGAGGCCTTGCTCAAGGCCTTATCTACTGCCTTGGAAGGTCATACTGTCGATATATTAATCAACAACAGTGGAGGCCCTCCCGGAGGCCCTATCACGGAAGCCTCTGATGAAGAGTTCTTACAGGCCTTTCAACGTCATCTTATTGTGAATGCCAATCTCGTCAAGATGCTCTTGCCTGGTATGAGAGAGAAACGGTTTGGCCGCATCGTTAATATCATCTCGACGTCCGTCAAGATTCCCCTAGCAGGACTTGGCGTCTCCAATACTATTAGAGGGGCTGTGGCATCCTGGTCCAAAACACTCGCTAATGAAGTAGCTCAATACGGTATCACAGTGAATAGCGTATTACCCGGGGCTACCAAAACGTCTCGTCTGGATCAAATCATTGATAGCAAAGCTAGCAAGTCGGGCCAGCAAAGAGAAGCGGTCGCTGAAACTATGGCAGCAGCGATTCCCGCGGGCCGCTTTGGTAACGTAGAAGAAATCGCTAGCGTCGCGGCCTTTTTGTCAAGTCCTGCTGCCAGTTACGTGACAGGCACGGCGATCCCTGTTGATGGCGGACGGACAGGTGCCATATGAGAGTCCTTAATTACATCAATGGCTCCTTTTGCCAAGCAGAGTCTGGTGAGGAGATTCCCAACAAGTCTCCGTCAACTGGATTGGAATATGGCAGTTTGCCTCGATCTGACCATAGAGATGTTGATAGGGCAGTTGAAGCTGCTAAGGCGGCGCAAGATGGGTGGCGGAAGCTTACTCATAGCGCTCGGGCAAAACACTTACAGACCCTAGCCAATGGTATCGAGGCGAGATTGCAAGACTTTGCTCAGACAGAATCCATCGACAACGGAAAGCCGGTGCACTTGGCGAGATCGTTAGATATTCCTCGATCCATCAGTAATTTCCGATTTTTTGCCGGAGCTGCAGAGCATTTTGCTGGAGAATCGCATTGTGACACTAAGCAGGTCCATGTCACGAAGAGAGACCCTCTCGGTGTAGTGGCTTGCATCTCACCCTGGAATCTTCCCTTATACTTGTTGACGTGGAAAATAGCGCCGGCTCTAGCTGCCGGAAACACTGTCGTTGCGAAACCTTCGGAGATAACTCCGGCCACTGCGTTTCTTTTAAGTCAAGTCATGGATGATATCGGTTTTCCTAAAGGCGTGCTGAACATCCTACACGGTTTTGGGGCTGAGGTGGGGTCACCTCTTGTCAACCATCCCGATGTTAAGGCAGTTACATTTACCGGGGGAACCCAAACAGGGAAGCAGATCGCTGTAGAAACTGCCGCCTCGTTAAAAAAACTATCATTAGAATTAGGCGGAAAGAACCCCTTTATCGTATGTGCTGATGCGGACCTCGACAAGGCCAGCGATATGGCAGTTAAGGCCGCTTTTTCTAATCAAGGACAAATCTGTCTTTGCGGATCGAGGATTATCCTCGAGACATCGATATCTGAATCTTTTAAGCGCCTGTTTGTTGCCAAGGTGAAAGCGATAACCGTTGGCGACCCCGCCAACGATCGTTCCCAGTTGGGTGCGTTGGTGTCGGAGAGTCAACTGCAAAAAGTTGCGAATTATGTTGACAAGGCAAAGCAGTCAGGTGGCGATATTTTAACTGGAGGAGAACCTATACACCTCCCTGCTCCTTTGGAGAATGGTTGGTATTACGCCCCGACTGTCATAGCTGGTTTGCCTCATGATCATTGCGTCAATCAAGATGAAATCTTTGGGCCCGTTGTTACACTAACTGAGGCGGCAGGTGAGGCCGAACTGATTCGCTTGGCAAATGACACCGTATACGGTTTAAGTGCAAGTATTTGGACTAATGATATTGGTAAAAGCATGAGAATGAGTGATCGGATCGAGTGTGGAATGATTTGGGTCAACAATTGGATGGTTCGTGATTTACGTACGCCCTTTGGTGGGCAAAAAATGTCTGGAATCGGCAGAGAGGGTGGCTGGGAAGCTATGAGGTTCATGACCCAAGCCAAAAATATTTCGATTAGTTACGAGGAGGCAGATCATGACTGAAGATATTGTGCGCTCGCAAAAGGCCCCTGAGCCTGTTGGAGCTTACCCGCATGCCAGACGAGCCGGGGCATTTTTATATTTATCCGGAGTAGGGCCTCGAAAAAAAGGTAGTAAAGACATTCCTGGAGTGACACTAAACGCTGCAGGAGAGATTATAGACTATGATATCGAAGCTCAATGCCACTCCGTGTTTAACAACGTCCGCGATGTGTTGGAAGACTCTGGTGCCTCATGGGATGACCTCGTTGATGTGACGGTTTTCTTGACTAATATGAAGGATGATTTTAAAACCTACAATCGAATCTATGCCGATTATTTTGCCAGCAATCAACCTTGTCGAACAACAGTCGAAGTCTTGTCGTTACCTACTCCCATCGCAATTGAATTAAAGTGTATTGCTCTTATAAAGGATTAGTGCCATGTTGCCTCCTATTAACTTTTCAAAATGGATAGAAGATAATCGGGCCGCATTAAAACCTCCCGTCGGCAATAAATGCATTTACGAAGACCCTGATTTCATCATTATGGTAGTTGGCGGTCCTAATATCAGATCAGATTTTCACGTGAATCAAACATCAGAATTTTTTTATCAGGTGGAGGGTGATATTACTTTGAAGGTAAGAGAGAAATCTGATGTGCGTGATATCGTTATCAAAGAAGGGGAAATGTTTTTGCTTCCTCCCCGGGTACCTCATTCTCCCCAGCGTCCAGAAAATACGGTCGGCCTAGTCATTGAACGAAAAAGGAAGGAGGGGGAGAAAGACGGCTTCATCTGGTATTGTGACGGATGTGGGGCCAAGGTATATGACCACTTTTTCGAACTGAAAGATATCGTTAAACAGCTTCCTCCCATTTTTGCTGAGTTTTATGACAATGAAGCCAACAGCACATGCAAGGCCTGCGGAATGAGACAAAAGAGACGGCAAAACTAGGGAGTAGAGACATGGATTATGGTTTTGATACAGGGCTATTAGCGGCGCAAAAACTCGATTTGGATGATCCGTTAGCAGGTTTTCGCGACGATTTTATTTTTCCAGAGCCACTTAGTCGAGATACCACGCTATACTTCTGTGGCAATTCTCTTGGGCTGCAACCAAAATCTACAGCTGCGGCCATCCAACAAGAATTGGATGCTTGGGCGCGGTATGGTGTCGAAGGGCATTTTAAGGCTGAATTCCCCTGGGTTAATTATCATGAATTCCTTACCAAGATGATGGCCGAGGTGGTTGGGGGTAAGGATGACGAAGTTGTCTGTATGAATTCGTTAACTGTCAATCTTCACCTGATGATGGTCTCCTTTTATCAGCCCACCGCGGCACGCTACAAAATATTGATTGAAGGCGGCGCCTTTCCATCTGATCAGTATGCTGTAGCATCTCAAGCTAGGTTTCACGGATTTGATCCGGAAAGTGCAATTATTGAACTGAAACCTCGCTCAGGTGAGCACTGCCTCCGCACGGAAGATATTCTCGAGACCATACATAGCAACAAAGATAGTCTAGCTTTAGTGATGTTAGGAGGGGTAAACTACCTCACTGGCCAGCTTTTTGATATGCAATCAGTTACGCAAGCTGCCCATGAAATCGGTGCGCGAGTCGGCTTTGACTTAGCCCATGCAGCAGGTAACGTGACTCTCAATCTACATGATTGGGGTGTAGATTTTGCTGTTTGGTGCTCTTATAAATACCTTAATTCGGGACCAGGTGGGATCGCAGGCTGTTTTGTTCATCGTAACATGCCAAAAGACAAGATACCGCGCTTTGAAGGGTGGTGGGGGCATGATAAAGAAAGCCGTTTTCAGATGGGTAAGGAGTTTGTTCCGATAAATTCCGTAGAGTCTTGGCAACTGAGTAATCCTCCAATTTTTCAGTTGGCCTCTTTGCGCAGTTCCTTGGAGCTTTTTAGGGCAGCTGGTATGTCTAAGCTGAGAGAAAAGAGTAAAAAACTCACGGCCTACCTGCAGTTTCTGGTGGGAAAATCATTCGACGAAGGTTTGATCTTAACCCCGAAAGATGTTGAATCTCGGGGCGCTCAGTTATCATTTCGCATACCGGGCCAGGCCAAAAAACTGCAAAAAAGTCTAGTGCAACGAGATGTGATCTGCGACTTCCGAGAGCCAGATATCGTCCGTGCAGCGCCTGCTCCCCTCTACAATAGTTTTGAGGATGTTTATCATTTTGTGTCCCAACTCCAGGAGGTGATACATGAATCTTAGCGGTCAACATATTGTTTTAGCCGGTGGCGGCTTGGCAGGGGCTTTTTTATCGATACTTTTGGCCCAAGAAGGTGCGGAAGTCACATTGTACGAAAAGCGGCCTGACCCAAGACAAGTTGAAGACCTAGGAAAACGTTCCATAAATCTAGCTATTTCGGTCAGAGGTTTGACGGCTTTGGATCGTATCGAATCGAACTTCGACTGGGATAAGGATCTTATTCCCATGAGAGGGCGGATGATTCATGGTATGGACGGTCATCAGCAGTTCCAGCCCTACTCGCCAAACCCTGAGTTTTATATAAACTCGGTATCTCGAGGGAGCCTAAATACGAATTTATTGACGTTAGCTGAAGCCACTGGTCGGGTTAAAGTGGAGTTTTCTTCACAAGTTGAGGCTGTCGATCTAGCATCAAAAAAGATGACAATTAAGTCCGAACGTGGAAACTTAGAGAAGAGTTGCGAACGAATTATTGGTGTTGATGGCACAGCCTCTGCCGTTCGCAAGGCTATAGTCGCCTCAGGTGATGGTCAAGCGCGGACAGACTTTTTGAATTACGATTATAAAGAACTGCACATGCCGCCAAATAGTAAGGGCCATCACGCTATTGAAAAAGAAGCGCTTCATATTTGGCCCCGGAAGAAGTTTATGCTGATTGGTTTGCCCAACCCCGATGGCAGCTATACCTGTACCCTATTCCTACCAAATAAGGGAGATCTCAGCTTTGATTCACTACAGTCCGCATCTGAAACCAAACTGTTTTTCGAAGAGTTCTTTCCTAATATTCCCGAGCTCATTCCTGATTACTTAGTTCAGTTTGCGTCGAACCCCCTCGGAAAGCTGGGCACGATTCATGTCCGTCCATGGTATTTTAGGGATGGAGCCGCGCTGGTGGGGGATGCTGCCCATGGCATAGTTCCCTTTTACGGCCAAGGGATGAATTGTGCTTTTGAAAGCTGTGGTTTGCTCCTGGACTCCATCAAAAGGGAAGGTAGTTGGGAGGCCGCATTTAAGTCATACTCTGAGTCTAGGATGATCGACGCTGATGCTATTGCAGCTTTGGCTATCCGCAACTTTCACGAGATGCAGGACCATGTGGCTGATGATCGATTTCTTTTTCGAAAGTCTGTATTGAGAGAAATTGAAAATCGCTATGATGCGTTTGCAACCGAATATAGCCTAGTGACCTTTTCCAACGAGCCTTATAGTTTTGCCAAGCGCCAAGGCGAACTGCAGATTTCGTTGCTCGATAAGATCACGGAAAACCATGATACTATAGATCAGATAGACTGGAGCAAGGCAGACTTACTGGTTAAGGATTACCTGCAAAACCTAGCATAAAAAAAGGGAAGCTTCATGATGATAAACCTTGTTTTTCTGTCTCTCGTAATGATGTTTCCTTTACCTGTCTTGGCAAAGGAGTTATCCACCACGGCATGTGATGTTTGGTTGCGCAAAGGTCAAGATCCCAAGGTAAATTGCATCAAGAATAAGGTGAACAAAAAAAGCCAGGCCGATGTTATGAAACGGCTGCATGAAATGAGGTTCCCTGAAATGAGCCAAGAGACGTGGGTTGCGAAATGCTTTCGGGAGCGCGCAAAAGATCGTCTTGTGGCTCGGATCTTTACCGTCTGTCATGACGAAAAAAAACAGGTATTTCGTGTGTTTGTCACCGCTTTCCCTCTCGATCCTAGGACTAACATATACATTAGTGGTATGAAATTACCTTGGTATGAGCAAGACACCGGAATCTTCATCTATCGAAGGTATTTGACCCCGCAAAAAACCTACAAAAATTGGCTCCTCGAATAGTGCGTCATGATGATATAACTATTATAAATCATTGTGATTTTTTGCTTTTATTAAGAACTCTTCCCCTTGGACTCAATTTTTCTCCGAAAATGTCGATACGGACTTGGAATCTGTACATTTAGAATTTTTTTGGGCTAAATAAAAAAAGTGCACGACGGAGAGCATTATGAAGGGGACTTTCATCTTTTCCATCCTTGGAATTTTAATGATGTCAGTAATACAAGGTTGTTACAGCAATGAACCAACTGCGACGCAGTACAAAAAATCCGCGGCGCCTCAATCGGCTGAGCCTGCCGATGATCCGGGGACTGGCGACGCTGTTGCAGATGACGGCGACGCAGGTGCAGGTGCAGGTGCAGGTGCTGACGATGGTGCGGGTGAGGTCGATGCCGAAACTCTTGCCCTGGGGCAAAGCGTTTTCCAGCGTTGTGAAGGTTGTCACGCATCAGACGGTAATCTTCCGTTAGATGCCCTATTAGCGTCTGATTTCATTGAAAACCAGGGTATAACTCCCGCACACGAACCGATTCAGTGGCCTACAGAAGAAGAAGCCGCGGCCCTGGAAGCTTTCCTCAAGCCTGAGGGCACTTAGACGGCAGATGAGCTTTTGACGAGCTGTGAGCTTAGTGCTGAGTTATGATTTGCGAGAGAGGAGGAGCGAGGATCTCGTGACCTCCCTTATGAAGAAGAAGCCGTGCATCTTGTCCGGCTTTTTTTGCGTTTTGAATATATCGCTCCGCTTTTGCCTTTATCTGATCGCCTTTTCCAATCATGCCTATGATTTTTCCTCTTTTACAAGAGGGTTTGTTCCATGGAGGAGCCTTCGAACCCATCCCTCCGGAGAATACGGTGACCACGTTTGAGGGGACTAAGCAATCTTCAAACAGTTTTGCCGCAAGATAAGCGCCATTGGAAAAGCCTAGTAACAAAGTGACAGGCGTTTCAGCAAAGCATGCTTTAGCTTTAGGAAGTATTTTGTTCCAAGCTTGTGTCCGTTGTTGGGGGGTACTATGCAACCAGCATTTTTTATTGTAGCGTTTGCAGGTTATTTGCGATCTGTGGGCGTAGATGGCTACTCCAAGCGTCTTTGATATATGCTTAAGTGTCTTGCGATTTCTTAGCTCCTGGTTTCCTGGTATGTTGTCGTCAAGGCCGTGAAGATATATTAAACCCGCTTTTGCATCCTTAGGTTTCAAGCAAAGCTCTCCTGCAACAAGGGAAGCGCTGCCGACACTCGTGAACGCAAGCAAAACATAGTAAAACAGATCCATGATCCTCCTTTTTTTAAGAGATTATAGCTTCAATTTGATGCAATTGAGAAAATAAAAATTGGCTCACGAGGCTTTTTTTGATCTCCTCGATGTTACAAAATCAAAAAACGAGGATCCACTATGCGCGATTTACTTCTGGGGCTAGCTGCTCTACTGATAGGCTTTGCCGAGCAGTCTTTGTTTGCTGTTGATTGGAATAGTAGAGACCTTCCAGCCGTAACCTGTGATTTACAGAAGACCAATTATAGCTTCGTCCATGAAAAAGGTTACCACGAAGATAATGCCTTTTTATTTATGTGGGCCACTCATATGCTGGAGACTCAGGAGTTGAAATTTATTAAGAAAACATTCGGCAGATTGGGTTTTTCTAACCTTTCTTTTATCAATGAGGATAGGCACGGAGCTCAAGCCCTCGTAGCTCGCAAGAAGAATAGTATTTTTGTTTTTCTAAGAGGCTCGGTGAGCCTAAGGGAGATCTTTCTTGATGCATTGTTCTATCAAAAAAAGATCAACGATTCCTACGTTCAAGGGTATCTCCATCATGGAATGTGGAAGAATTTCGAAGGCATGTACGACCAGATCGAAGAGGCGGTGCGAAAGCTGAACCAAAGATCAAACCGGCAGATTTTCATCGGAGGTCATAGCCTGGGTGGAGCAATGGCGACGCTAACGGGTTTGGTTTTTGAAAAGAAAGGACTCCCCTTGGCGGCTGTATACAACTCGGCATCCCCAAGGGTTGGCGACTCGGTATTTTATCGAGATGTTGATATCACTATTGGCCAAAAGCTTTACCAAAGCGTGCTGAAGACCGATCTTGTGCCAAAAGTTCCCCCTGCAAAATGGAGTGCTCGCGAATTTGGTGAGCTAATTGGTGACTCTGAAGCCGGGCAAAGCTTAGCTGGTGTGGTTCAAAAGCTAAACTATGACCAAACACCTGGTCAGCTGCGAATTTTCATGCCCGGTGACGGCTCTTTTAAGCTATCAGATCGCGAAAGGGTTGAAGAAGAGCGTAGCTATTGGAGATCCATGAGAGGTCTCATTGATGAGGGGTCTTTTTTGGATGTTATCCTTGAGCTACGTGATATAGTGAGGGGCCATACTCCTGGATCTTACGTGTGCTCCTTTATCGCTCGCGACTAAATTGAAGTAGCATCTGGGAGCAGTGAATAGGAAAGGATGTTGATATGGCTGCAAGACTAGGGGTGACGCCAGATATCGAAACTTCGAAATGGCAGGTTGAAAGGGCCTTTAAGAACACGAGGAATTGGAAAGTCACGAAGCCGTTTGCTAGTAAAAAGGATGCTAACTCTTGGCTGACTGAGAAAAAAGAAGAGATGAAGCTGGAGATCGTGAAACAAAAGATTGATACGTCACGCATTAGGGTAGAATGGCGCGGCTTTTATTTTGAGCATGATGGTCCGACGGGTCACTAGCAGTTATCAGAAGAATACCCCTGTATCTTGCATAGGCTCTACCGGCTCAATGATTTTTTCGGGGTTCACTCCAGTCAGCAAAAGGAATATGTCGCAGCGCCCTTTTCTAGTTTTTATCGGGATTTTTAATCCGCTCGATTTCGTCAGATACACAATGGGATTCTTGGGGCCTTCGGACAATTCAGGGACCGTGATCTGGAGGTTTAACGAATAGCGCTTTAATTTGTTGGTAAAGCCACCCGCAATCTGATTGGTCAACTCTCCCAGGTAGCTAGAGATATCCTCGTCGATAAATGATGAGTCACCCCCAAATAAATTTATCAACAGGTCTTCAATAAATAGCTTGTCACAGTTGACGATTAAATTCCCACGAACCCCTGCGCCAAGGATTCCAATGTAGCTTGTCATGTCATAGGTCTGATCGATATCTTTGCACAGCGTCAATGAACCAGGTTTAAAGGATGCGAAGTTACAATTCATGACGTCACGACTGGAGTCAATAAAGGCTTCGACAACGGTTTCATGGTAGTGAGCGACGTCTTTACTGCCAAAGACTTCGCTTTCGAGCAAATCAATGAGTTGATCGGGGTCAAAGGGCTTTTTGAGCTCCGTCACAAGGTTGTTTTGAGCGAAGCGGCTTGTGATGGATGAGATTTCGCCACTGAGTATGTAAAGAGGTGTAAATTGATGGGCCTTGTTGTTTTTGATGGTTTGAATCAGCTGCATCCCATTGACTTTGGGCATATTTAAGTCCGTAATGATAGCGTCAAAGTAATGCTCGTGAAGGGTTTCAATGGCTTTTTCTCCGTTAGATGCCGCCGTTACCTTAACTCCTTTGACGTCTTCTAAAATATCCGTGATTAAGTCGATAAGGTCTGGTTCATCATCAGCCACCAGAACGTGATAGCTTTTTCCATCGTTGTGCTCGGCTATGGCGATTTCTTCTTGGGCAGAATCTTGCTGCATTTTTTGAGAAATCGTGCTTTTCAGTTGGTTCGGATCGAAGGGCTTTTTTAGAAATCCGTTCGCTCCCAGACCGAATGCCTGGTGTATACTCTCCGGTCGGGTGTTACCTGTCACCATGATAATTTTTGTTTTGACGTCAAAACTGCGAATCTCTTTTAGGGCATCAATCCCGTTTTTTACTGGCATCTCCCAATCAAGCAGAACTAAGTCGAAGGCCTCTGCTTTTAATCGATTGACTGCCTCTTGACCATCATAGGCGTGATGAAGTTCGTAGCCGTCTGACTGAAGGTTGATCTTGATAAAAGAATGGATAGCTTTCGCGTCATCTGTGATCAGAATCTTCAAGGATATTCCTCTATAAATCGAACGCCGCTACCTATATGATAGGCTGCTGACCCAAAGGCGTCAATAGAGCTTGCTATTATCAAACTGTCGATAATTAGTCAGAAATATCTGTGATATTAAATATTTAGAGGTGTTCATGCTGAATCGCTCCAACCGTTTAAAGCGTCTGCTAAGCTACCGTTCCCGGCACAAAAAGGCCATGCTTGTGGCCGGACTTTACTCAGTGGCAAACAAGGTATTTGACGTGTTCCCAGAAATACTCATTGGGGTTGCCATTGATGTGGTGGTCAAAAAGGAACAGTCTTTTTTGGGGCGCATCGGCATTACTGATACCTACGAACAGCTGACAGTTCTAGCTATCGCGACATTTTTGATCTGGTTGCTTGAGTCAGTCACGGAGTACGGAGCTATTGTTCGCTGGCGCAATATAGCGCAAGAGATGCAGCATCAGTTGCGCATACATGGAGTTAGTCATATTCAAAAGCTCAGTTTGAGTTGGTACGAAAAACAGAACTCTGGCCGGCTTTTGTCCATCCTCAACGACGACGTCAATCAAATCGAACGCTTTCTCAATAATGGGCTGCACGACCTGATTCAAATGCTTGTTTCCTCGGTGTTAATTGGTCTTGTTTTCTTTTACCTATCACCATTGGTTGCCGTCTTCGCCATTTTGCCAATTCCCATCATTATCACTGGAGGTTTCAAGCTTCGTGGCCCCTTAGCGGGGTTCTATACTGAGGTTCGTCAAAAGGCGGCAGTCTTAGGCGAAAAACTTTCCGGAATCATTACTGGAGTTGTCACCATCCGCGCAAATGTAGCGGAAAAGGCTATGGTTGCGGATATCGAGCAGGCAAGTGACTCCTATATTATGGCCAACCGTAAAGCGATCCGTATGAGCTCTGCCTTTGTGCCGATTATTCGCATGGCTGTCCTTGCTGGTTTTCTAGTCACTCTTGTGCTTGGCGGTATCAAGACCTTAGATGGTGAGATTGCTGCAGCTGCTTTTACAGTCCTTGTCTTTTTAACCCAACGGCTACTATGGCCCTTTACTCGATTTGGTGACCTGCTGGACCTTTATGAACGCTCTATGGCCTCGGCGAAGCGGGTTTTTGATCTGATCGAAACCCCAGTAGATATTAAGGATGCCCCCGTCCTAGACTCTCCAGATATCGTGAAGGGCAAAATTTCCTTCGACCACTTGGTTTTTGCTTACAACGACAGGACAGCGCCTGTTTTGAATGGGTTTTCCTTGTCAATTGAGGCTGGGGAATTTATCGGAGTGGTTGGTGCGACAGGCTCTGGCAAAAGTACTCTTATTCGTCTGCTTCTAAGATTCTACGAGGCCCAGTCAGGTACCGTCAGTGTTGATGGTATCCCGGTAGAAAACTGGCCTTTAGATAAGTTAAGAGGATCCATTGGTTACGTCGGTCAAGATGTGTTTCTTATGGATGCTTCCATCCGAGATAACCTCGCACTTGGTAAAACTTCAATAGCTGACGAAGAGCTAACACATGCCTTGAAAGTGGCCGATGCAAAGACGTTTGTCGACTCCCTTCCCAAAGGTCGCGATACTCAAATTGGCGAGCGAGGTCAAATGCTATCAGGTGGTCAAAGGCAGCGTCTAACGATTGCCAGAGGAATTCTAGGAAATCCTCCTATCCTAATTTTTGACGAGGCAACCTCTGCCGTCGATAATGAAACTGAAGAAGCCATCCAATCCTCTCTAATTTCCCTAGCAAAAAATCGAACTATGATTGTCATTGCTCATAGGCTATCGACAATTCGCCATGCGGATAGAATACTCGTGATGGATGGGGGAGGGGTTAAAGAGCTCGGAACTCACGATCATTTGCTTCAACAAAAGGGGTTGTATAAACGTTTGTGGGATCTTCAAACGGGCGAAAGATAGTGGGATCCGAAACAGCGCCGTCTGCTGCGTTACGGTATCCCTGCAACGTCCTCACGCACCTGTTGTGCGCTGCGGTTTGCAATGATACCAAGCCTTGCAGACACCGCTGTTTCGGATCCCACGGGAAATGCTAATGCTGCGTTACGGTATCCCTGCAACGTCCTCACGCACCTGTTGTGCGCTGCGGTTTGCAAGGATACCAAGCCTTGCGGGCACCTCTGTTTCGGATCCCATGGGAAATGCTAATTGTCTTAATAAGGTCTGTTCAAGAGCTTAGGTCTGCTCAAGTGGAACCACAACGAGACGATGATGTAGCCGAGGGTTGCTGTACCAAAGGACATGAGCGCTAAGACGAGCCACATGGCTCTGATCAAACCAACCTCAATCCCTGTTTTATGAGCTAAGTTAGTGCTGACCCCTAGCAGCCTTTTTTGATTGGATGCCATGATGTCAGTCTCTTTGGGGAGGGCAATCCAAAGGACTAAATATGCCAAGATGCCTGTTCCGAAAACGATAACAGACGCTAGCAAAGCCAATCGAATCAGCACAGGGTCCCAACCAAAAGACTTGGCCAGGCCGCTACAAACCCCACCCAGAATCCCATCATGAGAGCGGACCCATCTATTTTTTACAATCATATTCATAGTTTCTCCTTAAAATGAGCATAGGTCTGTATACTATGCTAAAGTATATATATCATATCGGAATTTATGTGTATATATCAAGTAAAAATACATACTAATATATATAATACTGTATTCATTGAAGCTTTTTTTAGAATAGCGTGGGATAGTGATGGGGGAGGAATACGATGGATAAACTGTTAAAACGAGTCAGTCTGCTCATCAGAGAAGACCAGCACCTGACCATCAGCCAGGCGGGGTTGAACGCTAGTGGATTGGTTCGCGACTTATTGGACGATCATTTTAGCGATTATAAGATCACTCTGAGTGTGTCGGAAGACACGAGACAATTGTATGATCAGGTGGTTGCTAATACTGGTGGTACCGACCAAGAGCTAGAAAAATTTTTTCGCAGAGCGCTTGGCGCATACCTAGAGGATAAGATTGCCGCCATGGAAACGCTAAAAACTCGGCTAGATAAAAAGGGGTCTTAAATGAAAGCCTCCAACGAAACGCTTCAACCCGGTTCAAAAGGGCAGCCGATCCTTGTGCTTTTTGATGGAGTGTGCACTTTATGTAATGGGGCCGTTGATTTTATTGTGAAGCGGAGCTCTCCTAAATCGATTCAGCTGGCACCTCTGCAAGGCGAGACTGCGAAACGGCTACTTGCTAACAAGAACATTCCCGATTCCATCATCGCCTTTAAAAACGGCGAGATGCTGTTTAAGTCCAAAGCCGCTACGACTATCGGTTTGGAGTTGGGAGGACTGTGGGCCGTCTTATCGAAGATTGCGAATGGGATCCCTAAGCCATGGGCCGATCTGGTCTACGATTGGGTTGCGCGCCATCGCTATCGCATCTGGGGTAAGAGGGATACCTGTCGTATCCCTAGCCCCGAAGAAAAAGAATTTTTTCTTCCCTAGCTTTTCATTTACTGAAAATCCCCTGTCAACTCGTAGGTGAGTCCTCCTCGTCTCCTTCCCCCTCTTTGAGAAGAGAAATAGAGGCGCTTGTTGTCAGGAGTGATGGCGATGCCGGCTAGTTCGGAGAAACCTTGGCCTTCCACTTGGACCAAGGGATATATATCTCCTGTTGGTCCTAGCACAACTATTTGCATGTCTCCGCCATCTTCGGCGATCAGAACATGACCTGATTGACTTACTGTTACGTTGTCGACTCCCGATAGGATTGGTTTAGGAGAGGTGCGCCTATCATAGATCACGGAAAGGAATTGCCCTGCTGTATCATATGACCAAACACGATTATCACCTTTAGTGACGAAGTAGACTTTTTGATTGTGATACCAGATCCCCTCACCTCCGTTAAACCTAGTGGCATTCCTCAGTTGTCTTCTTGTAACGGCTTGTCCCGAGGACGGGTTTGGGAAAGGAATAACGCGCCACTCTACAAATCCGTCATCAGATACCACGGCAGCTCTCAGCTGACCCGAACTAAGGTCGAACTTCCCGTTTCTTATATTATCAGGAATAAATTTGTAAAAGAGACCATCTCTTTCGTCTTCCGTCAGATAAATACATCCCTCGTCAGGATCGACGGCTACAGCTTCATGTTTGAATGAGCCCAGCGCTGGTCTGCTAATGGCAGTCTTTTGTCCGTATATATCGCATTCATAGACCATACCACGGTCGACCTCTTCGCAGGATAACCAAGTTTGCCAAGGGGTAGGACCACCAGCGCAATTGTTTCGCGTTCCTTCTAAAATAGAATAGGCATCGATGATATTGCCAGAACGATCAAATCGTAACGAACCTGCACCACCGTCTGATCGGACTTCCGAGTTGGAGGTATAGATCCACCCACCATCTTCTGTTGGAAAGCACGCTCCGCCATCGGGTGCCCGGTGCCAGGTATAACCGCTTCTCCCTGATACTGTGGACACATTGGTTCCCGATTCTGCAACGAGTCTTGCAGAAATCCCCTGGGGCAATCTCAGCCCGAGATTATTGGGGCTTTGTAAAGGTCCGTAGTTTTTCAGCCCTTCGAAGTTGAGTACAGAATTTCCAAATCCGGTTTTTGCTAGCCCGAGTAATCCCAAAGCTGAAGATGTGCCTAAGATAAGGTCACGCCGAGTGGAAGGCATAAGATCTCCTCTGAAAATATTTACCGTTTATTCAATCACGGTCTTGTTAAGGATTTGAGTCTTTCCTGTGAATCCGAGGTAAAGAGTTTTGAAAAAATTTGCGAGGGCTATAGGGTGAATGAGTTTAGACGAGATCTGTTTAAAACTTTTACACAGATCCTGTTATGGGATCTTAATTTGAAATTTTAATATTTAAAACAGATAGTTAGTCGAATGACTCCGGGCGCAAAGATCTTGGTTTTTGGCACTATTCTTGTACTTACTCTTTCGAACCAAGGTGATCTATCGCAATAGCCATTCCCTGTTGTTATGTTTGATTTGCTCGTGGAGTTATTTGATGTGGAAGTTTGTGCCTATGTTGCATTCCGGTCTATCTAACCGTATTCCTTTGTCGCTTATACCTCGGCTTTTTCTGGCCGTAACTTTGCTTGGGCAACTGTCTTGTGGGTCCACTAACGATAGTCAGTTAGCTTCCGTAAGTGAATTTGATTTTATCGTGGTAGCTCCCACTTATTATAAAAGCAATACCCAGCAATCGGCTGTTTTAGAGGCAGAGGAAAATGCTTTATTCCTGAAGGAACGGCTCTAAGTGGAAAAAGTTACAAGACTACCGTCAATAATCATTGGGGCATTCACCTTCCTCAATCACCATGCCCTTTCAAAAATGGCTATTTTTACTTGCCACATATTTCTGTGAAAGGTAGTGAAGAGTTTCTGCCAGAAACTCCAGAAACAGCTAAACCAGATGACCTGCAATCCCGGCTTGAATCTTGGGGTGATGAGGCTCGGGTTGCTACCGGTGGACGATTGGGAATCGCTGTTAAAGCCTTTGCCACAGGTAAGAGCTATCATTATCGTAGTGATACCATCGTGGATTCCGCATCCAGCGCGAAATGGTTGTGGGCAGCGGCTGCACTTCAAAACCAAAGCGTCACAAATCTCGATGCCAGTGCAAAGGCAAGCTTTCGCCAATCTCATAACGAGCATGCTGGGCGTCTGATAGATTTTGCAGGTGGCATTGATGGTATTAACCGGTTTTTAAGCTCTTTGGGTATTAGCCAAAATGAATGGTCTCTTTGTGAGTGGGATTATGGAAAGCAGCGACGAGCTTCGGTCTGTGGGACTCGTAATACTCGTGGCAACTATATGACAGCAAGAGCTGGACTTATATTTTTAGATCATGTCTACAACAAATCCCTTCCGATTTCCGAAGCAAAACAAAACGCACTAAATCAATGGGCCCAGCTCAGTCCTAAAGGCGGCAACGGAGGGTGGAGTGTGAACTCTCTTCCTGACAGCGTAAAGCAAGGCTTACAGCATAAGTCTGGTTGGATTCCCAAGCCTTATGGCGATAATACGCTGAACGATCTTGTCATTATCCCTACAGAAGGTTCAAGTATTGCCATTGCGATCACTATGGAGGCCGGCAACCAGTCGGTGCAAGAGCAGCGGCTCGCGTGGTTGACCTGTAAGGTTTTTCATCATATTTCTAACCGTGAATGGTCCTGCCAATAGCAAAGCCCTTTTTTTAGATGGCACCATCATATGTTTCTACGTGGGTTCCGCTTTAGGAACCTTATCGCTCGTTTTGATCCCTTATGATACCTTGCCTGGAATTCTAAGAGTGATTCTAGTCCACCGCAGCCTATGACCATTCTGCCGTTGCATAGGGGAGGGCGTTAACATGGAGGTATTATGTCAGGGTTCCAGAGTTTATTTGGTTTGCTGATCTTTTTTGGCTTTGTATTTTTGCTTAGTGAAAGGAAGCGGGCGGTCCCTTGGAAGGTCGTTGGCATTGGCTTGGTTTTGCAAGTTGTTGGAGCCTTATCCTTGCTTTATATCCCAGGTATGAGCTCGATCTTTCGATTTTTGAATGATGGAGTGGTGGCCTTAAATGCAGCTACTCTGGAAGCAACTCAGTTTATGTTTGGCTATCTTGCTGGTGGTGCTGCTCCCTTTGCTGTGGAAAACGCGGCAAACAACTTTTTGGTAGCCTTCCAGATTCTACCCCTGATTATTGTCATCGGTTCGCTTTCGGCATTATTGTTTCATTTGGGAGTCATTCCAAAGATGATCGAGCTCTTTTCTCTGATCCTAGAAAAAACTTTAGGTGTCTCTGGGGCGTTGGGTTTCGGAGCATCGGCAAGTATCTTTCTGGGAACCATCGAGGCTCCCTTAGCGATCAAGCCCCACATTGCCAAGCTTTCACGTAGTGAACTATTTGCACTTATTTGCGCATCCATGGCTACCGTAGCTGGGACAGTGATGGCACTGTACGCCAGTATTCTATCTCAAGTGTTTGAAGACAGTATGGCTATGCTTATCATAGCCTCCTTGATGAGTGTCCCCGCAGCTATCATACTCGCACAAATATGGATTCCTCCCGAGTCAGGAGAGAAACCTAAGGTGAACAAATACCGAAGCCCCTACAGTAGTAGCTTGATGGCTGTTTTAGAGGGGACGCTTGATGCCACTCGCATGATTGTTCAGATCACCGTCATCATCATAGTCCTCTTCGCTTTTGTGAATTTGGTGAATCGGGGGCTCTCTCTTGCAGGCCCTGATCTGACTATTCAGTGGCTCCTCGGAAGTGCCCTTAGGCCTGTGATGTGGCTGACAGGTATTCCCTGGTCTGAGACCATTACAGCAGGACAACTGATGGCGACGAAAATTGTCTTAAATGAATTCGTCGCCTATCTTAGTTTGAGCCAAGTCGAGCCTGGGCTTCTGTCTGATCACTCAAAAGTGGTTTTAACCTATAGTATGTGCGGTTTCGCCAGTATTACCTCAGTTGGTATCGTGGTAGGAGGTTTGAGTTATATCAACCCGGAGAGAAAGTCTGAGATTGCGACTCTAGGACTCAAAAGCCTATTGGTGGGAAACCTTGCCACTTTGACTACTGGTGCTTTGATCAATTTGATTACTTAGAAATTAATGAAATTAATGACTTACCCTAGTCGTAAGTCACTGCATTTTTTTTTTCAGGATTTTGCAATAATCCGAATCCTCGCGTTTCCTTCAGTTGTCATGGATCATAGGTAATGACATGTTTCCATGTATCCTGTATCCGAGGTCTTATTAGGCGAATGTATTGAAGTTTGTCGCGTAGGCTGAGGTTTTGGTCTAGTTGCAGTCTGCGTTGTCACGCAGACTGCTTTTTAGTTTGTCAAAAGTAGGCTTTACGTAAGTATACCTTACTCTTTGGCTGTGTAGTTGAAGTCACAGACAGCAGAGTCAGCTCCAGAAGTCGAAGCATACGTGAAGTTGCCACCAGCCTCTTGGAAAATCTCGGTACTCGAGCCATTGGATAGAACCAACATGTTGCCAAAGAAGGCATAGTCATGAGTGATAGCCTTATCTGAAGAGTCATTGCCAGAAAGGCATCCATCTAGTTTGTTGCAACCCAAGAAAGCTCGTTGCTTAACCCAAACAAGTGGCTCACCAGCTGAATCAGTACCACCCGCAGCATCGGACAGTTCCGTCGAGGCAAAAAATGCTTCTGAGTTAGCCATGGCGGTGATCGTAGCTTTTCCAGACACTGTGGTTAGACCACTTGGTGCCATAGTGACTGTTAGCGCATAGCTGGTTGAGTCACAGGTAATCGCAAGGGTTTGGGCAGCAGCATCTAGGTTGAGTGCTGTGGTGTACTCGGTTTGCGTGGTGTCAGCATCTGTTACTAGGTAACTAGTGCGCGCAGCACGAAGGTATTGACTGATGCTATAAGGCATAGCCTTCACACTTTCAGGTGATGTAGCGGTAGCGATCGATGGCAAAAAGGGAGTGGCTCCGAAAGGGGCACAACTACTCGTTGTTGTCTCTGTAATGTTGTCCGCGTCTGTTTCCACTGAGTAAGCGGTACCGTCATCGGATGCGACAGATGACTTTTTCGCGACGGTACATAGTAGCGCTTTGATAGAGTCATCTGAGGTGTTCTGTACAACCTTCAAATAAGTCGCATTGATCGTAGCCAAATCATTGTCCAGGATCAGTACCTCTGAGTTGTCCGTACCACGGATTTCAAACTCACAGTTAAGCGAAACGTAACGATCGTAAGTGCCGCCGTTGAATGTTGGCTGATACTCAACCTGCTGAGCACAGTTAACGTTACTGATCGCCAGGCTGTCACCGGCAAGCTCGTTGGTGCCGTAAGCGGTCAAAAAGTTTTCAAGGGCAGTCGCCCGTGTTGCAAAGGGCTCATTGCGAAAGCTGGCGCCATCGGGAACGCGAGCTTCGATGAGATCCAAGCAAGTGTTTGTCGATCCCTCACGGTATTGACCTGCTGGGCATGGGTCAGATTTGATACCGATAGGAAGATCATCCGCCTCTTCACAACCAAGTCCAGAGAGTATAAGAATCGAAGCTAAAGGAGCCGTCGATAGTATTCTTTTCATGATAACCTCTTATCTTTCAGTAGTAGTTTAGTTTAAGTTCGCATTAAGTGACATGTAAAAGAATCGACCGATGTTACTAGACCGCTCTTGGTCATAGAAAGGCCATCCACGAATACCTGTTACGGAGAAGACACCGTTTTTGTCAAACGCTGGCTCTTCGTCGAAAAGGTTTTGGATACCAGCGCCGACATCAAACATTTCGTTAATGACATAAGTCGCCCCTAGGTCAAACTCGTAGTAAGCCGCAACATCAAACTCAGAAGCCTTAGCGGAGTCACTTAGCTCACAGCCTCCTGGATCTACTGAAGCGTTGTATGTAGTATAGGGACCAAAGTATCTCATCGCTAGATTGACACCGTAGTTATCCTGTCTCCAGCCAGCCTTAGCGTTAGCATTGAAGCCTTTTTGCCGATCAGCGTAGTCACATAGAGGCTCACCTGGTCCAGTTGGTGATTTAGAGACCAATACCTTGTTTAGCGTAAGGTTTGTGGAAACCTTGCCGCCAGCGATATTAGACGCGTAAGCCATACCTAATTCGATACCAGCACTCTCTTCTTCAGAGACGTTGTCAAGTGGTGTCAAAACTTTGGAATCAGGTAGTGTCAGGCGACCATTAACCCTTTGGATAAGGTCAGCGTAGCTGCCTTCGTTTTGAAGAATAAATGTCAAAGGAAGAGCTTCGACTTTGTCTTCAATTTTTAGGTTCCAGTAATCTAGGTTAAATGAGAAGTCGCTAGTCGCTTGGACGACGGCACCAATGTTCAGGTAAACTGATTTTTCAGGATCTAGGTCGGCGTTACCGCTGGACTCTGTATTGATCTCGATCACTTCACAAGAACCTTCTGACTCACAAAGAGCGTAGTCAATCGACTGACCAACACCGAAGGATCGTCCTAGGTATAACTGATGCAAGTCAGGTGCTTTGAAACCCGTACCGTAAGACGCCCGAAGCAATACGCTTTCAATCGGTCGGTAAGACGTTGAAGCTGCGTAAGTCGTGGCCTCTTTATTGGAATTCAGAATATCATGACGTGCTGCTAGGTTGACGTCAAGACTATCGAGAACCGGGAAAGAAAATTCTAGGTAAGCGGCTTTGTTATCTCTACGTCCACCAGCGTTACCACCAGCAGCACCTAAGATAATTCCGTCGGTCGAAGCAACATCAGAACGGTCCAAGAACTCCTCTTCGCGGTACTCTGCACCAGTGGCCATGGCGATATCACCACCAGGAAGTGCTACAGGGAGCTCACCAGAGAAGCCAACGTTGTAGGTGTCTAGCTTCGAAGTACCTTCACGGAAAATTTCCGTATCGATATCATCTCGCGCCAATCGTTTTGCATCCGTATCAAATTCATTGAATTCAAAAGGATTGAGAGTCCCGTCATTAAAGTACTGGGAGGCTTTCTCAGAGTTGATTTGGCCACCTGCACCGTTTTGGGTGTTGCGAAGCTTGTGGCTGCTGTAAGAAAAGTCCCAAGCCCAAGTGTCGGTTAAGTAACCTTGGATACCACCAGTTATGGAGAAGACTTCGTTAGTATTGTCCTTTTCCCTTGGTCCAAAATCGATGTAACGACGAACTAGGAAAACATCTTCGCCATAAGGGTTGGACGGGGCAGACGCGGATAGGTTAACACCACCAGGAGCAGCGCCGTTTGCTGTTAGTGTATAGACTCTTGAATAACGCGCTTCCGCAAAAATCGAAAGATCGGGAGTCAAGTCTTGGTTGTAGCTTGTGTAAAAGCTGTTTCTTTCCGTTAGCGGAATCACTTGATAAAGAGGAGCGAAGTCATAAGCACAGGCTCCTGCAAATGGCTTGTTGACATCCGATGCCGGACAGTCGGGAAACGGAATCTGAGTGCCGTCGTTTAGGATAACGTAGCCAGGTGTACCATTAGGACTTCTCTGATCGTCTCCTTCAGGGCTGATCGCTGATTTGATCAGAGGACGGTTGATGGCGTTGATAGGCTCTCTTCGGTAATAGTCGTAGGCGAAGAGTAGGTTGCTTTTTTCGCCAGAGGCACCCGATACAACCTGTACAGAGGTTGTGGTGGCATCGCCGCGGCTAGCTTGGCCAAAACGCGTTTTTACGCTAGTGCCGTCGAAGTTCTTTTTTAGGATGATGTTCAATACACCAGCTACCGCATCAGAACCGTAGATAGCTGAGGCGCCATCTGTAAGGTATTCGATGGTTTCTACTGCTGCTAATGGAACTAAGTTAAGATCGACAAAACTGTCTGCAATCGCGTTGGTTGGCATCCGACGACCGTTAACGAGAACCAAAGTATAAGAAGCGGTTTGGTCACGACCACCAAAGCTGGATGAGCCGGCAACCTGCGACAGAGTGAAGTTTTCGTTGGTAAATGCACCTGAAGGAATGTTGTTCTGTAAGAACTCAGCTACAGTACCGAACGATGAGTTATCTAAATCATCTCGACTGAATCGGGTCACCGAAGATGCACCTTCGATGTCTATCTTCTTAATCCGACTGCCTGTAACAGTGATGCGTTCTGCTTTGTTTGCCTGATCACTGGTTGCTTGTTGCGATACTTCGCCCTCTTGGCCCATGGCGAGAGAGGTGAGTAGCAACGAACCCACTATCAATTTAGATTGCTTCATTTACTCGTCCCTGCTTTATAAATTTACACTACATCTTAAGAAAATCTTTGTCGTTCTTATCACCTGCACATTAAGACATCAATATCTTGTTACATAAAAATCCCTTTCTTGCGTACTGCAAACAAGGCGTGATCTGAAATTGATATGTCACGATGTTGTTTCGTTCAATTGATGTAAAAGAAAAATATACCATAATAGTTTAGTGTAAACAGTTGTTTACTCGAATAGTCGTAAAGAGGGGATGAAAAATATTTTCAGCTTCGGAAACCACAGCAGTAAAAAAATGACCTACATATTTTTTGATTTTTTTTTCTTTGAGACTCTGTGAGCTTGTTAAAAAACTCTGCCAATTGATGGAAAGATCGGAAAGTATAGACGAATCGACATAATTTTTCGGTCAGGTCTACGGTGCAATCGTTTACCCCAAGACAAGTTTGTCCCATAATAAGAGGTGATACATGAAAAACTTCATTTATGTAGCCAAACGTTAGACTGGATATGGCCCTTGTTTTAAAGCGGTGGCGTGTAGTTCAGCAAGGCTGTAGGGGAAAGCTTATGTCATGGTGGCGAATATTCTGCCGTCTTATTACTCAGTGGAAATCATCTCCCATCAGCTTGCGTCAGCAAACTGGGCTGTCGCTCGTGTCCGTTTTGGTGGCAGCCGGAATTATGGGAATCATTGCGACAGCGCTGGCGAGTCTCTTCAATAACAGCTTCAGAGCACAGTCGAGTTTAAATGTGCGGGTAGAAATCTCGGCGATGCGACGGGCTATGGTTGATCGTTTCGACTGTAATAGCTCTCTCGGCAATCCCGCCAACGCTGATATTCCCTTGGACTGCAATGCCTTCACTCCGGGGCCTCTACGGGACCAGTTTGGCGACGATATCTCCTTTCCCGGATTTAATACCAGAACTAGCTGTTTCAACGACGAATTGAGAGTGCGTTTGGTTCCTGGAGCCAATCAAATCAACCCTTTGACCCAGCAGCCTTGGAATCCCAACTCACGCGTCCTTCGCACATTGTTTGATGGTTTGGGTTTTTGTCGCGAATTTTTTCGAGCGCTTCCTGCGAATCAGCCCCCTAAGTCATTTGGTGGTACGTTCCAGGTTCGGGTCCAGAGCAATGGCAATCGTGGTACCTGTCGCATGGCCAATCAATACACGGGAAACTGCACCTGTCCCTCAGGTTTTTTCGAGTCTCAACACTTTGACTTTGTCACAGCATCTGGACCATTGGCATCACCGACGCTATGCAATGTTTGGTATGGCGATGGATTGCCGCCCAGCTTACAGCGTTGTGGGGTTGTTTCCTTTTTGTGTATGCCCTTCCAATAGATTATTTGAGACTCAGTAGAAAGTCTTTCAGCTCTAAGTGGAGTCGGCTGTAGTGGCTGCGTGGTGCTTCGATAAGATATAAACCTTCATAAGCAATCAGTCCGCTCACTTGTTTGAGCTGGCCTTTTGAGAGCTCTTCCTCCACTGCCAGTTCGGGTACAACTGCATAGAGGTGGGACTGGGATCGGAGGGCTTGCACCATGGAGGAATGAGAATTGACGCGGCAATAGTATTCAATTTTCTGAGGCGTGTAGTTGGCTTTGTTTTTTCGGAAGAACGCGGCTAATATCGGATCCCTATCTCTGTATGCTACGATTGGAAGAGTTTCCGGTGGAGCATGGTTCGGATTATCGCTGTTTGTGACTAAAATCACCGTCTCGTCCATAAGCTTATTGCACCTCAAGTCCAAATCAGCATTAGGTTTTGCTAGAATCCCAAAGTTTATGGTGCCTTCCGAAACCCCTTGAATGATCTCTTGGCCGCTTAGGTACTGCATGGTGAAACGAACATGACTATGGTCTTTGACGAATTCTAAGATTTTTTCGAAGTAATAGCTTTGCCCAATCTCTCTGTAGCAGCCGATCGTCACCTCTCCCGATAGTTCAGTAGCTTCCTGTCGAAGTTTCGAAAACTCATCACATAGGCTTTCATAAATGGGATTGATCCGCTCAAGAAAGAATTTTCCTTCTCGGGTTAATGATACTTGATGCTTGTTTCGCAAAAATAGCTGGATTTTGAGAGAGTCTTCAAGAGTGGCGATTTGTCGCGATAGTGACGGTTGCGATATGTTCAATCCCTCGGCTGCTCGGGTGAAATTCAGGTGATGTGCTAAGGCAAAAAAAGCTTCGAGGTAGTTGAGGTGTTTACCCATCAGATCATCTTCCTGTTTTTTGGTTATCTTGCTTTGGGGTCAATGCCATCATCATCACGTTGTTTCGCCGTTTGTGGGTCCGGCCAAGTCATAAGAGTGGCTAACGGCAGCGACAAAAGTCTTGAAAGATTGGGTCACATCTCTGCGGACACCGCCAATGGTTTGTGCCACGTGAGAGGCGATGGGGGACGGGAATGTCAGAGGCAACCATCCGTCCATCAGCAACAACCAATCGGCGATCAGACGAGCCGTTCTCCCGTTAGCGTTGGCAAAGGGGTGTATGGTGACAATAGCTAGATAGGCATAGAAACTTTGAAAGAGGGGATGGGTTCTTTCGTCAGATAGCTTGTCTCCAAGGAGTTCCCAGAGCTCTGGCACGAATTGCGGAGATACGTATTCTTCGTTAGCGGTAAATATGGGGAAATCCCTAAGTTTAGGGGGCTTACCACTAAGCAAACAATTGACTTGTTCTACTGATGCTAAACTAGGTTTGTTGCCGTCACCGACTTGTTTTGCTAGGTATTGGGAGGCTGCATCCCAGCCCTCACTTTGCTTTCCTGAGCGAAGGCTATTAGATGCCAGAATACGATGACGCCACACCCTGTCTAGATCAACAGAGTGAGCAGGCAGTGCGCTGAATCTTTCTCGTTGGGACTCTAATTGTTCACTAGCCTCTTGAAAAACTTGATGGTTGATCGAGATTTCCGCTGAACCTAAATACCTGACTATGATTTCGTTTTGGTCCTTCGTCATTTTAGAGGCAGAGTCCCATACTATGAAACTATCTATCTTTTTTACTTATTGTATAGCTTGAAACGTCTGAATGTAAGGCTAATGCGTGGCTCTTTACATGAAGCCATTTTGGGTAGCATGTGTTTGTAGTTGGATTGGCAGTTTGCTTCCATAACCAACAGGTCTCCGTGGTCTAGCATGTAAAACTCGGCATTTTGATTGTTGCGGTCTTTTATGGGGCGAAACCCGAAGCGTCTCACGGCTCCGTAACTCAAAATAACTATAGGTGAGCTCTGGTCGATCTCTTTTTCGTTATCTGTATGCCATCCCATGTAGTCGCTGCCGTCGGAGTAACGATTCGCAAGGCAGCCGTTAAATCGGACCCCGCATTGCTCTTCCAAGTGCAGATTGATTTGCCGGAGCATAGGAGGCCAGGGGGCTGCGTGATAGGTCCTTCCTGAATAGCGGTAGCTTACAGAAGGGTCTCCGATAAAGCTGGATTTGCGCGGGTATGTCAGCTCACGGCCAAACATCATGCCGCTATGCTGTTGCCATGTGATGGATTGATCAAGTCTCTGAAAATCGCTGGCTGAATCCCAGTTTTTGATCAGCCTAATATAGTCTATATCTTTAGATTCGATAATTTTACCCACGTTGGTCTGCTTTTTTGAAAGGAAGATAGACTAATTTTGCTACCATGATTTGTGACAGAGCCCCGGCAAAAATATTGGACAGTGCGATGCCTATGACCAGTCCTGGAAGCCCTCCCCACTCGCTTCCTAACCAAGAGAAGGGAACGTAAGTGATCAGCATCCTAAAAACTGTCAATACCAAGGAGGGCATAGGTCGACCAGTGGCATTAAAGGTTGAGCATGCGACGATTAAGACACCATAGCCCCCCAAAGTGATAGGTACCCAAGTCATATAGAGGACGAAAACTTCTAGGGTACGATCGTTCTCGGTGAATAGGCCTCCAATTTGCCCCCCCAATAGGTAGAGAGGAATAGCAATGCCCAAGCCCCAGACAAGGGAGAGCAAGAAGCCAGACTTCGTAGCATAAACCACCCGGTCCAAAGCTTTCGCACCAAAGTTTTGGCCGATAAAAGGACTTAGGGCTCCGGTCAAAGCTAGCAGCGGAATGACGGCGAATGACTGTACCAGGTTTGCGACTCCGTAGGCGGCGACCACTTCGCTACCATAGGTTGCCAAAATTGCTGTGACGATGGCGAAAGCCACAGGATTGACCACATTGCTAAGGGCAGCTGGCACCCCGATCCTCGTGATTTCCAGCCAGTAGGATTTTATACGACTTAGAGGCAGTTTTTTTAGCTCGATAAGCCTGGCCTTCATAAGCATGACCATAACCGTCAAGCAGACGATTCCGTTGGCTACTAGGCTTGCCAAAGCAGCGCCCCAAAGCTCCCACGCGGGGATGGGGCCTAATCCAAAGATAAATATAGGATCTATAGCGATGTTTAACAGTGCCCCACCGATCATAACCATCGAAGGCCGTAGGGTATCGCCGTGAGCTCGGAAGATATTTGAGGCGACGAGAGTTACCATTTGAATCGACATAGCTGGGTACATCAAACTCAGGTAGGTTTTGATGGGAGGGATGAGGCCAGCGTTTGCTCCGAGGAGTTTAAAAAGTGGCTCAACGGTTGCGAGACCCAAAAAACAAATGAAGGAGGCAATAGCAAGCATGAGAAGAATGCTGGCGAAGGCGATTTGTTTTGACTCGGTCAAGGAGGCTTTGCCAGCAGACCTCGATACGATAGACGTGATGCCAATGCCGAATCCGATCGCGATTTGAAATAGGGACATGACCACTGGAAAGGTAAAGCTAACGGCTTCCAATTCTAACTGGCCAATGCGACCAATGAAATAGGTATCAACGATGTTATAGGACATGCTTGCAGCTATGCCAACAATCATAGGCAAGGCAAGTCTGATGATGGTTTTATTAATAGGACCTTGGGTGAGCTTTGCCATTCGCGAAATTGCCCCTAAAATTTAGAGAATAGACGGAAATTGATCTCAAAGCAATTACCTAGCAAATCTTTACTATGTTTGGGAAAAGCTGGCAAAGTTTTGCAGTGCACGCCAAGTTTGATACACTAGGTTCTATACCAGCGATGAGGTACAAATTGGAAAATCCTTCTGTCCTTGTAGTGGACGACGATCCTGATATCCGGATTTACTTCGAGGAGGCTTTAGTAGAGGCGGGATACGATGTGTTCGAGACCATTGATGGATTGGACACTATCGATATCCTTAAGACTATCGAACCGGATGTGATGCTGCTCGATCTCAGTATGCCTAATATGGATGGATTTGAATTCCTAGAACATGTGAGAGATGAGGGCATCGATCTGCCGATTCTAGTTGTGTCGGGTTTGCAAGAGGAAGGGATCGCACAAAGGGTCCTCGAGCTTGGAGCCAACGGGTTTCGTAGCAAGCCAGTGAAGCCCAGTGTTCTGCTGGAGGATATCCGCCAGCTACTTGCTGATGTTAATGGTATTTTACCACTAGCGAGATGAGGGCTCATGGCTGATAAAAAACCCTTCGAGTCTCAAGATGTATTGGTTGTGGCGAAAGATGACGCCATTCGGCGTGCCTTAACCCGGGTGTTTACCAACTGTGGTGCCACGGTTTACTGCGAGCGTGATGGTCACGAAGCGCTGAAGCAACAAAGAAAACTCCGCTGTCGCGTGATCGTGTTTTGCAACGATATTCAGAGAGGTGGCGCTCAGTGGTTTGCCCATCAACTCAGAGTAAAGAATATCGCCGATTCAGATGTGCTCTGGTACATAGGCGATAAGCCAATTACCTATATGGATGGTTACACTAGCCGTCCCTTCAAACCGGTCGTATTAGTTAAGGCAATTGCCTACAATCTTGCCGTTGTTGATGACTTAAAAAAGGCTGAGTAATCGTGGGAAACTATCAATTAGATCGAAAAAAGCGAGTCCTCATATACGATCAATCGGAGCGTCTCAAAAATACTTTGGGCGAAGCTTTAGTCAGTCAAGGTTTCTCCAATATCAAGTACGTTCATCGCGTGAATGATCTGCTTGAGTTGTGGAACCTGGAACCTACCTCATGGATCTTTTCCTATCTTGACGATGAGGATGAGTTTACTGGTGGGCACATATTACGCATGTGCCTCGAACTTGAATACAGCTCCAGACCATTGGCTTCATTTTTCTTCGATGAATCACAAAATAGCTATGTTCCCTTCATGATGAGTCTCGGTATGTTTTCCAGTCATGAATCCGTGCACTCGGTCAACCATATCACAGAAGGGCTTGAATTCTTGATTCAACAACTGGAAACTCATTGTGATGACACCTTAGTTTCCGCTTTTTGGTACAAAAGGCATCTGATAGCCGTCGAAAACTATGATGAGCTGATAGTGACTGCTGAGAGTTTGATTGCTCAGTTTCCGAATAATCCTACATACTACGTTATGCTGGCTGAAGGATACTTTCTAGCTGGTCGCAAGGATGAGGGGAGTTTCGCTCTGCATAAAGCCTCAGGTCACGGTGCCGAAAGCCTCGATTATTTTGCCGAAATTGTGAATACCCACATGGGGCGGGAACTCTCTGCTCAGGATCGCAAGCTACCCATCAACTCATGCGTCGTCATCGATAGTGATCTGGCAAGTCAAAATCAGATTAGACCGCTGCTGGAGGCTCTGGGAGTTCAAACGATACAGTTCTTTCAGAACCAAGACGAAGCTCTGCAGTACCTGCTAAAAAATATCGATACCCAGCTGATTTTAACGGAATGGAAACAGCCTCATATCGTCGGCTCGTGTATCATTCAAAGAATCCGAGCCGCTGGTTTGCATGCGACTCCAGTCCTTATTGTCTCGGCCTTGGTCAAAGGTGAGGATGACGTATTGCTGGAAGAATTCGGGGTCTCTGATGTGATTGCTAAGCCCATTGATGATCGGACTGCTTTAGTTGCCATCTTAAATGCTGTTATTCAAGAGCGATTCCCCTCGGAGTTTACTACCATACTCAGAAAGTTCCGCCTTATGGTGAGGGGGCAAAAACTTCGGGAGGCGGAGCAGCTTGCAGATGTCTTACAGCAGCTGCCTGAATGCACCGATGAATTAAAGCTGGGAGTCTTGGTCGAAATCAAATATCTCTCTGGTCATACTGAGGAAGCCTATCAATTAGCAAAGCAAGCTGAGTCACAAGGGGGAAATACCCTTTATGTCTGTCATCTACTTGGGAAGATTTGTCTCGATCTACACAACTACAAAGAGGCCTTGGGATATCTAGCAAAGGCGAAGGCGCGCTCGCCGCTGTCGGTTGAGAGGCTTTGTTTGATGGCAAAGATATTCGACAGTATGAATCAGAGCGACGGAGCGCAAACCTGTTTGCGTGCAGCTAAGGCTATCGATGGCAATTCCGTTTTGGTTAAAGAAGCCAGTATTGAGCTGGTAAAAGAAGGAATGAATCCTGAAACAGTCGAATCTTTGACTGAAGACACGCGAGGGTCTGAGAGCCTCATTTCTTACTGGAATAACAAAGCCATCCAAGCGGTTCGCAGAAAAAAATATCCTGAAGCCATTGCAACCTACAAGAAAGCTTTGTCGGCTCTCCCAAAAGGGATGTCGGAAAGCCGTTCATACCTGCGATACAATTTGGCTCTGGCTTATAGCCGGACTAAGAAGCTAAAGAGGGCCCGCGTTTATTTGGAAACGTTGATATGCGAACAAGAGTCCCCGGTTCTCGACAAAGCTATGGCGCTTCATAAAAAAATCGTAGCTCATATTACAGAAAAGACGCCATTTGTTCTCAATGATACGTTTCACAAGACCAATGATGAGAGTGATAATTCCTCTCAAGTCGACTATGATGGGATCGTCCCTGCTGATAGTTCTCAAGGTAATAGTTGTCTCAATAGGATTTACTTTTACCATGGGGCCTTGCCGAGCAACTACAATAACCTGCTAAGCTCGATTCCTGTGTTGAAGAAAACAGACGTGGTGGCTTAGTTAGACGATAAAAGGATGGCTGCGTTGATTGACGAGTCTTTTCGCCGCGTTTTACCTGTCTATAGCAAGCAACTGATAGCTCTCTATATCCGATGGGCACTGACTCCTAATCGCATCACCTTTCTGGGAATGCTAGGTGCCTGCTTGGCAGCGTTAGCCGTGGCTGTTTCTTGGAATGTCTTGGCGGTGATTGTCTGGTGGTTAAGTCGGATCCTAGATGGTACGGATGGGATCCTTGCCAGGGAAACCGGTCAGGAGAGTCCTTATGGAGCCTTTTTGGATATCGTTTGCGATATGTTCGCTTATGGAATTATGATCGTAGGTTTTTTTGCAGCCTATCCAGACTTCGCCTGGTACTGGCTCTTTATTTTGTTTGCCTATATCCTTTGCATCACGTCGGCATTAGCCTTGGGTAGTCTTGAGGCAAGTCTATCTGTAGATCAAAAAGACAATCGAGGCCTGCGTTTAGGTGCGGGATTAGCGGAAGCAGGAGAGACGGGCATAGCCTATAGCGTTTTTCTCGTGTTTCCAGAGTATCTCTGGCTATGGCTTCCTGTTTGGTCGGGGATATTGTTTTATACTGTGATCAGTCGGGTGCGGCTAGCTTGGTTGCTCCAATCGCAACACCAGTCTAGAGCCGACGTAACTAGGGCTGACGCCTGAATAAGGCCATCGACCCCCTTAACTTATCACTACTTATATCTCTCTAAGACCGAAACCAGCTACCAAAGCCGGAGCTATTCAATGCATTTCTTTGATACCCTGCTAGGCTATCATTGATTTCGGCAACATCACCCAGTTCGGAAAAATCACCCACAGGATAGCGCAGGCGTCTTTGGTCTCGTGGAGTGTTTGCGATCCTTACTGCCAAGTCCGAAACTTCCCTTGGGTCTCTAGTGGGTGTTCCGGAAAAGTTTCTTTCCAGCTGGTCAAGAAACTCTCGATTATAGTCAAACCCCTCGGATTTGTTGTTTTGCATATCGCTTTTGCTAGTAGAGCGGTAATACTCCACCGCATTACGGTTCACGTCAGTTCGAAAAGCGCTCGGCTGTATGATCGCAAAGTCAACACCGTAGCGACTGGCTTCGTAATGAGCCGTTTCCGAAGCGCACTCAAAGGCAAACTTACTGGTTGCATATAGCCCAAGACCAGGAATCGTGACCCGCCCTACGCGTGAGCTTACCTGGATGATTAACCCACTGCCTTGACGTCTCATCAGTGGCAGGGCGTCACCAGCCAATGCCATGGGGCCGTGAAGGTTGGTGTCCATTATGGTTTGCCACATCGTCTGTGTTGCTGTTTCTACCGGAGTGAAGGCGATCATGCCGGCGTTATTAATCAACACATCAAGGCGGCCGTAGGAAGATGATATTTTGTTTATGACCCGTCGCCGATCCGATGCCTTAGTGACGTCTAACTCTTCAATGTCGACATCTAGGCCCTGGTTCCTTAGGTTTTGTAGGTTATCTCTTTTCCATCGGTTCCGGCTTTCTGAATCCCGTAAACTCGCGATGACTTTAAAGTTTTGTCGTGCGAATGCCTCAGCCATCGCAAACCCAAAGCCGCTTCCCGCTCCAGTAATTAATACAGTTTGTTTAGATATTCGTTCCATGGCTTTGGCTTCCTTCCAATGCGAAAGAGCGAGCGGGGCAAATAATCCGCTTGCAATAAGTTTTCGTCTATCTGTTTTAGCTATAGAATTATTCGATTGATTTGTCATGAGTCTTTACCCTAAGTGATACAGTCTAGAGGATAAAACCCTATCTTAGGCCATAATCTTTGGGTTAGGTCTTTAGACTCAAGAATTATTGCAGTTGATGCAAAAGAGAGGCGGCTTTGAACAAAATTCAGATTAATAGCAAATATGGATTAATCGAGCAGTGGAGTAGTATGGGGGAGACAGATTCTGAGCACTCGTATCCATTGCCAAGCCTGCATTTGTGCACCCACGATGGCCTCCTCGTAAAAAACGATGGGTATCGGCCATTGAAATCGAGCGCGATTTTGGTGGTCCCGGCAGGCTTAAAGGTGAGTAAGTCGGTTCCCTTCTCGCAACATCAGCAGACGGTACTCTGTTTTCAAGAGTATTGTTTTGAGATTTGTCATAAGAGATTTAGTCTACCGATATCAAGGTTAGAATCGATTTTTGAAACCATTACTCAGGTGGTAAAAACCGTTTGGATTTCCGAGGTCGTTCATCGGCTACTTTTTGAAACCATCATTTGTGGACGACAATCCGGTGCCGCTGTCGAGTTTTTGTTTCCAGAGATCCTGAAGGAAGTCTATTATGCAGTCAATTTTGTGGAAAAACGAAGCTCTGGATCCCCAGCGTCTCTAGTGGATTCTCAGGAAGATATGAAAGCGGTTCTTAATCTGATTCAAAGCCGACTGGCTGAGGAACTGACAGTAAGTGATATTGCTGAAGTGCTGGATTGCAGTAAAGCCACCGCCACTCGTAAATTTAATCGTCGCTTTGGGATGGGGCCGATGAAATACGTTCAAGAGCAACGTCTGTTGTTGGCCTTCCGCCTTCTTTCTACCGGGACAGAAACCGCATCATCCGTCGCTGCGAGAGTCGGGTATCAAGACCTTTCAGCATTTTCTATTGCCTTTAAAAAGAGATTCCAGATATTGCCGAGTGACTTACTGGCCCATAGGAGTTGACGACTGAATTCCAGGGATACCTTCCTACCATCACCTCTGGTATCGCCTAGTCTTTGCTGGACTGGGATCCTGTTAACAAAAAATCCACTTGAGCCTTTACCTTACCATTGACCTGTATCTTGACTTCATGGATTCCTGCATAGAGGGTTCGAGTCGTGACTGGTTTGAGACTAATTTTTTTTCTTATCCTGACCAGTGTATTTGCTTTGAGCTGTACGGTCTTTAATTTGAAAACTTTGTCAGAAAGGGAGCCGTTGGCTTTTCTGAAGCCAATAATATAGTCCACCATTAAATTTGCGGCTTGAGAGCCTTCGTTTTTTAAGGCAAAGCTTAACTCTAACTCACCACCAATTGGGACCTGATGGCTGCTCAAATTTAAGTCATGAATACTGATTTGGGTTTCTGATGCGAAGCCCATGAGACTTAGGGCATCGCAATGTCCCTGTTTGAGAAGAGACCTTAGAGCATGGCGTTTGATCCAAAGCCCGTGGATCCCTGGATCTTTGTCCCATGCCCGTAAGGTTTTTATCAGTAAGCTGGGGTCTATTCTACTAATGTCATTTAAGTGGTTAGCGACACTTTTTCGGACATAAAGAGATGAGTCGTGGCGGAGTCTTTCAAGTATGGCTATGAGTCGATCAGGGTTCTGATTGAGCCAGCGTACCTTTTTTCCCCAAGGAAGGTTTGGTCTTGCTCCCTCACTCGAGAGCCTCCTGACGTGCTCACAGGGATCGAGAGACCATTCAAGGAGCGTTTTCATGGTATCTTCGGGATCGTCTTCTATAAAAGGACGAATGGCAAATTCACCGGTAAACTGCTTGGTTACTAGGAAGATTCCCTGAAAGGACAAATGACGAGAGTTTCGGCCATAGACTTCAATGTAGTTGGCGATAGGCCATAGGATAAAGCCAGTGAGTCCTTCAGGGTTAGTGGAAGACTTTATCACGGCTACTAAAGCCTCAAGGCTTACTTGGTAGCTTGAGTCCAGGGCTGCATGCAAAGCTTCGGTAATTTGGTTGACTCGCTCCTTCATCTCCAGGGTATGGAGTTGTCGCAAAGCCAGATCAAGAAACCTGGCCGCATCAAAATTCTTTGTGGAGGATTCGAGTGCCTTGGAAAGTTCGGCGATTGAGGCCTGATTATATCGGTTTTTAAAGGGTTCCACTGATCTATGAGTCCTCTTACTTGGCGAGTAGCTGAGCAGCAGGCAAGCTAACAATTTTGTCCGTTACCGTGGCTCCAGCGATCATGCCGCCGATAGTAATAAACTTATCGCCATAAGGTAATAATCCTCGATGATCCATTGTAGCCAAACGGATAGGAGACACAAGAGACCAAGATTTGCGCCTGAAATCGAAGACTATGTGGTTTGTGAGTGGAGACGATAAGACTCCATTATATCCAATACCATTATAATTGTAGGGATTGGTCGAGCCGCCCACGAAGGCGACATAGGACTCTCCCTTGCTCACGAAACCGACTGATGCACTGCGATAACGAGGCAGACCTGGATGCTTGGCGACTTTCTGCCAGGAAATATTGTTTGGGTTTTTTTTATCAATCTCCCCCAGGTAACAGGCGTCATGAATGGCAAATTGTCGTTTTTTGTTTTTGATGCCTGCGACGATGACTCCGTCACAGACTAGCATTTGATGGCCTACTATGCCTGCACTGTGGCCGAATACGCCTAGGCCAGGATAAGCTGTTCCTTTGCTCCAGGTCTTTTTTTGACTATCGTAAATCTGAACGAGGGTTACATTGCCCTTATCATGCCAGCCGGAAACTAGGTAGATATAGCGATCAAGGTAAGTGAGTGCCACCGAGTCGTCTACGGGAGTGGGGATTTTAGTTTCAAGGCGATAGCTTTTTGCCCTCTGATCATAGACATAGACTTCTGGGGTGGAAACTTCAGAGCCATCTTTAGCTACGGTATAACCTCCAAAAATATAAACTTGGTTTTTTACAGTGGCAGCAACAGAAGCGAGTCGTCCAGGGCCCGGCACTGGTGGTAACTCTTGCCAGGCACTCGCTCCGTACTCCAAGGCAAAGGCTCTATTGGTGACATCTTTGTGAGTTTTTCCCTGTAATAAGCCATGAAAAGAGAACAGAGTTGGTTTGTTCGTCCCGCTGGAGGCCACAGCATTATTGCTGATCGGAATCGGAAGTGATGGTAGGAGTTTTTGCTGAGCAAAACTTAGGCTTTCGCTCAACGTCATGAAAAGAAGTATGATGCCTGTGGTGTAGTTCATAGACGGTATCCTCGCTGTGTGTTGGGTTTTTGTGTTCAATATTGCTGCCCCCCATTTTGCTTCACTGGATAAGGTGCAGTCGCCGCAATTTTATTCGCGCATAACCTTGAGGCTTTCTTATAGTCTATAGTTATGGATAGTGGTTTCCTTTAGATACGGGTTGATCGACTCATCCGGCTTCCGTGTAAGGCACCGGATCAGATATCCAAGCTTATATAAGTCAAATAGGCGTTTTAGTGCCAAGGAGACGTCCATGCTAACGTATCAATCGGTACTTGTCATCCATATCATCTGCTGTGTTTTCATGACTGGATTAATCTGGACGATCCAGCTGGTACATTATCCTAGCTTTGCTTTTATAGATAGCACCCGCTTCACGGAATTTGAAACCTTTCATGCTAGTAGAATCTCATGGATTGTGATGCCGGTCATGATTGTGGAATTAATGACGGCCATTGGCCTGTGGTTTTTATTAGCTGAGCCTTGGTCTCTTTGGAATGTGATCAATTCCATTGGAGTGCTGTTGATTTGGCTCAGTACTGGTCTATTTAGTATGCCGATTCATGCTCGGTTATTAAGCGGTAAAAATACCGAGCTTATCAGACGTTTGGTTGAGACAAATTGGCCACGAACCATTCTATGGTCGTTACGCTCACTGGTTCTGATAGTTCCTCTAGGGAGATTGTTATGACGAATTTTTTGCTCGAGACTAGCGATTTAGCAGTTGTGGTGGGCGCGGGACAAGGTATTGGGCTTGGGCTAGTAGAGAAGCTACTAGCATCTCAACCTAGATTAACGATTGTAGGAACCTATCGTGACCCTAATCGGGCTCAGGGCTTATTTGACCTAAAGGAGCGCTATGTGGAGCGTCTGGTTCTGCAGCAAGCAGACCCTTGCGATGAGACGGATGTCGCGGAGCTTGCGAGTTTGGTAGGTAAGCAAGACAAACGGCTCCACTTATTAATCAATTCAGTGGGTTACCTCCATGACGATCAGCGTGGGCCGGAAAAAAGCTTGAAGGATATAGATGTCGAGCATTTGCAAAAGTACTTTCTCGTGAACGCTATCGTCACCCCTTTACTTGCCAAGCATTTTTTAGGTTTATTTCGCCATAAAGATCTTTCGTGTTTTGTCAGTCTTTCGGCAAAAGTGGGAAGCATCACGGACAACAGCCTGGGCGGATGGTATGGCTACAGGGCTTCAAAGAGCGCTTTAAATATGTTTCTCAAAAATATTTCTATAGAGCTGACGCGACGTGGCTGCAAAACTATTGTGTTGTCAATCCATCCAGGCACAACAAAAACCGAGCTATCCAAGCCATTTATCTCAAAATCGACAAAACTCCAGCTGCACGAGCCGATTGAAGCGGCCACCAATATCCTTTCTGTGATTCAAGGCCGCGCCATCACCGATGGGGGGGAGTTTTACAGTTGGAATGGAGAAAAACTTCCCTGGTAACTTTTGATTCATATTCGAAATCATTGTATTAATTCCCCTATTATGAGGAATGGGAAAATTAAAGTTTAACTTTGATGTCACCAAACCGATCGCACTCGTTATCAGTTAGTCATGCGAGTTAGGTTGGGTAAATATATGAAGAAAATGATAGCTTTGGCCGCGTTTGTGACAACGATCAGCTGCGGTGGAGATTCCGATGATGGGGTGGCGACAGATGGAGCAGTTGGCGGAGCTAGTCCAGGAGAGACAGGTAGTTTTGGAACCTTGCAAATCTCCACCGATGCCGTGGAAGCACTGGTTCCTCAAGATGTCGCGTTAGCTTCGGTTACGGCCGAGCAGAGCCCAGAGGCCATCGAAGTGGTCCAAGGTCAGCTAAATGTTCCCGGCCTGATACAAGATCCGCCTTCTAGTGAAAAAAACGATCACCTAACCATCCTTGCTGCTCTTAAAAGTACCCTAGAGGCTACAGACGCTGAAGGTTGCGCCGCTGCGATCCCGAGTGAATTCAATTTGGCTCAGGGAAACATCGGTCATGCGACCTGCTTTGGACCAGCGATTTCAGGGGATGCCACTATAGGTAATGGAGACGCAGGTATTTGGTGGGATTATGCTGAGGTCGAGGCTAGTAGCGGTGAGGCCTGCTCTAGCCGGGTGGCGAATAATCTTATGACCAACGCTGGTAGCTATGGTCGCACAGCCATTGGCTTTGTGGCCTTTGTTTCCTGTCTGGCTCGCATCAACGCCGTAGAGCTTCCTACAGAAGTAGGAACCCCGGTAGACTTATCAGATCTGCTGGCAAGCACAGCAACCGCTGATGATTATAGCTTCACATCAGCGAGTTTTTCTTATTTGGGCGATAACGCCGATGGCTTGCCGATTTTCTCTACCACAATTGCTGGTAGTCTCACAGATGTCCCTCGATCCTTAACCAAAGATTACAGTCTATCTGTCCGCCAGGTGATTGCCGATGCGGACCTCACTGATTATGCTGGTGTGATCCAATTTCGTATCGAGGAGTTTGAGGATGATCGCGATGCAGGAATCTCTTTGCTGTATGAGTACTCGGCAGAAGGTTTGCGCTATCGGTACAAGCAGGTTCAGCTTGCTGGCGACACTGAGACCGTGTTCGACGAGACCAGCCAAGAGTTGGATGAAAGTTTTTTCCAGAGTGGACAAGGCTGGGCTGAGATTCTAGCCGATGTGGATAGTAATGGTTTCGGTAAGATTGCCTTTGTTTGGAAAACAGCGACTCTCCTAGTTTTCAATGCAGAGACCGCCACCGATGGGACTGGAACGGCCTACTTTGGCCATCGGACGGATCAAACTCCTGTTGGCTCTGACGACTTTTATACCATTCAGGGGTTTTCTTGTTTGCCGGTCAATCCCGGTATTCAGTATTCGACCTATGTTCAGAGTCAAAGTCTGAGTTTGGGTTTGGACACAGGAACCTGGAATTTAAGCGCCTCGAAAACCTCGTTTGCTCCTACGAGCACCTGTGATGCCGCCTCGGGACAGAGTTTTACTGGTGAAAATGACGGGTTTACAAAGACGGTGTCAGGGCCTTTGACGGCAGGGCTCGACAGCTTAACGACCTACCAAAGTGCCTGGACTTCCCCTACGGCCCCCGATGTCGATTTGACAGTTGTTGCAGAGGAATAAAATTCTCGTTATAGAATGGGGCTTGCGCTAGATCGTCACGATTGAGCGGGAGTCCCTTATTATGATTTTGTCTGATTTGTTTAGGTGTCTTACGATCCCATCAAATACCATTGACAAGTGATCTTTTAGATCTAAAATTGTGGATATATGAATATGTACCAATCATCTATCTCGAATCTAAAGCCGAAGTCCGGCCTTATGTCTAGACCTCCCTGGAAATCTCCTGGTTTGGCGGATACCATGTTTGCCGGATGTCATCGGGCATTTAAAAAGGTGTTTTCCGTACATCGGGCTCCCGAACTTATCGTCTATGGTTTGTTTCAAGGTTTGGGTGGGAGTTTTATCGTCGGTCGCATTCACGAGAGCCTGCCAGGATTTACTAGGAATGGATCTCATAAACTGCTCGCGCCGTTAGCTATGCTTAGCCGATTTGCTCGTGCACGGGAATCCAATATAGCCATATCCCTACCTGACCCAAACGGCAAAGCTAAGACGGCTTGGTCAGATGCTAATGGCTACTTTTCCTTTTGGACAGAAGAAGCTGAGGACTTTTCCTCTATGGTCGATCGGGGCTTCATTGCGGATTATCCGACTCTGTTTCATGCGCAAGATCGCTACATCGTTTCCGAAGAGACGCCTTTTATTGTCATCAGTGATGTCGACGATACCATCATTGAGTCTGGCGCTACTAGTATGTTTCACTCCTTGAAGTCTGCGTTTGTGACCAGTTTAGAATCGCGCTCCGCCGTCTCTGGTATGGTGGATTGTTATCAGTGGTTGAGAGGGCAACGATCAAAGGCCTGTGAGCAAACAGCCCCGGTGTTTTGTTATGTGACTAGCTCTAGCTGGAGTCTTTTTGGCTATCTTTCGGAATTGCTTAATTTGAAAGGCTTTCCCAGGGGGCTATTTTTGATGCAAGCTTTGGGGATATTTCAGAATAAGCTTATCAGTAGGCAGAAGCATCAGCATAAGCTCATCAAAATCAGAAATATTTTAGACTTTAGTAAAACCACAGATGTTATGCTTATTGGTGATAGTGGGCAGCACGATCGTTCGATTTATAGGCAAATTGCGAAGGAATACCCCGATCGCATCAAGGGTATGTATATTCGAAAAATGCCGGGATGGGACCATGGTGATCATCACACCGATCCTTTTGAGTACTTTGATAATGGTGGGGAGTTGAAGCAATTGATCCAAGCTTCGATTATGTGCTCGGACTGATATCGACAAGACGTCAAGGTCGAAACACAGATTTTGACCTGCGCCCCGAACGTCACATCAGTGCAGAGAGTCTTGGCGAAGACTTATGAGTTCCCTAACCCTGTCCCAACCGTAGAATGTAATTGCATCTTGAGTTGAAATCATCCGATAGATCGAGCCATAGTAATTTCGGTCAAATTCTCGATCTTTATGGTAAGAGGCAGATACGCTCATGCTAAAACCATTGGTTTTTTCTTCGTGAGTTCGCACTGTCTGGGATTGGATCCATTTCTCTGCGTGATCTTTCTTGCTTTGAACACTCACAAGTTTTGCCATGCCCTTGTGGTCTTCTTTCTCTACAAATATCCAGTGAGTTTCCAACATGTTTTTTGTTCGTGCGGAATCCGTCTGGTCATTCCTTTGCCATTGCGAGTAAAGATCGTCCATAGTCTCTGACTCTACTGAAACAACGAAATATCAAAGTCCACCTTGGGTTTGGGTGGAGTCGGTTCTGGAATCTTAGGTTTTGTGATGGGCTTCGGCTCTGTTTCAGCAGCTTTTGTGGGCTCCCTCGGTTTTTTTTCGGGAGGAGAGCTTGTCACTTGACGTTCGATACTTTGAGGTAGCTCAGGTATTGCCACTGAGGGAGCAGTCGCTGCGATATGTGGTAGTTCGGGGCTCTTAGCTTTTGGAAACTTTTGTTTTAGGTGGTCGAGTCCGGCTTGCATCAGTAGGGCTGCATGATCGGATGCACAGCGTGCACCACCTGCCCAGTCAACGAGATAGGGCAGTGTGAAGGGTAACCGCCCCGCATCAGTCTCCGTCAAGACTTCAATGAGCTCGTGAAATCGTTTCTCGTTGGGGATGCGGATGATTAAATGGGTCTCGGTCATAAGTGACTTCTACGTGGTTTGCTGTGAATTTTGATAGCTGTATTCCTGCCGTGGGGAAGGGAATACGCCGACAGTTGTTGATTGATTAGGCTGGGTATAGCCCGTTTTTAGAGACGAATTTCCAATATCTAATGCAAGTTGAGAGGACTTTAATAGTCCTTGGACGCAGGTCATCACTGGATCGGAGCAAGTTTCCGCTGCCTGAGGTAGATCTGTCACCGAGAACAGCTTGTAGTGTCCACCGCTCTCCACTTCGTCACGCAAGCAGTCCACAACCATCGGATCCTTCGCGCCTCCTCCAGAGAGTACGATCCCAACACATCGCTGTTTATAGGGTTCGTTGAGGTTTAGTAAGTCTTGAGTGGCTGTAGCAAAGTATTCCCGGATGGCTCTTTGTTTTTCTTCAAAGACATCCATCGTTTCGTCTTGCATGGAATCCTGTTTGGTTCGCTGTCCTGTTTGCCAAGCTATCATGGCATCTGCTATGGGTAGTGAGATGTATTCGGCAAAGTCTCTGATGGCCGACGACAGACCCTCCACGCGGGCATGGGTGGTTGGAATGGGGCGGCCGTTGAACATGGTTATCTGCTGAAGATCACCATGACCTAATTGCCAGAGAATATAGCTTCTCATAGTTGGAGGAATCGCTTGCAAAACCGCTTGAGTTTCATAAAGCATCTTTACGTTGCCAATCGTCAGGTGGCAAAATTGTGACTCTGCCTGTGGATGGGTTCGAAATTCTATTTCCGATACGGTATTTTGAAGGATGGCTAACTGCTCAGGGTCGAGCTCTTGTCCTTCAACAAAACCTTCAAAGTGCTGCTTGCTAGCGGACATGGCGAGATCCAAAGTGAACTGACCGGCGCCAAGTGTATGCGCCACTGCCGCCTTAACGAGTCGGCGAAAACTAGGTTGCCTGAGATTGCCTCCAAAGGCACGGCTGTGGTCGGGTGCGATGGTCTGTGCTGCCTGGCCGACGGTGAGCCAGATCCCTTGGTCTTTAATGCTGATGGAATTTTGCATCAGCTGCTCAGAAAAATGACGAGGTTCTTTGGTTACGAACGCTGGTAACGACTTAAGTACAGGATCAGGCATAGACAACCTCAGTGATTCAGGTAGCAACATACAACAAGCATTTAGGGTAGCAAACTTTGTGGAAGAATTCAACTAGCAATGCAATGGTTGGTTTCTTTTAATCTGCGAATATAGTTAACTAAATCGCTAAATTTTTGTTGCAGATATGCGAACGTTTAAGTTTCTGGAAAGATAAAATCATCATAGATGCGGACGCCGACGAGTTGGTCACCGGCTTTATTCGATTCATAAATGCCGAAGCCGGCTTGATGGGGCACTGGTTTGCTGCCAACCTGTGTAACATTAAATTCGATGCCGCATAGCTCGTTTTGCTGAATCACATGGCACTTTTCAAGAGTGATACCACCACCATGGGCAAAAAAGCTGGCAAAATTTTCCTTTAGTTTTTCTTTGCCGCTGTATTGATAATGGTTCCCGCTTGGAGGACGGAAATATCCGTTCTCAGCAAATGTTGCCACTATACCATCTTTATCTCCACGGGCTAGACAGTCTTGGTAAACACCAGTTACGCCAGGTATGGTATCGCACGAGACTGGCGATAAAAAACTATGTCTAAGCCGCGAACGACCTGAGAAGGGAAACATGCTGTAGTAAAATGCGAGCCTCTCAATCAATTTTGGTTCCGAAGCTGATAACTGGCCGACAATAGCGCAGGGTGCAGCGATAGACTGACTACGCTGGGTCTTGATAATACTAGTCTCGACAAAAATGCTTGTTTTTGTTTCCACATCAGAGATAACGCAAGTCTTGTCATAGGTTGTTTCTAAATCTTGTTTCAGTCGAGAAATAATACTGTCAACGCCTGTTAGTTTCCCCCATTCAGGATGAAAGACCGTTACGTTATCGGAAAGTAGTTCCTGAAGATCTTTTTTCGGGTTTTCCATTGCCAAAAGTAATTCTTGGTTTTTGGACATGTTTGGTCACCTTACGATTAAAATGTGTCGAGGGATTGAGCATGGTCTGCCAAACCCTGTACCACCGACTGAAATTGATCGCTCAGTTTTATTTTATCACCAAAGCGCGATAACAGTCCGGATTTTATTGCTGGAATATTTGCTGTTCCACCTGTTAGGCAAACGATATCAATGTCGCTTGACTCCAGTCCTGCGTCAACGATAACTCTGTCGAGGCAATCGAGAATTTTTTTCGTACTCGCTGACGATGCTGTTTCAAATCCTTCGCGAGTGATGGATTCTTGGATGGATATTGAGGGGTATTCGTAACTGAAATCTGACACCTGATGACTTGATAACTGGACCTTGCTAGATTCGATGGAACGAAAAATATCATAGCCTAGAAAGTCCTGAATGATCAGGCTTAGATTCTCTAGTTTTATGATGTCATTTTCGTTGGTAATATAGCGTTTTGCATCCTTTAGGAATTCGCGGATACTGTTATTATTAAGGAATACGATATCGGCTGGGCTAGACATTTTTTTGATTAGGCCTTTTGGAAAGCCTAACGTGTTGCTACCCATTGGACGCTTATAGGTTATCCTTGATCCAAGATGGGGACTGATAATGTGCTCCATGATATCGGAGTCAAATCTATCTCCAGCCAGAGAAACACCACCGAGGGAAAGGATGTCTTCTTGCTTGAATCCATGCCGATCCATTTTGATGATAGTGAAGTCCGACGTGCCGCCCCCAAAGTCTGCGATCAGAACTACATGCTCCTCAGTTAAGGTGTGGCGAAACTTATAGGCCGCCGCAATCGGCTCGGGACAAAACTGAATATACTTAAAACCTGCCGATATTGCTGCAGCCTCTAGCCGTTTTAGAGCTAGCTCATGGGAGGCAGGGTCGCTAGAAAAAAGTGCGGGGCACCCCATAATGCTCTGGGTGACATCCGCATCAAAGTACTCGTTGGCTCTTTCTCTCATAATCCTAAGTTGCTTTGCAATCATGTCTTGAAGGGATAAGTGTTGATGGAACACTCGTGTCCCTTCGAATGAGGCATCGGGGAGGAATCGCTTGAGACTTTTAAAGATGCGGCCTTGGGTTGGTTGGTTGATGTAGCGCTCGACCGCCTCTTCACCAAAGCTCCAATCTCCAGAAGACTGACAATAAATCATACTCTTCAAGATATTTGGCGACGTGCTTGCAGGGTCTATATGCGCTGGGCTGGTTTCCTTCGCATTGGCTCCGTGAAGAAGGGAGTTAGAGGTTCCATAATCAATCGCATAGAGCTTGGGTTTCACTGTTATCCTCAATCATAGTGAATTAGCAAAGGGCGTATATAACGATTTGGTTAATATCTCAGAGTCTTGGTTTTCGGCACAAGTTTTCCTGCCCAAGTCTATGGCTTCTGCGGCCAGGTATCGCCTGACAGCTTGACTTAACATCGGATTGTTATAATTCACTGGTATCACAAGATGAATCATCATAACATGTTAGGGTGCATTTAGGAAGCTGACATACCCAAACTAGGCGCAATGCCGCGGGGTTTTGGACGGAACTTAAAACCTGGTTAGATGAGGAAGCTATGGCAAAACTTAAAGTGAATCAAAAAACTGTTAACATCGATGTCCCCACCGGCACGCCTATCCTCTGGACGCTTCGCGAAGAGCTGAAATATACCGGTCCAAAGTTCGGTTGCGGGCGAGGTCTCTGTGGAGCTTGTACTGTGCTTCTGAATGGCCAGGCAATCCGATCCTGCGTCACGCCTCTTGTGGCTGCTGAGGGGCAGTCTATTACGACCATCGAAGGGGCCTCAACAGTGCCCAAAGGGGCAGCCGTGCAAGAGGCCTGGAAGCAGGCCAATGTCCCTCAATGCGGTTACTGTCAGCCCGGACAGATGATGTCAGCCATTAGCTTACTGCAAGCCAATGCTAATCCTTCAGAAAAAGATATAGAATCTGCCATGAGTGGAAATATCTGTCGGTGCGGTACCTATCAAAGGATAAAAAAGGCCATTCAAATTGCAAAAAACGAGTCAAAGTAAGGAAGACGATATGAAACTCCATGACGACCCAAAAGACCTTAGTAGAAGAGATTTTATCGTAAAGTCATCCGTTGCTACTGTGGCTTCCATGACTTTCGCTGTGGTCCTGCCTGCTTGCACCACAACAGGTGATCAAAAACGAAAGCAAGGCTCTAAGGCTTTTTCCAATGCTTGGGTAACCATCGATAGCAGTGGGAAACTCGAATTTGTCTGTCCAAGAACTGAGATGGGGCAAGGTACCGGTACCGGACTCTCTATGTTGCTATGTGAGTCCATGGACTATCCCATTGGCAAAGTTACGATGGTTCAAGCCCCGGCCGACAGGCTATATAAGCATAAAGAGTACCAGTTGCAAACCACGGGCGGAAGCTCCTCCATGCATACTGAGTTTGAAGCTATGCTTAATCTTGGGGCATCGATTCGCGATTTATTCCTACGGGCCGCAGCCAAAAAATACCAGGTCCCTGTTAGCTCCCTGAAAACCAGCGCCGGGCACGTACTTGTAAAAGGCAAAAAAATTTCTTACGCCGATCTTATTCCAGAAGCTCAGACCCTAGATATAATGGATATTGAATTCGACCCAAAAAAAATCCGTAAGGGATTAGTTGGCAAGCGGATCCGTCGCGTTGATCTCAATGAAAAGGTCGATGGATCTTTGAAGTATGGTGTCGATACAGACTTTGAGGGTTTGCATCATGCTTATATGATTCACGCGCCGATTTTAGGAGCTCTGCCGAAAAACTCTAATGCTGATGCTATCAAAAAGCTCCCTGGTGTTACAGATGTAGTGAAAACCTCTCGTGGTTTCGCTGTCGTTGCTACCAAACACTGGCAAGCCATGAATGCTGCTGGGCAGCTTAAGACCGAATGGAATGAACCAGAAAAAGTCTTTGACTCAGGCGCATACGAAAAGGAGTGCTTGGCTCACCTTAAGGGAGACTCGCATAAAAATATTTTAGACGAGGGCGACAGCTATAAGGAGCAAAAAACCTCTCT
>JABSRP010000028.1 GCA_013215145.1 Pseudobacteriovorax sp.
TCTTTGCCATGTGGAATGTCCTCCAAAAGTTATATAAGTTTTTCGGAGGGAAGTGGGATTTCTTTAGAGACAGCACAGTTGGGGTATCTCACCATAGAAACGTCATAGTCTTGGTCAAATAATTGCAGAAAGTCTTCCATGTACCTGTGCGATAATCCAGGTCCCCCGTGCAAACCAATTAACTGAAGGTCTCTCGTGTCAGTCGAGTTATTTAGGGATATTTTAATCGTCTTATACATTCAATTATTAAGCCCTATAAAGTATTTTATGTAATATAGCGAAGATCGAAGTTAACAATTTAAGAACCAGTTTCAGCTTCAAAATGAATCAACTAGTGTTCGATTTTTAGCGACTTTTATTTCGCGTGACAAGTTTAAATGATCCATGATGACTTTGGTAGCAGGATATGGCCTGTCCACCAAACAAGCAGGCAGAAAGCTCAATTCCAACTGATACCAAAGAAATAGAGTGTCCTATAGATGGACCTAGCCTCAATGCCGGTGAGCCCATCAGCGTTGAGCCTAACACTTGTTAATCAATAAGTTTTTGGCGCATCCAAAACGTACCAGGGTCGGATTAATGCAAAAAGCTAAAATGTCCTCCAACGGTCTTCGAGGTCGTATAGTCTCAAAGTCTTAATTTTATAGTTAGATGTTTGATATCAAAGTCGATTCCACCTTATCAGGACACGCTTTAAATCGGGAGACTGTTATTGCTATTGGAGCTATTTAAAGGTGATGGTTAGATTTTCAGGCAATATGCATCACGTTTCGGACTCTCTTCAATAGATACTATTGATAGCTTTATTCTCTACCCCAATGAATTTTCCAAAGGTCTGTTTTTTGCAGAACTCAGCCCTCTAATTCCTTTACTTCCTGTGCCCACGAAGCTAGAACCCGTTCGTCTTGATGTTAAGGGGTTTACATAGTGAAAGGATAAAGTATGAAAAAAACAATCAATGAGACTCAAAAAAACCAAGCTACAAAAACCCAATCTAATCTAGATAAAAAGGAGAAACGAGCATTACACCTATCCCTATACAACCTCAAGCGCTTTAAAACGATTCAAGACCAGGCGAATCAAAAGCAGTTTGGCAAAAAATTGTCTCTCGAGGATGTGGCTACAGCAGTACTAGATTTTGTCGATGTAAATCGGGTAGTGACCAAATTAAAAGATGAATCATTACGACCTGAGGATCATGTTAAGGCCATTTACCAGGATTACTGTAAGAAAAATGAAAGAATTAGCTTTGATGCCTTCATATTGAAGGTACTCGTCAAGGAGATTCAAATTGATTTCGATCTAGAAACACTAAAAAAAGGAGTCATGTGATGTAATACTTAGATGCCAAGCAAAAACCAATCTTACCAACTAGCCCACGACGGTACCTATGTCTCGTGGGCTTAGTGTCGTTCGACAAGTAGTCTCATTCTCAAAATCTAATTACCCTCATTTTATAGATGCTTCGCATTGGAAAGGAAGCTATGAATTTAATCGGTTTAAACAAGGCTAAAACGAAAGTTCAGCCTCAGCTCTTTGACAACGAAATATGCAAAACCTACCTAACAAGTGAGGAACTAGCAGCATTGCTAAAGCTCTCACCACATACAATTAGGGCATGGCGCAAAAAACGAATGATTACACCAGTAAAATTCGGGCGCAGTGTTAGATGGCTATTGGATGATGTGTTGAAGGAACTTGCTAAACAACGAGGTAATTCAACATGATAATAAGTATTGACGGCAAAGCTAAAGTTTATCGTACTCCCCACGGTAACTATCGTATTCGGTTTACTGATGCGACGGGCAAGTCTCGCAACAAGGTGGTAAAAACAGCCACCGATAAGGCAGCACTTGTCAGGGCGATTAAGAAAAGGATTAGCCTCGCTTATTGGTTCCCTGCCGAAAAAGTAAATGACGCTCCCACTGTAATTGTAAGGACGTTTGAAGATTTGGCTAAAATGTGGCTCGAGCACTCTGAAAAAGTCCGTGAGATCTCAAAAATCCTGTCTGGTGACTTATACTTCGCATCTAAATATTCATATCTTACCTGTCCTCGGTAGTCTAAATCTTAAGGATCTTACGATTAATGATATCGAGGTTTTGGCGAAGAAGTTGAAGTCGACGAAGCGAAGAACCAGGTCTTTTACCGGAGTTAGAAAGGCTCGCAAGGAGGAGTTTTTTGATGATGACGAGTTTTTATCTACAGCCTACCGGCGGGATATTCTGACGGTCGCTTGCATGGTGGCGAAGTTTGGTTACGAACGACGAATTACGACCGAGCATGCCTTTGCAAGCTACAAATTGCCAGCGCAACCGGAGCAACCATACGATTATTGGCGACTAGAGGACGAAGACGCGTTTCTTGGTTGGCTTGAGAAAGGAGGACCTAGAAGCGTTAGGGTAGCGATCAGGGATAGCACCAGAAGTGGTCAGAAAAAATATCGTATGCGACCGTTTAAGATGCGCCCCGGCAAAGCAGAGGAACTTCACGATATCGTTCTTTTCGCCTTACGCTCTGGATTACGGAAAGGTGAGATTGGAGCCTTGCGGCCACGTGATGTCAACTTTGAAAAAAATGTCATCGTCGTTAGGCGCTCCTATTCCGAGAAGGAAAAGGTCGTTAAACAGACGACCAAGAGCAAGAACTATCGTTTTGTCGAGATGAATGGCGACATGCGCGAAATACTAAAAAAGCGCATTGCGCATGCTGTTAGCGACGAAGCCAGACTTTTTAATAGCTCGGCTTGGGCTGTGAAAAAGTTCTCCAGTTATTGCGAAAAGGCAGGTGTTAGGGTGATTCACTTTCACTCCTTGCGCCACACCTGTTTGACCAACCTTGCCAATGGTTATGGACTTGATGCGCCTATTCCGCTTCCACAGGTACAAAAAATTGCTGGTCATAGGGATGTGGCGACGACGATGCGTTATGTTCATACCAATGGCATAGAGAATACCAGTTCAAGGCAGCTTTCCAGAGCTGAAAGAAAGGCAGCCAAATTGCAGGAGAGAAAGCGAGAGCTGAGTCCCAACGTCGCTTACCTAGATGCTCATAGGTAAAGCTGACTTCCTGTTCCGATCATTTAGAGCGTTTTAAACCATCCAGTTTTTTCTAACCAAAACACCTTCATGCTATGACCTAAATTACGAAACTACTCCTTAACGAGCGTTCCGCTTGAGGGGCATCGCGACTATTGGTCCGACCAACCAGGACGCTTGCCATAGCTTTTTTAGATGGCAAAATGTTTTAGGCAACCAGCGGCGTGTTAAGGGCGTTAGTGGCCTGAGAGATGCTTGCCGTTGGCACGAGTCAGAATAGAAAATAAAGGGCTTTGACAGCCCTTTTAAAACGCAAAAAACCCGCCGAAGCGGGTTTCAAATGAAGCGTTTTTTGGGGCCGAAAAACAGGGCCTTTTTCAAACCGTCCCGGTTTTTCGTCCCACTTGGGGGTTGGGGTGACGTAACTGTCCGTAATTAATGCGGAAATGCTACATCATACCGCCCATGCCGCCCATGCCGCCCATGCCGCCCATGCCAGGCATTCCAGCAGGAGCCGCTGCTGCAGCGCCTTCTTTTTCAGGCATATCTGCGATCATAGCTTCTGTTGTTAGAAGCAATGAAGCAACAGATGCTGCGTTGGTAAGAGCCGTTTTTGTTACTTTAGTAGGATCGATAACACCGGCTTTGTAGAGGTCTTCGTAAACTTCAGTCAAAGCGTTGAATCCGAAACCATCTTTGCCTTGCTTGATCTTGTCAACAACAACAGCAGGCTCGATACCTGCGTTGAATGCGATTTGACGAAGAGGCTCTTCGATGGCGCGACGTACGATTTGGATACCGAACTTTTGCTCACCCTCAACAGTCAATGAATCAAGAACATCTTGGCAACGGATAAGAGCAGTACCACCACCTGGTACGATGCCGTCTTCTACAGCAGCGCGTGTTGAGTTCAAGGCATCCTCAACCCTTGCTTTCTTTTCCTTCATCTCAACTTCTGTAGCAGCACCAACTTTGATGACAGCGACGCCACCAACAAGCTTAGCTAGGCGCTCTTGAAGCTTTTCTTTATCGTAGTCTGAAGTGGTGTGCTCCATTTCGCCACGAATTTGACCAACACGAGCGTCAATGTCAGCTTTTGTGCCTTGGCCATCAACGATAGTGGTGTTGTCTTTTGTGATAGTGACACGCTTAGCTTCGCCAAGCTGATCGATGGTCATGGTCTCTAGTTTTAGGCCAACGTCTTGGCTGATAACTGTACCACCAGTTAGGGTAGCGATATCTTGTAGCATAGCCTTACGACGATCACCGAAGCCAGGTGCTTTAACAGCAGCGACTTTAAGTGTTCCGCGAAGTCTGTTAACAACTAGAGTTGCGAGGGCTTCGCCATCGACATCTTCTGCAACAATGATAAATGGACGGTTGGTTTGAGCAACTTGCTCAAGTACTGGAAGTAGATCCTTCATGTTTGAGATTTTGCTCTCATGAATCAGGATGTATGGATCTTCAGCGATACACTCCATGCGCTCAGCATCTGTCACGAAGTATGGAGATAGGTATCCGCGATCGAATTGCATACCTTCAGTAAAGTCTAGAGTTGTCTCCATACCTTTTGCTTCGTCCACAGTGATCACACCGTCGCGACCAACTTTGTCCATAGCTTCGGCTAGAGTCTCACCGATTTCTGCATCGTTGTTGGCAGAGATAGATCCAACCTGAGCGACTTCTTCTCGTGTTCCAGTAGGGCGAGAAAGTTTGTCTAGCTCTTCAACAAGGCCTTTAACCGCAATGTCGATACCTTTTTTTAGTTCCATTGGGTTGTGAGCGGCAGCAACAAGCTTTGCGCCTTCACGATAGATAGCTTGAGCAAGTACTGTTGCAGTAGTAGTACCGTCACCAGCATTATCAGAAGTTTTTGAGGCAACTTCTTTAACCATCTGAGCGCCCATGTTTTCGAACTTGTCTTCTAGTTCGATTTCCTTCGCTACGGAAACGCCATCTTTTGTGATGTTAGGAGCACCGAATGAACGATCGATAACGACGTTACGACCTTTTGGTCCAAGTGTAACTTTAACAGCGTTAGCTAGAGTATCGACACCTTTGAGAATTTTTTTGCGCGAATCTTCGCCAAAATTAATCGATTTTGCAGTCATTTTTAGATTCCTGTTATAAATTAATTAAACAATAAATGGGAAGCATTAAGAAAGAACGCCGAGAATATCATCTTCTCTAAGGATTAAGTGATCTTCGCTTTCTAGCTTGACTTCAGATCCAGCATATTTGCTGAATAAGATGCGATCACCTTCGATAACATCTGGTTTAGATAGGCTACCGTCTGATAAGACTTTACCTTTTCCGACAGCTACAACGAGGCCTTCCATAGGCTTCTCTTTTGCATTATCTGGAATGATAATACCGCTAGCTGTTTTGGACTCCGCTTCGAGACGCTTAACTAGGATGCGATCCTGTAAAGGTCTAAGTTTCATAAATGCCTCCAAGAAAAAAATTATTGACACCGAAGACGACACGAATTCAGTCTTAGTACGTCAAATAGCAGAAAATGACCATAATCACCCAGCAAGACCATCTGTCTTTAGTAAGGTGCTGTCATAACTCGAATGCAAGATAATTATCCTTTTTCCGAAGTCAAGGGAAGCTCAAAAAAAAAATTGTGCGAGGCGAAAAGCTAGATTTGCTTAGAGAGAGATGCAGTTGGTCTTATTGAGTCCAAGGTTTTCAAATACGTCATATTCAATAGTCTTTTGATGGGATCGGATTTCACTGATGAGGTAACGTCTTGCGCGAATAGAGGACTTGTCCTCAGAAAAATCGATGGCAACAGGTTGGCTATTCGCTTGTCCTTCTTTGGGTAGGACGACAAGCTTAAGCTGTTGATCATTGGGGTGTTTCGAATGAGCTAGACTAATTTTTTGGATATCTTCCCAGCGAAAACTATGGGTTTTAAACCGGGTTGAAAATTCGAGGCTATTATTGGTCACATTCACAGCGCGAAGCGAACGAGACCACGTGATGATGATGCCAATCCACGGAGAGATCACAAGAACGACAAAGGCCACCATGACGGAAACCGGCGAGTTTGTCATTTGCTCGCTACTCGTAAATCGCGTTAGCAGCAAAAAACTGATGCACCCCGCCAGGCCAAATAACGAAATCTGAATAAGTGATCTGGGGTAGGCGATAAATCGTCTGCCGCCCTCCGGCAGAATATCAGTGAAGTAGTAGTGTTCGCGATCTTCGATTTGAGCCTTCTGAAAGTATTCAGCGACATCTTCGTCCTCATCGTCGACTTCGTAGATGCGACGCCATACGTCCTGCTCTTCGTCGAATCGGCCTTGGTGAACGTAAAGTGCTGCGAGAAGTTTGAGAGCTTGGATGTTGTTTGGCCCAAGAGCCAATAACTGCTCAAGGGATTCGAAGGCCTGGTTGATATCGCCTTCATCAATCATTTTTTCAATCGCAGTCACATGGTTCATGAGAGCCTTTCCTTCACGGTTCGATTTCCTGTTCATCGAGGTCTTGATAAAACGAGACAAAACCGCTCTGGCAGTGTCGTTTTGCGATGTTAAAAGGTTTGTTGGCACAACTGGTGGTGCTGCAGTTTTTGACGGAACGGTATTCGATGAGATCTTTTGATCCCTCTTGCCATGCCGCGCAGACGATACGATTTTTATTGCCATCACTGATGAGGACTTCGTCGCAAAAACAAGGCTTGTCGGTGGCTGGCTTTTGAAAGCCAGGGGGCAGGCGGTGCGGCCACATGGCGATGGTCTTACAAAATCCCTTGGCTAATTTTTGACAGTTGAGTTTGCTGCATGACCCATCAATTGATCCCATGACCTTTGCTGGTCCGGTGACATCATTGCTAGCAGCCCAAACTCCGCATGAGGGCGCCTCTGTTTTTGCGACGGGACCGCAGTAGCACGGCGGTCGTTCGCTCAGTTTTACCTCAGGCTTTGTTGCGCAGCTGAATAATAAGCTGATTAGCAGTATGCGTATCTTCGTCATTCACTCTCGCTTTCTCTGTCCAAATGTCTCGGAATTTGGCAGACAAACTTTAGAGAGCCGAAGGAATCAAACACCCTGTTCTGAAACACAAAATGCTTGAGTATTCCCATTTATCGGGCGATAATCTGGGCCTTAATCTCCAACACATGACCTATCGAGGATTTGTAATGACCACTGCCAATCTCTTGCCGGAAGTTTTCTTTAATAAATCGAATCAGTTAGCGAGAGAAAAAGCCTTTTATTACTGCAGGCCTCGCGATAAAAAATGGGTGGAAATGACCTGGAGGAAATACCAGGAAGAAGTTTGCCTATTGGCAGGGTGGCTACAAAGCAAAGGTGTCAAAAAAGGTGATAAAGTGGCTTTGCTTTCTGCCAATCGACCCGAGTGGCTGATCAGCGACATTGCAATTATGTCGATTGGGGCGATAAGTATTCCTGTTTATGCGACGTCCTCGGAAGCGGATATTACCTACATTCTGGATCACTCTGAGGCAAAGTTACTACTCGTTGATACCTTGGAGCGAGCCGCGCCAGCAGCGAAGGCAAAACTCGAAGGAATCTTGGTCTTTGATAAGCCTGGCGACAGCGCGAAAGAGCCGTTTTCAGCGCCAATTTTCGATATTTCCGATGCTCACAAGGCAAAGGACACAGCCATTGAAAAACCTGTTGATTTAGATCAGGAAGATATCGCGACGATCATTTACACCTCAGGTACCACAGGAAAGCCTAAGGGTGTGATTCACACTCACGGTAACTTCGTCGCCATGGTTCCGACGGTTTTTGATGTGCTTAAGCAAGAAGGAGGTGCGGTTGATCGTTTCTTCTCCTTTTTACCGCTGAGTCATGTAGCCGAACGAATCCTGGTTCAGGTGGGCTCGATTGTGACAGGATCTGAGGTCGCCTTTGCGAGAAATATCGACACGCTTGCTGAGGATCTCGTTCGTTGTCGTCCTACGATTCTTTTATGTGTACCAAGACTGTGGGAAAAAATTTACGAAAAAATCAATAACGGTCTGCTGACGGCCTCCCCTGTTAAAAAAGCTGTTTTCGGCCTGGCTAAGGCCTTAGGTCAAGTCCGCATCGAAGGAACCAGAATTAATCGCAAGCATGATGAAACACTGAGAGCGAAGGTTTCTGATATTCTCGTGGGTAACAAATTGAAAAAACGCTTAGGCCTAGATGCCTGCCGCATGCTCGTCACCGGCGCGGCCCCTACGCGCCCTGAGGTTATGAAGTTTTTTGGAACCTTTGGGATGCTCATCCGCGAGGTCTATGGCTTAACGGAAAATCTCTGCCTCGGCGTTCTCAACGATTACGATGAATCTGTTATTGGCAGTTGCGGCAAGGTTTTTATGGGCAACGAGATCAAGATAGCCGATGATGACGAAATCATGTTTCGGGCACCCTGGATGTTTAAGGGCTACTATAAAATGCCAGAAGAAACGGCGAAGGTTTTAGATAAAGACGGATGGTTTGGCACCGGTGATCTCGGTAAGCTTGATAATGAAGGGCGGCTGAGTATCGTTGGACGAAAAAAAGAACTGCTCAAAACCTCCGGTGGTAAATACGTGGCCCCTGTTCCCATCGAAGACAGTCTAAAAGCGATAAGTGTGGTCCAAGATGCAATGATTATTGGAGACAATCAAAAATACTGCGTCGCTCTCGTATCCTTGGATGCTGAGGTTGTGGCTGATAAGAGTCCGGAAAGCTTCAAGCAGGAATTGAGCCAGCATCTGGAAGATGTTAACCGACCTTTGGCTTCTTTTGAGTCCATTAAGAGGATTGGTGTCATGAAGGAGAGTTTCTCTGTAGAATCAGGATCCTTGACTCCTACTCTAAAGGTTAAGAGGAAGGTGGTCACTGAACAACAGGAGTCCTTTATCAACCAAATTTACTCAAGCGATGACGAGCTGGTGATTTTTGATGAAAAAGCTACTGGCTAGCGGCCTGGGCATTGGAACTAGCAGTGTTATCGTATTCCACAGATATTGATACTAGAGTTCCAAGGTCATCTTTGATTTGTAGCTTTTGAGTTTCAATCAATGGTTGGTGGGGGATGGTTTCGGGAATCACGAAGTAGTTGACCTCACCCACCTTAGTGTCTTCGCCAAAAAAGAAAAACTGCTTGTTTTTTTCGAACATTGTAATCCTGGCAGATATGGCAATTTTATCTTCAGTCGTTTCGAAGAATCTCATGGATTCTGAGACAAGCTCGCGAATGATTTCACCTTCGATGCGGATCCGGCCAGAATTGTCTTCCGAAGTCCAATTGGTTAGTGGCTTAACGCTGACCGCTCCAAATTCTCCCAAGTGCCTGGTGCGGTTTTTCCGATCCTTCATCTCGGTGTTGCGGTTCTCTTTCGATATAGCTGTCGCAAACAGCTCTAAGGTAAAAAAATACTCATTGAGTCCCGACTCATCATGGTTGCCGGCTCTGACATTGGTAACGGTTACGCTCCCGCTAAGGGTCCCGTAGTCAATGGGGTTGGATCCCCAGGCTACAAAAGCTAGTATTGTCGCGAAAAATAGTCTATTCATGCCGCATACATCTCCCTGAGAAGAGTCTCGGCAAGCAAGTGGTCTTAAAAAAGGCAAATTTTGCCTATCCCAATCCTTGGTCCTGTTACTATATGGAAACGTGAAACACAGGATTTTTTGGGAAAGCTGCCTTAAGCAAATCTAATTGATGCTGCCAATGACTGCTGTCTAGAAGGCAAATAAGAGTTCCCCCTCCACCGGCTCCGGTGGTTTTTGACCCTAAAACGCCTAAAGAACGACACTTGTGGATCATTTGCTGTAAAACCTCTGGAACCACACCAGCTTCGTTCAGGTATACACTGTTGTGGCTCATGGCCTCGGCGATGGCTGGCTCATCATGGCGACGAAATGCGGCGGCCGTCTCCATGGCTAGATCATCGAGCTGACTTAGGCGGCGATTTCCTTCACTACCCATGAAATAAGGTTTTGCAACTTTGATCATAGCTAAGGTCGAAGCCCGAATCTTTGAGTCAATAAGGGCAAAATGTAGGCTTGCCTCTGTTGCTTGATCCTCACGGTAAAGAATCTTTGGGTCATTTCCCTTATGAAAAAGGATAGGCTCTTCGTGAGCAACGACAGCTGTATCCAGACCCGAGGGGCTTCCGTGAAAGCGTTCTTCCATTTTATTTGCGAGTTTGGCTAGGCCTGATTGGGAAAATGTCTCACCATAAGATCCCAAGATCGTTCTTAAGGTTGCGACGCAAAGAGTGGCCGAGGATCCCAGACCGGCACCAATAGGGATTTTTGAATGACCATCAATGGTTAAGCTAAAGGATTTGCGACCAAGTAAATTAAAGGCATCTGGGATAATGTCGGCGATCCGATCTGAAACCTCTTTGCCGCCTAAAAACAGCTTATTGTGTTCTGAGCTGTCGTTGCGTGGCTCCAAGGATAGACTTACGGTCATGGACTTAAGCGGAATAGCTACGGAGCCAGCCCCATACACGACGCTGTGCTCACCAACCAAAATAGCTTTACCGCAGGCGAAGCCGGTGTACGATCGGGGGTATAGTTGATTGCTAGACGCTGTCCGCGAGCCGGAGTTCGTTTCCTTCATTCACTGCTTTCCTTAAATTTACGCAGCTGTGGGCCAGAGCCCACGGTATCAGTGAGCGTGTCAGTAATAGTTTCATAGCTTTCGATGAGTTCAAGCACTCGTGATTGTTGGGCACTCTCGTAAATCAGATGAATATTGGGTCCAGCGTCGATGGTAAAATAGACCGATAAATTTTCTTCTTTACGGCGCTGAATCAACCAAGCCAAAAACTCAGAAGCAGCTTGATTAATATAAAATACTGGCTGATTCGCACTCATGATGACACTATGCATCTCTAAGGCCTCTTGCTCAAGTATAGGGCCAAGGGTTTTGATAGACTGTTTCGCAATAGCGTCTTTGACTTGCTGAATCCGTTCGGGTAGGTAAGCTAGCCTTGGTGCAAACAAAGGTGAGGACCAGGCTAGCCTATGAGCTTCTGTCGATCCGACAGCTTTTTCCTTCTGAGAGAACAGTACCACCGTATCATTTAATCGCCAATGCTCTTGGTCATACAATTGCACGACTTTTTGATGATCGGGATGATCACCTTTGATCCATTGAACGAATCCTCCCGTTAGGCTCCTACAGGCGCTGCCCGATCCCATTCTCGCATAATCGATAAGTCTGTCATAGGAGATATCTTTGGTTCTAAAGTCGTCTATGGTAGAGCAATCAAACCATGTCGCGATACTCGCCAAAGTCAGAGCACCAAGCCCGCTTGCGCTGCTGGCAATACCACAGCCAGTGGGAAAACTGTTGCTACTCGATACTTCAAGTTTATCCTGACAATTCAACTCACGAGCTAAAAAATCCAAATGTGAGTAGATTTTAGCTCCAGGGCCAGAATCACGAGTCAAATAAGACCCGTTAAGAGTCACCGCATGATCGGGAGCCGTTGGCAAAAATCGACAACGGGTCTTCGAATGCAAACTATCCAAAGTCATGGAAATGGAGTCATTTGCCGGCCACTGCAGTTCCTGCTGTTTTTTACCCCAGTATTTTATAAAGGCAATATTACTAGGGACGATCGCCTCATATATCGCTGCAGATCTCATAAGGAATCTTTCTCACTGCTTGAAACAAAGCTTCTCAACCCTTCGGAGCTAAATGTCAAGTCTTCGCGTTTGTGCCAGCCTAGTTGGCTCATATGATCTATCACTTGTTCTGGTAAATCGCCCTCATGGAACGCTAACATAGCATCTTCTCCACCTGCGCCCGTAGGTTTAAGGATCCACGTTTGGCCAAACCCAGGAACCTGTTTGATCCCATGGAAAACTTTATGAGGAAACGAGGGGCTGTCTCCAAAAAACTCAAGGTGACTAAGGAGCGACGGGATGGCGAAAGTTATCGATGATGACTGTCCTTGAGCGTACAGTAGCAAGGCATCAATTGCCGACTCGGAGAGATGCTCAAGTCTTTCCCATCCAGACGTTTGATATAACCATTGTCTTGTACTTCCACCAATGATTCCTGTTGGCGCCCCCTCGCCTCCGGTAAAGATCGATATGGCTTTGGCAAGTCGTGATTGAGGGATCTGCTCGATGAAAAAACCATCGTCTAAACAGCGGCAGCAAATCAGACCGCCATGACTTTGGGTGGCAATATCGTATCCAGATGCGAATCCCTGGTGATGAAGCTGAAACTGCCTAGCAAGAGACATGATGCTTTCAAGATTAAGCTGCGCATCGATCAAATGATTCAAGCTGGCTAGAATAGACAGACATAGAGCCGATGAGCTTCCAATGCCATCCTCGATGGCGATGTCCGATTCGATAGTTAAGGATACGTTAGGAATATTTAAGCGACCGCTGAGCCATTGGCAAAAGTCGTTGACGAAACTATCGCCCTCGTCAAAATTCTGACCGATAAAATCCTGTTTCCAGGCGTTACTTGCAATCAAATGACGATTGTTTGGATTTTTCTCTAATGTGACAGACAGTGTTTTGCTGATCGTTGTAGCGAGGGCACGACCACCTTTGAGAACGCTGTACTCACCTAGAAGCATAATTTTTGCGTCGGCTTTTGATTTGACTCGCATGGTGCCAGTTAATCTCCCTTGCGCCGAGAAAGTTCAAGGTTCTTTTGGTGAAGGTCCATGTGCCCTTGCTGGATCCCCTCTGAGGCCAGAGCTCGAAGAGCAGAAAGATTTTGTGCTAGTCCAACGGCACAGACGATCTCTGCAAGCCCTTGGGCACTTGGCTGGCCTAGTATTTTTAATGCTGATTGTGCAGTAGGATGCAGCTTAGTAACACCACCAACGATGCCTAAGGCCATGGGGAGCTCGATGCTTCCTTCCAAATCGCCATCGTCATTGCAGCGCCAAGTAGTCATTGGTTGATAGACGCCGTTGCGGCAGCAATAGGCATGGGCTCCGGCTTCCACCGCTCGCCAGTCGTTACCCGTAGCGATAACGACAGGATCGATACCATTCATGACCCCTTTGTTGTGGGTTGCTGCGCGATAGACGTCGTGAGCCGCAAATAAATAGGCTGCTTCGATCCTTTTAGCAACCTCAGCACCTGAGTACCGATCGTTATGAAAGGCTTCTTTTTTGATGAGGCACGACGCGCGGGCTAGTCGCTTATCTGTTAGGTTTGTGAGGATGCGTAAACCTATATCTCCTGGAATAAGCTTTACCAGATCTAACGAGAGCTTCTCACAGATAGTGTTGACCATGTTTGCGCCCATGGCATCTCTGGTATCGACATCCAAGTAGAATGTTAAAGAGTTAATGGCCGGAACGTACCGCCAAGATAGATTCTTGACCCCTCCACCGCGTCTGATCAACCGCTCTTGACCTTCATTTGCTTTTTCGATCAACTCGTCTTTGTGTTTGGCCAAAACGGATTCAAAACCTTCGGGGTTTTCTGGGAATATCTGAATCTGTCCCGTGCTGATAGGAGCGGTAGAGCCCGTGCGAAATCCCCCGCCGGTGCGAGCTAGCTTCGCCCCATGACTAGCAGCGGCGATGACACTGCTTTCTTCCACAGCCATGGGGACCAAAAGTTCTTTGCCATTGATTAAAAAATTTGTCGCGATACCTAAGGGTAGGCTCATGGTGCCTACTGCGTTTTCTATGAAGACATCGGTCAGTTCGGGGGTCAGGGCTCCGAAGTGTTCAAGGGATTTTTGTTCAGCAGGTGTTAGATCGCAAAGGCTTGAGACGATTCGTCGCCGCTCTGTGATGGGAAGTTCGTAATAGCCTGGCAAGCGAGACGATTTTATGGTCTGTCTCTCGCCAAATCTTACCTGAAATTTCCGCGATGTTTCCGTTTCCACGACAAGAACCTCTTTCGGGTGATGGGTGCGACTCAAGTTTTATCATTTCAAACACTTGCAAGGGCTAAAACAAAGTTTCGCTCAACTAACATGCCTGAGTTTCTACAATTGTTCAAGCTATCTTAAACTCTACTTCCTTATCGAACTGTCTGCAAATTATGCATAGCACATAAATGTTGCTTTTCACTAATATGAACCCTTTGCGGTGACAATTTGTTCAAAGTGACGTTGCATAGGATGCCCCAGACAGATCTTTTGTTTAAGCTCGCTTAAACTTCGGCATCCGCTGCCGATCATGGCAATTTTCAGGCCTCGGACATAAACTTCCATTTGATTGTGAAGCTCCTGCTCACTCAATAGGGCAGCTCGCAAGAAAGGCAGGCCGATTCCCGCAAAGTTCGCCCCGAGTGCGACGGCTTTCGCCACGGTTAACCCGTCTCGAATACCACCAGTAGCGATAAGTGATGCTTGGGGGAGTTCGTGCCTTGCCGCACAAACGGCAAAGGCTGTAGGAATCCCCCAATCCCGGAAACTGTTGGCCAGAGATTTCGTTTGCGGCGACGAAGACCTTAAGCCTTCGATATAACCCCAAGACGTACCCCCTCGTCCACCGACGTCAATGACAGAAACACCAACTTCAAACAAACGACGGGCAGTATTTGCAGAAATTCCAGATCCAACCTCTTTAACGATGACAGGAACACTGAGCTCCTCACACAATTTTGCCAATCGGTCTAAGGCACCCAAAAAGGAGCGATCCCCCTCCACTTGAATGGCTTCTTGGATGACATTCAAGTGAATGGCCAAAGCATCAGCCTCAATCATGTCGACTGCTCTTTGGCATAAGTCTAAATAGTTAGCTGCTCTGAGTTGTGCAAACCCCAGATTACCCATAAGGAATATTCCGGGGTGCTGACGCTTGACGTGGAATATATTGGCATAGTCAGGATTGTCGAGGGCTATGCGTTGCGAGCCGACTCCCATAGGAATGTTGTACTCTGCCGCCAACGCCGCTAGGCGGCTATTGATCAAAGTCCCCTTGTCGACCCCTCCTGTCATGCCAGTAATGAGAATCGGAAAATCAAATCGTCGTCCAAGTAGGCTGCTTGCCGTATCCAGCTGATTAATGTCGAGCTCAGGTAAAGCTTCCGGTGTAAACTGAATATCCTGAAATCCCGTATACTTATCTGACGATTCAACATCGTCATGCTGACAAATTTCGATATGCTGATTTTTTCGAATTTGGCCAAGGAGGTCATGCAGAATTGGCAGATGGTCGTCATCGACGATAAACTCTGGTATTCCTCCATCAATGAGCCGTACTGAGCCGTGAAATAAAAAATCCCTTTCAGGCCCCAACATGACTTTTATGTAGTTGGCTTGAATGTTAGGTTGATCGGGCTGAAAGGCTTTAAGGGCCAGACTTGTTGGGCTAATCGAACTAATAAATCCGGATAAGCCGGATGGGCCAACCCATGGGATTGGACTATTTAAGCTGACATGATCGTCTTTTTGATTCATGGAAGACCCTAACTGGTTTATCATGGCAGGAAGGTCTATCACAGGAATGATTAAGAGTAAACGGGATTTAAGGCTTAAGCTACCGATTCTAATAGCAGTTGGCGTGTGAATGCCTTGAAAAAAGAAACGGCTTGTAAGGACGTGCAATGAAGGAATTTACTTGGCCAACTGAAGTCCGATTTCGTGATTGCGATGGCCTCGGTCATGTGAATAACGCTGTGTATCACAGTTATATAGAGTCAGCCAGGACCCATTGGTTGGATGATGTTTTGCAGCTTGGGGTGTTCACTGAAGGTCGCTCGATACCTATTATCCTTGCCCATACTAGTATTGATTATATTCAGCAAATTAAGCTTTCCGACAAGGTAGAGATCGTTTGCTGGCTAAGTTCAATTGGAAACAAAAGTTTTCGCCAGGTCTATGAGATCCGCACCAAACTTGGGGTAGCTGCAAAGGCAGAAGCAGTGATTGTCTGGTTTGACTTTGACAAGCAAAAAAGCTGCTCCATCCCAGAAACTGCTAAGGACTCCATGTTACCCTATCTAAGATCAACAAACTAAGGAGGAATCTATGAAGTCAATAATATACGCGATGATTTTCTTTTGGGTGATTTGCCTTCCGATTTACGCAGACAACAAAAAAGTCGAAATTATCGACGAAAAACTACAGACAGAAACCAAACGTTTTTGTTCAAAAGTGAGCGAAAGAGCCGCTGGTAGCGACTGTAAAAAGTGGTTAGAAACACAGAAGAAGATTCTGGGTGATCGTTTGCTGACGGCACACTGTGGGAGTGGTGAGACGAGTACTTCGGCTTCTGGAGCTTGTTTTTATAGGGCGATGGGTGAGTTGAAGTACGTTCTGAAAACGAAGCGCATTGAAACGATCGAGAAATGAGTAAAAAAGATATTCTCGTAGTAGGGCCCGGATATGTTGGGGGTCCGTTAGCCACTCTTCTCACACAAAACTATCTCGTGTCCTGTCTTAATCGATCGGGTGGGGCAGATAAAAATATCAAGTGGATCTCGTACGATTTTTTAGGTCGAGATGATTTAGTCCTCCCTGAGTTTCACCGAATATTCTTTCTTCCTGCAGCTAAGAGTCGGGAGACCCATATTTACCGTGACGTTTATTTGAATGGCCTAAAAAAGGTGTTGGGATCGCAAGCTTCACCAGATTCTAAATGTATATTCGTTTCAAGTACCTCTGTGTATGGTGAAAATGCGGGGACCTGGGTTAAAGAGGAGGACGCTCAATTATCCGACCCTAGACTAGGTGAGCGACAGAGGATTTTATTAGAAGCGGAAGCCTTTGCCCTAAAACACAACAGTATGGTCGTACGATTCGGTGGTATTTATGGGCCTGGACGAACTAGTATGATCAAGCGACTGACTCAGACTCCTATGGAATCCGTCCAGCCTTCTTATACTAACAGAATCCATAAAGACGACTGCGTACGACTTCTGGCCTTTCTCAATGAAAAAGGCAGTTGGGGAGAGGCCTACAACGGAGTCGACGATGACCCAGCATGTAAGACTCTAATTGCAGCTTGGGTCCATAAAACTCTGGGAATATCGGCTCAAGATCTACCCAGGTCAAGTTTTAAGCCTTCCGATAATCTCAATAAAAGAATCTCAAACCAACGAATCAAAAACCTCGGTTTTCGCTTTACCTATCCCAGTTTTCGCGAAGGTTATTCAAATCTAATCAATAGCTCAGAAATTTAAATCAATTGATTGCCATTCAGGAGCATGAAACAATAGGATTATTCATCCCAATGGAGTTTCTGCCGCTTTCAATGAGTTTTTGAGTTCTGTTGTTTGCAATCAATTCATTGGATTGACAATCAATTGACCTCACCGTTCCTGAGGCAGGCCCGACTCAAAAGCGAGTCGGGTCGGCTATTTTTGATAACTGAAGCTTTCGATGACAGACACTTTATTTCCCACCAGGCCGAAGACAGCCAAGGTAATCTGATTATCGTTGACTGCAACTTCAACATATCCCGGAAATGACGATACTTTATTGCCGTCACTAATTTTTTTAGGATATTCAAGGAGCTCAAACAAATCAGAATCGACTCGACGTTTGCTAACGAGTCGCGATTCGGGAAAGGCACCGATAGGTGGAATTATCATGACTCCGGTGGAATCTTGGTCTGCATAACTTCCTTTTTTATCCACCCGAAACGGTGCAAAGCGGGCCGGAGAAAAACGCTGATAGAGGTGCTCATGACCGCTAAAAATCCAATCTACCTTGGGCGAGATAAGTTCCGTCATCTCTCGATAACGATACATGGTGCCCCAGTGCCGTCTCCCAAGATTCAAAGGGCTGATATGCCAGTAGCCAAAGGACCAGGTTTCGTTGTTTGTCTTCTTTTTCCAGTCAGATGCGAATCGATACTGCCGTCCTCCCTTGCGAAAGGATTGCCTAAGTTCGCTGTTGAGGCCTAAAAAACGAGCTGTGCCAAAATTAAAGGAATACCAAGGTGCTCCGGATTCCTGGATGGGAAAGTATGTTGTCATGGAATTGGAGTTTGGGTGACTGCTATTTGTTGGGGTATCGTGGTTACCGACCGTTGGCATAAAGGGAACGCTGGCTAGGATCAGTCGAAAATTATCAAAAAATGTCCACCATGACCCCGGTAAATCATTCCATGCTAAATCTCCTGGTGAAACGATGAGATCGATAGCGTCCAGGTTATTTTTAAGGGAAGACAGTAAAGGTTGGACAAAAGTATCTTCTCCTGAGCTTTGGGCGTCCCCTAAGACAACGAAACGAAACTTTGATTTTTGTGGCCCAATAGTTTTCGTATGGAATCGAAACCTCTCAGATCTTTGCTTGCCTGACGAAACGTAGTATTCATAGGTGCTATTAGCCTTAAGGTCTTGAAGAAGAAATCTTGGATGAAGTTTAGACTTTTGTACTATTATGGTCCATTCGCTGTCGCCCACCTTACGATAGTGTAGATTTGAATCCCTAGCTGTCGCATTGGAAAAAGAGATCCGCCTAGCTAGGGTTGATTCAGTTAAATCTCCAAGAGTCAGAATAGGGCCGATATAGGGAAAGGTAAAAGGATATCCGTAGTCCTTGCCGAGGTTATTATCCCAATCACCAAGACGGCATGTGGATCGACAAAACACATAGTGTATCGCCCTCGCATCGTCAGGTACATCGAGCTCAATATCCCATCCACTGCTATTTGCCCGCATGACTTTCTTTGCAGCAAAGGCGAGGTTTCCAGAATCCTCGGAAGGTGTGGACCCAATAAATTTAAGGTTCCAGCCATTAAAGCCGTAGTAAATATATGTGTCTTCTCCAGACCAGTCACTATTGATGTAATTGATAAGGATCCGTTTTGGATTTGTTTCTGACATTGTGGTTTTCGTCATGCCAAATGAGTAGGAGGCAATAAAACAAATAAATAGAAGATACCTAGTCATAGACAAACCTTTTTGATGGAAAAATTTTCCAGATTGTAGGGCTAGATCCCTGATAATGGCAAGTAGGATGATCTTTGGTTCTAAGTTTGGGACATTTTTGTAGGATTGCTATGAGCTGAGGCTGACCACTATTGATTAGGTTTAGGCGATTTTAGAGGAGCGTAAGATGTAAGCCTCAAAATAGCTTTCCCAACAGCATTTTATGGTTGAGGCTAGCGCATTAGGATTAAATGGTTTTTGAATGACAGAAATAGCACCCATCTTGAGTAGGTTTTTGTGAACGAGTTGATCCGATTTTCCTGTTAGAAAAATGATCGGAATTCCTTTGGTAGCTGCTAATGAACCTAATTTTCTGAAAACCACTGGGCCATCAAAATCTGGAAGCATATAGTCTAGAATTATTAGGTCAGGAGGGCTCTTGAGGGCCAAATCGATACCCTCTTGCCCTGTCATCGCCTTATCAAAACTCTTTAGATCGAGGCTTCTTAGAGCATTTTTGACCAAAACTTGAATCAGACGATCATCATCGATGCATAGTATGCGTTTTAGCTCGGGTATTTCATTTAGGTTTTCTTTGGGTTTTCCCTGGCTTTGCCTTGAACTCGCAGGTAGTGCTCTCTTTTGCAGCAGCACTTCTAGAGATCCTTTTACCTCATTCATCAAACCTGGCCCATGCCTTAAGATAAAGTCGGGATAACCTATAAAGTCCGAAGTCTTTTTCTGTTGTTCATCTAATATCAGCATGATTTTCAAGTAGGGATTGCTAATGTCGGAGGTCGTGATGAGTTTGACCAAATCTCTGCCGTCAATATCGCTGGGAGTTGACTCGCAAATGAATACGTCAATATCCCCGTGAATGAGTTTACCAAGGGCTTCATATCCGCTGGAAGAGTTGTGTATATGGATCCGTCTTGTTTCATCGGACAATAGGCTTGGTATTCTATTGACCTGCCCCCGTAAGGAACCCAAGACCAGAATATTAAGAGTCTCAGAATCGTGGTCCTGTGAGGTCTTTTCGTTTTCCATAGACACGATGTAATCGTGCCAATCCCTGGCGATCGTATATAGCTGAGACGAGGAAAGAGGCAAAGTTCTTTGACTCTGAAGAAACTCCAAATAATGCTCAATTTGATTCAGTTGGGCGGGAAGAGCGTTGAGATGGATGAGTTTCTTTATCAAAGCCACGGAGGTCTCAATGCACTGGAGATCCTGATACAAGCCTGCCCACTCGAGGTGCAAACATACCTGATGGGCATACTTTACCATACTCAGTCTGTCGAAAGTCGAAGTCGAGATACGGGCCCCCATCTTGCTGGTAGTGTTCGATCAGCACTAAAAATCCATCGGAAAATGTGTCCGTATATTTACTTACTTTTATAAAAAAATTCACAAAACCTTTTAGTTTACGGTACTTTACGATTTGTGGTTTTATCAGCGCTCAATCGGTTTTAGGATCAGCTTATTCACTTCACATAAGTGAATCGTAAGTGCATTGACGCCAATATCTAGATAATGTGACGGAGGATTTCCGCAGTCTTCGGAAGTTAGAAGCACTTCGTTGGCCTGCCTGCTGTAAGCACTGACGGAAATCTGGTAGTTTTGATTAGGGACAAAGTCTATGGTCTCAGCACTTTGGATGTAGCCTGTAAAGGAGCTTCCATCGTGGTACTCAGTCGCTGGATTAACGGAAACCTCAATGTCAACAGAGTCGAGAATGCTAGCTAAGTCTGTTTCAAGCTCAAGTTTGACGAAAGCGGCGTGATCATCGGATGTTAACATTGCGGGATGACCTCCCACGACCCCTTGTTCACCATCGCTGGTTTTACATGCACCAATCCATACAGTCGCGCATAGCGCTATAAAAATTCGCATAATTTGTCCTCACTCATACCACGGGTTTTATTTCTTATCGGGGATGACAAAATCGGACATAAATACACAGGATTTATTATAATGTATTTAGCTCTTTACAAGATTTATTTGGATTCCTTGGCTTTGCTTTCGTCACATTTTTTATCAATGATTTTTACCAGTTGATCGCTTGATTGACGTGATATGACCGTCGATGCATACTTTGCAACTAGGATTTTATGACCTTGGTGGACGACGAAATACTCCTTTGGAGGATCGAAAGGGACAAAAGGAAACGCTGTCGTCTCGGGTTCGTTTTTTAAGGTTTCCGCGAGCTTGTCCAGAGATAACAAAGTGGTATCATCGATCTCAGCACGCTTCATCGAGCAGGATTCTTGTGGACTATTTGAGCCTGGACCAATAATACGGCTGATGAATTGATCATCGCTGTTTGTCTTGGAGGACCCTTTTGTTTGGCAGCATAAATTGGAAATCATTAACCCCAGTAAAAGACAAATTTTACCCTTCATAAGATCCCTCGTCTCCCATGTCGCTTAAATTCAATTCATGTCTCTGTATTTGTGTGGCTGAATCACGTATTCAGAGACTCATGAAAGAACTTTTGTCAATTCTTTTGATGGCGCTAGCCATCGTGAGATATAGCATAACATATATGGAAGAATTTAAAGACCTTTCTCATGAAGTGCGCCATACTTTTGAAAATACGGTCGAACTAACCTATTGCGGTAGAGGTTTAGCTCTAGAAGCTAACTTTGCCCAAGCAAAACGTTTCTTGGATGAGGTTTACGAATTAGAAAACGTTTCATATAGCCTCATTGAGGAACTTGAAGAATCGTTTATGAGTAGATTCAATCTGGATCACTGCCAGCATCAATGGGAGAGCATAGAACTATATGAAGAGAAAAATTCTGACATCCATCCATTTTACCCGAACACAACCTGGCGTTACTCACCAGAGAGGTATAGGTGAGTTGCTTTTATTAGTCTTCCTTGCTTCTATGAGCATAGTATTCCTTGCAGCACTTATCTTGATGACTAAGGTTCATAATGCGTCTTGGGATGGACTTCTAGAGTCTACCAGAAAGCATAAGGAGGTCACCGTTACTGTAAATAATCAGGAATTACAAAGGGTTTCCATGCCTCCTATAGGAGACTACGGGGAACGGTATCAATCTCACGATGCCCTTTCCATCTGTGTTTTATCGAGTCATTTAAAAAGGGTTGAGGGGCTTCGATGCAAGCAATACGAAAATATTTTCGAGCCATAACGCGTGACATTCCCCAAACCGGGATCTATCTTCTAACGTTTCTTTTAGGCTATTCTTTTACCACTGTAGCGCCAAAGGAGAGATTTCTTTTGCCGAAGGGGATTAGTGTGGCAGTGAGTCCAAGTAAACTAAAATATCTTAATCATACGACAGGAACTCATGCGATTTACCTTATGAATAAAAAAAACAATTGTTTCCTCAGTGAGAAGGCCTTTGTACTCATGCGCAAAGACAAGAAGGCGATCTTGATGTTCGAGGCCAAAGCGAAAGATCTGGAAACGATTAAACTCCTTTTAAAACAATCCACAATTCTTGTGGAACAGCTACCGGAGACATCTGAAATATGCCAAAGCAAGGGGAAAATCACTTATGGTTAGAGCTGTTTTTTTATTATTATTGACCCTAGAGTGCCCATTGTTTGCCTTTACTTCAAAAACGATGACTGTTGGAGACAGTATTCCCATTACGATCCCTAATGAAACTCAAATCAATCTGAGCAGAAAAAACATCATCCAATTGATTGAGGATCATGGTTCGACCTGGAAAGCTGTTGCTCTCAAAAAAGGCAGCGTTCTGCTGACGTTAACTCATATCGATGGTGAGGCGGAAACTATCCTAATAAATGTTGATTCTAAAGCAAAGCCTTTGAAAGCTGATCGAGTACTTACGGATATTTGTAAAAAACCTGGTATTCAATGCTCTAACTCTGGAATCATATCGGGTAGAGCTACCGACTGGCTTTGGTTTTATAAAAGTCTAGAAGTTTGTGGAAAACTTAGTCAGTGTCAGTGGCAAGTCGTTTTAGATGAGGAATCCATAGCCTCCGTGAAAACCTACTTCAGGCTGCTGTTTCATCGCGATGTTGAGGTGAGTCGTGATGGATTAATCTTTGGTGTCAGACCTTGTATGCCTCAAAGTGAGATGAAAGTGATACCAAAATACCTTAAGCCTTACCTGGAAAATCGCTGCGCTCAGAAACAAGTAAACCTGATTTTCAGAGCTCAGGTGTATTGGTTAAAATACTCAGAAGTTGAAACCCTTGGGATGAATCTTCCGGGACTTGATCTTCAGAACCTGTTTCAAAAGGCAAAGCCAGCCCTCTCTTCTTTGTTGGCCAACAATCGCCAAAAAATAGTTGCTGAACCTTATCTTAATGCAACCTTGGGGCAAGAGTCGCGCATTCGTATTGGCAACGATACTGTCGTGGTATTGGATCGCGAAAATAAACAAATTATTAAAAATGGTATCGATATTACTATTAAACCGATTGAAATAGCAGATAGTCGCATTTTCTGTGAGATCACAGTCACTATGAAACAACCTACAGGTAATCAAACGGCTTCAGATTCTAGTGAATTCTCCTCTAGTATCTGGTTGCCCTTCGATCGTAGTTACTTGGTCGCTACTATGCAAGCGTCCTTCGAAAAAGATGAATCCGCCGAAGTTCCCATTCTCTCTTCAATACCTATCATCGCCCCCTTATTTGGGCAGAAGGGGCAGCAAAACATAGATTCCACCATCTTTATTGAATTGCAAGCGGGGGCGGCATCATCTCCCCAGCCCCTTCATACGGCTCAGTTCTGATATGTCTTTAGGGACGTCCTAGTTCATAGACGCCATCCTCATAGCTACGATCGTAAACATAGGGAAGTTGAGCATTTCGATCTAGATTCAATCCATGCCTTACGGAATTAATCCCTCTTGTCATGAGATAATGACCCTGTTGTACGATGGCTGCTGGCAAACGGGTACTCGGAGAGAAAATCTTGATGAGTGTATTTTGTAGGGTTTGATTAAAATTTCCTCGATCAATAACCGGTAGCTCCCACTCTATATAACTTTTTGTGAGTGGGATTTGCTTGTTGGTGCGACTTGCGAGTGCTGTTACCTGGCCATCTAGGTGATCTCGAAGCCTAAGAAATACAGAAAGATTGGCTTCTGTTTGATTGTTGGGACCTGCGAAGTACTTTCGTACTTGCTTTTTTGCAAAGTCTCCAATAGCAGCGCGGCGCGATAGAGTGCCGAACCAAACTTTGCTCGAGTTATTTTTTTTAATTTTGTCTTCAAGTAAGGGAATCAGCGGTAAGCCTGAAATGAAGGCATCCATGAATCCACCATATATATCAATGTAGGGTCGTTGTCCATTCAGCTTCGTGAAGGGACTTATGAATTCGAAAGAACTCCCTAAAGATAGTTTCGCCTTTATCGTGGGATTAAAATATTCGGTGATTCCCGAACCATTGCCAAATTTATCGAAGGTATAAGGAGTTAGACCGTGTTGACCAGCTGGGTTGAGTTCTGGCTCTCGTATGGAATTTCTTACTAATGAAGCAACTGTTGTCACAGGCGCTAGAATAAAGCTTTCGAAGTGCTTACCTGCAGATGCGAAACTTTTATAATTAGCGCTCTGGAGGATAGTTGTTATGGTCGATTTATTTCCTTGAGTCATCGTTTGGACGTCTTTGAATTCTGGTAGGGTCTGCTTAGCCTTGCGGTATTCTATGGGGTTGACAGCGGAAGAGAAACCAATCGAAGCAAAGGTTAGCGTTAGGAAGCCGTTGACCGGGGGTTCCGCCAGAATTCTTCGGATGGGGTGATTGGCATCATTCATAAAAGCCTGGATAGACGCAGTTCTGTCGTTGATATCGACACGATTCCCTTGCCAACGATAGGACGTCATCGAGGCTTCAAAGACTTTTCGGACATCCGCTTTCACTTTGTCTGAGCTAGAACGGAAGGCTTTTTGAATATTACTTTGACCTACGGCCGACTTTAAGGAGGATAGAGATGTATAAGTTTGTAAGTTATCGAAAGCTTGAATCAATCCAATACTGGAGTCGTTCATATTCCTAGCAATTAGAATCCTGTTGCCAAAATCAAAAAGGAGTCTATCTATGCAGTAGGAAGACTCCCAGAGGTTTCTCGTGCCAAAGCTCGGATCTCCTTCTCCCACCGTACATCCGGTGTTTGTATAAGTATTCGCCTCTGTTGATGTCAGGTCGCTAGCGATACTCATATACTTTAATGCTGCAGAAAGCTTCAGAAGTTGGGCTTGACTCATACCAGCTGTATTGATGCCACCTGGAAAAAGCTTTTGGTTTCTTATGACTCCAGTCATGATGCCCAAAACAGCGCTGCCAGAGCTAGAACCCGCAATACACTCGATGTCAAATTTTGCACTGACGCCTCCGTCTACGGCAGCCAGTCGGAAACTCTCAGAAAACCAAGCTAGAGTAGAGGCGTAGTTGAATCCGTTACCTGAGGTTGCCAGGCAGATCTGATACGATCCTTTTGTGTTAGTGCTCGAGAGAGTGGATTGACTCCCTTCGGTAACAGATTTACATGCTAAAATGGCGCTACAAGTTGTGATGAAAAGTAATAGCCTACGAAAACTCATACTGACCTCGCTTGATTCGCTAGAGAGACTCACAGAATTGCTATTGTCGCCAATAGCATTGCTACCGTCAATACCTAGGGATCTTAGCGACTTAGATACCACCGTTAGGATGACCTGTTTCGCAAGCTTGGAACAAGTCATGAGCTACTGCAAATGGTTCAAGATGGCGAATTTGAGCTACCCTTTGTGCGTCAATCATGCTAGGAAAATCCCAGGAGGTCGTAACATGTTTTGTTCCCAAGTCAGGTATCGTCACGCAATCGTGCTCTTCTTTTTGCCATGGCTTTTTAGTGGCTGTAAAAATGGTGTGTCAGACTCATTTGATGCCAAGCAGCGTCTTTGCCAATCGACAAGCAATACTGCGAAGGTTATCTACGCTCTTCAGGGGGAACGACCGACGGCTTTGGCACTGTTTGATGATGCGAAGAGCTTTATCGAAGGCCTTGAAGTCAAGCGACTTTCTGGTCCCGAGCTTTCGTTGACTGAAGGGGGATGTATTGAGACTGGCGATACAGCAAACGCCGGAACCTACCTCATCTTAAGCCGAAGCCAAAATCTCTATGCTATCTACGGTCTTGACGATTTATCAGAGGACTTGATTCTACGCACTTGGAACCCAGAATATGTTTCTGATCGCTGTCAAAGTAGTTTTTTCACTTCTGGACCATTCGGGCTACCGATTGATTTTGATAGCTCTGTAGACTTGAGGGCACTGTCTTTTTCGGCTACGGCTACCCGTTTAGGGAGCGAAGAACGGCTTGATTTGTTTTCTAAGGAGTTGGGTAACGAGCTGACAAACACCTCCTGGACGTTTCAACAAGATGGTAGCTATGAACTTGCATTTCAAATTATTGACCCTTTCGGTGTGAGTCTTTTGCTACCGAATACGTGTCAGGTTGATGTTACAAAAAATAGGCCGTCTATTGAGCTCGATACGACATCGGATATCGTTCAACTAACGACAGGTGAGAGTGTTTTTTTCAAAATGTCTCCCTTTGCTAGTCTGCAATACTGTTTTGATCGTGTGGAGTCACGGTCGTGCCAAGAATTTTTTGGTTCAGAAGGCTCATCTATCACCTTTAGTGAAGGGGGGCGTTACCTTCTCCGTGCACGAGGCATCGATCCTGAAGGAAGAGTTGGTCAGATTTTGGAAAAAAGGATCGTAGTTCAGGAGGAGACTCCGAAGCTTCGCATCAAATGGTCAAATGAAAAAATGAATCAGTTGGGATATACCGTCCGAGAGCCGAAAATTAATTTCACATCTGAACTTAAATTTCATAACGACCCTCTTTTGGCAAATGACTTAGGTGAGGCGCTGCTTTGCAAATTAAGCTATCGGATCTCTGCCACGGAGACGATTGGAGCTAGCTTTGCCTATTGCGATAATGAAGAGTGCAAGGGACGGAGTTTAGAAAAATTTGTACCCTGCACCTCTCCATTTAGCTTTTATCTTCAGCCAGAAAGTACTTTCAGTCCAAATAGTGTCGATTGGCCTAGCCTAGATTTTGGAGCATTACAACTCACTGTCAGAGCACAGGATGATCTACAGAATTTTTCAGAAACATCACTCCTATTGAATTATCAAATTCGCAATTTCCGCAGTTGGCAACAAGAAACCTTAGAAGATGCTTCGATAAATAGTGCGACTTTCAAAGATACAGCCATTGTACTCACTACCAATACGGAGCTATATTCTTTTGATAAAAATGGTTATCAATTAGAGTCAATTCCTGAAGGCATCAATCGACTGGGTCGTGTTTTTTACCAAGGTTCGCATCTATTTCTCGATAGCGATGTTGGTTTGTTTCAAAAACCTTCAGATGGTACAGACTGGCAATTAGTGACATTGCCCAATGCGAGGGACCCCTATAGAATCGAAGATATCAAGGCAATATATTTCGACCAGCCTAGCCAGCGTCACTATTTTCTGTACCGAGCCGAGGGTCAAAGCGAACTGAAAGTCTCCTATAGATCTGAGTCTGGTGAATTTGCTGACGGTCCTTGCAGTTTTGCTGGCCTTCAGACTCCTGAGCAGAGATCGCTTAGTCAATTTTCCGAGATCACGCGCGTCTCTGAGGGATTGATGTTTTTAGCAGATGAGGGGTATGTCATTGCTGAAGAAAATAATTGTCGAGTCGATTACTTTCCTTTACATCGGAATCGTTCCTTGTTTAACCGTGATCATAGTTTTAGCATCGATCAGCTTACTGGGGACGTGACTGCTATTCGACCTGGATTCGTGATGAAATGGCAAAATGGTCAATGGCGTAGCTATAGCCTTAGGGAAGAAATTCCTTCTGTTGATTTGCCTCGAATTTCCCAAGTTCTGCGGGATTCATTAAATCAGACGGTTTATGTAACAGGTGACTCTGAGCTGTTTATTGTCGATAAGACCGATAATGGTTCCATGAAATCTATCGCTCAATTTAATAGTACGACTCGTCGATTGAGTGAGGAGGGATTCAATCAAACTGTTGGGGCTTTCACCGTTGAGGGTGTGGATTACCTTGTGACGAGTCGAGGGATTTTCTTCCAAAATAGCTCAGATAGCTTTTATCAGTCGGGATGGTCGCACCTGCTTTCCGATATTGATGTTAAGATTTTGCGTACTCTAGACGAAAACACAATCGTAGCTACAGGCTCAGTGGGCTATCATCGCCTTTCCACAGGGGCATTGGTTGAGCCTTCGAATCTTTTTGACCTGGGCAGTCTCAGTGTTTCCGCGTTTGATAGTTCGCGAAACTCGTCCCGGTTTTTGGTAGGTAACGATATCTCTTCCACCTCAGAATTTACCTTTCAACGTATCATTGAGGTCGAAAACGACGGCACACATAAACAAAGACCAGAGGAATCATCGTTGCTGCCAAAGGCAAGAATCGCAGGAAATGATTTGTTTTTGTCTGATATATCAGGTGGATTTTTCACTGGAATCTACCTCGAGCCTTTAAACTATGTAGATCGCGACAGCATATCAGTGATTGTCGATGAGGAAGGAAGCCCTGTTACTGCGCTACGTGCCTGGGATAATGTGTCAGCTGACGTTTTCATTATCGATAATCAAGGAGATTTGCGAAAATGGATCAGACGCTCGAACCAAATGATAGCACCAATGGATCAACCCGATGTTCGCTTTATAGAAGGACTAGCTATCGATCGTGATCTCCTACTACTCAGTCAAGATGATGATGAGCAAACTTTCTGGCGATTTAATGGACTGACGTTTGAAACAGCTAACGCTCCCTGGGATCTATCGGTAAATCAAGTCTATCAAATGTTTTATGATGATAAAAAAGATGTCTGTGTCGTTGGGGAATGGCAATCTGTCGCCTGCTTCCGCGAAAACGATTGGGAAGTCTGGCAGACCCCTCTTTGGAATGATGTATTTACCGATGCGATGCCACCCAGGTGGGACCGCGATCGTAGTCGCCTGCCCGAGTTTACTGTACACGGTGACTACCTATTTTTAGCGCCAAATAATGTGCGTGGACCCAATCGAACGATTAACCTATTTAGTCTTGAACTTATGAGCAGGTCTTTATAGGACCTGTCATATTTTTGCTACTTTCTCGATTCCTTCGTAATATTTATCCCATCTTTTTTTTTCTTTTAAGCCGGCCTGTTAGCGTTGCCAAAAATTAGCCAATGTATCTAGCAAACTCAGACTTAAGTTTAGATGGTTATGACTCGGAGGATTCCCTATGAAAAAGGACAGTCAGTATAATCGCCGTAATCTTATCAAAGGTTCGATGCTAATCGGTGGAACCGCAGTCTTCGGAAAAAGTGCTCTCATGGCAAAACCTAGTACAACCGCCAGCAATCGTGCTCCCGCATTTATTCGAAGCGACTCACAACGCCTGCAAATTCCGCTTGGTATTCAGATGGGAGATGTGACTCAGGACTCTGTTACCTTTTGGTCAAAAACAGATCGACCAGCACAAATGGTGATGGAATTGGCCGATAACGAAGGCTTTGTTAGATCTTTGAGCCTTCCTGGTCCATCAACTTTAGATGTAAATGATTTCACGGCGAAAATGACAATTGACCTTTCAAGATTTCAGTCGGAGCAAATACACTATCGAGTCTCTTTCAAGGATCTAAATCTACTCAATACCCTTAGTGAGCCCTATCAGGGTCAGTTTTTGAATCCTAGACGAAAAGACCTGAACCCAAGATTTTTCTGGTCGGGGGATACAGCTGGACAGGGGTGGGGAATCAATCCTGATTTTGGCGGGATGCCGATATACAAGGCGATGCTGGATAGACAACCAGATTTTTTTATTCATTGTGGCGATACAATCTATGCCGATGGTCCCATGATGTCAGAGGTGACTCTCGACGATGGTCGTGTTTGGCGCAATGTTCTGATCGAAGAAAAGACCAAGGTTGCCGAAAGTCTGGCAGAATTTCGAGCTAATTATGCTTACAATATGCTTGATCCATCGGTAAGAGCATTTAATAGCTGTGTGCCTCAGCTCGTTCAGTGGGATGACCATGAAACCGTTAACAACTGGTAACCGACAGAGATTCTTGAGGACGATCGCTATACAGAAAAAAATGTTGCCTTACTAGCAGCTAGAGCAAAACAAGCCTTTCTCGAAATGACCCCTGTTTCCCTTAGCGCTGCCGCCGAGCAGAGGATCTACCGCAAAGTATCCTATGGGCCTTTGCTTGATGTGTTCATGATCGATCTCAGATCATATCGTGGTCCGAATACTACAAATGATCAGCCAGCTCCTTCTGAGCTGACAAAATTCCTAGGCCGACAGCAAATTGACTGGTTAAAGCAAGAGTTGAAACAGTCGAAGGCCACTTGGAAAGTGATTTCGAGCGACATGCCCATAGGTCTTATCGTAAGAGATGGCTCCGATAATTTCGAAAATGGAGCTAATGGTGATGGTCCAGCTCTCGGTCGAGAGCTGGATATTGCCGAGCTGTTAAAATCCATCAAAGATAACAATGTGACAAATACGGTTTGGCTGACTGCTGATGTTCATTATGCTGCTGCTCACTACTACTCACCAGAGACAGCTGTCTACAAAGACTTCAACCCATTTTGGGAGTTTGTCTCGGGCCCTCTTCATGCCGGTACCTTCGGACCAAATGCATTAGACAATACTTTTGGTCCGAAGGTCGTTTGGAACAGTATTCCTGAGGATTTAGATCCCAACCGATCTCCACTAGATGGGTTCCAGTTTTACGGTGAGGTTTCCATCGATGCTCAAACAAAAGCTATGACGGTTAGGCAGTTTAACCTGAAAAATGAGGAGTTGTTTCGCCAGGAAATTCCTGCCAACTGATCGCATCGTTGGTAGTTTGCTCTTTAAGATCATACCAAAAATATGATCTTAAAGAGAACCTTTACGACCAAGCGATGAGATCTCCATGAGGGAGTAATCCAAAGTGTCCACCAATGGCTATACGTCTTCCTTGAGCTTTCTTTACTTCATGAAAGTTGCGACTGTTGAACAAAACTAGAGATCCAACTTCCGGAGCAATGATTACCGATTTGCTATGTCTCACAATCTTTGCATCATAGCCATAAGTGTTTTTGACGATATGCTCATCATCCGTTGGAATCCATTGCCTGTCATAGACAATACACTCTCCCCCTGCTTTGGGTTTCGTTAGATAAATATTCCAGGCTAACTCCGAGATGATATTTTGGATCGCCCATGTCCCTGCAATATAAGGAGCAAAGTCAGCGTGTAGTAACACGGATTCGTTGAGCTCTCTGGCGATACAGGGAAAATAATCATAACTCTTTTCCCGTGCTATTTTAATATTACCTTTCCAATGCTCTTTTAATGTTTGCATAAGGTGATCGAATACTGAGAATCCGATTTTTTCGGACAATTCCCGGTAAATCCTCCGTGATTCCTCTGTGCTTTGCTCGTATGCTGTTATGTCTTTTGCTTCGTAAAGGTAATGAGTGTCAAAAATATGTAAAGCCTCGGGAGCATCCATCTCATCGAAAGAGTAGGCGTAGGATTTAAATCTTATTTGATCCAGTGCATTGACCAGTGTCTCTGCCTGGTGAGGCGTGATAAATTTGTTCAATTGAATTGTCCCGCAACGATTTGCTAAAAGATCTGCGAGGTTGTCGTGAGACAACATTTGAGTATTTGTTTTCCATAAAAACGACATAAAGACCTCATTTCCCAAATTGCCTTCAACTCGGACCAATTTTTCGTTGTTAATTTAATCCAGTAGTTATCAGGCTATTTTAGTTTCCTTTTTACCCGTGTTAATTCTGAATGCCAGCATAGCTGCATCGGGGTCATCCCGGACCTCCATTCCTATAGATTTAAGATCGAGAAGTTCAAAATTTTTTTGCACTATATCTGGTAGTGAGTCGAAAACAGTTTCTTGTATCACCAGAATGTCATCTTTAGGTCTTCCTAGCGAACTGAAAATTCGTTTACGCATGCTCTCATATCTCGTTGCTAAAACAATTCCTCTTCCCCACAAATCGTCTCTAACACGGCCCGATTTGGAAAAGTAAGACTTTACAGTCCCCTTAGCAATTCCTATAGAGCAGTAGATCGGACGATGGTATCCAATTCTTGCCACCACGGTATTAAATTCATTGGCAATAGACTCCGCTAACTGCAATGCACTTAATGCTTGATTTTTACCGATTTGTTTGAAAGGAAATCCCACTGAGCACAGGAATCCATCTCCCATTTCTTTAATAATATATCCATTACTTTGTAGAGAGTTTGGGTCGTATCCTATCATCATCATAGAGCGGCATGAAGACATGAATGGTTCGATACATTTTGCAAAGACTTCTTCTGGAAGCTGACTACTATCAATGACATCAAAACAAATAACTGTGGCATCTCCATCCCCAATCGGCATAGTGTTTTCAACGTCGATACCACTTTGAATTTTATTGATCTGATGAGGGAAAAACACTTTTGAAAGCTGTTGATTTATATTTTTAATCTCTTTATTCAAAGTTTCTATACTGTCTATATGAGAATTAATTTTTCTAGCGTCATCCTCTCGACTGATCTTGACACGGAAGGCAAGGGCTGCCAGCATAATACAATTTTCAATACCAGCTCCAATTTCTATTAAATGGAACGAATTTATCTCAAAATATCCAGTCCAACCTAATACTTGTATTGCCGCAGTAGCAAGGAAACAGCCAAAACCTATGAGGTATATAGCTACGTGTGTTTGTCGATGTTTGGCATAAATGATTGCCGATAGAATAGAGAGTAGGATGGTGTTAAATGTACCAAGGTAAATCGCTAACATCGAAATTTTGAAAGGGAAAAACCAAGCTAAGCTTGCTCCCATGATGGCGGTATAGGAGATGAAATAGGAAACTAGTTTAATTCTTGGAAAATAGGTTTTGATAGACAGGAACTCGGATGAAAAAAGCCATGTAAAGGCGATTAAGAGACTCCCCGCAACGACACAAAAACGAACATCGACCATTCCAAATACATGCCAACTGCCAAATGTAAATGCGGCAATACTTATTATGTATCCCATATAGTAAAGATATATTTTTTCGCGATAGCTGTAAAAAAACATTAGATTAAAAAATAGCGACATAAAAAAGGTAGTCAGTAACCAAATTAAAACTCTTTCGGACTGGGAAATCTCTTCCGTGAGCTTGTCCAAGTCAGTCCAATATCTCCAGGATTGAAGTTGGGCTGAGCGATGTCTTTTGAAGATGAATATAGTTGTGCTGGAATCAGCCGGGAGTTCAACTTTAATAATTCTTTGTGTGGGGGATTGTGAATAGTCGTTTTCTCCGATAAGAATGCCATCAACATAGGCTTTAAGTTCATCGGTAGGTCCAGTCTCATCCCAGATGTAGACGGCTTTAATGGTCGAATTGGAATTAACAAAAGTAGTTTTGATCCAGAAACTCTGTTGGTTCATGGGAAAGTTCAGGATATCCGACTTACCTGGTTGAAATTTTGATAAAAAATTGGAGTTTCTGATTTGAGGGTAATCTTCGGATCCGACATAGTAGTAGCTAGTCTCGCCGAGTCCTTGACCATTAACATTCAATTTGTTTATGTCCACGCTGCGATCTTCAGCAAAACTTTTAGATGTTATACATAGTATCAGTATAATACTAATGAAATTCATAGCTGTCCTTCACACAATTCTGCAAAATTGTGGATCGGAAGCCTAGGAAGCAAGGCTACGGCAAGTTTTGCCTAAAAACAACTAACGATTAATATCAGGCTTAATAGTCATAATTGGTCAGAAAATGCTTGACCGCGGAAAGGAATCACGTCCTCTATTGAATTCTTCCCCAGTAAAATGGCAAGCAATCTATCAAATCCTAGAGCATTCCCGCATGACTCTGGGATACCATCTCTCAAGCTATCGATAAAATAGGGATCGTGAGGAATATCAGTTTTTCCAATGTCTTTTCTAAGTTTCTGGGTTATCGAATAGCGCTGCTGATTCTCGTTGGCGTCCACTAACTCGTCAAAGCCATTGCAAAGTTCATGACCCAAAAGATAGAATTCAAAGCGCTTGGCAAGTCCGTTTTGTACCTTTGCTAATGCGCTCTGTGACTTGGGGTAATCGAAGATGACTGAGGACTGATACTTTGCGAGCAAGGGTTCTACATAATCCAGCATGAGTTTAAAAAAAGTTGTCTCAAAGTCATCGCTTAGCTTACAAGAAGGATATCCTTTTTCAACCGCCTTTTGGGCCAATAGAGGGTCTTGATCAATCAACTCGATACCAGTAGCCTCTGCAAATACATCCGCTACCTTAAATTTTTTAAGATCATCTTGGAGATGAATAACGCTTAAACCCTCGTTTGCCAGTGCGGACTGACAATGGCGAATGAGGTCCCAAGTCAATGTAATGAAAGATTCAAAAGAAATATCCGTTTCATAGTACTCTAACATCATGAATTCTGGATTATGCCATTCGGAATACTCACCGCCATTACGAAAGCAAGGTGCCAGTTCAAAAATCTTGTCAAAGCCCTGTCCCAAGTACTGTTTTAGATGCAACTCGGGGCTTGATCTAAGGTACCTTGTATGCTGACGCTCTTGATGATCAGCCCATTCTGTTGAAAAATAGTCCAAATAGGTTTCGGTTCCTGGGGTCCGAACCAAGATGGGGGTCTCCACCTCGGTGTAACCTCGTTTCTCAAAAAAGTCTCGCATAGCCTTTTTCAAAGTATTCCGCGCGTGTTGTATTTCCTTGTGGTTATGAGTCGTCATCAGTATCCAACTTTGATAGGCGATCCATGATCTTGGCTAAGGCAGATCCTTTGGGGTAATAACCATCCGAGGGAATTTCCTGGGTTCCTAGTTCATAGCCAGTAGCTAGTTTGAAAGCTTCCCACGCGTTACTAATGGGGTAAATTTTCAGTTTGCCTGACTTTACTGCTTTTCGAGTCTCATCGTGAAGCATGAGATTGCGTACATTTTTGTCTGGGATTAATGCGATATACTCGTCTTCGTTACCTACTGTTATGCAGGTTTTGTAGAACCCTTCGATCTTTTCGTTTACGCCTCCAATGACTTGGACCTCGCCGTGTTGATTAATAGATCCGGTAATTGCTAAATTTTGTTTGATTGGAATCCCACTAAACGCACTAAGGATCGCAATCAGCTCTGCAACGGATGCACTGTCGCCATCGATAAGACCATAGTTTTGCTCGAAGGTAAGACTAGCCGTTAAAGTGTGTTTCTTTTTCCTAGAAACCAGGTTAGATACGATTCCGCTAAGGATCATAACTCCCTTATCATGGATTCTTCCCGAAAGCTTACTGTGCCTTTCGATATTGATTAAGTCACCACCGCCAACAGAGCTTGTACATGTGATGCGACCGATTTTTCCAAAGGCGTAGTCTCCGTAGTCATAAACCGCGAGGCCGTTGATTGATCCGACCTTACTACCTGCCAAGGAGCAAATAATTTCGCCATTTTCCACCATTTTTAACAGATTTTCTTCATAGAGATTGAGTCTGTAGTATTTCTCATTCAAAGCAGTCTCGACATCTTGTCGCTTTATGGTGGAGGCTCCGCGCTCCTTAGCCATAAAATTGGCCTCTATGGTCAGGTCTTTAATCTCGGAAAACTGGGTTGATAATAAGCTTTGGTCCTCCACTAATCTGGAGCCATGCTCAATAATAGCGCTGACACCAGAGCGCTCAAAGGGAAGTAGTTTCTCTTTACTTGCACGGGTGGCAATGAAAGATAAATAGTTTTTGATGTTGCGCTTATCGCGAGGCATTTTGTAGTCAAAATCTGCTTTTACTTTAAATATACGGCGAAACTCTTCGTCTTCGTGAAACAAGATGTGATATATTTCATCCGTTCCAATAAGAATTACCTTTAAGTCTAGGGGAATGGGATCAGGCCTCAGTCCTGATGTTGGCAGTAGTGAATACTGCTCGCCCATGTCCTCGATAAATGCTTGCCGATTTTTTAGAACGCGTTTAAGAGACTCCCAAATATTACCCGTCCTGAATATATCCAAAGCATTCAGGACCAAATATCCGCCATTGGCCCGATGGATGGCACCTGCTTTGATCATAGTGAAATCAGTGAGGTACATGCCATGTTCAACATTTTTTTCGATTTTGCCAAAAAGATTGTAGTAGGTTGGGTTGTTTTCAATCACAACGGGAGCCTGTTTTTGTTGACTATTGTCGACAATGAGGTTCACTTTGTATTTGCTGAATCTATCTTTGTCGGGGATAGAATATTGTCCCTCGCCTAGCTCCTTCTCTTCGTCATCAACAAAGTCGAGGAGGTTCTCTTTGACGTCATCGCGGATGGCATTAAGGTATGAGATCACATCGGGATTGCTTTCAAATTCTTCGTGGACTTCTGATATGATAGCCGCTACCAATTGCTCACCAATAGCATCTCGCAGCTGATCCACTTGATCGCGCGTGTCTTTATCAATCGCTCTGACCCGACGAGCAAAGTCCAAAATTTCCGGCTCAAACTCGCTGCGTCTTTGCTCTACTTCGCTGCGATCTTCATTGGATAACTTACTATAATCTTTTTCCGAGAGCGGGCGTCCGTCGATAACAGGAATCGTTTCGATACCAACCCGAGTCGATTTGATAACAAAGTCGTGACGTTTCGCCAACACCTCGAGATCGGAATATAATTTGGCTTTCGTTTCGTTGGCTGCCGAATAAAACGAATTTACGGCATTTTCATAGTCTTCACTTTGCAAGGCTAGGGGGATCTCACGATGTAGAGCCTTCACAAGCTTTTCAATGGATTTTTTGAGCTTCTTGCCGTCACCAGCGGGCATGCGAAGTGCGACAGGTCGCTCGGATTCCTGGAAGTTGTATAGGTAAATCCAATCGTCCGGCTGCTCCGATTTTTTCGACCAGTTCTGAAGGAAGCGATTAATCACGCTGGTCTTACCGGTCCCGTCAATACCCGCTACATATATGTTATAGCCAGGAGAACGGATGCCAAGACCCACATTAATGGCGCGGATTGCTCGTTCCTGTGAGAATATCTCATCGGTAGATTTTAAATCTTTGGTGGTCTTAAAAGAAAATTGAGACACGGGACAAGAAGTGAATACCTGGCCAGAGCTCAATTTTTTCGGAAGTTTGGTCTTTTTTGCTGTATTAGTCACGGGTCCTCTCTAGCTTTAGCTAGAGAAGGTTGACCTCTAGCTACAAATAAACATCCATTACTGCGTTCAGTTTTAGTTCTCCAGCAACTTCATTGAGTTTGTCAGACAGGTCAAATTCCATTGCAGAGGGTTTGAGCATTAAAAATAAATTGGTAAGGAACTGCTCGCCCTTTCCTCTTGGCTCAGAAAGGAAATAGTCACCGTAGGCATCAAGAAAGTCAAGTGCATCTTCGACGCTGTCTTCGCATGGTCTACTGATGAGATGTCTTATTCCTAGCTTCAGCCACTGAGATAGCTCTTGGAAGTTGATCTTTTCTTTAATTCCTAGGCGTAGGCACTCGTTGCATAGATTGACGCAAAGCTCATTGGGAATTTTTTTGTGATGCATTCCATAGAAGTAGTTCAAGGTTTTGTAGGCGGATCTCCAGTTTTTCATCGTTTCCATAGTCCGAACTTTAGATAGGATATTCTCATAGGACTCAATGGCAGTTGCAATCTCCTGTTTCTCACGATTCCGTCTCGCTTCGATTTCGGGACGATACCGATCTCTCAAAACGCCAAACGCCTTATTTACCTCGTTATAGGTCATAGGGTCGTGCACATCTAGGGCTTTGCCTAGAGCATCGGTTAGACAATCAACGACGTGGGGGATCTTGCTCTTTGTTTTGTCAGAGATTTGAACGATGCTCCACTTCACGTTATCCGGCCAGATTTTGAGCATCTTTTCCAGCTCGATGATGAAATCTAGCATAAGTCAGTTTCCCCCTCAGGCAAAAAACTGCCAATCCAGCTACAAAGCCGGAGACAAGTATGTCAATGATGTGTTTGAGTTCTTAAATTAATGTACTTGGACGAGTGGCAAATTGCAAAAAAAATGACGTATTTATTTATGACTGAGTTAATCTGCTAAGACTTAGGTGTCCTGAACATTACGGAAAAACTAGAGGGATTTGAATTTTTGAAATTTAGGATTTTTTAAGGTTGTGGATACAACCGGAGATACGAAGAGACGGTTGTGGCCAACCTAAGTTGAGCCCCAACCCTCAAGGACCATCGCTACGACTACGTACGTAATTGGCGCCTTAATCTCATCATGCGACGTTTTTTGCGTCCAACTTTTCTACGCCCTTTTGGGTGCTTTCTTTTATGTCTTGAGCCGTGCAATGTTTACTCCAACAGAAGGTTAGTCTTCAGACCGGTGACCATAGATATCTTATGAAAAAAACGCAAGGATTTTCTTAAACTCAGCTGTCATCTCACTAAGGCGTCATTTTAGGTTAAACTATAAGCAAGCGTTCCATGCAAATAGTGCCTAGGGGTCAAATACAGGTGAGGAAGGATCTAACATGCCTAAATCAAGGATAAAACCACAGCGAAACCTAAGCGCTGTTATGATCGAACCCTTCAAACAATTGAAGCTTGGAGTTTATGTCATCGCTGTATCATTGACCTTTGTCATCCTGACAGCGTTAGTCTTTTTAAATGCCTTTTTTGAGCAATATCAGCATGTTATGGAGGTTTTTCAGGTCATTGACCCGAAAAACCAATGGGCTATGGTCACCAACGATGTTTTTTTTAAAAATGCTATCAGGCTGGGGGTCCTCCTCGTCAGCTTTATCGCTGTCATTTTTTCCGTGGTTTTTCATGTCACCCACAAGTACTACGGACCTTTGGTTTCGATTAATCGTTTCATAGAAGGCGTATCCAAGGGTGACTGCTCGCAAAGGGTTGTGATCCGCAAAGGAGACGAGCTTCAGGAACTTGCTGAAAATCTCAACAAGATGGCCGAAGGGCTACAGAAACGTCACGGCGTCCCTATCGATCAGGGAAACCGATCTAACAACCAAAAGTAACTTGCTCTTTCGCCCCATTCTGCTAGAAATGATGCTACTTTTGACCTAGTAGACGGGTACGATGGAAGACTTTTTTAACATGACACAAACCGAACTGAGACTCCTTTGCTCTAGTTCGTTCGAAGTACCTGAATTACACGCGCCTACCCTAATGAGAGAGGCGTATCGACACCTTGAGCCCGAACCTTGGTTGGCGGATGGGTTGCCGAAGTCCCTTGCTAGACTGGGGGATCAGTTCACGACTGCAGGTGTTGCAGTCGATCAGTTTCGGGTTTCCAAGTACGATTCCTCCGTCAAATTTATTGCTAGGATGGTAGATGGTAGTCGGGTTGAGACGGTGCTTATGCCAGAAACCAGTCGCCTGACAGTTTGTCTGTCTAGTCAGGTTGGGTGTGCTCAAGCCTGTTCGTTTTGCCAAACCGGTCGCATGGGACTAAAGCGTCATTTGACTGCAGGCGAAATTGTTGGACAGGTGGTGATGATCCAGAGATGGTTGCGTGAACATCCCGAATGGTTAGAGCGCAATGGTCCAACAGATAACTTGGCTTCGTCTATTTCTAACATCGTTTTTATGGGGATGGGAGAGCCACTCGATAACGTCGACGAACTGGTCAAAGCTATTGGTATCATGACAGACCCCTTAGGTTTAGGAATCCCAAAACGAAAAATTTCTGTCTCAACTGCCGGTCATCTCCCTGGGATCAAAGCACTTTTTGAAAAGGAACCGAGGATTTCTCTGGCTCTTAGTCTACATGCAGCTGATGATCAACGACGCTCTCAATTAATGCCCATTAATAGGCGTTGGCCGATTAGGGATATTCTTTCTTATCTGGGAGAATACTATCGAAAGTTACCTGTCAAACGACATGTATTGATTCAATATACTGTGATTTCTGGGGTAAACGACGGCATCGAACAGGCAAAGCAGCTAGTCGAACTTCTGAAAAATGTCCCTGTAAAAGTCAATTTGATCCCGTTAAACGAGATATCAAAGTCGCGTTTTCTCGCTCCAGAATCAGAGACTCTCATGGCCTTTCGGGATTATATCCACAATTCGGGAATCAGGGTCATGGTGCGTTACAGCAAAGGCCAAGATATTGACGCCGCCTGCGGTCAGTTAATTACCAATCTATAGTTTTCGTTTATAGCTAACCTATGGGATTTACGGCGAATAATCACTTTGCCGAACTGATGAGTTCGTTTGTAAGTCACTGAAAATATTTACATAAATTGTATCTGCTGAGATTTTACTGTCTCGGACTTAAACATTTACAATAAGCTACCGATTGTGGATAGAAGAGATGGAAAAGTACGTGAACAGGTGCTCATGGAAGTCAAACTTAGTTACAACGCTAGTAATTTTCGAATCAGATTGGTTCTGAGGGTTGCGCACGCTCACGACGACTCCATCGATCTCCAAAACTTCATCGATAAGACTAAAGGAAAATTTGAGCTTCTTAAAGACGAAGAAAAAATTGACATTTACTACATCTTCGAAAAGCAGTTAAAACAGTTTTGGCGCCAGCTTCGTACCGTAGGGCTCGATAAGGACCGAGAACTCTTCTTCGACTTAGGGTTTGGTGCCAAACGTTGTGATATCAAACTGGGGCCAGGTAATAAAACCGTACTTGCATTCATTCGCAGTTTCAAATCGACAGAAAAAACACCTGTGACCTACGAGAGATTTCTAGTTAACATTATGTGCGAATTGAAGGGCATGGGACTTGATCATCTCGTTTATGATCTCGGGATCAAGACCGCTTATTATCACTACATGCGGCAGGATTTGGTCACGCCATATCCGATGATATCTAAGAAAGAGCGATCAGCGCAAACTGCTGAAGTGAGCGCCACAGTAAACAAAAACCTATCCGAAGGCTTTTTGTACGTCTCCAGTGCTAACATGTTTCAAACCACAGATGGTTTGAAAGAGCTCTACAATAAAGCCAAAAGCTTTTTTCCTAAGATAAAAGCTCAGTTTCCACGGGCTACCTTCCTTGGAGCAGAGCTACAAAAAGAGCTAAAAGAGGAAGCAGCAGGTCCAGCAAGTGTTGGCATTGGTTTACCCAAGGTATTTGCCATCGCCATCAATGAGAAGGCGGGCAAAAAGAAAGCTAAGGCCATTAGCACCAAGTTGAAAAACCCTAAGTCAAGTCCCTTCAAACTAAAAGTAGATCCCACCGGTCACGAAGCGACGATCGAGCTCATCAATAAAGCAAACCTCAAGAAGGACAGAACCTATACTGATGAAGAATGGGCGAAAATCCTTAGTGCTCATGGTATTAAGTTTGGGTTTGAAGATCCTGTGATAGCCATCCAGTCGATGTTGAAGGGTGGTAAGAATCCCACGGGAATGGTCATCGCAAGGGGGGTAGAGGCACGCGCTGGTTTAGATGTTTTCCTACACCCTGTTTATCTCGATAAAGACGAAGAGGAACACAAAGATGACGAAGACATCGACATAAGATCAATGCAGAATCGACGGGTTGTTGAGCCAGGTGATGTGATTGCGGAGCTTCGTTATCGAGACGAGGATGTCGGTACCGACGTTTTTGGGGATGAAGTTCATGCCGTTGTAGAGGAATCAGTGAAACGGGTCCGTGTTGGTCGCAATGTTGAGTTTGACGAAGCTGGACGCATTATTTCAAAAATCCACGGAATGCCCCAAATTAGAGAGATGCGCGTCGATTGCTCACAAATTTTCGTTCATAATGGTGATATTAACCTCAGTTCAGGCAATATAAGTTTCGAAGGTTCTGTTGAAGTCAACGGTAATATCGAGAGTGGTGCGGTGGTGACGGTATCTGAGAATCTCACAGTTAATGGAACCATCGGACAAGCCTTTATAGCTTGTAGTGGTAACCTTTTCGTCAAGCGTGGAGTCGTGACCTCTATGAAAGGTCTGGTGGAAGTTGGCGGGAAAATGACAGCTGATTTTGTGGAAAACTCGCGTTTAATGGTCCGTGGTGATTTGATAGTGGCCCAGTCCGTCATCAATTCAGATGCCATCGTGGGAGGTAAACTACAGATTAAGGCACCACGAACAGGTATCATAGGTGGCGGCCACATTAGTGTGAGAGAACATATTATTACTGGTAATTTGGGTTTTGAAGATGGTCGAAAAACTATTTGTCGTATTGGAGTGGATTGGGTTGTCGAACGTAAAATTGCCATTAACGAGAGTCGTCTAGAAAAAATACTTGCTGCCTTGGATGTCGATGGGCGTAAACTCGAAGATATGAAAAAGCAGATGGGTCGACGTCTAGATCCAAGGAAAGTTGCGGAGCAGGAAGCTCTTCAAAAGCGTTTAGATCGCATGAATAAGCTACGTAAACGTCTCCAAAGACGACTCGATAATTACCAGACGCTGATCACTTGGAATCGCGATTCGGTCATCATTGTCAATTCTCAACTTGCGCGTAATGTGTCTGTCATGGTGGGCGGTAAGAAGATTCCTGTCACGGATAGCATCAGATCGATCATCCTAAGCTACCATAAACTGCGAAAAGGTCGTATTAACCCAGTTGAGTACTTGGCAGATTTGGAAGCTAAGATTAGTGAGAAGAAAGCCTCCTAGTCCTCAAGTCTAGTAGTTATGATTTCATTTTTAGACAATGAATTTAACCAGTGTTTCTCTTATCCGCTACTACAACTGCATTTTGAGGAAAGGTAAGCTCAAACGTTGTGTGCGCAGAATCGGGAAGGAATCGAATCCCCCAGTTTAATTCTCGACAAATATGATGAGCTAAAGCGAGGCTCATACCGCTGCCTTCTCCCACACCCTTTGTTGTAAAAAATGGTTCGAACAGACGGTCGCGATCTTCTGCACTCACACCAGGACCACTGTCCGTTACCCGGATACTTGGGAGAGACTCTTGCATGCCGCTCCACACGTCGACCCATGGGTTAGCATCATGTTTGGTAGCATCACAGCTGTTTTTCATCAGTACTTTTAGCACTACCATCAAATGTTGCCGATTCAATAGGAATTGAAGGTCGGGGTGAAAGGTACAGCGAGATTTCATCTGCTGTGGCCAGTTATTTTGGTTTTGTAACTCTAAAACTAACTGATTGATGCATGACTCTAGGTCAATGGTTTCAACGGAGTGCTCTTTCAGAGGTCGCTGCCTTCCTAGAGATACCATGATATCTGTTAAGTGGGATATGCGATCGACTTGTTGGCAAATACGATCTTGAGCATGGGCAATGAAGTCTTGTTTTAGACCTTGAGGTGATTTCGCCGATCCAATTTGTTCAGAATAACCACGAATTATTGTCAGCGGATTATTGATCTCATGAGCAATGCCACTTGAGAACGTGGCAAGAGCTTCGAGTTTACGTTGCTGATTGATCCGATCACTTTGTTCTCCAATAGTTTTTAGCGCCTTTTGAATGGAGTAATTCGTGTACGTGAAAATTGAATAAATAAGTACTAGTGCTGTATTTCGGTCCATTACAGTGTTGCCTGCATTTACAGTACTATGACTCTTCGAATAAAAAATATCGAAAAAACTAAGTAGATCGTAGGCCATAAATAGAAGAAGGAAAACAAGTCCCCACCTCGCATTCGCCAGTAAAATCGAACTGGCAACAATAAAGGGTGAAAAGTAATAAGTTGGACTGACTCCTTCATATGGGTATGTGTGGATTAATGACATTAGCATGGCTGAGCCTATGGAGCAGAGGATCACCACCACCTCAACCCGGCGTTTGTAACGGATTAAGGGGTAAAGCATACTCAAACAAAAAAGGGAAAATAGCACAACAGGTATGCGGCGCTCAAAGGAACCACTCTGAAATAGTGCTATGGCGATTCCAGTCAGCCCTGTTAGGGTAACAAGAACAGACGCTACCACATTTTTCTGGCGCTCAAATGTTTCCCTAAAATCTAACACAATGCTCCATAATTTCTTTGGTATGTCACAGGTATCGGAGCTGAAATTATGATCTTGAGGCCCAAATCGATTCCGTCAGCCATCCAATATTTTTAATATATTCGATGACTTACCGGCTATGGCCGTTGCTAAGGTTACGTCGGTTGGGCTGCTGGATTAAGCTGAGTGTTTTTACTTGGTTTCTCTTCAGATGTTTTGCCGTTTGCGCCGAGAATTGAGTCTTGAAACCACATTAATAGAAGTACGCCTGCAGAAAGTAGAGCTCCCGCAGTAACATAAACTATCAGTGATGGGTCTTGATCACCCAAAAGCATTCCAAGAATCAGGCTTACAGTATTATTAATCATATGAATCAGGATTGGTAATCGGATACTTTTCGTTTTATCGGCTACCACTGCAAGCAGAAGTCCGATAAAGAAGGTGTAAGTAGACTGAATGACGTCAAGATGAAATAAAGCAAAAACAAGAGCGGAAATCAAAATAGCGCTCTTTGAGCCCCAGCGCTCCTTCAAACGCGTCTGCAAATAGCCTCGAAATAAAAGCTCTTCGCCAATGGGAACAACGATCCCAACGAGCAAAGCGAGAACTGCCAGGTCCATTGCCCCAGCTTCCAAAAGAATCTCGCTTAACATCTCCAAGGCTGGTGAAGTAAACCCCATATCGATCATAGCAGAAAAAATTAGTGTGCTTGCTGAGTACCCCACTAAGGTCAGCAGGAGAGCGAAAAGCAAAGGTTTTCTTACGCCCTTGGTAGGTCCTAGCGAAAGCCTTTCTACAAAATTTTTCTTACTGAAGGCGGCTCCAGCGATGGACGTTAAGAAAAGAGATACGGCCGTACTGATCAGACCCAGAAGAATGACTGAATCGGTTTCAAGGATTTCACCGACGAATTCTACCATAAGCTCTGGATTTGCTCCCTCAGCCAGTAATGCGGCGATTCCAATACCGATTCCAATAATCATAAAGGTACATAACCAGTAAAATCCTAAAGCTAAAAATAATGACCATACTCTTGGCTTGCTGTTCTTTGTGTCTAAGCTCATTGTTTCCTCAAACCAGTTTTCTTTACTGAGATGAGACGAGATGACTGTTTTTTTATTGCAGATGTATTTGAAAACTCTATGAAAACATTGAGATAAATATTTATCAGAAAAGGAGGAGACGAAGGAATCCGAGTCGAAAAGCTTTAAAAGTCCGGTCTAACTGCAATATTTCCCAGTAGGACATGTCCTAGTTAATATACGGAGTTTTATTACTCGGCTGGTAACAGCGTCGAGTACTCAAAACTTAGTCTTTATGAATAGTTACAACCCGGAGACAATAGAAAGATGAAAATAGGTTTGATCTTATCCCAATTCGTCGTTGCTTTTTCACTGTACTATGGGGGTGTCGCAGTTGCGAATGACGAAGCGCCAGAATTAGAGTTTTCAGAGACGGTTTGTGATCTCATATATTCTGAAGCAATCCCTGGTGGGTTTTCGGCAGGCGAGTGTTCGGTGATAACATTGGATAACGCTAAATTTGAGGTGGAATTTAAATCTCGAAAGACCTCACAACAAAAAATCATAAGAAACCATCAATGCCGACCGTCACCTATTCCGTTTCCAGTCCCTCCCGAGCAATACCTACCTGGAAGGCCCCCTGTTTTCCCTCCAAACCAAGTTTGCCATACGATTACAGACTATATAACGAAGCATGATCACATCGACGGTTCTATTTCGTGCACTGAAGATCCTGAAACAGGACTTTGGGCTTGTATCAGCGAAGGAGAGATCGGATATGTTCAATTCGGTCGCCAAGAAAGATGTCATGAAACAACTGGAATGGATCCGAGACCTCGCCGATGCACAATGCAAAACTTGCCACTGTTTGATCGGGTAGGAAATCTACCTATAGCTAGTACCGAACTCCCTCGGATACTCGAGGATCTTGCTCTCGAGTGGGCAGAGGATTGAAATGTCTCGGTAAAGTTATTTTTAGAGCTATATTGGGTCTCTCATGAAAAAACTTATCATTATCAATGGTACGAGCCTAGCTGGGAAAAGTACGGTGTCAGAGGTTCTCCTTAAGATGCTTGATCGTGCAGTTTTTCTCGATGGTGATTGGTGCTGGTATATGCACCCATTTCAGGTTACGCCAGAGAATATTGCGATGGTGGAAGATAACATACGGCACCTCCTTCAATCCTACCTGAGTAACTCTAGTATAGAGTATATTGTTTTTTGCTGGGTTCTTCACAAAGAATTTATCTTCAATCACTTGCTGGATCCACTCGTCGGTAACTATCAGCTGCACCGCTTTACTCTATTAGCTGATCCGAGTACTATCCGAAGACGTGCTAAAATACGCGGGGGCTGCAGTGAGACATGGATAGATGAAACGATAGCAAAGCAAGAAAACTATCTGAGTATGGCTGGAACTCAGATAGACACTAGCGACTGTAATGCAGAGGAAATTGCAAGTCGCATCTACCGTAGGCTAGCTATTAAGTCTTAAGTTTAACTTTCGCGTACTCGCCAAATCGCATAACTCTACAATCCACCAGCTTCCTGCAGATGTCTAATGAACGAGCTATTTCCCTTTGCGCTATGCCTCCAGCTAGAAGCCGAAAAATAAGTAGATCGAGGTTACGTCTTCTTAATCTGTAATCAGTTTAAAGGCTTGTTCTGAAAAGCTTCTATGGCAATGGCTACAGCGAAACCCTTGGAATTTACGATTATCGGATCTTCGCCGATAGCTTCCATTTTTGACGAAACTTTGTGACTGACAATGAACACCTTTATTTCTGACATGGCTAATCTCTTCGGTCACTGGAAAGAAGAGGCAAGGTACCCTTAAATTATGGGAAATTCGAAGGACATCAGATGAAATCCACAGTTAATAGGACCAGTTTATGGTGCTCCCGATTTTAACAGAGCTGAGAGCGAAAAAACACTTTTGAAGGTATAAGGTAATTCTTCTTTTGTAAAAAGTCTCTACAAAGGTCTTGGAAATGATTTTTTAGTTATTTTAAGGAGAAAAACATGAAGAAGTTTCTAACAATTTTGGCATTGGGAAGTAGTGTTCTTTTAACAAGTCATGCTTCGGCAACATCCTTGAGGGATAAGCGCAGTTTGGTGATCGTATCACACTTAGATACGAATCCAGGAAGTAAGTGGGCCTGGTTGTATAGTTTTCTAGATAGCTCCACCGTAACCCTAGCCGAAAAAGCCTTGAAAAATAGGTATAAGTCAATTTCCCTAATAGAAGGCTCCCATGCTACAAAAGGTAAATTTATCTCGACTCTTAAAGGCTTAGCCGAAAAACCAGGAATCAAAGCAGTAGATACGATCCTTTCTGTTCACGGTTTAGAGGGTAAAGTAGAGTTTGAAGATGGTATGAAATCTGTTTCCTCCATCCGAAATCAGCTCAGAACAAGTCCTCATAGGAGAAAATTTCGACTGATGTACAATCTTGCTTGCTTTGGTGCATCGCATCGCTCTGCATGGCGCAGTAGCGGATTTAGAACTGCCTCTGGATCTAAAGGGGTTAACACGTCTAGTGCAACGGAATACCCGTTATTTTTGAAAAATTGGTCGTCTGGTGGAACGTTAGGGAGTGTCTTCGATCTTCATAACGGTTCCATCGCCATGCAGATCAGTGATTCCATCGCAATAAATATGGGATTTCCAAAAGCTGATAGCTACAAATTGGTTTCTGGCCATCGAAAGATAACCATTAACAGCAGCGCAAATTAAGGCGACTTTAACATCGGGTTAGTTATCTGTAAGAATGGATCCTTCGCAGAGGATCCATTCTTTTGGGCTCAAAAAAACCATCGGTCTTGAGATATTCCAATTGTGTTTCCAAGCAATTTTTTTCAGAATGACTCGATACTATTCGCTAGGTAAAATTGGAAGTCGCTTCTCATTCAACGATTGGAGTGATTTTGTATGGGATAATGATACGTAAACCCCTAGCGGAAATATCTCTCTCGCTATATCCGATGTTCGCTGCGATATTATATGTGATGTCACTAAACTCTGAACTATGAAGGAAGCTTCGACTAAATTCTGTGGTATTAGTCGTCATAATTCCGTTTAGCTGCTGCGAGTGCCATGGCATGGGTTGCAATAGGAGTTGTAACGACGATAATACCCGAAATGAGTAATGATTTAATGGCGAGCTCAAGGGATGGTTGTGAAATATTTATCCCAATAAGAACTAAGATAACACCAAGAGTTGATGCCTTACTTGTCGCTTGCATGCGCATAAAAAACGTCGGCATACGAATCATCCCAACGCCAGCAAGAAGTAGAAAGAGAGCCCCTAGAAATATGAAAACATAGCTGATGATCAAAGCCATTAGGTATCCTCCTTGGTGAGATAAAGCGAAAATATCAGAGCTGAGAAGAAGCCGACGACAGCCAGGCAGAGGGCCAAATCTATCATAAGATTACTGTTTGTGAATAAGACGAGAAAAAGGATTCCGGCTACGGCAGTCAAACTGAGATAATCGAGTGCTAAAATTCGATCAAGATTGTTCGGTCCTTTGGTCACGCGATACATTGCCAGAACACCGGATGCGAAAATTAGCGCGAAAATAATTGCTGCAAACCATATCATCGGATCACCTCCAACACGCGGCGTTCGAGAGTATTTTTGATGTTTTTGATAGCTTCCTTTTCATCTTCTAGAAACATGGAATGAATTAGGAGATACTTTCGATTCTCATCAATTCCTATGACCATAGAACCGGGAGAAAATGTTATGAGGTTAGCGACGATCGTAATTTCTAAATCGGTTGTCGCCTTTAGCGGAAATTTGAACACGCCAGGACTACTAAGTTTGTCAATGGTAACGACATCCCAGGCAATTCGAATCGCGGATACAACGATATCTTTGATGTATAGAAAAAGAAATCTAAGAAGTTTGAATAGTTTGAGACGCTTAAAACCCCTTGCCATTGGCAACTCCACTCATGAGATGGTTTACGGCTTCCTGAACGTGGCCATATAATAGATCTGGATGCAGACTTATAACTAAAGTCGAAAGGGAAAGTAGGCTGCAACCAACTATGGCTGAAACCCTCACCACCCCTTGAGGACTAGGTTCTGGAGGTTTACCCCAAAACGCCGCCAACCAAATTTTTGTCATACTGTAGACAGTAAAGAATCCACCGACGACCATTACGAAAGTCAGTAAAAAGTAATCACCGGTTAATGTGGTTTTAAATACAGTAAATTTAGCCCAGAACCCTGACATAGGAGGTATACCTGCTAGGCTGAGCGCGGGGACGGCAAATAAAAACGCAAGCAATGGTTTGACTGGCATGATACCCCCAAGTTTTGCCAGTCTCTCGGACCCGGCATAAGAGGCCAATAGACCAGAAACAAGGAATAGATTGGCCTTAACAATAATATGGTGGACCATGTAAAAGAGTGCTGCAGAAAAACCAAGTGACCGGATAACAGGGTTTTCAGACAGCAAGAAGGATCCTGCAAGCCCGATGTAACCGACCTGGCTGATAATATGAAATGATAGGATGCGTCTAATATTAGTCTGGACGATAGCACCTGCGACACCAATTAAAATGCTGAGGCTTGAAAGCGCCATAGCGATAGTCTCGATATAGGTATCGGCTGGGAATACCATAAAATTCACACGAAACATGGCGTACAGACCAACCTTTGTCAATAACCCTGCAAAAAGTCCAGAAATGGCTGGAGAGATATGGTGATAGCTTGCCGGCAGCCAAAAGAAGAAAGGAAACAGGCCTGCTTTTATGGCAAAAGCGATAAAAATGGTTATATTTAAAGCCAACACATAAGAAGGGTGACTAGCCTGCAGTTGCTCTAAGTGAGACGACAACAACTCAAAATTCAAGGTGTGAGTCACATTATAAATCAAACCTGCGGCGAGTAAGAATATCATGGAACTCAGAATATTGAGCACGATATACTTAAAGGCACCGGATAGTCTGCTTTTGTTCTGGACCATCCCCAGTGCCACAAAACTGGAAAGCAAAATAACCTCAAACCAAACGTAGAGATTGAATAGATCTTGGGTGCTAAAGGCCCCAGAGATGCCTGCGATAATGATATGAATGAGAGGGAAATAAAGCGCAGATGATTCCGCGTTATCGCCAAGATTTGAATAGACCGTTACACAAAGGTAAACGATACCAGTCACCGTAAGTAAAATTGCCGACAAATAATCAATACGCAAGGTAATGCCGAATGGTGCGCGCCAGTCAGCCACCTGCAGAGACATAGGAAGTATGTTGCTGCCTTGGCTTAAAAGATATAATCCAAAACTCAGATAGCAACTTGCAATGCCAATAGATACGAGTTTTTGTAGCTTAGGTTTCGATGTGACAAGGAGTGTTAGAGCAAAACCCAAAAAGGTAATGGCTATGGGAAAAAATGTCCAATTACTCATCTGCGTCCTCCTCAGCTAGAACGAGTTCGCGCGAGCCTGGATTGAGATTCATCATACTTTTGACTAGGGCGATGACAAAACCGGTTAGGGCGAACCCAATGACGATCGCTGTGAGAACCAGTGCCTGAGGCAAAGGATCATTGCTCTCAGGTGTGCCTTGGCCCACATCCAGGAAAGCGTATTGACCGACTGTTGGTTCAGAACCAACAAAAATAGAAAGATTGATTCCGTTGCCGAGTAGAATGAGACCAATCACGATCCCACGGTAGCTTTTTTGCTGAAGGAAGTAAAAACCCAGGATCACCAATATTCCTATAACAAGGACAATCATGACTGCTCCTCTTGTGTTTCGCCTGAAAGAACTGCATAGGCATAGAGACTACTTACAGCCACAACCAAAAAGACTACGACATCAAAAAGAAGTACCGAAGAGAACTTGCCAGCAATGGGGACCCAAATGGCTGTCCATAAACCTGTTAGTATCGGTTGATCCATAAATGCTGGAGCCAGTAAAACAGCTAAAAAACCTAGGCATAACCCACCGATGTAGGCGGGAAACCTTGACTGCTTTATGCTGTTTTCAGACTTTGGCTTCGTAAAATCCCTCACGATTAAGCCAAGTGCTAAAAGCAGACCCCCAATAAATCCGCCTCCGGGTTCGTTATGTCCGCGGAGCATCATATAAACAGAATAAATCACCAGTACCTTCCAGATAAGCTGAAGAGATGTTTTGATGATCACATTATCTAGCATGGGAACCCCCTCCCTTTGTCAGTCTCAGCAATGCTCCCACTCCAAGTGCAGCGATAGCGACCACAACCACCTCTCCAAAGGTATCGAGGGACCGGAAGTCGACTAAAATTACATTTACCACGTTTTTCCCAAATGCCTGACTAAGCGAGCTTTCGAGGAAATAGTTAGCTGTCGCATTGGGTAGCTCTGTAATATTTACGGCCAAAAGCAGCATGACCAAGATACCAAATAGGCCGGAACTAATGAGAAAGCGTTTCGGTTCCTCGTCCGTTCCTTTGGGTATTGAGCGAAACAAAATAAGGATAAATATCAGGACTAGGCTCTCGACTAGAAGCTGTGTTAGCGCTAGATCAGGTGCGGCAAGGATAGAGAAGTATACAATGATACCGAATCCGGATGCTGCCATCAGAGAAACCCGAGCTAATGGCCTGGCGTAGTAGAGACATAAGACTGCCGGTAGCGCGATGAAAACCGCGGAAAATAGTGATAGGGGACTAAGCTCGATTCCCAAGCCGGATTCTCCGACACTACGAATCACGGGCCAGGCCATGAAAAAGCATGCCATATATAGTGTGGATTGAATATAAAAACTCAGGTTTCCTGTTTGAATCCTGTCGGTGATTTTTTTGCCGTAAATGGGAATCACTACAAGCAAATTATCATACAATTGGGATGGACCGTATTGCTTTAGGCGTCCTATTATGGTCTCGGTTCGGGCTATTATGGGTCTAATGCGAATGGCTACGTAGATCCCTGCGCCTAAGGTTATCAAACTCAGTCCTAATACGGTAAGGGCTTCGAGGTTGATACCATGCCAAAGAGCAAGCTTCATCGGAAGGGTTCTTCCACCGATGGCTGAAGCGCCTTGGGTTCCCAGAATTTGATCAAAAAGACCTGGGAATATACCGATAAACAATCCCGTAATGGCAAATACTAAGGGCACGAGAGCCATGACGCGTGGTACAGGTTTTACATCTTTGGGCTCGTTTCGTTTCGACCAAAAGGGTCGATAGCTGATACTAAGGGCCAGCCCGACGAACAATATGTTGGAAAACACTGCTAGAGCTATAAGGACAAATCCCATCGCACCTAATTCTAGTTTGGCGAAGTAAGCCAGTTCTTTCCCAAAGAAGCCGAATAAAGGAGGAGCGCCAGCCATACTCATTGCTGAGAGGATGGCTGCTATTGCAGTAATGGGCATAACTTTCCAAAGCTTGCCTAAAGATTTCAAATCGCGATTTCCGGTAGCGAAATCGATATTTCCGATGATTTGAAACAAAGCTGCCTTGTACAGGGCGTGAGCCACCAAGAAAACGACAGCAGCTTTGATCGAAACATCACTTCCAATACCGAGGAGCATAACGAGGATGCCTAGTACGCCAATGGTGGAGTAAGCGAGGATTTTCTTAATATCTCTTTGTGCGGTAGCTAGAATCGCTCCGGTCAGCATGGTAGCGGCTCCTAGTATGGTAAAGCCGTAGGTCCAGAACGCGTGATTCCCTAAGGTTGGTGTTAGCCTCGCTAGTAGAAAAATACCTGCTTTGACCATAGTCGCCGAATGGAGGAAGCTGCTCACAGGCGTAGGGCCCGCCATTGCAGCTGGCAACCAAACATGAAACGGAAATTGAGCCGACTTTGTTGCAATCGCGATCATGAGGCAAATGACGATCAGCTTGTAATTTGGGCTAGAGACAATGCTCGACTGAATCTTCGAAAATAAAAACCCTTCGTGTAAACTGAGCCCAGTGGAGTAACCATGTAGTGCGATCATAACAAAACCAAGTAGTAAAAACAGACCGCCGCCTATGGTAGCAAATAGAGCTTTTCTCGCTGATTCTCGAGTTGAAGCATTGTGGTGATTGGTCCCTACGAGAAGAAACGAGCAGAGGGTTGTGGCTTCCCAAAATAAAAAGAACACAATCATGTGATCGGAAAGCACTAGTCCAATCATTGAGACTGTAAAAATACTGAGTACGGAAAAGAAGCGATGATTGTCGTGAGCTGCTTTACGGTACAAGGCTGAATAAAGAAAGACACCTGTCCCGATAAAGCAGATTAGTAAAGTCATTATGACTGCCAGGCCGTCTAGCCGAAAGATAAATTCGATGCCCAATAGTTTCGACCAGGTGAGATGAATCATCTCTGGGTTGCTATTGTCAACGGGAAGAAACGACAGAAGCTTCAATGTTGTCGTAGCGAGGAGGGCAGCCACGATAAAGGGCACCCATTTTGAAAACCATTTACCTAGTAATAGTGGGATGGCTATGGAGGCCGCTAGAATGATGAAAATAGTCAGCATAGAAAGCCCATGATAGGTGTTAATATCCTGTGGATTCTGTCCAAGCAGAAGTCAACGTTAGAAGATCACAGTTTTACTCTTCTAAGGGTGAATTGGGTGTAATGCCCATGAAGTCGTTGGTGAAGCTTATGTTTCCATGGCCAAATATCAACCCCCGCATCGCACCTGCCTTGTTTTAAGGCGTTGCAGATATTTCAGTGTTTTGTTTTTTCTCTCCATAAACTCACAGCATGAGTTTCTCAGAAAGATAACATATTTCTATCGAAATATCGTTATGTCGGTCAAGTATGTTATACGTGTGAGTACTTAACTGCCTTTACTAGGGGCGCCAGTAGCCTTAGTAAAAGCTGGCAAGATTAGACATCATGGGGATTTTTCGGACTGTTGGCGTCAATTCTAATGCGAAGCTTTTCGATTACAAGTAATAAACTAATTTTGGATCATCGTTTTGGCTTTTCAGAATATACTTATCCAAACGCTTTTGTGAGTCGCCTGAAAATTCCCTAAATCTGACGCCAAGTCCTGCTTCTATTTGCTTGTTTGTGTTAGCCGCAATTTTACGCACAACTTCAGCTGAGACTTTGATGGGCTTTTTGTATCCGGGAATGGAAAAACTGAGATCAAGTAGTGTTCCATTTTTAATCTCCATTTCCGTTGCTACGAGTATGCCGGATTTGGAAATATCTTGTATGGGGCATTCATGCTTGGCACCGTTGATGCGGAATTCGACAATCCCACGATGAGAAACGCGGTCGGTATCTCTAATTTTTTCCTCGAGCAGGCTCCGTATTTTTTCGATAAAATACTGTCGTGGGATAGGTTGCTCGATGAAAAGGTCTGGCCCATGGTCTTGGCGTAAGATCTTTTTGGGGACGTTTTGGACGCTGGTCATCACGATGGGTTTGTCATCATAGGTCTGTTTCAGATGAGTACAGATAGCGACTGGGTCGGACTCTTTAAAGTCGTAGTTGATAACAATGACACTGATTTCCTGAGTTTCCAACACATCTTTAGCTGTTTGAAAACTTGTCGCCTGAAAGATTTGAGCTCCAACCTTTCGGTATCCCGCTTTGTCCAGATCGGAGGTAATACGTTTTTCATCGATAAATAGGATTTTTAGAGTTGGCGTATTCATGTTATCAGGGACTCCTCATCATTACCGGCGGATCTTAAGCATTCCTTCGGGGCTGATCGGATTGTTTGTCGTAGTCCTTAATCAAAATCTAAGATCTGTTGTAAGGTGTTGAAAGTAATGCTTAATTTGTATCCATTGAGGTGGAAATAGCTTCGATGGGGTCGGATGAATCGTTAAAAACTAGGTGACGTAACCTGTCGGGAAGCCCTTTTATGTCAAAAACTGCAAAAAAGCGAAAACTGTTCGAGCGACTCATGGAGTTAAATTTGGCCGAAAACCCCGGAAGTGCAAAGGCTTTAATTATGGCTGGCTCCGTGGTTGTAAATGAGCAAAGAGTTGACAAAATCGGGTTTCTAGTAAGTGAACGAGACAGTATTCGCCTGAAGTCTAAGGGGAGGTTTGTTTCGCGGGGAGGAGATAAGCTCTCGGGTGCTCTTGAAGACCTCTCCCTATTCAGTGTGGTGAACGATGCTGTTGTTTTAGATATAGGTTCAAGTACCGGTGGGTTTACAGATTGTGCTCTGCAGTCAGGAGCTAGCAAAGTTTATGCGGTTGATGTTGGAACAAACCAGTTAGCTTGGAATTTGAGATCCGATCCACGGGTTGTGGTTAAAGAAAAAACAGATATTAGACACCTTCCAGAAGCCTTTGATACGGACATTAGCTTAGTCGTGGCGGATGTCAGCTTTATTGGTTTAAAAGATATATTACCTGATATCGTAAGAGTATGTCCGCAAACGACCTGCCAATTCCTTTTACTTATCAAACCTCAATTTGAGCTGAACTCTAGCTTCGTACCTGAAGGTGGTGTGGTGACTTCAGAAACTCATAGAAACCTAGCCGTTGATATGGTGAAAAAGGAATGCCTGAGCCTAGGATTAAAACTTGTAGGGTCTGTCGATTCCCGGCTGCCAGGACGAACAGGCAACCAGGAGATTTTTATATTGCTAGTATATGCTGAGGCCTAGCAAGGATTAATATTGGTTTGCGATATTGGCTATAAGACTGACGCCGTAACCAGAGCCGAGTCCCGAGGGGGTTGTTGAAGGGCCGGCGAGGTCTATGTGTAGCCAAGGGATATCGAGGTCTTCGACATGGTTGTAGATGAACTGTGCCGCGCAACTTGTTTGCGCATTCATGCGATTCTTGACCGAGTTTCTCATATCGGCCACCACGCTTTTAAGCTCCTCTTTGTAAAATTCAGGAGCAAAAGGAAGTGGGGCTACCAAGTCGCCAGTCGATTTACCGACTTTGACTGCGAGATCTTCGACATCATCTCTGTTAGAAACAACGCCAGCATGGTTGATACCTGTTGCGATCATCTGTGCTCCAGTTAGAGTGGCTGCATCGATAACAAGATCAGGTTTGTACTTCCGGCATCCGTAAGACATGCAGTCGGCAAGTACGATCCGCCCTTCAGCATCGGTATTGTTGACTTCAACGGTTTTTCCGGAGTGCATGGTAAGGATATCATCGTTTCGGTAGGCGTCAGGCCCTATGGCATTTTCAACGGCACCAATAATGAGGATAACTTTATATTTTACCTTGGTTTCCACCAGTGTCTTGAAGGCCCCTAGTACGGCTGCCGCTCCACCCATGTCAGACTTCATGCCCACCATTCCACCGGAGATCTTTAAGCTTAGTCCACCAGAATCGTAGGTAAGTCCTTTGCCAACTAGAAGAATCGTTTTTTTGGATCCTCTGGGAGAGTATTCAGCAGTAATCAAGCGCGGTGCTTCGACAGCACAACGTCCTACAGCATGGATGCCACCCATGTTTTGCTGAAGCAGTTTGCTACCGGCGATTTCGGAAACCTTAACAGAGGTATTGTCTCTAAAAAGACTCTTAACCTCAGCTGTAAACGCTTTCGGGTTGAGCTCCTGAGGTGGCATGTCAACAAGCTTGCACGCTATGCTCACGCTGTTAGACGCAGCGATAACCTGAGGACTGGCTGGGATAACGACTCCCTTTTTGTCAAAGGCAATGATGTGAACCGTTTTTTCCTTGGCTCCTTCTTTTCTACTGTAAAGCTTTTGATGACGAGCCAAGGCTGTTGCTGCCGCCTCATAATGGTCAGGATTATCGAGGATAAGTATGACAGTGAGATTATCCTTTGTCGCCAGTTCACCACTGTGCTTGAAATAAATATGCTTTTTAGTTTCGCTAGCGCTTCTTGATACTGAGTCGGGTATCGCAACAAACGATATGGTGCGAATTTTTTTGTCGTTGGTGTAAGTGTTGACTTTGGTTCCAGTTAATCCGGCCTTGATGTCTTTTAGTTCCGGGGCAATGGTTTGATAGAAATTTTTATCAAGAACTTTTTTGTAGGCGCCAGCTTTCATCGACTTATTGGAACTGAAAAGTAGAATTCCTGTAGACTTCGTTAGTGACGTCGCTAATGTTTTGTGAAATTTGAGCATATAGACCTCAGTTGGAGTTGGTAAGTTCGATTATATCGATTAATGGTAGATGATCATGAAACATGGCGCCGTTGATGGAGCCTAAGAGTGCCTTTTTTGGCTCAAAGCCTATTTTAAAACCTACGGTATCAAGCATAGGAATATCATTGGCACCATCTCCTATAGCTAGCGCAGACAAAGGGTCAATGGCGAGCTGTTGGCATTGGTTCAAAACGAAGTCTCTCTTAGCTTCCGCATCGATAATGTCACCTGTAACCATCCCCGTAAGCCGGTCATTTACGATTTCTAGATCGTTGGCGCGGAAGGCGCGAAACCCGAGCTCTTCGCTAAAGCTTTTAGCAAACGTTGAAAAACCTCCACTAATGAGATGAACGGGGATATTGCGAGATAGGCAGAATCTGGAAAACTCTTCGATTCCATTTTGCAGAGTTAAGTCTTGTCGTACCGAATAAAACTCGGTAACGGAAAGATCTTTCAGAAGAGCGACTCTCTGTTTTAAAGCGGTACCGAAGTCAAGTTCGCCGGACATGGCTCTTTCAGTGATTTCACTTACCGGTTTTTCTAAGCCAAGCTTCCTTGCGATTTGTACGATGGTCTCTTCTCTTATGAGCGTAGCATCCATATCGAAAAAGACCGCTTTAACTTCTCGGTCAGGGATTAAAATGGCAGTTGACTCTGACTCCATTAGGGCTTGATGCTCCTGATGAACCTTTTCATCGATCTCCTCTGCAACGATGGTATAGCCAACCCGGTCATTTGCTAAAGGCCGCTGTTTGAAAGCTTTTTGTGCGATGACTTTAGGGGAGACTGACTGTGGGCAGATAAAGTGAAAGGATGCCATAAAGTTATACCTGTGCGAACTGTAAAGAGCATAATCTACTCCTTCTAGCATTTTGTTTCAAGACTACGATGACTTGGAATCAGTGGCTTTACAGAACAGTTAACAAGGGTGAGTTCATCGAGAGTGCCTGTCTGGGTGGCATGGGGATAGGATGATTCTTTGAACAATTTTAGAGGAGAGACTTCAAACGGGAAAATGTGAACCCACAGGCAACTCTTGATACCTGAGAAATATCATTAATTTGTAGGGGGCATAAAATTATTTTTACTTTTGTTTTCGAATAAGTTGAGCTTATGGTTATTGATTTGACGACTGGCGCTGGGTCCATCGCTCAGTCCAAGTGACAAACTCTGTGGTGTGAGGACTCAGACTTTTTTTGCTCAACCGACAAAGATTAATGGTTTGTAGGACGGGTTTTTGGTCAGCAAACGGTGTCAGCTCTGTTGAACTCTGGAATGGCATGCTTAAAGGCAATAATGCGACTGCGTCGAGAAGATGTGTTAAACTCTGCGTATTGATGACGTCAGTTACAGTGATCTTGCTTTTAAACCCTGAAAACGGCTGAATGACATTTTGCTCAATCCAAGATTCCAGCCAGTACTCAGATTCAGCGTAGTTAATCATGGGGAGCTTTGAAAAAATGCTTTTCTTTGTCGAGTCCTCTTTTTCTATAAGCTGCACCGTACCGGGTTTTCCGAAAAAAACCAGCTCATTCTTGACAAATGGCTGAGCCGTAATTTGGCTCTTGTCGAGGTGATGCGGTAGAAATGCAAAATCCAGAGTGCCTTCACTAAGGTTTTGGAAGAGTTCTTTGATAATACCAGTTCGAATGTTGAGTTCAACTTTAGGATAAGTCTGACAGAACTCAGATATCCATGATTCAAACCCTGTTACGTGTATGTTAGTTGGCAGGCCGAGTTTGATCTTGCCGGAAACCTCTGCGCTTTGATTGGAAATCTCGCGAAGGGCGCTCTCAAGATCATCTAGTCGTCTCGAGCACTCTTTGTAGAGTATTTCTGCCTCGGAAGTAGGAATAATCCTTCGATTGATCCGATCGAATAGGGTTATTTTGAGGGTTTCTTCCAGTGATTTGATTTGTTGACTCACACCGGATTGTGTTAAGTGCAGCTCTTTTGCTGCTTGAGTCATACTTTTGGTCCGGTAGACCACTAGAAATATCCGAAGATAGTTTAGATTTAGATGAGCAAGCAGCATAGTATCGTTTCGTAGTTAGTGAAGCCTACGGTGCGTATAGATTGGCCTCTGATTTGATGCAATAGTAAAAATGAGCCGCATCGAGAGCATCAACCCAAATGGTATCACTCGAGTAATCATAGTGTGCCGCTATATGCTTTCTGTCAATAGCATCTACAATCAGATCCTGTTCGATCTCATATAGATTTGACATGGCTTGCAAGGAAAGTTTTTTGCCTGCATAGTCGTTTGGATCATGTCCTAGCTCGGCAAGGGCTGATTCAAAAGCTTCTTTGTCAACTTGTGGCATAGTTCTCTCCTTAAGTCTGGTTTCAGGTACTCATTTATTCTATTCTGTTTTATGACAATTATAAGAGGTAAAGCTTGCTCAGTAAGGCTTTGACGCTTTTTGACTATCCTGTCTAGATCTTGACTATCGGCGCCAGTATAAGCATAAGGAATAGCTACCCAAATAAAAGCGGGCGAGAAATTCCTAGAAGCCTAGGTAATTCTGTCCGATTTAGTCTTGGGCATCCATAAAAGTCTTATGGGGATTGAATAAGGTTCGAGGGATCATAGGAAACATAACATTAGCCATGAGATTGTTTCCGAGCAGCTCGTAGAGAACACTCTCGTGATAGATAACAGATTCATTTTTATATATCTTTTTAGCGAGTATCCAAAAGGGGAGCGAATCATCCTCGTAAAAGGAAATATCGTCTACAAGCTCTGCTGCCACGAAAACAGGATTAAAATGAGTCGCCTTTCTCGGGTCCTGAAAAAACTCCCTTTTGTCATCTTCACTGGCGTGGGGTAACTCCAGACAGATCGTAGTTGGGCCAAATTGGGTCTTAACTATCACAGGCGCACCACCAACATCCTTTCCCGAATTCGGCACCTGGCCTAGACTATTTACAGGGCGACTAAATAGCAGCTTAATGATCTCCTTTGGATCGGTGCACTTCGTAAATTGGGAAAAAGTATCAAGGTTGCCGTTGAATAAGAGTTTTTGCATTTGCCATAAATAATTCATATCAGGTTCAGGGAAACTATTATCCTGGTCGATATGATTGGTTGCACTCGTAAAATTTGATAATAAAGATTTAGCTACGTGGTTTGCTTCAGAAAAGCGATTGACTTGAAGCTGTGTTCTGATCTCTTTAACTGCTGATAAAACCGTTTGGTGTTGTCCTAGAAACCGATTGATGGCCTTCGTCGAGTCTTCATTCATTTCGATCACATTATCTATGTTTCGGATAAACATAGAATGCTGATGTGGGAATTGTTTTTTTACCTCTTTAAACAGATCTATTAGGGTACCATGACCTGCTGGTACCAATGACAAACTTCCATCGGCCTCTCTATATACGCTTCCGCTACGATGAAAGCGGATCGTCGACAACGTCGCGTCTTGCTCTAGGATGAGGGGAGCAGTCTCTGACTTTTTGCTACAGAATGACTGAAACTCGGCGGATTTACCGATAGCGGAAATATATACTTGCTGCTCAACTGCTGAAAGTAGGCTATTTTCGATGAGTTTTCGTTCCAGGTAGTTCGATCCGTCGGCTTTTGCTGGTTGAAAGGCTTTTGGTCTTCGAAAAGCACTCTGAATTGTGGCGCCATTGTCGATACAAGCTTGGACCCCTCTCTTGAAAATTTGATAGGTTTCCCCGGGCAATGACCACTCTTTAATTTGATCAAGCGAAATTTCATTTAGCTCAGATGCGATATCAGAATGATGCTTTCGATCGATAGCATCGATTAGTTTTTCTAGTTTTTGAAAATACCGAGAGGCTGCCCCTGCAGAAGGAACGAAACTAATGTACCCAGTTGGGGGCGTATAGCGACTGAGAAATTCTTCCGAAAGAATGCCTCCATTTTCTAAACGACAGGTATCGAGGATAGGAATAGTATCCCTAGAAGAGCCCGCGACGTAACTAGAAATCCTACGCTGGTGCTGCCTAAGTCGCGACACACTAAGATCAGCTCCTAGGATTTCGTCATCAGTCATATTGTCTCTATTCATAAACTTACCTGGTCTCTTCTGTGTGACGGCTTGCAAAAAACGATACCCCCTCCCTTGCTGCCCTGCGGACTTTGACTGATTGGGAATCTTTTACGGCTTTGCTTAAAAATTCCTCGGACTGTTTAGACCATTGGAGAGTTTTTAAAACCTCACAAATAGCTATTTTTGTCCAAGAATTTAGTTCATTATGCTTTAGATTGCTAAGAAGGTCTAGACTCTTTTCCCGGTCTAGCTCGTCTAACCTCCGCATGAGCCCCGCGACGACTCTAGGGCGAGATTTCCATTTCGTGCTTTTCTCCACAAACGTCAGTAGGGTTTCTAGGTCCGAATTTAGAAGAATTCGTTCTACTACAATATCACCAAGACTTTGGGCCTTATCGAAAGATAGAGACTTTTCTTGGACTTGAGTCAGGATGTAATTTGCAGCCAGAGACTGGCCAAGATCACTGAGTGCAAACATGGTAGGTTTCTGCTGGTGTTTTTGAAATATGAGGCCCAGAGCTTTTAATGCCTTAAGTTCCTTTTGTGATGCTTGTGAAGCAGAGTCTATTTGGGAAACTTCGACATCTACCAGAGTTTGAAAGTATGATTCCATAACGTCGTAATTATATACCAATGGACTGTAGAAACTGCTTTCCTCAACAATTTGGCGTAGCTTGTAGAGATCTAGCAACCAAGGTTTTTCATCGATATCTTTCTGAAAGCCTTCCAGAATAAAACGCAGAACCTCACTAGCCTCTTTTTGGAATCCAGGTTGCTGTTTCTCAAAGTTGCAACTTGATGCTACGATTTGAGAAAGAGTATCTCCAAAACCTGTTCTGACTTCGAAGCTTTGTTTTTCATTGCTGACAAGAGCGAAAGAGATAGCTGTTTGCAAAAAACCCTCATCGTAGTTAGCTGTCGTCAGTTGCTTAGCTGGTGGAACAAATTCCATCAATGCCTCGGTGGCAGCTAAAACCAAGCTTTTCGCGAGATCCTGTGGCATCGCATATTCGCAAACTAAGAAGTCCAGAGTGAGTTCGATTAATACTGGTGAATATACCCAATGACGGTATTTCAGAAAAATATAAGTGATATCGAGTTGAACCTGCTTGATCAATCTTTTGGGTATGGGTGAAGTCTTGTGTATATTATTTACTACGTACATTGACTCAGTCATCGTACGTATGACTTGAGAAAATTTGGCACTTTCGACATATTGAGCTTTCTTAGAGAAATTTTCAAACATACAGAAATCTCCTCTGCCTTTTTCTTGATCACATAACTGCCAATATTTAGTGGACTTTTATGGTTACCACGTAAATAGTCGCGCAGTTAGTTCAGCATTTTATTATTTCTACCGAGGAGTTGAGCATACAGAAGTTTGATGCGAGGTGGTAGACAAACGTGGCAACGGCATCCAAAGGTCACAATCTTACGTCCAATGGAAACGATGACTTTCAAGAGGTTCTCGCCGATTGTGGGTTCGTGAAAGATGCGAACCACAATGGGGCGATGGTTTACCAGGCTCCTGAAGGCAGCGGAAAAAATACCTGGCATGCCGCTGAGTGGCGTATCAACAGTGTACATGGGCGGTGGCGGACGGATAGTCTGAAGCTTGTGTACTCACTCGACCAGTTGTCAAAGCGCCTCCGAGCCGAATTCGAGTCCCGATACGGCCGGCAAACGCAACTCGAACTCATTCCTAGCTTCGAGCAGGGTCTATGGGTCCTTTTTGAGGTTTATGGCGACAACTCACGTCGATCGAGCCAGGACGAACAGAGCTCAATGACCGGTACCGTCGGATTTCACTTTAGTCTGACCTGTGAGGGTTCAGACCTTTGCTTACACTTCTCCAAACATTTCATGATGGGGCAGATTCCCGATCAGATTTTAAGTTCGATCCCCCATACCTTTATGAAGTGTTTCGATTTAAGGCATAGCCAGGTCAAAAGCCAGATTGGATTGTTCGAGAGTCGCGTCTATTATGCCGGAATTTTGAAGAAAACCATTCTCTCTGACGAAAAACTAGAAACCCTAGACTTTGCTGCCGAGGAATTGGGCGAGGTCATTGACGAGGGAATCAAAGCTCATCTTCGGGCAAGCTTCGATGGATCCACTTGGGTTGTTGAGGCTTCAACTATGGTTGATAACATGTATGAGTTCGACGTTCCACCTATCGAGATTGTGGAAACGCGAGAGCTCGGTCAAAAGCACTCGGAGATTGACTCCCTCATTTTGGGAAAGCAAGCGAAGGAAGCTCGAGACCTTTGCCTTGAAAACATCGAACAAGAGCCCGACTCACTTTTTCTCTTGCGCCGCTTGTGTCTATCTTCCTTGGCGCTCAACGAACCTGTCGACGATCAGTATCTTAAAACTATGGTTGATATCGATAGTGAAAACTTACTATTCCTATCTGCAGCGGTCCAAACCTCGATTATTTTAGACCGCGGAAGTCACCTTCTCAAATTCTTGTCGCGGATGGGACAGTTACTGAACAGTCAGCTAAACCAATTTGAAGAACTCAAGACCATGGATGTTGTATTACCCGAGCTGCTAGGTGATGGTTGGTCCGAGGTCAATGTACAAACGGCTCAGGCTTGCTATCAGAGGGTTTTGCTTAAACGAGGCGACGTTTCTCGTGTCATTTGGAAGATGGTGCGCATTGCGAGAGAGACCGAAGATACTGAAAATGAAGTCCAGTTACTGAATCGATTAGTTGAGGTTGAACAGGATAAAAATGAAGCTGCTGCCTGTTACATGAGGCTCTCTGAGTTGTACCAGAATCAGGATATGGAAGCCGCTGCCGAGTGCTCTCTGAAAGGATGGAAGCTGCATTCAACCAATACAGATTACGCTGAAATTGCTTCATACAATTTGGTTCAAGTCAAAGACTATGAAAAAGCGGTTCGGGTCTTAGACGATTGCCGGAAACTCATTGAACACTCTAGCGATCAGACCAAGAAAGTGGACCTTGAGTTACTTATCTCGCGCATTTGGTTTACCTTCCTCAAAAGGCGAGATTTAGCGAAGCTTCGTATCGAGCATGCGATGGCGATCTTACCTGAGGATATAGAAAATTTAAAACGTTGTGAGGACATTAGTGAGGAGTTTGGTGAGGAGCAGTTGTTGGTCACCATTCGTCAACAGATCTTTGATCAAGCTCTGGCCGAAAGAAACAAAGAAGAGGTCTTTCGAGCTAAAGCAGGTTTGCTAGATTATCTTCTCAAAGCAGGTAACCACGAGAAAGACGTAGCCAGAATTTATGAAAAAACGGTGAATGAGTATCTGGTTGATTACAGTGAACTGTACACACTATTAGATTTTCCCGAAACCGTAAATATTGACTGGCAGCATCTGCTATCTAACATAGAAAGTCACTTGCTTGAAGAAAGTGTCGATAATCCCCAGCCATTTTACATTTTTATCGGTGAAGTAGCTGATTCGAGGTTAGGTGATAAAGAAAAAGCAGCTCAGTCTTTTGAAAGAGCATTAGAAGTAGGATCAGTGGAATCTAATATATACGACTTCCTTAATGAATATTATGCGGAGGTCAAGCAGCTTGATCGAAGAGATCGCGTTTTAGTTCACCAGTTACAAAACGCTGACGAAGGCGAACGAGTTGGTATTCTCAAAGAGCTATTTTATACCTCTGAAAATTCTACAGATCAGGATTTAGATTCCTACGCCATCATGATTATGAAAGAAGGCGATGACGACGAGCCTATAAAGAAGAGGTTTTTAACCTATCAAGGTCGTAATGAAATTGATGCTATTGATAATTTTCTCGAAGAAATTTGTGCAGAGATTTTCGATCGCATTGATCAGTTTAAATGGATGAAATTCGCCTTAGATATACTGGCTGACTGCGATAACAAGCAGAAGTATCCATTGATCGAAAAAGTTCTAAAAGATGTTAAGCCTCATTATAAAGATATATTCGAGTGGTACGAGGCGGGCGTTCATTATCATCAAAGTGATAAGCAATACACATTTCTTGAGCCCTATCTAAACAAGCTGATTCTAAATGGGATTCCACCAAATATCGATAAGCGGATTACCTTACAGGTACTTAAAAGTAACCCTATTGCCAAAGGATTATTTTATCGCTACCTTGCCAACCAAGAAGAGTCACCAAAAGACGTTGCGGCATGTCTCCGACAGGCGCTTGACTTTTTAATGGGGCAGGCAGGATATGAATCAACGGCAGAAGGTATCATTAGCCAACTTGCCGATATCGTCATCCTTACCAACGAAGAGTTGGCAAACTACCAGAAACTGACAGAAGCATCAAATAATGCCGATAATTTCTATCGTATAGTCGATTCTCAGCTTAAGGCACTTGTTAACCAGGAGCAGTTTTCAGAACTGAGGGAACTCGCATTTTCCATTATCGAAAAACATCCTGATAAAAAAATTCCCTTTGCAGGAAGTATGCTGAAGTGTGTTGAGTCTTTTGATCCACAAAATATTGTAGATTTTAGGTTTGACCTTCTAGAGATAAACGTCGAGTACCGCGAATTTATGCCAGAAGTCTGGGGTATTAAGTACCTAAGGAACCTGACTAACTGGAAGGACGAGAAACGCTACAGCATTATTCTTGATTGGATACTAGAGAATAAGAAGAACCGCGATGCCGTAGGATCTATATTCAAAGAAAATATGATAAAACTGCGAACAAAGCGCGATTATGAAAATTTAGATAGATTTTCTCTACTAGCAAGAACTTACGGCTTTAGTTTTAATACCTATAATTGGTATCTCTTTCAACACCTTTACAACAATGAAGAACATGACAAGGCAACTTACTATTGGCTAGAGTTTATCCGAAATATTCCGGATCCATCCTCATGGAAAAAATTCTATCATGATACCGCCGAATTACTCCCTAAAGACAGCACTGAGTTGGTATCAATGCTTCACGAGGCTTACAAAGAGCTTCAAAATGATATTACGGGCAAAGTACTGAGCGAGTTATCCTTCGAGTTGGGTGTGCAACTATTCCACCACGATCGCGAAATCAATTTGGCCCACAGTTTGATCAAAGCAAGGTATGTTAATGATCAAACGGAAAAACGAGCTTGGTTCCCATTGTACTTCCTTAACTCCATGCTCAAAAAACCTGACGATCAGTACAGTTTGCTGACCTTCTTAATCCCTGTCGTTGATGAAGATCCCGAATTGATTGGTGATTATCCGATAACGTTAGAGTCTCTGCACAAAGAGTTCACAAAGGTGTCACGCCAGCTGAAAAGACCTGACAAAATTGCAGGATACACCTACGATCCCAACAAACCTGCCGGTGCCAAGAAGAAGAAAAAATCGACCACTCATGAGGGTTCTCGGGATAGTGAAAAGAGTCAAAACGAACACTCCGATCAATCTGTCCTATCGGATTTATCCAATCCAGCAAATCTTGGATCGTTGTTTGCTGATTCTGAAATTGTATCCACACAGCGACCAAAGCGACAGACGCCCATTCCGAAGTCAGTGAGAGACTATGCTAAGCGAGCAGAAGTTAGCGAACCCGAACCATTGGCGGCTGAAACAGTTAAAAAACCGGTGGATAAATCAAAGGCATCGACGAAGTCTCGGGACCGCGACGCGGAGGCGGAAAGAAAAACAGCCGAGCCAAAGAAGACAAGGCAAAAGACGCCGTTACCCGAAAAGAATCGTGGGCTGGCTAGTCTGTTCGAGAAATCAGATGAATCGAACAATGACGATGGATCAACCGTGGGTCAAACCGCTGATGTCACAGGCTCGGAAAAACTCGATGACCAGGTGTCTGAATCTGAGCCAAAGGTTGACTCCAGTGCGGATAGTCCGTCAAAAGACAAATTACCGTTCCTCAGTCGGGGGAAATCAAAATGGCCGTTTTCGGGCAAATCGAATCAAGATGCAGACGAAGATGATGTAAATGTAGATGAACCTGAAGAATCTACTGTCGCCGCTAGCAAAGAAGAAACTGAGGCCTCGGATGAGGGAGGAGGCTGGAGAGAATGGCTCATGTCAAAAGATCAGAGCGACCTTGTAAAGCGCATCGAAGTGTTAAGCTTTCCCAGTCGAGTAGAAAAGTACGTAGCACTTCAAGCCGCTGCACTGTGTGATGACGTTGAACCGGAGGTTTTGAAAAACTTCAACTGGCTTGATTTCGTGGAACCATGGGACGGATCTTTGACCTTGGCCTCAAGCCCAATTGTTGATGGCGACCTATATCGTGTTATCAAGGCTTCCAAGGATTTTCTCGGACAGTTGTATCAGGAAAAGTACAGTCTCAGAACAATCTCTCGCGTTTTTGGGCTAACTATTGATAAATTTCTGGCAAGTCGGGCTTCGATTCAATTTACCGAGTTGTTTAGCTGGCCCTGGGCAGAAAGTTACCAGAAAATTCTTGAAGAGATGGGGATAGAGATAGTCTTTATCGAAGGGCCGCAAAAAGTATTGTACGAGGCTAGAAAAGGAAAGCTGTACGTCAGTCAGTCCTTGGCTATTTCACCAAATCCTGATCTGCTATATCACATACTTTTTATTGTTAGATCAGCCCAACTCGGGTTGTTTGAAGTGCTCATGTTAAAAGATCGTTTGAAAGATCCTCTGATTGAATACCTTCAAAAAACCGATCTTCCAGGAATTGAGCAAAGCACCAAGGACGACGTCATCGTGGAGCTGCAAAAGCCTGATGAGATGTCAAGGATAGTAAGGGATGCACGCGAACTTGTGTTTAAAGTCTTGTTTGTTGAGAGTCGTAACCTTCTGGACCTGGTAAAGTTCGAAACCAAGCAGGAAGCGGGACGAGGTCCCTTGAGCCCAGAAGAAAAAGACGCTTACATCCAGCTTGCTATTAAAATCTGCGACAGTCTGTGAGATTTTCCCCTTAGTACGTGATTCAACCTAACAACGACACAAATGGACTTTCGCGTATCTTCGACCGACGGTAACTTAAGGATTCAAAAATCGTCATCTTGAGTTCGTTTTTACCTATTACTCTTTAAATGCTATCATAGCCACATAATTCCCTATCAGATTTTAATAAACTAGTTCTGGGTCAGGCCATTATGCATAAAATACTATTGTCTTTGTTTTTAGGAATATCTCAGGCCGCAATTGCCAGCGTTTTCCCTAGTTCGGTGATACTAAGGCAGTCCTTTCAACAGCAGTTAATCGTTGCACAACCTTACGCGACTGAGACCCCAGACTTTGTCTGGAGTAGTTCCGATAATAAAATTGTATCTGTTGATAGAAACGGATTGGTTACCGGCGGTAGTAACGAAGGTGTGGCTCTTATAATTGCCAGTGACGGCGAACAATCGTTCTCGACAGTGGTTTCAAATGTGGGAAATCGACCCTTTTTCTATTATGATTTACCCCTTGTTGAAAAAAATCCCATCATCAAATTTCGCAATACAGTAACGGGCCAATGGGAAGCACCTGCGGAGGCCTTCCAAAACGCTACAGATTTTGGAGGAACATGGATTCGTATTCCTTTGCCTCGTTTTTTTATCGATTTACCAGATCTCTATCAAATGTACCTAGAAACTGAGGCAAATATCGTAGGTCCAATTTCGTTTAATGATCTGACTAGACCGCAACACTTTTTTAATGGGGCTGGTCAGCAAGTCCTCGCTCCCGAACCTTCCTTTACCATTCAAGGAACGCAGGTTCAATTAAAAGGAGGGGACGCTTATCTTCGTACGGGACAGTCCTTGAATGGAAGACTTTTTTACCCTGGACAAAGTGTTAAGATAGAGGCGAGTGAGCCGCCTACCGGAACAATATTTGTGAGATGGGAAGGAGACAGCAAGCAATTCCTGTTGGATAGCCTATCTTCGGATACAACGCTTTTGGTTCCTGACAAAGGATCAGCGACATTATTTGCTGTCTTTGAAGAGGCTGAAGATCCCTATGCAGATGCCAGGAACACCTATGCGATGCAGTGTGCACTGTGTCATGGTGCGAATGGAGGTGGGATTCCGAGTTTGATCGGTATCCAGGAACGGTATTCTCTGGCTGAAATCGTCGGAATTATCGACCAAAGGATGCCGCCGCAAAATCCAACTTCCTGCACAGGTTCCTGCGCCGAGGAGCTTGGTGAATTTGTATATAACCAAATTTTTGAGAAAAATACTTCTGCATGCGGGAGCGATCAATCCCAATCGATCCCTTTGAAACGCAATTTGCGGTTGCTGACCTCGATTGAATACTTGAATACGGTAAAAGATATTTTCCAATTGAGTGCGGACTTCAACCTAGACGATCTACTTCCAGAAGACTTTATAGTTAACGGCTATAGAACGGATCGAGATGGTAGCGTTTCGTCGCAAAGACTCGTTGCTTTTGCAAATGCCGCTGATGCAGTTATTAATGAGATTGGTCCTCTAGAAGATCTTATTCAGAGTTGTCAAAATAATACTCGCTGTCTTGTGGAAACTATTTCCTTAAGAATTTTACGTCGTCCCGCTAGCCAGCAAGAGCTTAATTATTTTCTCGGTATTTTAAATCGTTCGGGTGAAAAATCGTTGATTCGTGTGCTGTTGAATTCTCCCTCGTTTTTATATCGCTCGGAAATGGGAACCCCAGATCCCAATGATGGTGATCGATATCGACTCAGTGATTTCGAAATTGCCACTCTTCTGTCATTTACCTATTTGGGTAAGGCTCCGAATATGGATCTTTTACAAAGAGCCCAAAACGGCCAAGTCCAAACACCTCAGCAGATAGCTCAAATAGCTCGTGAGATGCTGAATCAAAACGAGGCTAGAGAGAAGCTAAAAGGGTTTATTGTAGGTTGGTTGGGACTGGAGAAGGAAATATCAGGTGATGTCGATCAAGCCTTTAAAAACGACCTTGTTGAAGAGGTGACAAGGTTTGCGATCTATAAAATTTTCGAAAACAATGCCAGGTTTTCAGACTTGTTTATGAGCTCGGAAACTTTTGTAAATCAACGTTTGGCTCAGCATTATGGGATTGCTGGGGTGAACGACTGGCAAAAAGTTACCTACCCTGAGGCTGATCGAGTGGGAATTATTGGTAAGGCACATTTTTTTGCCTCAAATGCGATCACAACATCTAGTCACCCGGTCAAACGAGGTCTATTTATTCGAAGAAACTTACTCTGTCAGGAATTTCCCCCTCCACCGGTTGGAGCAGAGTTGAAACCGATTTCCGATCCAACACTGACAACCAGAGAACGCTTCGAGATTGCCCATCGTCAAGAAGACTGTATGAGCTGTCACCAATTTGTTGATTCGGTTGGGTTTGGCCTCGAAATGTATGATCAGTTAGGTTTGATCAGAGAGTTTGAACGGGTGCCCAGCGGTGATTTGAAGCCGATTAACGCCGATGGGGGGATTAATAGCTTGGATACTGCCGAAACAATCCTTTCGGCCGAAAGTCCTTGGTTAGATTTTATGGGAGCAAAATCCCTATCTGAGTTGATAGTAGAAAGCCCTAATGGCAAAGCTTGTTTTGCAAGGCAGTACCTAAGATTTACTTTGGGTTCTTCTATTGAGCCTGAGGATAACTGCACCTTACAGTCTTATGCACAATCGTTTAAATCAGATGACATTCCTATCAAAGAGCTTCTTATTCAATTTACGCAAACAGCCACGTTCACATACAGGAGATAATATATGTCCGACTTATCTCGACGAAAATTTATCAAAAATGCAGTTGTTACGACTGCTGGTACTTCTCTTCTTCCGTCCTCAATTACCCTAGGGGCTTCGAGACATGCCCATCGATTGATCTTTGTTTATTACCCAAACGGTGCGGTATTGCGTAACTGGCATCCAGATCGATTCAACTTGAGGTATCGCAGAGGAGATATTATTAGTCCATCTTTCGCGCCTTTAGCCCCTTTCGCTGATCGGATCATAACGCTAAGAAATTTGACTAGCAAGGGTCACGGGGGAAGTTCCTCTCATCCCGAAGCAGCCAGTGGTATTTTTAGTGGTGGATGGCGCGGGGCGCCTAGTATAGATACAGTGATTGGAAATCAACTAAGCTCCGGCGTTCGTTTGGATTATCAGCATTTTGGTCTATTTACCCGCTATAACAAAGGAAAAGACTATCTTCCCTTTCGGGATCAAGCGGGACAACCAATTCTACCCGAAGATGATCCGAGAAAACTGAGCAGCTATTTATTTCCAAATAGTAACGAAGATAACGACTTTACCGAAGCCAAAGCATTTGCATTAGAAAGGCTTGCGCAGCTCTCCAGCTCACCTTTACCAAGTGATGTTGCTCTTAAACTAGATAACCATCGACGGGCACTTCTAAATTTTCAAAGCCAGCCAAGCTCAAGCTGCGGAATCAAAGAGATACTAGGCATGGTCTCAGATCGTAGACAAAACAATCTCATTGGCGAGCGGCTTGCCAAGGCGCAGATTCGTCTTCTAGTTAATACTCTTAAATGCCAGTTGACACGCGTCTGCACCCTACAGTTTTTAAGCGCTGAAGATGAATCCATGTACATTAATTTTGACAGCATCCGCGAGAGATTGGATCGCAGCGATGGTGGTGGGTTCGGCAGTGATCGAAAATGGTGGAATCAGAATTTGAGTCACCCAAGCTCCCACGAGGCAAATCAGGTATTCCAAGTGCAAAATGAATGGTATAACTCCATGGTCGCCGACTTGTGTGGACAATTGGACGCTATCCCAGATCCGCAAGGTGGGGGCTCCCTTCTTGATACCTCAATCATTTGTGTAGGGTCCGAAGTTGGGGAGAGCGCTACACATGGTCAAGAGGACTTGCCTTGGTATTTAGTTGGGGGAGCCAACGGTCGATTTGATACCGGGCGTGACTTCAACTGCGCTGGGTTAGGTACGTCTGATTTGCAGCTTGAGTTGGCGCGAGTCATGGGCTTGAATTGGTCCAGCTTCGGAAATAGTTCCGTCGGAATAACAGGTTTATATCGTGCTTAATGGAGAATAGATGCAGCTATCAGACTACGTTGCGAAAATTGACAAGCCAGAGACAAAAAGTATTCCCATCGAATCGACCCTTGGAGAGATTTACGACTTGATGTCAGTAGAAGGCCTGCAATATGTTGCCGTCGAACGAAATGGGAACTTTGCCGGTGTGATTGGACTCATGTCTATCCTTAAAGGAATTATGGTCTCACCGCAAACGTTTAACAAACTAGAAGCCCGCGATCTGCTTGTCACTAAAGTCCCTGTCTTGACCGAAAAAAATAGTGTAGAAGATCTCATTGATGCGCTCAAAGAAAAAAAGACAAAGGCCGTCCCTTACGTCGTCCAAGGTAAGTTTCACTGCCTTTTAACACAGGAAGACCTCTTAAATTTACTTCGTGATTTATTAGAGCAAGATCATGGAATTCTTGAAGATGTCGAAGCTAAAGGTGAAATTTTCATGGCCAACCCCCTCGTTCAGAAGGTCATGAAAACACTATCGGATATAGGGATCTGACCTAGGATCGTGAAACCCAGAGAGGGTGCTGAATATGGATGTTTGATTTAGCACTGCAATAGTGAAATAGAGCTGACTAAAGTTGCAGGTACTTGACTTCCACATCTAGTTCTAGCTCTGTGTGCATACAATCTTCAGCATCGTTATCTCCTGTGGCGATCAAATTAGCAGATAACTTTTCCTTACCCGCGACTTCAAATGCCAAAGGAGCAATGTCAGCTGTTTTCAAAGAGATTTTCACAGGTCCAGCCTGGTCGTGAGGGGGTAGAATACAGGATTGAGCTTCGCCCAGGCAGTAAGATGGTGCCTGAAACTCTTCAATTTCCTTTCCAACTATTTTGTTCCAGTCCCACTGATAGATAGCTTCTTTTTTCTCTAAATTTGCCGTGATGCCATCATTGCTTCCGAAAATAACCTGACCTTCTATAGTCAAGAATATAAAGTCATCGTAGCGAAGCTGGGTATTATCCTTCGAGTTTAGGCTCAAGTCGCAGATTATTGCACCTTCAGGAACTTTGATTTCACTTGGATTTGTCTCGTAGGCTTGAACGTATTGATTTCTTTCTTCGAGGTTTGGTGACGATCCGAAAGAACAATCCTTGCGTTCAGGGTAGATGATTTTTTGATTGCTTGTCTCAAGTTTGTCTTTGGCATCCTCGCAAGCTAGCTTCAGCGTGTCGGAGTCTTGGATTCCTTTTTCAGCCAAGGTTTCGAAGATGTTATCTGTATTCAGAGTTTTTTTGGTTGCGTCTTCTTCAGATACAGCCGCTGGTCCAGTGGCTTGGCCACCAGAGAAACTATTGTTTGAACAAGAGGCAAAAACCCCAGCAAACAAAATCAACAATAAGAGCTTCATAATGGTCCCCGTCGGTCTCTAAGTAAAAGGAGGTAATAGTTTTATCGGCCTCTGATGGTGGTTTTATGAGTGTTTTTTTAAGATATTGAAAAAACGAAGGTAATAAGCAGATAAATTCGATGTCTGGCCGATAAAACTTGCCAAAACCTTTGATGGTGAGGACTATGGAAGGCGGGAATCGAAATCCTCTGGATATAAGCGGATTTCAAACAATTTGGGAGGGTTAAAAAAAATTAAAGCACCTCGGAATTTGTTTAACTTGATTAACCTCCTGAAATCCCGCAAATTTTTTATATACGAAAAAAGGAGATGAGTTATGAATGTTTCAGTAATTTGCGACGGTAGCGCTAGCCCATTTCTGTCTGTGTACGTAGCCTCTCGTCTTAGAAAATCTGGGCATAATCTATGCAAAGTTGATATTAATGTGAAATCCATAGACCAGGAAGAGAAACAGCTATCATGTTTCATTACCGAGCAAAGCAAAACCATTGAGGTCAACGAGACATCATCCTCGACGACATATAAAGACTTTGTCGATACGTTTTTAAAGAACCTACCGACTCATGTTAAGGCAGGGTGATTTGAGTTTAAAGATTTAGGCTTTCGATGGCCTCATCAAAATGATTTGGGTAAGGAGCTTGAATTATCAGGGATCTATTGGTTTTCCAATAAGGTATCGTCAAGCTTCTTGCGTGAAGGAAAAACTTTTTTCCCGTCAGTCTTGGAACCCTCTCCCCACCATAGTGATCGTCGTTAATTAGCGGTAGATCAATAGACTCTAGATGAGCTCGGATCTGGTGAGTTCTACCTGTTTTTGGGATCGCTTCAATCAGTTGATAGTTGTCATTATTGCGTATTGTTGTGACTTCGGTTTCGGCTTTTTTGCCCCGTTTTGGGTCGGGGTAGACGCGACCTTGGGACGGCCTAATAGGCCCGAGGGGACAGCTGATAGTCCAATGATTGTCCTCCGTGTCTAAAGCACCAGAGGTGATGCCATGATAAACCTTGGTTAGGGTTCCTTTGGCAAACAAGTTGCTTAGTTTGCTGTAGGCTGATTTGGTTTTTGCTAAGACCATGACTCCCGTTGTATCCCTGTCAAGTCGATGGACAAGTCTGGCCTTGGTGGTTTCGTTTTGAGACTTATAGAACTCATTAAGCTGAGCCGCGACATGAAAAACAGCTTGGGTTTTGGTCTCCTGAGACGGTAGCTGCCCGGGTTTATTAATAGCAACAATTTCGCTGTCTTCGTATAGGATAGAGTCCTTCGAAATGAGTGAGGGAGTTTTTCTCAGGCGGGTAATCTCGTCGTCCCACCACGCTAACTCGATGACATCCCCTGGCGATAGAAGCTTTGCATTTTTACGAACCCGTTTTCGGTTGATGTAGCAGCCACCTAAGCCAATGATATCACGTATCTTTCTTCGGGAAAGTCCTGGACACATTTCCGCTATCGTTTGGTCTAGTCTTCGTTTATGGTTGGTATCGTCTAATTGTAGTTTTAGGGATTCCAAAAGCTTTACTCCTCAGTCAAGTGGACGGATATACCAAAGCTTAAAGGAACGGTCAAAGGTAAACTCAAAATAGTCGATGATTATGTGAATCACATCGAGAAAGTGGAAAACTAATGATTGAACATGTAGTGTTGTTTAAATTTAGCGACGAAGCCAAGATCTCTCAGGCTGTAGAAAAGTTGAATGCTTTGAAGGCTAAGATTCCTCAGATTATCGAGATGAGTGCCGGGACGAATTTTTCCGATCGCGGCCAAGGATTTCAATTTGGTTTGAGGATGCTTTGTCGCTCGAAAGAAGATTTACAGACCTATGCGACTCATCCAGCTCATTTGGAAGTCGTCCATGAGGATATTCTTCCCTATAAAGAGGATATATTAGTATTAGATTTTGAGAGGTAGAGTTTTTTGCAGAACCTTAAGCTCGCGATTCATTGCTACCAGACTCAGTATCAAATAGCGACTATCGACTATCTTGATCAATTCCGTGACACGGCAGTCTATCTGAATCGAAAGCGTTTCGAACTGAGCACGAATAAAACGATGGATAGTGGAGATTCAGACCTATTTTTGCTGGTTTCCGGTGAGCAAGTGCATGGATGCTTTTTCCTTTCGAAGGGAGGGATTTTTCATTTTCATTCCGATGCCAAACTCCTAAATGCTGAGGTCTGTGAAGAGGTTTTCGATATCGTTGCGGCCCAGACAAACCCTATCAAGGCATTATTTGGACCATGGGATGCTTGCGATATTTTGCACCGCCAAATGATTTACAACGGTATCTGGCAAAAGTTTTCTTATAAAAGTCGTGAGGTTTGCTTCTTACTCCAAACTTTGCCCAGTTTTCCTGAGTCCACCAGATCTGATTCCATTAAGATACTAAGGCCAGAGGATTTGGATAGTTTTATGAGGCTTCGTGGCAAGTACTTTGATGAGTTAGGGATGGTCCCTTGGCAATCAGATTTCGAGATACAGCATGACTATTTGCAGAGGTCACGGCAGTCTGGAGTGTGGGGTTTTTTTAAAGATCAAGATCTCGTGGCGTGTAATTTCTTAAGGCCTTGCGGAGACAGTCAGTTCTTAATCGAGGGACTATTTGTTGACAGTGAGTTTCGCAATCAAGGTATTGCAAAATCACTATTGATGAAACAAATTTCTTGGTTGAAGGAAAACGATGTTGATTCGGTTAGCCTCTATACCGGCTCTGAAAACCATGCAGCTCAGAACTTATTTGTTGACTTAGGCTTTGTTGCGACGCGGGAATTTGCTGTCATAATTTCCTGATTCCCTGGAGTGGTCTTTTTTGACAGCGGTTCTTTTGGGAGCTGTCTTCAGATACTTCCAAAACTTTTCCAAGGCCTGAAAAACGTCTTCAGTTTCTTCATTGGATAGGAAGTGCTCGCCTTTTTTGATGGGAACCATAAGTACATCGCGTCTCCAGTGCTTGAATGTTGGATGAATAGGTTGCCGATAACGTCGTGTCTTGACCCCTAAAAGAATCAAAATCTCAATATCTGATTCCAATAGGTCTTCATAAAACTTTTGCTGTCCTTCCTTATGAAGGATCTTGTTTGCTCTCAGTATGGTGGCTTGACGATTGGCACTGAATCGCTTTACCTTAGATTTTGCGAGCCCCTCAAAATCATCATTCCAGATTTTCCGACCGAAGAGGCGACCGATTTTTGGTCCTATCCATGGCCAGTTAGTTATTTTTTCCCAAGTGGATAACTCTGTATGGACTCCTAATGGTGACATTAAGGTCACTGATCGAATATGGTCCTTAAATTCCAAGGATAAATAGGCCACCAAAAGTCCCGCCCAACCATGTGCAATTAAATGAGCCTTTCCTTGCTTTGGTATCTTCTTTTTTAGTGCTACTTGTAAGTCAAATTGAAGTCCGCCCAGTAGTGGAGTTGTGATATGATCGTTGGCAGGATATTCCACCAAAGACACCTTGTATCCGCCCTTGCGAAGACGACGATAGATAGCCTCCCAATATCTTATTGGAAAGTATGGTGATTGAATCAAAATGATTGGATCTTTGGCATCAAGTCCCAAAAGCGAACTCTCAAAATACAGTTAATCCAGTCTCCCATAGCAGGTATCGGACATTAGTATTTGTAGTGATAGGCAATAATTCCTACTTTAAAGTAATAGTTGAAACTCTAAGGTCGCATGGTCAGTTACCGCTATGCAGTGAGCTTTTCTTCTGAGGCTTTTTGTAGTGTTACAGTAATTGTAGTCCCGGTTTCACCATCTTTAGTGTTTTCCGCCGTCTGGGACACAATTTCGATCCTACCATGCATGGCATCAACAAAACTCTGAACCAGTGGCATGCCAAAGCCTGTTCCTTTTTCATCACCGGTGCCTTTTCGAGACGTTTGGGCATTCGGATCAAAGATGACATCGAGTATTTTTGGAGGAATCCCAATACCGTTATCAGACACCGAAAATCTAACAGAGTCTGCTTTTGCCACAACGCTGAGTTTGACGAATTCACCCGCAGTAGTGAATTTAATAGCGTTGCTTATGAGATTACTTAACACCTCGTGGATTAAACTGCTTTCATCTCCCATAACTTCCAGGCTAGAATGGGTTGATTCATCAAAATCGACTTCAAAGAATACACCTTTATCTTTCGCCCTCTCTTCAAAGAGAAATCTAACCTCGCTCAAAACTTTTGCCACAGAAATAGGGACAACTTTAAGCTTTATTTTACCTGAGCGAATCCCTTCCATTTCGCTGATTTTTTGGATGATGGCATTAAGCGCATTACTAGCCCTTGCGATTCTGTTAACTTTTGGTGATGTATCGCCTTTCTTTTGCATGAGATGTACGGTTCCCATGATAATCGCTAGCGGGTTTTTAATGTCGTGACACACTATTCTTAGTAGGCGGATATAATAGTCTCTTTCTTTGGCCTTCACGGAAGCAGAAGTGCGTTCGCGATCGATTTTCTTGATTTGAAACGACATAGCTACAGCCATGATGATCATTTCAATCATATTGCCATAGATGGGGGCAAAGGCGACCCAGTAGGTCTTCTCAATAAAACCTTTGTTACCAAGGGTCCAAATGATGATAAAACAAGTAAACGTCGCCCATGCTGAAAAGAAAATACCGATGTCGATGCGTTTCCTAGTACTAAATCGAGCCGATGAGGCAAGTATAAATCCAATGGCGGATAGGCGGCAGACGTCTGTGAGCCCTCGGAGGGAGTCGTGAAATGGGGTCCAAAGTAACAGTGCGACGACTACATAAAGGGTTAGTAGGCCGCGGAATGTGTACCGCCAGTACTTACTGCGGCTCGATATATCTACAAATGCACCGCCTAATAGCAAAGCAAAAATCATTGCGTTCATACTCACTAACCTTGCCTGTTCGAGGCTATTAATTCCTAGCAGATTGATATTGTAGAACTCAAGGAATCCGCCCTGCATAAGGGCGTCCAATAGCATGCTAGCTCCAAAGAGGCCATAATAGAGATGAACCCGAAAAAAGAGGGTAAAATAAAGGGTTAGGTTGTACAATATAAGTGATCCCACCACCCCCAAATAGATATAGTAAATCGTATTTGCCCTTAAATTATAGGCTTGAAAGTTATCAAATGTTGAAATCCACGCATCCATGGTAAGTTGTACTGGATTTTTAATGTGAACTAGGAGTTCATAGTTTTGACCTTGCTGTAGGTCTATCCCTATATGGGGTAATCGACTTACCAGGTAGTCTTTGCGTCCCATGCTCGTGGATGAGACTCCCATCTGTTCCCATTTATTTTGCCGATTCTTTAGATATATCTCCAACAGGGAGTTGTCTGGTCTTGTTGAATAAACAAACCATCTACCAGAATTGGCTACGGAAATATCTGCTCTAAACCATACACTAGCTTTGGATCGTCCTAGGCTTGTTGTGCCTATTTCCTCTGGTGTTTTAAATGCATCTGTAGGAAGCCGAAAGATTTCATCTTTGCTTTGGCTACCACTTGGATCGATGTAGGTTGTCCCGTTGAAAAATATACTGCTTTTGTTTTGCACAAAAGTCGTTTTGCTCAAGCCCAGACAGGGCCAAAAACCGATAATCAAAATGGCAGCCAAACTACGGAACATGTTGAAAAGACTCTCCTAATCGTACTCTGGTATCGGTTTGCCGGGCTTTACCATTAGTGTTTTTCGGCTAAGTTATTCATTTGGATTTGAAAAAGACGTCAAAATGACTTGCAAAAATAGATATTTACAAAAATGTTTACAGCCCGTAATCCATGGGTCCGATACGTTTGCAAGGAGGGAACCATGAAACGAATTTATACCTGGCGAGACGAAACTTCTGGAACCGTAGTCGAAGTACAACGAAAAATGAGTGACTATCGCATTCCGCCGAGCACTGACGAGATAGCGCATCTTGGGTTGAAGGGAGAAAACCAAAATTGGATCAAGCTTGTTGATGCCGCGTTGATCACTGGAAACCTCCAAAAAGGAAACTACGGTCGCTGCTAAGTGTTTCTATCTGCCTTTCTCTTTTTCATAATTCAATAGCTGTAAATCATGCATCCGAATGTTGCGGGCAGCATTAGTGATGCATTCGTCGTCTTGCCTTTTCTTTCTTAAAGTGATCTTCTCCTTCCGACTTCAGAAAACTATTCTAAGAAAGGAAGACCCTATGCGTAAGTTGTTTGGAATTGGTGCTCTCTGTGTTGGTTTGGTTACTTCGGGATATGCCTTAGGTCATGATGAAGATACAAATCGTTTGGAAGAGTTAAAGTCTACGATACTTGATATCGCAATTGAAAATGGATTGAATCGCGATAATCTCCCCGAGGTTCGGATGATTCTAGATCCTTTAGTAAAAGAGCTAGCAACCTTTCGCAATGCGCGTCCTGCCGTGGAAGAGATAGATCTTTTGGAAGGTTCTTGGAAAGAAGTATGGGCAGATGATATCGAACCAGAGCGTCCAGGTTTTGTTACCGACAGAGACGGTGTTTACCAAGTTGTTACCGACCAAGGGTACTTCTATAATATAGGACAGCAGGATGGCCCCCAAGGACTGTCGGCAACAGGTTACTTACGTGGACAGTATAGTGATGCTGGTATTAACCTCGCCACCGAATTTACAAGAGTCGGACTATTATTTGGATCCATTGATACTGTAGAGAATTTGAAAGATCAAATCCTTGCTATCGAATCTGGTGAGATTAGCTTGATTGAAGTTCCTGGAAACTCTCAGTTTCCTAATGGGCCAATTGGTGCCACAGGCCTATTGCGGAATCTTTACATTGATCAAAACCTAAGAATAGCCACGGGGAGTAATGACGCAGATGGTATTCAAGATCTATATGTATTAACTCGCGTCGTCGGACCCGTTAGATTTCAGACTCAAACAGAGATGTAGTCGACTAACATGAATTGATTCTGAGACTCCAAAAGGAGTCTCTCAATTTTGAGATTAATGACTAATTATCCGAACACTATTTGTTGAGTTCAAGCTGACCGCAAAACAGGCCACGACCTGCGATTCCTACCATAACTCTACCAGGTGTTTTTAAACTGGCTCCAATGCTTGTTGCATCGAATAGCGGTACGATATTTTTAGATTCGAATAAACTCCAGGATTGACCTTTATCTGTAGAGTACTATATTCCTATTTTCTGATTCTTTTTACCAATAGGGTAGATGATATACATGTCACTACTGGGAAGCGGAGCCCCAAAGCCAAATACCTGGTACGGTTAAACAATTATTTCGCCAAGGCATGTTTAGTCTCGCAAAAAACAAAATACAGCAAAATGTTAACAGGTTATCAAAATTTAACCTATAAAATTCATTGAGCGGAATTATCGGTAAGGTCCAAAAGAATTATGATTTTATTGGCATTTGATCAGAAATTAGTCATGAATATGCAAGGGTTCTCGATTGATAGTTTTTAAATTCATTCATCTATCAGTAAATGGATTCTTCATATTGTTCTAATCCACCGCAAGAAGTCGTGCGCTGAGCATTGAGAGTTAAACCTTAGTTTATCTGGCTTTTGCTGCAATCATTTCAAAAAAATCACGTCAACCAACTAGACTTTTTATAAGTCTAACCACACCTAATCTTTTGGAGCAAACCGTATGAAAAAGTTTTTAACATTAATAATGATGGGCTTGTCTTATGTTGGTCATGGTACAGAAGTAGAGATTATATCCTCTACAGATGACCAAGTTGTTGTTGGAGCAAGTAAATCAATTGAGTTTGGCGTGCGCGATTGTCGTGAGGGCGCTCGTTTGGAAGCCGAGTTTATAAAAGCGAATGTTGGATTACTGACAGAGGCTATCCTTGCGACAAATTTCAATAGTCTTGTTGATTTAGAAGATAACATTTGTCCGAATGGATTTGTCCCAACAAATCCTCAAATCATCGATGGTACCAATTGGACTTTAGAAGCTAATGCTGAAATCACTGGTGATCTGAGCAGTACAGATAGTAGCACAGGAGACGGAACCTCTAGTGAGGATGTTTCTAAGAAGACTTGGAAAATCTCTCTAAAGCTTACAGGCAACTTAGATAATCAGACGACCACTGTAGTTTGTAAATCTATGCTTGACTTAAGTATTGCTACTAACATTCATGAAAAAGCTTTTGAAATGTGGCGGTCTCAAAATGGGCCAAGTAGGCTAAGCGAAGCGTGCACTTTATAATTTGCTTAACTTCGCATTAGGATGGAGTATTGCAATGGAAAAATATTTTATCTTGTTTTTACTTTCTATTAGCAACGTAGGTTTAGCGGATGAACCTACGGGTGATTTTCAGATTATATCTGAGATTGATTTAACTCTTCATGATTTAGAGAATTTACGGGTAGGATCCCCTTTTTCTGCCGGTGATGAGGAAAGAGCAGCCCGAGACAGAGTGATTCGCGATGTCCTTATGCCACATTTCATCGAAAGTATGAGGCAAGAATGTTTGGCTGACAACCTTTCGACAGAGCGGGAAGGCGAGCTTGCTTGTTCGAATGATGACTGCCGGCTAAATTATTTGATTGAGTCTGCTCCTGGTCGTCGGACTGAATTCGAACTTTATGCAGCTGGAAATGAAGATGAAGTGAAATTAGGGTTTAATTTCAGCTTTAAATTTGGACCGCGACAACGTCGAGTTTTGACTTGCTACGATCCTGCTTTATTGCCATCAATAAGGAGTATCGAAACTCAGCTGTATACCGGCTTTGATATTCTCCCTGTGACCAGATAAAAGCTTTGACGAGGGCCTTGGGTCCTCCGTCTTTAATTCAGATTGCGCCTAATCAAAGTTTTTCTAGAAACCTAACTGTCTCATAAAAAAACTCTTTACCGGACTTATATTTTCTCCTAGGTTGCAGAAAATAATTTTAGAAAGTTCTGTTGGGAGTATTTTATATGATGAAGCGTAAACTCTTAGGTTTGTTTTTTATCCTTTGTTTTGATATCTCGTTGCGAGCTTCCGAGTGCCGCTATGTTTTATACTCAGAAAACGCTTTTCATTCAGGATTGGAACGTATATTTGATGGCTTCGGATTGAATCGCCGACAAGCCTGCTCGCAGGCTAAATTACAATGTGATGTCGTGGCTTGTGCCTATCAAATTGAAGACTTGAATTGTTACGAAGTCCTAGCTGATAGTCCTCTGAAAGATCATGGAAGAAACTCTTACTCCATTGAGTATTTAACAGACTATGGTTGGGCTGTTAAAAAGAATCGCTCTTGCAATATGGAGCACGTTGAGCCTCAACCTAATCCAGAAACTAATCCTATTTTTGTGTCCTTTCGATGCGGAAGTTTGACCGCTCAAAACCGCTGCGCGATTCCCTTGAGCCCTTCTACCTATGAAACTTACTTGCGACAAGCTTCCGAAACAGAATTAGTTTTATTAGGCGCTTTGGAAGATTCAAATTGTTTTGAAAGGTGGGAATTGATTGGTCGTGAAGTTCATGTCGAACAAGGCTGTAAGGGAAAATTTCAATTTATTTTTCGTTAGATTTGTGATTTAAATTTCGCGGTTCATATTGACGTTTTGCGGTTCTCTCCAGAAAGGCTTTGTAAAGTGTTCAACTGGATAGTAACAGTCTTCTTTGCGCAGTAAAATCTCAGTAGGAACAGAACCTAGTGTTTTCCGTAGACCGATGATTTTGGGATTAGCAGTGGTGCCTAGAAATGCCTTTACCCCTATACTTTTTAGATGTTTTAGAAGATGAAAATAAGCAAGGAGAGCGATAGATTTGCCTTGCAATACAGGACTAAATACCAAAGCTACACCAGCCTGCCGAGGACAGTGTTTATCTACCGCCCCTTCGAAATAACCAAGCACAGTCCCCTGTTTCTTGATGACAAAGACTAGTCTTGGTACAGAACCTGGCTTTGGGTTTAGGCATTGGTTCCATTCAGTCTTTAGCAAGGCCAGGGCTTTCGGATACTTACCATACCAACAGTGCTGGGGGTTTTTGCCAAACTCATCAAGCCAAATGTCAGCAATTTGATCGACTTCCTCTTCTACCGTCAGAGAGCAGATGTTAAAATCTTGAAAACAGATGTTCGCCTTTTCGATGAGATTGGGAAGGATGGATAAAGCTTTGTCAACAGAGCAACCCAAATTAATATAGTGTGGTTGAAATCCATATCTTGAGAATATTGGCAAATGAGCTGCTGCATCCCATGGAATCTTTATGGCCTCAACCACAGCATCTCTTGAAAGTGTCTTATGCACCAAATTTGCGAATGCATCTGAACCTCTAGACTTATCCCATTGCAAAGCCGCAAAGGACGTATGATCTATGGTCTTTGAAGGATCTGTTTTTGCCGGTTTCGTTATGGTGACGGAAGCGTAGTTGATGTCAGTTTGGGAGGTTTCCCAGGATCGGACTGAGGAGAACTGATTTCGAACATACTCTACGAGGTTGGAGTGATCAGGGCCATAGGGTATGCGGCTGTAAATACGTGAATACTCTTGAATAAATATATCTTCAACCTTGGTGAAATCCATAGATATCATCCCAATGTAATGTTAAGGCCTTCTCGAATAGACATTTTGGTATGTCAAAGGCTCTGTACTATTGACTGAAGAATACAGAAAATATTGCAGAAAACGTGAAAGTCAGCCGAAATAGCGGGGTTTCTGGGAATTTGCGTTATTTTGGTGCCTGGTTTTAGGGCTTTGGCCGTAAACACTTGCGAAGCCCGTTATTTTCATTAAGATTTCCTTGTTGGTAACAACCGTCCTTTCACGCGAGGTAGAATCATTGAAGCGATCAACATCGGCAGCGTCTGAAAAAGCTTGGAGTCTGGTCTCTGATCTTCAATCCTTCTTTGCCAGCTCTATTTCCGAGGGGTTGGGTTTGGAGAACCAATTTTCTCAAAGGATATCATGGTTGAGAGACGAAGGAGTCCATGGCGGCGGCAATAGACTTATGGCGGCAGCAGATTCGGAGTGTTTCAATCGTGCCTCGATCAATGTCTCGCAAGTCCATTATGAAGATGACGAAAGCCGTCGCTTGAATTCTGCAACTGCGCTTTCCACAATTATTCATCCAAAACACCCTTTATGGCCATCCGTTCACATGCACTACAGTCTGACCGAAATGAAGTCAGGAGAGAAGTATTGGCGTTTGATGGCCGATTTGAATCCTTCGATCCCTGACGAAAACGACAAAGATACTTTCTTTCAAGCACTAAGATCTGTGGCTGAAGAAACGTTTGAAGAAGGAATCGCACAAGGAAACAGGTACTTTCATATCCCTTCTTTACATCGTCATAGGGGTGTCGCACATTTTTACCTGGAGCAGTATTTCAGCGATAGCTTCGATCAGGATGTAAACTTTACCCAAAACTTTGCCAAGCATATGATGAACGTGTACGGCCGGACGATTCTAGAGCGACATCGTAAGTCCGATAAGCCCATTACGGATCGCGAGAGAGCCGCGCAAATTGCCTATCATACGACCTATTTTCTACAGGTGTTAACCCTCGATCGGGGAACCACATCTGGCCTTATGGTACATAACCAGAACGATGTAGGAACCCTCGGATCGCTACCATCCCATATCGATGTCGAGCTCCTTCGTAGTTGGGTTCCTAGGTTACCTAGCATTCAAAGGCCCTTACTAGAGAGATTAATCCTCGATTGCTCAAAAACCAACGAAGGCATTGCCTTTATTTCGGATGATCTTAAGGCGTCATTGGCTAATACAATACGGCAATTTTATCGCGAATTTCCTGCAGCATTGGATATTCAGGCTCGTGGCAATATCATTCCCACCGTAACAGCGAATCATAAACCCGAAGCAAAGATATCGTAATATACTATAAATATTGATTTTTCTATGAAATCTTAATGAGTCCTTAAGCATTCGCACCTAATTACCGATCTTATTGGTATGGGTGCATAGCATGTTTTTAGGGGACTATATTGAAGAATTTTCGAAACTGGCTTTTGATTCCAGCCGCCATACTTATTAGCGATTTTGGTCTAGGTCACGCTAGACTGAGAGTAGAGACTGCTGATAATAACATTCCGAAATTAACAGCTCGGAATGCTTCCGACGCCAACAAAGGCGGAGCTACCCAAGCTGACCTGCCGTGTGGCCGAAACTCTCTTGTTAGAGACAAAAACCCCGTGGTTCTCATTGCAGGTGAGACCATAGTCGCCGACATTGAGGAAACTATTAATCACAACGGTCGTTACGAGATCAATTTCTCGCCAGATGGAACCAACGGCTTTTTAGAGAACAATCTCGTCTCTGTGGTTGATAATCAAGCTGGAGCGCCTAACAAGGCGAACCCAAATCGCTACCAAGCAACATTCGATGTACCAACGACACCTTGTACCGACTGCACCTTGCAGATGGTTCAGGTCATGGTTGGGGCAAATAATGTTGAGACCTACTATAAATCCTGTGTCGACATCATCATAACGCCCGCGGCAAACCCACCGCCTCCTAAACCAGCTGGCCTTACGGTTGAGGTGAAATAATTTTTGGGATCGGGACACTTTTATTGATTTGGCACAAAGGAAATACGAGATGAAAGTTAGTTTAAGAAAAATATGGATAATACCTGCCGTGTTTGGGCTGGTAAGTTTGAAGTCTTGCTTTCAGGAGCCGGCGGAATATAAGAGCAATCGGTCGGTTGCAGCTTCAAACACTGGTGATGCCTCCGCGGACGATTCTGATGGACCAGACGGTAGTCCCGCGGATACTGTGGAAGACGAGGAAGCACCTGACGAAGAGCAAGGTTTGACCGGTTATGTATTTACTTGGGAGCCTTCCGCTGACACCACCGTTGTTTCCTACAAGGTGTTTGTCGTTCCACCTGAGATGGTACCCCTCGAAGTCAAATCAATACCTGTAGCGAATGTTGTGGAAGATGGAACCAACATTTCGACTTCCGTGACTCCTGACGAAGTAAAAGCCGCCTTAGGTACAGCTACAGTAATTCCGGCAGATTACTGCTTTTCGATAGTCGCTGTGAATGGGGTTGGCAACTCTGAACACTCAGCAAAAGTCTGTATGACTCCCTAAATTACCTTCAATTTTAGTGAGATAACGGTAAAGCTAAATCTTCTCCTCGCTAGCACCGAACATGGTGTTAGGAGGAAACAAAATATGGGTGCATTACCTAAGATTCTCATCGTCGACGATGACTCGTCATTTCGTGAATTATTAATCAGTTTGCTCGAGGAAGACTTCGAGATTATCGAGGCAGCGAATGGATCAGAAGCCGAAGAACTGTTAGCGAGCCATCCTGTATCGCTAGTGATTTCGGATTATAGGATGCCTGGGATCAATGGTTCAAAATTGGTTAAAGCTCACCCAGAACTTCCTTTTATTGTAGTCAGTGGATTAGATAAACTACCCGACTTCCCCCAGCATGTAACGTGCTTCAGTAAGCCGGTATCCTACGACAGCTTAAGAGAGCAAGCTCTCAAGATTGTCGGGGAATGACTCAGAGCTCCCTCCTAAATCGACTGATTTTGGAAGAAAGGTCTTAATTTGGGCCCATTTTTGGGCTAGCCTCACCAGCAAACAGCGGTTTACGTCAGATTTTCCATTTTTTTCTGCATTTTCAGAGCGTATCTTTACCTGGTATGTTAATTGCTTGAAGTGATTGTGCTTTCTTCTGGGGGTCCATTGTGTCATGCTTTCCAGAGGTGGCCTATGTCTCGAGACATCATATTCGCGGAAAGCGACAACAACAAATTCTAGGTAAGTTAGAAGGGTGCCAAAATGGATGACGTAATTAAAAAAGTCTATCACGACGTTAAATCGTGTGCAGCGAAACTTCAATACGTGGTTGAAGATCATAGAAGCAAAGATATCGATGATAGTCAGTTTAAAGACGAGCTAATGCAAGTGACTAAAGAACTTCAAGAGCTTATTAATTCCCTCTGACAGGTCTTGCAGTTCCTCAATCTTTGTTGACAATTGATTTGGATAAATTATGACTGATTTGATTTTAAAACGATCGATACTTTTGGTCGAAGACTCACTCGATCAAGCACGACGATATGAAAAGCTCTTGGCTAATATCGGGTCTGTCCTTACCGTAAACTCTTACGATGATGCGCGAAAAGCTCTGGACGGTGAGCATTTTACGACTCTCATTACTGATGTGCACCTTGAAGGTGAAAACTCGACATTAGACTTTCGCGGTCTCGATCTCATCCATACCGCGCTTCAAGGAAATCCAGACGTACTGATTATCGTTATGTCAGCAGACCCCGAACTAACTACTTATAAGCGAGCTATGTCTGGTGGCGCTGATGTCTTTATTAAAAAGCCTATTATTAGTAGCGATGAGTTTGCCATAGCACTAGAGTCTGCAGAAACTCACAGACGAACGCGCAAAGCACAAAAGTCTCGGTATTTGCTAGGTGAAGATCAGCAAGACTCCGAACGGTTTAAAGATGGGGTGGTCTTACCAAGTTTGGTAAGAAAGATGACTGAAAATGTTGCCAAAAGTCAGAATCTTCCTGTTGTCATCTATGGAGAAACTGGAACTGGCAAAGAAGAAGTAGCCAAAATCATTCACAAGCGTCGACAAGAAAACGAAGGTCCCCTTCCTTTTGTTCCGGTAAACTGTGCCAATCTTAATGGAGATACAGCAGTTTCCCGGATTTTTGGTCATAGAAAAGGTGCGTTCACAGGAGCGAATGAAACCACATCGGGTTTTGTTGGAGATGCCAACGGAGGTATCCTTTTCCTTGATGAGATTCACAGGTTAGACGAAGAATGTCAGGCTAGGTTGCTGCGCATTTTAAATGATGGTTCCTATGAGAGATTGGGAGAGAGCAAAACTCTATACTCCAAGTTTCAAGTGATAGTTGCGTCGAATAAAGATCTAGATGAGCTAGTAGAAGAAGGGCTTTTCTTGATGGATTTGCGTTCTAGACTTATCGGACTAGATATTAATCTAGATCCTCTTCGCAAAAGGCTCGACGATATCGGAGATCTAATCAGTCTATTTGCAAAAAAAGATGGGTACCATATCGAACCTCTTGAGTTTCAGAAACTGGTGGAAAAATGTCAGTCTTATCACTGGCAAGGAAACATTAGGCAACTATATAATGTTATCCGTTCTCATGTCACTCTTTGTCAGCTAAACGAAAGACCGATTACCGTAGAGGGCTTTCCAGAGTTTAAATCTATGTTGGCTCCAAACACAGAAAAGTCGTCTGAAACAATACATAAGTCTGAAGCCCAATCACTAGAAACCCATCAACCTCAGGCTGATGAACAGGAACTCTCGCCAGAGGATGTAGATAAAATTCTTGAACCGCTAAAAAGAGATTGCGTTTTTAAAGATGCTATAGATACCTATGAAAGGCTGATTCTTGAGGCAGCTATGACTCGTCATCCTAACTTGGCTCAGGTTTCGAGTGCCTTACAAATAGGTAGGAGTAGTTTGGATGTGCGACGCAAGAAATTTGATTTAAAGTATTAGGTCGATATTCGTTTCGCATTTTGATCAAAACCTGATTAGCTTTCAAAATTAGAATTACTAACTATCAGGTTTTAGACTTTGTATATAGGGTTAAGGGTCTGAAGCTATTTTTATGTTTAGAAAATGAAGACTACGCGGTTTGAGAGTATTCGACGGTAAGTTTTCCGTGAAGTATTTCAAATTCAACCCAAAAACCTCGGATTTTCGAAAATCCTTTTATAAGAATTTGATCGTTTTCAATCAAAAATTCGCAAATATCCCGTAAAAAAAATCTGTGATCTTCTGGGTTTATAGGTTTCAGTATTCCAGATTCGAATTCACAGGCGGAAATATCTCTGAAGTCAGATATCGATAACACTACTTTTTGCAGGTGGATACCAGAATTTGAGTCATCAATATAAGCGTGATCTACATGGATATTGATGGTTTTTCTTAGAGGATCTACATTCATTTCTAAAACCTGAGCTTCGGGGAAGCTCAGGCATTTCAAATCTTTTTCGCTTACTACCAATTAATTACTCCTGAATCGGAATATGTCCTTCTGGACTTCTACGAGTTACAACGTCTAATGCACTATTGAGTGATTCCCCATCTTTATTGTAAATATGAAGATGATGGGTTGGAGTCACACTATCGGGTGGATGGATTTTAGCTCTCAATCTACCCTGTGAATCTACAAACTCCATAAATCTACCATCAGGACTTTGACCTTTTATTTTAAGGCCAATTTTCTGCATATCTTCGATAAGTTTTTCCCTAGGAACGTCTTCAACATTTCTTAAATATAATTTCACTTTACCTGGAGTCAGTCCAGAGGTTATTTTCTCTGTAGATTCAAGTGTGTTAAAAACAATTTTTCTATTATCGCCAATAATTTCAGCAGTATCTTCAACAGCCTCGCCAATAAATCCATCGTAATCTTTGTAGTACTCTAACGCTTCGTCAACACCATCAAGATGTTTTTTGACGGCTGCCTTAATAATTTTTCCACTTTTCTTAGCAGCAGCTTTAACAGCGCCTGGTAAGACCATCATGGCAGCTGTCAGGGCGCGTTCTTTATCAGAGACTCGTTTACCTGAGATATCACGACCAATAGACACCTTGAGAACATCCTGAAACTTATCCAGTCCAGGAGTCACTGAGCTGACTTCAACTGCGACGTGCATGATTACTTCGGAATCGCTAGCATACGCGGCTGCGATTTCGAACGCTGAAATATCGAGATTTTCCTGGTACTTAAGGTAATAGTCTAAGGCCAAGACTTGTGACATGACGCTTTGTTTTAGCAGGGCTTTGTAAGTTGGATACTGAGGCGTATTTTTATAAAACTGTTCTAACTCTTTTATGTTTTTAAAGATTAGGGTAAAGCAGCTAGCAAAACTGTTTCGATAAATACCACTTTTGATGCTATTCAAGCGATCGATAAGTTGGCTAGGGACAGCAATTCCAAAGTCTTCTTTTTTTAAAGGTACTGTATCGATACCTGGGCTACTGTCAGGTATGCTAAATTCCGTGCAAATTGAGCCGATAGGAGTGCCAGGAACCACAACTGGTCCACGGATCTCGTCATGTTTTGGTAATTCTACTTTGAGCCAAGCAGAGACTTTTGGATGAGAGAAATCAAGAGCAAGATTAGGGGCAGTGACGCCAAAATCTAGGCTGTTTTCGTAATCGTAAGCTTTGATAGCCATACCAAATACTTCGAGAATAGGAGTATTAGAACCTGGAGTGATATCGAACGAATCAAGATACCCCGCTAAAGGTGCTCCTGAGTCACCAGCTCCAATCTGTATATCAAGGTCGTCGACTCCCTTACCAGAGAAAGCAAAGTAATATGGTGCATCTCGTCTGGATGGTGCGGGTATGGGATCGTCTGGAGTTACTTTACGTAGGCTTACCCCTAAGGAATAAGTATTGTCACGGAAACCGCTTTCAAGTCGGCATGAACCAAACCAACCAGCCTGTGAACAACCAAAGCCAACTACAATTCCATCCGATCTAGTCTCGCCAGAATAGTCGAAAACAGCTGGCCGGGTGAAATAATTAAATTCCTGGGTAATTGATACTTTTGCAGGTAGCTGCACGATGGCAAGATCGATACAAGAAAGAGTCTCTAAGCAACCTTCGTAGTAAGATGGATGGATGATAATTTTCTCAGCGATCATTGGTTGAAATGAGTTCCTTGACGCCGAAAGAATATGTACGTGAGTATCTTTGTTCTTATGCTCTGGAGCTTGTTGCTCAAGGCAATGTGCAGCAGTAAGAACCAGGCGTTGCCCGTAACGAAAGCCAGAGCATGTTACATCTTTAAGCTCGGAAATCGTATGAGCAAATCTCAATCCGACTGCTGCATTCGTTGAATCACCTTCGTGGGCTAAATTATTAGATTCAACGTACCCATCAATAATGTCTAGGTCAGAGGTCTCATCCTTTGGATCTGTTCCACAGGCCGCGAGAATTGAAATCGCAGACGCTAGCCAGATCTGTTTCCAGTTTTTAAACAATTTAATCTCCAAAAAAATATAATGATTATTAGAAAGCTTGGATTGTTCCCTTAAAAAGTATTTAATATTCAACAGTCCATTTAAAAGACAAACAGAATCCTAATTATTGCAGTTGAAAGAAAAAAAAGTTTATTTTCCTAAAAAAATAATATTTTTAGATGTTTAAGTCATAAGAAAGCTTGTTTGTTTGGGGATCGAGTCATAGATCTTGAAGTTTTGAATTATAATCGATAGAAGTCGAGAGTGAGAGATGAACCGACTAAAAGATTGGAAAATTTATGAAAAAGCAATTTAAACTAACAATTGTCATAATATCATTAGCTTTGATTGCGTTGATCCTTGGGAAATTTTTTCTAAATGTAGAAATCGAACCAGTAAGCTTGAAGTTATCTCCTAAAAATGGACAATCCTTCGCATACCAAGTGAAATACTCATCTCGTGGATCAACCGAGATTGATCTCGGAACCAGTAAGCAAGTCATGTCATCAGAGGCTACTTACAACGGTGTTTTAGTGTTTAAGTTTCACGAGCAAAAAGATAACTTAATGCATTTTTTTGTTGGCTGGAAGCCTGATGTATTGAATGTATCCCTAGGAGGAAGGCAGACTACCCACGGAAACGAAGCTATTATTGGTCAACTTTCGTTTTCCGAAAATGCTGTTATTGATAGTTACAGCCTACCAAATGAAGTGTACGCCAAATTCGGACCGATATTTTCCGATATTTTTTCTAAGTTTAGCGTAGGTTTCTCTCAAGATCCTGTCAAAGAGTGGGAGTATGAGGAGAAGAGCTTTCAAAACCGATACTTGGTTCAATACCGTATTAAAGACCTCGATGTCGGCGCTGCCACTTTCAAGAAATCGTATAAACATCCAGATGTTGTCCTGAGTGAGGGAATGACAATATTTGATGCTTCTACGGGTATGATTAGGCAAATGACTCTCAAAAACAAACTGAAAAATCCAGGTAAGAAATCTGAAAGTTCGATTGATTTAGATGTTCAACTAAGTCCAGATAAAACCTGGGAGGACTACTTCGGGTCAGTTTCTCTAGAACAAATTGCTCAGCTGAGCCTCGTGTCTGATAATCTTACAGGTGAAGGCTACCAAAAAAACCTAAATCTTATGATGCAACAAAACGAACTTAAAGGACTTACCAAAGATGATATTTTCCATCTGATTCAAACTGCTGACACAAACGATAAAAAAGCTATGGTCAAACTGTATTTGAAAATAAAGGCTTTGTTTATTGTTGAACCTACTACGGTTTGGGACTATCGAGACTATATTCTATCTCTAGATTTCAGTAGCCCCATGCTTTCAGAGTTGCTGACAGCTTTAACCTCTAGTGGGCATCGGGAATCTCAAAGTATGTTAAAGCAGATGATCAAACAGGCGGAAACAGCAGACGAAAAGCTGGCAAACAGAATGATACCTCATCTAAGCTTTGTCAACGAACCTAATCAAGAAACACTAGATTTTTTAAAGGATTACGCGAAAAACGCTCCAACCGATAATCTTAAAGGAACCGCAACGCTTGCTATCGGTACAGCCGCCCATCAGCTAAGAAAAACTGACCGAGAGAAGGCTGTGAGTCTGATGAAAGAACAAGCTGAAGAACTTAATAACACCCCTAAAAAGGACGAAGAAACTATTGAGAGAAAGCTAAAAACCATTGGCAATATCGGGGTTGATGAACAGCTCGAAATAGTACAACCATACCTTGAATCTCAATCCGAAGCCGTGAGAATTGCCGCCATTCGCGGACTCAGACACATTCCAAACTCTGATGCTAAACGCATTCTAATTGGGATCATGAAAGACGATAACAATAGAAATTACAGATTAGCTGCGGTTGATAGTCTCGGTCACAGGGATGCTATTAGCGAAGAATTTAGTGCCTACGTTGAACATATAGAGAAAGAAAGGGAGGTTTCTGTTCTGCGGGCTATTATGAAAAATCTAGGGAATATGCGTAAGATTTTTCCTGAAGCACATTCAGTCATCGTTGAGTTTTCTAAAAATTGCGGCCATCCTGACCTTTGTCCCTATGTCAATTCCCTAGTTAAAAACTATTAATTATAGTGATTATAGATACTTAGAATATTTTGTGGAAATAATGCAATAATCTCCTCTCTCACAACTCTTCTAAGAGCAATGAGAACAAAAAGACTGGATGACAGTCCAGTTTTTGATAAGAGGAGATACAATTTTGCTTACGAATCTAAAAGCACCTCTTGCTTTATTAGTACTTGTTTCGGGCTATTCGAATCTAGCCAAGGCTGCTACTGACTGTACAGGTGTCATTTCCAGTATTGAATTCAAAAACAATGATCCGGAAAAGAAGTCTTTTGGCTGGGGTCTCGGCCAGGCGGGGTTATTCGTAAACCTAGAAATGTCTAATGGCACGATTCAACTACCAGTCTGCGGCTTTAATCCTGGTGCGAGCGGCTATTCATTCACAGGTGATCCTTGCCGGTATATGCAAGCTAATCTTCTAACGGCCCAGGCGACCAAGCGTAAGATTACTTTCCGTTATTCGTTCGGTACTTGCAACAATCCACCCATAAAACATTTAGAAAATATCATTATTCGATAATTGACTCATTTGAAAGGAATAAAAAATGAAACGTATTTTAAAGTTAGTCGGAGTAGCTTCACTCGTAGTAGGTGGTAGTGCATATTCCCAGCAAGATTTTGGCGGGAATGGTGAATTGAAAGAGGTTACACAGAAAGTTGAAAAATTTAACTCCTCTGTGTTTGAAGGTGGATTGATTATTGGTAGCGGTCACTATCAAGAACTAAAAAGTGTTTTTGATGAAAATGACCAGCCAGTAATTGACCCAGAAACAGGTCGTCGCGTTACAAAATTAGGAAGTATCAGTGATACGCTTTCTATTAGAGTCAATCCTGAAATGAACTTTGGCTTTGTACCTGAGTGTGCCAAATTCTTACCTAGCGGATTCTCGGCTAGTAACTTTGCTAGTATAGTGTGTGAAGCTGAAAGTGGTTCGAACGATATCGATTTTATCAACGTAAATAGAAGCCCCAATGTTGTTTGTTTTGACGATATTGGCGAGGGTGGTCAATGGCAAAAGCTTTGTAAATACGAGACGGCTACCATTAGAGGTCAGTTTACACAAGATAGCAGTGGGAGTGAACAGAATCAAGGTGTTAAGGTCACTGTAAATAACGGGATAGAGTTTGTTACAACGCAGCATTTGACGATTTATAATTATGAAAATTCAATCGGAGGCTTGACACCCAGATATGAAAGAAAACTAGTGCCTATTATGACTGGTGATATAGTAACGTTTGTTCCAGCTCAAGTTAAAGAAACTCCAGTTTTTAATCGCGTACAGGAGCCAATAGATTTTGTCCGCGATACATCAACAGAAGACCTGGTGGTAAATTTCGATGTAGAGGCTATCTTGTACTGCGTTGGTAATGTTGAGAACAATATCTATAGAGATCGAAATTTTGGGATAAATGTCCGCGAGTTTACAGTTTCTATCAACAATAAGACAGGTGAGACTAAAGGTTGGTTAGATAACTGCAGCTCGATTCGTATGAGATTGAGCAATTTGAGATCGCCTGGTGAACTTGTTGAAGTTAGCCTCTCAAATCTAGACTAAAGGAAAAAAGAATGAAACGAATATTACTATTTTCATTATTGGCAGGCAGCTTTTCATCGCAAGCTGCTACACTCAGCTTAAATACAGAACTTATGGATTGTGCGACAGAGACAGGGATTTCAAAACGTAACTGTTATCTTCCCCTGGACGAAGTTGCAGTTAATGACAGTGATCATAGCATCGATGTTACGGTTTTTTACAAATGGTATTGTCCTGTTTATCTTTTTAGGGACTGGGGAATTGCAAAATCAAGTGCAACAACGGAATTTACTGTTCTAAAGGCATCTAGTACTCCCGACATAAGCAATAAAATCACGATATCAGAAGTGCTGCCGGAGACATCAGTAAAATTTACAGCTTTTCCTGAATTTCCTGGAGCGGGTGGTATTGGTAGTGGCATGAATGAGTCGTTTTTTACAGGAGAGTTTTCAAGCTCTTGTAGCTTGAAGCTCGAAAGTGTAAAAAAGACTCCATCATTTGCAGCTATTAAACTTTGGGAGCAAGAAGCAGCTGGATTGATTCAGAGTTTGCAAGATAAATATGTTATCTATAAGAACTCAAAAGCATTCGATAATCTATTAAATTTGAACGATAGGACATTGAATACTCTTAGAGAGAATATTCGTCTCGTCGTGAATCAATTAGTCGGATTAACCAGGGCAGAAGAAGGGGCACCTTCGGAACCAAGTTTTGATTTTGACGATATCGATGGCGGTATCCCCGGAATTGGTGAGGATATTGGTGACGAAGAAGACGCACTTTTCTACAAGGAAAAAGTTGTTGTTACTATTGATGGTAGTGAAAAAACCATCGAAGAGTACCGAGTCAAATGTGAGCGTCCTAGTCTAGAATGTACTCAAGCCTGGCCGGTATGGTTTCGTAATCTCGAATCCAGTACCCTAAAAGATACGATCCTACAAAATCTCGACATTTGGACTTTGGCTAGCAATATTCTAGGTCGTAGGGATCTAGGTCTCGACGTTGATCCTTTAGATCCATCAGCAGATCTTGAAGAGCTCAGGAATGTAATACGTCAAGCAGAGAAGTTCTTAAGTGACAGACAGGCAAATCGAGATTCTATTAAGATAATCTTTGATGAATTATTAAAGAATTTTTGTGAGTCTGGTTCTACCGTTAATGCTGGAGGCGAATTATGTCAAAGATAATCAATTCAATTATCGTTATTGGTAGCCTATTAGGAAGCAGCAGTTTTTTAGGTGCTCAGGAAACTCTACAAGAGGTCAATAGAGAGTTTTCTCGAATTAATCAGCAAATGTCTCGCCTTGATTCGGTTGAAGTTGAATTTGCAAAGTTCAAGATTGTTAGGGATCGATTTAACGGAGAAAAAGGTGATACTGCGTTAGTTAACGATTGGTATATTAAGGCTGCGTCCTGGTTGGGCGCTTGGAGTTATACGATAGAAGCTTTGAAAGAAGATTCTTCTATCAGCCTTAAAAACATTGATGTACAAGAAAAGGTAAGAGCGGAAATTCGATCGCAGATGGGTGCAGCATTGGCTCTCGAAAAAAGAGCCAAGACTATTATTGATAGGCTTCGCTCAAATTTAACTAAAGTACGTGGTGTCGAAAGATTCCGACCAGGATACATTACGGGATATGAATCTCAAATCGAAGACTTTGGTAGTAACACCAAAAACTTGCAGAGTCAGATTCAAATTTCACTCCGAGATTTTTCATTGGAATCTAGTGACCAACTATTTTCGATGGTTGGCTATTTGGATGAGTTGATTACGCTTAAGCTAAAAAACCTAGCGATTGAATTTCCTGAACTAGAACAGGTTTTGGCGGATACCAAAGCTAAGATTACACTAAGCCGTATGGTATACTCAAAGCTTGATGATTTGAACAAAGATATCGAAAAAAGTATTGCTGATATTACTAGGCAGAGGTCAGTGTTTAAAGCGCATGATCAGTTTAAATCTACTATTGAGAGATTTGGTGATCTGATTATTGAAGTTGATGGTATGGAAGGCGTGCCCAATGAATTCTTAGCTGAAGCCAAAGGTTTTATTAACGATGAGATGATCAGAAATAACGAAGAACTAGATGCATTGCTCTCGGTTCAGGGTATTAGATCACGTTTTATCACAATGTATGATCGTCTAGTGCGTACTTATGCGCCAGCCTGCGCAGCTGATTCACCTAATAGACAAAAGTTAGACTGTCCACTTCTCAAGTCTATCAGTGGGTTTAGTCGAACAAATTTGGAATCTATGGAAGTAGATACTTTGAAAGTACTCGAAGAAAAATTAGCCCTCGTTTTCAAGGGACCGATTCAATAAGGATGGTAAGAATGAAAAGATACCTTAAATATGCATGTGCAGCCTTCTTATGGCCTTTGGCTGCTCAAGCAAATATTGATAGCGAAACTGTCCATGAGAGGGAAGCCATAACCTTTGTAAAATGGACACTAGAAGAAGTTTGTCAGGATAGTGGTAACCTTTACTGTGATCCTTCGAAAGTCATTGATGATATGGTGACTGATACAGGTGAAGGATTTAGGGGGACGGTTGGTGAATATGTTGATTTCTTGAATGAGAAAGAAAGATATTTCAACCAATTTGGTCAGTCTTTGAGAGATGAAGGTATACTACCAGCTGGTAGAATTCCAACAAGTGTTGAGGATCTTAAGGAGGCTTTTCTAGAGGCTCTCAAGATTAATGGCCCAGAAACACTAGCAAAAATTATCGGCAACGGTTCTGTTGATAACTGTGAATTGATTCCTTCTATTGGTTCAAATATTGAAAATCCAAATGGAAGAATTCGGATTGATTTACCAGATTATGGTCGATTAGATCTCAATGATGTGATCAATCGTGTTAACGATCAGCAGAAGATACTATGTTCCCTCGGCTTTTCTATTTTTGATATTGTTCCTCTAAATCTTAATCAAGATCCTAGAGTCGTTTTTAAACGACTTATCGAAGTTCGAAATGAGTTGATTAATGAGCTAGGTTTAGATCAGTACGATGCTTTATTTAGTATGGAAGGTTTTGAAGAGGTAAAAAAATATGCCGACTTGGCAAAAGATATAGATGAACTACTAAAAGCAAAGAAATTTCCAAGTCCAGAGCAAATCTTTGAATTGAAAGATAAGCTAAATGCTGTGCTTCCTGCAGACTTGCAGATTCCAGATTTACCGAGTATTCCTCGACCGTCTCCCCCAGACTTTTCTTATCTCGACTTGAAGAAACGAAAAGAATGGGACGGCTTCAATATTGGTAGGCAGGATAGATTTGCTGCAGTCAGTAACGCATATCTGGAAATCCGTGGCGATCGTACAGAACAAGCAGCAACCGCTGAGGGTTTTGCATCAATTTACATTCTAAACCAGGAGCTAAATGTAATTGGTGGCTATGGATATTTTCATGCAGCGCCTACTAAGCTCGATGGTGAGTTAAAACTTAAAGTTTTGGGACAGGATGTATTTGAGCCTAAAAAGTTTGAAGAAAGTTTAGAAATTAAGATTGCTGAACCCGAGTTGTTCAGGTGGGATTTTGATAAAAGTTACTCGCAGACATTCTTCGTTGGTCCGGTGCCAGTTACCGTGGCGTTAGGTGGTCGTGCAAATCTTAAACTAGGTTATGAAGTTGGAATCACCTTTATGTCATTGAACGGTAGACTGATACCTAGTGCCGCGGCAGAAGCGTACGCACAAGTTGTCGCCGGAATTCCGGGTCTATTGGCTGTTGGAGCAGAAGCAAATGTAACTTTAATTGATATTAAAGTTCCACTGACCGGTTCGGCAAATATTTTCTTTGATGAGGTGGGTGCTCCGATGCTTGATCTGAGTATCACTGCTAATGCAAATTATACGACTCTTAAAGGTCGAGCTTTTGCCTATGTAGAATATCCGAAACCACGTGTTGGGATTCCGCCTTGGAAAAGAAAACGTGCTGAGAAAGAATTGTTTGCATTTGAAGGGAATACCGTCAATCATAGCATAATGAATTGGGGTATCGAAATTGGTAGATTTGGTTCAAAGATCAGAGGCGATCTCATAGATCAGAGTGATCGCAAAGAAGCAGAGGCTATTGCTGCTGAGGTAAAACTAAATCTGCGAAAAGAAAAAATGGAAAAATATAGAGAAGAACTTGGTCAACGAGCTAATACGATCTTTACTGTCATCGGTGAAGACTTCACTTCGGTAGCGAATACGACATTAGTAGCCGTTGTTGAAAAAAATGGTGAGGCTCGTGATCAGTTTGATGATAATATTTTGAAATTCAGAGAAGATGTGGCTACTAATTCTGGAATCTAGGTATTCAAGAGTTAATATACGATAGATTCAGATAAGCAACAAATAAATTTTGTACATTGGTAGTAAACGGTTATTCTGTTTGCTATCGATTTTTTTATCGTAGTACTCAAAGTTAATTCTTTTACAAATCAATTTTCTAGCTCAAATCTATGTTTAATCTTATCGAGACTTGCTCTTGAAAAAGACTATCTTAATATACTTATTCTTAGGAACACAAGACCTACTATGGGGGAATAGCTTTTGAGCTTGAGCGCTGCACTTGAGCCATCTTCCACCGTAGATTTACCTGGTCTATTCTTTATTTAAATCACTTAAAGGAGAATAGATATGACAGACGATCAGTGGCGGTCTCATTTTGCCGAAAAAGAAAACTCTGAGCTTACAATCTCTGAGTACACCAAAAAGCATGGAATCATACTTTCGAGTTGGTACTATCACCGCAAGCGATTACAAAAGACTGATTCCAAGTTCGTGCCCATCAAGGTAAATGCAGCTAACAAAAAACCAACTATCACCTTGCAGTTTGAGAATCAAGGTATTTACCTTCAAGCCAAGAATTTGGACGTTAAGGTTTTATCTCATTTCCTAGCAGCGAGCCTTTATGAAGCAAGCTAGCGATTTTTCCAAAATCCTGCTTTGGCGTGAGCCCGTTGATATGCGCAAGCAGATCAACGGACTTGCCGAAATCGTGGAAGGCGAGCTTCAGGAAAATTTGTTTGAAAATACACTTTTTCTTTTCTGCAATAAAAAGCGTGACCTTGTGAAGGCTATCTATTTTGATAAGGCGGGATTTTGCCTTTGGATCAAGAAACTAGATAGTGATCGTTTCCCATGGTTTCGTAAAGCAGATCAAGCCGAATTAACTATCTCAGCAAGAGATTTTGAGCTGGTGGTTGACGGAGTTGACGTATTTAAAAGGCACAGAAAGCTAAATTTTACGAGTTATTCCTAACTGCATTTTCCTGGTGATTTTGCTAGTTTTGCGACTATGACTACTGACCAGGAAAATGCTTATCTCAAGACCGAGAACTTCTTCTTAAAAACTAAGATTGACGAGTTGGAAGAACTTGTTCGCGCTTTGCAACGTAATAGATTCGCATCTAAAAGTGAATCTTTGAACCATCCTGGCATGAAATCACTATTTCATGATGAGGCTGAAACAGCAGAGCCTACTTTCCCCGAAAAAAAGAAGGTAAGATCCTACTCAAGATCGACGGCAAGAAAGCCTATCCCTGAAGACTTGCCACGGGAAAACATCTATCTAGATTTACCAGAAGCCGAAAAAGTCTGTAGCTGCTGTAGCGAGCCAATGCAGCAAGTCAGTGAGAAAATCAGTGAGAAGCTTCACATTAAACCGCGCAGATTATCGGTTCATAGATTTATAAAGCCAGTATATGGCTGTAAAAAATGTGAGACTGTAAAACAGGCAAAAATGCCGGCACATCGCCTTTCTCGCCCTTCAGTTACTCTAGAGTCTCTTGCATACCTTGCTTATAGTAAGTACGCAGAAGGCCTTCCGCTTTATCGCATTGAGAAATCATTGAAAGCCGATAATGTCGAACTCGGACGCGATAAAATGTCTCGCTGGATGATTCAAATTGCGGGAAAACTATTTCCAATAAAGGATTTATTGCATCAAAAACTCTTAGAAAGTTCAATGGTTGCCATGGACGAGACAAGCTTTCAAGTCTTAAAAGAAAAAGACCGCCCAGCTGACCGAAAAAGTTATGTCTTGGTCCAAACAAGAGAGGGTCCGCCTGGCCAAAAAATCACGGTTTTTCATTACGAAAAATCCCGTGCTAAAGCGACAATTGAAAAGTATTTAGATGGATTTTCCGGGTCATTCCTTACCGATGGTTTAGGAGTTTACCAAACCTTTTCCAACGAAAATTCACAGGTGTCTCACGGAGGGTGTTGGGCGCATGCGCGCAGAAAATTCGCAGATGCTGCCAAGGGTAAGAAAAATAGGGTCGTTGCCGCTAAGCAGATGCTGCTATTAATCAAAGATCTATTCAAAGCAGAAAAAGAGATTGTTTGCTGCGATGTAGATGGAAAATTGGAAAAAAGAGCCAAAGATTGTAAACCAATCATAGATAAAATCCACGATTTACTGGCAAAAGGATTGGTTTCATATCCGGCAAATTCCCTTACTGGCAAAGCATTTAAATATCTCGATAATCAATGGGATTACTTAACTAGGTTTCTAGAGTACCCACATCTAATCATCCACAATAATTATGTTGAACGACAAATAAAACCTTTCGTTCTTGGGCGAAAGGCTTGGCTATTTGCCGATAGCGAGCGCGGGGCGCATGCTAGTGCCACTTTATATTCTCTAGTGAACACAGCTATCGAAAACGGATTGCAGCCATATGAATATCTTTGCTTCGCTCTAAGAGGCGTTGCCGAAGGTAAATCAGTAGAAAAACTCCTACCTTTTAATTCTTAAAAAAAAGAACTTCAGCGCTTACGTTCAGAATTCAAGTTGAACTCTTCGATATAATGTCATTTTGGACTTGAATTGAGTGACTATGAATAATCTCATAAATGGACTCGACCGTAATACGAGAAACTCCGTTTCTTTCAGCCTGTTCCACTAGCTTACCCACAAGACTTTGCCACCGTTCTGTATGTATGATCTTCATTGAATTCTTCTGCTTATGCTCACCGATTTTTCGAACAACATTGAACCTTTCAATTAGGCAAGAGGCTATTTTTCGATCAACTAAATCAATTTCCTCCCTTAGAACGTTGAGGATTTCGTCATTCGATCCATTATCGAGGGTTATGTTTAAGTCATCTATCACATTTAACAATTCGTTCAGTGTTTTAGGTGTGATTTGTTGGTCGGCATCACTTAAGGCTTTTTCAGGAGTTATATGTGTTTCAATCATTAATCCATCCATACCAAGTTTCGTTGCCTTCATCGAAATTTCAAGAATTTTTTCCCTTTCGCCGCAGATGTGTGAAGGATCGCAGATTATCGGCAAATTTGGCATTTTGCTCTTTAATTCTCCAACAATACTCCAAATTGGATCATTCCTATAATTTCCAGCCCTGTGCGTAGAAAACCCCCTATGAACTCCAACTATCTCTTCTATGCCGGCACTTGAGATCCTTTCAATTGCCCCTAGCCAAAGGTTGAGGTCGGGATTTATTGGGTTCTTTACGAAAATAGGTTTTTTAGTGCCTCTTAGAGCTTCTGCTATTTCTTGGCATAAAAAAGGATTTACTGTGGTTCTAGCTCCAATCCATAAAACATCGATATCAGCTTCAAGGCACATTTCTACATGTTTAGCATTTGCTACTTCAGTCGCCACTGGGATATTGAGTTCACTTTGAACTTTGTTGAGCCATTTGAGGCCTTGAGCACCAACGCCTTCAAAGCTCCCTGGCCTTGTTCTAGGTTTCCATAACCCTGCACGAAAAGCAGAAACTTTAGGTGTTTTTATTATTTCAGAAGCAGTCTTCATTACTTGATCTTCAGACTCAGCGCTGCACGGACCAGCAATATAAATTGGCTTGTTAAAAAACAAAATTCACCTATCCTGTAAATTCTTCATTTGAAATGTTGTAATAATGGTACAATCGCATTCATCTTCTGTAAATGAAATTGCGATTTTGGGATTAATGGCTCTAAATCAATGTAAAGGTTTTTATCTAAACCACTGATAATATTCTATTTTTTAGGTACAAAAATATGGTTCGACTTCTCAATCGCCTGGACTTCAAATCCATTTGTATCAAAAATATTCAGTAAATCTTTTGAATTTGAGCCTTCTATTTCTACCAATATCGACTTAAGATTTGGGTTTTTTAAAGTGGTTAGCATTCCCTCTAAAACTCTGTTTTCCAGGCCGTCGACGTCTATTTTAATATGATTTGGACAAGTGTTTTTCTTTTGGCAAAAATCATCGAGGGTAACGGCGAAAGATCCTTGGGTTCTGACAGGCTCGAAACTTTTGCCATCTGCGAGAGCCTCTCCAATTGAGTGTCCTGATGCACCAGGTATTGTAGACTTGACCTTTAAGTCGACAGGCTCGTTACAGTTACTCAAAGCTAATGGGTACGCAAGAATATTTGTTAGGCCATTTATTTGTATATTGGTATTGAGTGTTTGAAATGTGCCTGCTGCAGGCTCAAAAGCATAAACCTTGCCATTTTTACCAATTTTTAGAGCAGAAAGAAGACTGTATGCACCGACATTTGCGCCTATATCGAAAAATATATCTCCTGGTTGGTGTTCGTTGAGTATCCAATTCGTCGTCAAAGGCTCCTTATGATGGTACGAAAAGGTTCTATATAGCTCGATTTTATTGCTTACAAAAAATTTTATATTATGACCGTTTATTTTGACCATCTTAATTAGGGTCAAGTACTTAAGGCCTATAAGGCGCTTCAACAAAAAGTATTGTAATCCATATTTTGCTAACTCTTTTAGTCCGGCCTTTATTCTGATTGGAATATACGGTTTGAAAAAACTGATCATGCTTCAATCCTTAAAATACGATACCATGACTTTCCTAGTACCTGATTTTTGTAGCATCGCTCGGTGAATACCATGAGTATCTGCGATAATAACATCTCCAGCCTTTCCTATTAAAGGAACCCCCTTTTTGTTTAGTTTGTATTTAAGTGCCTCGCTTCTAGAGTAGTAAGTTGCTGGAATTCCACCTCCAAGAAAAACTCTAAAGATTTTATTTAATTTGTGTAACGATAACGGTAAAGCAGAACTTTTTATGTATGCAAACGGTCCATTCTCCAGATCACAGTTTTCGACTAACAGGAAAAACTTTAATGTATGTTTGTTGCCGTCAAAATGCCATCCTCTTTGCCCAAAGGGTAGTTCGTCAGAGTCTTCTTGGGGGAGACTTTTCTGGTATATTCCTTCAAAAGGTAGTATAGGCTTATTTCCGTAAAACTTTTTAGCAATATTTAAGAGACGTCTACTCCGGTAGAATTTGTCAGATAAATAACTGTCGTATTCTAATAGTGACCAAACTCTTATGGATCCATTAAATGAAGTGTTTTTAGGATTTTTAAAATTACCATCCAAAAAATCACGCTCTATTTGGCATGATAAGGACTTTATAAATTCAATTTCATTCTCGTTTAAAAAATTTTCTATTTTGGTGAATCCGTTTAAGTATAAGGAATTTACTATTTCGAAGTCTTTGGATCTACAAACATTGATGAAAAAAAGATACGAATAACGCTTGATCTCACTCAAAAAAAATAGCGCTAGCCGATAGCAAAGAATTATTCCCAGCGCTAACCTATTTGATCGGCGATCAGAGAATTTTTCGTTTATTTTATGAGCTTTTTTCTTGGTTAAAAGCATTGCGATTACCTGTATCTAAGTCGATAATTTTATCAGCCAATTCTAAAAGTTGCTTCTTGTGACTTGTCAGCACAATGGTTTTCGTATGCTTGAGCTTTTTCAAGCTGTCGAGGACAATTTTTTCTGAACCTTCATCAAGAGAACTTGTGGGTTCGTCCATGATTATGATACTTGGGTTTTGCAAAAAAACTCTGGTTAGTAGAAGTCGTTGTTTTTGACCGCCTGAAAGCCACCGGCCTTCATCACCAATAGAGGTATCTAGTCCCATTGGTAAGGATTCTATAAGTAGAACTAGCCCTGTTTCTTTTAGTGCTCCAAAGATATCTTTTTCTGAAACTGAAGATAAACCATAGGTCAAATTCTCCCGTATACTTCCGTGAAACAAAATATGTTCTTGAGGAAGAAATGCTATTTCTCTTCTTAGGTCAGATTCCAAGTAGCAATTTATATCAGTCGAATCAATCTTGACAGTACCTTTGTTTGGTCTAATCAGCTTCAAAATTAGTTTCAAAAGTGTGGATTTCCCTCTACCCGAACTACCGACTATTACAGTAGTTTGATTTTTGGGAAACCTTAGATTAAGGTTTTTAAATATTTCTTTATCACCATAGCTGAAAAAAACTTTTTCTAATTCTATTCCGGAATCTATTGAGGTAAGTGCTTTCTTCCCACCTGCAGTTTCTCGCGACATTTTAGCAGAAGCTATCGCAGAATTAATAGAGAGTAAGCTTTGCTCATAAACAGAAACTTGATTTGATGAGTTAGCGAATACCTTAAATTGTGGGCTCGCGCGCATGGCAGAGTACAGGTAAACTGTAATCAAAGAGTAGTCTAGTCCAAAAACTTTGAATCCAATAAATACCATAACTAATATAGTTATAAAATTTAGTGGTTCCAGGATGGTATTTAGGATAATAGATTTTTTTTGGATTGAAACATTCAAGTTTTTTACATCCCGACATTTTTGTTGAAAGACCTGAATTTCACTTCTCCGAGTTCCGCATAAGATTAGCTTAGAATATGCTCGAACTTTTTCAGAAAGGAAACTATGTAAATCTTTATTCGCTATTGTCAGCTTTTTACTGTCATTTTCGAGTAATCGTCTAAATATTTTTGCAATCATCAATATCATGAGGAGCGACACGGTGAACACTAAGGTGAGCTGCCAGGAAATCAGTACCATAGCTAATGTATAGGCTAACCCTAATACTAAAGCTGAAATCGCTCCGAGTCCAAATGAAATTATACCGCCAGCTCGAATTGCCTCAACCACAGCTACACTTTCAGCAGATCCCAGTTTAAATTCATCAAAAAAGTCTGGTTTCGTACTGAAATATGACAAAAGAGTGTATTTTCTGAGCTTTAGAGTCAATTCATTGGATAGTTTTACTATTAAGAGATCTTTTAAGCCTTTCGCTATTTGCTGTAATACGATTATAGAACAAGCCGCAATCGAGAGTGTAAAAAACGAAAGATCTAGATTTGTGCCATTAATGATATCGTTTAGTAATGGGAATCTCGTAGAGATCTGCTCGCTTACTTGGTCAGGATCCTGGTATAGCAGACCAACAATAGGTATTAGTAAAGATACACCAAATATTGCTAGGAGCGACTCCACTATAGAAGCCCCTATGACTGCAATGATTCGAGTGATTCCCAGATGCTTGATAGTTTGTCGGTAAACCACGGTCGATGGTAGCTTTAAAAACAATTAGTAGTCCCTACTATGTGTGGTTTAACTTTTACTTAATAGCTAGGAAACCTTCAAAGCAAATATATTTCATTACTGAGGTAACATCCTTAAATCCAGCTCGTTCTAACATATCTAAATTGCCTTGGACAGAAAATGGTGACATGACACTTTTTAAGCTTCGTGTCTTTTGAAGAATTTCATCTGATGTAAATCCATTATTTTCTTTAAAGTCATTGTATAAGGAAGTGACAATATCCTGAAATCGGGCGTCGGGTCCTCTTACTTTTTCAAATAGTACTAGGGCTCCACCCCAGTTAAGTGAATCATACAACTTATTAACGACCTCTTGTCGGTGCCTCTCAGGGACAAATTGAAGGCAATAGTACGACACGATAAAGTCATTTTTTCTAAAGTCATGAAGCCTAATATCGTCTTTTATCAATTTGATGTTTTGATGAGAAGAGCAGTGTTCTTTTGCCTTTTCTATCATATTTTCTTCGGTATCAATACCTATCCACTTTATTTTGGGCTTATGTTTTTGATGTGTCGCGAGTTTGTTTAAGAGCTCACCTGTGGAGACGCCTATCTCATAAGCAGTGGAGTCATTCTGGCAAAAAAAATCGCTGATTTGGCAAACTAGATCATGTCCCTCTTCGTAGAGAGGAACGGAATTTCTAACATGATCAACGAAGGTGTTTGCCACGTCGCCACCAAATGTCCAGGATCCTCTTTCAGACTTAATATTGTTGCCAACTTCCATTTTTACTGCCTCCTAAGTGTTTGTTTCACCGATCCATTCAATGACACCAGTATGATTGGTAGAGAATAGTCTTGTTTCCCAAGACTTTTTCAATGGCCAATTGTAAAATCCAAAATCATCGTATTTCTCTATTGAGCTAGTTCCTCTATTATTCGAAAAAAAGTATCTTTTACAAATCCTCTCTATATTTTCGAGGTAAAATATTCCGTATTCTGTCGACATTTCGCCTAGGGATGTACTATTGACGACTAAATCGATCGAATTAGTTTCTAGGAGTTCAATGCACCAGGTCGGTAGTACGAAGATATCGGCGGTAGATAGATCGATCGAATTATGACTTAAATATTTCAAGTCAGCAAGCGTGGCGACTTTCTTTTCCGGGAAAGCGGCTTGTAAGAAGTAGGAGCCCATGGCGACAACTTCAGGCAGTTCTATTAGAATGAGTTTCGCTTTCGAATAGTAATGACCAATTTGGCGAAGTAAACCCCCATAAGCTCCCCCAAGATCTAAGATAACGGTTTCACTATTATTCTTTATATGTGTAAATTTCCTTAACTGAGTAACGTAGTAAGCATGCGTTAATAGCCTCTGTGATAGGCGCTGACCTCTGTAAACTGGACAGTAACTCCCACCAATCTTAGATTCAGAAATTGACATTAATATATCGTGGTCAATGGCGTCACTCATTTTATGATATTCCATGATCAATTCAAGGCTTTGTAGGAATGAGCTATAGATCCCCTTTTCTCTTAAGATAGTGGCACATTGATCATTGATGATTGCAGCTTTGGTGTACGAAGTTTGTCTAAAGCTTTTTAATCTATCTATTTCTAGTTTAAAGTTTGAATCAAAAAAGGTCGTTTTAAACTCAGCAATAATATCTGTCCACCATTGAGAATGTACTATCTTCTTAGGTTCGAGGTCATACGCCAGCTTGTAACTTTTTTCTATTCTATCAAATATGCTTCTGTCCAAAGCAACTGGCTCACCATCATGATACATTGGTGGTTTCGGGTAAACCATTTCTCTTGCAGCAAACGAGTTTTCATCAACTTGCTCAAAATATTCTAATTTGAAGCTTTTATTTTTGAAAACAGCAAAGCAAATTATTTCCTTTAGAGCAAAACAAAATCTTCCAAAACGATTGTAGAAAAATATGTTAGATGGGACTTGGCGGTGGGAATGCAGTCGGAAAACCTTCAAAGATTTTGCTGTATAAATTGATTTGTAATAAAAACTTCTGATAAAGTCTTTAAAAAATAGTGGGGCTCTTCTAAACGACCATTTTAGAACATGTAAGATAAAAATTCTTTTTAACGTAACAATCATAAATTAGTGCCTTGTACCTGTTTTGGTTTGTTGTTATCCAGCAAACTGTTTTTAGTATCAGTGCTTTCTCGTTTACACTGACTGAAAAGTTCTTCTCTGAATAAATTGTCAGGGAGCTTTTCGATTTTGTTTAATGTTGCGAAGTTTATATTTTGACGACTTTTGCTAATTTTCGAAACAAAAAGTCCTTGTTGGTGCGTAGCTTCTTCATGCCCTTCGAGTAGTATTTCTTCAAACAACTTTTCACCAGCTCTTAAGCCGGATACATCAATTTTTATATCGGTATGTGGTTCTAAGCCAGAAAGCCTAATCAACTGTTCTGCCATTTTGTAAATATTTACAGGGCTGCCCATATCTAAGACAAAAAAGTCGTCACCATTGGTTATGGTTAAAGCCTCAAGTACTAAACTGACCGCCTCTTCAATTAACATGAAATACCGCGTTACATCTTTATGAGTTACTGTGAGAGGCCCGCCTTTTTCAATTTGAGACACAAACTTTGGAATTACGCTACCTGATGAACCAAGGACATTGCCAAAGCGTACAAAGGTGAATTTGGTATCTGAATATTTAGACGAAGCGCTCTCTATAATTCTTTCACAAATCCTTTTAGTTGCTCCCATCACACTTGTCGGGTTGACAGCTTTATCGGTACTGACTAATAACACCTTTTCTACTTTGTACTTGGCAGAAAGGTTGACGATATTATTTGTGCCGTGAACGTTATTCCTAAATCCTGAGCGGAAATTTTCCTCGACCATTGGCACGTGTTTATAGGCCGCTGCATGAAGTACATAATCCGGTAAGTATTTTTTAAGGGTGTTTTCCAACAAGTCGAAATCGGTCACCGAGCATAGAACAGATTTTAATTCTACACTCTGAATTTTGCTGGTTAATTCACTAGTAATTTTGTATAGGTTAAATTCACATGAATCTAACAATATTAGAGTTTGAGGATTTAAACTGAATATTTGGCGGCAAAGCTCTGAGCCGATTGATCCCCCAGCACCGGTGACGAGTACCACCTTTCTAGAGAACGACTCTTTAACGTTGGCAGAATTAAATGTCTTAGACTTTCTGCGAAGTAAGTCTTGAAGTTTAAAAGGTCTAAGCTTTAGGGAGTTTTGATTTAATGTTGATGTTATATCCGACATGTACATAACTGAGAGATTGAGAGATTTGCATTTTTCATAAATTTCAGAAAGTGTTGTGCCACTAGCGCTTGGAATTGCAACTACAACTTCCTTTATGTTCTTTGTTGAAACTATAGATTCTATGTCTTCGCTACTTCCCAAGACTGGTACGCCGTTGATCAGTCGACCTTTTAAGTACTTATTATCGTCGATAAATCCGGCTATTCGATAATCCGAGTTTGTGGTCTTCGCGTGCCTGACAAAAAACTCTCCTCCGTAGCCTGCCCCGTAAACAAGGCAGAGTTTTTCGTTACTATTTTCAATTTCACGATTTAGCATTAACCAAAGTTTCCATCCAAAACGGTGAGCTGCAATGCCACAAGCAATTAGGATTAGTAGCAAGGCAGGTACAGATCTGGGTGGATGGAGGTCTGGACCCATCATAAAGTATATTAGAGTAAAAATTGAAACAGCAATGGCACTAGACTTTAAAATTAACAGCCCTGCGTAAATATTGGCGTGACGCCAAATTTGCCGATAGATTCCTGTAAAGAAATTCACCGAAATAAATATTCCAACGCAAATTGGCACTGTTACATAAAACCTCTCCCAATACCGCTCTAAATCAAGACTATCAAGCCGCAAAGCAAAAGCAGCATAATACGACCCCAGCACTATCAAAGAATCAGAAACCACCAGTATAAACAGGCGAATCCATTTCCAACTCTTCCAATGAAAAGGAAAATCAAAAACCTTGGTTTTATTGATAGCCTTAACAAGTGTCCGGGTGATACTTCCCATTAATCTACCTTCTAAATAGTACTGTTGAGATTCATTTCACGGGCAAAAATAAAGTCCTTATTTTGAAGTTTGGGATTTGATTCCAGAGATAGTTGTTCGGGACTGATGTAGCCCGACTTTTTGATATTCATATCGGCCTTAGCTCGTGCAAAATCAGCGAAAACCATTTCTTGACACAGGTCTTCAACTGTTGTTTTGGCCTTCCAGCCCAAAGCTTGTTCCGCTTTACTGGCGTCGCCAATCAGAAGGTCGACCTCGGTAGGCCGATAGTAGTTGGGGTCGACGGCAACTAGAGTGTTTCCTGATTTAGGATCAATACCTACTTCGCTGCCACCTTTCCCACTAAACTCTAGTTCGATGTCCAAAGCACTAAAGGCCATTTTAACAAAATCTCTAACGCTTGTGGTTCTTCCGGTTGCAAGGACAAAGTCATCGGGCTTATCGTGCTGCATCATCATCCACATACCTTCTACAAACTCCTTGGCGTGCCCCCAGTCTCTTTTAGCGTCAAGATTGCCGATGTAGAGTTTGTCTTGTAGGCCGAGGGCTATATTGGCCGCAGCCCTCGTAATCTTACGGGTGACGAAGGTTTCTCCGCGTATTGGGCTTTCATGGTTGAAGAGGATGCCATTGCTAGCAAAAATGCCGTAGGCCTCTCTATAATTTTTTGTGATCCAGAAAGCATAAAGCTTAGCTGCCGCATAAGGGCTTCTGGGGTAAAACGGAGTTGTTTCTGACTGAGGAACTTCCTGAACTTTTCCAAAAAGCTCACTTGTCGATGCTTGATAGAATTTGGTTTTCTTTTCCAAGTTCAGCATACGAATAGCTTCGAGAATCCTAAGAGTCCCACCACCATCGGAATTAAGGGTGTATTCTGGAACCTCAAAGGATACCTGAACGTGACTTTGTGCAGCCAAGTTGTAGATTTCGTCGGGTTGCACTTCCCCAATGATTCGCACTAAGCTACTGGCATCTGATAAATCGGAGTAATGGAGGAACAAACGTTTGTCGTTTTGATGAGGGTCTTCGTATATGTGATCGATGCGCTGTGTATTGAAAGAGCTAGAACGTCTTTTGATCCCATGGACTTCATAACCCTTGTCAAGGAGTAGTTGTGCCAAATAAGCACCATCTTGTCCCGTTATACCTGTGATAAGGGCAGTTTTTTTCATTCTTCACCTACGTGTTTTAAGGCATGATATATCTGAAGAATAAGATACTGAAATAACTGTTACAAGATTTTTCTGAGAATCGGTTGGAAATACTGGAGGGCGGGCAAAATTAAAACTCTCTACTTGATTGTAAACGAGTATGCGGACGATAAAAGTCCTGTAAGTAAACTTTGTCTTGAACTTGAGCAACATCTTGAGGAGCAAGGCTCTCGTGCAAAAACTATCTATATCTCAAAGCGATACATACCTGGCGGTCTTTCACCGAGGCGCCTTGGAAACCTGCTATTGCTGCATATATTATTTCCCTTGATACTTTTATACTTCAGGGTCATGACAATCAAATCCCGCGAGGGCTTGGTTGTGATTTCGACGACAAACCCCCCTCTCATACATTGGACTACCGCATTGGCTGGGTTGATGCTGAGAATCCCTTCTCTACTTTGGTACATGGATGCTCATCCAGACTTAGAGTGTTTATCCTTGAAGAAAAAACGGTTTTTTCGATTGGCGGACTTTTTGAGTTTTTTAGACAAAAAAATTATACGGCTGTTTCAGGCATACATAGCACTCGACGAGGCAATGGCTGTTAACCTCAGGACGAAAGCTTGCAAGCCCGTTTTTGTTGCAAACCCCTGGGCAACTTATGTTACACCCAGTAAACCTTTGGCTCTTAAAGACTGGGAAAAAACGTTAAAACTTGTTTACGCAGGAAATTATGGTGCTGCTCATGACCTATCTCCTTTTTTACAATATTTGAAGGGACAGCCGGTTATCATAAAGTCACAATTGAGTATAAGCTTTGTAGGGATGCCGGCGCCGATTGGAACAGCCTTGCGAGATCGGTTTCTCGAAGTTGGGGTCGCAGCCGAGTTTCTTCCAAGATTTAGTTCTTTCTCTAAGCTGTTGCAGTTCTTGCATAGATTTCATTTCGGTATCGTGAGCCTTAAAGACTGCCAGAGAGGTCTGGCTTGTCCGAGTAAAGCTTTTACATACGTTAGCCAAGGGATTCCTCTTTGCTATGTTGGGCCAAACAAGACGTTAACTGACAGTCTTCTAGAAAAGGGTTGGGGCATCTCTTACACCCAATTGGCAGATGTAATTGAGTCGGGTGATTACCTCGAAAACATACGCCAAAATCAAGGATTTTCGTACCCATCAGTTAGAGAGGAGTCGCTGGGAATTATGATGTCTGTCCTCAAAGGTATGCAGCGTGGAGAGCAGGTATGGGAACAGTAGCGGTAACGGGAGCCTCAGGCTTTGTCGGTCAGAATTTTCTGTCTTATGTTGAAAAAGGAAGTAGCTACAAGGTCATCACACTAACGCGACGTCCTGATTTAAGTTTTTCTGCGCAAGGGTTCCCGAGTTTAGATGTGGCATTGAGCAAATGTGTTGCAGTTGTTCATCTTGCAGGAAAGGCACACAACAATGGAGATGGAAGCTATCAAGAGTATTATAATGCTAATACTAAGCTAGCCATGAATTTAGCTAAAGCCGCGATCAAGGCTAAAGTTAGAAAATTTGTCTATATCAGCTCGGTAAAGGCTTGTAGGTACAATTTTGCTATGCAACAACCCAGTGAAGACGATCTAGACTATGAATTCGAAAGTTCCTACGGTAGAAGCAAAGCCGCAGCTGAACAGGAATTACGGGAAATCTGTTCCGGGACAGAGACGGCTTTGGTTATTCTTAGGCCATGCTTGGTTTACGGTCCTGGAGTTAAGGCTAACTTTGCCAGTCTTTTAAAGCTTATTCGTATACCCGTACCCCTCCCTTTTGGTGCTATCAAAGATGAACGGAGCTATCTCTATGTTGGTAATCTCTGTGATGGAATATTAAGAGCAATTGAAAGTGATGGCCTGGATGATTCTGGTTATTTTATCTCCGACTCGGATGACGTTAGTATTGCCCGGCTTACTAAGGTGATTAGAAATAGGCTGGGAAAGCCCGTGTGGCTGATTCCAGTTCCCAAGTCTTTGCTTCGTATTGGAGCTAGGATACTGGGTTTTTCAGCTCAAATGGAGAAATTTCTAGGTAGCGAGACCTATTCGAGTAAAAAGTTCCAGATACATGCAAAATGGCACCCTCCGTTTTCTTTAGAATTGGCATTGCAAGAAACGATAGCTCAGCCATTAAAGCCAGAGTCTGCCTTGAGGAATGTAGCCTTGCGGTAGGCCTTCACGAAAATAAGACGATTCTTTTGCCAGGCTGTTGAAATACAAAATATGCCAGAAAGCTGCGATTCCATCTTTCCAAGATATTTTCTTGCCTTCGATATAACTGCGAGGGTAGTAGCTGACAGGGATCTCTAAGACCCGCAAGTGAAGCCTAGCAATCTTTGCTGTAACCTCTGGCTCAAAACCAAATTTGTCAGATTTCAAATCAATATTCTTAATGATTTCGGCTTTGAAAAATTTATAGCAGGTTTCCATATCTGTGAGATACAGGCCAGAAAAGATATTGCTCGTGAGCGTCAACAATCGATTAATCAGGTAATGAAACGTTCTGTGGACTTGCTGACCACTTTTTTTGAACCTAGATCCATAAGCCACATCAGCCAAATTTTTGGCTATTGGCTCAACGAGTAGCCTAACCTCGTCTACAGAGTATTCAAAGTCCGCATCTTGAACCCCAATGATCTGACCCTTTGCCATAGCAAAGCCTTTTCGGAGAGCAGCGCCTTTTCCCCGATTTTGCTGATGTCTAAAGAACTGATAGGAACTCTGAAAGGAAAAATTTTCAATGATGGAACTAGAGGCATCGGAGGAGCAATCATCGACAATGATAAGTTCTTTGGGAAAACCAATATCAGTGGAATCAATCTTTTTTAAAAACTCCAATAAATGAAGTTCTTCATTGTATACTGGGATAATTAGGCTGACTAGTGGCTTTGTCATGCTGCTTTTTCCTAAAGACAAAAAGACTATTGAACCCAAACTGAAAGGTACTATATTCGGCAATATACCATGGACTCTTCGATAGGACAGCCCCTAAGCTGATACGGTCATAATAGACCTTGTGATCACGGATCTGAGACTCGTCAATTAGGTGGAGTTTATAACTTAGGAATTCGAGTACCGGTTTAGCGCTTGGTCTTGGTACGGTTCCAACTATATGAGCATCTCTCGTTGTGATGTCAGCAAGTTTGTGGAGGTTGTCAATCAATTCCTCGCTAGTCAAGTGCTCAAAGCAAGCTAGGGAGGTCACACAGTCAAATTTTTCGGATCCACAAAGATCCAAACTTTTTACGAGTCGGAAACCTTCTTTTGTGACAATTAAATCTTTTGGAAAGCTAATATCAAAGCCAACTGCAGACTGGCAGTGAGGACCCATTGCCTTTAGAGTTGAATAGTGTAAGCCACAGCCAAAATCCAATACTCTTTTATCTTTGACCCATGGCAAAATTTTCTTTGTTCGCATTTGCGTCAAAAAATACTCTAAGGGGGCGTTCTGTGATGTTTGTTTGTTTGTAATTTCGACCGAAGCTGATTTCATAAAGTTTCCTTGTTATGGTCTTCTTGCGCCTTTGAACCATAAATCTTCCAGCGACCAAAGGTTTTTAAATGCAGGTTGGGCAAAGTTTGGGTTGTGCAGGGTAATGGTGCTAAGTAGCACTGGCCAGAAGTTCCCGCTTGTTTTTGCAGTTGGTAGTATACGGTGCCAAAGTTACTTTGCACCTGGTTCACTTCAGCTTGAGGAATTTGGGGGTATCCTGATTGCCAGTGAAAGTGGCCGACATGTGATCCGGAAAAGCTTAGGAACGGCCTCGTCACGAAATAAATCATGCCGAAAGTCAAAATAGAAAGACCCAGGACACGGTAGATCCTGGTTTCGGTAATTTTTGGCAGAAAAAGAAAAAAGGGCGTCATAGTGGTGATCGTGAGAAAGGTAAATCCGAACCTAGGATAAGGTGAGGTGAAAAACCAAAATAATGAGCCAACAAGACTTGTTGCAAAGCAAAATAGAATGGGACGCTTAGGTAGATCAGAGATATTTTTTCGGAGAAGGATTCTAAGTGCTACGGTAGAGATAGCCATTAGGCCAATAAATCGCATGAGTCCTTGAACAAAAGGGTGATAGGTATAATGAAACTGAGCCCAACTCTTTACCCAAGAGAAATCTAGCAATATCCTTTCAGTTTTGTACGGTAACATCCTGCCTCCTGCCACGATTGCGTTATTCAACCTCTGAATCATATCGTCACCCACAAACCATGATACATCAAAGCAGGTACTGACAGCAGGAAAGACAAAGCATCCTGAGTTTAAAAAACTTCGGATGATCCATAAAAAACACAGTAAGCCCGCTGCAATTAGGGCGAACTTTTCTTTACTTAGGAAAACTCGATAGTGTGGCAGTAGCAGTAGACTTAAGGGGGCTTGACTAATCTTAGTTGTGATTGCTAGGCTGATCGAAAATAGTAAACAGATATGATCTGTGCTAGATTGACTTTCCCATGCACTGATGAAGTAAATAAATGACAGGAAGCTAAGTAGAGTTACGATAAAATCTGGCGATGGTGAGCCCGTGCCTCCGAATAGGAAAATAAACTTCCCGAAGACCAAATAGAAGATAAGGAGCGCCAGACAGAATAGTTTAGTTAGCGGTTGCTTTCTTTGATGCCCAAAAGATTTCTCCCAGATAACAAAGAGAAATAAGGCGTGTATTACGGGGCTGAGAGTAAACATACTAAACTGAAGAGACTCTACCCAGAACATACTGGAAAGTAATAAGGCGATGGAGTTGAAACCCAAGCCTATTTGAAACTGAGTATTAGCGACCCCGAGCGGTATCGCCGACTCTTTGAACCATTTAATCGTCGGTAAATGGTAGAGTCCAGCGTCAGGGTGCAAGGGAGATACTAAAGTAAACGAGCTGGCACCTAGAAGAGTTAACAAAAAAACTAAATTAGTACTAGTTCGATAGTGTCTAGCTTGGATCAAACCGACAATAGCTCCGGTAGTCAACAGGGTAATACTGAGAGTATCGCTCATAGCAATGATGAGGTTTGTGAGTTGAGATAATGCCGTGGCAGAAACTAAGCCGCAAACTAAATGGGTTGATAGTTTGTCCTTACAACTACGCTGACCTAGAAGCCTCAGAAACAGGTATCCCCAACCAACTAGTGCTAAGGAAATTAAGACGCAATAGAGCCAAAATTGTAGATGAATCATAATGGATGTAGCCGCTTATTTTTGCGATTGATGTTAGCGTCAAAGAACCATTTAACGCGCGTGGCTAGGGGGAGCATTGGTCTCAAGTAGCGAAATGCGAATGCTCGTATCCTTAATTTTTGATTGACTGATTTAAGACTGACGCGGCGATCAGCGATATACTGATAAAAATTTCTGATTAGCTTCAGGTCTAACTCGGCAACGCGATCATCCCCTTCTTTCTGGGCTTTCTGTAAGGCATCGATCAAACAAAGCATGCGATTGGCGCGGAAGTGGACGATGTCTTTTGAATAATTTAGGATTCCGCCATAGGTCTGGTTGCCATGCTGGCGATATAAATAGCATACCCTCTCGTTGAAGCCAATTTTTCGGCTATACTTTTTAATCATTAGGGCAAACCAAACGTCTTCGAACGGTAGGGTTTCGGGCATAGGAAAAATTTTATCCCCAATCTCTCTGGAAAACGTCCATAGATGTCTTGGGATACTAATTAAATACTTAGCGGTCGTCTGAAAATTACTTTCTAAGATTCTTGGATTGATGTTGTAAATCTGCTGAGAGTTTAGGTTCTGGTCTGTGACTTGACAATTATTAACCCAAGAGTCGCAGTTTATAAAATTTTCAAAACCAGAACAAAAATCTGGTAAGAGGACATCATCTGCGTCAATGCATTTAATAAATTGACCTTTGGTTCTTCTATATCCCTGATTTAACGCTTTAACTTTTCCTGAAGATAAATTTTTACTGGGCTGAATTCTATCGTCTTTTTTTGTAACAGCCGTAAGATATTCCCAAGTTTCATCTGTAGATCCGTCATCAACGACGGCTAGTTCCCATGAAACATCATCAATTTTTTGCAGGGCTTCAATAGCATCTTTTAGAAAGGGGCCTCCATTCTTCACGGGCATAACAAAGCTAATGGTCGGTGTCATTTTGTTCATATATTACCCCTCCTAACCCTTTGGTCCTTTAATTTCGGTGCTTGCATGTTGGCTTTTATCAAAATAAAACATGTGCCATAGTCCAACCTTTTTCCAAAGCAAGTCTTGACTTGGCTTTGAAGGGACACAGGGAAATGGCGTTAGCCAGCAATCCCGAGTTGGAGATTGGGAAACCTTTATAGGCAAATCTTTCAAACCTAGGTAATTGGTGGTTGCTGGCGTTTCAAAATATACCCACTTTTCGGCCCCTAAGTCAGGATTTCTTAGTTTAACCGCTATTACTAGTAGTGCTAATGCTGAAAAAGCTATGGGGTATAGAGATAGGTTTCTTGGTAAGTTTGGTTTCCAGATAGATAGTGAAAACGACAGAGCAAAGGCTCCTGCTAAGATCAGATAGGTCATCCCAAAACGAGGGTCAGGCATCCTTAGTAACCATAGAACAATGGCAGCTATAACAATGACTAAGGGTAGCAAGAATCGGGGGCAGCTTAAAGCTTTCGCTCTTCTTGCACGTACAGTACCGAGTATCGCACAAACACCGACTATGATAAGTCCAACGCTACCGATAAAGATAAGACTGTCGCTATAGAGTGAAAACCATTCGCGAAGCCAAGAAAGGTTAAGTAGACTATAGTCGACGGACTCAACTCTTGTTCTGGCCCATTGGGTAATTAATCCTCCCGCTTGCTCCGCAGAAAAGCCAGGAGACCAGTTTGTTTTAAGACAGGTAGCCGCAGCTGGGTAGGCAAGGCAGCCGGACTGTAAAAACCCGCGCCCGGCAAGTAAAAGCCCAGAGAAAAAGGCAATTAGAGCTGCTTTGAAGGGTATGGTCCCTATGATTTTTTTAGAGAGTAATAAACAGACAAGGATTAGTCCTATGTTTGCGATATGAGTAAACTTTATCAAAATTGCCGCAGCAAACATGATGATTGCATTGCCTAGTACTTTTTGTGCCTCTTCTCGTTTTCCGTATAGTCCAGTGGTAAGGTAAATGAATCCAGCTAAGGTTAGAAATAATGGTGGTATGTCATTGGTGATTCGATTCGCATTGGTAACGATGACTCCGCTAACAATGGTTACGAGGGATCCTAGTAGCACTAGGGAGAGCCACCTTGATTGGGAAACTTTTGACTTTAGGGTTGTATCCAATAAGAAGCCGAGCGTAAGAAAGGCGACAGAAGCGTTCACCACAAGAATCGAGACCTCCTTCAAGAGAGGATTCCAGAGAGAGGCAGAAAAAACTGGCCAAGCGGAGTTAAACGCATAGCGAAAGTGAAGATTGCCAATACCCAAAATCACAGGAAAATCCCTAATCGATTGTGTGACTGGCATGTGGTAGTAAGCCGCATCACCTTTAAGGGATCCAAAAATAGCAATTAGTATCCCTGGTAGAAAGATTAACGAGAGCATATCCAATTTTTTAAAGGCTTTGCGGGCAAAGATAACCAAGGAGATTCCCAATGCATAGATTGTAAGGGAGTAGGCTTCGGATAACGGCAAAAAAAGATTTACGGTGATTCCAATCAATATAATGGGAAAGACCCCTAGTAACCCTAAAGTCCAGATACTAGATAAGGCTTTTTTTCGGCCAAAAATAGCGACTGAGCAAAGCCATCCCCAGCCCATAAGTGAAAGTATCATTAAAGCAATCGCAAGTGCTGCTGCAAACATCTAACACCTTACCATTAAATTTGTCGTTTCAGCTTTGCGCGATAGTAGAAGGCAATATCTCTTAGATACTGTGGTCCATTCAACCACAGAGTTAAAGTGCCATTTTGCTTTTGGTTCACTGCCCACTTCTCTTTCAAATTGGTCCAAAAGTGCTGGGAACCAAGACCTCCAAGGTAAAAATCAGCAATCGCAATATTCAGATAGAAGGTGCGAGGCCGCTGTTTTTGGATATCATAATACCAATTAAGCTCACCCTTGAGCCTGTAATCTAAAGAATAGTTTGGTGCTAGGTCTCGAGCAATACAAATGCTTTGATGACAAACCGTTCTTGTCCCGTGTCTAGCTAAGTTTCTTTTATTGAAAGGGAGTGGTTTTAAGGTCTTTATAAAATCGCCGATCTTATCAAAAACATTGGTGTTTCCGTAGATTAGATCTATATTTGGATTAGTTGAAAGAACTCTTTCAAGTTCCTCTAGGACTTCAGAATTGGCGAACTTATCGTCAGCATTCAAAAAAATAAGGAACTGACCGTTGGAACTTCTGATCCCCTTGTTCATGGCATCATAAATGCCTTTGTCAGGTGCACTACTGATTTTTAAGTTTGGAATTTGTTTTCTGTAACTCTCTAGGCATTTAATAGTATTGTCAGTTGATGCTCCATCGACAACAATATGTTCAAACTTCCGATAGGTTTGCGAGGCAACGCTTCTTAGCGTTCTATCCAGCGCTTTTTCGGCGTTGTATGTCGGAGTAATGATGGAAAATGTTGGAGAAGTCATGTTGACCTTTATATCAGTTTTCGCGTTCTCATTTTTTTTTGTAGCGTTTATAGAACGTTACTATATCAGGATAGCAAAGAAAAAACTTATTTTAGACAAGCCGGGAAGTCGATCCTCTCACTCAGTGCCAACTCCTCGAGGTGGAGGTGTGGTGTTTTCCTGGTATGTCTCATTTGCTGTATTTGTCATGTATCTTTTAGGTTGGATTGAAGTTGAAGTCCTGAGCATTTTTGGGACAGCTTTTTTAATCTCATTGCTCTCGTTTTTTGACGACTTGTACACCTTGACGGCTAAATTTCGACTGGTTTGCCACTTCTTGATCGCTACTCTTTTAGTTTTTATCTTAGGTATCGATTACGTTTTTGTCCTTCCCATAATCTTTCTCATGGTTTGGTCAACTAATTTATATAACTTTATGGACGGCATAAATGGACTAGCTTCCTTTCAGGGTATCTTGACTATGTTGATTGTATTATTCCTCCTTGGCGGTACTAGTTCGAGTTCGCTCTATTTGCCATTAGTTTTGGTACTTGTGATTGGCGCATTATGTGGGTTTGTGATCTGGAATTTTCCAAAAGCGAGGGTATTCATGGGTGATAGCGGTAGTTGTTATCTTGGGTATTTAGTCGCTGGAATTGCTGTATACTTTTACTCTCGCGAAAAATGGGTGGATCTTATAGTGATTTTAGGGTCTTATATACCGTTCGTGGCAGACACTTCTTTGACTCTGATGAGGCGAATTCTTGTTGGTGACAAAATAAGTGAAGCTCACCGGTCCCATTATTACCAACGACTGCACCACACAAGTGGATGGAGTCACGTCAAAATTGTAGTCTTATACACATGTTTTACCCTTATTCCAGTCTGCCTTTTCAAAGTTGCAGGTCTAACGTCTATGCTTACTGGTTGTTTTGCATTAGTAATATTTTTCACCGTCAATGAATGTCGATACTATTTGACCATCAGCCGATAAAAAACAGATCTAAATTTGTTTAAAATAGTTTTTTTAAATATATCGAATAAATTCCTTGACGAATCATGCTCACTTCCGTAAAAGATTCCCTCACGCCACTGATGAGGAGCAAGCGCAACTCAAGGCAAGTAGCTGAAAAGCCAAAGCAAATTTGTGGTGTAGTTCTTTGAAAACTGAATAGTAAGACGCAAAAAGAATTATAGACGTTGATTCTGGATGATCTGGGACTTTGTCTTAGACATTTAAAGTTAAGTAAGAAGATAAGCTAGCAATAGCTAGCCAGTATTTAAACGTTAGAGTTTGATCCTGGCTCAGAACGAACGCTGGCGGCGTGCCTAACACATGCAAGTCGAACGAGAAAGCCTTCGGGTGAGTAGAGTGGCGCACGGGTGAGTAACGCATGGGAATATACCTTCAGGTGGGGGATAACAGTTGGAAACGACTGCTAAGACCGCATAGTCTCTTTGGAGTAAATGAGGCCTCTATTTATAAGCTACAGCCTGAAGATTAGCCCATGTCGCATTAGCTTGTTGGCGGGGTAATGGCCCACCAAGGCTACGATGCGTAGCTGGTCTGAGAGG
>JABSRP010000003.1 GCA_013215145.1 Pseudobacteriovorax sp.
AACCAGATCCTCCGTCCAAAATAAACGAGGATCGGCAAGACGATGAAAATGATGAAGATAGTAAGCTTCATTAATGCATCCCACCTTTAGTCTCTACTATTGGTGATCACAGAAGAACTCGGTAGTTGGAGAAAGAGTCGAAACAACACTATCGTCAATCGGAAAGCGAGTCGTACTTCTAATTTTTGTTTGGATCATATTGGTGCAAGAGATCGTCCCAGATACTCGTTTATTGTCATAGGTTGTCGAAACGGTACAGGTTCCCGCATAGGTAAATCCATCCTGCGTGCTTTCACTTCGGTGCATGGCATAGGTGCTAGCGGTGCCGTTGGCATCGGGAGTTGAGAATTCCACTGAACAAACCTCAAATTTTAGCCCAATATCATCAGCGGTATTGTCGGCTGCTTGCGTGCAAGTATAGGTATCGGCGGAGGTTGTAAATCCGGTTATCCTTACGGACAAGGCTGCGCCCGAAGCGCCGGACCATGCGCCAGTAAATACTTTGTTGTCCGTATCGAGAACACAGGATTGTAGGCCAGTAAGTGTCACTTCACCGTCTTCGTCATCGTCAGAAGAGTCTACCTGAAGGGTTGCGTATGTGATAACCGGGGCTGGATCGCTGTCGCTACCGCCACAGCCAGCGATGGTGGTTAGTCCTAAAATAAGTGCTGCGTACTTCAAAGTGCCTCTCCTTGATGTCGTGGTTTTGATGTAGACCCCCATAGTATATCTGCTTCTATCAATTAGCAATCCAAGGAACTTGATTCCTAGCCTTAGCTCCGCGGTCTGAGTCAAACTGTCTAAAATAATGGCAGTGCCGTCATTGTTTTTGACATACTGTATGGTTATTTGACATTCTGACTCTCGTGATTTTCGCCTATTACCGGTTACCCGCAAAATCGAGCCCTACGGCACAGAGGTCGCTTACCTGGAGTAAAGGTTGAAGCGATATTCCAACAGTTTTGAGTCTTGCTGAATTGCGTCTGCTACTCTCATTTATTCTCGGCAAACCTCTATGCTGTTGCTTACAGAGCTGTTGGGTATCCTAAGCTGAAATCACGGAATTGATTATGGAAATGGAAGCGAGGAAAAAATGAAACGGCTTATTTACCTATTATCTGCTGTAACTCTTGTGGCCTGTGGTAGCAAAGAAACTGAGTCTGAGCTAGATGCTGTGAAAGGGGTAGGGCTATTTAAAGATGGCTACCTTTTTGCCCTAAGCTCACCAAATGATCCCAGCGATCGCTGTTGGTATCATAATAGCGTCTTTAAAAACCCACTTGCGGGTGCTGATAGGCAAAGGGATGCCGATGCCTTGAGAAATGCTCAACCACTCACAACCAGTTCAGTGACAGCACCGTTTCTTGCTGATCTATTATCGACCAGGCTTCAAAACGATCGTAATCAGCAGGCTCTAGCAAGTAGTCTAACCACTGGTGCCTGTGCTGTAGCCGGGACATTGACCATGCCCAACCCGGCAGCAAAGATCGGTACAGTTATCTTTTGCACGGGGCTAAAAGAAACGATTTTTCAGTCATTGAAAAATGCTTCTGATGCTGCTGATAAGGGTAGTGGTTCCGTTGACCGACTAGGAGACCAAAACGATCGGGCTGTGGTCAATGTTCCCAAAGATGTTATCAATCTATTTGTTAACTCTTTAAAAAAATAACTCTGGAGATGGCCAAATCGATAGTTGTGCCGAACTCAAATCGGAGTTGACTACTGCCGATTACAATACTATGGCGGGAATTCGTACTCCGGCTGCTTCCTCATCGAGTTCATGCTCCGTTTATCGCGTTAACGTTGATATTGCCAAGGTCTATTCTGGTAACACCAGTGCAAGTGGTGTCCTGGATTATGGAATTGGTCGTGATGTGGTTGTTGATGTCGCGTCAGCCTATGAGGAAAACCCCTTCAGGCGCATTTATGTGAAACCTCGAGCGGGTACAACCTATGCTGGGCAAGGCGTTTGGATGAGTCTGGATGATTTAGCCTGCGTAAATTAATTCTAGAACTAGGCTATTGTCCGAACAGGGGGATGGCTTAGTATTTAATCAGATCAAGCGAGTAGAGGGTAAGCATCTACTCTTTTGGTTAGGCTTTAATTCTAAATCAAAAGCGCCTATAATAATTACATTCCTAGTCTGTTATTGAGGATATGATTCCAAGAGGCGTCCATGCGATTCTTTGCTCTTATTTTTCTTTTGATCATTACATCCACTATGTCTCACGCGAAAGACCTTGAGGTGGCGTTTGTGAGGCCTGGTAAAGCGGATAACTTTTTTTGGAAAAGGGTTTCGGAGATTTTTGAGAAGGCTGCAACGGACCTTAATGTAAAACAAAAGGTTTTTGCCGCCGGAGACTTTACTCACGAAGAGGGATCCGACCTCATTGGTTATATGAAAGCTCTTGACGAGGCTATCTCCAGCGAACGGGACTATCTCATTACCTACTCTGTGGAGAATGAGACGGCGCGACTGATGAGAAAAACGGAAAAAACTAAAACTAAAGTGTTCATCGTAAACTCTGCCATTAGTGATAGTGATCGGATTAAAGTTGGCAAGCCGCGCACTCACTTTCCCCATTGGATTGGTCATCTATACCCAGACGATGAAAAGACCGGTTATGACTTAGCGAAGGTGTTGATAGGGAAGAGCAAGAAACTTGGGCACAAGGACGTCGAACTGATTGGTCTATCAGGGGGGAAAGGTTCTAGTCCCGGGCTGCTAAGGGCAGAAGGGCTAAAAAGAGCGATGGCAGAGCACCCCGAGGTTAAGCTTCACAGCCTGCATTATTTTCGTGAGTGGTCACCGAAACGAGCGGCGCAGAAGGCATTGGACGCAGTGAAAGGGTCAAATAAAACGAAAATCGTTTGGGCTGCCAGTGATGCTATGGCTATAAAGGTCAACGAAGTCTTAGGTAAGCTACCTAAAGACCAAGGCAAAGGCATTGTCGTCGGAGGCGTGGATTGGCTTGATGAGGCCATAAAAAAAATTGAGAGTGGGGAATTATCCGCAAGTATGGGCGGGCATATCATGGAAGCTGCTTTGGCTCTTGTGTTGGTTTATGATCATCACAAAGGTATTGATTTTGCTGACTCACTTGGGACAACCATGAAATCTAAGATGCTTTCGGTTACTCCGGAGAATGTTTCAAAATTGAAATCAAACATTACCCTTTCAAGTCTCAAAGGGACGGATTTCCGAAGCCTATCGAGAGCGTTCAACAAAAAGCTCAAAACCCCTTCTATCGACCTGACAAGCATATTGACTCAACAGTAAGCAGCATTCGTTTCCATAGCTTAACTCATCTAAGCCCTATTAGGGCTGCCACCCTTTCCATACACTAGCGTAAATCAACACATGTTTTCTAATGCTTATAGACTAAATAGAGGTCTAAAAGTATTCTTTTGAGGTTCCTTGCTGTATTACTGTTATAAAACAGAACTTTTTTTTCATAAAAAATAATCAAATATTATAGATAGATAGAGTGTTTTGTCACGACTGCGTCAAGATGATGTCTTTACATTCCGTTATGCTGTGTTAGATATATAATACAGCAGTACAACGCGGCTGTTTTAACCCAAAACAGGAGATCCCTCTATGCAAGCTTATCAAGTAAACCATGTAAACTCGTTGATAGATATGAGCCAAGACAAACCTTATCTTTTTAAAGCAAGCTCGACGAAACTACCTCCAGCACGACAACCTATGACCCGCGAGCAAAAGCGCCGCTATCGTCGACGAAGTCGTTTGCTTGCCTCAGGTACACCCTCGGGAGTGGATTTAGGAAGGGTTTTTGTAGCCACAGGCCATGCGTCTTTTGCAGGCTGAGAGCGACGGTTGGCTTCACTAGCTGTCCATTCTAGCTTTATCATTTTGTTTGCCAGTATTGACCCTGGAATAAAGTGCAAACGGAAATCATTCACGGGCTAATTTTTAAAACAATCGAATCCATTGGTAGTAGCAGTGCACTCTAAAGCAGTGTCGGCTGCGGCATCGGTGAGCTGTACCCTGAGAAAGAAACGACATGAGACAAAACCTATTAATTATATTTAGTTTGTTATGTATCTGCCAGGTAGCGAGAGCAGGTTCCTTTGAAGATTTTGTGCAATTATACATGGAGAATAGCCAAGATATAAGGTTGGCAAAGCTTCAAACTCAACAAGAAAATACGGAGCTATCCTTACGACAATCTACGGACTCTCTGGTAATCACCGCAAAGCCCATTTATCAATCCAGTTTCGACGGTGGTGAAAACAAATCTCTGCTGGACTCACAAATGACACAGACCTTTCGGAACGGGTCAAAGCTTAGTTTGAGTTATCAGAAGAACTCTGAAAAGGATGGGTTTGGCAACAATCTATCTCAACAAAACTTTGCGGTAGGTCTTGAGCAAGCTTTGGGAAAAAACCGTTTTGGAAGATTGCTTGATCTTAGGGTGAGGGAAGGGCGCTCAGGCCTGCTGATGATGCAAAAAGAGGAGGAGTTAGTCGAGATACAGCAGTGTCTCTATGGGGCTGAGTTGTACTCCAAAATGTTCTACCAAACAAAACGGCTTGAAATAGCGAAACAACTCAGCCTCGAATCAGAAAAAATTTTAACGTTTTCGAAAAAAAATTATAGGCAGCAGATCATCGACGAAGTGACCTTTCTTTCTGCCAAAGCTAATGTCATACGAAGCCAGTCGTTTTTGAACTTACAACAGGTGGCCTGGGATACTCTTCATAATCAGATCAAGATCTTATTGCAGAACCAGACTATTGAGATGGAGGAGGCTCCTGATCTCTTTTTAGGTAGTAGTTTCATGGCAGGATCAAAACCCGCATCTATTCAGGAAATGATTCTGAAACAGAGGATTGAAACGAATAATATTAAAAAACAGATTCTTATAGAAAGCTCTAAACCCCAAATCGATATGGCATTCGAGTTCGGGACTAATGATTATGAAGGGTTTGCTGTCGATCCAGGCATGAATCGTTACCTCCAGATTGGTGTCAAGGTAAGCATTCCTGTGAGCGATCCATCGCTAATTCACAAGAAAACCGCCTTAAACATCTCCGATGAATCCCATCGAGTCAATATCACCAAGTTAGGGCAGAATGAAGAGGTATTTGCTAGGAAATATCTTAAAGAACTTGATTTCATTGAGACCCAGCTCGAACTGAGTGATGAAAAAATCACCTTATACAGATCGCAAATCGATATAGGTTACCGTCAGTTTCTCAACAATAAGATTGAGTTTGAAACCTATCTTGATTTTCAAAATAGGCTTTTGAATGAGCAATTGAATCATTGGGACCTTAAGAAAAGCCTATGGCAACTACAACTCGCAGCCATGTCTTGGAACAACAGTTTACCGCATTTTTGTGTAAAGGGATAAGCGATGCAAGGATTGATTCGATTTTTTACCGGCAGATCATTTACTGTCAATACTTTATGCCTTGCTATGGCTCTATGGGGAGCTCTTAGCTTATATAAGATGAGTAGGCAGATGATACCCGCAAACAATGCCGGGAATAAGTCTATTTATATCAGCGCGAATTTATTAGGAGCTAACCCTCTCGAGGTAGAGGAGTTAGTGACGATTCCTATTGAGGAATCCTTGCGCAATGAACCAGGAGTAGAAAGGGTTACATCAAGATCCCGTAAGGGTAGAGCTAATATCACTCTCCGATTTAAAGCTAGCTACTCAGATTTGCAAAAATCTCTAGAATCAGTGCGATCTAAAATTCAGCAACTTGAGTACAAATTACCACGAGATTTGCGAGATCTCAGTGTCACAACTCCGCCGTCGGATATCATGACTTTAAGTGAAGTCGTTGTGACTCATGCCGATCACAGGAACGACGTCCATAGAGAATGGGTTAAAGCGATCAAACAAGAAATTCTCGCCGTTGATGGTATCTTTGATGTGGAAGATAACATGCCTGAGCGTCGGATTGCGATCACATTGGATCCAACGGCCATGTCCCGTTATGGTCTTTCTCTTAATCAGGTTCAAACAAAAGTGCTTGGATCCTTACGAAAGCTGCCTATTGCTGCGTTTGAGCGAAAAGAAGATGTGGTGTCTATCAGTATGGAGTCCCAGTCTGATGAATCGATCGAAGGGATCGAGGCTATTGTCATTAGGAACGGGCATTCAGGTCAGATTATAACGTTGAGTGATATTGCAAAGATTGAATACGCAGCCAAAGAGAGCGAAACGCTTCAGTTAATCAACGGAAAACCGTTTGTGGAACTTGAGGTTATGAAATACCTTAATGCTGACACAATAGTAACAAATAGAGAGGTAGAGAAGGTTTTGACGAAGATTAATGACGTTTTGCCATCACCGCTACAGGCTCAAACTAGTATTAAAGTGGGGAGCTTCTTGACCCAACAGTTAGATGCTCTAACCAATAGCGGATTCATTGGATTAGTTTTAGTAGCACTTGCTTTGGCATATTTTATCGGTGTTCGTGAGTCTTTAGCTGCTCTGATTGGAATTCCTCTAGCTTACCTAGGTACTTTGGGAGTTATGCATCTTTTTGGCTTCTCCATCAACTTAGTTACCGTTATCGCTATGTTTATTATGATTGGGATTTTGGTTGATGATGCGATTATTGTGACAGAACGTTTTAGTCAGTTAAAGGAGAAAGGAAAAGACAGTTTCACGGCAGCTACGGAGGCAGCACAATCGTTAATCATTCCAATTACAGGAACGATGCTAACAACTGCCGCTGCATTCGCACCAATTTTATGGGCTGAGGGTGAGCTTGGAGCCATATTCTATTCCATTCCTATCGTTATCATTGCTGCACTTGTCATTAGCTGGATCGAGTGCTTTTTTATCTTACCTAATCACCTCCATCATTTAGCAGCGCATCCCGCGAAGCGGAATCCTATTGTATTTCGCTGGATCAAGCAGGGGTATCAATGGTCCATCCCTTGGATCATTCGGCTGCGTTACCTAGTAGTGTTTGTCACTGTAGGTTTGGTAGCAGGAGCCGTTTTTCTTCTAAGTAGTCATAAGGTCCCCTTTGATGGCAACCTCAATGTTGACTTTCCCAGACTACGAGTTGCCGTCGAACTCGAGGAATCACAAGACCGTGAGGATACCCGCCGACAGTTGAAGGTGGTAGAGGATTATTTGATGCAAATGACTCAAGAAGAGCATGCTTTATTTCTTAGTCAGCGATATGGCTCTGTGTGGTATGACCGGGCCTGGCATCAAGGAGATAGATTTGCGAGATTTGACCTCCTTTATGATGTGAAAATGCCAGATGCAGAAAAAACAATACAGGACAAGGTAATAACGGTAAATGAGTTCTTAACAGACGTCAAAGACAAGAACCCAAATATTGTATTACTAAAAGCCGAGATCAATCGCTATAGTCAGGGAGAGGATACTCAATCAAACTTAATCCCTATCGGTGTGACCTATCCTATTGATGCCACAAGTCAAAATATCGAGCAGAAAATCATGTCAAAGCTAGGAGCCGTCGCTGGTATTGAAGATGTTTTTCTTGAAGATGAAAACCGTGAAGAAAGCTGGGTGTTTCGTCCTTTTCAAAAACAGTTGGAAAAATACTCTGTATCGGGTGAGGCGCTAGCTGCCTATCTACGCGCTTATGCTGGAGAATCCTATATTGGTGCTACGAGATTTCAGGGGAAATATACCGAGATAGTCATGAGCTTGGGTGATAGTCAAAATTTAAGGTTTGAAAATCTTTCCCAACTAAAGATCTTAACTCCTGCCCAGATCCACATCCCTTTGTCAAGGCTAGGGCTTTGGGAGAAGGCTAGTATTCCTAAGGTCATAGAGCATGAAAGTCTATCACGAAACATTCCTCTTTTCGCCAAATTTGACGAGAATGCTCATGTAAAGACAGAGATGATTAAGACTCTCGACAGCTCACTAGAAGACCTTCGCCGTGAGTTTCCGAGTTTTGATATCGTAGTGAATGCTCACAGTGAAGAGGATAAAACATTGACCGAACTTATTGCCACCACAGGATTTGTTCTAGCGATGGTTTATATTATTCTCATGTTGACCATGCAGTCTTCGATCAGGCCTCTACTCGTTTGCTCGGCAATTCCCTTAGGGTTTGTTGGAGTCATTTATGCATTATATGTCCACGATTTGAGCCTTGGCGTCATGGCTTTTATCGGATTGCTTGGCGTGGCTGGAGTCGCTGTCAATGATTCCTTGATTATGGTGGATGCCATCACTCAACTGAAAAAAACAGGGATGGATGCCCGCACGGCTATCATTGAAGGAGCTGTTTCTCGTGTTCGAGCGCTTGTACTCACCTCCATCACCACGATTGCAGGAGTATTTCCCATGGCTTATGGTATCGGTGGCGAAACAGGTTTTACGCGACCCCTGGCATTTGCATTGGGTTGGGGTCTCTTATCTGCGATCTTATTGACCTTGGTTGTGGTGCCTCCTCTTACAGCAGTGATTGAAGACATGGCTAGCTTAATAGAAAAAATCAAAAAACTTGGCAAACCCAGAGAGACGATGACAACAGATTCCAAAGCTGGGTATCGAGCCGATTTAACAGTGGGTTCAGGGTCACAAGGATAGACAAGCACTTCTATTTGGTGGAAATATACAAAAAAGGGCAATTGTATCGTAAAATATCGGATTTTATTGCCGATAGCCGTAGCAGTCGGAGGTCGCAGATTCTTCGGCTGCTTTTCGTTATCAGTTGTTTTTGCCTAGAAATTCTTAGAGGAATCTATGCATCCATCAAGTCATGAGCTATTAGCTCCGTTTTATAAGCGCATCATTGCGTTTTTTATTGATATTGGTATAGTTTCGTTACTCTGCTTTTTGCTCTGGTTAGCCGTCACAAAATGCACTGAGTACCTATTTCCAGAGTGGGCCTTCTTGGATCTTGGACAGAGACAGGGACAGGGACCGTTAGTGATGACGATAGGTGCTTGTCTTCTTGTATTTTCTTACCTGGCTGTGTTTCATTACTTTATGGTATATTTTGAAGATCGCTTTCATCGTAGTCCAGGAAAGTTTGTCATGGGAATTGTCGTAGTGGCTATCAATGGTGAAAGGATCACTCGAGGCCAATGTTTGGTTCGCGAGCTGTTGCGCTACCATGATGCCTTATTTTTTTTCATTTGTTTGCCTCTTATGCTTCTGTCAGGCAAAAAACAAAGGCTTGGTGACTTGCTTGCAAATACTGTAGTTATCAACCAAAGATAAATCGTTTAAAACTGTTCCATTGAATTAGCCTCTATCATGGTGGAAATCTCGCAATTAGGGTGATTGTGATCTTTCTCCTAACATCTCTCCAGTCTTTCATACCAAAGCATTTTAATAAATCATGGACGTACATTAGCTCTGCTCCCTTTTAAATTTTCGCATGGATTTTGTAATGGATTTCCAACGTTTCTTTTCTGCGGCTTGGTAACCCTTATCATGGGTACGGCGTTGCTCTCGTTGTAGTTTTTGGAAGTTCTTTAGTCGTCTCTCTGTAAGTTGACCACTTTTGATAGCCTTTTGAATCGCGCATCCTGGTTCTGTTTCATGAGAGCAGTTGCTAAAACGACATTGAGTGGCTAATGATTCGATTTCATCGAAAATGTCTGAGATGGTGCTTTCCGTCATGACAGGTGCGATTTCTTTCATACCCGGCGTATCGATAATAAGTGCCCCTGTATGAGTTGCAAATAACTCTCTTGCCGTTGTCGTGTGCTTGCCTTTGGCAAAGAAACTCAATTCCTGAGTTACTTGCTGCCTGCTGTCTGTTAAATAGTTGGTAAGCGTCGATTTGCCAACACCAGACGACCCAATAAGCGCAATCGTCTGGCCTTTTCCCAAGTAACCTTGAAGGTTTTCAATCCCTTCACCCGTCAGACTGTTGATCTTAAAGGTTGGCAAGGCAGAAGACATAGATTCCAACTTTTGATCGAAGGCAGCTTCGTCCATGCAAAGATCTTGCTTTGTTAAAACAAGGATTGGGTCAGCACCAGAATCTTTTGCAGCGATGAGGTAGCGCTCCACGCGGCTAAGTTTGAACTCCTCATTCATCGCCGTCACGATAAACATATTGTCAATGTTTGCGGCGATTCCCTGAGGTTTTTGCTGCCCAGGACGCATGCGCCTCAAATAGCTAGAACGATCAAGTATTCTTTTCAGGTTGTAGTGTGAGTCATCAGCGTTTCCCTCCACAATACAGAAGTCTCCCACGACGAGAGAGTGTTCTTCCTTAGTTATCTTTATGGAAATTGATCCCATGGCACCAAGTCCGGACGCGACACCACGGTCAACGCGATAAATACGCGCAATATTAGGGAATTCCTTGGCAAAATCTTCCAGTTGCGACAAGAAGAACTGCCGAAATCCCAAGTCTTGTAAATTCAAGACGGAATCCTCCAGTAAATCTGGTTTTATTTAAATGTTTTCGAATTATTTGATTTTTTAGAGAGGAATCTCAAGTGTGGAAAATCAGAAAGGATCAATGATAGCCTACGGATTTTCTGCTACTTAAAGCTCTCTTTGGGTAATATCATTAGAATCATAATCGCCTCCTCGGTAAGGATTGCTAGGACTTTTGGAGTATGGATCGAATTCCTCCTTTTTGTCAAGAGTCTTTTTCAGATGGATTAAAAAAAAGCTCCTAGTCTTAACTTTATAAGATTTATACCGATTTACTCCGTGGGGAGGTGATGCTTTTGAAACTAATCCTATGGTTAATCGTTGCGATCCTAATGTCCACTGGTAAAGCGTCAGGCGAAAGCTTTAACTTACACAGCTCGCCCGGGCATAAGGCAGAATCGGTAAACGTCGACCGCTTCGTCGAGTACCTTAGAATGCCAAAAGACGCTCAGGTGGATGATATCGTCAGCTTTGTTAATCGTCAAAAGTTTGAGAAAACTACCAAGGGTCTTGTTTCATTTAGTTTTTCTGACGATCAGTTTTGGCTAAAATTTACTGTGAAAAATGATAGTGGAGAGCCCTCACAAAAAATACTCGACTTCGCCAATGCTGGCATCAATGATCTCCAGGTTTTCATCTTTGAAGGCGATCAGTTATTGCGGCAATACAATTCGGGAAATCACTTCGGTTTTACCACTCGTCCCCTCGATACCCGAACCTTTGCCATTCCACTTGATTTTGCACCCCATCAAGAGTTTAAGGTTATCGCTCGTGTGCTTTCAACTAATTCCATTTATGTCCCCTTGAATCTCTGGGATAAAGATGCTTTCTGGATCTCAACACGAAAAAGTAATCTCTACATGGGATTTTTCTTTGGCGCCGCTGCCATTATGGTGATTTACAACCTATTCGTCTTTGCCGTCACTAGAAACATGGCCTACGCGTCTTATTCACTTTTCGTCTTTGCTCATGCTTATTTTCAACTATCCTTGTTTGGTTACGGGTTTCAGTATTTTTGGCGCGATTATCCCATTATGAATCATTATCATGGGTTTTCCGGTGCCTTCGCTGTGACGACGACACTTATTTTTACCATGCATTTTCTTGAGTTGAAAAATACTTCAAGAAAACTCTACAGCGCTTACAGAATAGCGATTTTTATACTCTTGTTAGAATGCGCCTTTGCCTTTATTAAGCCAGGGATGTTGCCAACAAAGATATTCGCTATACTGACTTTATTTATCAGTACTTCAATTATTGCTACGGGAGTAAAGTTTTCTCTGAAGGGTAGTCGCAGTGCGATCATATTTACACTGGCTTGGATCTTTTTTATGTCGGGAACGTTCGCCGTTGCGATGACGAGGCTTAGTTTTTTGGGGCGATCGACTCTTACTGATTACTCTCAGGTGATTGGTAATATTATCGAACTTGTTCTGCTTTCTATTGCTCTAGCCGATCGTTTGAATGAATTAAAATCTCAGCTTCAAACGGCAAACGCTAGTTTGAAAGATCATATTGATAATGTTGAGCAAATAGTACAGACAAAAACTAAAAAAATTCGTTCGATCCTAAAAAATATCAGTCAAGGAATCATGACGATCGACAACAAGTTGAAGATCGAGTCGGAGCTTTCGGATAATCTCATGAAAATTATGGAAAAGGAGGATTTAGCTGAGGGGAGTTTTGTTAGTAATTTTATTGATAGATGCGATCTAAATAATGACGATAAATCCAAAATGCTTAATATCTTACAAAGTTCTTTGGATGAAGACCTTCTGCAGTTTGAAGCGAATCAAGACGGGCTACCAATTGAGGTCACCTTTCGGAGTTTTGATGATTCGCAGAAACTACTCAGTTTGAGTTGGGATCCCATTTTGGACGACGATAATTGTGTGATCTCTATCCTAGTTTCCATTCGAGATATCACAAAAATTCGAGAGCTTGAGCAAATCAACGCTAAGCGCGAAGACGAATTAGAAAAAATCGGAAATATCATTAAGATTCCAGATGTCACGTTTGCAAAATTTCTTTACGCTACCTATGAGCTTATTGAGCGCAATCGAGATATCGTTGAATCCATTACCACCTTGTCAGCAGAAAATTTAAATACCTTATTTTTGAATATGCATACCCTTAAAGGCTCAAGTCGGGCTTACGGGTTTAAAGAGCTCTCTAGCAAATGTCATGATCTGGAGCAAAGCTATGCCCAATCTCGGGAAAAGTTAGCTCAATGGGATCGGGAATCCTCTCTTAAAGACTTAGATGATATGTTTGCTATTGTCAAAGACCTGGAAACGATAGCTATCGAAAAGTTAGGCCGTTCGGTGAAAGGAAACACCATACCTGTTGAAGCGAAAAGTCTCGAAATGATTCTATTGAGTTGTCATCAATCTAAGGTTGATACTAACCTGTCAAGGGATGCTGAAAAACTGATTAAGGAAATCGAGCCCATTATCAGTGATGTCTTCTATCTACCAGCTAGGAGTGTCTTTGATAGAATTTTTGCTGGAGCCGATAAACTTGCAAGGGACTTAAAAAAAGAGCACCCTAAAATCACTCTTTTGTCAGCGGATTTTTTAATCTCAAGCGTTTATGAAAAGTTGTTTGAACGGGTTTTTGTTCATTTGCTTAGGAACTCCATGTTTCATGGTATTGAAGCACCTCAAGAAAGGACAGCCAAGGGTAAGAACTCTGTTGGGGAGATCACTCTTGGGTGCAGCCTTGTTAATGGTGTCCTTGTTATGCAGTTTTTTGACGACGGAGGCGGACTGAATCTGAATAAAATTAGAGAAAAAGCCATCGCCCAGGGTGCTGATCCTTCTACTTTAACCGACACGGAATCAGTGGCCGAACTGATCTTTACCAGTGGTTTGTCAACATCTGATAAGCTAACTGATATTGCTGGTCGAGGCGTGGGCATGGACGCAGTGAGGTCCTACCTCACCGAAGCTGGAGGCCAACTCACCATCCAAGTCTGTGAGGCATTAGATGAAGACCACCATGCCTTTCGCTTGGTCATTCAGCTACCACGACCTCATTTCAAGTTTGAGCCTGAGTTTAAGCTGAGTCAGAGTGCCTAAGTGTTATGAGGACGAAAGAGGCGGTACAGGACTTGGTTCATCAAGCTAACATATTAAAATAATTATATTTATATTTTTGAGGCGGCACACCAAGCAAAATCTTAAACCAAGTCGTTTTTTTCTGTTAAGGGCCCGGTTACTTTGCTATACCTGTTAGCATTCGTAAATCGATTTTAAATTGTAATTTGTATGAGATTTTTCAATGCAAGTAGACCCCAAAAAAATTGCGATCTTCCTAGAAGTGGCAAAAGAGGGAAGTGTCACCAAGGCCGCGGAAAAGCTATTTCGGACCCAGTCGGCCGTGACTCACCAAATACGCAGCCTAGAGACTGAACTAGGCGTTGAGCTTTTTGACCGCCAGCATCGAAAAATCGTTCTCACAAAAGAAGGGCAAAGACTAAAAAAGCAGGCGGAACCCATCATTCATCAGTTGAGCGATCTTTGCAGTCAGTTTTTAGAATCAAACGAAGCTGTCCAAGAAACCATACGCGTTGGATTACGGCAAGATATCCATTCCATCGTCATCCCAAAGGTCTTCGAGCCCTTTACAGAAGCCTACCCTAACGTCAGGGTTGAGTTCGTCTCCTCAGACGATGCTACCCTTGAATCCATGTTAGGCGATCATCAAATTGACTTTGCCTTTATTGTGGTGTTTCGCGATAAGCAGCGATTCCACAGTAAATCGAGTTTTTCTTATACCGAACGGGTCTATTGCCGCCGCAATTGCGAAACAGACGTGAAAACCAATGAGGATCTAGCTGACGGTAAGTTGATAGATTTCAGTCCTGGGTTTCAGTGCTTTAAAAGTTACTTTCAAAAATTCCAACCTGGATTGGTCAAGGCTTTAGATCAAAAAAAACCAAGATACACGGCCCCTAATCATAGTGTCGTTGTGGAACTTCTGAAGGGTTCAGACTCATTTGGGCTTTTGCCTGATTTCTTCGCCAGCAATCATGACGATGTTAGGCCGTTACTCGCTGATCAAAGGATGAATGTAAGGGTCGACCTGGCCTGGAATAAAAGCGATTATTTGCGACAGTTTGAGCAGGACCTCGTCTCGATGGCCGAAAAACTCGAACTTCGGTAAAGCTCGGTCGATCCAAGGAGCCGGCAGATTTATTTTTTCTGAAGGTAGTGATTACAATAATTTACCAGAAATTTACCAACTGGCTTTTGCATTCCGTCGTCGTCTGCCTACAGGCGCAGTCACAGAATTCTACTGAACATGCGTTCAATTTGATTGATTATGTCACAATAACGTAATTCAATCGTAAAAATTGATTAAACGGCACGTCAGTATTACTAAATAACTGATATTTTCTTAACATATGCTAAGAACTACCTAGCCAAAAAGTGTGGGCTAACGCCAACAGTTCGTAATAAGTGACTAATTATACAGTCTATATTAAATATTGTGAGTAAAAACACGTAATGGTAATTTTATAACTGACTGCACGGTCAAATTTTTGGGATACCAGAAATGTCGATCGCGCGGTTTCTGTTGTTTCACAAAATAGGATGGTGTCTGGACCTAGCTTGCAGTTTTCTGATTTTTCTACCTATGTTGTTGAGGTTGTATTATGAAACTATCGAATTATCTATTGTATCCCACATTTATTTCCGCTCTAGTCATGGCTGGTTGCGGCGTTGAAGAAGACGAAACGAGCTCGTCAAAAATTGTCAATGGCTCGCGTGTTTCTGCAAATGCTTACACTCCAGAACGAATGGGTACAGTTTCCTTAGGAAGTTGTACGGCGACTGCTATTGCGAAAGACCTTGTCTTGACGGCTGCACACTGTGTCGGTGGTCGTGTGAACGTGAACTTTATCGTTCCTGGACAACGAGGGCAATCGCGAGCTGTTGAAAGAGTCGTGACTCACCCTGGATACCGCAGTTCACCCAGACCAGAGGTTGATATCGCTCTGATCAAACTAAGATCTGAGATGCCATCGACTCACCGCGTTATGCCACTGCTTTTTGATCAAAACCAAGCTGGTCGAAGCAAACAAGCTGTTCAGGCTGGTTATGGATCGACCAAAAATGGCCGTGGTCAGCTAACCGATAGCGGTCGTGCCTTGCGCCGTACCGATACGCGTATCACAGGTCACAGGTTGACAAGACGTGGCGGAACGATCTCCGTTTATGATGGTGAAACCGTTCAAGGTGGATCGGCAGCATGTTCTGGTGACTCTGGTGGCCCACTTTACGTTCAGAGTAATGGCATATGGTACACAGCAGGTGTTACCTCTACGGCTAATGCTGGAGCAGGTAGTCGACCTGGTGATCTAAACTGTTCTGGTGGTAACCAATATGCAAGTATCGCAGGTAACCGTGACTGGTTGATCGAGACAGCTGTTGCCTTGACTGGCCGACGTTCGAACACCTTCGATGCTGGAACGCTTGCCTTTAACGGTAGCAATACTCCAGATGAGCCAGATACCCCGGATACTCCAGACGAGCCGGATACTCCTGATACTCCGGACACGCCTGATTCTCCAGACGTATTTCCTGAAGGACGTTTTGAGTTTAACCTAGTTCGTAATGGCGCGACTATTTCTTACGAAATGAAGAACGTTACTGGTGCTAGCATCAGTGGTTGTACGTTCTACGTCGACATTGAGCGAACTCGTTCAAGACCATACCGACTTGCTGTTCAGGCCAACACCACCTTTAGAAATGGTGAAGAGTTTATCCTGAACTTCAACGATCAGCGGGAATTCTTCTCGTTCATCTATGGTCGTAAAATTGGCGAACCAAAACTTTCTAAAACTTGTAGATAAGTCGTTTACTCGAAATACCTAGCTCCGTCCTGTCCGTTTTGCGGACGGGACTTTCTACCTGAAGGACCTGAAGATGAAACTACTACCGACGACAGCTGTGATGATCTGCATGACGATGCTTTCCGTATCATGTAAAAGTGATCGCAAAGAAATCACGATAGCTCCCGAAGACCGTGTCCCGCCCCCTAATGAACCCTTGCCAGAGCTGGATCCTGAGAAGTTCCCTCCCCTGGAAGAGGAAACTCCTGAAGTTCCAGACGAGAACCTTGTGGTTGGTACTTGGGTTGGTGAGTGTGTGCAATCCTTACTGGATTCAGATACGGGTGCCTATTACCAAGCAAAAGTCGTTTTTGCTGACGACAAGATGGAAGAGCACTTTTCCATTTATAGCAACGATACTTGTACGACTTTGGCCGAAGGTCAGGAGCCTCAAATCGTATTGTCCGACTATACCCTGGGTGTAGAGGTCACAACCTTTGAGGGTGCTTGGGAGATCGATATCACCCGCGAAGAAGGTCAGGAGTTTCTAGCAGTTGTTGTAGAAGATGATGCTTTATCTATATCGCGCGTCTGTGATCAATCGATCGGTCAGGCCTGCTTTCAAGGTACTGGATTATCTGCGGATAGTCGTTCGTTGGATTTTCAAGATAGTATAAAGTTTGTGAAAGATGCGCCATAGGCCTATGCGTTAGAACTCGAGGTTCCTGTCTGTTAGGTACAGGAACCCCGCTAAAACTCACCAAAATCTCTTCTTATCGAAAACCCTAAGGCTCAGATATTTCGACAGAATTTTCTTAAAGGCTTACAATGAGTATCGATGACACCATACTCAAGGGTTAGCTCTAATTCAGGAAGGGTCAATTTTCCTTCAAACTCGAAGTTTAGATCTTCGATGGCCTCAAGAGTTGCTTCATACTCGAACTCGGCCTTAACGCCGATCTCAGCGTTCCACTTTCGAATCTGAGTGCACTCTTTCACCGCTGTGCAAAGCTCACCATTTTTCCAGTTGATAAAAGTCAGAGTATTCCTGTCAGGAATCTTAGCGGCACCTTTGTGGCATCCGACTATCATATAGCCTTTGTCACCAGTATCCTGATCGACGATCTCAGCTTTGATTTGTTTACACTCAGGGGCTGCCCGCAAAGAGGTTCCCATAGTTAAACCAAGTAATATGGCTAAAGATGTTAATTTCATAATCTGAGATCCTTTTTAATAAGGGGTGTATGGAATCCATGGTAAAGCACAGTTGTTAGGCAGGCTTGGGCCCCTGTGATCCAAGCAACGACGCTCATCAACGATTTTATTTTTCGGTTTCACCTTTTGCTTTAGGTTCTCAGTGGTACAAGACCATCGCGACGTGCCACCACCGATTTGGAAGATGCCGAAAAAGTTAAACGTGCTGCGAGAGGTGTACAAAGAGCAAACATTCAAGCTAGTCGGACTGTTGTCAGGAATAATGACAAGTTGCGGCGTACAGTATTTGGCCTGGGGAAAGGCGTTTTTGCAGTTATCAATGAGAGCAGCAGGAACCTTCTGAGGCTTGCCGACAAAATCGGTATTGTACCATTTGAAGAAGGTGCGACTTGGTCCACTCTCAAACTTTAGCCAGGACTTCCAATGACCTTCACTTTTCCGGCAAAGGCTTCTGGTGGTTTGCCCCGAACCTAGCCAGCCAGACGATGCGCTGTTAACTAGTCCACACACGAGGTAGCGATCTGGATAAGGAAGATCTGGTCTTTGATAAATGAATACACCTTTGCCAATCTTATGGTTAAAATCACAAAGTAAGGTGTTCTTATCGGCGTCACAGTACGGCGCAGAATTCCAAACCTTTTCTTCGTCATCTGCCTCAGCGACTTCGGCTTCGGCTACGTCGGCATTTGCCTCTAGATCAAGATTTCGGGAAAAAAGACTGCGGTCTTCAAAACAGGAATTTTGATGCCAACTTTCCACCCAGCGAAATAATGACTGCTGATCAAAGTCGCCTTCATAGGTGTTCATATAAGTGACAGCGATATCACATTTATCTTCGAGACTAACTTGATCCTCGGAAAGACTTAGGAGGTTCATCGTATTCAGGCCATGCTCCAAGGATGTCTTATCTGCCGCTATTGAGGATCCGGAGGCAAACAAGAGGCCTAAGCCAATGGCTAATGAATTTGCTAGTAATTTCATTTAGAGTTCCTTTATATACAAATGGGCTTGCTATCAAAGTCTTTGCAGTAGTTCGAAATACTTTCAAACTCTACACCGAGCGCGGGAGTAATCTCTAAGGATCCATCCCAGGTTTCATTGAATAATTCAATAGCTTCTTGAAAGTCAAGAATGTCGATTTTCCATTCGATCTCCACCGCTACTTTCCAACGCTCGACATTGCCACAACTGTTTAGGTTTTGGACGCAGAGTTTTCCTCTTTCTTCCCAGACAAACTGAAGCGATGTGATCTCTGGTAACTGTAGCTGACCTGCATGACAACTAAGTAGCACCGTGCCTCGTCTTGCACTATGTGGGTCTTCACTATTTGTTTCGACTAGCTCAAAGGATGTGTCTTGACACTCAGCAAAAGACTGTGAGCTCAAGCTGACTACCGCAGCTGCGGCGACTGCTAATAACTTCATAGTGGGCCTCCAAATTCTTCGCAGCGAAGTTCAACTTTTTCCCATTCGAAGGATAGAACAACTTCCATTTCCAAAATGTCGACTGAAGGGATGATAAATGTAAGTGCATTGATTGCGAAAGAGAAGCTGCTATGATCGCTGCTGCAGTATTGTCTTTCACATTGATATCCATAACCGTTGGGATTGCGTTCGACTGTTTCCAAGAGGTAATCATCACTTTGTAGATCGATAGCTTCTGCGTCAGGAATTTTACATACTTCCATCACAGCCAAACTAGCCTGAGCACCCCAGGAAGGCATTTTTCGGATAAAGACTGCTTTTTGTCCTTGTCCCTCGCAAACCTGCAAACCAGAAGACGGTGTTTTGCATGTGACCGCTTGTAACTGTGTGGTGGCTAATAATATGCTACCGCATAGTAGTGTTTTCATCATTAAAGATAGCTCCATCTGTATAGGTAAAAAAACAGAGATTAAAATGCGATGCATTCTTTTTCGATTGGTTTGCAGTAAACGGATTCATCACCAATTGAAGTTTCCCATTCGAAGTCGAAAACATTGTAAGCAGCTTCACCTTCAAACTCTACATACTCTAAATCACTGATTTTGACTTTACCGGTAAGTTCAAGATCTGTTGATGCAGAAAAGGTACCTTTCCAAGATCTTATATTGCTGCAGTTCTTGATAGCAGTGCAAAGAACACCGTTTGACCACTTAACAAATGCCAAGTTTTGGCTGTCAGGTACTTCTATAGCAGTGCCATCGCAGAAGGTTACTAATTCTGCGACCTCTCCAGTTGTGGCATCGGTGATATTGATTTTTGTTTGGGCACAGTCGGCCATAGCGTGGCTAGCTACAAGGCCAGAACAAAGGACTGAAGCAAATAAACTTTTTAGAGGGATAGATTTCATGTGCGAACTCCAATTGTCGGTAGTAACAAAAACAAAGCGCTTCTAAATCAAAAATATGTTGCAACGTTGGGAAAGGTATAACAGCAAATTAGGGAATGTTTTGTTAAGATTAAGTGAAAATTTACTTTAGTAAAATTCGAATAATACTTGAATCATAGTGATTTTGTCGAGCTATGGTCATCATCGGGAAGAGTTTTTCAAGGTTCCTTTAATTAAATACTATGCGAAGAGTTTAGTGGATCCGAAATATTTGTCGGGATCGATTGCCTGCCTGATCCATGACAGTTAGATGATAGACGCCTTTGCCTAGGGAGACTGTTAGTTCGTGAAGGCTGTGAGTAGTACCAACAAAGCTTTCGTTTAAATGCCAGTAGATGTTAGCCTTTGGATCATTGTGGATAGCCTTGAGAACCACTTCATTTAGGTCCTTGCTAATATCCTTTGTGGGATAAAGGTTTGCGTTGGATTTTGGGTAAATAATCGCAATGATTTGCTCTTCATCCTGTGAAAGGCATTCAGGATGCCATTCAGGAGGCTTCTTGTATACGGTTGAGCTAGTATTGATATGTTCTAAATACATCGGAGGGATCAAGAACATATCAACTTTTTTTGATTTGTGCAGGCTATGACAGCTGCCATGAATACGCATACCCGTAGACGGATCAATATAGATCGTTTCATGTTCTGTTGTTATGCGATTAAATGGACTACTCTTGGGAATCTCTACTGAAACCATTGAGCAATGGCCGTTTGATAGCCGACCATTTTCTTGACACACTTCAATTTGTTTGAGTGCGTCTTGCGGTTTCCTTTCTGTTGACTGAGCAGGTAGGCTATCGAATATCTGAAACATAAATGGAGCGGCCGCTCTTGTCCCAGTGAGTCTTCGGTTACCTTGGCCCGTGGCGTTTCCCACCCATGTGGCAACTAAATAACGACCATCTGTCCCTAATGACCAAGCATCCTTGAAACCGAAGCTTGTGCCTGTTTTCCATGATATTTGTCTCGAGCTCGAAAAGCTTTCCCAAAATGTTTCTAGCCCTGGGCGTTTTACTCGTTTTAGGGCTTCTAATGTCAACCACGCGGCTCCTTGACTAAATAGAGGGCTAGTGGCGGCTATTTCCCCGCTATGCCGATGCTTGTGAAGCGTTAAAGGTGTGGGACCTAGTCCTTGACTCGCGCGAATCAAATAGCTGTAAGCTTCGGATAGTTCCCATAGACTTGCCTCGGCTCCACCCAAAACTAAGGTTAGTCCATAGCGGTCTGGTCCAGGACTGAGAAACGAAAATCCAAGATCTGTTAAAAGATCATAAAAGGGATGAAGGCCATAGTCGCGAAGCATGTGAACAGCGGGCACATTAAGAGAGTGGGCTAGGGCTTGAGCTGCCGGTACCAATCCCCGGTATCTACGGTCAAAATTTTTTGGGTGATATCCGCTAAAGTGAGCAGGACTATCGGGAAGCAGAAAACCCTCATGGATCTTTCCTTCATCAAGTAGCGCCGCATAGAGAAAGGGTTTCAGTGTACTTCCTGTGCTTCTTCGCGACCGAATTAGATCAATTTGTAGGCCCTGGCTTCGCGATAAGGATTTACCAGGCCTGTTGCTAAGGTAAGCTAAAACTTCGTTCGAGCTGACGTCAATCACAAGGGCTGCCATATTATGGATATTGATTTTGGATAGTTCTCCACTATAGCTAGTGGCGATATTTCTAAGGTGATCATGAATGACTTTATCTAAGGTAGTCTGTACTCGTGACGATGCAGGTGTCATAGTACTGAGTGTTTCATGCAAAAGTCGGCCTGTGCGAATAGCTTTGTGGGTCTTTAGGGGAATAGGTTCTAGTTTGGCTAGGGTTGCGTCGAGATCAGAAAGGTAGTTATGATCTTTTAGGCGATCTATCAATATATCCCGTTTTTCTTTTAGCTTAGCTCTGGGTTTATTGGGGTTCTGAGGTATGATCGCCATCAATGCTGCTTCTGCCCATGAAAGCTCGTGGCAGATGCGGCCAAAAATCCTTAAGCAGCCAGCAGTCACACCTACGGTATTACCTCCATAAGGAGCTAAACTAAAATATAGGCGAAGTATCTCTTCCTTGCTGTGGGTTAGCTCAATCCCTGCGGCAAACCAGAGTTCTAAAAACTTTTGGGAAAGACTCCGATCTGAGTTTTTCAGAGATAGACGAGCCAATTGCATGGTGATCGTGCTAGCGCCAGAAACAATCCGCCCTTGACTTATGTTTTGGACCACAGCTCTTAGAATGGCTATGGGATCCCATCCTAAGTGGGATAAAAATCGTTTGTCTTCGAATTGGATGAGGGAGATGCGGATTCGTTCGCTTATCCCATTGAGAGGTCCGATACGCCACTGCTCATCTGCAGTCAATTGCATATTTAATATATCACCTGATCGGTAAAGGGTAACGGGGCTTTCGACGACTATCAAACGATCCCGTAAACTTAGATAGGTGGTCAACGCGAGAAAGCAGTAAATAAGTATCACTGCTCCCATAATTTTTACGATTGGCTTAATCACAAGTGTCTCGTTCAGTTTAATTCAATACCGACACAAACACTCCTTGATCTCTTGCATAGTAGAGCGGGTCATACATCGCTTCCACAGAGATTCCAGGAAGGTAGTACCTACCTGTGAAGACAACCTGCGTCTTGGTAGTAATGGTGATGCTTCTGCCAGACTTTAGATTAAAAAACGCATGAAAACGATCATCTCGTGAATCCGAGTACTCTAGAGATCCTTTTGTTTTGATATCATCCAATATTTCCCATCCCACGGGCGCGATCTGTTTGAGTGCTAAATGCTTGATGGGTTGTCCTGAAATATTTTTGATGGTGATTTCCGTTAGAATTTCATCGCCTTTGTTTAGAGCCGAAAGATCTATGGGCTTGTTGCTAGCATTGAGGTATCGCTTGCTCAATAGGATTCCGTTTGCCTCGGCCGATTCTTCGCCAGGTTTCGGTTGTTTGTTATGAGTTAACGTAACATAGAGTTTAGTATCTGTTTGGTTGGTTAGCTCTAGATTATCGGTCCAATTGTCCTTCTTTAAGATAAGCTCACGATGAATCGATGATGCCACGGTGATCTTCTGATCTTTCTTTTTGGACTTGACTGTGACGCTTCCTTGATTCACCGCGAAGGTATTGGCTTTTGATAGATACAGTTTGCCAAGAGAGCTTAGAGCGAAGGCCAGACCTTGTGTGTTTTCTTGTCCATTAGAAGAGAGTGACTCGGATAAGGTTTCCATAAGTTCGCCTTGATGCCCCTTGAGGTCCAGAGCGGTAATGGCATCAAGAGCAAGTGCAAGGTTTCGGGTCGGCGATGAGAAGGTATCTCTGGCATCTGACGGCTGGGCCAAATCTTTAGTGTCTACCGGAGCCAGTAAGCGAGCGATCTCCTCTTGACCCGCTAAGTGATAGGCTGCAGCTAGAAGCCATTTCGATAGTTGACTGATATCGGATTTAGATTTCAGACGATTCATAGCAGCCAAATTCACTTGGCCAGCTGCTGCAAGGACGTATAATCTGTAAGCCTGCGTTAAGCGGTGATTCTTTGCCTTAAATTGATCTGCTTTGAGAGATTCTGCTACTATCCAACGATTGAGCATCCCGCGCGGAAGCATGTAGCCTTGTTTTTTCGCCTCGATAAGAAAGTGCCCAACATAAATCGAAGACCAACTATGATAGTGGTTCGTTCCTGGCCAATAATTAAAGTTTCCTGTTTGGTTCTGATAACGGCTCAGTCTCGATATAGCTGCATTGATATGGCTTTGGATGGCTTCATTTTGTTCTTTAGATAAAGATTGTAACGCTGGTAGATATAGCTGAGGAAACGCCGACGAGACAGTTTGCTCGACGCAGCCATAAGGATAACGAATCAGATAGTCTAATCGTGACGATAGGTTTAGGGGGGGATAAATGGAGAATTCAGCAAAAAGTCGATTGGTACCCTTCGCTCCGTCCAAGTTGATCGGTCCTGTCCATTGGTCGCCTGGTTCTAAAGCAAAATACCGTGAGCTTGAGCTGGGATGAGTAAGGGGGGCTTTTATGAGGTTGGACGAAACGGTTATGTTGTCCCCAATATGCTTAGATCTAGCTGTAAACATAAAGGTCGTATCGGAGGTGATTGGAGCTGTATCAAGTGCGAAGTAAATCGTTTTTTCTTCTTGGATTTGAAAATTAAGCTCCTTAGTGACGACGACTGGCGGTTGTCCTTTGGTTGTGTACTGCATACTGACTTCTACGGGGCCGATGTCGTCTTCGTTTGCGAATACTGCTACAGGTATATTTAGGCGGGCGGAATCATGGATGACTTTGGGTAAGCTGGGTAGTATGACAATAGGTCTGGTTACGGTAGCTTTAGTCTCTGTATGACCAAAGGATCCTTCATTGGCGGCGACGACCATGAATCGTACCGCTCCCATATAGTTTGGGATCTCTATCTGATGAGACCCTTCTGCGCCTGCCTCCAGTTCAAAGGGACCAGTAACACTTACGACGGGAGGGAAACGACGATTTTGTGTCTGGCTTGTATCTGCGCTTGAGGCCTCTCCACCTCCAATGGCGAGCAGGGTCTCTAACGCGCCGCGATAATTTCCGATAATCCCATCATAGGCATCCCACGTAAGAGTTTTTAAAGCTCTTTTTCTATAAAAGTGATTGTGGGGATTCGGGCTTTTGAATTGAGTCAGTCCTAAAAGGCCTTCTTCTACCATCATAATCATATAAGTCATTGGTTGTTGATTGACTTCTTTAATCAGGATAGTGGCTTTACTGTTAGGTGAGATGATTTCGGGGCTTGTTATCTGCGGTCTTAACACGCTTTCAGGATTCTGCACTAAAATCGGTATAATACCAAACATCCTTAAAGGACGATCGTTATCTTTGTTTTTATGGGCTTGAATCAAAGTAACGCTAGCATATATGTTTGGAGCGTATTCGGGTTTTAATGGGATTTTTAGAGGATTATCCTCCTTGAAATCATGCCAAAGAGTTTGAAATACTCCCAAATCATTCTCTAAGGAAACGAGAGCCCTACCTTGTATGCCATCCGGTACAGAAATGATGGCTGTCTCAGAGCTGATGAATTTATCTTTGTTGAGACTTACACTTAAGGTAGCAGCGCTATTACCCCCACTCGATTCTCTTGCACGACCAGCCCATCCCGGCCAGTCAATATATACAGTTTGAGTTGCGCAGTGACCCGATGCATGAACACAGGCACGTATCAGATAGCGGCCCCAATCTGGGTATTTGACTTCAAACTCCCAAGCGCTTCCCGTCTTCTGACTTAAGATACTTGTACTAGCAATCTGAGATCTTGCATACCGACTGCGATACCGAGCAAGACTTTCCGCCCCTTTCTCCCACCACCATCGCCATTGGATTTTGAATAATTCGACATCGACGGATTGGTTTGAGACAGGCTGCCCGTCTTCATCCATGACGACAATACTAAGTTTGTGAGGCTGGTCTGTTAATAGCATGCCCCTAGCCTTGTCACCCGGAGGTGCTTTAATCCCAACGTAATACTTAAAGGGTTTAAAGGTAACCGTTTGCGTGGAGGTGCTGAATAATCCTGGTCCTTCTTCGACTTTAGATTTTAGTTGGGCTGTTAGGTGGCCAGGTGCATTGCTGAAACTGGGAATATTTGGGGCGGCTTGCAAGCGACCATCTTGATCTAATTGACCTTTCAGTATCGTCTTCTTTATTTTCATGTCTTTGTATAGAGCATCATCAAATGAATAATCCTTGTGTGAGGCAAATCTCGTCGTCTTCCCTGTAAACGTAGCCTCGACAATAGCACTTAGATTAGGTGCCTTGGCCCCATGAAGCCACTGACTCATCAATAAAAGAGGCTTATCCTTAGCTAGGGTATTGATCTCAGTATCATTCTGCTTTAATTGAATCGATAGCCGGTTCGGACGTATCGTAGCCACCTTTATTGCCTTGGAAAAACTTGCGTTACCAGCGGTGGCTTTCACCGTCCAAGTGCCGGTAAGATCGCCTTCAGAGGTTGCCAAGGAAAACCTGTACATACCAAATTTCCCCGCATTGCCTCGATCTGTGTCTACGACTTTGCCACGCGGATCTTTTAGCTCGATAGAGACCGGATAACCCTCAGGGATGATCTGATTCTCCTGCCGCAAAATAAAGCCAATATGAATCGTATCGCCAGGACGCCTGACTCCTCTTTCTGTAAATAGGAATCCATCCATCCCATCTGTTGCAGCGCCACCATCAACCTCAAAATGACTGGTTGATAGGGCAAGACCGGGACTTATTTTTAAATAGGCTATATCCTCAGATTTTTTTGCTACCAGGTAATGTGGAGGATAGTCGCTTTTAAAGGTCGCGATACCATTCGCGTCGGTTTCCGTTTCCGTCATTTGTTCTGACTGAAAGTTGAAGGCCTTGATTTTTACCCCGGCGATGGGTTCTGCGGTATCAATCGTATTAGCCACCACCAGATACTGGTTATTATGACTTTGTTTCGCTATTAGAGCCATATTCGACGAAAGAATATTCTTTGCGTCTTTTGCCAATTTATTGTGAATATAGTATCCATTTTTACAGGGGTCGTGGCGGGATCGCCAGAGTTTGTTGTTTTGTTGCTGATAAGAGTCCCAGTTGGATTTTGTTGTATCGTTCAGAAAGTTATAGTTTTTATACGGAGCCTCTTCAAGGTCATCAGCGTTATTGGTTGATGGGCAGTCATAGATTACATTGCTTTTGTTGATACTCAGTTGGATCCGATACAATGCTCCAGGTTGTTTGGCAAACAGGTCCTTGAGATCAAGCTCGTAGCGATTCCATTGATTGCGTTTGTTCTGGGAAACAGGAAAGGTTTTTCGCCAAATGTGACGTCCCGTTCTCATAAGAGATGATGTTCCATCCATGCCGTTGTCTTGAAAAAAACGACCCATGTTGGTGCCTTTGATAAGAAATGCCGTAACCTGGACCGATTTGATATTTGCCCCTTCAAAAGGAACTAGGACACTCCCGGTATAATTGGAAGCGATTTGTCCCTTTCCAACGAATCTGACAGCTGGTTTTCGCTCTGCAAAAAATAACTGATTTGTCCAGGTCAATTGACTTGGTTTGTCTTTAAGATTTAAGATTCCTGGCAGAATCTTCAGCGTTACAGGGCCCTGTATGGGATGCTTTGGGTATATAGTGATGCTGTTGTCTTTGATGCGAGTGGAGATTTCCGATGATCCAAGCTCGATGAGTCCTTCAAGATTTTGTGATTTTTTGACTTTCTGATTAAAGTATACGGTAACGAACTGTCGATCATTATTGGTAGAAATAGCTGAAATAACATTAAACTGAAACGGAGGAGGTATGTCCATGGTTTCAACGATGGCATCGCTATCTGTTATTAGTGTAGCTCTTAATTTTTGTGATTGATCTTTTTTAGGTATTTTTAGGTGAAAGGGAAAGCTTGTGGAAGCTCTTGAGTCTTCATGATTCAGCCTGTCCCAGATGAGTTCTTGCTGAACGCCATCGACTTTGACCGAGAATTTTTCCATGACGTCATGGTGATGATAGCCATCGGATGTTCTGATCTTCCCTCTGAATATATAGAAATCATCGTCTAATGTGCGTAGACCGGAGAGCTCTAAACGAGACTCTTTAGGAATAATTTGGATCAATAATGGATTTGTTGTGCTTTCTTGTTTTAGTAAACTCTTCTTCCAAAAGATCCGGTACAATTGCCCTGAATTGAGAGGCTTTAAGGGGACTATCTTAATGTGATTCCGAAGGATGGTAGCTTGAAACGAAAACTCTGGTTCGGTAGAAATCAGATCCTCGATTCTGCCCTGTTTTTCTATTTGTGGCATCATTTCGTTGACGAAGTGTAGCATTGGTTGGTGATGCCTGGACACCATTTGAATATCGTCAGAGTTTTGAGGATATCGTTTCGGAGCTTTGGGTAACGAAGACTCCTGTTTTATTTCTGTTTGCTCCTTAGAGCTCTCAGGTTTTTGGTCACAGCTAGAATAGATCAGGTTAAAACTAAAGACTAGCACCAACTGAAGCAGCACAGGCAAGCAAGATTTAAGCAACGGAAACCTCAAAGCTCAATTAGAATCATTCCATTTGTTTTTATAAAGTTATTTGAGGAGTCGCAAGACTTGAATGCAATTCTTGTTCGTATTGTATGGCATATGAGAAGAATGTGTTCGTTTGAACGCTTTACGAAATACTACGTATCGTTTTTGCTGGGTCTGGATTCCACTGTAGGATCAAAAAGGTGCAATCATCTTCTGGGCTTTGTCCCTGCCAAATAGCATTTCCAGCGGCTAGTATTCCATCTTGCATACTACGAGGGTCCTGCCCCATCTTTGGTAACTGGCGAATCAGTAACCGGAGGTGGAGTGCTTTTCCGTCTGGACCTTTATTTTCGGTTAGGCCGTCTGTATGGATAAAAATAAGATCGTTGGGTTCGAGTTGGTAATGAGACACTTTAAACTCGGGAGCTGCATCGAACCCAAGTGGTGACCCCTGACTAACGACAGGTTTGACTCTACGATTGCGGATCACATGAATAATTGGATGTGCAGCATTGACACAAGAAAGCGCGCCAGTGGTGAGGTCTATGGCAAACAAAGACATAGTCGTCATACGGCCTGTTCTAGACCCGGTAGATAATATGGACTGATTGATGCGCAAGGCTAGGGTCTTTAATATCTCATCAGGATCGTCCATGGTCGCCATTAATTCATGAAGGAGTGATTTGGTTGCGCCGCAGACAACACCTGTGATCAGTGCGGCAGAGATCCCGTGACCGGTAACATCGGCGACAAAGGCATAAGCCCGATTTTTCTCTTCATCGTAGTGCAGATCGAACCAGTCTCCCCCAGTTTCCTTAGCTGACTGATAGAAACTACTGATAGGTAGAGAGGGGATGGTGATCGTCTGAGGAATCAGTGTGACTTGAACCGATTGTGCATCTTGCAAGTTCTTATCTAAATAAATACGCCTTTCTCTTTGGATAAGAAACTTTCGAAAGCCAATCGCCATCATGCATACAAGAAATAGGAAAATACCCCAATCAGTTTTGATAGGCAGGGCCGTTAATCCAAAGCCGACGAGAACGTCCATAATGGAAAAACCTGCAAGAAACAGGTAGCCGATGGCAAATAAACGAGAGTTTACATCTCCGCCTTTTGCCTGTTTCACTGTGCTGTAAAACACGGCCACTAGGGTGAAGATCAGTACCATATTAAAGATAGACTGGCACTTCCTGATATGAGCAAGATCCATCACTATCAGAACCGAGAATACAATAGTCATGATAATATGTAGTGCCTGAAACCAGCGGAGCAGCTTCGTGCTGCTGGGGAATATAGACATGGCGAAGGAGCAAAAGAAAATCGGAGCTAAAAACACCGAGTATACATTGATATATCCCCAAGCCACTGGTGTATTGATCAGTAAAAAATGGAGTTTCGATAAGGTAAAAACGTAGGTTCCTAAGGCAACCACGAACATGGAAAGATAACCCAGAGCCCAGTCTCTTATCACGGTTGCCGCTAGAAAAAGAAAAAGGCCGGTAAATAATGCAACAGTCCCGATTAAAAACGTGGTGAAATTTTGATTTAGCAGTTTGGTTACGATGGCTTCGGATGTGCCGATACTGACACGAAAATTTGATGTCGCAGAGGAAATACCTATTCTTTGGACTGGAGAGGCGATCTTAAAATACACGGTCTTACCGGCCCAGTCTGGTGATAGTTTGACGATGTGCCAGGGGTGTCCAAAGCTTCTGGTGTCGTCTTTGAGGTTAATATCTCCGTAATGATGAAACATTTCCGTCTCAACATAGGCCTCAAAAACCTCGATGACGGATGGGATATAGATGGATGATCTTGGCGAGATGCTGTCAGGTAGTTTGGTGCGCAGCCAGAGATACTTTGCCTTTTTACTCAGGGATACTTTTTTGGTAACGGCCCAATCCTGTTTAGCGCGGACTTGATCTACGGTTTTGTTCTCTGGCTCCCAGCGCAGCTCCCAATCGGAAATGGGCTGCAAGTCTTTTGCTGGTTCGGCAAAGGCGACCAGAGATGTCATCCATAATATCACGTATAAAAATCGTATCATTATATCTCCCTAAAGCCGTGATTCGGACGAAACCTAGAATAATTTAGATAAATACAGATATGTGTAAATAAAGGTAAATATATCAATGCATTATGATTATTTGTGGATGGCAGCGTAGCCATATAGTGGGCATGTCGCGACAGGTAGGTCTTTGTGAAAGGGAGATATTGCGATCCTAAAAATCAAATATTTTAAGTTTTAAATATCTAATATTATAACTTAAAAAAATATTAGTCAAATATTTGAAATTTTTCTCCGATAAGTGTTATCATTGAAGCAAAGGAGGGTGTGTGACGATGAATCTAGCAAAACGCAAGCAACTCATGAGTCTGTCGGCCCGTAATACCGAAGCGCTCGGTAAGGTGTTTTGGCGATTGGCAGATGAGTATTCCCTGTCCAGTAAACAGATAGCCATCATTCTTGACGTGACACCGGCTCAAGTATCTAATCTGAGACGAAGCTTAAAGATTCCACAAAAGGCTGAAGCCTATACGAGGGTGGGGCAGCTGTTAGGTATAAAAAAATGCCTTGAAATTCAATACCCCGTGAACCCTGCTGTGAAGTCTGCTTGGTTAGGGAAACAGAGGGAAATCTTTCAAAATAAAAGTGCCATTGAGTTTATCACCGAAGATGTGTTTCAAACTGGTCTGAGGCTATTTCAGGTGCGTCGTCTAATGGATTTATGGCGGGTTGGAACGATACCTGAGTTGGTTTAGAACATGTTGAAGGATGATATCACCTTACCTAAGGGAAAAGCCTTTGTCTCAAAAAGGGTCTTCCGAAATATACCCACCAATTCGCCGACTCGTTATTTATTTGGTTATGATTTAAGTGAGGAAGAGCAAGACATCGTTCATTTTTGGGCTGATTATGGGTCAGGTATCGATCAGCAAGCTCCGCAGAAAGATCGTTGGTATGATTACCAGGATCCTGAGGATTTGAGTTATTGTTTCGACGAGACAGGAGCTAAAGGCCCCAGCTCTCGCTATACCTCGGGGGATTATCCTGTCTGGTATGGTTGCCTAGATAAAGAAGAGGCGTCACGTCAGGAAATTATCTATCATCTTCAGCGTCAGGCCTCGGTGGATCGGGTATCCTCGGAAGACTGTATGTTCTATCAACGGGCCATGTGCTTAGCAAACGTAAAGTCTCCGAAAGTTTGTGATGTTAGTACCATATTGTCAGGAAATCCTGAGATTCATGACGATCCCCCTTATCTTCTTTCGCAAAAATTAGGTTTGATCGTAAGACATCATCGATACTCTGGAATTCTTTACCCTTCAAAACGATTTCCTCAAGCCACCTGTATTGGGCTATTCGAGAAACGCGATATTATTGAAAGTCGCGTGATTAATTTCTTTTCTGTTGAGGTTTATCAGGATCGCATCACCGTTTGCGGAGAAACACCGCCTCATCAGAGCGAAACTCACCAAAAGGTAGAGTAGGACCATTCTTACTCTAAAGTAGCAAAACTCGGATAAAAAAAAGTTGACATAGATTGCCTCGGCCAGCTAAAAATAATGTAGTTACTTAACTGAATAACTTTTTTTACCCTGATAAGAAAGACTTCTCTGTGAACTATCATCATAGACTACAATTAGACACCTACCGCATCACTATCAGTCTTTCTTCTATTCTGATTAACCTCAGTATTCTCGGACTCATTATTATTTTGCTCGGCGGGGGGCCCCCACTCTGAGGTTTAAGTACTTAGGGAACAGGGCTCCACAATCATAGTGGAGCCTTTTTTTTATCAAAATGAGTCTTGATTCTAGGCTCATCAATACGAAAGGGGCAGTAGATGGCCACGAATCAAGTATTAATTTTCGATACCACCCTGAGAGATGGTGAACAGTCTCCTGGAGCGAGCATGGGGGTTAAAGAAAAGCTAGAGGTTGCTGCTTTGCTAGAACAGTTAAACGTAGACGTGATAGAAGCAGGGTTTCCGGCCTCCTCACCCGGTGATTTTAAAGCTGTTGAGACCATTGCTAGCAGTATTAAAGGCCCCACTATTGCTGGATTATCTCGTTGTAAGAAGGATGATATACTTCGTACTGCAGATGCGCTTAAGGATGCTAAGTCCAGCCGGATCCATCTATTTCTCGCTACCAGCGATATTCATAGGAAGTATAAGCTGTGCATGTCTAAAGACGAGGTTCTTCAGTCTATGTATGATGCTATCACGTTGGCAAAGCAATATTTCGATGATATTGAATTTTCTGCTGAAGATGCCTCTCGGACGTCTCTTGAGTTTTTGAAAGAGGTTTCCGAGACCGCTATCGATGCTGGTGCCACCACCCTAAATATACCCGATACTGTAGGTTTCGCTGTACCTGAGCACTATGCTGCTATGATTCGCTATCTAAAGGAACAAGTTTCGCGGATCGATGAGATTGTCTTGAGCGTCCATTGTCATAATGATCTTGGGCTGGCTGTAGCTAATAGTTTGGCGGCAGTAGGGCAGGGTGCAAGGCAGGTGGAATGCACTATCAATGGTATTGGCGAAAGAGCTGGTAATTGCGCATTAGAAGAAGTTGTCATGGCTCTTCACACGCGCAAAGACCACTTTGGATTAGAAACCAATATTGACACGACTAAACTCTATTCTGCAAGTCAGCTTGTATCAGCCGTCACAGGTTTGGACGTTCAACGTAACAAAGCTATTGTTGGTCAGAACGCTTTTGCTCATGAGGCGGGCATTCATCAGCATGGTGTTCTAATGAATCCAGAAACCTACGAGATCATGAAGCCTGAAGATGTTGGATTAGCTCAAAATCAGTTGGTTTTGGGCAAGCATAGCGGGAAACATGCATTTAGACGATGGTTGAGTCAGCATGGTTTTTTAACAACGGATGATACGGTTCGTTTTTTGTTCGACCACTTTAAGACCTTTGTGGATCAAAATCATAAATTTGCTGAAGCAGATCTGGAAATCTATTTAAGGGAAAAGAATTTTCTGCGGCATAGCTTGTCGAGTACTTTGTCCACCCCACTTTCACTGTAGAGTTTAAACAGGAGTCAAGGTTTATGTTACAACAGACACTTTTTGATAAGATATGGCAGGATCATCTCGTGGTACCTGAGTCGGAGTATCACCCTGGTCTTTTATATATAGATTTACACCTCCTTCATGAGGTGACGTCACCCCAGGCGTTTCAGATATTGAGAGATAGAGGTTTGGATGTAAGGCGGCCGAAACGTTGCCTCGCAACAGTCGATCATTCCATACCAAGTCTGCCTGCCGACGCTAGTGGTCTGTTGCCCTATGTTAGTACAAAAGCGAAGCATCAAGTTGCTCAGCTAGAAAAGAACTGTCATAACTTTGGAATCCGATGCCTTGGCATCCATGATCAAAACCAGGGTATTGTCCATGTGGTGGGGCCAGAACTGGGGGCAACGCAGCCAGGAAAAACCATCGTCTGTGGGGATAGTCATACGAGTACACATGGCGCCTTTGGTGCCTTGGCTTTTGGTATCGGCACCACAGAGGTGAGCCACGTTTTGGCCAGTCAGTGCTTGCTTCAGCGCAAACCTAAAAATTTTGCCATCAATGTGCATGGTGCCCTTCGAGAGGGTGTGTCTGCAAAGGATTTGATCTTGTATCTGATCAGCAAATATGGTGTGGATTGTGGTAACGGCTCAGTCATTGAATATCGTGGTTCTGCAATTGAAGCCCTTTCGATGGATGAGCGTATGACCGTTTGCAATATGTCTATTGAGGCGGGAGCCCGGGCAGGAATGATTGCACCAGATGATACCACCTTTGAATATCTATACGGTCGCGAGCTAGCGCCATCAGCTAAGGATTGGGATGAGTCGCTGAGTCGCTGGTGCTTGCTAAAATCAGACCCAGACGCAGCATTCGATCGGGAGGTGAGTGTTCAGGCCGAGGATGTTGAGCCGATGATCACCTACGGCACAAACCCTGCTATGGCTATCCCCTTGACTGAGACTGTCCCTGATGGTCTTGGCGATCCAGAGGTGACAAAGGCCTTAGACTATATGCAATTAGAAAGCGGTAGCAGTCTAGTGAATCAAAGTATCGATGTCGTGTTTATTGGAAGCTGCACTAACTCTAGAATTTCTGACTTAAAGGCTGCTGCCTCTATTCTCAAGGGGCGTAAAGTGGCAAAGCATACTCGCGTGTTGGTTGTTCCTGGATCAAAAGATGTGAAACGAGAGGCTGAGGCATTAGGGCTCGATCAAGTTTTTAAAGAAGCAGGTGCCCAGTGGCGACAACCAAGTTGTTCCATGTGTATTGCCATGAACGGCGATCATCTCAAACCAGGGGAGTTGGCGGTGAGTACCAGTAACCGTAATTTCCAGGGGCGTCAAGGGCCTCAGGGGAAGACCCTTCTAGCTAGCCCCATAACGGCGGCTGCAGCTGCCATTGCTGGGAAAGTCGTAGATCCAAGAACACTTTGACATGAAAGGAAACCTATATGAAAGCATTTCAAGACTTCCAGGGTAAGGCGATTGTCCTACCTAGAGACCACGTAGACACGGACCAAATTATCCCCGCTAGGTACCTTGACGTGACGTCGTCTTCAGGACTTGGCAAATACCTTTTCTCTAACTGGCTTTATCTTAAAACTGGCGCAGAAAACCCGGAATTTATCCTCAATCAAGCAGAGTCCATTGGTGCTGAAATCTTAGTGGCAGGTGAAAACTTTGGCTGCGGCTCGTCTCGGGAGCATGCGCCATGGGCCATTAAAGACTGGGGGATTAGGGTTGTAGTTAGTTGCTCTTTCGCAGATATTTTTTATAACAACTGTATCAAAAATGGAATCCTACCTGTGGAGGTTTCTAAAGCATTCTATCAGGAACTGAGGCAGTACTCATGGTTAGAGTTAAGTGTTTCACTAAAGGATCAGAGTATCAGTCTCTCAAATGGATCCTGTCATAATTTTGCTATCGATGCTTTTGCTAAGCATTGCCTACAAGAGGGTAAAGATCAATTAGACTTTATATTCGAGTATTCCGATAGAATCTCAAAATTTGAGGAGGCGCGGTTATGGAATTAAACATGTGCGTTCTGCCGGGCGATGGCATTGGACCGGAGGTTACCGAACAAACTGTCAGACTTTTGGAGGTAGTCGGCCAAAAATTCCATCACAAATTGAATTTTGACTATGGACTGATCGGAGGCGCCGCTTATGATGAAACAGGTCAACCACTCCCTGATGATACCTTAGACTTATGCCACAATAATGATGTCACGTTGCTAGGGGCGGTGGGGGGACCCGCTTGGGATCATCTTCCTGGAGACAAACGCCCAGAAAAAGGTCTCTTGGATCTTCGTCAGAAGCTGCAGGTATTTGCCAACCTAAGGCCTATCCGCTATATCCCAGCTGTGTCCAAGTCATCACCTCTTAAGTCTGAATATCTTGAGGGAGTTGATCTCTTAGTCGTTCGAGAGCTGACTGGAGGAATCTATTTTGGAGAAAAGTCGAAAGGCATAGACAAAGCTAGTGATCTTTGTGCCTATCAGAGGCATGAAATCGAGAGAGTCATAAGGGTGGCTGCGCAAATGGCTAAGCAGCGTCGGGGCAAACTCTGTTCCATTGATAAAGCTAATGTTCTGGAGACCTCTCGTTTTTGGCGCGAGGTTTCGAACAAAATCATGACAAATGAGTTTCCAGAAATTACTCTCACTCATTGTTTAGTTGATGCTGCCGCAGCTTATCTTATTCAATCAGCGGCACAGTTTGATGTGATCGTCACGGAGAACATGTTTGGCGATATACTATCCGATGAGGCTAGTGTTTTATGCGGTTCCCTTGGGTTGTTACCGTCGGCGTCTTTGGGGGAAGGGGGCGTTGGTCTATATGAACCCGTCCACGGATCTGCCCCTGACATTGCAGGTAAAAACCTAGCAAACCCCTCAGGGACCATGTTAAGTGCAGCATTAGCTTTGCGCTATAGTTACTCCCTAACGGAAGAGGCAGATGCTATCGATGCGGCTATCGACACTGTGCTGCAGTCGGGCTGTATGACTAAGGATTTGAGTCCCAATGATTATGTATCGACGAGAGAGTTTACTGATGCTGTGATTCAAGCGCTTGGATAGAAACTGGCCTCGCTTTAAATAAAGCGAGGCCATTAGTATTAAACTCTATTGATCGGTTAAACAGCCAAATGATGCTTGGCCTACTGACTTGATATACCTACCCAAAGTCCCTTTATAAGGTTTCATCGGTTTTAGAGGCATAGACTCCTTGCGCAATTGGAAAAGGTCTTCTGTGATATCTACTTGTATAGTAAGGTTCACACCGTCAATCGTGATGATATCTCCATCTTGAATGTAAGCTATTGGACCGCCCTCTTGCGCTTCAGGGCAAACATGTCCAACAATGAATCCATGGGATCCTCCTGAAAATCGTCCGTCGGTGATGAGAGCTACATCTTTATGGAGTCCTGCACCCACGATGGCTGAGGTTGGGGTTAGCATCTCAGGCATGCCGGGACCACCTTTTGGTCCTTCGTACCGGATGACAACGACGTCCCCTTTGTGAATATTCTGGTTTTCGAGAGCTTGAAGCATGTCCTCTTCAGCATCAAATACCTTGGCTGGGCCCGAGAAAAACCGTCCTTCTTTTCCCGTGAGTTTTGCAACAGCACCTTGAGGTGCTAGGTTCCCCTTAAGAATCTTTAAATGTCCTTTTTCACTTAGGGGGGTGGAGGGCGGGTAGACGACCTTTTGATTCTCCGTCAGATCGGGAAGATCCATTAGGTTTTCAGCGATAGTCTTACCTGTTATTGTCAAACAGTCTCCGTGCAGAAGGCCGTGTTCAAGCAAGACCTTTAGAACTCCTGGGGTCCCCCCTACTTGGTGTAAATCTGTCATTACATACTGACCGCTGGGCTTTAGGTCTGCTAAAAGTGGTGTTTTGTCTGAAATACGCTGAAAATCCTCGATGGTCAGCTCTACTTCGGCGGCCGCTGCAATCGCTAACATATGCAAGACGGCATTGGTCGATCCTCCTAAGGCGATGATTAGAGTGATAGCATTTTCAAAGCTTTTTCTCGTCATGATCTTAGAGGGTGTTAAATCCAGAGTCAGTAGTTGCCTCATGTAGTGACCTACAGATTCTGATTCTGCAAACTTATCGGTACTGATGGCCGGATTTGATGAGGAGTACGGAAGACTCATGCCAAGGGCTTCTGCCGCTGAGCCCATTGTATTTGCCGTGTACATGCCGCCACATGCGCCAGCGCCCGGGCAGGAGCGTTTTATGATGGCTTTGCGTTCTGTGTTATCGATATCACCTTGAAGATAGGCGCCGTAGCTCTGGAAGGCTGAGACAACATCAAGCTTTTTGTTTTGGTAGGAGCCAGGGGCTGTCGAGCCTCCATAGATGAGTATGCTAGGTCGATCAAGGCGCGCCATGGCTATCAGCGAACCAGGTATGTTTTTGTCACAGCCTGGTATTGCAATTAAACCGTCATACCATTGGGCACTCACAACGGTTTCGATGGAATCCGCGATCAAATCTCGGGATTGAAGAGAAAAGCTCATGCCGCTAGTTCCCATGGAAATGCCATCACTGACCCCGATGGAAGCAAATTGAAGCCCAACTAGATCACTGTCTTTGATCCCCTTTTTAGCTTTCGCAGCCAAATCCTGTAGGTGCATATTACAAGGATTGCCTTCATACCAATTGCTGCAGATACCGATTTGTGGTTTGGCCATATCCTCTTCAGTGAACCCGGTAGCATAAAGCATCGCCTGGGATGCTCCTTGTCTTTTGGGCTGGGTGATATGCCTGCTATATTTGTTTAACCCATCATTTTGATTAGACACGATCACTCTCCCGACTGACTTTCAGGTGAGTACCGAAATTTCCGTCTAATATCTTGACCAATCGATTCAATAAGATGCTCGCGTCCCAGTTTGCGAAGCTTTGAAAGCTCTGGGTATCCCGATTGGGCTTCCTCCAACCAATCGCTGGCAAATTTACCTGATTGAATCTGACTCAATATGCTACGCATCCGTTCTTTTGTAGCGCTATCGACGATCTGTGGACCGACAGTGACATCTCCATACTCTGCTGTATTTGATATCGACTGACGCATATTACTAATACCGCCTTCGTAAATAAGATCGGTGATCAGCTTGATTTCATGGAGGCATTCGAAATAAGCCATCACGGGACTATAGCCTGCTTCTACAAGTACCTCAAATCCGGCCTTAATGAGTGCCGTTAGACCTCCACATAAAACAGCTTGCTCTCCGAAAAGGTCTGTTTCGGTTTCTTCGCGAAAGGTGGTTTCCACCACGCCGGCTCGGGTTCCGCCAATGGCCTTTGCATAAGACAGGGCAAAGTCCTTTGCATTTCCAAACGGATCAGCTGCTATAGCGACGAGGCAGGGGACTCCGCTCTCTTTTTGGAACTCTCGGCGCACCATATGTCCCGGCCCTTTGGGAGCTACCATGATAACGGGTACATGGTCGGGAGGGATAATTTTTTCAAAATGAATATTGAATCCATGGGCGAAGCCGAGACTCTTGCCTTCTTTCAGCTCTGACTGTATCGTTGCGAAAACATTTTTTTGACTTTCATCGGGGGTCAATAATACGATATGGTCCGCCCAAATAGTTGCCTCTAAAGGGGTTAAGACTTCAAATCCATCCTTTTTTGCCACGACGCGGGATTTACTCTCATCCAAGAGTCCGATAGAAACATCGACCCCACTGTCTCTTAGATTTAGTGCATGGGCATGACCTTGACTTCCATAGCCTATGATAGCGACTTTTTTGTTTTTGATGAGATTTAAATCTGCGTCATTTTCATAGTAGATGTTCGATGACATGATGGCTTCCTTCCATTGTCGATGTAGTATGGTTGGTTAAGATAGGTTTTAATTCAACCCTAAGGGAATCGTAAATTTTGAGTATATCGTGGAAAAGATCGCGAGCCTGGGATTCACCACTGGCGAATACAAAGTCGATACTGACAAGATCCGTTGTCTCAGATTTAAAATCTAGTGATTCAACATTGAGGCCCCTGCGAGTCAGCTTGAGGAGGACACGATTTAAAATGCCTAGTGTATTTTTGGCTTTGACGGCAGCATGGTAGCGAATCAATCCATCCTCGGGACAGGATCTGGTCACTATTGTTGATTTTGCGACGCTTTCCTTCTCCAGGGCCATTATGTACTCCCATGAGGCTTTTCCAAGCCCTCTTCTGGTTGCTGTAAAATGATATCTTCAGCCGATTTTCCAGCAGGGATCATCGGAAACACATTTTCGTCTCGTTCCACTTCAACGTGAATGAGGCAAGGTCCATCATCGTAAACCAAAGCTTTGGTTATTTCCGACTCGCAGTGATCTAGACTATCGATAAAAAAAGCCTTTATGCCATAGGCTTCAGCGAGTTTAACGAAATCGGGATTCCCATCGAGTGAGATGCCTGACTCGCGATTATCATAGAATAGTTCTTGCCACTGACGGACCATTCCCAGGCATTTGTTATCAATGATGACAATCTTGATGGGGAGCTTATGTATCGCCGCCGTGGCTAATTCTGATTGGGTCATCTGAAACCCGCCGTCACCGCAAATACAAATGACTGTTTTTTCGGGTTCTGCGAGTTGCGCGCCGATGGCAGCCGGCATACCAAAGCCCATGGTTCCTGCACCCCCAGAGGAAAGCCAGCTATCGGGTGCGTTTACATGGTAATACAGAGCAGCCCACATTTGATGCTGACCAACGTCGGTGGTGACAATAGCCTTGCCACGGGTTAATCGACTCATGCACTCAATGACGTTTTCTGCGTGAAGATGGTTTCGCCTGATATAAAGGGGATGATCATCTCTATAATCTGCAAGCTCTGCTAGCCAACTGCTAGTATTCTGCGGTTTAAGACTGGGTAGGAGACGACGAATGGTTTCTTTAATATCACCTCGAATCCCTAAATCTGTCCTTACTGTTTTCCCGATTTCGCCTAAATCGATATCCACATGGGCGATTTTAGCCTGAGAGCAAAATCTCTTTGCATCACCCGAAATACGATCATCGAAACGACTTCCAAAAGACACGATGAGATCGCATCGAGTAAGAGCATAATTGGCTGTGGCCGTTCCATGCATCCCCAGCATACCCAAATTAAGGGGGTCGGATTCGGGAAACACTCCCTTCCCAAGTAGGGTGTTAGTAAGAGGAGCTTGGAGGCGGGTGATAAGGCTTTTCACCTCTGAAAAGGCTCGGCTCAAAATTGCGCCATGACCCACTAATATAAGAGGTCGCTTGGAAGACTCAAATAGTGTTGATAGCCTTTTGATATCGTCCTGATGTGGGATCAGGGGATTTGTGACATGAATCCTACTCTTGAGTTCGCGATCGAAGCGTCCCGTATAAGGCCGACCCGAAATATTCTTGGGGATATCAATGACGACGGCACCAGGTCTCCCGTTCATAGCAATGGTCATAGCTTCCGATGTGGTCTCTACGACCTTAGTCTCATCTAACAGCAGGTAGGAATGCTTGACGAGTGGCATGGTTACACCATATACGTCTGTTTCTTGAAAGGCATCCTTACCAAGATTCTCGCTATTGGTCTGACCGGAAATGACAAGCAGGGGGACGGAATCCATTTGTGCTGTCATGATTCCAGTTACGGTATTTAATGCCCCTGGCCCGCTAGTAACTAATACAACACCCAATTTATTCTTAGCTCGCGCGTAGCCATCAGCCATATGAACAGCGCCCTGTTCATGTCGCGATAGGATAAGTTGAATGGAGGTCTCTGGTAGAGCATCAAATAGATTAATCGCAGCTCCCCCAGGATAGCCAAAAATATACTCAACGCCAGATGCTTCTAAAGTTTTGAGTAGAGCAAGTGAGCAGTTCCATTGAGTCGTCATGAAGTCTCCTAGTATGCCGCTATCATGGAATTTTGCGGTTCGTTAGAGGCTGATAGGTGACCATCACCTTGGTCTCGGGCAATTGGCATCACCCAATCAAACTGCTCACATTTACCTGTTTGCTGAATGCTTCGAATAGTCTCAGATAGCTTCTGAGTCACCTCGCCAAAACTCTCTGCCAATCGATAGGTCGTGCCTGTGGACTCTCCCAATTCAGATATCGGAGTGACAACAGCAGCCGTGCCGCAGGCAAAGATTTCCCGACAAATGTTTTTGCTTACCAGATTAAGCAACTCATCGATATCAATGGGAAACTCTCTCACAATCATTCCTTTATGCCTTGCCATTTTGATGATTGAGTCTCTCGTAATCCCGGGCAAAATTGTGTCGGTGAGCTCTGGAGTCCATAGCTCACCATTGACCACTGCAAAAAAATTCATGCCGGAGAACTCTTCGATATAACGCTGTTGCCGAGCATCCAACCAAAGTGTTTGTTGAAAGCCTAAGGCATTAGCCTTAACTCCGGATTGAATGGAAGCGCCATAGTTTCCGCCAACTTTAAAGGCTCCGGTACCACCTGGGCTAGCCCGACAATCCTCGCGCTCGATGAGTGCTCGGACTTTCGCCGAAGAAAAATACTCAGCAGATGGAGCCGCAATGATTAAAAAAAGATAGTCGCCCGAACTTTTTAGACTCAGACCACTTTCTGTAGCAATCATCATCGGACGTAAGTATAACGACTCATTTTCTCTTTGAGGAATTATGGGGGTTAAATAATGGACTAATGTCTTAAGACTGCTCATAAAAAGATTTTCTGGAACTTCAGGCATACACATGCGCCTGGCAGATCTTACAAATCGGTCGTAATTCTCTTTAGGACGGAATAGGAAGGGATCTTGATCATTGCGTCGAAAGGCTTTCATTCCCTCAAAGATTTGTTGGCCGTAGTGGAATACCTTGGCGGCTGGGGCCATGGGAATCGGTCCATAAGGTTGAATCTGAGGCTCTTGCCAGCGCCCCTTAGTGAATTTTGACATCAACATGATCGGCGCTATCGAAGAGCCAAATCCCAAGTTTTCGGGTCGTTTATAAAGTGATATTGAGGTCTTAAGTTCATGACTAATGGGTAATATTGATCCCTGATGATCCATGAAATGTCTCCTAAAACTAAAAAACCCAGGTCTTTGTTCGACCTGGGTTTTGCGTTTGGAATGATGCAGCACCTAGGTCTCTTGTTCGCTAAGGAGTACCACGAGGATGACTACAATGTTCACAATAATATTTTGCATCAAATAAGAGTCCGTTTTCTGGCTCGTTGTTTTTTAGTCCTATTAATAGAGATAGCAGGTTTCTTTTAGATTGCAAGAAATTTATTGCTGTTATTTTTACTTTTAAAACTTGTCCTTCAAAAACGAAACTATGTGCTGTTTTCATAGAGTCTGCAGCATGTCGCCCTATTCTTACATTCTCGAATGGTGGTTTTTCTTTGGTCCGATGCCTAGGCTACTCGAGATGTTTTCGTATATGGTAAACTAATTTTGAACTTAACTGGCAGAAATTCAGGAGGGTTTTTATCAAATTTTTCGTCAAATACGATCTCAAACCTGCCTCCAAGCTCTTCAACGTAACTGACAATTGCTGACATTCCAATACCGCGCCCCGAGATATCAGTAACCTCTTCGCTCGTACTAAAGCTAGGACGTAATATGTTTCTCACAATCTCTTTTGTGTCTATGGCAGTATTGTTTTCCAACTCGATTTTACTACGGATCTTGTTTATATCTAACCCCGCCCCATCATCGCTATAATGTAGGCTTATAGAATCAGTGAATTTTTTGATGTGAATGGAAATATGCCCAGCAGGGGGTTTGTCATGAGCTGTTCTTTGGTCAGCGGCTTCAATGCCGTGAGCTATGGAATTCCTGAATAGATGACTGAAGACTTTTATGATAGTCGGATTCAAAAATTCCGGTATCGGTGTTTCTTTGCCGATAAATTCAATGGTAGGCGGTAATTTTCCTGAAACGCTGGATAGACTAGGTAAATCATGGATTTCAGCCTTAAGTATGGCATCGATACGATTAATAAGCTGAAAAGAAAGTTTGTCAATCAGTTCCTTCGAGCATGTATTAGCCTGACTTAGGGTCTTGAGAATTTCAAGACCAGTATCTTTATCTATACTTATAGTCTCATGAGTTGGATGAGCTACTTTTTCTCTGATAACGTTTTTATAAAAATTCAATTCGGCATCAAGTTTTTTAAAGTGATTCCTCACATTAGATGGGGTTTTAATATTCTCTGTGGCAATGATCTGCTCTAAGTCATGACTAGCGTCAGCTAAACGTTTTAAGCCAAGAACTCGAGCATTACCCTTTAGAGTGTGAAGATCACGTTGCAGCGTAAACATGATTTCAGGGTCCTCGGAGCGGCAACAACTTCTTATGGCCTCGGCAGAGGATTCTATCACTTTAAAGTTGGTATGCAAGTATGATAACGGGGTAGCTAATAATTCCATGAGAACCGCTACCTCTGTTCTTTGCAGTAAACTGTCTTGCTGCATCCGCTCGAACTGTGTTATGTCACGAAAACTAACCAATATTTTTATTGTCTCATCTTTCTCGTTGACGATTGGTTGCCAAGTAATTTCTAGAACCCTATCCTCGTTACCGCGTTTAAGCAAAATTCGCTGCGGCAGGGAAAGTGCACAGGATTCAAAACCAATACGATTACTGCCTATAGACATATTGATAACGGATTCGATCTGAGATTTTTGATCGTTTGTTAGATCACTGTCAGTAAAAAAGTCTCGGATATGGTTTTTTTGTTGGCCAAATATACCTTTCGTATAGGGAGAGTCCTCCCCGATCTTGTTGCCTTGCTCGTCGAATACAATGACAGCTTGATTTAAGCTTTCCAAAATAGTCTTGATTTCGAAGGTTTGTTCGATGACTTTTTGATCTAGATCCTGTAGGTGCTGTTTTAATTCATGGTTGAGACCGACGATTTCCCGTTCGGATTTTTCTAGCTCAACGAAGGCTCGGCTAAAGCGAATGGCGATAGCAGCTGCCTGACAACTCAGAAAGACGAAGAACGAAAACGAGGCCCAAGGAAAGTGAAAACTGAAAAAACCATAAAGGCTTAAAATTTGTAAAATTGTACTTACCGCAACGGTGATGCCTCCCCAAGCAATCAATCCGGCACCTGGCAGACGGTTTAAACAGGCTTTTATGATAATGACAATACTGACTAGCATACTGAGACAGAGATATAACCGATGTATCCCCATGAGATGGCTGTACAATTGGTAGGGTAACAGCAGTAGGGAGCTTAACAACAGTAGGCCTATGGTCACCCATAGCTTATGTAGTCGTAGGTTATAGCTTGCTTTTGGGGCTAAGGAAGGAAACAGCGCCCAAAGGAAAAATATCATGCTAATACTAAGTGAGACTGGCGCTTGGTTGGTCAAAAATAAAGAAAGCTCTGGCCAGGATTCCACCCAAGTGAAGGCTAGAAAAAACTTAGAATACGCTATGAGATGACATAGGCAAGAAAGCGATATTCCGGCAAACCAGAAGGGAGCACGATGACCTTTTTGGCTAAAGCCCAAAATGATGTGGTAAAAAACCATGAATGCCGCGAGGCAAAAAACGGAAAAATCGATAATCTCAGTTAAGTCAATGCGTTTGAGGTGTGACTTGGTGCCCCATATCAGCTTTAAAGGAAACATGCGTCCCTGTGCTGGTGAGATATGAAAGCTTGATGCATTGATAACAATGTCGAGGGCATCCGAATCGATAGGAATGCTGTGAATCCCTCGCTTAAAGTTCCACTTTGTAGGGCCTTCTTTAGTATTTAGGGTGCCGTGGCCTCCATAGGACTTTCCATTGACGAATAATTCATAAACGGCAACACGTTTGAATTCGAGAATCAGGGCCGAAGGCGCATTTTCTGGTAGTTTGAGACGAAACCAGAAGCTGCCGTGACGATGGGACCTCGAGCCAAAACCATCTCGAAAACTTAAGATTTCGGCATGATTGGCAAAGTCTATAGGCGGATTACCATCATCTGAGAACTTTTCAGGCAAAAATCCAACATGGCCCTCTAGGACCAAGGATGCGCCCTCTTCAGCTATATGGTCTCTCAGATCAATCGTTGGCCACGCAGCCTCTTCCATTGCCCTTACGTCTACCGCGTAGAGAGCCATCAGCAATAAGCTATAAATCATAGCGACACGTTTGGCCTGTAGATTGATTGTCACCTTAAAAACCCCCTACTCTCAATTCGGGTGTTTAACCGGTAATTTTAGGTAATCGAGACTTTTTCCAACACAAGGGCCTTCTGCTTTCTGCCTTAAGACGGTCAATCCACGATTTTTTAGCAAAAACAAGCTAAGGAATACTGCTTTTTGGTAGAAACCTATCACCCCTACTAAAGGTCTAAATGGTTGAAATAATTAGATTTATCCAATTCTTTTAAGTTAGTCGTATAAAATAAGTCAAAATGCTTGCATTACTTATTCTTTTCGGCTATTGTCCGGGTGATGGAACAACGGGAAGGCAGTGATAGCCTCCCATCGAGCAAAAAGGAGATTGGGGTGACTTTATTACAAACCCTTCAGCCGAAAATTAATGAGTTTTCTTCTAAGCACGAACTAAGCCGAAGAGAAAAAGATGTTTTGGAGCAACTTGTCCAAGGTAACACTTCGGGTGCAGAAATCAGTTCTAGCCTAGGAATCTCACCTAACACTGTTAGGATTCATTTGAAAAACATTAACATCCGTGTTGGTGTTCACTCAAAGACAGAAGCCCTTGCTAGCTTCTTGCGTCACGTAGTTACAAACTAGTTCGATGCAGGCCTAATTAAGAGGTAGTTCACCTAGAGTGGCTGCCTCTTGGTCCGTCTCGCCCGTCTTTATTTGCAATTCCCTATTATACTAAGCTATGAGTGAATCGATTTCTTTCATGTCTTTCGTGAAAGGTAGATCGATGATAAAGGATAGTTTTGCGCGACCATTGATCACGTCATCTATCTTAAGTTCCACGTGACCTCCTTCGATTTCAATGAATTTCTTCACAGCCTCCATACCAACACCACGCCCGGAAATATCAGTTACCGCTGTAGCAGTGGACACACCAGACTGGAAAATCACCTCAGCTAGGTCTTCGGGTGAAGCCTCCGGATTTAGGCCACTGGCGATGGCTTTTTCTTTGATAGCCTCCATATCGAGTCCTCGACCATCGTCGGAGAAAACCAACCTAAGGTAATCTTCCCATTTGCTGACTTCAATGGTGATAGAACCGATAGGATCTTTCCCCACTTTTTCTCTTTGTCTGGCGGTTTCAATGCCGTGATCCATAGAATTGCGCAGAAGGTGAATAAAGGATTTTTTGATGACTTGAGATGTCTTAGTATCAATGACAAAGTTGTCGTTGACGATCTCGACTTTGGGCGGCTCTTTGCCGAGTCTTTTGGCTAGGCCTGCAATGGACTGAATTTCGGTTTCGAGAATTTTTGCAATGTTGTATTCGTAGAGGAAGATGATTCTTTGAACGGCGCTTTTGATATTACCATGCATGACATCCTCGCCAACATCCATCAGCTCCTGTTTCTGGACGGGAATGGCGCCTTCATCATTGGCGAAGAGTCCGTCCAGAGCTTTCCGGTACTCGTTGATAATCTCCTCAATGGCATCTATTTTTTCTCTAACTTTGGCTTCAGCTTTTGGCATCTGGTTTGCGGGTAAATTCTGCACAAATGATTCCGCTTCATGGGTTTGGTTGCTAATTCGTTTGAAGTTGAAGGTTAGAGCCAAACCTTTCAACGTATGTAGGTTTCGAAAAACGATATGTTTCTCATCGATGTCAACCAAGGCTCCCTTGATATAGGTGGCAGCATTTTCAAGAAAATCATTGACTTTAGCAAATGATTTCACTCGAGCGATTTCAGTAATTATCGATGCATATCTACTTTCCTGCTGCGCCGTCTCCTGGAGGGCTCGCATGGCAGTTACATCTTTTACGATACAGAGTATCCTCGTTATCATTTCGTCTTGATCCAAAATTGGGGCCCAATCCACTTCAAGGATTGGACCGTCTAATCTGAATTCTGCTGGAAGAAGATGATTATTAACCTCGAACTGCATGATATCTTCACCTAAGGAACCATCTAGTACTGTTTTTATACCAGAACGTTCGACTTCGTTGAGACTCGATCGCTCAAAAAGAAGATCGAAAGGGTCACGGCCACCGATATCAGTTGTTCCTAACAAATCAGATAAGGCTCTGGAAAACTCATCATCCACGACGAGATTATCGTCGTCTTTTATGATCCGAAATACCCCTTGAGGAAGGTTATCGAGGGTTGATTTGATATCTCTTGTTTTGGCAATGACCTTATTTTCTAGATTTTCATTTAAGTCGTCGACTTCATCAAAGAGCTTATTAAATCGAACCGATAGCATGGCAGCTTGGGTGCATATAAATAGAGAGGTACCAAAGGGAAGGGTTTGAAGATCAATTTTCAAAAAATAGAAGGAAATGTCTGTGACTGCAGTGACGGCTGGGCTGAGATAACCGACCAACACTAGGATAGCTTGAGGTTGCCCGCGAAAGGTTGCCAGAAACAGCCAGGGAATAATTAACAGAATCAAAAATAAAACATTGACCTGCATGATGTTCATCCCAATATCGCTGACCACAGCATTGGGTACAAGAGCAATCAAGGTGCCACAAATCCCAATCATTGCCAAGATGCGAGCGCCTTTGCGCGAAAAACGTAGTTTCCAAAAACTCTCGCCACGGATGATATAAGTTGGAAATAGAACCATAAATGAAGTAGCGATCACGCCGAGGGCATTTTCTATCATATAGGAATAAAATGGAGACACCGTATCGCTATTCAGAAGTATGCGTCCGTCGGATGCAAAAAGCATTCTAAATCCGATGGCTGCACAAAAACCAGCAAATACGAGGGTACTTCGATTTTCGTGGCGCAGGAGAAATAATAGTAGATGGTAAAACATAGCGATTGATATCAGTCCGAGAAGAAAGTAATCACGTTGAATGTGGCCGTTATGCTTTTTCATAACAGCAAGCTCGGTACCAACGACTGGCGTGATATAGAACCCGGCTCCTCGTGGGGTGTAACCGCTGTTATCGACATCGATCGTAATTGCATAAGACTCTGCCTGCGGTAGCTCTATAAAAGCATCGCCTCGACCTAGCTTAAACCCATTGTCAAGTGTTTGGCCTCGTTTGTATAGGTTTTCGCCATTGACAGTAACATCAACGTGTCCAAGTGGATTGGGTAGCCACAGCATCAGATCTCTAACGTTCTCGCGGTTTTCTAATTGAATTTGATAGCGGACCACTGTTTTTAATTCAGCGTTGTCGCCGATCCTAATGGGAGTTGTGATGGGGGAGTCGAGTTTATCCTCTTTAATTTTTTTCCAAGTTTGTGCTTGGTTGTCTTTTTTGAAAAGCTGAGACGTGATCGTCCAGTTTTGTGCCAGTTGGGTTAGTCCCTTGGGTTGAATGATCGTCGGGCTTGGTCGCTCTTGAGCGCTGCCTATCTTTGCGATGCTAACTAGCTGCAGGAACAGACAAAACAGCATAGATGGTTTGAGATACCGATTCAAGTATGAGGCCCTCGAGTGATTTTCAGACTTTTGTGGGCTGTCGGTTTGCTAGCGAGAACTAATAAGCTAGTAATTTAGATATCCAATGATTACGGGTACATATGATGTCTTAGTCGCCACTTTCCTTATCGTTTTAGGGTCTTGTCATAGTCTGCTTAAGCTGATTTTCTATATTCCCTGACTGCTTAGTGCGGGTATACCGGCTGGTCAAAGAATTTTTCCGGAGTATTCAGACTAGGGCTGTACGCCAATAGTAAGTCAGAATAACATCCCGCCAGGTCAAAAAATGACTTCAATTACCGGATCTATACACCGGAGAAAACACACTTTAAACATGTAGAATCGGATGACAAAATCAATTCTAACAGCTTTAGCCCTTATGTTTGGATACCAAGCCTCTGCTGCTGAAACGGTCATATCTTGTGATCAGGGTGATGCAAAACTTGTTGAGGTTGAGCGATTCAGTCGTTTTGGACAATTGACTATTATCAGAAATCTAGAAATCAACAACGCTGCTATCATCGACTACTTTGTCGAGGCGGGCGCGGTGTCTGATTATTATGCTGGTCGCGATCGGGTACTTATTCCCATTAATCGGGCCTTTGATAATGGTGAGTATGCAGGTTACGTTGCCATTCAATCGCAAGTATCTTATTCCCATGTTTTTGCTAAGCCTAGAGGCGATAAACTTCAGGTTGAGCTTTGGAAAGCCAACTCGTCAGCGACGAGTTCTCATCACACAGGTACACTCCTAGCTGATTGGACGTTCTCCAACTGCAAATAGTGAGTATCAGGCGGGCCTCGACGTCAATCTCTTCCCCGATGACGGGGTCCGTTTTTTCATAATTGTGTCCATAAATGCCTACCTAAAGCTGAATTCCCCAATTAACGTCAAAAAATTTCCCTTAAACGTAAGATCTTTGAAAATCTTATGGAGCAAAACCTTGTCTCGTGCGTTCTAGTTCTGAGTACATGAATCCACGATAAGGAGACGATGATGATTATCAGTGTTTTGTTCCTAGCAGTGTCAAGTAGTTTGGCTCCAAAGGCGGTTGATGCCCAAAGCGACCTCAGTCCTCCTGAGTTCATCGTAGAGGAGGTGCGTAGTTTTGGGTCTGCCTGCCCAGAGGGTACCCTAGATGTTTACTCAAGCTCAGGCCGGCTTATGATCAATACAAATACGCCTGAACTAGTGATCGGACCAGGTATAAGCGCTCGGTACTCGAGGTCAAACTGCCTGATCAATCTTCGTATACCGGCGAACGATACTTGGCAGTTTTCCTTAAACTCATTTGCCTTCGATCGGACTTTGGAATTGGACGAGGGGCTTAGAGCCGACGTCCGCCTTAAGACTTACGTCGCCTATCTGTATCCTGATACGACGTTTACTGACACCGTGTTTGGGCCGATTTTTACAGAAGGCACTTCTGAGAATGATTTGGGGATTGAGCAAGGGTTCTGGTCACCTTGCGGCCGGGATTTTACCTATAATATCAGCCTCGCTTATAGTTTGAAGAGGGTATCGCGCCGTGAGCACAGAGGCGCGGAGGGCTTTATGCAGTTAGGTGGTGGCGACCTTTCAAGTCATCGGTTTGGCTTATCTTGGCGTAAATGCACGACAAGATAGCTAGCTGAAAAGTATATTTTGAAGAATGTAGTTAATATGGCGCTGTTTTCATGCGCCAAGACGAACGGGCCTGAGATTAGGTCATGCTTTCATTATAATTTTCTACAGATAATTTTTTTCGGAGGTGCTATATAGACGGGAAATTGAAGCCTACCAAGGAGTTTACCAATATGTGCATTCGTAATCGAGTTCTCTTCGTTTTGTCGTTGTTTGTAGCGACACTGTCTTTTGGGTCCATCCCTAAGCGGGTCCCCATAGCTGAGCAGAAAATGCCATTTGAAGACAAGTTTCGTCAGTTGGAGGAGGTTCTACCTACACCCACCGACTATCGCAATGCGTCAGGGGCACCTGGAGTCAGGTATTGGCAGCAACAGGTTGACTATGACATGGACCTGACTCTGAACGAGGAAACCAATAGGATCGAAGGTGTTGAGACCATCACCTACCATAACAAAAGCCCTGACTCGTTAAAGTATCTATGGCTGCATATTGAGTCAAACTCAAGGAACCCATTGTCACAAAAAGTCTTGGCCCAGCCAGGATTGTCCCAGGAGAAGGTCAGTTTTTGGGGACTACGGCGGATGTTAGGTGAGCAGTCTTTCGACGCTGACTACAAAATACACTATGTCCGTGACGAGAACGGCAAGGATATTCCTCACGTTATTAACGAGACCCTACTTCGTGTTGACCTCAAACGTCCGTTGCGACCGACGCGCAGCACAACCTTTACCATCAAATGGTCGTTTATTCTGCATAACCAAAAGGAGATAGGCGGGCGGTTTGGATACGAGGAGTTTGAAAACTCGCCCCATAAGATCTACCAGCTGTCTGTGTTTTTTCCAAGGTTAGCAGCCTATTCGGATACCGAAGGCTGGCACAACAAGCAGTTTTTAGGACGCGGTGAGTTCGCTCTAGAATTTGGCGATTACGATGTCAGCATTACAGTACCTGACAATCATGTCGTGGCTGCAACGGGAGTACTTCAAAACCAAAGTGAGGTCATGACCTCTCTACAGCGTAAGCGATTCAAAGAAGCGCGGACCGCAAAAAAGCCGATGTTTATCATCACTCCAGAAGAGGCCCTCGAAAACGAAAAGACAAAAGCTAGCGGGACAAAAACGTGGCGGTTCAAAGCAAAGAATGTTCGTGATTTCGCCTTCTCTTCATCGGCTAAATTTGCTTGGGATGCTCAAGGTATCAAAAGCGGTGATCAAGATGTGATGGCCATGTCTTATTTCCCAAACGAAGGAGAGCCCTTGTGGAGTCGTTATTCAACCCACGCCATCATCCATACCATCGAAGAGTACAACAAGTATACCTTCGATTACCCATACCCCACGTCTATTTCCGTTAATGGGCCGGTGGGTGGTATGGAATACCCCATGATCACTTTTAATGGCCCAAGGCCGGAAAAGGATAAAAAGACTGGTAAGAAGACTTATTCTAGGCGGACTAAGTACGGTTTAATCTCTGTCATTATCCACGAGGTTGGTCACAACTATTTCCCTATGATTGTTAATAGCGATGAGCGGCAGTGGACTTGGATGGATGAAGGTATCAACACATTTGTTCAATTTTTAGCCGAGCAAACATGGGAAGAAAACTACCCCTCGCGCCGTGGTGACCCAAGGTATATGACAAAATATATGGCAAGCGAGAATCAAGTTCCCATCATGACAAACTCAGAATCTGTCTGGCAGTTCGGTAACAATGCCTATGGTAAGCCAGCGACGGCACTTAATGTACTGAGGGAGACCATCCTAGGTCGTGAGCTTTTTGACTTCGCTTTTCGTGAATATGCGCAGCGCTGGAAGTTTAAACGGCCGATGCCTGCAGACTTTTTTCGCACCATGGAAGATGCTTCTGGCGTTGACTTAGACTGGTTCTGGCGCGGTTGGTTCTATTCGACAGATCACGTCGATATTAGTCTCGATGAGATTCAACACTTTACTGTGGACACTCAGAACAAGACGGTTGAGCGGCCAATTCAAAGACAGAAAAAAGCCAGTGAGCCTCTATCCATCACAAAACAGCGCAATCAAAATATTGCCGTAAGGACTGATGACTTCCCCGAGTTATTAGACTTTTATAATGAATATGATGAGTTTACTGTCACCGATAAAGATCGCAAGGCTTTTGACAAGCTGGTCAAAACACTAAAGCCAGAGGAAAAAGAAGTTTTGCTTTCGAAGAAAAACTTTTATCAGTTTTCCTTTTCGAACAAAGGTGGCCTGGTCATGCCAATTATTTTGGAGTTGGGCTATAAGAGTGGTAAGAAAGAAATTCGAAGGATGCCAGCAGAAATCTGGCGTATGAGCCCCCAAGCCGTAAAAACTATGGTGATAACCGATGAAGAGCTCGTAAGTGCTGTTGTTGATCCCTATTGGGAAACAGCAGATGTAGACACCTATAATAACCATTTTCCTAGGAAACCATTTGAGACGCGTTTGGAAGTGTATAAGAGAAAACGCAGCCGCAATTTGATGAAAGATATGACTCTAGTGCCTGAAGACGAGAAGAAAGCAGAAGAGCAAAAAAGCAGCGAGACAGCCAAGGCCGATGCTGTAAAGGCGAGTCACTGATGATTGCGATGACACCGATATTGAGATTAAGTTTTGTGTTTTGTTGCTGGCTGACGACGATGGATCTTTTCGGTCACCAGTACTCTATGAGTACGGCTACCGTAGAAGATAATCCGCGAACCAAGCGATCTGAGATCGCTGTCCAGGTCTTCAACCATGATTTCGATCCTGTTGTCAAAATCCTATGTAAGAATCAAATGAAAACCAGTGGAAGTCCTCGTTGTAACGAGGACTTTGCCCTGGAGTCTTACGTTTCAAAAAAAATCCTTTGGTTGCGTCATGGCAAACAGGTCAAGCTTAACTGGGTTGGTGCTCAGCGGGGTGTTCAGGAGACCGTGATGTTCTTGGAAGCGCCTTTTTTGTTCGACAAAAGCCGCGACACGTTAAAGCACGAGCTCCTCAAAGACGTTTACCCAAAACAAAAAAATCGTGTGAGCTTTCGCAAACCTTAGTACCTCGGTTGCTTAGGGGATCTTAAAAAGACACTAAGTCGAGCCCAGGAAGGGCTCGATCCAAAACCCGTAGATACGATCCCGCCAATTTGATAAAACTTTAAGTGAAGCGCCATTTCCCGTAACCTGACGACCATAGGGTGATCATGCGTGTACTGCTGATTCTGTTGATGGTTACAGCTTTGAGCTCCTGTAAACATACTGACTCTGAGCTCAGCTCGTCTGGGGCCAGTGCTGCAGTATCCTTTACTAGCGATCGGGTTTTACTGCCCCCCCGAATGCTCCACAGCCTTTCCGCCTGTAGTCTTTGATAGACGTAAAGGCTTTGACTTAGAAAACGTCTATCTTATGATTCACAGCGCTTACCTAAGTCAGCTAAGACCAAAGAAAAAAATCAAGCAGCAGCTCGAAACCTGGGGGTTCAGAAAGCATAAAATATGGTCCCAGTGGTGGTATGGAGTCCGCGTTTATGTCGCTGAGCATGAAGACTTTGTTTTGGTGGGATTTCGCGGCACCAAGACTCTCACCCAAAACATAAGTAATGCGATGTTTGCTCAGGTCGAAGCCGAAGGGTTTGCAGGACAGGCTCACCGAGGTGTTTTTGATGCCTATCTGAGGACAAGAAAAAAAATTAGGCAGCTGATTTTGGATCACGGAGGTGGCAACAAACCGTTGATTTTTACCGGTCATTCGAGAGGGGCGATGATGGCCACTCTTTTCTCTTTGGATGCCTTATCTCTCGGGCAGAAAGTTGAGTCAGTTTATGCTTTCTCTCAGCCCAGGCTAGGGGATCAACAGTTTCATGACTATATTCAAAGCAAAATAGGCGATCGCTATTATAGGATCGAGAATAAAGATGATATTGGGCCTCAGATTCCCCCTACAGCTGATGAATCCGAGGCTATTGGGCAGCTTGTATTAGGCGATGAGAACCAATCTGTGGAGAATGCTGCAAAGAAACTTATCGTAAAGTTGGGGTATACCTACGGAGTGGGTGCTGGTTTTTTTCTCGATGGGGACCGGTTAGTGCCAAGTAGCGATACCGAAAGCCAAAGAAAAATTCAGCTTGATTTCTGGAAGACCTTTGGATCCGAAATCTCTCTCAAATCCATATCAAGCATCGTCTCAACCCTGTCTACCCATATTGTTGAGCACAAACCCAGCGAATATATCTGCAAGATTGAAGCTGTGATGAAGGCAGGCGCCTCAGAATACCTACGAAAAAATCTCGATCAAAGTAATTGATCGAGATTACATGAACCAGATTGAGGTATCTATGTTAAGGATTCAGGAATGAAAGCATGTATCAATTTAAGCTAACTCAAGATCGGCTTTCACTCTGTTGTCCCGATAGAATGGTTTTTAAAGGTAGATACTAAATTCGATAGTTGCATGGCGTCTACCCATTTGTGAAGGACCTCTAGGCGGCCGGAATAACATTTACGGACACGACTCCTTTTCCTTTTTGATCTTCCAGGACTTGACTAATACTATAGCCTTCTTTGATGTTGATCGTGACTTTGCCACTGTTTCCTCTTGTGATGATCTGAAGTTTCTCGATATTCATTGAGAGATTAATGTTGGCGACTGACTCTTGACCTCTTAAGTCCAAACAGATCCCGTTAAGAGTTGCACCCGCAACTTCAGATGATACGTTAAGATTCAGAAAAGAACGGTTTCCGGTTATTTTAGCCGCGAAAAACTGATCTGTCCTAACAGTTGTATTTCCTTCATTGCCATTAATCTTTATGGCTTGAAAGTTGCTAGCATCATTGCAAGCTGAAAATTCTTCGTTCAGATCATCATCATCGTTGTCGTCATAGGAATCATCGTTGTCGTCATCGTCATAGCCATCGTCGCCATCATCATCACTATCGTAGTCCTTGTCGTCATCATCATCGTCTCCGTCATCATCATCGTCATAATCATCTTTTGGTTGTTTTGCGTCTACGGGTTGATCTCCAGCAGGAGTTTCACCAGGAGCCTCGCTTTCATTTTCTACTGCGTCCTCGACGTTAGCTAAGATATTCTCCGATTCGACCCCTTCGGCATCAGATGATGTTGTCGCTTCGATGTTAGCTATGGCATCTGCTGTTTCTGATTTTCCTAGAAACCCATTGTCATCGGAGCAAGCAATAAATAACAATGAAGATAAAATAAGTAAGTAGTTACGCATATCTATAACCTCTAAGATGTTTAAAACCCTTTGTGTGTGTTAAATATCTTTTTGGCCAAATTATTTTGTACATGAGAAAAATTTATTTATGTAATAAAAACAATATTATAAATACAGGAATTTTATTTCTACCTATTAAAAAATGTACAAATTGGTCATTTTCGAGATCGATACAATAATAGATAAGAAATTCGAAACTTTAGGTCATAACTCGTTAATATATGTGTGTTATTTGTGGATTTTATTATACACGGGATTCAAGTTTTGTGGCCATTATTCCGATTGGTGATGGTACAAGGGGAAACGATGAAAGATACACGTAAAAAACTAAGGACTTTAGTCGCTGATCAGTTTAAGCCGTCGGACTTTGTTGACTACAAGTCTTTTCTGGCAGCACTCTATAAGGCCATGAATGAGGATAGCAAATACTCGTACGTTCAGTTTGCCGAAGACTGTGGCTTTAAACCAACGAATATCATGTATCAGTACATGCAGGGTGTCAGACGACTAACCTTAAAGGCCGGAAAAGAAATCGAGAAGGCATTGGGGCTAAAAAAAGCCGAGAGGCGCTATTTTGAGCAAATGGTCGTCCTTGCGGGCGCTACAAGTGGGGAAGCTAGAGACTCCGCCCTCACCAAGATGCGTTTTATCAAGGATGGGAAGTTAGATTCCAGTAGAGAAAAGGATCAGTTACAGTTTTTAGGCGAGTGGTATCATCCTGTGATCCTTGAAATGATAAGTCTGCCAGATTTTGATCACAGTCCAGAATGGATCGTCGATAACATCGTCCCGAAAATTAAGGTGGACGAGGCCAAACGTAGCCTCGAGCTATTGCTTGATCTTGATCTTATCCGCCTCGAGGGAAATACCTATCAGACGACTGGCAAATCTATGAATACTGGCCATCGGGTACGCAGCCTGGCCTTTAGTAGTTACCATCAGAATATGCTAAAAATATCCCAAGAGTCCCTGGCCAATGTAGAGGCGACTCAAAGGAATATTAGTGCTGTAACCGTCAGTGTCGATGAGGACGGATACAAGGAAATTAAGCAACTGATCCATGATTTTAATGAAAAGGTCATGCAGCTGGCAGAGAAGCAAAAAGAAAACGATCGCATCTATCAGATGAATATCCAACTGTTTCCCTTTCGCTGCCCAAAGCCCAAACGAAAAAAGAAAAAAGAGTCGAGGACATAAAGGGATTTTGATGTTTAGCAAAACTAAATTTCACATGATATGGTTAAGTTTGGTGGGGCTGTTATTGTCCTGTGGAACTTACATTGGTAATCCGGGAGAGAGCGATCCTGAGGTGTTGCCTGCAGAGGTAGAGCAGGCGAATAATACAGACGAGGCTCTAAAAGATAAAAAGCTGATTATTGCTGTTGCTGACAGTGCCATCGACGAGTTATCTGAAGTGAATATCCTCGTGACGTCCATTGCGGTGCGAGCCGACGGCGCCACTGAAGATGACGAGGGTTGGATCGAAATGTCATTGACTCAAACCTCTGCTATTAACCTGCTTGATTACCAAGGTGGAGATAGTCTCAACCTAGGGTTTATCGACGACTTGGCGTCGGGCACTTATTCGGAAATACGAGTGGTATTGGATAAAAGCAATCCTATCTCAGCTGTCGATACCACTGGAGCCTCTGTAGCGATAAGGGCGCCGAGCGCCTCAAGCTCGGGAATCAAAATAAAAGGAGCTTTTACTATCGATGGCGATCAGCGCAAGCTAGTCCTGGACTTTGATCTGCGGCAGTCGATCCGTAAAACAGGACAAAGCTATATGTTTAGTCCCGTTATTAGGCTTGTGGATCGCGCAGAAGACGCCTCGATTAGCGGGAGTGCTGGGGATTCAGATTACGTTTGCTTGTACCCGGAAGGCTACGCTGATGAAATCGATGAAAACTGCACGGGGTCCGAAGGTTCTAGTCGGGTCACAGACGGTACTTATAAAATCGGTCACATCCCACCTGGGAATTATTTCCTTGTTGCCTTTGATGACGATGAGGACATTCTACGAGGAGAGGTTTTTGCCTTAGCCGCTGATGATAACCTGGTTATCGACATATCTGAAAACGGTGACGCCGATGATGGCGACGACGGAGATGATGATGACGACGCTGAGGACGATGAAGAAGACGATGAAGAAGACGATTAGGGAGATTTTTGTGCTGGAATCTCAAAGATCTCAAAAATTTGATTCATGATCCACAGAGGACCTACTAAAAGAAAGAGGATATCTTTCAAAAACGAGGGCTTCTTGCCTTCGACTTTGTGGCCCCAAAACTGTGCGGCCCAGGCAGCTAGAAATACGCCAATAGACAAGGGGACCGATACCGGGTTCGTGATAAACATAGCGCCGCCAGCCACCAAGCAAGGTACTAAAACGATGGCAAGAGGCACTGATAGCGTCAAATAAAAAATGGTCGCGCCGATGACAACGGCTATCATAGCAAGAGGTTGAATGGCCCAAATCAGAGCAAGGGTAGAGTAGGCGATAAGGGGCACGCAAATATAGTGACTAGTTTGTTTTTTGGGTTCTGATGGCTTTCTGAGTATTCATCAAGGTAGGCCTTCAACTTCGTCATTTATCTGTCTCCTATCCAACTTAACCTTTGGGTTATATTATTTTTTATCGCCATTAATTGCCAGATGAATTTTCGCTACGGCAGCTTCCGAAGCTATGGGTTTTTCTATGTATCCGTTTATCAGGGCACTACAGTCCTGCATGTCGTCTGTGCATACTCTTGCCGTTACGAAAAAAAATGGGGTGTGTTTTGATGCCTCTCTTTTCCGGACGGCTTGGAGGAAGGCCTCGCCACTCATACCTGGCATAGTCATGTCGCTGAGGATGCAATCGATGCTGGTTTCGGCTAGGACGTCCAAGCCCTCGAGGCCAGTGCGCGCTGAAACCACTTCGAGGCCATAGTCTTCCAACTCTTCCTTCATCAACTCCAGTAGGTCCTCTTCATCGTCCAGGATCAATACGCGCGGCTTGTGGTTCATCATGTGCCGATTCCTTCAGTTAAGTTTTTTCACTCTTCGACGTCATCGGCTTCTTTAGGACTTCCTTTAGCCCCCGATTTGATTCGCATTTATGCGGTTTAGAGGGCGGCAAACTTTGCTTAATCAGTAAATTGTAAAATTGACGTTAGATAAGGTCTATGGTCTACTAATCGAAAGGAGATACCGTGAATCGTAAAGAGTTTATCAAAGCCATGTTTGGTGCTGTGGCGGCTATTGGAGTAGCAGCTAGCACTGCTCAAGCCGGCGAAGGTAAAGGAAAAGACGGCTGCAAAGGCAAAGATGGCTGCAAGGGTAAAGACGGCTGTAAAGGCAAAAAAGGCAAAGACGGCTGCAAGGGCAAAGACGGCTGCAAGGGCAAAGACGGCTGTAAAGGCAAAGAAGGCAAAAAAGGTAAGGAAGCTAAGGAAAAATAGTCCCCTATCCTTCAAGCTACGAGTTAGTGATGATGAAGGCTTCCTTTAAGCTAACAAAGTAAGTGTTGGAGGTCGCATTGAAAAAAGGATTTCATGATCTAGGTATCGGTGCGGGACTCCGGCATCCTCATTTCCGAGATATTATGGAAACAGCTCCTAATATTCCTTGGTTTGAGGCATTAACCGAGAATTATTTGGCCACCGAGGGCTACCCGAAAGACTGCCTCATGGAAATTGCAGATCGCTATCCCATAGCCTTGCATGGTGTGTCCATGTCAGTGGGCAGTCACGACTCCCTTGATTTGAATTACATAAAAAAGTTAAAAAAAATGATCGGTGAGATCCATCCCGTCGCCGTTTCGGATCATTTATGCTGGACGGGGGTTATCGGGATAAATACGCACGATTTATTGCCTATGCCCTATACAGACGAGGCTTTAATCCATTGTATCCGTCGGGTAAGGCAAATACAGGACGAGTTAGGTGTCCAAATCCTACTTGAAAATCCGTCGTCTTATCTTGCGTTTAAGGGGTCAGTTTGGGAGGAAGCAGCCTTTCTCAATACTTTAGCCATAGAGTCGGGCTGTGGCATTTTACTAGACATCAACAACGTGTATGTCTCATCAAAAAATTTTGGTTTTGATCCTAAGTCCTACTTGAAACACATCTCTCCTGATCTTGTGGGTTATATGCATATTGCCGGGCATTCCCATAGAGAGGGGTATATTCTTGACTCCCATGTTGGCCCCATACCCTCTGAAGTGTTGAAGCTATACCATGAAACGATAAAAACCATTGGTCCTCGTCCTACTATCGTCGAGTGGGATGAAGATATTCCTGAGTTGTCGGTACTGATGAAGGAAATCGAAAACGTAAAGCGAACTATCCCGACAGGGAAAGCAACAGCTGATAGCGAAAGGATGCGGGATGAATCTTTTTGATATGCAATGCTTCACACAACGCATGATTCAGTGCACGGAGATGCGATCCGAAGACCTTAGCAAAGTCGATGATATATTCAGAGACCTTCCCGGAGTGTCAGCAATAAAATCCATTGAAATCTACCGAGATATGTATCAAACGCGAGTTTTTGATACCTTGTTAGATGATTTTCCGCGGATTCTTAAGCTTATGGGAGACGAGAGATTTGATCACTTAGCTCAGAGCTATATTAAGGCTTTTCCATCGAAAAGCTACACCCTCGAAGATATGGGGCAAGACTTCGCCCTATTTCTAGAGCAATCTAAACAAGAAAGATTAGTTATCGACTTGGCCAAGTTAGAATGGGCGGTGGCTCTTTCCTTTCGGTATCCTCTCGTCGTCATGCCAGGGTGCTTCAACGATTTACAGGTAGCTCTCGCTGAAGGTGACGATGTCGCGCTTGAACTAAATCCTCGTTGCCATGTTTTAGACCTAGATCCGAGTCTTTTGGACTTCTGCGAGTGGCTAGAACAGCATGAGACCTTTCCCGAAATCAAGCAGGCTGTGACTCCGCTGGCGGTTCCACATCTTGTTTATCAATCTTCACGTCAAGTTTTTGAGTTGAAGCTGACGCAAGCAGAGTCTTGGTTTTTGGAATCTTTTCGCAAGGCCGCTCCCATGGGGCCGATTGTTGATGGCTTGCTTGAGCGATTTCCTAGTGACGAGAGTCAAGGCATTATCAATACCTTTGGGGCCTGGATTGAGTCAGGAGTCCTGCTGCCTATTTTAATAAAATAGTGGCCCCATAAGGGGGCAGGTGTCAATGAATGGATGCTTGGTTCTGAATCATGGTACTTAAGTTTTTAACAACCACACCGCGGCTCATGACGAAGGATACCGATTCCAGCTCCCTAATGTTTTTTAGAGGATCGCCATCTACTGCTATGATGTCTGCTTTGAAACCCGGCTTGATTTGGCCGAGGGAATCTTCCATCCCAAGTAGCTTTGCTCCGTGATAAGTTGCTGAATTAATCGCTGCCATGGGCTCCATCCCTCCCTTAACCATTAGGGCAAATTCTTGGGCATTATCTCCATGAGCTGAGACTCCCGAATCCGTCCCGTAAGCGATAGGGACACCAGCCTTATGAGCCTTAGAGAAGGTACTGAGAATTAATGGGCCGATCTCCGCTGCCTTGGGCCGTACGATTTCGGGAAAGAAGCCAGAAATCTTCGATTTTTCGGCCACCCAATTGCCTGCGAGGATAGTGGGTACATAGTAAACCTTATGCTTTTTCATAAGGGCGAAAATCTCTCGATCCATATAAGTACCATGCTCGATAGAGGAGACTCCTGCTTTGATCGCGCGTTTCATGCCTTCTTTACCGTGAGCATGGACGGCAACAGTAAATCCATAGTCCTTAGCTGTCTGGACGATGGCCTCTAGCTCATCCTTCATGAATTGGGGGTTGCGGCCACTCTTAGCCACGGAAAGGACTCCCCCCGTAGCTGTAATCTTGATGAGATCTGAGCCCTCTTTATAACGTTGGCGCACTGATTGCCTCGCCTGAGCCACTCCATTGATGACGCCTCCTTTGGGGCCGACATCAAACATTGTGTCCCATCGTCTGCCATTGGTGGGGTCTGCATGTCCGCCCGTTGTTGCTATCGATTTGCCGGCGGTAAAGATCCGTGGTCCAGGAAACCTGTTGGCGTTGATAGCGTCCCGCACTGCGATGGTCGTGTTATTGCCATCCCCTAAGTCTCTGATGGTAGTAAATCCTGCCAAAAGAGTCTTTTTTGCATTTTCTAGACCGCGAATCGTAAATTCAGCATCGTTGACAGTAAAGCGTTCGACTTGGGCTCTGGGCCCATATTCAAAGCTGATATGGGTATGCATGTCCATAAGGCCAGGTAGGACCGTCTTTTTCTTGAGGTCAATGACGGTTGCCTCGTTGCTCCTTGGTTTGAGGAAACCTGGTTTAATCGAAATAATTTCATCGTCTATGGTAATGATGGTGACATCATTTTGAATCTTCGATGACTTTGGGTGTATGAGCTTTCCTGCATGAATATAAATCTCCGAAACAGCCGCTTGACTCCAGCAGGCTATTGTCAGGAACATGGTAACTTTAGACAGATGTCGCATAATTTTCTCTCCAGGTATCAAGAGTTTACCGATGTGACTGTGGTTTTGAGTAGTCGGGGGCCTGTCACGAGAACCACTAATCCAATCCAAATAATGACAAAGGATAGTAGGCGCGCCATATTTAACTCCTCTCCCAACACCACGATAGCCACTAAAAATTGAAGGCTGGGGGCAATGTACTGAAGAAATCCCAAAGTTGCCATTGGCAATCTTTGCGCCCCAAAAGCAAACAGGACTAGTGGTACAGCGGTCACCAAGCCTGACAGAGGTAAAACCCAATCGAGGTAATTTTGTCCCGTGCTCAGCCAAACCAATAAGTCTTGATCGTGACGGTACCAAAGGTAGAAGGCAGCGACGGGAAGCGATAGGCAAGTCTCTAATAGCAGGCTATCCCAAGACTTAAAGCTGAGCTTCTTCTTTATGAGGCTATAGAACCCAAAGCTCACCACCAAAAGTAGACTTATCCAGGAAAGCGAACCAGTGGCGATCACTTGCACGCTCAGCCCTAGAGCAGCGAGTCCGAGACAGACGTTTTGATTCCAAGTCAGTCGCTCGCGAAAGGCAACCCGCCCCAAAAACACTATGAAAATAGGGTTTAGAAAATACCCGAGACTCGCTTCTAGTGTTCGTCCGGCACTAACTGCATAGATAAAGGTTACCCAGTTAAGCGATATTAATATGCTTGAGATAAGACTCGTTTTTAATATCGCTTTATCGGTAAAAATCCTTTTTAACTCCGCTTTACCAGATAAAAACAGACAGAAAGGTAGCAACGCGACCACTGACCATAAAATTCTGTGGCTCAAAACCTCCCAGGCCGGGACTGTTTTTAGCAGGATAAAGTAAAGTGGGCTCAGGCCCCATAGTATGTAAGCTAAGGCAGCCGTTGCTAGCCCAGCCCTTGCCTTATTGATCATCGTGAGCACACTCCTGTCATCGTTTTCCTCCGCTATGAGCTAAGGCCTAAGTGGAGGAGAACTTATGGCATAGTTTAGAACTTGTGTACAGATGAATTAAAGTATTTCGCCAGGAAGAAATAGCCAGGTTTTGAGTCAATTTACGCAGTATTCTGAGGCAGAGAAGTTCGCAAGACTATGAAAAAAAACCGGCGTGAAAATCTTAATTTTGGCTTAACCGGCATGCCTGTTAAGCTTAGGTTCTCTTATTCCGACCTTACTGCCATCTATGGAGGAAAGAAATGGGAAAGACAAAACAAATCGTGAAACCAAAGCCAACCGCTGCAAAGGCCCAAGAGGCGGATGTCAGCTCTGAGACAGTATTCGTCTTTGATGCTGAATTAAACTCATGGGTCAGAGTGGAAAAATGCTCCCTCGGACAGGAGCAATACGATCTTGAAGAATTAGTATTGAGCGAAAAAAGTCAGGGTAAATTCTGGTTTGCTTGGTAAGCCTGAAAAGGAGCTGGATAAGCCCTTGCGGCTTTTTTAAACAACGATTATCCTTGAATTTTTCATTGCTTGAGGTTTGGGGATATGACGAGATTTTTGATAGCTTTTGGGTTTTGTTGGTTGATTGCCTACCCGTTAATGGCGGAGGGGCCAGCTAAAATTCAAAAGGTGGCCAGCGGTGACATTACCCTTTCGGATGCGCTAGTCAAAGATGCCCAGAAAATAAAAACCTTATTTATAGTTATCTACGACATGGACAGTCCCCGCCCCATGCCTTTTGCTGCGACCAAGGTAGATCTTAAGCAGCCGCCGAAGAAAAGCTTCCATAAGTTTGATTTGGACACCACATCGATTCGACAAATGCGGCCTGGTCCATTGCCCAAAAATATGAGGATTAAGGCCCGTCTAGACGTTGATGGAAGCGCTGGAATGGACCAAGCGGGGGATATAACTGGCGAGGTGACATCCATCAAACCAGGGGCAAAAGGGGTAAAGATTTTATTGGACAAGAAAAAATAGCTTACGGCTTTATCATTGGGCAGCTGTTTAATAAGTTGCCATGGTCATTCAAAAAATTTAACAATTAGTTAAAATGAATTATTTTGCCGCATTAGGTCTCCTGGTGAGAAGGCAAAAAGCCTTTATTTAATATATGAAATCAAAGAGTTAAATATATCCTGTGATGTTCCCTCAAGGGAGTCCGATAGTTTAATTATCGAAGGCTTGCTGTGAGGGTTACATGATTCCAACAATTATCCAGAATATGAATGTCGTGATTGGGAGCCTTATCATCGGCGAACTGATTGTCAGATGTTTCGTCAAGCGAGATAGTTATGACCATAAGGATTCATTGGCAAATTTTGCCATCGGCATAGTCAATCGGATCATCACCACCGTGGCTTGGTCTGCCGTTATGCTCGGCGCTTTTACCATTGCTCACAATCTGAGTCCTTTCCGGATAGATACTGAGACCTATGTCTGGACCTGGGCCATCGCCGTATTGATGTCAGATTTCAGCTTTTACTGGTATCACCGCTGTGGCCACGAGATTAGGGCTCTCTGGTCGATTCATTGTGTGCATCACAATTCAGAGGACTATAACCTGTCAACCTCTGTGCGGCTATCGTGGATCGAATCCTCGATTCGCTGGGTCTACTGGCTACCGTTACCTTTGGTTGGGTTCGGTCCTTTAGAATCACTTATGGCCTACATGCTGGTTCGCTGGTATCAAGTGCTACTTCATACAGAATACGTCCGAACCCTCGGTCCTTTGGAGTGGATCCTTTCTACACCATCACATCACAGAGCTCATCATGGCAAGAACCCTCAGTATATTGATAAAAATTACGGAGGTGTTCTCATCATCTGGGACCGTCTGTTTGGAACCTTTCAAGCGGAAAACGAAAAGGTCAAATACGGCACCCTGACTCCCGTTGCCAGTTACAATGTGTTTAAAATCAATTTTATCGAGTTAGCTCATCTGATTCGTGATATGAAGCAAGCTGAAAATTGGGGAGATCGCGTTGGGTATTTTCTGAAGCCCCCTGGGTGGGCTCCTGAAGGGGCCACCGATGCAGGATTTGCCGGTCCTCAGCAGCAATATGGGCCGTTTCCTGACGCTAGTTGGTCGAAGGATGGAGACATGACTGCGACACAGGCGGAAAAGATCAGCGCTTGAAATCTTATTGAAGGGCCTTTAACCACGTTGTTGCTATGAAAATTGACCAGTTAATTTACTTTGCTGAAACAGCGAAACAACTCCATATTGGACGAGCTGCTAGTATTCTTGGCATTACGTCTAGTGCAGTCAGTCATAGCATCCGATCTCTAGAAAATGAATTAGGACTTGAGCTGTTTTATAAGGTCGGACGGAAAATTGAGCTTACCGTAGAAGGCGAAAGGCTACTTAAAAAATCAGAGTCCCTTATCTCCGCCTTTCAAAATCTAAAATACGATTTATTAAAAGAGAATGACGATTACCATTACTTCAAAATTGGGGTGTCCCATACCCTTTCTCATTTGCTAGCAGGGCCAGTATGGGCACAATTAAGCGCGGAATACCGTAAGTCGCGAGCTGATGTTTTAAGTCTACGATCGGCAGAAGTGATGGGGCAGGTCATGTCTAAGCAAATAGATATTGGCTTGCTATTTAGTCCTCAGGAGCAGCCTGATTTGGAAATTGAGCATCTCTATTGGGGCCAGCTTAGGATTGTTGTCGGGCAGCATCATCCTGTTTTGCAGCTGCCAAAAAAAGATCGCTACTCAAACCTGGGACAATATCCAGCCGTACTGCCTAAGGCATTTCAGGGTATCGATATCTGCCACATGAATCCGATGTTTTCAAAGCATCACATAGAGGTGAGTCCTAAAACCCTAATTGACAACTATGAAGTGGCCTTTTCTATCATTAAGAATAGTAACGCCTGGGCTTTTGTTCCTGATGTATTTATCGGCGACCCTTTTCATAATGAGATACAATTTGTTGACGGAGAAGGTGATTGGGACGCGCCATATTCCATTTCAATCATATGGCGAAAAAAAACGTTTTATCCCAAGTTTTACCAGGACTTCAAAAACGCCATCCAGACTTTGTTATCTCAACGCTGACCGAATCTAAATTTACGTTAATCTTTGTAATTGGCCGACTATTTGCCTGGCATACCTGAGGGTACATCAGACAAATAATCAGCAAAATGATTGAGCGAAAATACATGAGCCATTCCTTCGTCTGTTCGTTCATGCTGTTTGTTAGCTGAATGAAAGAGAGCAAAAGTTACTGTTTTTTCGTTTCGTATGCCTGTCCGTAAATCTGTGGATGATTGTTATCGTACTGAAGTGTGTAGTCGAAAAGCGACTCGAAGTTCTTCTCGACGGTTCGGGTCATATTAAATAATTTATCCAGCCCTTGGCGGTATTCGACGAGTTTGCGGCCTTGGACAGAAAGTTTTTCGGCCATGGCTGGTTTCACTCTCTTTTTGCTTAGCTCATCGTTGATCAGACTTATAGCGCGTCTCGCCTTCTTGCGGTCTTTGCCTATGGCACGGTGCAGCTTTTGAATGACATCTGCTAATTCATCTTGGTAGTCGACGCGCTGGTCGAAGGTCTTCTGAAAATTATCGATCAGTTGCTGTTGTTGACTCGAAGACTTTGCTGTTCTTAAGGCCTTATCTATGGCCTCGAGTCGAATTTGAAAATTCTTCACTACGAAATGACGTTGATGCACCTGTCTGATAGCAGCCACATAAGATGGTACGGACGATTTAAACGACATAATTGTCATGGTAACTTCGTCTGGGTCAAAGGGTGGTTCCACGAGTCCTAGATTGACCAAGGCGTTTTTTGTTGACTGACATGATGATAAAAGTGCCGCCAGGAGCAAAAGCGCTCCAAGTTGGATGTGTTTCATAATTATCCCCTCTAAATACATAACCATTTGCTAAGTCGGATTTAATTGGGGAAACTTTTGAAAAAATTGATAAGCTTGGTAAATGACTGCTATCATTGTGAGTATTCGCAAAAATGCGATATTTTAAAATGTGGTGCTAAGAGATGGGGGACCGAAAATACATATTTCCCCGGGGCTGGGCTTGTTTATTACCAGCCGTAAGAAGTCTTCTGTATTTAAGTCTACTTAGGGGTTGCCGTCAGTCGCCAGACTGAATCGTTGTAATCAAAGTCTGTCGAGTCTTCGACGCGAAAATTAAATAGATTACGCCCAGGCTTGCTGACAATAATATTTTCATGAATGAGGTCCATGTACTTTGGATTCCCCTTCTTCTGCTTCTTCTTTTCACATTGTTTGCCAGACAGTTTGATTTGAACCCGGAATTGTTGATTCTGTCTTACTTTAAATGTTATTGGTTTTTCATTTTTCCCAATGGCGCGGCGACCATCGATATATAGTTCGTGATAGCATTGAGCATCGTTACCAATCTTTTCTATCTTCACAGTTAGTTCACCCCCATTAGCCTTGAAGCGACTGTTTCGATAGAATTCCAGATATATCAAATCATCTTTTTCGATGGGAGACTCTGGCTTTTTCAAGTACTCGTTGCAGAGTTTAAAGTCGGTGAATAGATCACGCCACTCCCCTTGGGTTTTGCCTGTCAGAGGATCATCTAATTCGGTAACTCCTTTTTGATCGCGCACAGCTCGACGGGCTTCAATGGTAATAAACTCATCTGTAAGACCGCAGGATGCTCGGATATGCCACTCACCGAATTTTGTTCCGTCAGCGGGGAATTTGTTGTTTCTCCTTAAGATCGTCGTGTTATTTTTCGTCTTAATGGGGAAATACACTTTTGATCGGCGCTCACATTGACTTTTTACCGCTGGAGGAAGTGTGTATCCACAGTCTAGGGTCTCGTAGAGATGAGCTCTCGCGATTCCTAAATCCGACTTGAGGCTAATGGCCTTGCTAAACTTGTTATTGTTTTCTAGAGCTTTCATAAGCCCAACGACTGCAAAAGCCGCTAAGGCGAGGCCAAACATGGTACTGATAAGAGAAAAGCCCTGATTCGTATGTAGTTTCTCGTTCATGGCAACTCCACTGTATGAAATATCAACAATCTGCAGGAAAACCGGTCTCAGCCAAGGTTTTTTAATTATTACCGTTCGAGGGCGTATCGGCAAAAATCATTAAACTCCTAAGAAAATCATCTAAATGACTAATTCTACTGGTAAAACTGGTGAAATATTCTTTGCTTGGGGAATCCTTGATGGGACTTGACGCCTGGGGAATTTCAAAAACAAGCGAAATCTGTGCCATGATTGGAAAAAAATGCGTCGTAAGGTAATAACTAGATTGTGCCAGAGTCGGTTTTCTGCTAGATCATAGGCATGGAAATTATCACTTAAGGATCTGTCATGACTGACCAGTATTTCTATAAAGATGGAACAACATCAGATGAGCTAGATAGCGACAAAGTCTTACATCGTGTCGATGGGCCGGCTGCTATTGAAGAAGGATTTGCTGAATGTTGGTTTTTTGATGGTGTGCGGCACCGTGATGGAGGCCCAGCCGTAATTTACAAAGACGGGAAAACTGAATGGTGGCAGCATGGGAAGAAACTACCTAATCCTGTCTAAGTCCGATATATTGACCTTCATAAATGGATTTTATGAAGGTTTTCCTATCTGTTAACTCACAAGCCCCTTGGTTTTCCACAATTAAAGCTTTCCTTTGATGCACCGATCATCCTTTCGAACGTAAAAGTAAATTTTTTACATGATTGGGTGAATTTGTTTAGGGTATATCACCTCATCTCAACTTTGATACTCTTGGTAGTCGCGGAATCTGCGCTTGCTAATTCCTATTATATTCCATTAGGAAAGAATAAACGGGATATTGGAGCCGGTGTTCTCTATTATTTCGACGAGAGTAGCGAGAAGGTTTTAGCTGACATTCAAGCGTTGGATGCGGAAGAGTTCCAAACCTATCAAAAATCTACCTTAAACTTTGGTTATACCAAAGCTAATGTGTGGATGAAATTCACATTGAAAAACCCGCTGCAAAAACGTAGCAGTCCCTACCTGGTGATTAATTATCCTCTCTTGGATAAAGCAAACGTCTACGTGGAAAAGCGGGACGGGACGTTTAAAAAGTACGTCAATGGCGATCTTTATCCTTTTTCAAAGCGATCGATTTCTTACCGAGGATTTGTGGTGCCATTGCGTTTTCAGAGCAAGGAAGCCAAAACCATTTATCTTCAAGTGGCTTCCAGTAGTTCGCTGTTGACGCCGGTCTCCCTCTGGCAGAGGAAGGCTTTTTTTGGATTTTTAGCGCAGGAAAAAATGATGCATGGCCTTTATTATGGCTGTATTTTGGCAATTCTGGCCTATAATTTCTTTATCTTTATCTTCACCCGAAGCAAGTCCTATGGCACTTATGTGATTTTTTTAGCAGCGAGCGCCTTGTTCTATCTGGCCTGGACGGGCGTAGGAACCGAATACCTTTGGGGCGAGTCTACTTGGATGACGCAACGCGCTTTTCCACTTACAGGTTCGCTTTTAGCACTTTCCGTGGTGGTGTTTCAGTACTTTTTCCTCGCGATCAAAAACACGATGCCGCGATTAAATAAATTCTATTATTTTCTGTTTTTGGTCTATTCTACCTCTTTGATATTAGCTGTTACCATGCCAATCGAGGTTATTCAGCCCGTCTGTGTTGCATTAGGGGTTTTGTCAGTGGTCATTGCATTCGCGGTTTCCCTTTATGCGATGGCAAAGGGGAGCAGGCCGGCTTTGTTTTTTACCGTGGCTTGGTCTGTTTTTATCGGTTTTATCATACTCGGGGGAATCGCGGCTTCAGGGTTCATCGACCTAGGAGATGACATCCAGCTACTAGCGAACTACGGAAGTCAGTTTGGTTCGGCCTTGGAAGCCATTTTGCTTTCTATAGGCCTGGCCGATCGGATCAATACGATGCGCCGCAAGGAAGCCAAGCAAACCCAAAAAATCCTGGCTCAGGCAAAAGAGATTGAAATCAAAAGCGAGGAAACTCGCAAGTCTCAGGAAGCACTTATCAAGTTCCAGGAAGACTCCATTGAAAAGCTTGATCAACAAGTGAAAGAGCGGACCAAGGAGATTCGCGATATACTCGAGCACATTGAACTTGGCATTTTTACGTTCGATGAGAATTTCGTGATCGCTGAAGAGCACTCCACCCATTTAAACCAGCTATTAGGCAACCAGAAATTTGCTGGCACTGATGTGAGGCAATCCATATTTTCTCAGGGCAATGTCAGCAATGACAAACTAGCGATGATGGAGAATTCCTTTTTCGTTAGTTTTGGTACTGATGTTGATCTTGGGTGGGAAGCAAATAATGGCAATGTCATTCATGAAATGGACGTGGTTATGCCTGATCAAGCAGTGAAAACGATTTCCATGGAGTTTGATGTCATATTGGATGAGGATACGGAGGAAGTTAACCGCTTTTTAGTTTCGTTAAAAGACGTGACGTATTTAAAGGGCTTGGAATCCGAAGCTGCTGAAAAAAGCTTGGAGAACCAGATTCTACTGGAAATGTTGAGTAATGAATTGACGAAAACGAAACGCTTCATTGACCGAACAGTGCAAACGGAGAAAGAGTTAGGAATCTACCTCCCTAACATCCATAACGATGATGATGCTTATGCCATGGCTTATCGCATCTTTCATACTGTAAAGGGTAACGCCAGATCATTAGGGTTTCAGAGTATTGCAGAACTGATCCATGAAATCGAAGACCTTATGCCCAAGCTTAAAAGCAAGGAAATCGATAAACAGGATTTTGATCTTAAGATTCAGGACTTCTATAAATATATCGATCGCTTTGATGTGCTTTATCAAGATAAATTTGCTCCGCTAAAACTTCAATCTGATGCAAAATCAGAGGATCACGATGTCAAGGCCTTCTTTCATGACTATCTCATGCCAGGAGTTAAAGAGATTTCAGCAACGCTAGAAAAACCCACACCAGATATTCATGTCAATAACCCTGATGGATTCTCTTTTGGCAACGAGGACCTCTCCGACCTATTCTTTGGAATATTTAATCATATCCTTCGTAATTCATTGGATCACGGTATCGAGATACCGATAGAGCGTGAGCGCATCGGGAAGCCAATTAAAGGGAAAGTTACGGTAAATCTAAGTGAGAAAGACTCCTGCCAGCAGATCTTGATTCGTGACGATGGCGCTGGGCTCAATATGACAAAGCTAAGATCCAAAATGAAAACCGTTCCTGGCGCTCCCCCACCGACCATGGAGCAAATAGCCGAACTAGTATTTTCTTCGCAGTTATCGACGGCAGAAACAGTTTCTAGTATTTCGGGGCGTGGAGTCGGTATGGATGCGGTTCGGAATGATCTGCGGAGTATTGGTGGGGCGATCTATATTCATCTGTTAATTACCGAAGAAGAGCTCACTCAGAAAAAGCTACAAAGCCCAGAGCATGATCTCAAAATCCCCTTCGAGTTTGAGATTGTGTTACCTCTTGGGACGTTTCACGCGAACCCCAAGAGGCTTGATCAGTCAAGCTAGAGAGATCAGACTGTTAGAAAGACCTCTTAAGCTAGCTTTTACTATGGTTAGAAATAGTAGTATAGGGCCATGGACATTTGCCAAACAGACTGCAGTGAGTTGACATCATCTGGCGATGTATCCAAGTTACTATAAATATACTTACCTGTTGTCTGATCGTAGGACACATCAACGATATTTTTCGTATAGGGGAAGTCTGGGTTGCGGACCTGCCCCCATTTTTTATTTAGTAGGTTAGGAACATTTTCAATATCAAGGACAAACCGGGCACGATGATCATCGTTATAGGCTGGAAGCTCTTGAGAAAGACGCAAGTCCATATTGTCTGTCCAGTCACCACTAAAGGCATTCCGTGGGGCAATCTTTCCGCGATATTTATCTAAGCCGTTTTTCGCGAGGTAAGCATTGAACTCGTCGACATCGAAACCATCAGCATAAATCACGTCACTGCCATCGCCCTTAGGCACATAAAGTAGCATACGATTACGGCGAGAAAACTCAGATGGTTCACCAAATAAACGGGATAGATTGCGAGAATTTCCGCCAAAGGTGTAAGAATAAGGTTGTCCTGAGCGACGCTCCAAGAAAAGACTAACAGTCGTAAGCAGGTCCCCGATAAAATCCTTGCTGTAATCGGCAGTGATCATAAACCGATGCTTGCGCTCGTAGTTAGATGTAGCCAAGTCAGGATTATTGGGATCGCGACCGACCGCAACCTGTCCGTAATTGGAAACGGCACGTGAACTGTTTCCGGGGATGATGTCTTGCACTCTCTGCCAAGCATAAGATCCGGTGATATTAAAGCCACTTTCAAAGCGCTTGCTGAGTTTGACACTGGCAGTATGCCCAAAGCCTTTATCGGTGTTTGTCATCAGCATATCGGTTCGACGGCTAGAGTTGAAGCTCCCCTCATCGTCACTGTCTTCCGGAGTGGTATCGTAGATAGCTCGTCCATCAGGACCCACAGCATTGGGTTGGTTGTTGTCCACAGAATCCAGATTGCGGGCAAGATCTTTCCAAAGTAGTCCGTGCTTAACCTTGCTGTAGGTGTAATTGAATTCTAGTTGATAGTTTTTGCCAAGGCTGCGCAGATCAAAATTGTACATTGCGCTGGTATTAAACTTGAAGCTTTGAGGTAATTTAAAATCTGGATCAAGAGCGTTGGTGCTGCCATCTCCTGCTTGCAACTGGTTGGCCAAGTCTTCCGGGATATTGCGACCATCAAATCCAGAAGCCGAATCGGTGGACACGTCATTTGAGGTGATACCGTCATTGGAATAGTTGTTGGAAATCCAGACGTTTGGTGTCCCGCCACCAAAAAGTCCCATGCCTGTTTTTAAAGAGATTTTACGCGAAGGCTGATAGGTGATATCAAACCGTGGAAGGATGTTTTGCTTACCATCTAAATCACTGGTGTTAGAGAATCCGTAGCGGTCGGAGAAGTTTTGGTTGTAGGCTATGCTTCCGCGACTACTGTAGGTTTCGGCCCGGACACCATATCGGGTGACCACAGCATCTGTGATTTGATACTCATCCTGAAGCATCAAAGTCGTCACGTCATAGCCCCATTTTGCTCGGACATCATCGATGTTGTTGGTGACCGCATTTTGGTATTCAAGTTCGCTAGGCTCACGTGCTGCGAAGTCTTCGAAAGAGTCGTAGGTGGCGACACCGTTAGAGGTTGGGCCGAATAGATTATTAATATCATATTGATCGTGCTCAATGGCGGCAGTGATCAAGTGAGAGCCTAAGAGATAGTTGCCTTCAGCAGCAAAATGTATGGTGTCATTATCAAGTTCGTTCGCGTGACGGAACTCATCTGGTCCGATTCTAACTGTCGCTCCATTAGGCGTTGTGACGTCGGCCTGCATAAAACCATTGCCATTGAGTGGATCTTGGCGTGTTTTAACTTTTTTGATGCTGGCTTCTAGCTTGGTGGAGAGATTTTCTGTCACGTCACTAAAAAGTCTTAAAGATAGGGTTTCCAGCGAGTCTTTACGCTCGTACCAGTTGGACGTCAAAGGTAGGCGGTCATCGCGAACACCTGTGGCATTGATGTTATTTCCTGCAGAGCGTTGGTATTTTGTTTCTAGCCTATGGTCGTCATTGATTTGGTAGTCAATTTTAGCCAAGAACTTAAGATCATTTTCCTCTAAAGGCTGACCAACGGTACCAGCATCAAAGCCATAAACGTCCCGAGAAATTTGTTGAACTGTAAGAACGTCTGAGGCAAAGACCTCTTCAGCTTCTAGGTCTGCTCCAGAGCCAGAAACGCCTGAACGGCTAGGGGATGATGAACGAAGGCCTTCCACAGCTACGAAATAATGGAGTTTGTCTTCAAGTATCGGACCACCGAGGGTGAAACCCATCCGCGAAAGGTCAAAATCTGATGCGACAGACTGATCTTTTGTTTTCTTTCCGACCCATTTATCGTTTTTGTGAGCGATATAGACGCTGCCTTCAACATCGTTGGTTCCCGATTTTGTAACGACGTTGACATTGCCACCTAGGAAGTTACCGTAACGAACATCAAAAGGGCTTTGGTTAACTGATAGCTCTTCTATGGTCTTCAGTGCAATAGGAGATCTTTGGGTTGGATAACCACTCGCGTTGAGTCCAAAGTCATCGTCTTGTCTGATGCCATCAATGGTGACGGAATTGAAGCGATTGTTATTTCCGCCGATAAACAAGCTGTTACCTTCGACATAGGCGTTTGGATCCCGTCGGATGATATCTTTTAGATCTCCAGTTTGAGAGGGAGTGTTGTCGATATCTTGAGTATCAAAAAGCGTCCCTCGCAAAGATGGGCTGACCCGAGCTCCAGATACTTCGATGCGTTCCACCGCTTGGTCACTTAATGAAAGGTTAAGCAAAGGGTTGCTGCCTGCTTTTAGACTGAGTCCCGACTGCTTACCTGTGACTTTTCCTGGACTGGAAACCTGTAGATTATAGGGGCCGCCGACAATCAGGCCGGTGAATGAAAACGAGCCATTGTCGTTGGTGATTGCCGTCTTTTTAATTTTACCGCCGCTATGATCAATGACAACTGTGGCGCCAACCAGGGGGTCTCCCACGGCATCAGTGACGACACCACGTAGTCGCGAGGTGGTAACCTGTGCTGTGGCTGTTACCGGTGCAAGCGACAGAATGGTGGCTGCCGGCAATGCTATCGCCGAGATAGCTAGGTGAATACGAAACGAAATTGGTTTTTTCATGGTTATGTCCCAGTCTTGATCAACTATGCTTTTATGCCCATTAAACTATGGGGGAGGTTGTATTAGCGCACTTACCGATAAAGGTGTAGTCAAAAGATAGGGGGTTTACATAAAATTAATAATTAAACTCCTTGCCTATATTTATGCTTAGCTTAATTGTTTATTTTTACCTGTAAGAGTGATCTCGTAGCATGTCTGGCCAGATTCTAAGTACTTTTTTTCGAAGTGTGTGCGATAGGCGAACTGATGATCGCGACACATTGATAGCATCTTTGTATCAGTCTTTAAAAAGTAGTCCGAAAGACTAGAGTTGACCTCTTCAATATACCAAGACTCATTGCTGACAAAGGTCATCTGTCCCATGTCATTTAGCGTCTCTATAAGGAAGCGGATAAAGGGCATTTGGGAAAACCTGCGGGAGGCATTTTTAGGGTTGGGGTTTGGATATAGGAAGAAAAAGCGATCTACCATATTGGGCTGAAGATGAGCTCCAAGATAGGATATGGCGTTCGCGTGAATGGGGTTAAGGTTGGGTAATTTGTGTCTTTGATACCGTCTCAAAAATTTTTCATATTTTTCCTTGGTATGTTCGATGGCTATGAGTCTGCGGTCAGGGTTGGCTGAAGCGTATGATATGGGGTGCCAGCCGACGCCACAGCCAATTTCAATATCGAGAGGAACCGAGTCATCGATCTCAGGAAAGCCAGGTAAGGAATCAGGAATGAAGGGCTTAAAGGAGCGCATTGGGCCTCTGGTCCAAGGGAAACGCCCTAAATAGGAAATTGAGTCAATTGAGTCAATCAAATTCTCAAAGGGCTACCTACAATGTGGCAAGTCGTCGGTCAAATGGATTTCTCATTGTCATTATTCAAGGCCTTGCCTAAACTGAGGGGGAATTGTTTAGAAGGAATCGGTATGCGACTCGTATTCTCCTCTGTTTTTCTCATGATTTCATTAAAATCTCTCAGTCAAACTGCAGACCCTCAAACCGAACAACCTGACGAAAACGTTAGTGCCGAGGCAGAGCAAGAGGAGCCGACATCCCCGCCTGCGGAAAAAGTTGAGCGTATCGATGTCACGGGCAGCCGGATCCAAAAAACCGAAGTGGATCAGGCCTCTAAGATTGAGATATCACGGGAGGAGGCTGAGCTTGTGGCTCCGAGTGGTGACGTTGCTCAGGTTCCTAAATTGTTTCCCGGCACCCTTGCAAGGCCAGGTGAATCGGAGGTCTCAATCCGTGGCTCAGACGCCGATGATTCGCGGTACTTTATCGACGATCTTGAAGTCCCTAATTTGTTCGAGCCACTCTCCGGGACCTCGGTGGTTCCCTCAAAAGCTATCAATAATCTCGTGTTCTACCCTGGTAACTTCGCCGCTGAATACGGAAATTCTACCGGCGGTGTCATCAAGCTGGAGACGCGAGGCGGCGACATCTTTGAGCCTTACTCAGAGTTCCGTTTAAACGTTCCTATTTATCTTTCGGCCTATCACGAGCAAGAGCTAACTGACAACTCAACAGTGATTGTCTCTGGGCGCAAGTCTACCCTGGAAGGATTTGTTTCTGCATTTGCCGAAGACGGTCAGGTCTTCCTTCCCTACTTTCAAGACGCCTACCTTCAACATTATTACGATGGCGATAGCTTTACAGCGAAAACCAGGTTCATCCATAGTTTAAGTGGAGCTGAACTTAAGATTTTTGCCGAGCGCTCCACCTCAACGGATGGTACCACCGAGTTTGACTTTGAAAATGGCTATAATCTATTCGGGACAGATATCGAATTGGGCTCCGGGGGGTTGAACCTAGAAATCGCTCCGTTTATTTCACGGTCTCGCACTGAGTTTTCGGTAAGTGATGTGTTCTTCAACATCGAGGTGACGTCTCTCAACATTCCAGTACGGAAACAGTTCGAGGTGAGTCGGGACTTTAATATTTTCTCTGGATTCGAACTTGTCTACCAGGATGTTAATCTCCAAGCTCTCGTTCCTGACAGGGTGAGTCAAGGGCCGTTTTTTGACCCGGAAAACGCGGATAAGATCCTCCTAGACATCGATGAGTCCACGAGGCGGCAGGCCGTCTGGTCGACATTTGAATACCGATGGGGCAATTTGCTCTTAGCTCCGAGTTTGAGGCTGTTTTCCCAATCCTCTATTCCAGAATTATCTTATGACCCGAGGTTTATCGCACGCTACAATTATAGCCCATCTCAAACCCTTAAAATGGGGATTGGCCAGTTTACTCAGTCCCCCAGACCAGAAGAGATCAGTTCTGAATACGGCAACGAAGACCTTGATTGGATCCGATCGATTCACTATATGGTGGGATTGGAAAGCAACGTGCTCAACAATTGGACGAGTGACCTACAGCTTTATGTGAAAAACTGGCGAGACGATGTCACGGAAGATGCTCTGCAGAGATACCTTTCCTCAACGACCAGGCAGTCCAAAGGTCTGGAATGGTTTTTTCGGTATTCAAACCTAGGGCCTTGGTTTGGTTGGTTATCCTACACATATTCTGAAACGGAAGAGAAGCGAGGTCCGGATGCCCCGACAGTTCCCTCCGATAACGATGCCACACATATCCTAAATATTGTGGGAAACTATAAAATCAACGATAGCTGGCAGATCGGTGGGAGGCTTAAGCATCAAACAGGTTACGTTTTTACCCCGATCAATGAGGTTTGGTATCAGAGCAACACCGACACCTACCAACCTATAAGCGATCCAAATTTGGTGAATTCGGAGCGGGTTGAGGACACGACTTCGGCTTCAGTTTTTGTGCAAAAAGACTGGAAGTACGAATCCTGGAAGCTTGTCACTCGATTTGGATTGGAGGAGTACCAGTTCACTAAATCATCGCCCAATATCAACTACAACTACGATTACTCTGAGCGAGAGCTAACTACTGGCTTACCTGTCATACCATATATCGAATTGAGGGCCATACTATGATCCGTCGTATTTTGCGCGTCACCAATCTTTCTTTTCTGCTTTTTTTCGGTCTTGCTCTGTCAAGCTGTGACGATATTGAGAGCACACCCGAACTCGTCGATAAGCTTCGGGCTGTGGGTGTTGCTCAAGACAGTCTCACCTACGTATCTCCTGAAGATGGTGCTGCGGCAGTCACGGCGACCCTAACATTCGTGCTTGTGACTCCGAACGGAGCCGGCCCTATCGAATCAGGTGCCGCCGAAAAAACAGATACCACCTTTCGCGAACTGACCTTTGCCGCCGATCAGCCAGCTGCTGAGGTATACGCGGACTTTACATTACACAGATTTGTGGCCACCACGACGATCCCATCGCAATCAGAGCTTGAATTCTCTCCATTGGACGGAACCGCTTATTTTGATGTGGGTTGGCGGTTTTCCATTGGCAGCGATGTGGAGTTATTCCAATCACGAATAAAAGTGTATCAATCGGGAGAACGCATCGACCCGACCATATCGGGAGAGGAAAACCAGCCTTTGGGTATCTCCATCTTAAATCCTACTGAAAATCTTTCGGTCCCTGCAGGAACCGTGACGCTAAGTGCTGAACTCAGCAACGACGTGGAAGATAATTATCGGATTTCTTGGCTTGTCGGAGTGGGCAGCATAGAACGTATCCGGACTATTGAAACAGATTGGGAGGGAGTCGCAGCAGGGAATCGCACAGTGATGGTTGTGGTCAGAGGATTGCGGTCCAATGCTTTCAACTATCAGGTCATTGATTTTGTAGCGGAATGATACAGAAGAGGACTCATACTTACGATTTAAGCTGAGTCCTTATTTTCTTCACGGTCTTGCCTGATCATGTCACGGATGGAACGTTCAATATCGCCGCCACAGTACAGATCACCTAAGGCCTGCTTTTGACGGTCCAGGAAAACTCTTATACGGGCTCGGCGTCCCATGCGGTCACAGAGGGCGTCAACTAGAGGTGCATTTGGCTGCACGAGCTCGGCAAGCTCGGGAAGACACTGCCTCATGGTGGCTAACAAGGCCAACACGGTTGTATCGGCATAAGTGGGCTCTTTCGTCCCCAGCAAATAGCCTTCCTTCTCGGTGAGGCCAAATTTTTTACCTACGGCCTCAAAGATCTGAAGCCACCTAGGAAATCTTTCCGTTTTAAATTGGAACCAATCCTCACGGTTCCACATTTTGATGCCATTGGAGTTGGTAAGGTCGACAATGACATCCATACAATCATGAGCCACCTTTGAGGCTACTAGAGACTTATACAAGTCGTCTGTCGCGTAGCCATAGGTTATCGCGAGGTACTCCAGGATTACTGGGGTTTGGTTGAGAAACACATTCCGTTTGTCATCGTAAAGATACGGAGGGGCCATACCCGCGAGCTTTTGCTCATCTAAGTCGAGATTCTTGAGGGCTGCCACATCTTCTGGTGGAGCCACTCGGTACGGGACGTTGGCATCCTCGAGTAGTAGCTTGATAAAGTTGCCGCGAAGGGGAACTGGCCAGTAATAAATCTGCAGTGTCATGCGTAAATCCGTCCTGAAAGAAGCCTACCTTCTGAGTTTAAGACAAAAGTAGGACTCTCGCAATGCGCTAACTGAGCAATATTAGCCTTGTATTCTCCAAGCGCGCGGTTGGTTGCTTAGCCCTTGAGTGGGGCTGATTAGAACAAACGTCCGCCTTCGGCTGGCGGACTGGATATTCCTTAAAGGACAAGATTGACGATTTTATTAGGTACGATCACAGCTTTCCTTAAGCTTTTGTCTCCAATGAGTTTTTTAACTTTTTCGTGGGAAAGTACAAGTGACTCCATATCCTCTTTGGAGAGATTTTTTGGAACCTCGAGAGTAAATTTCATTTTGCCGTTGACGGAAACCGGACAGGCAAAGGTATTTTCCACCAAGTAGGATTCGTCATAGTCTGGGAATTTAGCATCGAGTACGGAGTCTTTATTGCCTAGTCTTTGCCAAAGCTCCTCAGCCATATGAGGGGCAAAGGAGGCTAGAGCAGCTGCGTAGGGCGATAGGATTTGAGTTTTATGGCTTTTCAGCTTGATCAACTCGTTGGTGCATATCATGAAGGCTGCTACCGCGGTATTGAAGGAAAAACCTTCTATGTCCGTCTTCACCTTCTTTAGCATTTTGTGAAGCGACTTAAGCTCTTCTTGGCTGGGTGTTTCATCGACAGTGATCAGTTGATCCTCATCGTTCACGAATAGAGACCAGGTCCTTTTGATGAATCGATGGACACCCTCAATACCCTGAGTATCCCAACCTTTAGATTGTTCAACGGGACCTAGAAACATTTCGTAAAGGCGAAAGGTATCAGCTCCATACTCTGCAATCACATCGTCTGGATTTACGACGTTATAGTAGGACTTCGACATCTTCTCAGTTGCCTGTCCGCAGATATATTTGCCGTCTTCCAAATCGAAGGTCGCCTCGGCAAATTCAGGTCGCCAAGATTTAAAGCCTTCAGTATCCAGCTGACGGTTTTTTACTAGCCCAATATTGACGTGCAGAGCTTGGGTATCATGCTGATCTTTTAAGCCATGGGAGACAAACTTTTGCGTGCCCTTAACCCGATAGGCAAAGTGAGATTGCCCCTGAATCATACCTTGGTTGATGAGCTTCTTGAACGGCTCCTCTTTCACAGCCACCCCGATATCATACAGAAACATGTTCCAGAATCGAGAGTAAAGTAAGTGACCAGTGGCGTGCTCTTTGCCACCAACATACAAGTCGACTTGCTGCCAATAGTTGATAGCATCCGAGGAGGCAAGTGCTTGATCATTGTGGGGATCCATATATCGCAGAAAATAAGCCGATGAGCCAGCGAAGCCAGGCATGGTGCTTAGCTCATAAGGGTGTCCGTCCTTAGTTTGCCAATTGTCTGCCGTGCCTAGTGGAGGGTCTCCATCTTCTGTAGGCAAATAAGCATCGACACTCGGTAGCTTTAATGGGAGCTCTTCTATATCCAAAGGTTTGGGGATTTGATCTTGGTAATACACGGGAAATGGCTCTCCCCAATACCGCTGTCTACTGAAGCTAGCGTCCCTCAAGCGAAAGTTGATCTTGGCATTACCTAGATCGCGATCGACTAGATCCTCTACAGATTTTTTTATAGCGTCGGGGACAGACAGCCCGTTAAGGAAATCAGAGTTTATAACGGTTCCAGTTTTGGTTTCTAGTGCGCCTTCGCTCATATCACCTTCGATGACCTGGATAATAGGTATAGAAAAATGCTTAGCAAATGCGTAATCCCTTGAGTCGTGGGCAGGAACAGCCATGATAGCTCCCGTGCCATACCCCATAAGAACGTAATCGGCGATCCAAATGGGGGTCTCTTTGTCAGTGTAGGGGTGCTTGCAGTAGGCGCCGGTGAAAACCCCGCGGATCTCCTTGGTGTTAGCCATGCGATCACGCTCAGAGCGTTTTGCCGTTTCGTCAAGAAATGCCGCGACAGATTCTGATTGTTCCTTGGATACTATGGTTTTTACCAGCGGATGTTCGGGAGCCAAAACCATAAATGTCGCGCCGAAAATGGTGTCCGGCCTTGTGGTGTAGATGTCGATGCTCTCTTGATGATCGATGATCTCCCATTTCATCTGGGTGCCGGTGGATTTACCAATCCAGTTGCGCTGCATCTCCTTCACAGACTCAGGCCAATCAAGGCTATCTAGGCCAGACAATAGGCGGTCGGCATAGGCCGTGATGCGCAGGGACCATTGCTGCATCTCTCTTTGCTCTACCGGGTGGCCGCCTCTAACCGAGAGGCCTTCGGATACTTCATCGTTTGCCAAAACAGTTCCTAAGGCAGGACACCAATTCACCATGGTTTCGCCAAGGTAGGCCAGTCGGTAATTCTGGAGGATAGACTCTTGTTCAGCTTGGGATGCCTTCTGCCAGTCTGCAGCTGAGATTTCCCTATCTTCGCCAGCCACCGCATCAAGGCCCTGAGTGCCAGATTCTGCGAGCTTTTGACGGAGCTTAGATATGGGTTTCGCCTTATTTTCCTCAATGTCATACCAGTGCTCAAAGAGCTGGATAAAGGCCCATTGCGTCCATTTGTAATAGCCTGGGTCACAGGTCCGCACCTCACGTGACCAATCGAAACTGAAGCCGATATTATCGAGTTGTTTCCGGTAAACCGCGGCGTTTTCTTCCGTGGTTACGGCCGGATGCTGACCAGTTTGAATTGCGTACTGCTCCGCGGGGAGGCCAAAAGCATCGAATCCCATAGGGTGAAGGACATTGAAGCCCTGCTGCCGCTTAAATCGGGCGTAGATATCCGAGGCAATGTAACCCAGTGGATGTCCTACGTGTAATCCGGCTCCCGAGGGGTAGGGGAACATATCCAGCACGTAATATTTGGGCTTAGACCTGTCTTCTTTGACTTGGTATAGCGCATTTTCACGCCAGTATGATTGCCATTTGTCTTCGATGCGTTTCGGTTGATATGACATATTTTGCTTAGCCTATGGTGTTTCTTAATCGTTCTAGGAAGCTAGGAATATATATGAGTTGCAGGATTTTTTCAAAGGAATGCTAGGAGAGTTTGACTGCTGGACTTCCCTCTAATAGGTATCCGATAAGCACGTCGCTTTGTGTTCACATAACAATCGTAAAACCAATTCATGCCATTTGAGACGTTTAACTGGGAGGGCGAGAACTCGATCTATCAATCGGTGATGGCAGACTTCGTCTACATCTAAATCTTGGTTCTAGATGCTCGAGCTGTTGACCAATAAGTAAGCGCAACGTCAGCATGCCTTCTCTACGAAAGACTAAAAAGGGTTTATTAAGAGTTCAATAGATAAAGCGCCTATTAGGAAAAAGTCTTTATTGAAATCCTGTTTAAAGTGACACCATTTAAGGCATATTTTATAACCGCCTTTGTTACGATGTTATGTTATAACGTGTAAGCGTAACATTCATTCTCTGGAGTATTAATTCATATGCAAAGCTTTTTCACGTTACTGATGACTTGTCTGGTGTTTTCTGTGCTAACGGGATGTAGCGCGTGCACCGAGCAGCATGATCCTCGCAGCGATCGGGCCTTGTTTAAGCAGGAAGAAAACGTTGGTAACAAAAAGATCGCTCGCCTCAATGAGGATGGCAGCCTCCCCGCTCCCGTTGAAGAATCTACCGACGATGCCGCTGCTGTTGCCGTAGCTGCAAATCCCGTGATGGAGAAATACCAAACCTTCTGTTCGGCCTGCCACGGAGCCAATGGCGCCTCTGATGGTCCTGCTGCTATGGCAATGAATCCCAAGCCACGTAATTTAACAGATCCAGCCTGGCAAGATTCCGTAGATGACGCGCGGATTTACAAGGTTCTCAAAGAAGGAGGCACCGCCATTGGAATTAGTGCGACGATGGCAGCTTGGGGTGGCGTTTTAAGTGATGATGAGATCAATGAGATGGTGAAAATTGTCCGAAGCTTCCGAAAAGAGTGACCTTCAAAGCGAGCCGGTGTTAAGCGCTGCGAAGCCGGCAAAAGTACAGTTTTTTAAGCGGATCGGCCTCACAACGTTTTATGATAGGGCGTTTTGCGAGGATTCAAGGGAGCCATCAACATCTCATCTGGTCATGAAAACAAGATAGCTAGTCCTGATCCAAATGCCATAATCGCCAGCCCCAGGATTTGGAGTTTTTTCATGTCTTCTCCGAATAGAAAATACCCTAAGACCGCAGCTAAGACGATCCCTGTGGCGCGCTTAAAGGCTTCGAATACCCCCACCTGCATGAGCTGAATGGCTTCTAGCTGAAATGTTAGTGCTGCTGCCGCAAATATCATCGACAGCCAGTAGGCCTGGCGCCCTGCTACCCCAGGGAAGTCGCGAAACAGCTGTAAGCCATTTTTTTTATAGGCGATCAATCCGAGCAAGACGAAAACACCTATGATTTGAATGAAGGCATGTTTTGGTACGCTGGTGTAGGCCAATGAGATTTTATCGATAAGGGATGTAGAGCCCCATAGACCTGCAACAAGGAGCATAAGAAGGCAGCCTGGCTCTCGCATTAAAGATCTCCATAAAGCCCATGGCTTCCTTAATTCGGCAAGGTTAGCGTTAAGGAAAAATGATCCTAAGATAATACAAAACATTCCAGTTATGGCTGTTACGCTTGGCACTTCTCCGATGGTCAAAAAGGAAAACACTGAGGCAAATAAAGGAGCAAAAGAAAGCATCGGAATACTCTTGGATAAGGGTGAAAGCGCCAGCGCCCTTAGGAATAGTAGCGATGCCCCAGCGTTGAATAATATACCGAGAGTTCCACTCGTCAGGTAGGAAATGCCTGGCCACATTCCATCATCAAGAAAGGCCCAGATGGCAAACAAGGGCGCTTGGGATAGCGTCAGGGCAATAGACAAAAAAAGAGCGCCATGATCTTTGGTCAGGAATTTTCTTGAGGCATCGAAGCTTGACCACATGAGCAAAGAAATAATCATGTAAAAAACGGCAGTAGGATCCAAAAAAGCTTTCCCTACGATCAAATAAAACCCCAGTCTAACGGAAGGCCGATTAAAAAGCCTTGCATAAACCGTTGCAGGAAGTAGATGATATCTATTACAGACTGGTATGGCACGAATCCACTCTTTTGTTCCGGTGGACCTATGAAACAAAACTTAAAACATCTTAAGAAACCTGTGCGAATGGCAACTTGCAACATCCTTTTTGACGGAGAGAAACCCTCGCGAGCTGGCTCGTGGAAGGAAAGGCGGCCGCGCCTTACAGAGCTGATTGGAGGGATAAAGCCTGACATTCTAGCCACGCAGGAAGGCTGGCAGGATCAATTGCAAGACCTCGATCATCATCTCAAGCAGCTGGACTTAGTGGGGGAGCATAGAGTTTGGACGCAAAAGATGTTCCCATGCCTCTACATCAATCGCGATAGATTTGAAGTCGTCGATAGCCGAGACCGCTGGCTCTCTGAAACTCCCGAAACCCCTGACAGCCTAAGTTTTGGCAGTAAATGGCCCAAGCTCTGTACTTTAGCCTTGGTAAGAGATCGGCAACATGACGAAAATGAATTTGTGGTTGGGTCGTTTCACTTGGATAATGTTTCTGAAAAGGCGCGGCCAGAGCAGGCTCGTGTTTTGCTGGAGCAGACGAAAGCCTTTGCTCAGGGCAAACCTCACGTCCTTATGGGTGATGCCAACGAACCTCCAGATCAAAAATCACTTCAGCTTTTGACATCAACCATGCTCGATGTTTACGGAAACACTGACGCGCCGCCATCATTTCATGGCTTTGGTGCAATAAAATGTCGGATTGACTATGTTTTGAATTGTCCTGCATGGGAGGTCGGTCACCGATGGACAGATCAAAGAGAGGATGATTGGTATTCTGACCATCATCTCGTTTTCGCTGACCTAATGTTGCGACATTTGTAGCATGGATGCACGACGAGTGTCTTAGTGCTAACGGACGCCTACGGTGCGAAGGCAATGCTTTCTATTTTGAGAGAAAACCTGCCTTCGGTTTTATCTGCGATCATAAAGCCGAGCTGCTTTACCTGATCAAAGCTAAGTCTTGGGGCATCTAGTACTGCCCGTCCTCTGAATGTGGCTCTAAAGTCGTCGATGGAAAAGCTTTTCTCGAGCCATTGCCCTTCCTGCGTGACGAAAGTAGTCATGTAGGCTATCCCACCCCAGCGCCCTGTTTGACGAAGGCGCAACTGGTAGGTACGACCGTCACCGTTCACGCGGATCTTGACTCTATTGCTAGACCGACTAGGATACGTTTCAAGGCGCCGAATCGAAGCAAATCCTCCGTTGTTACGTAAGGATAGGTTGCCGGTAAAGAGGAGTTCACCACTGTCGATGCTCGCTCTGCTTTCTGATAATCCTCCCATCACTCCGTCATTCACGATGATCCAGGAGGAGATTTCGGACTTGTCTTTGAATGTTATAGTCATCGCCTGAGTCTTATAATTAAGCAATAATAAAGATAAGCCCGTTAATGTATAATAATACGTCCCCACCTTATTCATCCTCTTCGACGTTCGCCTTGAAATAAAATTAGCAGAAAATAGTGCTTACCATAAACCAGGTTTTACCAGGAGCAACAAAAAGCGACTGCAGACGACTTTTGATGGACTTTGGAACCTATTTCCATGTGTCGCAGCATTTAAGAAGTATCTTGCCCTTATTGCAACGTGTTTCTAGGCGCTTATGAGCGATATTTGCCTGTTCTAGATCGACGATATTATCAATACGTGGCTGGATTTCGTTGGCTTCAAAAAGTTTAAATAGGCCACCCATCTTGATCTGGAAATCTATGGGGTCAGCATTCATCAAGGTATAAATATCAGAAAATTGGAGAGATATGCTGTTCGAGAACTTTTGAAACATAAGAGATAAAACATCGGAACTTGGCATTCCCTGTAAGAATCCATAAGATACAAGGCGGCCAAATGGTGCCAGAAGGCTAATATCGTTTAGCCAGGTGTCGCCTCCTATCGAGTTCAAAGAGAGCTTGAGGCCACCTCTATCTCGTGTCAAGTCCTGAATCTTAGTTATTATATTAGGGTCTGCGTAATCGAAAACAATCTCAGCCCGCTGCTCCAAAACATAAGAATGCTTGTTTGCCGAGGCTGTGGCAATCACTCTTAGGCCCTTGTTTTTTGCTAATTGGGTGATGGCTGTGCCTACTCCTCCGGCCGCTGCATGCACCAAAATCCAGTCAAAAGGGGCCAAAAGATCATCTTGGGATAAGACATTGAGTGCCGTCATATAATTAACAGGAATCGCTGCCGCTTGTTCGAGTCTTAGTTCGCGACTCAGTTTTACCACCGAAGACCAAGGCAAAACTGTATAATCTGAATAACCTCCTACCCCTAACTGCCCAAACCATGCCACTGGATCCCCGATTTCGAGGCCCTTTACTTGGGAACCGACGGCAGCAACGGTACCGGAACCCTCAACTCCAGGTATAGTCGCTCCATCTTGCGACAGGTCAATGGGGATAGCGCCCTGACGTAAAAGTACGTCCACAAAGTTAACTGAAGCAAAATGATTTTGGATCAAAACCTCAGATTCTCCAACTGCAGGTAGCCTTTCCTCTTTCGCCTTTAAAACGTCCACAGAACCGAATTGCGAGAACTGTATGGTTTTCATTTTTTTCATCTTTGAGATCCTTTTTTGATCATCGGTTACTTATGCGGTTCCAAAATTTCAACCACCTAATCCTAAGTGATGCCATATTATTTATTATGGGTTTGGCCTCAACTCCATGCGAAGTCTCACCGAATTGCTCCATTTGGACGTTTCGATAGCTTTTTCAAATTCTGCGATTTTTTTGGTATCAGGCCATTCGATTAAATATAGACTCTTCTCTTTGAACCGACCAATCGAATTCTTATCGTGAAGGAAGTTTGCTACTACGACACCACCCAAACTATTCACAATCCCTTGCAAATTCTTGATCTCCGAAAGTGCAATAAGCTCGTAGGTTCTGTCGACTCTGATCATTTGATTAACATCGTTGGCGTTCTTATAGAAGTTCGCTTCATTGATATTTGCAATAGAATTATTACGCAGTTTGATTAGGTTTTTTACGCGTGGATCCTGACCGATTTTGATGAAAGATTGGATAGAGGGCCACTGGAGAATCGAGAATGTTGCCTCTTTCACATCCCCTTTCTTCACCTTCGTTACGGAAAAGGAAGCGCGAAATTGTCCCTTGTACTCTGACATAATGGGTAAAATTTGAGGAAGGTACTCATCGACAAAGACCTTGATTTTATCAGGCTTGAGACTAACAAAAACAATCTCTGTCGCTTGGTCCTTCTTTAATAGGAGTGGCGTGGCCTTTTGCTTGGCAAATATTGAGTTAGAAAAGAGAATAGCCAAAAGGCCCAAACTAAGTGTGTAAATAGACTTCATAGTGATCTCCTCTGTCGCTTTAGGCTTGATAGAAACATGGATTGAATAGGGCGCGATTTTTGTCTAGTAGCGCACCCAACTTTTTAATATTCGTCCAAAATATGAATCCTATAAATGATTTTAACTAGACATGACAATTCCACTTATGGGATTATGGTCGTAACTCTCTAAGATAATGCGAGATATCCAAATGCCAGCCCCCCCATCAACTAAACACATAGGGGCTTGAATCAATTACGTTAGGCCTAAAATGAACCTGAATGACCTTGAAATGTTTTTTGCTATCGTGAGGCACAAGAGTTACCTCGAAGCATCCAGACAACTAAACATTCCCCGCAGCACACTAAGCCGCCGTATCCAAAATCTAGAACGAGACCTCAACGTTCAACTATTACGCCGTTCAACTCGTCAGGTGACTCCAACAAAAATCGGTATGGAGCTTTATCTGAAATGCTCAAGCCCTCTGTATGAATTAACTAAAAGACTAAGCTCGGTTATGGACAGCAGTGATGGTTTCCATTGGAAGTACAAGATTTCAATGCCATACAGGGCTGGGCTCGATTTCCTAGCCGAGTGGGTCATAGAATTTGCCTCGGCTCAGCCAGGTATTCAGTTTGAAATCGAATTTAGTAATAAGAATCAGAGCCTCATTGAAGAAAAGGTGGATTTGGCTTTTAGGGTTGGACCATTGGAGGATTCTAATGACGTTGCAAAATTCCTCTGGAATATACCGTATGGACTTTTTGCAAGCAAAGAATTCGTTGCTAGATATGGACTTGATACTGATGCTTTTCCAGCAAACGATTTAGAATCGCTTCCATGCCTCGTTGCCCGTCCTATGCTTACTTGGAAGTTCATTGGTTCAGCCTACAACCGAATCATTCGACCTAATAATATTTTTACATTTGACGACATGATGCCAGCGAAAATCGCTTGTGAGAGGGGCTTAGGCATTGCTTACCTACCTGGCGATATGATTGATAAGAATAGTCTTAGGCTCGTACAGCTAAGACTCGCTGAAGATTTACAGCCAATCATTCGTAAGATGTACGCTTATTATACAAAGCAAGAGTTTCAGTCTTCTGTCATACAGTTGCTAATAGAGTTTATTGCCAGAAAAAGATTGGAAGTTTATGATTCTGCTGATAAATTTAGGCACTAACTGAGGTTGAGAAGCAGCAACCAGAGACTCGACACAAGCGGTCGGGCCTCTGTTGAATTTCGTAATTACAGGCATCTACTTATAATTAGAGCTTTTTTAGTGATTTCCAGCCCTATGCAGATTCACAGTAGATCCTATTGCATTTGGTTTATCTCCGAATGTAAACGGTTGCCCAAACGTAGCTTGAATCGTATCTGGGTTAATCATCTTAAAACATCCTACAATTTTTGTATCTTTGGCCAGTGCATCTATAGAGCTGCGAAGAGAAAGTGCAACAAAAACCGAATCAGAATTGGGGTTAGCACGATTCGAGCCATAACACTCATCGTTAAGTTGAGTGTTATAACTGTCTCCATTCACGCCTGGAAATAAGGCATCCCATGCATTTTTAATCCAGTTGTCAGAATCTAAAGCAGGAGGTGGTGGAACTACCTCTACCAGACCGTGCTTTTGGACAAAAAAGCTCTCACGTTCAGAGCTTTCTGTTACTAGTATCAGCTCTTCAATTATCTCATAGAGATGAATAAGTGTAAGTACTGTTCCAAAAGCCGAATGCGGTACGTGGGAAAGATGTTCCGCGGTATTTGCCTGACCGCCTGCAGAACTAAAAACAGGATCTACTACGGGAAAGCTGGCAGAACCAACTTGAGCACTATCGCGATCAAAATCTAAATGAAACTCTACCCCCTCGTATTCCCATGTTCCATTGAGCAAAGTTAAGTTTTGAGGTTTTCTATCTATCCAAAATGATTGTGAATTCGAGCTTAATGATTCTGCTGAGGTGGACGAATCCGTTGAATTTCCACAGGCTGATAAGACGAATGCAAGAGCCGCAGTGGATGTCAGTTGTAATAGTTTTTCGATTTTCATTGCCATTTCACTCCAATTGTCGATGAGTGTCAGAACGTAATTCTCTAATATAAAGTTCTGACTCTGATTCCAAAAATCCTTGTACATTGACTTCTGCAAACAATTGACCAATTAGCCAGAAACCTCCGAGAGAAATAATTTTCTTCTTTTTTTATCAAGGGATAGGTAGCGATGGAAGAGGCTGACGTCATTCGATTCTATCTGACTTTCAATCACAAATTGTTTTTGTTCCTCTACATATGACTAGAATCTGATCACTGAAATTTGGCTATTCACAGTTTTTTTAGGTGAAAACGCAATGGGAAAACGTATTCTTAAGAAGTTTGAACAAGGATTTGAGAATTTGGAACTCATGTCGTATTCAAAATCGGATTTATCAATACTAGACACTCATCTTAAGAAGACTTGATGAAAGGAAGGCAATTAGAAAAACTAAGCGACATGCCTCATCTCTGAGATGCCATTGAGAGGAAACGAAAAGGTCATGTTAGTACCTTTGTGTAGTTCGGAGGTCACAGATATCGTGCCACCTAACTTCTGACACTCTTCTTTGACAGCACTCATGCCTACTCCCCGTCCGGAGATTTCGTTTACCTCATCACGCGTAGACAAGCCGTCGGTAAAAAGAGCGTCGACTAGATCTTCGTGGCAGGATGCTGGCAGGCCTATTCCGTTAGCCTTGGCTTCGACTTTTTGCCAGTCAATGCCATGGCCATTGTCTTCAATCACGACCAAGAAATTATCTTTATCTATGTCTGTGGTGAGTTTTAGCGTTGGCTTCCCATCATCCGGCATATCTTTTAGGCCGTGATCGATGGCGTTGCGCAAAATATGAGCAAAGGAACTCCAAAAACTAGCCCAGCGATCTTGAGGCATCCTTAACCCATTATCGGATGTCTCTACGTGAATGTTTTTCTGGTTCAGCCGTTCCGCGATACCGCGGGCTTGAGTTGCCAATCGTTCTAAACGAATCGCCATGGGTTCGTGTTTCCAAGTATCAAGTTCAGAGATGATACGATTAGTTTCCATACCCTGGCGCGCTTTTTCGATGAGCTTTTCTAGTTCGGCTGTTGTGACTTGTAAATGGTCCGAATGATCTTCTCCGAGATAACGATGAATCGTTTGCCCCAAGGAAGCCCAAGTTGATTCTAGAAGATTAATATCTGCTTTCGTGATTGTGCCGTCTTCTTCAATGCGATTTTCCATTTCGCGGCAGACATCAAGCATGGAAGTGACCCCCAAAATTCCACTGTTGCCCTTAATCGTATGCAGGTAGCGCTTCGTTTCTTTAAGCTGTGAGTCTGACTGCTTTATGGTATTCACAAGGCGATTAGTTTCGTCTAAATACTCGACAAACCCTGCACGATCACGATTGATGCATTCGAATATTCTCATGAGCTCTTGTTGCTTTTTCTCAGCGGCGTTTCGTTCAAGCTCTGCGGTGATGTCCGAGATCATCATAAGCATGTTCTTGATTTTGCCATCTTTTCGAATGGGTAGAAAGCTGAGGGAATAAAACGACTCGCCTTTTTCAAAACGGCTGGGAAGTTGAACCAAGCTAACGCTTTCGGGCATGACGTTCTCAACAAGAGCGTCGAAACCCAAACGAATCCCAGCGCCTACCCCAGGGGCAAAAGGCTCAAACCAATCCCAAATGGGGGCCTTTAGGTCTTGACCGAATATTTCATTGACCTTAGCAGCTTTTTCAGCGGCAACGATCCCAGTATCAAGGGCAATAGTTAACAATCCTTGATCTGTGTTGTCTAGAATCATTTTCATATCGTCATTGCGCTGATTCAACTGGCTCGTTCGCGCCACTAGGATTTTCTCTAAACCGATCACGTTGTCAAAAAAATTCCGAGCAATAAAGCAAGACGCGACGGATTCCAAAACAACGAAGAGGGCGTGGATCCCAACGACCCATATGGCTGCTTCGTAATTGAAAACACTTTCAGGCAAAAACAGCCAAAAAATCGCATGATGAAGGGCGACGGTGACAGCGGCAACAAGAATGGTAAGAGGATTACCGTAAACGGCAAGTAGCGCTAAAAATACGAAGAAGTGAAAGTGCATTTCAATTTGGACCGAACTTTGGCATAAGTGCACCAAAACTGCACCTAAACACATGCTAGTGAAGCCAAATATTAGAGATAGTTTTCGAGGATCCTCAATGGTTCTTGACGCAATCGTGGGTCCTGCTAGAACGAGAGTACTCAGGATAAGAGCATTCATCACGCCTGTGTCACAGGCCAAGGCGACTAAAACAAATAAGGGAACATGGAGGTAGGCAACCACTAGTGCGATTTTATTGATCGATCGTACGTGCTTGATCTCTGCCTCAGTCTTTTCTTCTGGTAAGATTAAGTAGTTGATGATTGACTGGAGCATAGCAAATCTTCCCGTGATAACTTTACTGATAGTAAGGCCATCGGACGGGGCTCGGATCGCTCAAGCGCGAAGAAGTAACTGATTTAAATAACTAGGGATATTGTGAAGAAATTAGTAATCAACATAGTGCTACTATTTGTGGCATCCGCCGCAATACTGTATTTTGTTGGGAATCAAGGGTCCGACGTTTCGACGTTAGAATTGATAGACTCGCCATTTGTCAAAGACAAACATTTGTCAAAAACTCCGTCATTCAAGCTGGTTAGTCAGGGTGGTCAGGATGTTTCACAAGACCAGCTTCTCGGTCGGTGGTCTCTGGTATTTTTTGGGTTTACGAGCTGCCCCCACGTCTGCCCTGACAGTCTCGGTCGCTTGAAAAAGGTGGGGCAGTATTTGCAAGAGGAGTATTCTGGTCCTTTTCAAATCCTTTTTGTTAGTATCGATCCCGAGACAGATGCCCCGTCCAGACTTAATTCCTATATGAAGTCTTTCGACGGATATATTATGGGACTGACGGGTCAAAAAAGTCAGATTGATCGCCTGGCTGATTTCTTCTCAGCTCAGGGGCCAGATCTAGACTCACATGCCACAGCTGTCTTTGTCGTCGACCCCACAGGACGATCTCTTGGTCACTTTCCCAGGGTTTTAAGCCCAAAGGTGATGCACGATCATTTAAAAAAATTTGCAAACCATGCACAGTAACATGAAAAAATGGGCTCATATTGCCATTCTGCTTATTTGGGCGGTGTCGTTGACAATTTACCTTTCCCTGAAAACTGGCGGGCATTTGCTTTCATTCCATCAACCCGATGATCTGACAAAGCTGCTGGAAACCCTTGAAGAGGTAGGACACGGGATGCAAGGAGAGTTTCACGCCTATCACTTTGTTTATGAGCAGTGCAGCTGCGCAAATGCTTTGTTATCTGCGCTCAATGACCGGGGAGTTTATCCAGGTTGGCAAGAGTCGATTATTTTCGGCGGTACGAAGTCGGACAAAACGGAAGCTCTCGAGGGTTTAGGCTTTCACCTGATTTACATGGAACCTAAGCAGATTGAGAGAGATTTTGGCGTTAAGGCGGTACCCCTGTTGCTAGTAGTAAAAGAGGGTGCCGTCTCTTATATTGGTGGTTACTATGATCGCCCCGCTAATTATCAGTCGCTGGATCGTGATATTTTCGCACGGATCATAAATGAGGAAACGGTGGAGAGCCTTCCTTTGTATGGCTGCGCACTCGATTTATAGATGGATATTCCTTGTGCCTCGTTTTGTAACGTCGGCACAAATTACCTATCGACGATTAGCTGCTATCTTCCGAAATGAGGGCTTTATGTGGAGTCGCAGCGGACTTGTTACGCTTAATCTTGGCCATTTTGTTAAGTATGCCAGCAGTATCGGGAACCAGTGATACTTTGGATATTAGTCCTATTCAAGATAAAAAAGAGATGTTGGGTCCTTACATTCACTACTCTAGTAGCCCAGCAGGTATAGAGTATATTTTGTCCGAAGAAGGGCGTGCTACGTTCAAACAAAATTCTTCTCCTACTATTCACTACGCAAAGGCGACTGGAACTGATCTGAAAAATTTGTCCTCGATTTGGTCGCGGTTCCGTCTCAAAAACTCCGATTCCCTTGTAAAAAAAGTCTACATTTTCGACGACGAATTTCGTAATTTTCAAAGTCAACTGTACCAGGGGAACCGCCTTTTGCAATAAATGGGTATGAAAGATACCCACAGTCGTCGCTACTTTGAAATCTCTATGGATCCCTTATCCGAAGAAGACTTTCACTTGCATTACAAGCCTTATAGTAGTTTCTAATCCACTCCAATTATCGCTGCTGAAAAAGATCTATATTATGAGGAGAAGCAGTTTGGGGATAATCGATTTTCGATCGTTGTCACAATCATTGGTATTAGCTTTCTCTGTAATGGTCTTTTGTTGCTGATTCGGAAAGACCCCGAGTACATCTACTACCTTTTGTACCTCGTTTGCTTTGCTGTTTGGATCCTAAACGTTTGGAGTATGCCTCATAGTATCTGGGGAAACATAGATTGGGACGTGATATCTCTTGGTTTGCTTGGTTTTTCGGCCATGATGTTTAGTTATCATTTTCTCGATCTAAAACGCTATGAAATCCTGCGAAAGACAGTGTATATGTGTTCAGTGCTATACATCGTATTTTCTGGATTAGCCTTCTTCAATAACGACGTCGCGTTTTACCTTATTCAAGCGCTAAGTGCTGTGGGGTCACCGATGTTGCTTTTTTCTGGGTTATACGTATATGTGAAAAGGAGAGAGCTGCACACGTTAATCTATGTCTTCGCTTACGGTGTTTTTCTTGTGGGTGTTGCTGTCAATGTCCTATACAACTTTCGCATCCTGGAAAACTTTCATTTTCGCAGTGGTCTGCTTTACGGCACCGCTGTAGAGGCTGTGGTTATGTTGGTGGCTATCGGTAGGCGGATCTATCAGCTCGATCTGGAACGACGATACAGTTACCGTCAGCTTGCCAAGCTTGTCTACCCCCACCAACTTCAGCAAATCAGACAGGGGATTAATATTGAATCGACGATGCCTGTAGGAGACAGCAATGCTTGCGTCCTAGCCTTCGATGTGATCGCGAGTTCACAAGTCAATGATTCCAGCTTTGCCGAGCGTTGGGAAACCTTTATGCAAAAGGTCAGGACGATCATGATGCACAAATATGATGAAACCCAAATGGTCTCGACTGGATATATCATCAAGGAGATGGGAGATGGCTTCCTCTGCTCCGTTGGATATCCCTTTGTGCAGCCAACAGACAGTCCCGAGGACTTTTGTGTGCAGCTAGCCGATACTCTCGTCAGGCTTTTTCATCAAGAGATGGATGGTATGAGTGAAACCAATCCTATTCACTGCTCTGTCGGAATCGCTAAAGGGCCCGTAAAGGCCTATTTCTCAGGTTCCGGTGCCATTCGGCATGACCTATGGGGGCGTGGGGTTGTTTTAGCTACCCGCTATGAAGAGATGAGACGAGAGGTTTTTCGGATTTTAGAGATTCCCTCCGAAAGCATTATCTGTGTCCAGAATGATCTCTTTCAAACCTTAACGGAACAGACGCAGGCGGATTTCCAAATGGTTCCTTTGAGACCGCATGGGGTTACTGTCAGAAACCAGCCGGATGCTGACGCCCTCGCAGTGAAACTATATCGTAGCAGTCGATTACAGCGAAAAGCATCTTAATCGTCAATTAAGCTAATTACGTCTCTATAGATAGCTCAAAAAAACTATACCTAAGCGCTAAGAAGAAAGCACTGGTAATACCTGCCATAAGGAAGTAGTGTGACGTGTTTGTCAACAAGATCACGGAAGGGGAAGTACACTGTGAATAGGTTTCAGATTCTGCTCATGGGAGCAATGGCAGTGGGCTGTGTAAAGCAAGTAGACGTCGAGTCGACCGCAAACCAGGAGAAAAAACTTAGTGTAAATAGCATGTTTGATATGTCTATCCCGCAGCCAAAGGCTGATAAGAAGCCGTTGGAACTTAAAAAACACGGTGATACGAGGGTTGATCCCTACTATTGGCTCAGAGATGATGACAGGGCAGATAAAGACATATTGGCGCATTTGGAGGCGGAAAATGCCTACACTGCTAAGGTTCTGTCGGGGACCAACGGCTTGCAAGGCGAGATTTTTCAGGAGCTGAATAACCGCATCAAAAAGGATGACTCCACGGTTCCCGTGAAAAATCGGGGCTACTATTATTACCAGAGGTACGAAGGCGATGGTGAGTATGCAATATATGCGAGGAAGCCTGGGACTCTTGATGCCAAAGAGGAAGTACTTCTAAATGGAAACGCGATGGCAAAAGACAAAGACTACTTTGCCATAGGAAGTTATGCAGTCAGCACAAACAATCAAATCCTCGCATACTCGACGGATCTCATCGGCAGAAGGGTATACACTATCGAGTTCAAAGACCTAGAGGGTAAGAAAACCTATAGTGATAAACTAGAAGGGACCACGGGTCAGGCTGTTTGGGCCAACGACAATCAAACTGTTTACTATATTAAAAAGGATCCTAAGACCCTACTTGGCTATAAAGTATATCGCCATAAGATAGGTACTTCCCAAAGTGACGATGCTCTAGTTTATGAGGAATTGGATCGTTCGTTCTATACAGCATTGGGCAAGACAAAAGATGACGCGATGGTTGTGATTTATCATAGCAGCACGACTAAAAAAGGCGCTTCGATCCTAGATGCCAACAAACCCACTGACACATTTAAACCTATGCTGGCTCTCGAAGACAATCATGAATATAGTTTCAAAAAGTTGGGCGATTGGTTTTACATCCGCACCAATTGGGAAGCCAAAAACTTTCGCCTCATGAAAGCGCCTATCGCCAAAGCTGCTGACAAAAAATCCTGGCAGGTAGTGATTCCCCACGATCCCAACAGCTACTTGAATGGCTTTGAAGTCTTCCGGAATTACTTGGTGGTAGCTGATAAAAATAATGGCAATAACCGCATCCGAAGTTTTGAATTAAAATCCATGAACGAGTCGACTTTGAAATTCGATGATCCGGTTTTTCTAGCTGGATTTCGAGGCAACCTTGAGACTGATACCGATACTGTTCGACTCTTCTACACGTCATTGACAACACCCATGAGCACCTACGATTACAACCTAAAAACAGGTGAGCGCTCGTTGCTTAAGCAAACGGAAGTTTTGGGTGGGTTTCAGCCGAGCAACTATGCAAGCGAACGTATTTTCGTTAAGGCTAGAGACGGGAAAGATGTCCCAGTATCCATAGTCTATCGCAAGGATCAATTTAAAAAAGATGGATCAAACCCCATCTATCAGTATGGCTACGGATCTTATGGTAATACCATTGAACCCTATTTCTCAGCGTCTCGTTTGTCATTACTCGATCGCGGATTTGTGTTTGCCATTGCTCATATCCGCGGTGGGCAAATGCTGGGTCGGCCTTGGTACGAAGACGGTAAGATGTTTAATAAGATAAATACCTTCACGGATTTTATCGATGTGACAAAGGGTCTCGTAAAGCAAAACTATGGGGCGGCTGACAAGGTTTTTGCCGCTGGTGGAAGTGCCGGTGGGCTGTTGATAGGCGCTGTGGTTAATATGGAGCCAAGCCTATACAAGGGCGTTGCGGCTCACGTTCCCTTTGTAGATGTGGTCACCACAATGCTTGATGAGAGTATTCCTCTCACCACCAATGAATATGACGAATGGGGAAATCCCAACAATAAGGACTCTTACGAGTATATGCTTTCCTACTCTCCCTACGATCAGGTTAAAGCTCAGGACTATCCGCACATGTTAGTGACCACTGGGCTGCATGACTCTCAGGTTCAATACTTCGAACCAGCAAAGTGGGTTGCAAAGTTGCGGGACATGAAGACGGGTAACAATGTCTTGGCCTTTCAGATTAATATGGAAGCTGGACACGGCGGATCATCTGGTCGATTCAGACGAAACAAAGAGCGAGCGTTAGAGTACGCTTTCTTCTCTTACTTGGCTGGAATTAAGCAGTCTGGTGAGATTTCGGAAAAGGTCATGAAGCAAAATAAAGGCTAGATATTTCCATTTTAAAAAGCCCTAGGTGCATTATGCTAATTAGGGCTTCCTCTTGTTTAGTTGAATTCCATTTACCATCTATTTTTTTAATTCGTCGCTTATGGAAAAGTTTTGTCTGATTTCATAGCCTGATTATGAATCGTGTGCTTGTGGGTTTAGCCCTCAGGATTATCTAACCTTGCTCCTCTGTTATATCCCATTAATCGTGCTGCTGCTGATGATCGAGAGTAGCTTGAAAGCACAAAGCTAAGTAGTAGTGTCATACTGACCGTTAACGTATTTCCTTTTTGTTGTTATTGGGCCGCAACAATACTTCTTTACAATTGATACGCTATTGCAGCTGCCTGCAACAAATCGTTTTGATTAGTTTATAGCTTTAGTCTTCTTTGCAGAAATGATTGTTTTGTTCCCGATTTTAGTCGTTTAGGTAACAAATGCGCAGAAAGTATTGAGAGTTGTTGCAACCTTTCGGATCCTCGATCGTCGGAAGTAAGGTTAATGTTGGGTTTAAGGAAGGTATTATTAAATGAAATCAAGGAAAACTATCTACAAAATCATTTCTACTATTGTGATTGTTTTAGGCGGTCACACTGCGGTTCTGGCTGAAGATGAACCTACAATCGAAAATCAGATTAATAATCTCTTCAAGGACATTAGAATTGACAGATCACTTATGAAAAGCAATCTTTCCAAGATCAAAGATAATATACAACCTCAATTCGGCATAGACTATGCCTACTTATGTAGAAACGGTAACACCCATGCTGTCAATGAAGAGTCTCAAATTTTTAAAAGATATGAAAAGGCTACAAGTCGTCAGAACTTAATGGAGGCTAAAAATTTAAGGGATGCTTGTAAATACGATAGCCGAGAATGCTCCAATTCTTTTGAGGGTCTAACAAAGATCTCGTCTTCAATGAAATTGCTCTTAGAATATCAGCTTTTGTCCTCTTCGACAGAAGAATGTATCGATGAAAGAGCTGAGCTTGGTTTTGGTTATAGGTATTTAGAGCAGCAAACCGAAAATGAGATTATTGACTCTTATCGTGATGTAAAGCTTTCGGCTCAACAACTCGGGAGTAGAATCGACAATAATTTGCAAAGGTGCGTTATCGGTTTTGAGTCATTTTGTAATGAACAAGACTTGTTGGATTCCATAGTCCAATTATCTGGTGATTTTAAGGATTTCATAAGTTCCCCAAATACGCTCGCTGAAAATATCTGGGAGGACGAATATGTATCCGAAATCAAATCGCGATGTGTCGGTGATGAAGTTTTCCATGGCGTGTTTAGTCAGAATTGTGCGGAGTATCTAGAATTCTATAATAGCTTTGTCCGAGGGCTTTTTGAGTTCACCATACGGCAAAATAAAATTGATGATCACATCTACGATCTATAATGTTTATCAAAAAGTAAGATGTATGCCGCCTCTAAAGTGTACTACATGTTTGCTTGCGGTTAATCCCTTCCGGGAGAACCGAAACTCAGCCGTTGGCAAACCAAGAAATACCTTGTTAGCCGAAAGTTCAGTCTATTGAGATCCTACTCAAAATGGTCCCTTTCTGGGACCAGGTTTTTCCTAATTTAATGTAATCTCGATCATAGACTTCCGAGATCCCCCCCCCTCCTATTTTATAATTCCCTTGCAGATTTTCCTCTCTCCAAAAGCTATCAAGTATAGCGCTCAATAGTTAAGAATCGCCACACTCCGGCGCAACGGGTGTTTAATTGACTGTAAAAAAAACTAACAGCAGTCTAAAGAACTAACGCAAAACAACAGTTTAGGTTTCCTCACCCACAACTAAATCAAGTGCTTATCTAGCGGTTCTATACTTGCACTTCAAATAGCGGTGTTTTTTCTGCTCTTATTGTTAATGTGGGTTTGTCTAATGAAGTATTTTAGGTTGTTGGGTTTATTGCTTCTTTTTTCATGTAGCCATACTCAGGAGATTCCTGAAGAATACCAATACTTATTTTACAAAACTAAAAATAGCAATCAGGTGCTCTTGCAACAAAAACACCCTAGGCATGCTCCCCAACCGCCAAAGTTCACTGTTACGTTATCACCAGAACTAGAAACACAAGAGCTAACATTTATCGTTAAGGCAGAGCCTATAAGAACAGTTGAAGTAAGAAAAATTCAGTTTTTTTATGATACGAAAAATATCATATTAAATTATGATGCAAATGACAGAGCCTTAGAGATTAATCCAGCGAGTAAATCGCTTGAAAAGCAAACTCCTTTGGCCTTAAACTCCCATTTAAAAATGACAAATCAAGTAATCTCTGCTCTCGGTGTGCTGAAGAGTAAGTCGGGGCCTAGTTTAAGTTGTTCTGGCTTCTTTATAGGTAAAGGTAGGTTCGTAACAAATCATCATTGTGTAGCAAAAATCAAAAACTGCAATCACTTAGAAATTTTGGTACGGGATAAAAACCAGCAGATTAGGGCTTTTAAGTGCCTTGGCCTCGATAAGATTGACAGCACCTTAGACCTAGCAGTTCTCATTAGTGATAGACCTGCGCAAGATTATCTTCCCCTGGTTCTCAAACAGGACCAAACTGCATTCGTAGACAATCGTCATGTGTGGGCTATCAATTTTCGCGATAATAAGTTAACAGTTCGAAAGTGCCTGAGCTTTGCTGAAGAACGCAGCGGGAGAGCAACTGGAATATGCCTTAAACAATATGGTTGTAAACTCGCTAGCTTCGTTCATTCTTGTTCATTAAAAACTGAGCCTGGTGATTCAGGAAGTCCGATTGTTAATTCAAAAGGACAGGTCTTAGGGCTCCTTTGGGGAAGCGCTGATCGTCCTTCCGGTCAACTATCTTTATTCAGCCCAAGCCACCTACTTAAGCCTTAGGGCAAAGAAATGCTTCAGAGAATTAAAACCAAGCTTATGCTGGTAGCAGAATTCCATCCTTAAACTCTTCTTGCTTTTGAGCGGCAAACTCGAAGCAACGGTGAATTTCTTTTGCTCCTTCGTGAAACTCATTTTCCAAGCTAGTTTTTAATTCTAAAAATCGGCATTCATGCCCAACATCATAGACAAGGTGCTGGAAGAAGAAATCGGTCCTGTTGATAGATCCTAAATTACGTTATATAACATCTTAGAAATTTTCTTGTATCGGAGCGAGTATGCAAGGACGGCAACCTTATCTCCCACCAATGTTTATCGATGGTAATCTAGAAAGCTACGTACCAAAGCGGCACTTATTGCGTAAAGTCAGCAAATAAATCAATCTGAGTTTTATTAAGCCAATTCCAGAGCATCTATATGCTCCTCGCGGTCAGCCCTGATTAGATCCTGCGGTTTTTTTTAAATGCAATTGATAGCATATCTATTCGATATCAAATCAGATAGGAAGCTTTGTGATGAGGTTTCATGCAATCTGGCCTATCGTTGGTGGGTTCTCCACCCAGCAAAGCTGCTATTTCGAAATACATGATACGAGATCTGGAAGCGTTACCCCAGAGATTTTAATTCGTTCAAATTGCGAATACTTACTTACCGATGTTTATTCAGGCTATTCAGAAGCTACGGATGAAGCAAGTCTGAAGAGAATTGAACGGGACCTACCCTCAATAACAAACTACTTCTGTAATGCTCATGCAAGACGTTACTTCAATGAGGTTCAGGATTCAGAGTTTGAATGCTTTATGGATAAATACCAGGAAATCTACCAGCTGAATAAAGAACGCGAATCTAATGATCACATTAGATCAATATTTAGTGAGATGAAAAAAAGAGCCGAAATCATGTTAGATAGCTACTCTAATAAGAGCGCAGCGTCAAAAGCCCTCTGATATTTCACCAGAAACTTTGACGGATTAACTAGGTTCCTAAGCGATCCACAGATCCCAATTGATAATAATAGTCAAGAGAGGTTGCTACGTAGCGCAGTAATAGGAAGAAAAACTTGGTTCGGAACTCACTCAAAACGTGGAGCGAAAACTGCTGCGATATTATTTTCTCTTATCGAAAGTTGTAAAATCAAAAATATCAATCCCCGCAGATACTTCGCAATGGTCATTGCTGATCTGCATGCTGGAAAGCCTGGGTTTTCACCTCATCAGGCAGCTCGTGACCAACTTATTAGATATAAAAACTTTTTAAAAAATCGAATATTGGGTCGTATTCAGGTCGAACTACTTTACCTCGTAAAGTACTTTACAAGTAGAAGTTTAAAATAAGTTTGTGCTACAATGTCAAAGATCGATCAATGGAGGGTATAATGAAAATTTTTATGGCAATATTTCTTCCTTTCCTTATTGGTGCGAGTAACTGTGCAGTAACTGTAGAAGAAAGACCCAATCACCGACTCATGGAAAAACGGTTTATTGTTGCAGAGAATGCCGAAGTCCAGAAATTCGTTCCTGAAGACCACTGGGACGAAGTTCTGGAGATTTTGGAAAGAAATAAAGTTAATAACAACGAAGTTTTCCAGAAAAAAATAAGCAATAAACTTAAAACCTATTCTCTGAAAAAAGGGAGCGTTTTCACCGTGCAAACGGTAATCTTCTCTACCCCCAGTGTTGGTGATTATTTCCGTTTTATTTTAAAAAACGAGGACCCGAAGTCAAAGATTAAACACTTGAACGTCGGGGAGTTTGCTCGTTGTGGCTCTCACCACACCGACAACTGTTTGGGAGTAAACCACACGTTCCTTAGGATGAAAAAATAACTCAAAATAGAACCCAAGAGCCAATGAAAATGCACTCGACCACGGGACGAATAGTCGAAAAATACCAAAGTCAATCGTTCCTAATACTCTTTGAAGACTGCAGATGCACTGAACACAATATACTGACAGTCAATTTTTATCGGGCCCATAATAGTGTCAGGCAATATTAGTGCAATAACCGAATTTCTACGAGGCGACTATGTCGGATTTTTCTAGTTTGCTTGAACAGAATAGGGAAAATAATCTTCTACTCTGAGGCTAACTTCATCGCAAGTTCTATCGGGGTTAAACCGTTTTATGAGGTTTGTGGCCTTTCGTAGTTATACTTACGAAGTAGCAGCGTATTCCATATTTTTTAGGCTACTTTTTTCTGCTCGGTTAATATGTAGTATTTCTCAGGTAGAGTTAGAATTAGCTCGAAAGGTACAAAGCCTTGCTTCGTCAAAATAGGCTCAACAGCAGAGGTGCCCAACCGAACAAATGCCGCCCCACCGTGCGTCTGAAAGTATTGACGCACTGCAGCCATACCGACCCCTCGCCCTGATATTTCACTCACTCGCTCCGCTGTTGAAATGCCACTAAAGAAGATTGATTCTGCGATTTCTTCTAGATCAATATCATCTCCATCATTAGGCACTCGATTGTTTTGACCTGCAAGAGCGAGCAAGCGTTCTACATTAAGACCAGCACCATCGTCGGAATACACGATTACGAGATTTCTCGTGTTTGCCTCGGTCGAAAGACATATTCTTATTTTCCCCTTAGAGTTTTTACCAAGCCGACGACGAACATCTGCTTTTTCAATCCCATGATCCATACTGTTACGAATGACATGTACCATCGCGCTACGAATAATATTTTGTCCCTCTTCCGACAGGAGATATCCACCTCCTTCAAAACTTAGCTCCGGCTCTTCCTTATCAAGATCTCGAGCTAATCGTTTTGTGTCGCTAAAAAGCTCGTTGATAACCTGTTCTGCCGGGGTGAAAATTATGGATTCAATTTCATGATTGATATCTCGCATAGCTAGTCTGTATTGCGAAGGAATAGCATCTACGACCGCAGTATTAACCTGATGGATTCTCTCAGCAAGGCTATGCGAAATACCCACAGCATCGTCGGTTTTTCTACCTAACTTCTCATTATTGATAGTCTCATATCTCAGTAGTAGTTTTTCTAATAGATGATGATGGTGCAGAAGGGTATTTCGAAAATCATTTCCTAAATTGACATCTGAATCGCTGATTAGCTGTTCGACCTCATGAACACGAGGGGTCAATTGTTGAAATCCGAGCGTGCGAGCGCTCCCCTTGATCGTATGAAGGTTGATAAAGACTATTTTTATACTAGAGTCTTCTAATTGATGATCCAAACTCAGTAGTCGAATGTTATCACGTATAAAATTCAAACTACTAACAATAAAGCGAGAAAACTGCTTTGGAGAAACAGCAATGACTTCAGCTATAAACCTAAGCTCTTCTTGGCCCTTGCTAGCCTCAAGTTCGAGTTGCTTGATACGTGTCGCATCACGGATCGAAACAATAATCTTTTCAACTAACTCGTCCGAATTGATGATTGGAGTCCATCCAAACTGGAGCACCTTGTTAGTATTTTCGAATTGAAATATGATTTCTTCAGGTAGGCAATGTTGATTCGCTTCAAAATTTATACTATCACCATTAATAGTTGAAAGTAAAACGGAGTGAGCCTGATCTCGAAGCTCAGAACCGATATTCAAATTCGAAAACAAAACATCGAGGGCTGGAAGTCCTGCTAGAGTCTGAGTTTCCAAGATACCCTTAGTTGATTCCGAAAAGGTATCGGATATGATCAGATTTTCGTCCTTGATAACAATAATGCCAAGCTCGATATTTGCCATGATAGATTTTATTTCGCGAGTTTGAGATTCTACCATCTCTTCGAGATGCTCATTCAACTCCTTTACCTTGAATGATTCTTTTTCTAAGCCTTGATTCAATGATTGGATTCGTTCGAAAGACTCCTTTTCTCGAAGGCGTACCTTATCGGCCAAAGCAAGAGAAATCAGTGTCGTTTCTATCACGTTTCCAATAGGGACACCCCATTGACCAAACTCACCGAGAGGTAACACCCCCATGAGAGCAAGGTTCCTGTACAGTAAAGCTAACAAAAAAGCCAACCATGCCATGGTGAAAAAGTATGCTGGTCGAAAACGTTCGACGCTTCTAATACTACCGGCAGATAGTGCGAAAAAGGTGAGATACATACCATTCAAAACGATAAACACACCTCCAATTCGCTCATGTAAAAACAACAGAACCAGTCCAAACGGAACTAACGTAATACCTATCAAATTAGCATACCTTAGAATCTTCCGTTTCCTCAGTCCTAACAGATAGTACGTCAATAAAAAAGCGAAGAAGGTACTAATCCCGGCATAAATTAACTGCCCCATGTTCATATGAAATTTTATGTTGTCCGTAAAGACAATGATCAGTCCTGTTTGGACTAAAGTGAGAATAATCATCGAAGCAATGAAACCGGCGTAGAAAACATACGTGATTGTTCGCAGCTGAATATACAAGCATAAGTTATACACTCCCATTACGGCTAGCATTGAAATTAATGAGAACCCGATAATGTAGTCTCTTTTTGCCTCTCTATAGAAACTCTTAGGATCCATCATTGTAGAAGCAAAAACAACGGAACCTTTCGAGGTGATTCGAGCCAAGAGATATGTCCTCCCTGAAGGAATCGAAAGATCAACCGTTGCAAAACGATGTCTCACAGTTGTTTCATCGAGAACCAATCGATCACCAACGCGTTTCTCTTGTAAAATCTCGCCATCTGGACTCATCAACCAGTACTCTATATGATCGATACTGGGATAATGATTATAAAGAAATACATCCTTATTCAGGCTGGTTGTCTGGTCGATCCGAACAATCATCCATACTGCGCTACTAGTGAATCCGAATGTTCCTCTTTTTTCTGGCATTTGCAATGTACGGCCCGCCTGAAATTCACTCCAGACATCTTTGACTTTCAAGTGCCGATCCGAATCTATGAGATAATGAGAGTCAAGTCCGAGTTTCGTACTTTGGAAGTCTTCATTAATTATCAGAGTCTCTGCCATAGATTCTCCAATATTCATAGTCAACAGGAAGCAGGTTATAGTCCAAAGCACCAGGTTCATACAGACCTCCTTAATAAGAGTCTTTTCGTCACCTTAAGCTAAGTCTTTATTCCGATCATGAAATTATTGCTGAAAAGCCAAGGGGCGTTCAATTTGGAGTTTACGCGTCTGCTATATCTAACTGAAATTAATCCTTGTACCAAGTTTGACATTCTTTTATGCAGAGTAGGATTTCTTTAGAGACAGCACAATACGATGTTTTTGTTAAAGCAGAGGATACACAATCCTAATCATAATGAATCAAAGTAGTTGTTCTAATTGTAAGGTTTGAGACATCGGCGAAAAGTTGGAAGTCCTTACAAAAGTGCCAAAATCGTCGTTACCTCTAGCATCACTAGGGATATTTCCGTCTTCGTCAACATCAAAGGTATGTGAGACAATCCCGAGCAGGCGAATTGGAGAGTTGTTTTCGTCCACCTCATAGACGGGGCCTCCAGAGTTCCCAAACCAGGCCCAGCAGTTACTGTCGTAAGTGATGCCGTCGTAAGTGACTTGATTGGGAAATACCTTGTTTTCTGCTTGGTAGCCAGTATAGATACAATCTTTGGTAATAAGGCGTTTAAGAGTTCCTGTTTGACTTGGAAACCCTACTAACTCCACCGCAATTTCCGTCTCTTCACTGAGATCCTCTTGGATATAGTCTGTAGGGAATGCGCTTAGGTAACTGATGGAATTTGTCAAAGAAGCCTCATAAAGAAGATAAGCGATATCAGTTGTATCGCCGTCATAGATGACTTGAGTGATCTGATCGTCAGCGATGACCAAATTATCCTCAGCTGAGGCCTCGCCAGACTCACTGAATACAATAGACATACCAGTAAAATCAGCTGGGACGGTGTCCTGATCCCGAAAGCAATGCTTCGCGGTAATGAAAAGGCCATGCTTTAGCAAAGTCCCCGAACACCTTCCTAGATCCGTCGTGACATTAGCCACATAGGGATATCGTGTGCTGGCAATTTCGCGAACTGAGGTATCTTCATACTCTGGCGCTTCGTCACTCGTTGGATTTACGGTGGTAGGGGTTGTGCTGTCATCACCGCAGGATGCATGGAGCAAGACGATAAGCATCATTAATATTTTTTTTGTCATAAAGACCAAGTCATAGAAGTTGCGATAAACCGATTCTTAAACTAGTGGGACTTCAAAAGAGTAAAAAAGCATTTTGGTCCCATAACCTTAATGATACGAGATTATCACAGTCCAGTCCCATTGGTATGACATTCGCGAAATGTGACGGCGACCTTCCTGGTTAGCTGGTTTCAGTAATCTACCAAATTGATTTTACTTATGAGGTTGAAATGCATTTTTAACAATAAAAAATTTAGGGAAAAAACGCGGCTATCAGCGAGGTAAGTTGAACGACCCATACGAGATTTTTGAGAAGGCCTTGAATCTTACCGAAAAACACCGATTGGACTTAGAGGTATAAGTAGACTAGAAGGTGCGAAGGTATGACAAAGGGATACGTAAATAGACTTTTACCATGGGGTATCGCCGCAGCAACGATAACGTTCCTTTTGGCTTGTAAGCATTATGGTGAAAAAGGGCAAACAGACTCGATTGTTGCTAACACTTCCAGCAGTGACTTACTGCTGTTTGATGTCAACGATACTGCTTTTCTATGGCCCGTGCCGACTAACGAAGATGAGATCGCCAATCTTTGGCCTGCATCAGACTATTACCCTCAAGATTACTACGATAAACTTCAGGATTTTGTCAATTCTGATGATAGATTTAGAACGGATCGCTACCGCGAGAGTGGCGACGAGGTGGAGCGGAATCGAAAGTTCTTGACCCTTTCGGTGCCTGAGGCGGCTGATCTCACCAATTGGCGTGTTTCCAGCTTCCGCTTTGACCCTTGTTTTCCCGATCTGAACCTTCTCCAAAGTAATCCTGCTGCCTGCATCCCGCAGATTCGCCTTGTGGCCCAGCCGATACGTATGCGGTTTAATAGCCGTATCAATCGCCATATCCTTCAGGTGTTGGATTTCACGGCACACCTGGCCTATAACCTGCCTAAAGACGTCGTCGAAACGATTGTTAACGAGCTCGCCCTTATCAAAGCCTCTCAAATCGGCGAAGATGGACAATCTCCTACAGATGGTGTGCCTCTGGGAATCCATCCGTCTCTGGGTGGCCCTCAGGCAAAGGACTTCCAAGGGCAGCTAAAGCAATTCGTTGATCGCCACGTGAGCCTTGAGCGATTGGCAGGTATAGCCCTCATGGGAGTCGGTACGTCCCGGAATAATTGGGTTTTTGTCGCACATACGATAGAAAATGGAGAGCTTGTCTTGCAGAATGTACGAAACACAGAATCTCCACGAATCATGCTGTCTACCTTAGGTAGCGGCGCGCGCATGGGGGTGTTTCCTGATCCGCAAGGTCCCAGTCTTGTCCCGTTGAAAGATCTTAGAGACGGTCTGAGCGATCGTGATCGCAATCAGCTGCATGTTGTCCAACACCCGGTGAAGGCGACTGTTTTAAATACAGACTGTATCAGTTGTCATGTTGAGTCATCCATCACGATACGCGAGCGCATTCTTGCTAGCTATACGGGTTTAGAGGACCAGCGGTATCGCATACCTGAAGGAGTCACTGGGTATACGAAACATATGCGCGAGGATAATTGGAACGTTGTCAATTTTGGTTTTACCGGTAGCACTCAAGCACGCAATCAACCTAGTGCCTCGATTCGCGTGGCTCATGAAGTTGCTTTGGTAGCGGCATACATTAACCAACGTTATCGCAATAGTACTGTTGGGCCTGGGCTTTTCTGTCCCAATGAAGAGCTAACATGGCAATGCTTGTATAGTGAGACCATCGATCAAAGAGACTTTCAAGGCATCATGAGGCACGTTGATATTTGCTTATCAGCTTGTCAGCTCTTGGGGCAGCCTCAGTGATGGTCTTTGTAGCTTGGTTTATCGCCGCAATCATCAGCCATGCTGCTTATGCCGACCCGCAGGCCATCAGTCTTGAAACGAGTGTTGTGGGTGAGACCTATGGTACCAACAGTTGGGTTTACAGTGGGGAGGCGGACTTTGAGGACGTCATCCAAGAGGACTTTCAATCCAAGTTTGTCAAAAGCCTGCGCGAGGTTATCTTTCTTCCCCTAGAGAAGACCACCATGTGGGTCAAAATACCATTTAGCAATCCCACGAATCAGGTGAAAACTCTTTGGATTCATGAATCGCTTAATTACACTGATTATTTTGCGTTGTATACCGAAGACGAGGGGCTAATCGGTTCCTTAAGCTCCGAAGGCTTAAGGGATCGAACAATTTCTCTCAATTTGCCGCCAAATACCACCAAAACCGTATACATCAAAAAGAGCTCTGTGGCTGTACAGATTCAAACCTGGAGCTATTGGAGCGATTATGAAGATCTCGTTGGTCATTTGTCTATATCTCATATGCACTGGGGAATTGCGACAGCAATTTTTTTCACCAGTTTGATTTTTAATATTATCCTTTTTCTTTCGTTTAAGGATCGCTACTACCTGAGTTACTGTGTCTACATTGTGACTATGATGGGATTATCAACACTGTTGTGGGGTGTTTTTGAGCTTAGGTCTGTTTCTGAAATATTTCTAACTATTATGCCAATGAATTTGATTGTATCCGTTGCATCTGAGTGGGTCTAGCCAAAGAAACTGAGGACGATATCCTGTGATCATCAGTCATAGGAGTATGTATGACCATCGAAAACCTGCAGAAGTCCTTCGCATCACATAAAGCAAAGTTTGCTTCGAGCGGTGGTGCTAATAAAAGAATCCGTTATCCTAAAGAACTCAAAGCTAAAGCCATTCAGCATTATCGTAATAATCCAGATCTATCGCCACAGCGTATGGCAAAGCTCATCGGCATTTCAACTTCTGCTGGCGACAAGTGGTTTCGTGGTATAAAGCAAAGGTCCGATCAATCCCTACATCAGGTAGAACCACTGCCTAAAGAGCCTTTCGTTGAGTTGAAACCTAAATCGGCTACTTACCAAACTTCGAAATTGCCAGAGATCACGGTCAAAGTTACTGAGATTAAAATTCCTGCAGACGCAAGCGAAACTCAACTCCAAAGCCTACTTAATGCAATCATCAGTGGAGGGAGATGATGTTTTTCTCCACAAGAAAAATCAAAATCTATCTTTATACCAAGACTATCGACGGTCGCTGGGGAATTGATAGGTTGGCACACCTTGCTCAGTCAAAGCTAGGTCTTGACCCTAGGTCTAGTTCGCTTTTTGTCTTTTTCAATAAATCAAAAACTAGGGCGAAAATTTATTATTTTGATGGAAGCGGCAGCTGCCTATTTTATAAGCGTCTCGAAAAAGGTCAGTTTAAGTTTCCGAGACTCGTCGAAGGTCAAGTCTCGTGCGACATTGCGCCTACTGAGCTATCACTACTTCTTGAGGGAGGAAGGTTAGAGCACATCACTAAGCCAGTTCCCTGGCAGCCTGAAATGAGGGTAAGTTCCCATTGAATATAATATGTTACATGATTACATTGCTGCGCATGATAGCAATGCCGAACATCGACAACCTGATTCACAGAGCAAGGTACGAGGCTCCATGCCTTGTAAAATCTGATCTTTTGCGGCTCATCCTTGATATGGCAGCAGCCCTTGAACTTGTGAGAGCCGAGCTGGACTATAAGTCAGATCAAAACAATAAACTTAAAGCAGACTTGTTTGGCAGCAAAAGTGAATCAGTGGCAGCTAATAATAATGCTAAGGCGGATGCTAATGATGCCACAAACATTAGAGATGAGAATGGCGAGGAAGAAGCTAGGGAAGAACTAAAAGAGCTGAGGGCAAAGGCAAGAAAGCTGTCAAAGTCGATAAAGACGAAGAAACCAGCACCAAATGATAAGATGAAAAACGAGGAGATTTCCTCAAAGGTTCCAAGAGGAATCATCTGCCCTCAATGCAATACAGAGGTGGCAGATCTTGGAAAATATAGGGAGGCAAGGGAGATCGATGTTCATCCATCAAGATTTATTGATCGCAAGGTAAACCTTCATAAGGGGTCTTGCGCCTGCGGAAGCACGACAATACGAATGCCACCGCCAGTGAGAGCAAGTGAAGGATCAAATTTTTCGCCACGTTTTGTTTCAAGGCTAGTGCTCGACAAATTTGATATGTCCCTACCAGTCTATCGGCAGCGCCGCATGATGGAATATGAGGGCCTAGATCTTAATAGATCGACCCTTAATCGTGCAATTGCCCGGCATACCAATATCTTTGGAAGCATTGCTGGCCGTATTCACGAGATTAATCTTTTGGAAGGTAGGCTTAACGTCGATGAATCACTGCTAAGGTTTATTCACGAGGGTAAGAAAAAGACATCGTTTCTATTCTGTTTTGTCTCAGAAAAGGCAATAAGCTACAAGGTTCAAGATGGCCGAAATCGCAAGATCGTTGCAGATCTGATTGGCAGCGGCCCAGGGGTTCTGCAAACTGATGGCCTTAATATCTATGAAAACGAGGAGCTAAACAAAGATTACGCCGGTTGCCTTGCACATATGAGACGCTACTTCTTCCAGTCTCTTATCTCGTTTCCAGAAGAGTCACTTGAGATTATCAACTTAATCGCTGGTATCTATGAGATTGAGCACAAGGCTAGAGAGGCAGGGCTATCACCCAGTGAGCTACTTGATTTACGGAAAACCGATTCAGTAGAGCTTCTAGCGAAAATCAAAGATACGGCCAATAGCTACAATCCACCTCCCCGCTCAACACTCGGCAAGGCGGTAAGATATATGAATCGTCATTGGGCGAAAGTCTCATATTTTCTTAAAGATCCCAATGTATCGCCGGACAACAACAGTGCCGAGAGAGCCTTGCGCCTTCCAAAGCTTTGCCAAAAGAACCACCTTTTCAGCCAATCGGTATCAGGTAACAATGCCATCGAAAACTTCAATACGATTATAGCTACTTGTAGGCTATGCCGAGTTGATCCAGAAGACTATCTCACTGATATAACCATCCGGATTAACGAAGGCCATCCCATGTCCCGGCTCGATGAGCTGCTGCCATGGAACTGGCAGGCAGCACCACCCTGCGAACTAGAGCGAGCAAGAAAATACGTCAAATATAATCCTTCGATTCCAGCCTAGTGCTAGGCTAGTAGAACTCTATTGCTCTTTGAAAAACTTTAAACGCACCGAAAACCGTTGGTGAGATGTAGGCATTGAAAGCATACCAAGCATTTTCTGATAAAAACGGATAGTTCAGTAGAGCCATATTGCTGTTAGATTGGCCTCTTTGTCTATTGAGAACAACTTCTTATAGTTTATCCTGCCGCTGAGAGCAGCTTCGAGGCTGTTGCAAAATGGCTAATCTATCTATTCTTAACATCTGATTTCGTTCTGCTGGTCTTTAAACTCCTAAAACAGATTCTATTTCCACTAGAAGATCTTCCAGTCTGGCTTCATAACTGGCCAGCTTTTTATGTGGAACCGATTCAAAGGAAGTCGTTGCATAGTACTCGTGATACTTTCGAATATCGTCTTCTTCCTCGGGATCAATCCTATTTGATGCCCTGCTTAGAGCGACTTCGACCGGAGCCGTTACGAAAAAGAAATCTACTTTACAGTCGCGGAATGAGTCTGCAAGATCCAAAAGTTGATTAGGCTTAAAAACGTAGTTTATTATGAGGTCAAACCCTGCCTCACGAAAATTTGTGGCTAGTGAACAAATGTTTTTCAGAAGCAATGCTCCATATGTACCATCATCATCAAGTGGGGCTGTAAACTGTGCTGCCGTCATATTATTTAGTGTATCAGCATCAATAAAAGCCCAGTTCTTGTGCTTTCTAGCAAACATGGAGCTTAAAGTAGTTTTACCCGTAGCAGGTGGGCCAAACACGATAACCACTCTATCCATTCAACTCTCTCCTAGATTTAGTGCAACACAGCAATCTACTGACATTATGAACTGTGCAGACGAAATCCCACTGGGCACTTACCTTTTTCTTTCCCCATACCGAAAATCGGCGACCCCCCCTATTAGGGGGATGGCAACGAAAAGCTCCTTTTTCTGACACATCGGAGCTAACCAGCTGAATTAAAATATTTACTTGGCTCTACACCTGTACATCGGAAGCGGAATATCAAGGCTTTCAGAGCTTAATCACGGTGCAAAAAGCTGAATGCGGATAGCTTTCTGCACTTTGGTTATAAGTAACCTTTAGATCGAGCCTCCTTGTAGGTATCCACTATGGTTTGTTCATTTGAGTCTAACTCGATTCCTTTCTCAATCTTTTCAATAACCTTTTCATTTTGTGAGTACATGCGACCATTTTGAGAAATCTTATTAACCTGGGATCGTTTTTGCGAATCAAAATCTTGTTGGCTAATCGTACCGTTCTTCAGCTTCTCTTCTAATTTTGCAATGTCGGCTGCACGATCCATCATTTCATCTCTTAGATTTTTTGACCCATCTCTTACTAGGTCTGCGTCACTCATTAATCTCTCTCCCATAGTGCAAAAAGCATATTTTATGTACTGCCCTAAAACCAATGGTTCCGAAACGGTCTTAATAGGGTTTCAGCAGTGCAAAAACCAATGCAAATTTCAAAGTGCAGAAAGCTAATAGGATTTGGCTTTTTGCACCACGCCTAAGCTCTGAAAGCCTTGCTATACCGTTAAAGGTATTCCAAGTCAGCGCTGATTAAATTCATTGTATCAATTACTTAAGTCCGATGTGCTAGAAAAAAAACTTTTTCGTTGCCATACCCCTTATTGGGATGTGTCTAATGTTCTTGACACGAGTGATATGTTCAACGGAGCAAGTCTATTCAATCAGTCCTTAGAAGATTGGGATGTTTCAAGTGTCAAAAACATGAGTGATATGTTTATTAAATCTCCAATGACCAATAATCTTCCAAGCTGGTATGTGCCTTAAGTGAGACGGCACTTGACAAAGCTGCTTAATTAACTAAACATGCTCAGTGAACTTGTTTAGTAAGTTTTCCATTTAAACCTGGAGATGAAAGTTTGAGTATTTATAGGAGTTTACAAGCTAAAGAGTCTCTGGATGAAAAAACCGAGCGCCTACTGACAAAATTACCCGTCTCAGGAAAAGAACATGTTGTGGAAACAGCAAACGGCATAGGCTTTTGTCTCGAATTGGGCGACCCGAACAAGCCTAAATTACTGGTTATTCATGGAGGTTATACAAATCATGCCTTTACTCTGTACTACCTCCGGTCATTGGTAAGCCGCTTCCATATCTTCGCCCTGGACTTGCCAGGCCATCCTGGCAAAAGCAGCGAAGCTATCCTCGATCCGAGGGATGATTCCTATGGTCATTGGGCCATATCGATGTTGAGGGCTGTTGGCCTTGATTCATGTTACTTCTTAGGGGTCTCCTACGGCGCTTTCGTTTGCCAGCGGATCATCGCACTTGAGCCAAGTTTTGCCAGTCGGCTGGTTCTGATTGTACCGGCTGGTATCTGTGCCATGGATCAGTGGAGCCTTGTAAAACACCTGTTGATGCCGCGGCTGTTGTTTGGCTTGACCGGTAATCAAAGATTTTTCCACCACATAGTCAATCATCTGTTTACTGACACTGAAGTAGACATTGTTGACTTCTTTCGGGATGTTCTACTTCATATAAAAACCGACTCACGCCCAATGAAAATAAGTCTTGAATCCGAGATGAGCAACTTCAAAAAGCCAGTGCTATTAATCACTGCTGACAACGATGTCGTTTTTGATCCGACCAAATTAGCCAATCAGGCCTCGAAACTCTTTGGTGATCTGACCGTTTTAAATCTAAAAGCTTCAAAGCATTCACCGTCTTTTAAAAAAGATGAGCGCACTCGGGTCTGTAATAAAATTGTCGAATTTTTAGAAGAGAAAGAGTCCATTGAATCAACGACAGAAGCAAAAAGAAGCAACACGCAGTAAAATTATGGAAACTTCGCGAGAACTTTTTCGCGAATTTGGGTTTGAAGTGACAACCAGGAATATTGCTGAGTCATCTGGTATTAGTGTTGGAACGATATTTGTCCATTTTAAAGACAAAAGAGACCTTCTGATCAATGTCCTACATAAAGATCTAGAAAAGGCTGGTCTACGAAGTCTTAAGCAACTCGACCCCAGAAAAAGCGTCCTGACGAACTTAATTAACGTGACAAAACCCATTTATGCCTATTACCTGTCCGATCCAAGATTGTCGCAAGTACTTTTAAAAGAATCGTTGTTTGTCGGTGAGGAATATACCAACAAACTGATCAAAGACCAGTTGGAAACCTTTCTCGAAATAATTTCTAAAACAATTTCACCTCATTTTGGTGGATCACAAGACGATGTGAACAATTTCATGACGACATTCTTTTCCCTGTACTTTGTTAACATTATCAGACATTTGAAGTTTAAAACAACGACCGTTGAAGCAGCCATCAAGGATTTGGAAAAAAGTCTCATTCCCTTAGTGAGAGGATACGGTGTTGATTAAAATAAGAAACCTTAAGTAGAACGATTTTTGATCATTCAATCAAGGAGGATCTGTTATGCCAAATTCCCCTCATCCGATGCTGATCGCACATAATAAGGATATTATTACTAGTCTGAGGGAAGTTTCCCGTTCACAACCACTTAGGTTGCTCACCAGCGCTTGTATGGTTGGTGAACCCTGTGGCATTGATGGTAGTGATTATGGAATGGGAGGAACCCTAGCAGAATTTGAATCTCATCCTCTCATTAAAATGCTTCCCTTTTGTCCGGAAAGAAGCTCAATGGGCGTTCCAAGAGGGATGCCCGATATTCACGGTGGCGATGGGTTTGATGTCATCGCCGGTAGAGCTAAGGTGTTAGACGAAAATAGCAACGATCTCACTGAAGCGATGATTGCGGGTGCTCAGAACATGCTAAAGTTTGCCATGGAAGAAAAAGCTGAATTGGCGATCCTTACAGACATGAGTGCTGCTTGCGGCAGTCAGGTCATATCAGATGGGTGCCGTCTTAGGGAAAACCGACGCTATCAAGTAGGTGTCGGAGTCGCTACTGCTCTTTTGCTTGAATACGGCATCCCATGTTGCAGTCAAAGAGATTTTAAATCTCTTGCTTTACTGCAAACAAAACTCGGCATAAAGCCAAGATCGCTAGATGATGGTAAGGATCATCATATGACCGATTGGTTCCTTGAGACCTTTGGTGACCGTTCAAGTTGAACTTATGTATTGTATCTATTAGATAGGATAAGAGGGTTTTTCCGGCATTTCACGATAACTGCGTTAAGACAGCCAAAATCACTAATATATTTGTGCGAATTCGGAAACATGCATTTAACTCGATCATAACGTCTTCGGGACGTCTTCTGCGGAATTATACCTATCACTTTCCACTTGTATCCCGAAAGAAATGCTCTGAGAAAACTTCCGCTTCACCCGGCACTATATTACCAATGGTTAAGAAAAAACCTTTTGACCAAGCTAAGTTGTTTGTTGCAAATGGTGGAATCAAGAGCTTTTTCTTATTCAACTCTGGAACTTCATCTATACTCTCAGAACAAGCTTCGTATAAGTATACTAAATTACAATTAGGAAAAGGTCCGAGATTAAAATCGTTTTTGCTGACGAGACCGAATCGATACAGATTCGGCTCTTGAGACATCTGGAAAACAAATAGATCTCCTGCCTTAATTTTTTTTCTTGATGCCTCAAGCACCATCATATTAGTCTTCGGAGGACTCATCGACTACTTCGATAGTGTATTCAACTCCCAAAGGCTGTCCTTTGCTTTGAACAGTAAATCTGCAGATACCAGGAGTCGCGTTTTCAGGTTTGGCGGCAATGAAAGAATCTATTTTTTCCCAATCCTTAAATGTCACCCCCTCCCCATTTTGATACACGAAAAATATGGGATAGTATGTCCCGTAACTCTTGTAACAGCTTGCATCGATAGGCGCCAGGGAGATTATATTTACAAAGTTTCAAATGCCAGGAAAAGACGCCTAGCTTGATACTTTAATTCTATGAGAATTTACATTTTTGACCGACTTGCACAGAATGGTTGGTTTCGGCGTTTTATAGGGCAGTTATCCTTCGTCTGAGCGCTACCTGCAACATGCTATAATGCTAGTATGAACCAGACTCACAAACATGAGAACAGTAACAAATTCACTGAAATTTTTTCCGATAATTGGGAAAGATTCAAAACTAAGCACCCTTCTTTCGACAATTATCACGTTAACAGGCAGGTCGAGCTCACTTTGAGGTGTGCAGATCCCCAGTACGGATTCAGGCAGTATATGTGTCTCGACTGTGGGCAGGAGAGCAAAGTGGTAGCTCATTCGTGCAAATCAAAATTCTGTCTTCGCTGTGGCTCCTTGCTACATGCGTTTTATTCAGATCAAGACTACGCCTCTGAGCATTTTCCCAACCAATCACTACGATCTGTGTTGGAATGGGCAGTTCATACCAAGCAAAAGCTAGCAGAATCTAAGGCAGGTGGAGCCGCCGAGCCATTCACATTTGTCCCAGGTGAGGTTATGGCTGTTCTTGGGAATATTGATCAGGCCACATCTGATTCGTTGGATTTCGGTGTCGTGGAAGTGGACGATACGGGAGCTATAAAAATTTACAACCAGTATGAAGGTAATTTGGCCGGTATCCAACCAGCGTCTGCTTTGGGAAAAAATTTCTTTACGGAAGTGGCTCCCTGTACAAACAATCGTTTGTTTTACGGCAGGTTTAAAAATGGGGTGCAATCAAACTCATTGGAAATCTCGTTTAACTACACCTTTACCTACAAGATGCGCCCAACGGCTGTCGCCATCGGTATGTATCGCGATGAAGCTAGTCAGAGAAACTTCGTGTTTGTGAAGAAACGATAGTAGGTTTTTCCTTTTTTTCGATTATCGTCGGTTGAGGTCTCTGAGAATTATCCCATGGGGAGTTTTTGGTACCTCTCTTAAACTGGTCCCATTAATTGTGGATGACTGATCGTATATGGAATGCTGGGGGATTTGTCTTATGCATTCCAACGGTTAAAATCTCAGTACGGCCCTAGTGCCGACTGGGTGCTTTTCTTAGTCGTGGTCACAAGTAGCCTATAATACGAATAGTAAAGCGCTTTTGGGTTTTCCTCTGAGCTTATCAACAATTAATGGGACCAGTTCTAGAGATAAAATTTCACTTGATAAAACAGCTTCATAGCAAGTAGACATCCCTTAGAAACCCATACTCTCACACAGACTATGAAAACTGATAACACTCCAGTTTGCCTCAGTCTGACAATTTTAGGAGGTCTGTAATGCGTCTATTTTGCTTGATGCTGTGTGCCATCATCTGGTCGAACCACGCCCACGGGGAGTGCCGTTTTTCCAGTACCGAAAGTGTTTTTCCTTTGGAACCTGGTCAAAATCTCTATATTTGGCACGGTGAGTCTATGGCCCTATTGGAGCCCAGTGATGAGATAGGACCGCTGTTGAGTCGTTACAGAACTGAGATCAACGAGGTAGTGCCCGACACCGACCCTGTTGTCCTTTTGGAACGTCAAAGGGATCGCTTTGTAGAAGCTTCTGGTGTGGCGGCCGGGGTGGCTTATAATCAGGTCATTAGTGGCGCATTGGGAGACCTCCGACCCATGAGCTGTCTCGAAACTCTCCTGATGGAAGTTCAACTTAGCGGTCTACCTAGGCTGTCTGCGCTGGCAGAGTTTCAGAGCAACATCACACTGTCCGAGGATGGTACTCTTCTGAATATTTACGCTGCTTTTGGCAGTGATATCTCGCCGCCAGATCGGAACTATTTGTTACCCTACCTACAGGCGGACTTGCAGGAGGGCTATAGTTATTATGCCCACCTCCATAATCATCCTTTTTATCTAGATAACCCGACTTTGGATGTTGCGGGGACGCTGATTCCTAGTGGAACCCTTTACGGATTTGGAGATATCTTTGTTTATAACCAGTATCGAGAGCTTTTTGATCTTGATCTCATGTGGATTACCAACGGCTTTGACAGCGTTTCGTTTGAAGGGCGCGAAATAGGATTATTTCGCTAGACTTCAATTGGGTAAAACTCCTTCAACGGAATTTTGACTGATATCGTAGCTTCTTTAGTGAAAGTTCAAGTGTCCAAATATTCATTTTGATTTCCCAATAGTGACATTCCTTCGATAGGATCCAGGCTCTTTCGAAGAATGTTTAGAAAGTCCAGCTTCTTTTTAAGAGGCTGATCCTATGGTTAATGGCTACGTTAAGACATATTCGGATAGTTTGGTAAGGTAAAAAGCCCTAATTTCGTCTTTCCATAATCCTTATAGCCTTTCCGTCATCGGAGCCTTCGAAACCATTGGGTCCCTGCGATCGATGATTAAGTTAAATCGAAATAAAATCATGGCACTATAGCAGAAGGAATCTGACGGGAGGTATTCTTTCGAACGACGGCGAGTTATTTCTCAATAATCTTCTGTCTATGCCGATGGACAAACTAGATTTTCAGATCATAAACCAGCATCGTGAATGCAACCTACATGAATCATCGGATTCTGACGATATTTTTTACAATATTTGCAATGCTAGGCACTAATCAGGTACTTGGGCAAGTCATTGACATGTCCGGTTTTGATCCGATTTTTACCCTTGAAAATGGCTCCATGCAAATCAAGGAGTCAAGGCAGCACGTCTATCGAAGTATGATTCCTTACGACGATTGGCCGGAGGAAACGGCCATCTTTAATGAGCTGCAGAAATCGGATTTTCAGAAGCTTAAGGTGGTTCGAGTCGAAGAGCCGGGATTCTATGTGAGCCTGCTCATAATCGATAGCCTCGACAACCGTCCGCGCCAAATCATCTCGCATGCGCAATGGAAAATCGATAACCGCATTTACAAGCTCAACGCGACTGATCGGACTTTGACTGCAATACCCGACTTCGGTTTGATTGGAACCAATCATATCTTTCACATTGACCCCGGTCGTAACGTGTTCATTGCAGCGGTCAACAACCAATATCGGGGTGCATTTAAAGTCGCTTGGTTAGACTATTTTGATCCAAGTACTTATCTTGTTGAGGTCGTTGAAACGCAAAGTCTTCTTCTCATCTTTGCAGGAATTGTGCTTCTTAATGTTGCCTTTAGCGTATGGCTTATCCTCATTTTCAAAAAAGTCTACCTACTGTACTACTTAGTGTATCTTGGAAGTATAAGCTATCTGACAGCCTCGTGGAATGGCATGATTTTCGACGCTGATCTAGCTCTGACGGGTATAATGTTGAGCTCGTCGGCAATTTCGCTGGTTCTGTTTTTAACAAGCTTTTTGAAATTTCAAGATCGACGCACATTCTTGAGTTTTCAATTCCTACTGGCGCTGCAAGTTCTAGCCGCTGGCATCTCCTTTATCTATAAAGGGGTCGCATTCAGTGGCGTCGCTCTCTGCCTCGCCTACGGCTTTTTTCTTTGGTATAGCTTCAAGGCCTTCTTAAATCGTTTACCCTACGTTGGTTTTCTCTTTGTTGGTGCCTTCTTTGCAGCATTGTGTGCCGTGATTCGATCGATTGAGTTCTATTTCAATCTCAATATCATGAATGTCCATAATCTTCTTATCCTTGGTCTTCTCGTCGAGATCCTTTGTTTTTCTTTCGGTATGCTTCTTAAATCGCGTTTTAGTGAAATTAAAGCTCTAAAGTCTAGCGAACACGCGTTCAATCAGCTCCAGAAAGTGTTTTATCCCCATCAAATACAACAAATTCGTGGTGGTGCTCCACTGGAGTTGACAATGCCGACCCACGATAGCGAGGCTGTTGTGCTATCCTTTGACGTGATTGCGAGTTCGCAAATCCGGCACCCGAAGGTAAAAAACTTTTTGGAGGTTGTGTTCAGCCGTTGCTACGATCGCATGGCTCAGAATTATGATGGTAATCATTTGCAAGCTGACGGCTATCGCATCAAACAGTTAGGGGATGGTTTTCTTTGCAGCGTTGGCTACCCGTTTGCTTGTCCTGAGCAATCGATTTATGAGTCCAGCTTGGCACTTGCAGCCGATTTTATCACCATATTTCATGAAGAAGTCCGTAACTTGCAGTATCATCGCCAGATCCATTGCAGCGTTGGAATGGCTTCAGGTAGTATCCGCGGGTTTTATCCGCAGTCAGGTGCTCAGGAGTATGATCTGTTCGGTGATGCTATCATTCTCGCAACGCGATACGAGAGTATGCGAAAAGAACTCATGGACAAGAACGAATCCTGTGACATCATCGTCGTCCAGGATAAAGTGTACCTAGCTCTTTCCGAGCATCAGAAAACAGGCTTTGTCTGCAGGGATATTGAGTCTGAACATCTCACTGTTAGAGACGACCCTGATGCTCGTTTCATTGCTTTCAAAAAGATTCCGAGCGGAGCTAAGATGCCCGGCTCTCAGGCCTCATGAAAAACTCGACCTTTTGTCAAAATCAAGATCGGTTCACACATTCACGAGAGCTGTTTTAAGAATATTGATTACCTACAGACTATGGGATATTTCCAGGAAGCCAAAAAAAACTATTCATTTTCTCAAGCGGTTTTTTACTGTTATTATAATTTATTAAATTAAGTATACTCTAGTTTCAGTGCTGGTTTTTTTAGTGGGGAAGGTAGAATTTATCACTAATCTCCAGAGAATTTATGACATAATATAAGTTGCATGAATATCTTTACCTACGTTCTTTAATAGCTAAATCATTAAGAGGCTGATTTTCAAAACACGGCTCACTTCACTGAAAAAATCACTGACCAAATTTGGGCGAGAACTCATAATTGTGACCATTGGTGTTCTGTTAGCATTGTATTTCACTAATTTGAAGACAAATTACGACAATAATCTACTAATCATAAAATCCAGGCAAAGCTTCTATGAAGAGATTGAGTCGAATCGTAAGACTTTGATTGAAGATATCAACTCCATGAAAACTCAACTAAAAAGTTTCCGTGAAATAGTCAAAATTCAATCTCCAAAATCAACGTCCGACTTTAGGTTTAACTTCAATTTTAACTATCTTTCGGATGGAGCTTGGAAGACGTCTCAGGTTGGAAACGTCTTGTCTCTCTACAATTATGATGAAGTCAGCACTCTCGTCGAAATTTACTCATCTCAAGATTTAAGAAAATGGATTTTCGAAAATCTTTACAAAACTCTTGTAAGTTTGAATAGTGAACTAAACAAGGAATCGAGAAGTATCGAGTCTCAGTTTGTCACTCTCATTGGGGCGAGTGAAAGTCTGCTTGACCTCTACGATCACTATCTGAAAGAACACCAACCTCCCCGTTAGCAACGATTATAATGTCTATTTTAAGGTGAAAATTGTGACTGGATCGTTTTTTCCATCTCAAGATAGGGGGAGTCCTTAGTTCATTAAATGCTGGTCTGAACTTTAGAGCCTTTCTGTTTGCAAATACGAATGAAATTACCAGAATTTGGCCTAGAGAATCCATGATGTCTTCCGCTATACTGTAAATAAACCAAAAGGAGAGGTCTAATGATTCTTAACTAAGCTTCCGGAATCCCCTAATAAATCTTGAGTGTTCACCCTAGTCATTTTTATCAAATCGAGGAGAGGTAAATACGATGAGCGTACCAGTGTTTGTGGCGTTATTCGCCGCTTTGCTGTCGTTGATTATAAGCTCAAAAGCCCTAAGTGACGAATCTCCGCAGTTTGAGTTGCCATCAGTCATAGAAGAGAATACAGACTCCAAATCTAAGGGTGATAAGTCCTATGTTTTTCCGACCATCGTTGGCCTAACTGTCGCTGCTGGATGGGTTGGTCTGAATCAACTACTGCCTAAAAATGGAAAAAAGGTCCAGAATATCTTGGGTTGGATCCCAATATCTTTACTTTTATACTTGCTTCCTCTTGGTGTCTATGAAGACTTGAGTGACTGGAAACCAAGTGAATCTGCCTTTCTCTCAATAACAGGTATTGTGGTTGGTGCTGCGTTAGTTTCCAGTGCCGTATATGGATCGAGAGATAAGTCAGATAGAAGAATGCTTTATGAAGCTACCGCTCATGGGTTATATCTTGGAGCTTATTTTGGATTCGTTGCTAGTTTTTGAGTTACGACATCACAGATGTGACTCGTAGGAACCCTCCCTTCTTTCAAAGGCTAAATTTTGAAACAGAAATACTTTGGTCAAACAATTTCTGGGCAGACAAAATCAGAGGAAAAAGTAGCTGGAACCGTGATTTTTTGTGTTTTTTTTCCTATACTCTCGTTTGCGAACTTCGTCCTCCTAGGCAGTCTCATTGGCAAAAATCAACCCCTTTCCGGCGCACAGCTTTTGGTAATATTTTTCTCAGGTATTTTTTTGGGAACTCTTTTTTCTTGGAAACTCTCTCGCCTAGTCAAGATTTTTATCGGGTATCATAGAACGATCAATGGCTTTTACTATATCGAAGGGCATCAGGATTACCTTCGTCTCAAAAGGAGCCGTCTTATATCAAAAACAGAAGGTTTCGAATCGACGAACGTCGTGATCCCATACTATCTTTTTGGAGGAATTAAGTTTATATCCTATAACTCTAAAATGCATAAAGCGAACAAGAAAATTCGATATGAGTCAACGTACGGATTTCTCGAGATTTACTATTCAGAGAGGATTAGGGATAATCCTTCAAAACTACTGGAATTATTCTATTGGCAAAAGTCTAACGCACGGAAATGGGCTCGAAAAAAATATTACTCATATATTCTAGATCGAGTTTCATCAGAAAGTCCAAGACTTATCCTTGGGCCAGGATATTGGGAGAAGCAAACCTATGCGGGACTGGGTCAGAAAATCCAGCAAATGTCGGAAAGAATCTGAATTGGCTGTGTCGATGAATGAGATCCATCTTGTAATTTGGGAAGATGCAAGACTGTAAATTCATGGGGGTAAAATCGCCTGTGACCAGGCGTCTCGTCTCTTATCTCTTGAAATCAATACCGGAAACTATCCAAAGTAATCCGATGCTTTCGGCCGAAATCTGAATTGTTATCGATTTGAAAATCCTTTTAATCAGATAGGTCGCTAAGCATTATTGCTGCGAGCTCGGGATTGTCTCAACGTCTGTGCCTTCTTCCACTACCTCGTCTTCTTCGACCTCCACGGGCTCGATCGTAATATAAGCGAAGGGAGCAGCAAAGCCACGGCCAGTTAGGAATGAAATGGTCCCCACAGGATCTGTATCACGGTTATTGAGTGAAAAATTACCGCCAAAGTCTCCCGATTCTGTTCCGGCGTCGATAGCAAACAAAGGATAGGGTTTGGTGATCCCCGGATAGAAACCAGTAGATTCAGAATACAATTTAAGGTTTGAGATACCAACCATCCAGTCAGGACTTGGGGCAATCATGGTAGCAAAGGAAAGGTAGGGATGCTCTGGAGTAATATCTACCACAAAGCTTTGGTTGATGGATCGGTTGATAAATAGATCTGGTGTTTGTGTCACTGCACCAACAGTTCCGGCTTCGATTTCAGCAGCCAGTTCCTCTAAGATGACCGTTGCATTACCAAGCTCAGCTACATTTTCCAAACCAGCACCTGCTGTTTGTCCAAATGGTAGGAGATCATACTTGTGATTGTGGCTAACGGCAACAATGGGAGAAAAATGGGCGGAACGAGGTGTGGCAAGATGATCTTCGAGATTCCAATTCGATTGAAAGCTAATGCGATACTCTTTTGCCTGTGCTTCAAAAGCGACAATACCTGCTGTAACGATGACTAGTTGAGATAGAAAGTTCATACATAACTCCTTAAAGTATTTTCCCACTGATTCGCCCGCGTGCCTCAATAAGTTTCAAAAAAAATCCTAGTTGGTCAAAAAATTTAAAAGTTCATAGTACTGAATAGTAGGAAGAACCCTTGTCGGTATCTAGTATCCTGAAATAAAAAGATTACTGACCTAAGACAATAGAAGATGAAATTTGGGCTTATCAGAGTTTAGACCAAGATTTTCCGGGGGTGGGTTTTTATAGCGTAGTTTTTTTGTGTTGATTTATTGTGGGCTGGTTTTTGGGTTGGACACTTGTTTAGTTCTTGCCGTATGAGTTTTCTATTCATTTAGCAAAAACATTGCGCCTTGCTTGGCTTCTTAGTTATTCCAATTAAATTGGTTCGGCTACATAAGTTTGTGCTACATGAATAGAAAACTCATACGGTAAGAGCTGAAACCGATTGCTACTCTTGTATAAAGTAAATAGCAATGATGCATCGTTAATATCGCATGATCGGATGGAAGTCTATGATCTCAGCTTATTTAATTTTTTGTAGGTCCTGTAAAAACTTATGGAGCCAAACCTAAAATATCCATTAACCATTAAAAGCCCACAAAGGCGCAATGTTTTTACAGGACCTACAAAAAATTAAATAAGCTGAGATCTTAAACAAAATCCAAACCTAAAGAAGGGCCCAATCTGGGCCCATGGAAAAAACCTGAAGTAAGTCGATTGATGACGTGTATGGTGGGTTCATTATGGGGAGTTGGTGAGGGCATCCTGCCACTCACCTATAAAATTTAACCTTAGTTGATGATAGCCGTTCCCGTGACAGATAGAATCGATGCCGCTGCATTATTTTCCATATTATAGATGGTCGGGCTACTGGCATCGGCTGCGATATCGCCAACAAGAGGTTTGAAGGCAAATGGTAGGGGAGAATCATCGGGGCTAGGCTCGATGGAAATCACTGCTTTGCCCGATCGTAGGTCGAGAGGAAAACTCAAGCCTTCAGGTGCATTGGTTAAAAAGTCCTCACCAGGAAATGCTGGTCCGCCGGTACTAAATAGTTCCGCATCATCAGCGGCATCAACTTGGGTAAAGGTTCCTGTGGAAAGAGGAATGCCATCTTTTGTCACAGCCCAGCCTTCGTATTTCCAGCCATCAGGAAGTTCTGGAAGCACTAATCCTGCTTCGGGCGGTAGAGCTCCGAGAAACCAAATGCCGCTTCTTTCATTGACACTGTCAGCTGCGTCGTCGCCATCTGTTGGAGTCTTTAGTAAGTATTTTCCACTGGCATCGGCAAAGTCTGAGGCTAAAGAGGCCCCATTGGTTGTGGTCAACGCGGCGTTGCCGTTAGCGATCGCTCCTGAGACGATATGTGTTGCTGCGGGAGCTGGGTCAGTGTCATTGGCAGGTTCTATGGAAATCACAATGGCTTCAGCATCTGAAATATCGGCGTCTGGGGTAAACGTACCGTTAGCCACGGTATTGCCGTCACCATCGACAATATTGCCGTCGACAACGTTAAAAACTCCCGTGGAAATGGCCTCGCCATCAACGATCGCCCATCCCTCATATAGCAAACCATTATGTAATTCTGGTAAATTGGTAAAACTCAAGGTGATCGAACCTGAAGCTGGCCCCGTCGTGGTGTTATTGTTATCGTCATCATCGCCGCAGGCTGATGCAAGTAACGCGCTCGATAGTACTAGTGCTGTCCATGTCTTTTTCATGAAAATCTCCTCTAAATCATTTGTCTTTTACGAATTCGATGACGTGGGTGTTTTTGTTACATGGCAAGGGAAGATAGGGTTTAGGAGTCGATCTTCATTAGGAAAAAACTTCTGAGGAAAACAGCTGAAGATGGTGAGCTGAGCCAGCAAGCACTTTAGGGAGCTTGCCGGTATGAGAGTCTCATAGTGGTCAATACAGGCGACTACATGCGAATGCATCCAGAGAAGGCTTCAAAGTCTCCGCCGTTTACCCGAACACTACCGACTGCGGGAAGTTCTTTGGCATTGCTACCGCGAAGACCGAGTTCGCCCGCGACGGACTGTTGGCTTTTAAACCTTAGATTGACAGGGTCTCGCGAGATGCCGATGTGACGGTAATTGACGCGGCTACTGGCAACCGATCCAAGCCCTTCGTACTTCTGTCCCCTTATGACCACGACCGCGTTGTTGTACTGATACTGGCAGCCAGTTGTGAAACGGAACATGACCTCTCCTCCTTGAACTAGGTCACAGGTAAAGGCGTTGAGGATCTCAGGTCGTGTACATAGTGGCGGCGGTCCTGGGGTGAATGAGTCTGCTAGCGATGCTTGAGATAAGCATAGGCTTCCAACCACAGATAGCTCGCTGATGAACTTGATCATAATGTTGTCCTTTCTCGATGGTAATAGATTAACACTATAATCAGATTTCTTTTCGAGACACAGCCGAAACCCAGACAATGCTAGGCAAAAAGATTAAGAAAGCTAAATCACGGTGACTGTTAGTAAGGGGTTCCTACCTATTCGAGCTCTTTCTAGATCGTCACCACGATTATTCTGATAGCCTCACCGCTGCTAAGGCGGTCATGAGCTTTGGCTAAGTAATCAAGCTTGGGGGCAGTATGGTCGGGATGTTAATATAGGGGCAGACGCTGAGGTGACGTTAGCCTTATCTGAAGATCTACATGGAGTCACTGGAGAGTTTTTTTGTGAGGGGCTTCACGCAAGGGCCCATGCTTAGGCGTATGACCTAACCTTGCAGGAGCAACTCTGGGCGTTAACCGAGACGTATCTTTAGTTTGAAACGAAAGAAGTAGATTATTATGAATCGCGATGAATTCCCTTCCATGAATCCGGCTTATAACCGTTGCTTTCGTGCAGGAAGCCTCAGTTTAGGTCTTGTGGCACCTCTAGAGGCATATGAAAGAGGTGCTGCCCCGACGATGTCGCGACATCTTGATCTGATTCAATTGGCAGATGAGCTGGGTTATCGTGCGGTATGGCTGCGAGATATTCCCTTTGATGACCAAGGGTTTGGTGATGTGGGTCAGATCTATGATCCATGGGTTTACCTTGGGCTGCTTGGGGCTGCGACACGAAATATCGGCTTGGGCATCGCCAGCGCTATCCTCCCGTTAAGGCATCCAGCGCATGTGGCTAAGTCAGCAGCTACCGTGGATCAGCTATCTGGTGGGCGCATGTTGCTTGGGGTTGCCTCTGGTGATAGGCCGGCCGAGTACCCAGCTATGAATATCTCCTTTGATGAGAGATCCGATTCTTTTCACCAGTCGTTTTACTATATTCGTCAGGCTGCCGCGTCTTATCCGGAATTTGAGAGTCATCGCGGCTCAATGAATCGACACTTAGATATCATTCCAAAGCCCTTTGCTACGAAAATTCCCATGCTGATCACCGGCTACAGCCAGCAATCCTATGAGTGGTTGGTGCGGCATGGTGATGGCTGGATTAATTACCCTAAGAACAGCAAGATGCAGCGCAAACAGATCGAGACTTGGCGCAGTGATCGCAAAGCCCTTGAGTTACCCAACAAGCCGGCCATCCAACCTCTCTATATCGATGTGGTGGACGAACGCAGTCATGCTTTGACGCCTATTCATCTCGGGATCCGCTGTAATATCCCCCAATTGATTAGCTACGTTCGACAGGCGCAGGAAAATGGCGTCAATCATCTCATCTTCAACTTAAGATTTAATCAAGCGGATATCTCTTCGACCCTCAGGCTTTTAGCCAAGGATGTCCTTGGTATCTTTCATGAAACATCGTAATGCTAAGTCTCACTTTGGCATTGTATAACTAGAATTGCTAAATACCTTTTCTTATATTTTTGTTTGAGAATACTCGTGTTCGTATTATTGCTTGAACGTCCAATACGGATGGTATTGATAGGTTGGCTCATTATAGTGGGTGAGGTTATGAGTCTAACTTCAGTTTCCAGGATATGGTTAGGAGAGACATGCGCAACTTAGGTCTTATTGTTTTCGTATTCTCTTGGTTTTTGATGGATTCCTACGACTCCACGGGACGAGAGGAGAGGGATGATACTGGATTTTTACGACCTGTGGTCTCTACCGGTTGCTACAAAATCACCGATATTGAAAAAAATCGCTCTTGGACTCATTCGATTGCCGGCACCTACGGCCAGTCCAGGTCACCGGAGGGTGAGGATCGCTTTTTTGTGAAGGCTCTGTTTGGTGGAGGGTTTCTTATTGGGAACAAGTCGGGTGAGTACCTTGAACCAGGCAATCAAGGCTTGCTGAAGGCAAATCGGCTTCCCTCATCTAATTCGGAATGGGATCTTCAAGAGCGTGACTCGGATACCTTTTATGTCGTGCATCGCAACACAGGCAAAGCTATTGGCTCCATGGCCTTCAATCGTCTTGGGGTCACACATAGTGAATCGAAAAAACTAACTCTGAGGTTTGTGGATGATGGGGATCCTTGTTTTGATACAAGAAATGAAGAACCCACTCTCGCTTATGAAGCCTTGCAAGACGTTCCTGTGGACGTGGATCAGGTAGTGGGTTATGTGGATTTGCACAGTCACTTGTTTACCCATGTTGGATTTAATGGCAACGTGATTTCCGGCTCTCCCTTTCATAAATACGGTATCCGTAGCGCATTAGATTCTTGCCATCACGAGCATGGGATTGGCGGTTTGCTTGATTTTTCTGGGAGTGTCCAGCGAGAAAAGGTTGCTCATAGCACCCAAGGATTTCCCGAGTTCCGTGAATGGCCCAATTGGGATGGATACTCCCATCAGATTGCTTACTACAAATGGCTGGAACGCGCTTTCAAATCAGGGCTCAAAATTGTCAATATGCTAGCCACCAATAATAGCGTTGTCTGTGGATTATCGTCTGGTGATTTGGACTGCTCGGATATGGCTGCTGTGGATCGTCAGCTGGCAGCGGCTAAACAATTAGTGGAGTTTATCGATTGGGAGGCTGGTGGCATAGGAGAGGGCTGGCTGCAAATAGCAACCTCACCTGCAGAGGCGCGAAAGCTTATTGCGAACCAGAAAATGGTCTTGGTTCTCGGTATCGAGGTGCCGGGGATATTTGATTGCAACGAAGGCTTCTGCGATGAAGCCACGGTGGATCGTGAATTAGATCGTTATTACGAACAGGGCGTGCGTTATGTTTTTCCCATCCATGGCTTTAATAATGCATTTGGTGGGACAGCGCTCTTCACAAACTTCTACAACATTGGTAACAAAGTGGTGAATGGTAGCTTTTTTGATGTGGTTCCCTGCGATGAGTCAGGGTTCGGGCTCTCTGATATCAACTTTGATGCTAACTTTGATACGTTACAGCGTGTGACATCTGCGCTATTTACTAAGAGTGACGAGGTTCCTGATTATCCAGATACCGGCAGAGGGCATTGTAATAAAAAAGGGCTTACAGAGCTTGGTGACTATTTTATCCGGGCTCTGATAAAGCGTGGCATGTTTATAGACATCGATCATATGAGCGCAAGAATGGTGGATGATGTGATGGCCATCGCCGAAGAACTCAATTACCCTTTGATGTCTAGTCATGCAGGAGTGGTGGAGATGTCGCTCAAATCAAATGAGCATCAGCGATCCCGAGATCAAATCGCTAGCCTGCGAGATCTCGGAGGGATGATGGCGCCTATCTCTAACCAGCGGATATTCAATACAAACTGGGCAGCGGAAGACGACTGTCCAGGGTCGACCAAGGCATTTAGCTCAGTTTTTTCCTTCGTTAAATCGGTCTATGAAGAAAATGGGCAGCCAGTGGCTGTGGGGTTTTCGAGCGATGCTAATGGATATGCTAAGGCTACGAGTCCTCGATTTAGTGATGATGCCTGCAATGGTCTCGGTGGGCAGCAGTCGGATCCTGTGGCTTATCCCTTCGATAGTTACGATGGCAGTGGTCGATTCTTTTCTCTTACCACGGGAGATCGCTTATTTGACTTCAACCAAGAAGGATTAGCCCATATAGGATTGCTGCCTGAGTTTGTCGAGGATATGGGAAATGCTGGTATGAATGAAGAGGATCTCAAAGACTTCTTTAGTTCGGCCGAGCAGTTCCTCAGGATATGGGAAAAGCAGAATTCCTAGCACCAGCTCTAGGGATTAGGCCTGTTTACTTTTCTTTTTTTCTGCGTTTTTTATTTATATTCTCTTAACTTGTTTAAATAGCTATTAAAAAAAATCTCCTTAAAACTGACGTAATCTACTTGAATGACTAGTCATAACTGGATGGTTGGTCAACTCTGGGGAAATACTCATAGGTGAATATCGCCATTTTTAAATACCTAGGTCTCACCTAGAATCGCATGAGTACCGGCATCAGTACCTTTACGATTTAGGAGAATACATATGAATTATGAACCAAGAAAAAGACTGAATTCAAGTCACGCGCAAATGTCAGATTCAATATCCTCCATAATGAAACGATCCTTCGTCTGTTTGCGAGAATTCGATACCATCGAAGATGCTGTGGATATCTTGATCCGTTCGAAGCAGTCAGGTGCTCCTGTGATAGATGAAAACCGAGTTGTCATCGGCTATTTGTCTGAAAAAGAGTGCCTCAAGCTCGTCACAGGGCTCCGGTATCACAATGGTTTTCCGGGTTACGTCTCAGACCATATGAACGATGAGTTTAAAACTATGAACGTCGAGACTAATATTTTTACGGCTGTCACGACTTTCATCAACTATCGCTATCATGCCTACCCGGTAGTGGATAACGAAGGCAAAATTGTTGGCTTGTTGACACGTCAGCTGCTTCTCGAAAACGTCTCTAATATCAAGCAAACTAGCTGGTTTGATTCGGATTTTCAGACAGTAAAACGCGTCACCTAGTTTTGCTAAGATGGCTAGGGGATAATTTTTCTTTACCTGCATCTTTTGGTTTGTAACCCGCATCACTTCCAGTATACGTAGCTGATCTTATCGATTTACGCGGAATTCATACTGGAGTGATCATGACTATCCTAAAAAAAGCTCATTTATTTTCCCTAACTGCAGCACTCTATGCAGGTCTTCTAACGCAATGCTCTAAGGAAGACGAAGGCAGCAGCGTCTCTGCTGTTCGAGAAAATTTGTCTTACTATCAAAATCGTGTGGCCACCAGCGATTTGGCACCAGTGCCAGTTGACTATAAGCAGTCTCCAGACTTCTTAGATGTGCGAGGCGTTGGTGATTCTGGCGTTAATCTAAGTAATCTTAGTAAAACTGCAGGTTATTGGAAAGCCGACCTTAGTTTTATGAACTTTGAAAGTGTTGTCTCCAATGGCTGTGTGCAACGCAATACAGGAGTGGATTTCTTTTTCAATTCAAGCAAATCGGAAGTCGAACGTGCCCATACTCACGGATTCAACCTATTTTCCGTGGCTAATAACCACGCTCGTGATTGCTTTCAACCCTATGGACCAAGTGTTACTGCCCAATCAATGGATGAACTTGCTAGCCGGTTGCCACTTTCTTGGCATGGAACGGCAGATGATAATGGTAATCCCTACGAGGCTAGAGTGAAGAGCTTTTCGATTAAGGGTCGTGATGTGAAAGTTGCCTTTGCAGCGATTTCGATTCAAAGCTGGAGTATGCCTGGGACGGCTCAGATCGTGTACAGCTCGGAAAACGCTAACAAACCTCAGATAAATAACCTTCTTAAGTCTCTGCAGCAAGCCGATGCAAACTTTCGTATCCTTTCTATCCATACCCAGGATAGAAGCGGTAACAACCGCACCAGCCTTTCGCATCCTAAAGCAAGTCGCAGACAAATTTATTACCTCTTATAACGGCAATATCGTTTTTGGGCATGGACCTCATACTCAAGCAGGTGTCAAAGTCATCGAGCGGGCTGATGGTCGTAAAGGTGTAATCTTTACCAGCTTAGGCAACTTCATGCACCCAGGACTAGCGAGTCATGGTGATAACTATCTCGGAAGAGCGGTTTTTGACTTCGAAAACAACAACCAACTGCGCTATATTCAGATCTTCCATCACCGCAATTCTCGTGATGGCTCTGGACCGCGTATCTACTTCGATATGCCTCAGAATGCACCAAGATCGAACTTTGATTGGAATCGAGGAAGCTCGTCTTTCTACGCTTCTTTCGAATAATTGTTATTAATGACGGACGGGGAGTGGAATCTTCCTGTTCGAACATCCCTCGTCTTTATCAGTTCAACTTTTTCTTAGTAAAACATCTCAGAGCTCCCAGCTAGAACCATGCCGACTATCTATAAAGGGCTTTCTTAAGGAAACTATGTTTCGATGAGGGAGTTATGTGCTTTATGAAGAAACGGCAATAGGTTAAAGATAGGGCTCCGTTTGGTCAAACGAAACGATTGTGTTCGTGAAGTCATAGAAATATGTTCTTTATATGAGAACTACCGTTTTCAACAGTAATTCAATCATGGTCTAGTAAATGCATAATTACAGTAAGATACGAGTTTTTCCGGGGTTTGTTATAATAGCCAAGTACATTTTCAAGGGAATTTGGCTATGGCTAACGACTTCCTTAAGATTTTTTCGGATGGTTGGGAAAAATTTAAATCGGCAGACCCTTCCTACGATAAGCCTCATTACAATAAACAGGTTGAAGCAGTCCTTCGCTGTGGCGATCCAGTATTTGGTTTTTCGCAATACATCTGCCTTAATTGCGGCAAGGATAGCCGTATCGTTGCTCATTCCTGTAAGAGCAAGTTTTGTTTGAGGTGCGGGAGGGTAGATGGCGAGGACTTTGCTCAGTCTATTGCAACTAAACTCTATGAAGATGTAGACTATCGCCACGTTGTATTGACGATTCCAGCACAGTTCAGAACGATCTTCTATAAAATCAGATTTACAGGGGATTTGTATAGCGCATTTATAGCAATGGGTTGGGAGTTTGTGAAAAGGTTCATGCAAGAGGTTGCTGGAGTTGGTCTTGAATGTGGCTGCATAGTTGTGCTTCACACAGTTGGCAGAAAAAGCGATTATAAGCCGCATTTGCATATAATGCTAATGTCAGGAGGGATAAATCCTGATGGAAATTGGATTTCCCTGAAGAGATTTGATTTTTCTATACTTAATCGAACCTGGAAGGAAACACTACTATCAGGCATGAGAGCCTGGGACGATCAGGGTGAGTTTGAGGCCGTTTTCAGTGAAACTGAGTCAAAATATAAAGGTTTTTATGCCCATATTGATGTGAATCCGGCTCCAAAGAAAAGACGGAACCTAATCCGTTATCTAAGCAAATACCTTTGCCGGCCTCAGATCAGCTTAAAGCGGCTATTGAAATACAGCTCTAGTAGTGGCGAGGTGGTGTACAAATACAATAGTCATAGCTCAGGTAAAGGCGAGGTGGAGCGTACCAGTGTCATTAACTTCATCGGCCGGATGGTTCAGCAAATACTCCCCCCAAGGTTTAAGCGGATTCGGTACTACGGACTTCAGTCGCCGAGCAATCGGAGTAGGCTTACAGCAAAGGTGTGCGAGGCGGTAGGGCACTTGGTACTACTGCCGGAAATAGAAAGGCGATCTGCGGTGCCAGTGAGATCAAGTTACAAAGACTTGATTGAGCTTTGGCGGTGTGAAAATCCTTTTCGCTGCAGGGAGTGCGGGCACCAGATGGAACTTGCTCGTATGTGGCAGTTTGGTAAGGGCTGGGTTTTCAATATATTTGACAGACTTTTTAGCTATGATCTTGGCCCACCTGGGCATCTTCCTGACTTTTGCTATAGCTAAAGAAGTCATCACGAAAGGCCGAATGTCTCTTCCATTGATTCAAAAAGGCGACTAGCTTTTTTGGATGGAAGAATCACTTTGCAAATATAAAAGGCGTGATCCAGAATCGACTGTTCTGTATCAGGTTTTGCAGGAAAATATAGAGGCTTTTTTTAGGATCTTAGAAAATAACCCAGATCAAAAGTCACTGCCATACTTCGTAAGAAAAGAGTTTGAAAAATTTCTAGACTGCGGAATTCTGAGTCATGGTTTTGTTAGATTAAAATGCTCGGATTGCTCAGAGTCCCTTATAGTTGCTTTCAGCTGCAAATGTCGAGATTTTTGCCCCTCATGTGCAGGCCGAAGAATGTCAGAGAGGGCAATAAAACTAACGGATGATGTGATTCCATTTGTGCCGACAAGGCATTGGGTCTTATCGGTGCCCTTTGAAATGCGTTATTGGATGGCTGCCGATGACGAACTTTTGAAAAAAGTGAATGGGATCTTCTGCGCAGAAATCAATAACTACCTCCGCAAGAAAGCTAGAAAGCTCGGTGTTAAAGGTGGAGAAACAGGGATAGTTTCGTTTCTTCAGAGAGCGGGAGGAGCGCTCAATTTGAACCTTCACTATCATCTTCTGGTCTTGGATGGTCTTTACACTCCAGGAGAAGATGGTAGCCCAATTTTCACTCGTGTTCCAGGGATAGATAACGATGAGTTGGCCTGCGTCGTGCGGGGAGTCTCTCGCCGAGTGGTCAAGTATTTGCGGAAGACGGGGCGTCTATCAGAGGACGGTGAGGAGGTCTATATCGGTGATGGAGCCCATGAAGCTTTGTCTCACATGAAGAGAGCTTCAGTTTCCAGCCGGATTGCTTTGGGATCAAGGGCTGGTCTAAAGTTGCGAAGAATAGGCAGTAGCTTCGGTTTTGAGGAGGAAATTCCTAAAAGTCATTCCTATGGCTGTGTATCGATGAACGGTTTTTCGATCCATGCTGCGACGTCAATCAAGGCCCATGAAAGAGATCGCTTAGAAAAGCTTCTTCGTTACTTGGGCCGTGGTCCAGTGTCTCATGAGCGTATAAGCCTAGATGAAAATGGCAATATTCTCTATGAACTGAAAAGCTCCTATGATGGAGCGACTCATGTCATGTTTTCCCCTATGGAGTTCATCGAGAAATTAGCGTCTATGATCCCACCGCCTTACAAGCATCAGGTGAATTATTATGGTTGTCTTTCCTCTCATAGTAAGCTGCGGCAAGAGATTGTTGGCTGTTCAGTAGCGGAGCCCTCCGGGCAGGATGATTCACTGCAAGAAAGTCGGATCTCTGATGGGGTAGAGGTTGAATCGGTGGAACCTTTGGCATCTAGGTATATACCCTGGGCTGAGCTACTTAAAAGGACTTTTGGTATTGATTTAACTGTTTGCCCTAGTTGCGGTGGAAGTGTGCGAGTAATCGCAGCGATTATGGAGGCAGATGCTATAAGCAAGATCTTGGAACATGTAGGTCTAGGGGTAGATCCGCCTAGGGGTCAAGCTTTGACCAAAACAGAATATGTTTATGAGAGCTTTTACTAGCAAAGCCAGTAATCTTCTATTACCTGATAATTCTTTAACCGCCTAAAAATATTGAAATATTGACCTGGTTCTCGCCAATTTGTTTCGCCAAGTTGAAAAAACGGGAAGCTGGTTAGGTTGATTTCCATCAAATTATGCCATAATGTAATAGTTTTAGAACTCATGGATTGGGAATTTCCAGTATCGGTTTACCTATCCGTTTAGCTATACGGTTTAACGACATTAGATGAAACAGAAACATGGAAAAGATTTCTTTTTTTCTTTGGATTGCAGCGGCATTCTTTTTTATTTTTCCACAAGTGTCGGTAGCTGTCGTTGACATTCAAGAAAGTGGCACACAGATATCTCCACGAGACACGACAATTCTCATCGATGATACGGGTGAGCTCGAGCTTGAGGATGTCTTTGAAGTAGAATTCAATACATCCGATTTAGACTCCTTCGTGTTTTCAAACCAAAAGAACCGGGTTGTATGGGTCAGACTTATACTCAACAATTTGAGTAGTGACGAGCAAATCTTCTTACAGGCAAAATTCAATGCTATTGGTAAAATAAGAGCCTACTTACCAAAAACTCATTCGGAGCGGAAAACTTCTCTATCAGACTATGAGAGTTATGAGGCAGGACGAGATATAGTCATGAGTAAATGGCCTGTTTTCAGCAACTATCCTACTTTCTCTTTTTCTATCCCCACCTCTAGTGATAACCGAATCATCCGTGATGTTGTAATATACCTAGCAGTCGAGTCATCCATCCCAATTATAAATTTCCCTCTATACGTCTATACGACTCAATCATATTTTCAATCACAGCTTGATAGTCTAATTGCTTTAGCGCTTTATACTGGAATCATTCTGTCTATAACCATCTATAATTTTTTCTTGTGGCTTACTCTGAGAGAAAAGACATTCCTCGTATATGCAGCGATGTTGTTTGCCGGGCATGGATGCGCAATAATTGGGATTCAAGGATATATTCAGCAATTCCTTCTACAAGACAGTGTTTGGTTGAATCACAACTTAGTTGCACTAGGAAATATATTCTTCTCATACTTTTGTTTACAATTTGTTTCACACTTCTGCAACTTCAAGGAGAAGGCACCAAATTTCCAACTTGGAGTAAAGATTTTGTCGATTATCTGCCTTGCGCTGTTCCTATTAACCGTCATCGACTTAAATCCAAGCGGAAGTCCGATACTTCTTACTATGGTCGCCTCAGTGCTTGGTATTCTAAGTTGCATCTATCTGGCAGTGATGAAGAGATCTCGAACTGCAATCTTTTACCTCATTGCTTGGGTACCACTAGTATTGTGTTTGGCAATCTACTTTTATTCTGTCCACTCTAGTGATCACGGATTCTCTATATATTGGCTATACAGTGGCGCCGCCATCGAAGCGATGATTCTATCTTTAGGAATAGGGAATCGGTTTCATGCGATAAAAATTGCGAGAATTCGGGAGTTTGAGGAGAAAGTTCATGCTCACCGACAACTACTAAAGATGACATTCCCTCATACTGTAACCAAAATCAACGAGGGTCAAAACATAGAACATACCATGCCTATTGGAAGGCAGAGCTCTGTTCCTGTAATAAGCTTCGACATAGTTGGATCGACAAAAATCTCACATCCAGACTACTTCAGGGTATCTGAAGAATTGCTGAGTAAATGTTACTTGACAATGATGGAAGGGTACCAAGAGAACCCGCTTAAAGCCAATGCGTATCGTATCAGGGATACTGGAGATGGATTCCTTTGTTCGATTGGCTTCCCCTTTGCACCTCCTCAGGATCAGGTTCCCGAAGTATTGGCGGTCGAACTTAGTATCAGATTTTGTCAAATCTTCGCGAAAAAGATGGCGACGTTGAACTATAGCAGCCCCATCCGATGCGCGATTGGAATTGCATCCGGAGACATTCTAGGCTTCTTCCCTCGAGACGGCATCATCCAATACGACCTAAGAGGCAATGCCATCGTGCTCGCCACACGATATGAGGCCATGAGGAATAAGGTTTATGACAGGTATCCCCAGCATTCTGATAAAAGCATTATATTTGTTCAAGAAAACGTGTTTTCTGCGCTACCCAAAACCATGCAGAGACTATTTCATAAATGGGATGCTACGCTAGTAGGCTGCGAAGTCAGGGATGATCCTGAAGCAAAAGCTGCTTATTTTATGACATTGGAAGCAGCTGGCGCTTTGAGTGAATCGAGATCTTCAGCATAAGAAGGAAACCTAAGGGAATGTTCCTCTACAGTGCAGTGAATCAGTAGCAGCTAGCTAAAATCAAACTATGAATCTTTTACAGAATCTCGATGTAGAAACAAACCTCTTGTTGTAGACAGCGGAATCAAGAGCAATGATGCCGAGGTGCCCGATCTTCTTGACCGATAAGTGGGGAATATTGTCCATCTTGGACTCCCAAAATCGCAAGTTTATCGAAAAGTCGGTTGTATTCTAGTTGACATGATGGAGAGGTATGGTGATTTTTAGTGGATGAGAAGAAAGAGGCAGCGTACTCTCGTGGTTCTTGACGCCACGCCCATTGTTTCCAATGAGGGAGAATACGCTATGACAGAAGCTACCAGCAATCTTTCAATCTTGCCACTAAAACCTGAGGACCCCTTGATGCAGATCCTTCGTGAAGGTGCTCAGAAGCTACTAAGACAGGCTATTGAGGCAGAGGTTGATGCGTACATCGAATTGCATCAGAACCAGAAAGATGAACGAGGAAGGCGCTTGGTGGTAAGAAATGGCCACCATCCAGAAAGAGACATTCAGACGCCCCTAGGCGGACTCCCGATTCGTAAGCCGAAGGTCAACGATAAACGTCTGGACGAGAGTGGTCAGCGGATCAGATTCACTAGCAAGATCCTCCCTCCGTATCTCAAGAAGACCAAGAATATGGAGGAGCTGATCCCATGGCTGTATCTCAAGGGTATCTCTTCAGGTGACATGTCAGAGGCTCTGGAAGCACTGCTTGGCAAGAATGCAAAAGGCCTCTCAGCTTCAACGGTAACACGGCTGAAATGTGCATGGTGGGATGATTATCAGAATTGGCAGAAAAGATCCCTGGAAGGCAAGAAATTTGTGTATATTTGGGCCGACGGAATTCACATACGAATGTTTTTGAGAAGAGTTTCGTATTTGATAGTGTTTATGCGTCCCACAACTATGGAAAGGATAGTACCCACCCAGATGAAAGCAAAATAAGAAATGAATTTGGCAAATGTTGGGAAATTTTCCGGATTCTTAGTGAACATAGGGAGGTATAATATCAATAGCTGAACAGGAAGAGCTCGAAAAAGATACTGCTGCCATGTCCTCTTGAAGCATTAATTGTTCGGCTGGAAAGAATGATCTATGGGTAAAAAACTCTTAAAAATAACTATGTTTGGCTTGGTCACTTTGTTTCTTTTTGTCCAAATTGGCTGGTTCATGTTGCCAATGCTGGCACCAGTTCTTTCCGGAGCTAGTGACTGGGTGCCGATTCCCCTCGAAAACGTCAAGACAAGCTGTTATCAGGAGAGCGAGCCTTTATCATGGACTTGGTGTGTCCATAAAATGGAGCATCAGAGTCAAGATACAATCCTTTATCATCTCCATGGTCGTCGTGGCGCTGCTAATTGGTGGAACGATAAGGAGTATTTCTCCGGAGATGTCATGAACCTCTGGGACAGGCAAGATCTTGTCCCGCCAACCGTAGTTGGTATCTCGTTTGGACCTCTTTGGTTACTGCAAGACGAGGAAAGCATGAGCGGTGAGGCTCCGCCCATAGGGCTTTTGACAGAGCAGCTTATCCCCAAGATCGAAATACAGCTTGGACTCAAAATAAAGAAACGCATGGTGGTTGGTGAGTCCATGGGTGGAGTCAATGCCTTGATGCTTCTAGCTCACGCCTCAGGATCATTTGCGCGGGTGGCCGCACTCTGTCCGCCCTTGTCTCAACTGCCGCCGGATGCTGCTCTCACAGATATTTTCAAGAAAGTTACAGACTCATCTCTTAGTTTGAAGAGGGCCTTACTACTTTCAGCCATGGGGCGCTACTTTTACCCCGAATCCGATCGTTGGTATAAGCTCGATCCTGTGCAAAAGCTTGCTGTGACTCAGCAAGTCAACACAAAATCCGTCTACATCAGCTCTGGTCAGCGAGATGATTGGGATTGTCAAGGTGGAATTCCAGCACTCACTAGGGAACTCGAACGATTAAATGTGGATGTGACCCTTGACACCAGAGACGCTGGTCATTGCTGGGTCGATCCTAAAAAACTAGCGACGTTTCTCGTGGGCGAAAAAGTTGAACATACACTCCTATAAGTCGTCGAAGGGCACGTTTCGTCAGGTAGGCGATGAGGTTAGGAAACTTGCGAATAAACCCAGGAAATCCTTCCTTGTGGACTATTTTTTTACCAATTGTATTTAAGAATATAGTTTTTTTCCGACTACGCTTCCCATCGACAGCTGGATAACCATGCTTCTTAAATATATGGGTAAAATAAATCATAAAGAGCAGGGGCTGTCATTGCTAGCATATCTGAAACCATAGCCGCAAAAGCCTCAATGCTCTTCAATTGAGCCCCAGCTGATTTTTCATTTAAGTAAAAAGTGAGTTCTCGTGCTGTTGAAGATTTTTTTTACCCCCCTGTAACCCGCCATAATAAAACGTAGAAAGCGTAAGTCTGTTAAAAAAAGTAACTCATTTTTAGGGTTCCCTAAACAACAACACTGTTCCTGCCGATTCCGTGGCCAACAGGGAGATGATATGAGCTTAACTCAAGAAGCAGACTACTTTACAACAACAGCAGTTGCTATTGTTGGTAATGACCACGTGATCTTCGATGCCGCGCCATACGAGAGAAACTGCTCTGGCTTTGCAGTTAAAGTAAGGCTCGTGATTCGGCCCGAAACCAAGCAGCAGATTGAACAAATCATTCAGCTGGCAAATCAAGAATCTGTCCTACTCCACCCAATCTCGACGGGAAAAAACTGGGGAATGGGCTCGAAACTCCCAACCTCTCAGGATGTTGTGCTTCTTGATTTAAGTCGGATGACGAGAATCATTTCCCATGACGATCAGTTGGGACTCGTCGAAATCGAACCTGGTGTGACCCAGTTGCAACTTGCCGAGTACTTGTCCCAAAAAGGGAGTCGATACTTTTTGGATGTAACCGGCAGCGGTACCAGCACGAGTATCATTGGCAACACCCTGGAGCGAGGTGTTACCTATCATCGTGAACGAGCAGAATCTGTCGTATCTGTAGAGGTAGTGCTCGGTGATGGAAGGGTCGTCAAGACAGGTTGGTGTTCCGAAAACCCGTCTGATTTCAGCCAAATCTACAAACACGGTATAGGGCCGTCGCTTCTTGGTCTATTCGTGCAATCTAATTATGGTGTTGTCACCTCAGCTGTGATCCAACTGATGAAAAAACCATCCTATCAAGAGGCCTTTCTGCTGAGTATTCCAAATGATGCTGCGATGCTAGAAGTGATGGCAAAGTTGCGAGATCTCAAGCAAGAGTTGGTCCTTGAGAGTATTCCACACATTGCCAACAGTCGGCGTAGGGAGGTCACGATGAGTCCGGCTCTGGCCAATGCTTTTCCGGACTTATCTCGGGATGAAATTGGCCGAATCCTCAATAAAGAGCTCACGGGGGAATGGAGCGGTATAGGTTCTGTACTGGGTGACAAAAAACTGGTGAAACAAAAGTTGAAGGTTATCCGGAAAAGTTTGAAAGGTCTTTGCACAGTAAAATCATTCAGTGAAGACACTCTGCTCTTATCTCATAAAATACTTTCATTCTTTAACTTGAACACCAAGAAAGTTCTCGTCGAGTCCTTGTTGCCAACTCTAAAGCTTGCCTTGGGAACTCCTGACGACTCCGCTTTGAAGAGTATCTATTGGCCAATCACTACAAAAATTGATCATGATCACACGGATCCTGATCAGGGCAAGGCAGGTATTCTTTTTGTGGCCCCGATCATTCCCGCAAACCATGAGTCCATCCAGGCTCTCCATAGACTTGTGCACGAGACGCTACCTGGATTTCAACCCGCGATTACTCTCAATCTCATTTCTGGTTATGCAATTGAAGCGGTCATAAGCATTGATTTTGATAATAGCAATAGCGAGCAACGCGACGCGGCTCACAGAGTGATAGGCGAACTGGTCAAAAGCATGATCGCTGATAAAATCTATCCTTATCGACTGGACATTGGCAATATGGAAAAGCTGAAAGACATCAAAAACCCATACTTTCAGCTGCAGCGAGAGATCAAGACGATCTGCGATCCAAAGGGTATTGTGTCAGAGGGTAGGTATGTCGTCTAGGACTCTGATGCAGCGGATTATTCTTTTTTTCTTTCCCGAGATAAACCTCGAAGGCACTTCTTGGAAGACTCTTTGGGATCAAGAAATCTATCGAGAGAGATGGCGCAAGTCCTATCTTCTGTTAGGTATCACGGGTGCAGTCTTGCTCGCTCATCATTGGCTTGTCGACGCCTTTGTCAACCCCGTGCCTGCCGAAAATTGGCTTTGGTATCGCATTGGCTATGGCTCCCTAGGAATAGTTCTTGCTGCCGTGGTCTACTTGAGTCAATCACGCAACAGCTATATTGTATCGTTGCCAGTTCTGTTCTATTACATTGGCTTAACAGCTTTGCAGACAATGACGATCCATTGGGATTCTCGATCGCCAGTTCTGTTTACTGTTCTTTTGCCTTTCATGTATTTATCTCTTGGAGCTTATTCGATGCGCCATGCTCTCTTCTTCTATGCATGTGTTGTATGCTCACAGATGGTCATTGTATCCTGGTATGAAAACGATTATGTTGGTTCTGGAGCTGTGCTTACCAGCAGCTATTTGGTTCTTTTTGTTGCTGTGTTGATGACAAGCAACTCCTACTCCCAAAAGCTCAAGAATTTCATTTTGCGGCAAAAATATAGTGAAAAGCAAGCAGATCTCATCAAACATCAAAAGTCACTGAATCAATACTTGAGGGGATTCCTATCTAAAGAACACTATTTAAGGCTAAAATCCTTGAGTAGTTCGGGTGAATCGATCTTGTCTTCCATTGAGAAGGTGTTTAGGCCCGAGATGAAAATGATCGCTTGTATCTATAGTGACGTGCGGAACTATACCGAAAGATCACGAAATGAGGATAACCTCTTCATTAACGGAGTGATGCCTAACATCTCCGAACTCACTGGTATTGTCGATAACAACCGAGGAATCCCAAGATTAGTCGGTGACCTTATTTTTTCCTATTTCGATTTCAATGAACACGAGCACTCCTTGATCTATGCATTGCGCTCAGCTGCCATGATGAAGAGTCGCAATATTGAGCTTAACAAGAAATTGGGCATCAAACCCATCGAAAGAAACTTTGTCGTTTGTTCGGGAGAAGCCATGGTCGGGAATATTGGACCCAGAGAACATGCGCGCGAGATCACAGCACTCGGTAGCTGTGTAAACCTGGGTCATAGATTGGATGACTATGCTAAGACCAATAGATCCATTCCACCAAGCAGTATCATCGTGTCTTCATCCGTGAAAGAATTCTTGGCTGATCGTATTGATTATCATGAATTAGAAGAAATATCTCTACAACCAAATTCTGTAAAAGACTTTCCAGAGTTAACGTTTATCTATGTGATACCTAACGAAAAAACTCTAGACAAGGCTATAAACGACTACATTGGAGGAAATACCAGTGTCGAAAATCGAGGTAGCAACGCAGCGTGATGAGCACGGGGTGCATGGCACCATCTTGCCGATTGAAATCCGCAATGGTACGGGAGTTCAAGGGAAACTAATTACTGATAAGGGCAATCATGCGATCGAGATACTGCGTCTGAGCCCAGCAGGAATTGAGGTGACTTCTGACAAGGATTTAGCTACTATAGGAACAAATCTGGTCATTGAATTGTCTCTTGCTGGGCAGAATATTCAGCATCAAGTCATCGTCGTCTCCGAAGTTGAGAGTGAGTGGAAAGGTCAGCAGCATTTCGTCTACGGAATGAGGTGGATCTACGCCGAAAGGTCCGTTCCACAAGTCGGGGAACCGCGCGGTGAAAAGCGCTGGCCGTGCAACTCATTATTTCCGCCAACAATCACAGCGCCTAACATCCTAAACTATGAAGATATGGTCATCCTGCGCATGGTCGATCTCTCGGCTGAGGGGGCTCGCGCGGTCACTTCGTTACGAAACAAGTCTCTTGTTCCGGGGCTGAAACTGGAAGGTGTTTTTAGCTTTCCTATAACAGGTTCAATTAGTTGTAAGTTTGAGATACGTTGGACAAAAGAGGAGACTCTGCACGGAAAAAAAGAGCTCAATGTTGGACTCAAATTCGTGGAAAAAGAGGACTCGGTTAAGAGAGTTTTTGGCGAGTATCTTGCCCAGTTCGGCGACGTTCAAGACTTAAATGACCTCAGGAAAAGTGGTTTTTATGTCAAGAGTGTCCACCAGTCTCTCCAGGTTCGTTATGCTAAGACGGAGAGTGAGCTTAATCAAGTGATTGAGCTCCGAAAGAAGGCCTACGTCGAATATATGGGTGATGATAATATTGACATCAAAGAGCTTTACGATAAAGAGGATGCCAAGTCCCGTGTTATCCTAGCTACTCATTTTGATAGGAGTGTGGCGACGTCTCGCGTCGTCTTTTTTGGCGAAGACGATGTACCCGAGGTGTACCAAAAGATTCCTCTACCTGACAGTCTCAAAAAGAAAAATCTTGAAATCGTCGAAATCTCTAGATTTTGTATCGATAAAGGCTATCGTTCTTCAGACATCTTTTTGGGTCTTGTTAGGGAAAGTTTTTTGGTGATGGTCCAAGCGAAACGCCCGATTCTAATCGGGGCCACACCCGAGCACCTGATCGAACATTACCGATCTGTCGGCATTACTGTGTTTAAGGAACACTATTACTCACCGGAAAGTTGTCCAGAACTGAAGCTTTACCTCTTACAGCTGGATTTGCGTGACGTGCTCACTGGGAATCTCGTGTCTGCCAAAGTTTATGAATCCGTCTACGCTCCATTGCTCTTAGCGGCTCAGGAAAATGGTATCCTTGATCTCGACTTATCTGATCAAATTAATGTTTATAAAAAGAGAATTTTGGGCAAGATTATGTCATTTGTGAGGTAACTTAAAGAAAAGCTAAACTTGTCTACCTCAATTTTGTAGATCATGAAGTCGCTATTTATGTAGAAGATAATGCAGATGTGAAAACATCTTAGAAAATTGATCGTTTAAATAACGAATCCACTACTGCAGGAAAGTGAAATTTAGCAATAAGACGTAATTTTTTTCTGCGCCACAAGTTTAATTTATCTTACATGCTTTACCTTCTCGTTTCCATTGTTTCAGTTTGTCAGAATCTGCTGGGCAAGGTTGTATACCGGTACCACTAATGCCATCTTTAATGGAAGGAGGCTCGTAAGGATCTGTAGCGCAACCAGTAAATAGCATGGACAATACAAATATGACCGTCAGTAGCTTCATACATCACTCTCCGTTTGAAAATAATACACACCAATACCGACTTTTGAATGGTGCCTAACGTCTGTCTTTGATTTTTCCTCTGCCAATTGCTTATCGAGATCTTCAAGAAAACACTGCCCCCTATCTTCTAGGAGCCTTTTAAGCTTTCGTAACGTATCTGGGCTAAATCCGCTGTATTCAACTTTACGCTGAAAGTGAGGTTGCTTTGGATCGATATCGATATTATGGGCAATCGTATCGAGAAACTGTTCACCATCGGTCCCGAGCATTTTTGTCTTTTCCTGCCCATAGTCTTCGGAGGGAAGATAGGCTCGTTTTTCTAGCCGTAGGTACCGCTTAGAATCCACACTGATCACTCCAATACGCTCCAGTTCCTCATAAATCGTTTTTGCAGAGACATCGCCACTGTACTTTTTTACCAAATCAGAAAAACTAAAATCCTGTCTATCAAATAGCAGCTTGCGTGGCTTGCCCGATCCATCTAGAAAGTCTGGATCTCGAATCCATCCACCAATAACTCGTTTAGCTCGATTGACGTTACCCTGAGCCACAGGAGTAAAGCTATCGTTGAGGCTTTTCAGTCTCGCGACCTCTTTCCTTGAAAGCCCTGTAATGGCCGAGATTCTTGAGGTGGTTTGTTTCTTTTCGGCAGGCGCGAGATCATGCTCAGCTATATGTACCAAGGTTTGCTTGATAATTTGGCTAATATCAGCAAAACCAAGGCCTCGCCTCAAAAACATTTTAAGGATTGGCTTAAGTAGTTGAGCTACTGCGATTCGCAATGTCCCATGATCCGTGTCCATTGATTCTCTCTGCTCAATTTAATCACGGGATAACCATAAATCACTTGCCTTTTTTATGCAATGGGAATATTTTCACAAAAAAATGGGAAATAAATCCCATATATGGAGGCTTTATGTTTTATTCCCGGTTTAGATCTCTTTATCTATATGTAATTATTCTATTTATTTGTGGGTGTGCCGGCGGCATGTTACAGAAAAACATCGAGGAAGGTAGGTTGACGCCGGAAAAGGCCTTTGACCTGAATGACAATGTTTTAAACGACTACACATTTGGATCTGCCGATTCTAATGGGTTGCGGTTTGATGTGCTATCAAGTCGACAAAGAGTCTGGGTTGACGGGGACACCTTGCAAGTACAAGTCATCGTTGGAGCGGCTGAGTCTAATAAAAAACGCCAAAACCATTTTGTGTTCTATTCTGAGGGGTATCGGGTCAAAGCAAAATCTGATGCGGAATTGAACAGGAGGCTACAGACTATTCATAGGGTAGTGCAACGGTACAGTGGCAACGATACCTTTGATACTCCTCATAAAATAAACTTTTGGAAAGCGCCAAGTCTAATAAATCATCCTCAGGATGGTAATCTTGTCGAGATGCTCTTGAACATAGCAAAATCTTCACAATCACCAGCTCATCGTCATATTTCCTTACTTCTAGGATCCTTTGATCCGTCGAGAAACGAGGGGCAGAGGCTTATAGATACCATGGATATCCTAAGGGCTCAGGGGTATACGATTTCCATATTAGCGCTGGGAAACAACAATGCCTATGGGTTGTTAAGGTCTGCTGTGGGAGACGATCTAAATCTGGCGACCAAAAATTTTGACTATGATAGTTGGTATAGGCAAATTAAAAGGCATCGCGAATCTGTTGCTTCTGAGCTTAGTTTGGAGATCCCAGAGGTTCCTGGTGCTGGACCTATTGAGGTGTTAGCTCCGGATCGAGCACAACATTCAGGAAGCTTACAATTTAACTTTAAGCACATGAAGACTGGCGACCAAGAAGTCCTACTTCTTAAACTTCCCATTCGTCCACAAACCGAAGGCAAAACAATTACCATGACATTCAATCTAAACTATCTCGATAGTCAAACTAAAATATACCGACGAAAACAGCGTAGGTTGGAATTCGACTTTGTCGACAGAGTTAACAGCCCAGTGCAGTCTCCACCGTTTTCGGTAGGGAAGGCTGTATTAGCTTTGGATACTCATCATACGCTGAAACGTGTGTCTCGATTCGTGGCTCGTGGACGTCAGCTCAAAGCCATCGCTGCCTTGACCAAACAAAAAAAACAGATTGCCAGCTTCTTGGAACATCATTCCGATGCCGAGTTGCGTACTGATACAGAGATTATTGACCGCTATATTCAGTTTCTGTACTCTCATGACAATAGACTGCTTCCTAGCTGGCGGGTGTTCAAAGATATGACCCTTTCAAAACGCTATGATAGATTCTGAGACTTTGGTTTTGATAATGTCTTACTGTTTAAGTTAGGACATAATTCTGAATTTTTCTTAATATTATTGCTAATGGACCTGTTTATGACCAATCAAATGACTGCTGATGCTATTATAAAAAAACTTGAACTTCTTCCTCATCCAGAGGGGGGGTACTACAGAGAAACCTACCGTTCGCAGGGCTCCATAGACGAAACCTCCCTTCCTGACGATATCCTTGGGCGTCGAGATTATGGGACAGCGATCTATTTTCTGTTGACCGCGGATCAGTCCTCGAAATTTCATCGTTTGAAATCCGATGAGATTTGGCATTTTCATTTGGGAGACGGGATTGAAATCGTAGAGATTTGCAAAACTGAGAAAAAGCCGATTTCGATAAAAATGGGCCAAAGAATCTTTGAAGATGAAACACTACAGCATTGTGTTGCTGCTAACACATGGTTTGGTGCAAGGAGTAGGCAGGATAAAGAATCTGCTTATGGTTTTTCACTGATTAGTTGCACAGTATCTCCGGGGTTTGATTTTCATGATTTTGAACTTGCAGGGGAGGGCTTCGCCGAAGGTATGGAAGGATTGGATGATTTTCGAGATCTAATTTGACAGATTCCTATGTTTCGACTGGTATCTGTTTAGTTACGGCTACATGAATGAGTGGTGTGTGTAGTCGTGCGGAATTCGTTCATCGAGGACGTATAGATATCTTCCGGTGATTCTAATAAACTAAGGAGGCATAACATAAGATAAGATTTTGTCGAATGAACCTTTCTTGCTACACTTTCATCTCAGTCATGGCTAACGCCTTAGCCCTTTCCCTTTGTTTGTTATTTTTACAAGGTTGTAGTACCTATCGAATGACCTACGATGCGACATTTTATCTTGATATGGATCCTGGCTCGGCAAGCGAATCTCCATTAAACATCAAAGAAAGCTCTAAAGATTCTGTTGAGAAGGATGCCAAGTCTGGGCCGTATTCCTATCGCTACGAAGATTCCTATTCAACTGGGTGGTTGATTCCTGCCTGTGTCCTAACATTTGTGTTCTACGGGGGAGCCTGCTGGCTTTATCCAGTCGTCATACCCTTCGAAGAGGACGAAGAGGCGTTTATCGACGAGGCTCATTCTAAAATGTTAGAGCTATTGGGTCCTTGGGCACCGCTAAATCTCAAAAGCAAAACGGATCGCTATTATGAATGGTCAACACGGCCAGCTCGCCTAGTGCTGAAAGATCCGAACCAATACGATATCGTGCGAGGTGTTGCAAAAACCATTGAGCCATTGCAAGTTAGGGAATTGCAGTTTGATGAATCATCCGATGACGAGTCGATAGAGCAAGATAGAGGTTGGATTAAGCGTCGATTTCATCCCCTTTATCAGCTTGGACTGTATGGTAAAAATCCCGTGGATCATCGACAATTCCATATTTATGCTCAAATTGGGGCAGGTCGTTCGGTGGCGGTATATTACAAGGTACACCAGCCTTTGTACATCGGTTTTGAATACACTAAATTCAATGCGAAAGATGGGATAACCTTGAGTTTTCAGGAGCTTATGGCTCGGTATTATCTCATCGGTTCGATCCAGCTAAGCCTCGGTTATCAACTACGTAAAACCGATTTAAAGCGAGGGGAATATGCCCGAGGACGGCATGAATATGATGCCTCTGGTAGAGTGGATGCAACGGCCACAGTTTTGGGTTTTGGCTGGGCTACTGAGCTATTAGATTTTGTTTATTTGGGGGTAGAGGTGCTTTCGTATCATCATGCATGGTATCGGAGCGCTGATCTTACTTACTACTCCGCAAGCGAGGGGGCAACGGAGTCCGATCGCCGGGAGTTTGAAAGAAATTTGGGTGACAGTGACTCTTATGAGTTTTTACAATTGCAGGTAGGAATCACATTTTGAGGTGGCTCATGAAAAACCTATGGCTACTGCTGTGTTTACTCAATTCCAGCTGTGGTTATTATCATTACAGCAACAGTATCGGGCCGGCCTGTTTTCCAGGCGATGCCTTAGTTGCTACGACGCAGGGACCAAAAAGAATCGCCGAACTTAAGGCTAATGATGAGGTTGTAAGTTTTGATTTTGGTAACGAAACCTTCACAATCGCTAAAATCGAGAGCCTCGAAATAAAGCAGGCAAGCTATTTGCTTGAGTTGATATTTGAGTCTGGTACCGTTTTACTGGTAACTGCCGATCATCCACTTTTAAAGATCGATTCTGGGGTTAAAGCTTATCAGCGTGCTGATACTCTTGAACCTGGGCATAGGCTTGTTGCTTACAACGATCAATTAGTAGCAGAAGATGAGACTATATCAGAAGTAAATAGGATTGAATGGAGTCAGCCAGTCTATAATCTGAAAGTGCGACGTTATGAAAACTTTGTGGTTCACGGTATTGTTGCTTACGGTTACTAACCCATGGTTCATGGAAACGTCCTATGGTAAGGAGGTTCATGATGCTTCGATGAAGCTATACCTTGAGGGTTATCAATTGCTTCGAGAGCAAACGAGCTTTGGAATCTTCCATTTAAGTCTTGCTTATGGCCCTATGCGATCCAAAGTTGTCATTGATGTCACGGCAAATCAAAGGGAAGAAAACTGCAAAAAGGAAACAATCATCCCGGCTCAAAAAGCTTGTGACGAGGACACCATCTTCATTCTGTGGAGCGCATATACTACTGATTGGGGATGGATAAAGGCAGGTAGGGGGCTTATTCATCAGACAGGATCCTATTCCCAGGATCATAGCCTACGGATCGCGGAGATTTACCTCCGTACTGACGATGCACCCTTGCCTCTCTATTCCGAATTTTTTGAAATAGGGACTAGGATTAGGAACTCAGAGTTTTCTATCCAGTTTTTGGAGGATGTCACCACTGAATTTCCTAGTACGGGTTATTTTAATAATCGCAATACACAGCCAGTTGGTATATTGCGTGGAGCTCTTGCTACAGATTCTGGCAAATGGCTAGGTGAGTTTGGGCAGTATGATCTTAACCATTCGCAGTTTTGGAATCTTAGCTATAGCGTAAGAGCCGATAGGATCGACTTTAAGTTTGGTTTAGGACAGGATCTTCGCTGGACTAAAGCTAATCTAAAACGCCAGTTTGATGGGACAAACTACGGACAATTCTCTGTTACCGGTGGCTATAAACAGCTTTCTGGATCGTTGGAATTCGTTCGTCGGCAGACGCAGGATGCTTTTGTTAGTCAGTCTATTGCTACTGTTGATTACAAATTGCTTGAAACATCAAGCCTTTATCTGACTAGTGTTCAAGGATTTCGTAGCACGGGCTTTGTTGGATTTAGGCATATTTTGTGACTTCTCTGTAGCGCAAGCATGAAACCATGAATCTGCTGGGTCTCGATTCACTTCCCATTTATTCTTAGATTCTAAATGGTTAAGTGCCAGCTAGCTCTTTTAAAAGTTCAAAATATAACCCAGACAAAACCCAATTAATGTAAGTATTTGGTTTTAAAAACTGGTCCTATTAATTGGACCTGATTTGAGAAGATGTCATTGGTTAGAATTTTGAATCTAGCTTATGTTGTTCAATAGATCTGCATTCTAATCTTTTATCCCTAGATTGCTAGGCAGCTTGCGTATGATTAGTTTTCTTAATTATCTTATAGGCAATTTTTTTGCCTCGGGTGCGTTGCGGATTTCAAGCTCTCCCGGTTTCAGATTAATGGTCGTAAAACTCTGTTTCATTTCTTTAGGGAGATCATCGAATACATTCTCTTGTAGTACCAATATGTTTTCTGGCATCTGCTGCGTGTATCTAAATATATCTTTGCGTGCCGCCTCATATCTTGTTGCAGAGACGATAGCTGGCCCCCAAAGATCATGGCGTATAGACCCTGACTTTGAAAAATAACCCTTCACCTTTCCTTTAGCAATGCCAATACCACAGTAAACAGGTTCCGAATCACTCAGTTTTGAAAACACTGTAGAGAATGTTCTGATAATTCTTTCAGCTAATTCGACCGCGCAAGAGGCAGAGTCTCCTTTAATCGACCGAAAGGTAAAGCCTACTGAGCATAGAAAACCGTCACCCATTTCTTTAATCATATAACCGCTGCTTACTAGTTTTTCAGGATCATAGTGATCCTCCATCATAGTACGGCACTCTCCCATAAACTCTTCCACCAAATCTGCCATTCCGCTAGCCTTAATCTCTGAGCTATTGATAATGTCAAAGCAAATGACGCAGGCATCGTCTTCTCCTACTGGCATGGTATCTTCTATCTGATGTCCTGTCTGAATCTGCTGCAGCTGATGAGGGAAGAAAACTTTTGAGAGTTGGCTATAACTATGAGTTAGTTCCTTGTGTTTTTGATTAAGTGTAGCATAACTTCGTTTTCTATCTTGCTCGGTATCCCAAATCTTTTTTCCAAGAGCGAGGAGCATAAGAATATTCTCAGTAACTGCTCCTATAAAAGCAATATCCTGTGGAATCTTTTCGAAACCGACAGAACTTCGTAGTAGGAATGCTACGACGGAAACGAGAAATATATTATAGGCTAAAATGTATATTCCAACGTGACTTTTGCGATACTTATAGAATGCATGAATGGAAACGATGCTGCAAATTATAGAGATAACTGCAGCGCTAGGAACCATGATTCTTATAGTTAGGCTCGAATGAACGAATGTTAAGCTGATAATAAATGTCGTATACGCTGCTAATGCAGTAAAGAACTTGTATAGTCTTGGGTGTTTCTGCTCTGATACGACGAATTTTTGGGTAAACAGAATACAAAATAGCATACTCAAGGGTGGGAAAATATCCCCACCATCAGAAAATATTGTCAAAGCAAAGAGTCCAGACTCAAAAAGAGCGAATGCCCAAATGGATAAAATATAGCCAAGGTAGTAGGCGTAGATTTTTTCTTTATATGCTATAAGAAGCATCAGACTGAAGAATATGCTCATGGCAATAGTGGTTGAGAATACAGAAAATTTCAGGACTTCTGTTTGTACGCTAGAATTGTATGTGTGAAAGCTTGGCCAAAAACCCCATGTAATCATTTGCGGGGTATCGATTTTTTTTCGAATAAATATGGTCTTCGATGTGAAAGCAGGGACGTTTATCAAAGTATGGCGTTTTCCTAAGGTATCCTCTCGCTGAAAACGGGAAATTAATGAGTTGTTGTCATAAATTTCAAGTATCTTACTAAGATTTTCTGAGTCTGCAAAAATAACCTGTCGACTTTGACTTTCTTTATTCTCAAGATCAACACGGAACCAAACAACCTCATTGATAAATCCAAGGACTATGTTGGGGCTAGCACCTTCAATAAATTTTTTTTGAAATGGATTAGAACGTACCTCGTCTGGTGAGGCATCGCCAATATAATAGTAGGTCTCAAATCCCGTTGGATCGTGCCAACTCTGTTCTTGGGATATGTCTATGCCTGCAAAGCAAACTGCTGCTGGTATCGACCACAACAATGAGGCGCGAAGCAGTCTTTGAGGAAAATAGTTAGTATATTTCTTAGCTTATGTTCTTAGTATGAGAACTGGCGTTTTCAACGAGTTTTAGATATCGACTGATTAGTGGCATGATTACAGTACGATGCGCTACGTTCAATGGTGCTGTTATAATAGCCTAGGACATTTTTAAAAGGCTGATCCTATGGCTAATGATTTCCTTAAGATATTTTCGGATGGTTGGGAAAGATTTAAATCGGCAGTTCCTTCCTATGATAAGCCTCACTACAATAAGCAGGTTGAAGCTGTCCTACGCTGTGGCGATCCAGTATTTGGTTTTTCTCAATATCTTTGCCTTAATTGCGGCAAGGATAGTCGTATAGTAGCTCATTCCTGCAAGAGCAAATTTTGTTTGAGGTGCGGGAGAGTTGATGGTGAGAACTTTGCTCAGTCTATAGCCGCTAAACTATATGAAGATGTTGATTATCGCCACGTTGTACTGACAATTCCGGCCCAGTTCAGAACGATCTTTTATAAGAATAGATTTACAGGGGATTTGTACAGCGCATTCATATCAATGGGATGGAAGTTTGTAAAAAGTTTTATAGAAAAATGTCTGGCGGGATAAGCATTGATGGCAAATGGATTTCTTTAAAAAGGTTTGATTTTTCTATACTCAATCGCACTTGGAAGAAGGTACTTCTTGCTGGTATGAGAAAGTGGGATGAGTCAGGCGATTTCGAAGTAGTATTTCTGGAAGTCGAGTCTAAGTATAAAGGTTTCTATGCCCACATTGATGTGAATCCGGCTCCAAAGAAAAAGCGCAATCTAATCCGCTATTTGAGCAAATATCTTTGTCGGCCTCAGATCAGTTTAAAGCGGCTATTGAAATACAGCTCGAGAAGTGACGAGGTGGTGTATAAATACAACAGTCATAGTTCGGGGAAAAGTGAGGTAGAGCGAACTAGTGTCATTAAGTTTATTGGCCGGATGGTTCAGCAGATTCTTCCTCCAAGATTTAAGCGAATTCGTTACTACGGCCTCCAGTCTCCGAGTAATCGGAGTAGGCTCACAGCAAAGGTCTGCGAGGCAGTAGGGCGCTTGGTACTTCTGCCAGAAATAGAAAGACGATCTGCGGTGCCAGTGAGATCAAGCTACAAAAACCTGATAGAGCTGTGGTGGGGTGAAGATCCTTTTCGCTGCAAAGAGTGTGGGCGCCAGATGGATCTTGCTCGTATGTGGAAGTTTGGCAAGGGCTGGGTTTTCAATATATTTGAGCGGCTGTTTGGCTATGACCTTGGTCCACCTGGTCATCTTCCTGACTTTTGCTATGGCTAAAGAAGTCATCCCAATGGCGTGAATGTCTCTTCCATTGATTCAAAAAGGCGTATAGTTTTTTGGGATGGGAGAATCATATAAGAGGCGTGATCCAGAACGGGCCATTCTGTATCAGGTTTTGGAGCAGAATTTGGCGGATTTTTTTAGGGATTTAGAAAGTAACCCGGATCAAAAGCCACTGCCGTACTTCGTGAGAAAAGAGTTTGAAAAATTCCTAAGCTGCGGTCTTCTAAGACATGGTTTTGTTAGGTTGAAATGCTCAGATTGCTCAGAATCACTCCTTGTGGCTTTTAGCTGCAAGTGCCGAGGTTTTTGTCCAAGTTGCGCAGGCCGGAGAATGTCAGAGAGGGCTATAAACCTTACGGATGATGTGATTCCTTTTGTGCCAACAAGGCATTGGATCTTATCGGTGCCCTTTGAATTGCGTTATTGGATGGCTGCCGATGACGATCTTTTGAAAAAAGTGAACGGGATCTTCTGCGCAGAAATTAATAACTACCTCCGCAAGAAAGCGAGAAAACTCGGTGTTAAGGGTGGAGAAACAGGGATAGTATCGTTTCTTCAGAGAGCGGGAGGAGCGCTCAATTTGAATCTTCACTATCATCTTCTGGTCTTGGATGGTCTTTACACTACAGGAGAGGATGGTAGCCCAATTTTCACCCGTGTTCCAGGGATAGAGAACGATGAGTTGGCCTGCATAGTGCGGGGAGTCTCTCGTCGAGTGATCAAGTATTTGCGGAAGACGAGGCGTCTATCAGAATACGGTGAAGCGGTATATATCGGTGACGGAGACTATGAAGAACATGAAGCATTGTTT
>JABSRP010000029.1 GCA_013215145.1 Pseudobacteriovorax sp.
GAGAAATTATAGATCGATGGTTCTAGTTGCATGTAGCTATATTTGGTTACCGATGTGAATTGTCAACAGCCCCTAATGTCCCCTAGAAAAAAAATTTAGTCTGTTTAGTTTTCCTATCTTTGCGTCAGTCAACCTTCCTGCTAAATTAATCCAAAGTTCAGAAACCTTTAGAGGAGGAGATGCTTATGTTTTTCAACAGAAAAACGATAGAGCGACTAGCAAAGCTTGGCTTGTTGCCTGGTGCGCTAGCGATCGGGGTCGTTTCGCAGGTTCAAGCGAGCGATACCAAGGTGAGAGGAGTCGGCCAAGCCGATACAGTTCCCGGTCAATACATCGTTGTCATGAAAGAAGACGGTTTTGCGACCAGGAGTTTAGGAATTAACCAAGTTTCATCGCTAGCGACCGACATTGCTAGCATGACAGGTATGTCGGTGTCACGTACTTTTGAGACCGCGATTTCGGGCATGGTCGTCCAGGGAAGCTTAGAAAGTGTCCAGGCCCTTGCCCAGGATCCAAGAATTGAGTTTATCGAAGCTGATCGGTATGTCTCAATCAATAACAATGAGCAGGACAATGCCACCTGGGGAATCGATCGGATTGATAGCCGAGAAGGGCGTGATGGAACCTACGAGTATGCCTTCACGGGCGAGGGGGTTCATGCCTACATCATCGATACTGGCGTTCGTCAATCTCACAATGAATTCAGCGGCCGTATTGGCGAGGGCTTCTCAAGTATCAGCGACAGCCGCGGTCCAGAAGACTGTAACGGTCACGGCACTCACGTAGCAGGGACCGTCGGTGGTACGACTTACGGTGTCGCTAAAGATGTGACAGTATACGGTGTTAGAGTATTAGATTGTAGGGGAAGTGGAACCAATGCCGGTGTGATTGCGGGGGTTGATTGGGTTGCGGGTAACGCCAATTTTCCTGCTGTAGCAAACATGAGTCTAGGCGGTGGAGCATCTGCTGCTTTAGATCGCGCTGTTGAAGCGGCCATCGATGCTGGTGTTGTATTTGTGGTAGCTGCCGGTAATAGTAACACCGATGCCTGTCGTTCGTCCCCTGCAAGGGCAGAGCCAGCAATCACGGTGGGTTCGACGGATCGCAACGATAGACGCTCGTCTTTTTCAAACCTAGGTAGCTGTGTCGATATCTTCGCGCCAGGTTCGGCGATTACTTCGGCATACAATAGCTCGGACTCTTCGACTAGGTCTTTGAGCGGTACATCCATGGCATCTCCCCATGTTGCCGGTGCGGTGGCCCTCTTATTAGAGCAGTTTTCTGAAGAGTCACCTGCTAAGATTGAGGAAAGACTGATTGCAGCTGCCACACCAGACGCTATCTCGAATGTAGGTCGCAATTCGCCAAACTTGTTCTTATTCACAGATCCAAGCGCTGCGACCGAGCCAGACCCGGATCCAGATCCCGAGCCGGATCCAGATCCTGAGCCGGACCCAGATCCTGAGCCAGAGCCTTGTGACGGCTGTGTCTTGCACGAAGGCAGCTTAAGTGCTGGAGGTTCGGTGATAGTGGGTGAAGAGTCTCGCACTAGAGGGACTATTGTTGGCAAACTAGCTGGTCCGGAAGGTGCAGACTTTGACCTAGTTCTAGAAAGACGGACTTGGTTTTGGTGGAGAGCGGTTGCTACGAGCAATGGAAGTGGCTCTTCCGAAACAATAAGCCATGATGCCACAGGTGGAACCTTCCGCTGGGTTGTGCGCTCCGTATCGGGGGCAGGTAGTTTCAGCTTGCAGGTTGACTAGTAAACTTGTTTTTCAGATTTAGTGTTAGTAGCTGAGGGCTTGGCCCTCAGCTATTTTTGTTTTGGAAGACTGTATTTATTGGTAGGTTTCCTTTTTGAATTTTACTAGGAGGTCTTCATGAAAACCGCAGTCATCTGGGCTAGTCTGATTTATTGCGCAACCTTGTTACTTAGCGAAAGTGTATTTGCAGCCAAATTGCCCGAGGAAGCCTTCCTGCGCGAAGCTAAGGCCGAAGAGTCCAAGCGTGGTGACGAACTTGCGAAAACGATGATCCAATCGCTGGGAGGTATGGACGCATTTCGTAAGATTCGTACTCTTTCATTTGATTTTATCGTCGAACGCGATGGCAAAACCTTAATGAATCGCATTCATCATTGGGATCTACATGAGGGTCTGAGCCATATTAAAGGCAAAAAAGATAAACAAGATGTGGAGCTATTCCTTAACCTAAATGATAAGTCGGGGCGAGTCTTTGTTGATGGAAAAGAGATAGTTGATGCCAGCGAGAAGACACCATTCTTGGAATTGGGATACTCTTGGTGGACGAATGATAGCTACTGGCTGGTCTCTCCATTTAAGGCATTTGATCAGGGAGTAAAACGGGCTGCTATTGGAAAAGGGCTAAGGACAACCTTTGAAAATGTTGGATTGACTCCAGGAGACGGCTATATCTATGAGTTTGATGCGGCAGGCATGCTCAAAGGTTGGCAATTCAGGCTGCAGTCAAAGAATCGCGGTGCCTTTGTTTTTGCCAACCCGGTTAAAATTCATGGCGTAACGTTTTTCAAAGATAAAGAATCCGATGGGTTTGCCATCCGACATGGCCAAATCCGAGGGAGTCTTGAAAAGGACCCCACTCTATTTTCTCCAGGAAAAAGCTAACATCTCCGCATTACCAGGAGATGATGCTCTCGCGCCGAAGGTCTCGAAGAAAAGGTGCTAATGAACTCTCCGTGGACGATTCCCGCAAAAATACCGGTGGTTTTCCCAGAGGAGCTGGGATCTTGATATCAGCAAAGCCATCTCTTATCTGATACCTAGCTCCAGTCCACAGGTGGCGCCAATTTCCTTGCGGCAGTGTGATACTGACATCCGGGCCTTGTTTGGGACGGGAGCTTGCGTCGAGTACGGGAGAAACAAGGATATCTGGTCCAAAGTAATACTGCTGCCATATATTTCTTGCCTGCGTTTCATTGTGGTAAAACACCATTGGTCTTGCAAGAGGCCAGCCTTTGAGTTTAGCCTCCTTCATAAGTGCCTTGCGATACCCGAACAGAGCTGCAAACACCTTCGAAAACTTAACAAAGTGCGCTAGTGTTTCTTCATCACTGTTGTATTGATGATTCTTATCTGGGGCATTACCCTCATGGGTTCTAAAAAATGGCGAGAAAGCATTCATTTCCGCCCAACGCATAAACAGCTGCTTGCTGCGTTTGATGCCAAGAGGAGTGAGGGCCGCGTAGCCGCCGATATCGCTATGGTTTAGGCTTTGTCCAGAAAGCCCGCTACTGAGAAGGCCGATCAAAGCAGACTTTATCCCATCGTTTTTATCCCAGGTGGTAGTTTGATCTCCTAACCAAAACAGCTGGGTCTTGCCAGGGCTCTTGGTAAATCCCGAGCGTCCAAAAATTAAGGTCTCCTGAGCAAGGCCTGTTTCCTCCATAACCTCTTGATGAAGCTGCGCCCACAGCTCAGGATACTGATTATGGAAGGCAACGTCCTTCGCCGAAAGAATCGGGTAGGCTTCTGCAAAGTCGGCCATGTATCCCCTCACGCCCGCTGCCAAAATCCGTTCCTTGATAATTGATTTGATCCAGTCTCGACTTGCCGGGTTGAACAAATCTAGCAGACCAGCGTCGAAGACGATGATTTTCTGGATATAAGGCATACCAGGTTGATCGTCGTCAGGGACTAAAACATCCAAATTGATGGCAGTATCAAACAAGCTTGGTTGTTCGGGGCGTTGGACTAAGAAAGGGTTAATGTAGGATAGTGTTTTTACGCCATACTTCTGTTCAAGGCTGGCGATCATAGACTCCCAATCGGGGTAGGAGGAACGATCGACTTGCCAGTCCCACCAAAGAAAAGACCCTATGAGGTTTGTTCTCTTACCAACCCAATCTTGAATCCAAACAGCCGAAAGAGGTGCTCCCATCTCGTTTAGTTGGCTTACCGCCTGTTGTATACGATACTGTCCGCCGGTTGGTTGATTGTTTTTATCAAACTTAACGGCACCACCTTGGATACCTATCACAGCTCCTTTGTGAGACCAGTCAGGAAGGGGGTTCATCCTTCCTGTATATTGCGTAATGTTGCCTAGCAATTCAGGTAATGTTGGGCGATGGCTCATAAGAGCTTTCATTTGGTCAGCATAAACATGTATGGTTGATACATCATCGTCGCGAAAATCAAATTCAGAGTATTCGTAGGTATCAAGAATAAAACTGGTCAAATCGCTGGTCATAAATACGGTACTCGGGGAATAGGTGCTCACCTTGGTTCCTGCTGAGCCTCAGGCTACCGTGTTCATAAGTTGCGCTAAAAAAGGGCGCCCTCTAGTGATTCCCTGCTCTTGAACAAGCGCAGGAATATTTTGGCCCTTAAGGTTGAGGTAACTCATTTGAGCGCCGACTCCATATATGGACTGATCGACTGAGCTCATCCCATGAAATCTTATTAGGTGAAACGGCTCTTCACCCTTAGATTCGGATCTAATGAGTTGCAGATCCATAGCGATATCAGCCAAATCGCTTAAAGAAATCTTGCCTTCAAAACCTTTCGGACAGGTTTTCGCTAGTTTTTTCCTCGAAACAAAGCTGCCACGAAACTTTAAGGAACCCTCAGAAGGGTCATGGGAAAATTCCTCCAACGCCGCCTTACCGCATGATTTTTGCCTTTTCTGTTTGATATCAAAGGATTGATGATGTTCATGGCTCGAAAATGCGCCGGTGAAAACTTCAAAAAAGCCTGCGTCATCGTCCACTGGGCTTTTCCATATGAGAGTGTCTGAACCCGGCCCTTTGCGAATCTCTACCTCCCACTGCGGAATCTCTTCCGACTCAGTTATATTGGTAAATTCCACCGATATACTGCCCAATTTGTATAGTTTGATTTGCTTAGATTTTGAGGTCGAAGCGCTGACTGTAGCAGCTAAAGTACTAGCCCAAATAGCTAGCGACAGAAGTCTTAAGATCTTAATAGTATTCATAAAAGTTCCATATGCAGCAGATGTTTTTTTGAAGAGTACCAGGGCATCATAGGTTCTGCAATCACGGAAGGCTAGGTGAAACTGTGTACACATGATTTGGCGGTTTTTTCCGATAGATAAATCGTTCTTTTGGAGGAGTCATCGATTGATTGATAGTTTACGAGCTCTATTAAAACCTAAAACTGCCGACGCTCTCATCGTCGACCGAAATGACCAGTCTATTGTGGGTATCAGTGGTAGCGGTGATTGGCTGAAACGCTTTACAGTGGGGCAGGCGTTTGAACTCTCACAAATCCCGAGTAAAGCTAAGGTGATCGTCTGGGATTCCGTAAAAATATACATACTTGACGAACCATCCGAGGGGGCCGCTCAAGCCTTAGCATCTGATGTTAGTGACCATACCAAGCATCTCAAAGCGATGGTCAGTAAAATTCAGCTTGAGCACTATGACTATCTAAAGAGAATCGTAGATACCATTCAGGACTATCTATTTGTGGTGTCTTCCGAAGGAATATTACTCCAAGCGAATACCTCTGTTGAGACCCTTTTTCGCGTGCGTCAAGGAGACTTTTTAGGCTTAAAATTTGGGGAAATGCTGAGCAACAAGGATGGAACTGAAGCCAAGTTCGAGGATTTTCAGTCCGAAACTTCTAGAGAGGTCATCATTCATGCTCCCGATGGTAAGAAAATACCAGCCTTAGCAAGTTGTTCGCCCCTGCTGGATAAAAACTCTGCCGCCATTGGATTTGTTTGTGTGGCCAAAGATGTCTCTGAATTTGTGGCTCTTCTCTCACAACTCAAAACGGAAAAAATTCGAGCTGAGCAGGCGAGTTTTGCAAAAAGTCAGTTCCTTTCGAATATTAGTCACGAGCTTCGTACGCCTCTGAATGCCATTATTGGCTATAGTGAGCTTCTGATGGAAGATATTACGGAAGGCGACTTTTCCGAAGTTCCGATTCAGCTCCCTCGCATAAAGGATTCCGGAAGCTACCTGCTGGAGTTAATCAATAACATACTTGATATTTCAAAAATTGAAGCGGGAAAATCTGATCTTCAGTCCTCTAAGTTTTCCTTCGACCAGCTTTGGGGCGAGCTGAAAATCATCACTAGACCTCTGGTAACAGCCAGCGGCAACAGCTTGGTGCTTGATAATCAATTGGAGTCTGGCACCCTGACGACGGATAAGAGGCTACTGAAGCAAATTCTTATTAATCTTCTCACTAATGCCATGAAATTTACCAGTCAAGGTGAGGTGAAAGTAACAGTGCAAAATAAAGCTGACGGCTACACCCAAATATCAGTGGCAGATTCGGGGCGGGGAATTGCCGAGGGGGACATTTCCAAGATCTTCGAAAAATTTACTCAGGTTCATGATGTCAATGAGGATCAGTTATCTGGTTCTGGTCTTGGTCTGTCAATCGTTAAGACGTTGGTAGACACGTTAAATGCTCATATTGATGTCACTAGCGCAATTGGAAAAGGCACCGAATTTAGGGTGACGCTTCCGCCAGCATCCAAACATAAACAAGAGATAAAAGCCATTAACTCTCAAGTTCTTGTGGTAGACGATGATCCTGATATGAGGCAAGTAACGGCAGATATGATTGATTCCAGGGTATTTGATGTGATGCAGGCGAACAACTATACCGAGGCTGTGGCCATGTTTAAGCAAAATCGCAAAATCGATTTACTTCTCGCTGATATTCATCTACCTGATCGCAATGGATTTGAGCTGATAGCTTGGGTAAATGAACATAGCTCCCAAACAAAAATAGCTGTTATTTCAGGCTCTACTATCGCCGATGTCATTGCCAAGTGCCATGCTCTTGGCATGATCTATATGGAGAAACCTTTTACTTTGGAACAGCTAAACAAACTGATGAAAAAACTTTGTCTCGACGACGTCGCTTAAGAATTAAGAACTGGTCACCTTAATTGTGGATAGATCAGCGTTGGGCGATCCCTTCCTTCCATGCGCTGATTATGGAAATGAATATAGATATAAACTAAGCACTCAAACTTCTGAATCTTCTTGACCGTACACCAGGTTTTACGCGATAGACACTTGACCTTATCGCGAATCATGGCATAGGTATGGTTAAGAAAAAATAGTTCATCGTAGCCTCCTTTTTTCATTTCACTCTGCCCCGTAATAGCCCCTCGTCGCCCTTTCGATGTTTTATGGACTGCCCTTCCCTGCCAGCCACTTTTGATGATGCTTGGATAATGATGAGAAAGATCGGTTTTAATCGTAGGACTTAGGGCACAGCAAGATTTCAGTTCTTTAATTAGCTTGTCTAAAAGCTCTTTTCTCTCACATGGTCTAGGACCATATTTTCTCCTGGAGATTTTCGCCAAGTGGCCTTTTGCTGCGATTTTTCCGACAGAAAAGCTGAGAATCTTTCTTGTTTTTTTCTTCTACTGCTATCGGCATTGTTAGAGGCTTACATTTGGTATGCTCGAAGGTTTCCATTTCGTCAAAAAGTACGAGGTCTGCTTTGGGCATTTGATCTCTATAGGACTTCAGTTTGACTTTGGCATACTCTCCAAATCGTACAACTCTGCAAGCCACCGATTTCCTGCAAATACCTACTGTACGAGCGATTTCCCTTTGCGCCATACCTCCAGCTAAAAGCCGAAAAATGAGAAGATCTAAATTACGTCGTCTCAGTCTATAATCAGGTTTGAAGGCTTGTTCTGAAAAGCTTTTACGGCAATGGCCACAGCGGTACCTTTGAAATTTGCGATTATCGGAAACCCTGCGATAGATTCCATTTTTCACGAAATTTTGTGACTGGCAATAAATACATCTTATTTCTGACATGGCTAATCTCTTCGGTCATTAGAAAGAAGAGATAAATTGCCCTTAAATTATGGGAAATTCGAATGACATCTTATGAAATCCACAGTTAATGGGGCCAGTTTATAAGAATTACCAGTGCCAACCCCAGAGGACTTTAGCCTCATAACTAGCATAGGTATTGCTTCCAATTTTACTATTATTATAGTTTAGCCAAGTTCTAAAGGATATATCCAAGCTAGATTGAATCCGTCTAAATAGAGTCTTGCTACCGGCAAATCCACCTATGCTTGGAATCCCAAGATCCTGATCTTTGTCTAAAAAGGCATCATCTTGAATATCTCGATTAAAAAAGCGGTAGCCCACTGAAGGACCAAAAACTAGAAAACTATCGACTCGTTTTCCCGAGAGGAAAGCTAAAGGGATTTCTTTCCCTAAAGATAAAGACAGTGAGCTACTACTGCTCTTTTGCTCGACCTGAGTCGCACCGGAATCGATTTTTGATGTTATTTTAGGGCTAATTTCGAGCTCTAGGATTCCCGTGTATTGCAATATCATCTCTCGTCTCTCAAACCTCAGTGAGATAGTCTGATAAGAGGCTGGGAATAAACTTGATTGTAGATTTTGATTGCTGATAAAGCTTTGGCCGAGTCCGAGACTGATAAAATACCTAGGTTTGTAGTATAAAAATGCCGACAACGGATACTCGCGACCAGCCTGAAAGTCAACGAATCGATCTAAAATATTTGTACCGGATTCATCTTTGACCACTAGCCGATGCTTGCCTTTTGGCATGATTAATCCACCCTTGCTCATATTGCCCAGGCTTTTTCCATTCACCTCAACAGTAAACGACCTCATAATCCAGTCATAGGCATAAAGGATTGGCGAGCTTTCGCTTTTTTTCTCACCGTTGACGATGATTGGGTCTTGACCAACAACTTCGATCTTTGCTGTTGGATGCTGAGTATTGCCGGTAAATTTAATCACTGACTGAGTGGCAAATTGGTGAGCTTCGGTAATGGATACGGCGCCATCTTGATTGAAGTCTTGATCGAACCCCTTAATAAGAAAATGGGTATAGACGCCGTTTGCCAACTGGGAATTTTCCACAGCCTCCTCACCCCAGGCTGAGGCAGATAAAACCATAGTCCCTTCGGCAAAATCATCTTCCGGCTCTTTAAGAAAGTCCGATTTTTGTGAGGCAAGTTGTTGAAGCATGCTTTCTGTCAGTTTCGACTTTCCTGTTCCGGAGTAGCAGGAATCAAATATAATCACCTTGCGCCTAGACTTTAGGCTGTTAAAGATGCCAAATATGCTCTTATGACTAATTCCTGTTTCTTCTAAATATTTCGGCTCTGTATCACTTGTAACGAGAAACTTTTCAATGGACTTTGCCCCGGAGTCCCCTACCACACGGCCAACGGTTCCATGGGAGGAAACGAAGACGATGACAACATCTCTCTCAGAACTGTTAGCTGTTGAAAGCTCTCCTAGGGCTCTTAAGATTTCACCTTTACCTACAGATCCGGAATGGCTTTGCTCACCGGTTAAAAGCCATGATTGGTCGACTCTATCTTTTAGAGCAGCTACAAAGTCGGAAGCATCCTTTTGAGCATAATTCAGTGGGCGCCAATAAGGGTTTGAGTATTGGTTTATGCCGATACTTAGGACCAAAGTTTTTTCTTGAGCAGATTGGCTCAGAGCTTGACCGGGAAAAGCGATCAATAGGAATATAGGGAAATAGAGGGCAGTAACTAGGGCTTGAATAATTTTATTTGGTGATGCAGTTTTCAAGTTCAACATTGGGCCAAAAATCCTCAATTGTCTCGCGTTTGCTAGTTAATTCTTCAGCTGTTTCCGCACCAATGACACAGACTCTTTTGATACCATCAGGCATATTTAAATCGGTAGTATTGATCTGAAGCTCCTCGTCGCCTTCGTGTATCACGCTAAGAGTAGATTTTATGTTCGCTTCAGATATGGCTAGAAACAGGTAGTGCTTAAATTTGGGGTTTGGTGACATGATCGTTATGCGATCACCTTGTTCTAATAAACCCAAGCTTTGCTTGGAACCACCGCTCTTCGCTGTATTAACGGGCGAGGTTACGGGGGAGCTAGGTAGGTAAACGATGACAATCAACGCCGCAGCAATAGCTAGGAGGGTTGGTCCCAGGAACTTTTTTTTTGTTTTTTGAGCCTGCTCGGCTTCATGCTGTTGCTTTTGCTCACCTATACGACGGCTCAGCGCCTCCCACGATTTTTGCTTGGCGATTTCATCCGTAGCTGGCTGACTTTGACTATCGTTATATTCTTTCTCGATCATTGCCACGAGATCATCGTCGGATAAAAGATAAGGCTTATCCTTGTCAAAGTCTTTTGGATCGTCACTCATAGCTGTCCTCGCGTATTGCTTCCAAAGATGTTCGCATTTCGTTCCGAAACTTCTGTCTAGTCCTCGAAATTTGCGAAGCAATGGTTCCGATGGGTTTACCAAGTTTGTCCGCAATTGCCTGCATCGATAGGCCATCTCGATAAAAAAGACCAAAAGACTCGCAACCTTTCTCCTTGGCGATTTTATCAATCAACGTGCCGAGGAGGTTCACCTCAAGATCTCGTTGAGGATCTGACTGCCACATTTCAGAGTTGTGAGCTGGCAAATCCTCTCCTACGAGATCGGTCTTTCGTCTAGCGTCCTTTCTATAACTGTCGACAACCAGATTTCTTGCAGTCGTTATGAGAAAACTCTTCTGGTTTTGGTCTGGGACTTTGTGTAAGTTGTTGTAAAGTCTGATAAAAGTCTCTTGAATAAAATCTGGGATTTTATCCTCAGCCACTTTCATTTTCCTCAAATAAAATACAAGGAGGCCATAGTTGCGATCGTAGATTTCTTTGAACGTAGACGAATCGTTAGACATTTTGCCCTACAGAGGTATTTTGCACGCTATACTGACGCTTCAAATGCAAACTACTCATTTTTTCGGGCGCTGTCGAGAGTAAATTAGCGATATTTTTTATGAGTCTTGTAATACTCTTTTTTGTCGAGGGCTTCGCGATGATCAGCCTCCTTGAGGACCTTATCAGCAGGAAATTCGTTGGAATCGGCAACACCCAAACTCATCCGAACTGGAATCGTTTCTTCTTTGTCCGAATCTTTTGCAGAGTAGGTGACGGCGGTCTCTTGCTCGAGCTCACGAATCCTTTCAACGATCGCTTTTGTTCGCTCAAAATCGGTATTTGGGCATATCACAACAAACTCATCACCGCCACAGCGTGAGATCACGTCTGACTTCCTGGTAGATTTGACAAGTATCTCTGCGACGTTACAAATCAAAGTATCGCCGGCTTCATGACCGTAGGTGTCATTAACATATTTGAGCCCGTTGACATCGATGGCGATGACACTAAATACGAAACTTTGGGCTTCTTTGGCCATCGCTTTATAGCGATCGAAGGCCGCATCGATTCCACCGCGATTGAGCAACCCAGTTAGGGCATCAGTATTCGCCATGCGCTTCAATTGTGATCTCAGCAGGTGGTTGTGGATCAAGGCGGAAACAAGGCTCAAAAACAGACGAACTGTAGATAACTTATCAGATTCAATAGGATTTCCTTTGACAAACACCTTGAGAATGTTCTCTGTTCCAATATCACCTGGCATGACCATCCACTCATACTCAGGCTCATCAGCCGAACCCATAAGCTCTGTCATGGCTGCTTTATCGCTACCATAGACAAGCTGACTTTTCTCGTCTTTGCCATCTTCAGACTTTTCCTCACCGGCGAACAAAAAGCTATCATCTTCGTCGTCGTCATCAAACAGGAAGGTGATGTCATCGTCTGAAGCCGATTCCGCGATGTCGTTAGTGATAACTTCATGCTTTTCGAGTATTTTTTGCTTTTCCTCGTCGGAAAACCCTATAAACCCCATAAATTCGACGACTGTGGGCCGCGAGGAGTTTTCAATAACCAAGGCGAAGCACCAAGGTCGATAGGTATTATAGAGACGCTCGAGCACCAGTTGGATCATGTCGTTGAGCGAAGAAATCTCGGTAAGTTCGCGGGTCGTATAAAGCAAGTATTGAAGGTTCGTCCGATCATTCTCGGATTTCGTATTGCGATCACGTAACTCTTCGTTTTCTTTACGAATTTGGGCAAGCTCTTGCTCTAAGTCACTGAGATTTAGTTTGTTTGCCGTCGCCAATGAGTACCTACTTTTACCAAAATCTTAAATAGCCAATCTTGGTTTCGGCGTCATGAGCCACAATATTAGCTACCTTCCTGACTGACTGTCCTATCCCACTGGAATAATGAGTAAAAAAAGATAGGTCGGTGCCGCTCAAGTTCTGATTGTGGGGAGAAAAAGAAGGAGACCCCTTTCGTCGTTACAAAAGGGGCCTATGACATCGTTACTCAGGAACAACGAAGCACTTTGTCAGTGTCTCGCTCATAGCTGCCTACCAAAGCAGGCAGTTTTCAAGCTTTTGTCTATGGGATGAGTCCCAGTGATGCCTTCATTGCTGCCAAAACAGTTGTAGCGTTCTGTGACCTCAGGTTCAAGATCTCAAATACTATCTGTTCCGTGTAGTTAAAGTACACAGAACAACCTGTTCAGTATATAGATTTTCTTAATAATGTCAGTTAATAATGACAGTTTTAGTCGATGTCAATGATCTCACTGTCAAGATGGTGGTTATTGAGAATCCGGTCCATGAACCTAGTGGCTCGGGTGAACTGGGCGGCTCCAGACTCCTGGGAAGACTGGAACCACTGAGTGGCTTTTTCTATGTCATTTTTTCTCATGTAGCATAAGCCGACGTTAAACATGACCTTGGCTTTCAGGATAGGGCATTCGAGGTGATCCAAAGCCATATGATAGTAAACCATGGCATCGGCAAGTTTACCGCGGTGAACTTGAGCCACTGCGGCAGTATTCAATAGGCTGGCATAGGCTCCAGAGAAACTGATTCCGCCTGCGTTGGTTTGTATTTTAAGCTTGCTACTGGCCTGGCGCCCGAGCTTGACCCTGTGATCATGAGGATCGAGCCGATGGGCTCGCAAAAATGACTCCTGCGCTGCGGCACAATCGTTACGACCCAGCTCTAGTTTTCCTAGTAAGCATAGCCTCTCGATATTACGAGGCGAAAGCAGATCAGCCTTGCGCAAAAGGGCATAAGCAGCCGATTGCCTCTGAGTTTTGCAGTAGATCTTGCCAAGAGTATTCAGAGCACTGATATTTCTCTGATCCTTTTGCAAGATATGCAGCAAGACTTGCTCAGCTGCTTGGTGATGACCCTTGGAAAACAACGTTTTTGCCACAAGTTTGCCGATAGGGCCAGGATTCGGCGAATCTGTTACGAGCTTAATCAGTTTTTCTGGGAGATTCTGAGCTGAGCGCCTTGAACTGTTAACGATACGAGTTAGGATGTCAGCGTTTTTTTCGCACCATTTATGCTCTTTGAACAATGATCTCACGACTTTTTTGAATTCTGTCCCGGACATTGGTTTGGGTATAGCTTGGAGCGTGAAAAACTCCCGAACCAGACCGGGATCATGATCAGCACTACCGTACAAGATTAATACCGGTACCCGGGCGAGATCGGCATCACTTTTGATGCGATTCACGATAGCAGGACCGCATAGGTCTCCGCGAAAGGCCCAATCAACCACCACAAGATCGATAACATCATCGGGACTGCCTAAGCTTACGAGGTCGTTGTCCACGTGGACAAGGCTCGAAACATTATCGTGCGGACAGTATAGGCTAATCATCTCAGCAATGTGAGGATCGTTGTCGATCACAATGATGTTTTTCGCCCTACCCGCTGCCATGCATACCCCCTTAGTAAAAATACGCGCTTAATGACTATAGGTATCTACGGATTTGATCAGTCAAAACTAAAAACTAATTCAAAATGAGATGTAACATAATGAATTTACTTGAGAAATATAGGGAAGCTAAAAAAAAATTATGCGTTTTCCTTGGGGTTTTTATTGTAAAACGACACAAAAATTATGAAGATGTAAAGATATTAGCTGCTTAAAAGCTTCCTTTTTAAGCGGCTTTTTTTATGGCCGATAGTTCAAACGCACCATAGGAGGTTCCGTTTGCGCCCCTCGCGCTTCAAAAATTTTATCTTTTTCTTCCTTTGCTCAATTTGGTTACAAAGCCCTGGGCTAGTGGCTAACGAAAGTGGGGGAGATCAGTGTTTTTCTTGCCTGATTAAAGTGGACGATTTGAGCGATCCGTTCCCTTTGAAGGGTCAGTGGAAGTTTACGCGCGATGACAAGCCGGAGAATGCGCTTCCGACTACCAGTACCGAAAACTGGCAAACCATCATGGCGCCGGGAAGTTGGGTCACCTCCTACGGGGGAGACGTCTTTCGGGTCGGCTGGTACCGCGGTGAGTTTGAGTTTGCCGACCATCTTATCGGAAAAAAAGTAACGATATTATTCGATGCTTATATGAGTCAGGTCCACGCCTTCGTCGATGGCCGAGAGGTGTTTTCCCGTCGAGGCAAAAATGCTTACGAGAAGTATTATTCTATTCAGCCTATCCCCGTATCGTTTAAAGTGACGAAAAAACGTCATTCCTTTGCTATCCGTATTGATACCATTCTTATGACGGGTATTTATCAAATGCCCTTTGAGATGCTGTCCTACGATAAAAGTGACACGCGTGTTGCCTTGTATCATTTTTGGGGTGGAGAGGTTCGCTTTATCTCAGTGTTTATCATCCTGTTTTTTGGTCTGTTTTTTCTTTTAATCTTTATCAAGACAAAAGCAACGATCTATCTCATAGCTGGATGCACAGGTGTTTTTATCTTTCCTTTTTATGGCCTTCCTTCTGATCTTCTTATGCGATTTTTTGAGCCTGAAGAACTGCAACTCCTTCATTATACAGCGATCGGATCTTTGGCCGCGTTCCACGGATTCTACGCACAGTTTTTCTATAAGTTTTATCCAAAATGGAATCGTTTTAATGTCCTCACGAATATATTTTACGTGGGCGTATTTGTCGGGCTAATCTTTCATTTTGATTTGGTTGTATTTCAAATATTTAGAAAAGTCCTTTTCCTGCATTCCTCAATCGTAGCCGTACATTTTGTTTACATTTTAGCTAGAGCCGCCCTAAAGGGGGGCAAAGTGATTCCTTTGCTTGTGGGCGAAGTGATCATGTGGCTCTGTTCGATTCATGATATGTTTTTGGCCCTTGGTTATATTCAGTCTGTATCGTTGCTATTCTTTGGGACTGTTGCCGCGACCATCTCCATTCTCTTTGTATCTTCTACTATTTTTGCAAACACCTACGTTCAGAATAAAAATCTCATCAAGCAGGTAGAAAAGGTTAATAAGAATCTAGAAGGGATCGTAGAAGATCGGACGAAAAAGCTTCAAGAGAAGTCCCAAGACGTCTTGTCCATGATGGAAGCCTTACCTCAAGGTGTCATGATGATTAAGGATAATTATGCGATTCACCTGGAATATTCGCGGCAGGTGGAGTCTATTGTAGAGACTAAAGACATCGCTGAGCAGAGTATTATTCGCCTGGTATTCGAAAACACCGACTTAACCCTTGATCAGCTCGATCAGCTCAAAGAAGCTCTAGGTTGCTGTTTTGGTAACTACGATTTTAACTTTGAAGCGAATGCTGCAATGTTGCCTCACGAGGTAGAGTATACCGTCGGCAAGAAAACCAAAGTGCTAGCCATGGTATGGGCACCTATAGTAGATGAAGATGATGTGATTGATAAGATTCTGTTATGTATCCGCGATATTACTACAATTAAAGCGCTAGAAGATGAGGCTGCTAAGCAGCAAAAAGAAATGACCATGATCGGCCAGATTTTGAATATTGATGAGGATAAGTTCTGGAGATTCTGCAAATCTACTCTGCAACATATCGACGATTCGCTGCATGTGTTAGAGAGAGGTATTGATGATAATACGATCCCGGATCTTTACTGGCATATGCACACAGTCAAAGGCAATTCGCGAACTCTAGAATTATCTTATATTACGGATCTTTCCCATCAGATTGAATCTGGATTTGCTAATCAGCAGAAATCAGGGGTCCCTTTGAAGCAGGCGATATTTATCACTGATATTAATCGCCTAAGAGAAGAGGTGCAAGAGTATACCTTTATTGCAAAAGATAAACTAAGGATGCACGAAAAATCATCACAGCTAGCCGATAGCCCTGTGATTCATCAGGTATTCGAGGCCTTAAGCCTTACGGGAAGCGAGTCACCAGATCTACTTTTGCAAAAGGTGATCGATGCAAGGAAAGTATTGGAGACCAATTTTCATGTTTCTGTTGATGAAGCCTTAGCCGATGCTATTGCTTCGCTAACAAGTATTTCGAAAGATTTAGGTAAGGAAATTCCACGTGTAGATTTGCAAGGTGGCGACAACTACTTCACCCACCATAATGCCGAGCTCATTAGTGATGTCATGGGGCACTTGTTCAAGAATGCTATGGATCATGGTTTGGAAACTCCTGACGAAAGAATTGCTAGTGGAAAAAACCCTAAGGGCACGCTTCACATTTCCATCAGGAAGCAAGACGACTTTTTATTCTTCACATTTGGTGATGATGGTCGTGGCATCAATTTAGAAAAACTCAAGGCCAAAGGAATCGCAAACGGGCTCATACCTGAATCCGGTACCTCAGCCCAAGAGATTGCCGAGCTTATTTTTTCCAGCGGGCTAACTACCAAAGAAAACATCAGCCATATATCGGGACGGGGGGTTGGGCTTGATGCTGTCAAGGGTTTCTTAGAAAACTCAGGTGGTGGTATCGAAATCCAATTGACAGAATCCCATGGCACTGACGAAACTTTCCAAACATTCTTCTTCAATGCTTGGTTGCCACTAGATGCCGAAGAAGAGACCTATCAGGCATCATAAAACGACCGAATTACTGAAAAAATATCGTGAAAACATCACAAGTCTTGCTGCCCGTCATCTAGGGAATATTTGCCTGGACACTATTAGATGTCTAACCGAAAATCCAAATTGGAGGAATTGCTCCATCTAACTTTATCTGAGTGGCGAACTTATAACAGCCGAGGTGGCAGAGGCTGGTTGTAACAATAACAATGGGACGTTTACGGCTAGTTAAATTGACAAACTCATGAGCTATTTGCTGATGGGATCACTAAGGGGGTATTAGATTGTTGCGGTCAACGTTATTATGGTTGCTAGTCCTACCGATTGCGACAGCATGTGGAGACGATAAGGATGTTAACACAGTGATTACAGGATCTACTGTTGTCTACTGTAGCTTGACCGTAAGCGAGATTGTTTCGTGCACGGAGACCACAAATGCGACTGAGGCTCTTGCTGCCCAAATCATCGAGCAGTGTGAGGCTCAAGAGGCTGGAACGACAGCGGCATCGGCCATTGGAGAATGCCCAAACAAAGAGCAGGCGCCGGGAGTTTGTGCTTTGCCGGTTGATGCGAGTGGTTTGACGTCTTTTAACTACCAAAGTGGTGATTTAGTATCAGCTGATTTTGCTGAAACCTTTTGCGTCTCGGAAAACGGGACGTTTACGGCAAATGATTCTTAAATGAGTCTGAATATCGATTTGATTGCAATGATATGATTTCGAATCTACATTTAAGGTTCAAATGAGATTGTTGCCTTTTTTGGGTATTTGTCTATGATTTTGCTGCTATGAAATTCTAGTTGAGATCGTAAAAACATTCCGCCTCCGTGCGCTCTTTTTCTTTCATCGTACTAACTGGAATCGGCTTCATAAGTTTTTACGATCTCAACTAGAATTTCATAGCAGTAAAATCATAGACAAATACGACACGCTTGCAATGAAGTTAACCTCACGGTAGGGCCAAGGAACTCAACTTCCGTTTGGTACTAGGAATAGGTTATCCTCGAATGAACTTTCTTAGACACGAGATGAAGAGCTTTTAGATCTCTTAAGTCAGACTGATAGTTGTTTGTGCTTTTGCCTCGTTTGATTATTCGATCGATAAGTTAAAACTTATGAAGCCCATCCTGAATAAACCTATACTAATAAAAAGAACTTTATCAAGGCGGAGAGTTTTAACTTATCTATCGGACAACTAAATGGGACAAAAGAACAAATAACCAAACATAAAAGGTCTATCACCACCGGCGATAGACCTGATTTGTTTTGAATTTTTTGCTCTCAGCCCTAATCTGCAGGAATAGCTGCTGCAATGTTGGCTGACTCGGTAGCATCCGGCCACTCAGCGACTCCTGAATGAGCGGGGTTGTCTGCGGCCGCTAGTATGGTGGGGCCGTCACGACCTTTCTTTTGAGAGTCGGCAGCTGCCCCATGACATTCTGCACATTTGGCATCATAAGCGGTTAGCCCAAGTGCGGCATCTGGCTCGCCCGTATCTCCTGGATCAGCAGGATCATCCGGATTGTCTGGTTCTGCAGGGGTGTTAGTCCCGACGGTTCTTGCTGGTGGCTCTGGCGACTCTAGTGAGCAAGCGGTTCCTATCAAAAACAAAGCTGTAAAAATAACTGCGCGAAGCATTCCTATCTCTCCTTCTTGAGACTCCTATAGGGATATCTCAGACATAGTTGCCGACACTCGGTGAAGGCAATGATCCCGACCCGTTAGGACCGATATCGGCACTATTTAGGAAAAACATAAGGAGAAATGCTAAGTATTTGGCTTTTTTGGCCTGTTCTGCCTCTTTTGGTCGCGGCCGGGTACAATTTTGGGCACAAAACTCGGCTCAACCTGGGCATTCTCTTCCATCTCGTCTGCATCACCGCCGAAAAAATATCCACGGTCCCGAAAATCGAGTTGGTCCTCGTAAAAATAATGGAGTTGGTCGGTGCCATCTCCTTCAATATGGCCACATAAACAGCCTGTTTCTGGACAAAAATAAGTCAGTATTGCGGTCTGGCCCTGGTAAAATCCTGACTTCACAAAGACCTTGTCGCCAAATTTGAAATCTTGCTTTATTCCCAACATCGAAAACCTCTCATTTCCTTTTATTTGAAAGGGATTCTTAAAACTCTATCTTAGGTTTTTTTAAAAATCACTAAGAGGCTAGTAGGCTTGCTAATTCACAATGATATTATTTTTTGGCGTGTTTTGGCCTGGGTGAGACGGTTTTCTTATAACAAATTCACTATCCAAGTAACCTGCTAAGGATGCTAAATATTTTTCTAACCCTTCAATTTGGCGGTTTAAACTGGCACTAATCAGAACGCCACAGCCGCTAGGGACGAACGCTGATTTTCGTCTGAGCGGCCAACGAATCTCCCAGCCTTTTGCCTGATATTTTTGAGTCAAATAGTCGGGTTTTTGAGGGCCGTATACAGGGTACCAAATTAACGTATAGGCCTCACGGAGTTTACTTAGCAGTGGTTGTTCACACAGTTTTTCCCAATCACAGCCTTTTCCATCTTTCAAGCAATACGCAGGATCTACAAGTACCAGAGACTGTCTCAGGCAAGCCTGGTTCAAATAAGAGAAACTATCGGCCTGGACAAAGGAAATGGTCTTAGTAGGAGCTTCTTTAGCGGTAAATGTTGCTCTTTCTAACACATCCTGCGAGTGATCAATTCCGATGATGGTACTTATCACGTCGGAGATCTGAGCCACTTGTAGCCAGGAGCCAGGATAGGTCGTAGGACTTTGCCTTGAAGATATAGCGGAATCTAGGCTTTCAGACTCTAAACCAAATGGCTCACCTCTAGCCAAAAGTTTTGCCAAACCGTATTGCCATTTGCCTCCAGGTGAGAGCTGATAGCGGCCACTTCCACAGTGAGCGTCGATAAACCTGGTGGCTGGTGAAGAGCTGGATTCTAGCGTCGTGACGATAAATCGGAGGATGGCATGCTTCCAGACATCTCCGATAGAGCCAGCATAGGGCTCATGACTATAAACGAAGGTTTCAGGAATTTGAGGCTTTGAGGTTTCTTTCATCCACGATCATCCGGTGCTCTTGTTCTCGTTTGGCGGCTACTTTTTTGAGGTATCGCATAAACCCTATGCTTACAAATGTCGCCGAGGAAACGATGGCCACAAGAGCTCCTATCATGAGATGGAAGGCTGGTAACTCCAAAATCGTAACGGCAAGGAAAAATGCGGCCATCACCGCTAAAAACTTAAGTCCGGTTAAGATTGCTCCTATGCCAGTCAGCAGTTTCACTTTGCCCTGGTTTAAAGCGACAGCTGGGACGATGAGACCACCGACACCGATCAGTGCCCAAAGGTTGGCCGAGCAGAGTAAATAGCCATAAATAAAGGCTTTACTAATCAAGACATCTGTGACGTTAAGGTAAGCAAAGTAGACTGGGACTGCCAGTGCTAAATTGAACAAAATGAGTGGCCGCAACGGTAAGCTGTTATGAATCGGCGAGCTCAAATTAAACTCCTTTTAGAATCCTTAATCTTTTACGCGCCGCAGTTGTACCAAAAAATTTCAGGTTTTGCACCCCTAAAAATACGTCAAAATGGTAGGTATTCCTATCCTGTGGGAATGTTTGGTCATATTAGCAGTCTGCCTTTCGCTACAGGTAGATTTGCGTACAGAGTTCTGCAGAGCTTGGTATTCAAGCTCTTTGAGTACCTAGCCACTCTGGTCAGAGTAAATTCCTAAAAATGCGAAAAAACCGCCAAGATCCTGTCTTTCCTAGGTTTGCAATCTCAAACTGATGTGCTAACAATTGCCCTGTAAGAAACGACCAGTTAAGGAGTGCGCGGTGCCACGATTTTTTACTATTGTCCTAGTTGTATTATTGAACCTTTCGTTTCAAGAAGCCTCTGCTGCCAGACGCTATGTTTCTGACGAACTAGTGATTCCCATCAGGACAGGACCGAGCGTCCGCAACAAAATCATTGGTTACTTGCGCAGTGGTGACACAGTTAGAACCATCGAAGAGTCTGGCGAGTACGTGCGAGTCAAAGCGAAAACTAAAAAAGACTATGATGGCTGGGTGAAGTCACGATTTCTTCATGCGGAGCCTATTGCCAAAATTCGTCTGGAGTCCTTCAAAGCCGACCTAGAAAAAGTCGAGACTATGAAAGCAGAATTGGCAGAGTACCGAAAGATAGCTAAAGATGCCACCGCAGGTCAGGAAAAGTCGGCCAAGGAACTAGCAAGAATCAAACAGATATCTAGTAACGTCGTTCAATTGGACGACAACAACAGGCAGCTGAAGCAAGATGTGGAAAGGCTCGAAGCTGAGCTTAAATTGGTGCGTGAGCAGAACATCGTTCTCGGTCAAAATCAGCGCAATGAAGGCATTAAACTTGGTATATTAGCCATCGCATTAGGGGCCTTAGTCGGGTTTATCCTTCCCTACATGAAGCCGCGTCAGGGGCGTAGGCAATCCTCGGTTCGATTGAGGTAATGCCGTGCTTATTAATGGTCTAGTTTTCGAAGATGCCGGGGTCTGGCTCGCCGATATCCCTGCAGTGGACTTGATGGTTCAAGGCAGCTCTTTCGACGATGCGTTTGAGCAGATTCAGGCTGTCTTTGCCGAGGAGCTTGCTCACGTCGACTGCGACTTTATTTGGACGAACGAAGCTGCTGGTGTATTTAGTATTAAGCTTAAAAAACCAGGACAGATACTTCATGAAATCATCAAACGCCAGCGACAAGCGTCGGAAATCTCTATCGCCGCTGCAGCCCGTCGGATGAAAAAAATGACCACTGAGCAATGGACTCAAATTGAAAGTGGAGTCATGCAGGCCACTGCGGCTCAGTACTTTTCTATGTTGGATTGCCTTGATTTAGATCTATTCTTTAGCTTCCGCAAACGACCTACTCAGGACTCCTGACCATCGCTCTTCAATCGGAAGCGTAGTCGTCACTTTTGGTAATAAGGAGCTTTAGGCGTGGGGGCAAGTCTCGTGTGGGAATCAATTCACCAGAGTCATCCTCAGAAGGTCGGACTAATTTCAACTTTACGGGATCAAGTCCTGTTTTCTTTTGTTCTTCGGACACCTTTTCTTGATCTTTGATCTGCTGCTTTTGGTCGGCCAATTGGTTTTTTCGAGCAAGTTTCTGCTTTTGGTATTGCTCTCTTCGATAGGCTTTCTGCCTTTCCGCTTGTTTTTTCTTGGCTTCCTTTTGTTCTTCACTCAGACCTTTTGCTTTTTGTTTGGCCTTCATCTCCTCACGCATTTGCTTGGCTTTTTGATAGGCCTGCTTTCGGTAAGCTTTCGCTTTTTCCTTTAATGTTTTGCGAAAGTCATCGTTGTGGGTGTCGTCCAAGTGTTGCTCCTACCAATCCGCAAAAAACAGAGCTCTTGCCAACAAATATCTGTGGCAAGAGCTCCGTTAGTTTAGCTTAAAATCTTCGCGACTACCAGATACGGATTCTGTCTTTTTCTGGTAGGAACATGGCATCACCTTGCTTGCAAGAGAAAGCCTCTTGAAAGCCGGTTTGGTGTTTGACCTGTTCATTCACTCGGGCCCATGGCAGAGAGTGGGGGCCGGTTTTCAATCGGCGCTCATCATCTTTGGGTCTGGCGACATAGCACCAAACGCGAGCGTACTGTAGGAAAAACCTTTGTTTGTCTTCAATAGATCCTTTTCCATCAGGGAATGCCGCGGAATATGCGAAGGAAACGCCCGTTAGGTCTCCGATGTTTTCGCCTAATGTTAGCTTGCCATTATGGCCTGCTTTGTCCCATTGGGCAATCAAGGCTTGACCGCGTCTCGTGAATTCAGCGATGTCCTCATCAGGCATCCACTGGTTAAGCCTTCCTTTGTGATCATACTTAGCGCCGTTGTCATCGATGCCATGTCCCAGTTCGTGCCCAATGACGGCACCAACAGCTCCAAAGTTGACGACGTCTGGCTCTTTTGGATCATAAAATGGTGGCTGCAAGATTCCCAACGGCATGACAAAAAGGTTATCTGATGGAGCGTAATAGGCATTGACGGTGAGCGGCCCCATATACCATCGCGTCTTATCCCGTGGTTTTCCGATTTCTTCAAACATGCGGGCGCGGATAGCTTTGCCTAAAGCGATTTTGTTGCCGATGTATTTATTGGGCTTAAGGGTCACTTTCGGATTGAAGTACCATTCTGCTTCGTTACGAGGTTTCACAAGCATAAGGCCGGCACTCTTTGTTTTCAGAATGGCCCCTTTTTTCCCTTTCTCGGACAGCCAGGTATTTTCTTCAATTCCCTTAATGATGGCCCCTCTCACTTTTTCCGCTAGTGCAATAAACTTTTCTTCGGGAAAATCGGGAAAGATGACATCAACTAATTCAGCATCGATTTCTTTGCGATAGGTACGCATAATATCTCTAGTGCACCGCTCTTCCAAACTTGAGCGTGCTTTAGCGCCACCCAGATACTTATGGGAGAAATCAAATTCCTTGGCAAAAAATTCAGGATATGCGGTATCCATGATGCTTGATAGAGCATGATAAAGGTAGGTAGCCTTCAAAGTTTGTAAATCAGCTGTTTGCAACAGTTTTTCTGTGTACGCAAAGACGTCTGGTACCATATGTGTGATGTTGGTTTTTTTAGGGACTTTTCTGAGATCAACATCTAGTCGAAAACTTGGGTATTTGGCTAACAAATCGTCTCTGGATATGGACGTTTTCATCGACCAAATTTTCCGCATCTCAGCTGGGATAGGATAAATGTCTGCATAGTTTTTTTCTAAGTCGAAAACCGCTTTAGCCGTAGCTTTAGGTGACTTGTCCCCTACGATACGGAAAAACTCGGTTAAATTCTCTTGGAAAGCCTTCACTACGGGCTCGTTAGAATAGTACGAACGCTCGGGAAGACTCATAAAGTTCATCAAAAACACAAAGTCCTGAATATCAGGATTGTCTTTGCTAGGTATGGCCCCAACTCCGACAAAAGAGAATCGAGATTCGTCTCTTTCCTTAGCAAGGTAGTCAAGGAACGCCTTGCGATCTTTGAGATTGGCCACCGTGCTGATAGTACTAGCAACGAGGTCTTTCTCCTCTTTTTGTCTGGCGGTAAGATTGGTGCATGCCATATATGCGTTTCTTAAGGTGCGCTGAAAGCCTGGCAAAGTTTTGGCCATTGGCAGACCCTGGAGAAACTCCTTCTTTTTTTGCAGGAGTCTTTCCGCCGAATCGTTAAAAGCAAAGGCGTGCCGCGATCGGTCATCGCGTAGCGTAAACGACTCGTTTACCTTCGAGCAAGAATGCTCGTAAAAGTTCTCGCAGGGATTTATGTTTGGGTTTACAGGAAATTCCCTGACCTCCGGGATCTTCGAGCTGGCAAAGCAGGGAAGGCTAGCTCCGAGTAATAGCATGTGTTTGATTTGCATAAGGGCACCTCAATGTCTTGGTAGGATTCATAATTTTGAATCAAATTTTTCATGTGCTTCTAGCAAATTCCTGATGATATGGCTACTATTCGGTGGGGGGAGTTTTTCAGGCATATCGCCTTGACGAGCCCTCTTTTGACCTATAGCCTGTCAGGCTTACGTTTAATATTAGGAAATTTATATGAAAATAGAGAAAAATAGCGTCGTTTCCATGCACTACAAGCTAACTGACAACGACGGCCAACTTGTCGACAAGTCTGACACTACACCTTTGGCATATCTACATGGTCACGGCCAAATCGTGCCGGGCTTGGAAAAAGAGTTAGAAGGGCGCAGTGTCGGTGATAAATTGACAGTAGCTGTAGCGCCTGGCGAGGGTTATGGCGAGTATGCAGAGGAATTGCTAGTTAAGGTGGAAAAAAACCAGTTGGCGGATATTCCTAACCTTGAAGTCGGCATGCAGGTAGAAGGTGAGAGTCCAGAGGGTGTCGCCATCTTTACGATCGTCGAGATCACAGACGTTGATGTGACCTTGGATGGCAATCATCCACTTGCAGGTGAGGTGCTCAACTTCGAGGTTTCTGTAGAGTCTGTGAGGGCTGCCACGGAAGAAGAGATCACCCAAGGTCATGCTCATGGCGAAGGTGGTCAAATCCATTAGAGTTCGTTTATTACCGTCCAGGGGCGGTTGCTTCTTCAAAAAGGAGATTGTTTTGTCAGAACAAGATTACGGCGGGTTTATCGTTAAGATCATTGAAACTCTACAGAAGAACGGTTTTCCCGAAAAGAAAGTCGCTCTCCCTCTCGAAAAGCTGTACGAGTCGGCTTATGACCGCGGTCTCAATCTCAATAAGGTCCTTGAGTATCTCAAGTCTGAGGAAAAGATCGATCATGAAAAGACCACTGAAAAGATTATTTTTTCCTCATTAGAGGAGGCATCCACCACCTCATCTGATTTTGATTGGTCTAAGGCAGCTGATATGCTGCAGAAGATGTCTGGAGGAAACCCAGGGGATCTGCTGAAACAAGCTCAAGAGATCATGAGCAAGATGCCTCCCGAGCAAATGCAGCAGATGATGGAAACCTTTAAAAACATGAGTCCAGAAAAAAAAGACGAACTGGTCAAACAAGGCAAAGACTTGGGTTTTATCCCGAAAGATACCTAGTCCGGACTAGGGAAAGGCGAGACTTGATGCTAAAGAAATGTATTCTACCGATCCTCATTCTCGGCTGCAGTACCGCGCCTAAGCCCTCCTGCGAGGAGCCGGTGGCTTGCACCCGTGAGTATAATCCAACGTCTTGTTCACTAGGTGATGAGGAGTTTTCGGGAGCTAACCCTTGCTTGGCTCAGAATAAGGCTCGTCAGGCCGCTTGTGAGTCTGGCCGCACGTTTCAACAGGCCGAACTAAACTGTAAAGGGCGCATTGGCATAAAAGCAGCTATGGCAAGCAACACTGCGGCGCCGAAGGCAAAGAGTCCATCGACCCCAAAAACGTCGGGCGCAAAAGCCGCCGCTGCCAAAGCGAATACTCAGGTAAAAAAAGTGCCAGCAGATTGTCAGAGCCTTAAGAAGATGTGCACCTTTGAGTATAAGCCGGCGACTTGTACGTTTGCTGGAAACACATTTAAGGGATCCAACCAATGCCAGGCTTTCAATAAGATCGCTGTGTATGCCTGTGAAAAAGGATTGGCGATGAACGAAAAGGCTGTCGTCTGCAAAAATGATTCTCCTGAAGCTAAGCCTCTGAAATAATTGAAAATGTAATGATGGCTCAGCTCTGGTCTTTGACCTAGCTGAGCAAGATTTGGTATTCTTGACGTAACCATTATTTGCCTAGTTAAGGAAGCCAGCTATGTCAATGAATCCTAAAGACGAAAAAAATCCCTCGGCAAAATACAAGCGCGACGGAGCCAAATATGTTTGCGCGATTTGTAAGGCCAAATACTTCACTAAGGGCGAAGCGGAAAAGTGCTACGACAGCCACTAGTGATGGGTAAAACGCTGTGATCCTTTCTTTAAGGTCGGGATCACATTAGCTGATTCTTACTTTTGTGACACTGATAATTGCCCCTGCGCCTGCTTCAACGTCTCCCTCAAAAATGGCTCATGACCTGAACTAATCACGGCTGGGGTCACGAGATATTTTTTGGTGAGTTTGACCACCATTTTCCAATCTTGCTTCTCCCAGTAGTGACCTAAGATTGTTCTAAGGGCAATCTCGCCTTCTTCGGTTTTTGGCGCTTTCTTGACAATCTTGTCAAAGCGATCAAAGGCATGTTTGTAGTGGCCATGATCGTAAAAAATCTGAGCTGCTGTATAGGTGGTTTGAGGAACCTCTTTGGCAAGGGGGAAGGTCTTGGCGAAGAAGTCGATCTTTTGAATCAGTAGCTTCTTGGAGTCACTCACTGGTATAGGCTTCTTAGCTGTCCCGGGTTCCGGTAGTTTGGGTTGCGGCTTTTTCTGATCAGCGGCATAAGCTGCCATCACTGCATTGTAGGCTGCCTCTTGCTGGTACTTAGAGTCTTTCTTCTTTCCTAAGAGGCTGAACAGGTTTGCTGACTCTTTGAGCCGCCCTAATTCATAGAGTAGGTTGGAATGATTATAAACGATATCATCACGGAACTCAGATTTAGGAAAGGTTTTTTGATAAAGATCGTAAAGCTCCATGACCGCATCAAGATTTTTTGTGGCGATATCAAAGGCCTTTTTGTTCTTGGCTTCAGCAGCTTGCTGGCGTTTTTGCAGCTGCGTTTGATGTAGATCGATAGCATCAATGCGTAGGGAAACAGCTAAGCGCTTGAGGACGTACTTCATGTAGTCTTTTTCGCCTTCCCACTCATCGTACCAATCGTTTTCTTCGTGGAAGCTGCCGGCAAAGGCTTGATAGGTCTGGTTTACTGTCACTACTTGCCCCAGCTGATAAGCTAGCTGGATTTGTTTTAGGAAATAGTCTGGTATGTATTCGGACTCCTTGTCATAAGCGCGGAGTTTTCGAAACGAGGCATTGAGTTTTTTAGCATCTTTTTGCTTAGCAGCAGCAAGACCCTGAAAGTAATAGAACTGGGGCAGGAGTTTTTCTTGATCAACGTCGTCAAGAAAGGTTTTGATCTCTTTTTCCGACCTTCCTCCTAATGCCCAGAACCAAAGGGCGTCTCTTGCGGCCTCTTTTTTAAGGTCGTAGACGGGCTCGTGCTCGTCCCAATCCTCAAGTAACTTGAATGTTAATTTGAATGCTACGTCGGCTTTTTTCTTGAATTGGTTTTTGGTCTTCGGTTTCTTTTCTTTATCTGCTTGTTGGATCATGGACCAAGCGAGCTTATAAGACGTGTAGGGGCGAATGGGGGATTTTTTATCGGCTAGAGCTAATTTGAATTTTTCTCCAGCAGCCTTAAAGTCCCCTTTAGTAGTGAGGTATTCGCCTACGATGTGATTGATGCGGCTTAAGTATTCCGAATCTGCGTAGTTACGGACAAATCGGTTGTAATAGTACTCGTAATTCTCGTTGCCGGTACGAGCTAACATGCGAATCAAAAGGTATGAGGTGTACTCGCCTTGTAATTCTTTAAAACTAGCAGCCATTTTTCTGGCATTTTCCAGAGCTTGCAGGATAACGGCCTCTTTTTTGACAAAATCCAAAACAGGTTTTTCTTTGATTTCATCCACGAGCCACATTCTGTAATCTTGGTAGTAGTCGTACTGTGCTCTAAGTCTGAGAAAGGCTATTTGATCGTACAGGAGGTTCATCAACTCGTCTTGGGCTTTGAACTTCTTGCCCTTGCCTAATGACTGCAAGGCGGACTTCTCAAGAAGATCGATCCTTTCCTGTCTTTCTTGGTATTCCTCAGTGAGATCTTCCCAGTCGTCATCTAACTCCACGGTGGCCATAAAGTCATCAAAATCGGCGAAGCTCGGAGCGGCATCTATCAATTGATTACTAAGAAATCGCAGATCTGGACGCCTAACGTCGTCGGCATAGGAGACTTGAGTCCACAAGATGCCCGCAAGCAACAAGAAGTAATTTGCTTTCATGTAGATATTCCTCTATTCGTCTGGCAGAACCCTGCCTTCATCTTAGCATGAGCCGCTTGGCAAAAACGGCCTCGCTTAATTTGGTCAAACCTTACCTTTCGGACTTTCTAATAGGGTTCATCGGTAGGTTAGTGAGCGAAATTTTAGTGCTGAAACAACTTTTTTTGGGGGAGTGCTAGAACTAAGTTTAACCGTGGTTCGTTCAAGGGAAAAATGAAGGACGAAACTTATAAAAAGTCTAAAATATTAAAGTGTTATAATTCCTGTCAAATAATACTAAGTCTTGTAGCAGCAAAGATCGATAAGAGCGCTTCCCTAACGGGAAAAAATTGCTTGGCTGCTTCGGATTTCTCAGGATCTAGGAACGCTGACTCTTGATTGCGCCGGCGGCTAAGCCCGTTGCAAAACCACTCCCGAAGGAATGATTTTGCTCAACCGATGAGACCGACCCGATCTAGAGCCTCAGTCCTTAAAATGGCGGTGGTGGTAGAGGAGGGAAGGGTGGAGGATTATTGATCCCACATCCCGGCCCCTCAATGGTAGTGATGGGTGGAAGCTCAATTTGGTCAAAGGTAACGACGAAGGTGCCTTCTTTCAACTTCCTCTCGCTGCGTTTTTCATAAATCCTGTAGGCAAAGGTGTTGTCCAAGGTTTCCCCTAGTCTTGACCAGATGGAGAAGGTTCGGGTGCGATGGCGATTGCTCGGGGCTAAGATAATCTTCTCCGAACCTAGCTCAAAGTCTTCGTATTCCCTGTCGCTGTATGGGTTTTTGCGGTCGCTATAAACATCACTGATATTGGTAATCCGCACCCGAAGGCCATCTGCTGGAGATATCTCATCGTCTAAAAAAAACACTGTTGGTTGTGAGATACGATTCGTAATCGATGTCGAACCGCCAAAGCAAATGGTATAGGTGGTCTGAAAATCCAACGTGATGTCATCTTGCTGCGCACCGTCGCTATCGATAAAGCCAGCGCTTGCAGATTGTCCAAGGCCAGCGGTTACCATACCTATGACCATAAAAGACGCTGCCGTCAAACCTCTGAACCCGTCCCTAAGATTTTGATACATGAAAACTCCTAAAAAACATGGCAATTAAGCTTTGGCCAAGAGTACCACGAAAAATCCATTTGTCTGTTTTAAAATATTGTACCCGCCAAACCTGTGAGTTGGCATAGCGAAGGATTCACGTTACCTTGTAAGCACGACAACTGCATAAGGTTCGGCACATGGATTTTACCAAACACAAAGTTCCCATAGATACGATTATCTTTGATTTTGGCGGAGTTATTCTAGATATCGAATACGAGAAGACTGAGGCCGCATTGCGGGAGCTTTTGGCTCAGGAGGGTGGCTTTAGCCAAGCGACGCAGACACAAATTTTTGATGATATCGAAACAGGTCAGATCACGCCTGAACAGTTTCGCGGGGCTTTGCGCCATGAATTCAAATGTCCCGATATCAAGGATCAAGATATCGACATAGCCTGGAATCTGATGTTGGGCCCGATTCAATCGGAAAAAATTGAAATCCTGCGGGAGGCTAGGAAACACTATCGGATATTTTTGCTCAGCAACACCAATGCCATTCACCTCGAGGCCATTCAGCAGACCATGACCGATGCTGCGGGGAGTCCAAGTGCTTTCGAGGAGCTCTTTGAAAACGTCTATTACTCTCATGTGGTGGGCATGCGCAAACCTCATGCGCCTATCTTTCAGCACGTGATCGAAGGCAATAACCTGGATCCAAGTCGCAGCCTTTTCATCGATGATAGTAGGCAGCATGTAGTTGGTGCAAAGCAATGTGGGCTGGTGGTTCACCATCTAACGGGTAGGCTAGAGGACTTCTGGAGAGATGCGCAATTATGATATACTTTGGGATATCGGCTTGGAGATTCTTAGGGAGTTAATATGAAGTTTTTGCCTAGCTTTTCCTACATGACGCTTGTCGCTCTGAGTCTCGGCTGCGGCAGTGGTGGCGGTAGTCCGGACGATGAGTCAGAGTTCATTGCGTCAGGCTACAATATGGACCTGTTCAATTTGTTTACCTGCGAGCGGAATATTACCGAAACCAGTTCCTTATACACACCCCTGGGTTTAGATAGCGACCTTAAGATCATTTATACTGTCTTTTATGGAACTCGCGTGTCAGTCTCAGAAAAGATCGTTAAAGTTCAAATTGACAAAGAAAGCGGAGTAGCCACCTCGGCTTTCGACACCAACAAATCGGTTTATCTCCAAGACACGCTAACCACCTCAGCGATTTCCTTGGCTGCCGACGTTAATAGTGACGGAGGTGATGGTGTTTGGACGTTTTCCGTCGTGTCAGATGTAGCTACCATGACCTATACAGACAGCGATTTGGCTGAGGCTGTGACCGACACCTTCTTAATTACCGAGGACTCGTCTACTGAATGTCGTGGTCCGGTCAAAAACGATCCGACATCCTGAGTCTCCCTCCGCATTCATAAATAAAAAACATGTCTACTGTCCGTTCATGTGGTTATTTCTCCGGTTCCACGCCGGAGGATGTAGCGTTTTTGCCGAGCCATAGATAGCTTCGCCTTGGGAATCACATCACAATTTTTTTGGAGGTAGCCGTGGTACGGACATGTATGTTTGCAATTTTTGGGATACTGCTCTCATCGAAACTCTTTGGGACAAGTTGGTCTTATGACATTGAGTCCTTCTGTAAATTTCACTACAGCTCAGTGGCCTATGAGAAACCAGTTAGCACTGTGGTCGCTCACATTGGGGTCTTGGCTGAGAAACCCTTGTTTAGTGGGGCAGCTTCGGGTGATTATCACTGGCAAAACGTGCAGGATGTTAACCTTGGGCAAGCCTCGTCACCTAGCTCCGTAGATTTTTCAGGCTCGGCAATTTTGCGGTCATCAGGCGGAAAGTTTGGCGATCGTATCCTCTATCCTGTCGTTCAATACTTCGTTGGATTTGCCGATGGGACTGGCTTGATCTCTGAGGTCTACGAATTAAATGTCACAAAAACTCTGCAATTCGAGCGTTACAGTACCGGCTGGGAAGCTGAGCGAGAGCTTATGCGCGAGGCATTTTATAGCGATGAGCCCGTATTATCCAGCAGCTGTGAGGAGTTTATTCTCGTTAGCATAGGTTAAGAAAAAGCCAACACAGTATCTGTCAGACTGTCCTAGTATGGACGCCATTCATGTTTGGCCTTTGCTTTCTGCGAGGGCCTAGTGCCATTCTGCCGTTATAAAGATTTGATAGAAAATTTAGATATTTAGAGTAGAGTATTCTTATCAAACGAATCATTTGAGCGCATCACTGCTTGGGTAGCCGCGTCTTTTTAGCCTTTTGTGGAAAAAAAGCGATTGGCTTGGAGCAGGTTTTCTGATAGCAGGTGTCCCGTTGGACGTGCTGCTCGGATGAATCATCTGTACCACCATCTAACTATCGAGATGAGTATTATTGGATAATCTTCTTGACCCTACCATCCTATGTTTTGTGATCGGCCTTTTAGCAGGTCTATCTAAGTCTGACTTAAAACTCCCAGAAAGCTCTTATGACTTTGTCAGTTTGTACCTGCTTTTGGCTATTGGCTTTAAGGGAGGGGTGCAACTTGCCAAAACCGAATTCTACGAGATTCTACCGGCCCTAACTGGAACCCTTGTCATAGGTACCATGATCCCGTTGGTGGCCTATGTGATTCTTATGGTCTCAAAAAAATTCTCCCAAGCTGATGCTGGGTCCATAGCAGCTCATTATGGCTCAGTAAGTGCGGTAACCTTTGCTACTGCTGTTTCTTTTGTTGAAGCGCGAGGTGTCACCTATGAAAGCTTTGTTACCACACTTATGGTGGTGCTCGAAATTCCAGCACTTTGCGTTGGTATTTTTTTGGCTAAAGGCGGATTGCGCCGCGTTTCGTCCAAACAGGAATTAGTCCGTGATATTTTGTTTGGCAAAAGTTTATTTCTCCTTGGTGGTGGTCTTGTTATCGGTTACGTCGCCGGCCCAGACCGCATGAAGAGTTTGGATCCTTTGTTTGTCGATTTGTTTAAAGGATTTTTAGCCTTGTTTCTTTTGGAAATGGGAGTTAAAACCTCGCAACAAATGTCGGAACTGAAAAAAACAGGAGTATTTCTGCTTGGGTTCGCTATTGTGATGCCAATGATATCAGGGGCAATTGGTATTGCTGTCGGACATTTGGCTGGTTTGTCAGACGGTGGAATTTTTATTTTGACGATATTGGCAGCAAGCAGTTCCTACATCGCAGCGCCTAGTGCGATTAAAATTGCGGTACCGGAGGCCAATCCCACACTGTCTTTGACATCGTCGCTGGCGATTACATTTCCGTTCAATATCGTCATTGGTATCCCTTTATTTTTTTGGTTGGTCACTATGATTTAACAGTATTGAAGCAGTAACGTTCAAACTAAAGGAATATTTCCATGCAACGATTAGGTATCCTGGGTGCGGGCCAATTAGCTATGCTACTGGCGGTAGAGGCCAAAATTCTAAATTTACATGTATCTATCCTAGCTAATCATGACCATGATCCAGCGGTTTCGGTTGCCGACGACGTTTGTATTCTGCCAAGCCAAGATCAAGAGGCTGGAAAGGCTATGTTACAACGCTTTCTTTCTACTGTTGATATTGTGATTTTCGAGAGCGAATTGTTTGCTGGCTCAAACCTTATGCCAGATGACAGCAATCTACTGAAGCATATGTGTCCTCCATTACCTGTCATGAAACTTTGCAGTGATAAAGTTGAGCAAAAGAGTTTATTTACTCGCCTTGACTTGCCGACTCCAAAGTGGCAATCCTTTGACGCCACAAGTGAGCCCCATGCCGTTGTCAAAAATCTTTGGGAGGCGTTCCCGGAAGGATTTGTCTTAAAATGGGCGAAGGGTGGATACGACGGCAAAGGGGTTATGATCATGACCCCTAATTTTTTTGCTGACGAGTCAGCTGCGCAGCGTTTGAAGGAGTTTATTAGGCAGGCTTTTGATTTCGGAGTTCGTGTCTATGGCGAAGAGTTGGCAGATTTCTCTTCCGAATGTGCCTTGGTTGCCACTCGATCACAAGACGGTGAGCTCCTTACCTTTCCTTTAGTCGATACCCAGCAGGAAAAAGGTACTTGCCGCCTTGTAGTGGGGCAGATGAATGAACCTCAGCTTGAGGAAGACGCTGCTCGGATAGCAAAAGTGCTTTCTGATGATCTTGGTTATGTAGGAACCTTTGCTCTCGAGTTTTTTGTGGTAAACAGCCAGCTATTCATCAATGAAATGGCGCCAAGGGTGCATAACTCGGGACACTGTACTCTCGATAGCAGCAGTACCAATCAATTTCGTAGTCATTTGCTTGCTGTGCTAGGTAAACCTCTAGAACAGCATAATAGTAAAAAATTCTTTGCTATGATCAATGTCTTGGGGCCGGATACTGTCCTCGATAATGTGCCAAAGCCCAGCTTTCATGGTCCAGCTCAGTTGTACTGGTATAACAAGATGAGCTCAAAACCCATGCGAAAACTGGGTCATTTAAATATTATTGCAAAGTCAAAATCAGAAGCAGATGAGATGATCCAGACATATAGTAAGGCTATTAACGACTGGGAAGCTTCATTTTGATCGCATACCACAGGAGTCAGTCACAATGAGTGAAACACAAAAGAAAAAAGTCGCCGTGATCATGGGAAGCGACTCGGACCTTCCCACCATGCAGGGGGCTATCGATATCTTAAAGGAGTTTGGTATCAAGCCCCTTGTCAGGGTCGTCTCTGCCCATCGAACGCCAGACCTGATGGCAGATTTTGCAAAGTCTGCAGCCTCTGAAGGTATTCAGGTGATTATTGCAGGAGCCGGAGGTGCAGCTCACCTACCCGGTATGGTTGCAGCTCATACTACCGTACCAGTGATTGGTGTTCCTGTGCCAATAGGGCATTTGCAGGGTGAAGACGCGCTTTTATCCATTGTCCAAATGCCAAAGGGGGTGCCCGTGGCTACTGTCGCTATAGGCAATGCTGCCAATGCCGGAATCCTAGCGGTCCAAATGGTAGCTCACGGTGGTGCAGCGAGAGATCAGAAGCTGTGTGATGACCTAGAAAAATATAAAGAGTCTATGGCACAGGCGAGTTTGGCAAAAAATGATCGCTTACCTAGCTTTTAGTCTATCTTAGGAATAGGGAACTCGGCAATCTTTAAAGGGGCTGCGCATAAACCTAAAAAAACCATATCAAGAACCGGCTCAGTTGAGTAACTCGCTCCTCTAGCCCAACTTGCCATATGATCATCTAGGGTAGTCTGTAACTTTTTTTTAAATGAATCGATGGCAGATAGAGGGATTTTACACTGCAGGCTGACATCAAATCCATGCTGATTGCCCTCAGAGAATACGCTCTGCTTCACCTGGGAAAACATTTTATCGTATAAAAAGCTAGATAAGATTGGTCCCAATACGAGTTGCTCTGATTTGATATGCGTCCGGACTCGATTATTCTCTAAAACCTCAATAAATCCCGCTTTTTCTAGCTCTCTCAAATGATGGTACAAGTCCTGGTCGTCCAGATGATATCGCGCTTTTTGTAGGTCTAGCGCTTTGCTGTTATTGGAAATAGCGGCAATAAAAAGGGTAAATAAATAGGGGTAAGCAATGAAAAAGTTTTGCTCCTCGACGGACAGGAAATGCTTTTGTTTTTCCTCATTCAGAGCCGATTCAGTCAGTGTAAAAATATCGATTCCGGCACTTTTGCAAAGATGAGAAAGCTTGTGCAAGGAAAAGTCTTTTTTCGCAAATCCTCGTTTGATCGTTTGACTCGAATAACCGCTTTTCGCGGCGAGCTGATCATACGTGATCTTTTTTCTTCTGAGCCAAGCTTTAAACGCCAGAACTATAGCGGCCCCATCCCCAGTTTCGTCCAAAATTGACCTCAAACATCTCAAAAAAGATCAAAAATTGATCTTTTAATTATAAATATTGCCATATTTAGATCAAATATGCAACTTTAGGCCCTGAAGAAAGCCGGTATGGCTTAGATATGCACCATAGGAGAAAGAGATATGAATCGACATGAAAGAAAGAGTAAAGGACGATGCCCGATCGTGAGAAGAGCCAAACAGTATCGAGATGCGCCTAGGGCACCTCCTGTAATTTGTCTGTTTAATTTGTCTTATGAGACTAAATTCAAGCAATCTTGCAGCGTCTATGCGGTTGGAGACAAGCGATGGGAACCGAGCTCAGTCCCTTCGAGTCATGACCAAAGCAAACACACAAAAATCGACTTTCATTTTTGTAAACTATGCTATCATGCGAAGCCTAATTTCTACTTTTGAGGGGGTGATGGGGATGGTCATCTTAAAAATATTGACCTACGTTTTTATTGGGGGCTTAGGTTCTGTGGGGACGTTTCCGGTCGCTTTCGCATCGGCAAAAAGCAAAGCGGATCTCATCACAATATATATTTCTGAAGTACCTCCTTTTGCTTCGGTACATCCAGACTCAGGCCAACCTCAGGGCTATTTCCCAGAGTTATTTCGGGTCGGCCTCAAAAAAGCAAAGCTCAAAAGTGAATTTAGGGTGGTTCCTTTGCCACGTTATAATAAGTATTTTATGGATGGAGAACTTGATATTGGATTTTGGCCTTGGACGATAAGGCTCGATTCACATAAACAGCTGAACTATGTAGGTACGGCTGACTTTGGCTACGTTGGAAAAAAAGACCTTGATCTTAAAAACTCTTACGGCTGTGCAACTAGCAACACGCCGATTTCTTGGACTAGTCCGAAGCTCATTTATCTCGATAGCTATGATAGGTGCTTCCGAGTGATGGCGAAAGGGAGAGTAGATTATGTCTACGGAATTAAGTCAGCGGTCATAAGTAGTCGCGATGCAATGCTACCAGAAAAAGAAAGCGCTAAGTTTCATTTGCATAAATCAGAACGGCTTCACCTCTATATACACAATAGGTTTAAAGCCCAGTTCAGTACGATTCGTTCATCTATCGAAGAATTTGATTTGGCGAGTGCGGCGGCCTCCTATGGTCTGCGCTTTGAAGACCGCTGATTATCGACTCTCAGTCATCTGGAAACATTAACGCAGTAATCTAACACAGCTGAGACCCAGTACCGCTATGAAGAAAATACACCTCATCACGGGTCAATGAACTTGGTTTACCTGTAAGTAAGCTACTGATTTGCTCCATAGTGGGAATACGCCTGTGATCTCTTGCTAGGAACAGATAAAACTCTAACCCTTCCTCGGTCTGTTTGATTTGCGACACCTCTTCTGCTCCCTCATCCATGTATAACGAAGAGGACTCCGAAAAATTTTCATGAAGAAGGTAATTCAAATGACCTGTGGGGACCCCAGCACGAAACATAGGCTTATTGTCGGCTAATAAATAGGCATAATACCCGTCTAGAGGTAAGGCCTGCCACCAGTCTAGAGGGGCCAGATCCTGCTTGCTTCGACTGATCATTATGCCAAGGTTGGCAAATGCCAAGGGTCTGACTTCGACAAGACTCGCTTTAAAACCTGGCTGTCCACTCAGAGTATCGACTTCTGGCGAGATAAGTTGATTGCTACCAATGTCTTTGCCAAAGCTATTATTCCAGTGAAAGGGGATAAAGATACTGCCTCGGTTTTGGTGCGGATCGCTTTGCAGTCTTAGAATAGACTGGCCAAAAGGGTTTTCGATCTTAACCAAAAAGGGGGGCTGGTCGATCTTATGGCGAAGCTGGAGCTCTTCTATATCCATTGGATGCATATGGCAGAAAGGTCCGTTGTCGCGATCATATAAGGAGGATGCTCTCGTTGTTCGTGTCATCGTGTGCCAGTGATTGACGAGGCGTCCCGTGTTTAAGACTAAATTTTGCGACTCATGGGTCTGAATGAATCGGCGGGCTTGGTACGACACCGGAATCATCTTGGCTTTTTGATCTGAGGTAAAAAAACGGCCATCAGTAAAAAGGCGTTTGCCTTCGCCTTGCTCTTTGTTTGCGACAGGCCATTGTATGGGTTTGAAGTGATCATAAGAAAACTTATCGGAATCACAAATCCCAGCTATCTTAAAGCCAACCCTTGAGGAAGAGGATAATTTAGTGAGCTCAGCATGCTCTTGGAAAATCTCTGAAGGGGACGCATAAGAAAAACCTTCTGCAAAACCCATATCTCTAGCAACAGAACATATCCACTGATAGTCATGCTTAGCTGACCCTGGTGCCGGTAAAAATGCCTTTTGCCTAGCGATGACTCGTTCTGAGTTTGTGGTGGTGCCATCTTTTTCTCCCCAAGTTGCGGCAGGCAAGATGACATCGGCGTAACCTAGGGTTTCGCTAGTGACGAAGCTCTCGCTGACAATCACTAGAGGGCAGGTGGAAAGGGCCTTTTTTACTAGATTTTTATGCGGTAAGCTCACTATCGGGTTCGTCGCCATAATCCAAAGGGCTTTTATCTTGCCGTCTGCAGCTGCCTGAAACAATTCAACAGCTTTAAGTCCAGGTTTTTGACAGATATGAGGCGATTGCCAGTAACTCTGGAGTTTTTCGCGATCCTCCCGGCTGTTAATATCCCAGTGAGCCGCAAGCTGATTGGCCAATCCGCCCACTTCGCGGCCTCCCATAGCATTGAACTGTCCTGTCAGGGAGAAAGGAGCTGACCCAGGTTTACCGATACGGCCTGTGAATAAGTGAGTATTTATGATGGCGTTAACCTTATCAACACCACTAGTGGATTGGTTGATCCCTTGGGAAAAGACGGTGACCGTTTTTACCTCTTTTAGAAATTTTCGGTAGAAAGATCGTACTTTGGATTCGTCCACCTTACATAAATCAGCAACAATGGAGACCGTATAGGCTGACACCTCATCTATCGTAGCTGCTAAGCCGGAAACATGCTCTGTAGTGAAGTCCTTGTCTTCGGCGTCGTGATCATGCAAGTACTTTAACAGGCCGTTAAATAAAACGATATCCGTGTCAGGGGCAATGGCCAAATGCAGGTCCGATTGCTGCGCGGTTTTTGTTTCACGGGGATCGATACAAACCACGTAGGGGCGATCAGGGCGCTGTAGGGCTCTTTGAAACAATACAGGATGGCATTGAGACATATTGCTGCCGGTTATGACCAATAGATTGCAGTGGTCAAAATCCTCGTAGCATGCGGGGACAAGATCGCCACCAAAGGCCCTTTTGTGACCGACGACAGTGGACGCCATACATAATCTGGAATTGGTATCTATATTTGCTGATCCCAGGTAGCCCTTCACAAACTTATTGGCAACATAGTAGTCTTCTGTCAGAAGTTGACCGGAAACATAGAGGCCGATACTTTCCGGGCCATGCTCATCGATGATGGCCTTGAATTTTTCGGCGACAAATGATGTAGCTGTGCTATCGGAGACCTGTTGGCCTTTAATGCTAGGTTGAAGGATACGATCATCGTGGGAAATCGTTTGGCCAAGTGTCGAGCCTTTCTGACAAAGTTGACCACGATTGGAGGGATGGTCCTCGTCTCCTTTGGCTTGCCAACTGCCATCCTGTTTTCGGATCATGTTGATGCCGCAACCAACTCCACAGTAGGCGCAGTTGGTCTTTACCTGTTTGGGCTTGATTCTCAATGCTTCGGAAATTGCAGCCATATCTCATTCTTTATAGTTCGGGTTTGATAGCAGCCAACGGTTCCTTTGTCTGGTGCTAGGGGTGAACCTGTAGAAAGATCTATGGTCCAGTCGTGCAGCGGACAACTCACCTGCGAGCCGTGCATGATGCCATCTGAAAGCGGTCCTCCTCGATGTGGGCACTCGTCATGAATGGCGAACACCTCGTCTTTCCTATTTTTGAATATCGCCACAGGCATCCCTTGAATCATATACCTTCGGCCTTCGAGAGGGGGTATATCATCCATGTGACAGACTTTTTGCCACTCTACCTCGTCAGGGACGGGTCTGAAGGTCCTTTGTTCTGCCTCTATCATGATTGCACCATCTCCTTAGTTTGCCTCGCCTTTGCTAATTCAGCCCAAGGGTCCACCTGGGATTTCTTTTGAGATATCAAAAACTCTTGGTAGTAGTGAGCACGAGCGTCCTTATCTTCGACAATGGTATCGATGACTTTTTGCAAGCCGACCCGTTCAACCCAGTGTGCCGTCCGCTCCAAGTAACGAGCATCCTCACGGTAAAATTGCAATACGGCGGCTACCATCTCTAAAGCATCTTGATCCGTATCAACCTTGGCGATAAATTCACTAACCCTAACCTTGGTGCCGCCGTTGCCTCCTATATAAATCTCCCAGCCGCTGTCAACAGCAATGATGCCGATATCCTTGATGGTGGACTCTGCACAGTTACGAGGGCAGCCAGAAACCGCTAGTTTTACTTTATGAGGGGTGGAGCTTCCCCAGCACATATTTTCGATGGCCACTCCTAGAGATGTTGAATCCTGAGTTCCAAAACGGCACCATTCCGATCCAACACAGGTTTTGACGGTGCGAACGGCCTTGCCGTAGGCATGACCTGAAACCATTCCTCCCGCACCGAGCTTTTCCCACATTTTTGGGAGATCTTCTTTTTTGACTCCCAGCAAATCAATGCGTTGACCGCCTGTGACCTTGATTGTAGGGACGTTGAACTCTTCGGCTACATCGGCGAGTAGGCGCAGATCCTTGGCGCTGGTCAATCCCCCAAACATGCGCGGGACCACGGAGAAGGTACCATCTTTTTGAATATTGGCATGCTGTCGCTCGTTAATGAGCTGGGAAGCACCATGATTTTGATAGGTTAATGGATTTTGACATAATAAGTAGTAGTTGATGGCGGGACGACATTTGCGACAACCATCCTCATGTTTCCAACCCAGGTCAGCGAATGCTTGAAAGATACTTTGCGGCCGTTTTTCTAGCAGTGCTTCCTTAACTTCGTCATGAGACATGTCTGTGCAGCCGCAAATGCTCTCTTTGCTAACAGTAGCAGTTTTACCCGACTGACTGAGTTCGTAGTCAAATATGGCCTTAACCTTTTTCTCACAGCTACCGCAACCAGTAGCTGCTTTACAGCTTTGCTTGAGTAGAGCGAAATCGGTGAGATTACCAGAGTGAATGGTCTGACAGATAGTGGATTTAGAGACCCCGTTGCAGCCGCAAATCTCTGCATCAGCGGCGATATTTGCCACTGCGGCTGTCGGATCTTGCTCAGCACTTTGGGTGCCAAAGAGTAATGTTCGCCTTATGTCCTTGATACTTTCCTGGCTTTCCATAAATTGGAAAAGCCAGTCGGCAAGTTCAGTGTCACCATAAAGAATAAAACCGATGATGCGATCGTCTCGAATCACGACTTTTTTATAAATCCCTAGTGTCTTGTCTTGAAGATAAATAACATCATCTGCAGACGTACCAAGGAAATCTCCTGCAGAGCACAGATCGATTCCAGATACCTTGAGTTTTGTGAGATGATCTTTCTTCTCATAGGCTGTGACACCGCCCTTATGTAGCAGCTTTTGCGTTAGGTTTTCGCATAGCGTTCGGGCCATCTGATAGACGGGTGCTACAAGTCCTACAGTATGGTTTTGGTATTCAACACATTCACCGATGGCGAAAATACTTGGATCGGAGGTCTCCATCACCCCATTCACCAATATTCCAAGCTTACAATCGAGCCCAGATTGTTTGCCGATGTCGACTCGGGGTTTGATGCCCGTCGCCAGTACCAATCCATCAATAGATAAGGTATCTCCATCGGTAAATTCCATAAGAAAACGATTGTCTTGTTTTGCAATGTTACTTGTCATTTTTCCGAGATAACAAGGGATATCATGGGACTCTAGATGCTCTAAAAGTTGATCGGAAGCAGGTCGATCAATCTGCCTTTCCATGAGAACATCGGTGATGTGAATCAAGGCCACGTTGTGACCCCTTTGCTTGAGGCTCCAGGCAGCTTCCAAACCCAGCAAGCCTCCACCTAACACGGCAAGCATCTGATCTTTTGTGAAGGTTTCATGAACCTTGCGTACATCAGCGAGACTTCTATAAGGAATGATGTGGTCGTGACGGATCCCAGGGATAGGAGGAATAAAAACCTCAGCTCCGGTGGCCATAACTAGATAGTCATACGATACCTTTTTGTCGCCTTGGATGACGACAAATTTGTTCTCTCTATCGATTGTTTTGACAGGTTCACCAAGAAGCAAATCGATATCTGACTCTTTGTACCAAGAGAGCTGATTTTGAATAATGCCTAGAGGTGATTCCTCACCCTCCAAAACTTCAGATAGACGAATTCTGTTATAGGGAAGAAAATCTTCTTCGCCGATAAGCGTGATACTAAGAATTTGAGAAAGATCTGATTCTTTGATGGTTTGAATGAGTTTATGAGCACCCATTCCTCCACCTATTATGACCAAACGAGTTTTTTGGTTCATTTTCCTAACCTCTATGAAACGTTAAGCTAGGGCTTTAGCCCTAGGTAAATGCAACATCTTTGGATTCTAAATCGTCGACTTTCAGACTTGAAGTACTTGGAACGTCTTTGAGTTTTATCGCGTAGGCCGCAAAGGAAACTATACTGACGACAACACCACAGTAGAACAAAGCATCTGACCAAGTAAGCCCTTCCATTCTGAAGAGATAGCCAGCCATCACCGCTCCTGCGTTTCCTCCTGCTCCGACGATTCCGGAAACGGCTCCGAGTGCCTTCTTATTGACGAAAGGCACCACGGAGTAGGTAGCACCTTCAGCCATTTGTACGAATAAACTAAAAACAATCATAGATGCGATAGCGATAGGGAGAATATCCATCCTCGAGAAGATACATAATGCAATCCCCTCGATAAATAGAACAATTCCTAGCCATTTGACTCGACCGTCGAGCCCGAACCTTCCGGCCATCCGATCGCCGATGATGCCTCCCATGGATCTAGCAAAGAGATTCATCAATCCAAATAGTCCTGCGATGAGTCCGGCTGTCGTGATATCAAGACCAAATTTATCATGGTAATAGATCGCTGCGATATTATTTATAGTGAGTTCGATGCCGAAGCATGCTGCATAGATAAGAAATAAAATCCATACGCGAAAGTCCTTACTGGCCTTCCAAAATCCTTCGTACCTTTTTGCCTCATCTTTTTCCCTGAGGTTTTTATCTTGCCAGTAGCCAAGTTTTAGCTCCTTAAAGTTGCCATTTGGGGTGTCTTGTGTAAGGAAAAAATAAGCGATACCGAAGACAAAGGTGGTGGCTCCTGCAATCACCATAGAAAGCCGCCAGCCTATGGACTCCCTAAATCCAAGGGCTACAAACCCGCCAAAAACAAGAGGCATAACCATTTGCGTCACACCACCACCAAGGTTCCCCCAACCTGCCGTGGTTGCGTTTGCTGTCCCTACGACTTTCGGAGAAAACATCACAGAGGTATGATATTGGGTAATGACGAAAGAAGCGCCGATGGCACCGATCAAAAACCGAGCGATCAAGAATGTGGAATAGGATTCGGCAAGTGAAATCGCCATAACGGGTATGGATCCAAAAATAAGTAGAGCTGAATAGGTTATCCTAGGGCCAAATCGATCGCAGAGTGTACCGACAAGAAGTCTGGCAAAAATGGTGAAGAATACTGAAGCAATAACAATATTGCCGATTTGAGTCTTTGTTAGTTGCAGTTCTTCGCGAACTACCACCATTAAGGGGGCGATACCAAACCATGCAAAAAAGCAAAGAAAGAATGCCATCCAAGTCATGTGAAATGTTCGCATCTGTGGCGAATTGAAGGAAAAGAGTTTTATCCGGTCCGCTTTGTTAGTGATTTCCATATTATTCTCCTGAAGGACTAATAGGGAGATTCCAGTCGTTGAAAAATCCAGCTTGGGTTAACGGTGCCATGACAGAGAAGAAGACTCTGAACTAGGCGTTTTTCAAAATACGGTTGCACGTGAAACCAGTTACTCGAAACTAGCGATATAGTAACGACAGATTTTTTGAATAGGAAAGGCGTATTTGCTTTGAGGCATAATTGGAAAACTACATGAGTGTGAGTCCAAACAAGATAGTTTTGTTAAGCAGATTAAGAATCATGCATAAAAGTGAAATCAAAAAATCGGGAGTTCGAGTCTATAATATCTTTTGTTTTGCCCGAAAATAGTCAATTGCAAGTCCTCGCTGGGGAAAATCTCTAGTTTGGGTATTTTATACAAATTCTCAAAAAAATCTACAGCTTGGATGCTGGTTCCAAATCGTAACTTTCCTCTATCCGGCGGAACTGGTAATCAACCTATAGTCCAATATACATGAAGGATTTTCTATGAATCACTCTCCTTGTCTTGTGAACTTTGTCGGAGCTGGATCCTGCTCTTTAGAGAACCTGACTCTGGGTGCCTATCAAGCGATTCAAGATGCTGAGTTGATTCTATATGATAGTCTAATTCATCCTGATATAAAGTCTATTTTCCCAAAAAACAGCCTTACAATATTTGTCGGAAAACGCGCTGGAAAACATAGTATTGACCAATCAGAGATTTGCCGACTATTAAAAACCTTCGCTTTGCAAGGTCGCAGCATCGTGCGATTGAAAGGTGGGGATCCCTTGGTCTTCTCGCGCATAAGTGAGGAGATGGAGGTTTTAGATCAGGTGGGCGTTTCTTACAAAATTTTTCCAGGTGTAAGCTCTATGTCGGCCATTGCTAGTCAACTTAAGTTTCCCCTGACTAATCGCGATCAAGATCCTGAGTTTCATGTCATGCAAGGTTTTCATTTATCTGAAGACCCAAGATACTGGCAGTTTTTGGCTCATACTGATATGACTATCGTCATATTTATGGGAATGAAACGACGCCAATTGATTGCGAAAAAACTCATAGCCGCTGGAAAAGATCCCACGATTCCTTATCTTGTTGCAGTTTCTAATGAAGATGGGGAGGTTAATTGCAGTATGGCTAAGTTGCAAGATATGCTGTCTTTCCATGACAGAGCGTTGCCCCCTGGGCCCGGTTTAATCTATATTGGGCGTAATCTATCGGCCTTTCATATTCAGAGGCATATGGATTCAAGAAGTAGGGAAACTTATCGCTTAGAAATGATACAAGGTGGAGGATCGACTCAGGGTCGCCAGCATTAGACTGATGCTAGCTAAAAAAAGACTGAGAGTAAAATCTCAGTCCGAAGATAACAGAAAACTAATGACCTGAAAGCTTAATGCTAGCTACAGGAGAATTTTGTTTCAAACAATGGTGAGCCTGAGTTTGACCATAGGTAGTAGGCAGACGAGTAGCCACCTAGGTAAATACCGTTTGAGTAGTAGTAGTTGTCCCTTGAGTAGTCTTCCGGTGAGAATAGTCTCGAGCCGTTTTCGCGATTCAACCACAATCTGTAAGCTTTGTTGTCCCCTAGATCAACATCGATAAAGTAGGCGAAATTATAAATGGATCTTGTGATTGACGGGTTCTCGTACAGATCGATGCTTGTTTGAAAGGATATCTTAGCGTAATCCTGACTGAATGTTTCCGCGGCCACTAATGTTTCCGCGAGGGTTGTTGGTAGGGGGAAGGTTTCCGACCGACCAAGCTCATCGTTGTAAACTTTCTTAAAGCCACTGGTTTCGTAATTGATACGAGCACCGGCATTCAAGATCTTTCGTCCGCTATTCAGGCGAAATTGAGCTACCATTTTCTGTGAGGAGGTTCCTCTGTATCCACTGTTGACCTCGGAAAAGTCTATGGTAGCAAACTCGCAGTTAGTTGCCGAAAACTCGTCGACAATCCCGTAGCTGGTAGTGTCTAATTCAGGACCTATTGGGTAACCTGAGATGCCAAATCCAGCTTGGGCAAAAAGGCAAGATGACGCAAAGGTAAGTAATGTTGAGCGAAAAGACATGATGATTCTCCTTGTTGTAGCTGTCTTTCTATAGCCCAGTGATACCAGCTATGTTGTTTTATTACAACGCAATGCGTCATATGTAACCCCACGAAATCGTGGGGTTTTATAAACTTTAAGTAGGGTTAACCGATTTCATATAGCAAGCGTATTAAGGACGATGCGAGGATGGTAGTCGTAATGACATGAATAACGCAACCAACATGATGATGGCAGAGATTTGAAACGGTCTGAACATATTCAAAGAAAATAAAGTGCCGGCTATTGATGGTCCGATAACACGTCCTAGGGATGCCATCGACTGATTCCATCCCAGTGCGCTTCCCTGGTTATCCTTGTCAGCAAGTTTTGAAATGTAGGCTGTGCTAGACGGGTTAAATAAGCCCATCCCACCCGCAAGAATGGCGCCGGCAAGCATAAGGAGCCCCCAGGATTTGGCGGCAATCAGGTAGGGGGTTGTCAGCATGGATATGGTAAGAAAAACAAGACTGATTTTAATGACCGCGGCATCTCCTAGGCGCTTCGATATTCGTCCGATGAGCCCTCCTTGAACGATAGTTGCGGTAACACCAACGGCAACCAAAAACACTGAGGTTAGTTTGGCGGCTTCCTTCATAGACTCCGTCGTTGTCGTGCCGGCATTCACCCACGTGCGTTCGATAAATAGGCCAACGATTTGTTCCATCAAGGCAAAGGCAAGTATTGTCAAAAGGGTAAGGCATAAAGTTGAGATCAAGAATGGCGTCTTTTTCGCCTCTCGAAAGGTATCAAGGCTGAGACGCTTGTGACCGTGGGTTGACGAATTGCGATTCGTATTGGTTTCGGGGAGTAAAAACCAGGCTAATAGAAAGTTTATGACCCCAAAAGCAGCGGCGACGAAGGCGGGATAGGTGGGCCCATATTGACCAGCGATGCCACCAATAGCAGGTCCGAATATAAACCCTAACCCAAAGGCAGCTCCGATCAGACCCATACCCTTAGCCCTATTTGATTCATCGGTGACATCAGCTATAATCGCTTGCGCCGCACCAATGTTGGCATTTCCAAAGCCCGTTAACAAGCGCGAGGCGAAGAGTACGAGTAGCGTTTCGGCGAAACCAAAAATGACATAGCCCACGACACTGCTAGCAACGCCGAGCAAGATGATTGGTCGGCGGCCTATCCGGTCTGATAGGCGACCCCAGAAGGGGGCAAATAGAAATTGCATGAGCGAATAGCTACCACCAAGTAGCGTGACGACAGCTGGTCCTGCTCCCAGCAGCTCTGCATAGAAAGGTTGGATCGGGATAATGATCCCAAACCCCATCAGATCGAGAAAGACTGTGACAAATGCGACTAGCAGTACTCGTTTTTTCTGAGCCAATATAATCCCCTTAGCGGTATAAGTCCCGAGTGCATGACCGAAGTTCTGAGGGGGTTTATTATCAGCGCCATCTGTGGGTTGCAACCGGGATCATGTATTTTAGAAAATTGATAGACTAAGAACCGAATCAATCTCGTGACCCCAGCCTTGCGTTGAGCCCCATATTTAAGGTAGGGCATGCAGCTTCATAAATGGGAATGGGAGACCTTTTGTTACTACAAAAGGGGTAGAACGTTGGAAGGGGGGCGAGCCACAACCGCTTTTTTCTGCGCTACCACAATAGGCCTCTGGATTAGTGATGGATGCTCTGACATAGCTTGTATCAATTCGTCTTCTGTCGCAGTGGCTAAATCCAGCTCGTCGTAGAGGTTCTCATTAATCCGAACAATATCGCTGGCCATGCAGCCAAGGAGCGAAATAATGCGCTTAATTTCCGTTTGGGTTGGGGGGGTGTCAAGGTAATGAACGATCTCAGGCTGAATTCCCTTAGATCGAATAATGTCTAAGGTTTCTAGGCTCTTAGAGCATTTTGGATTGTGATAGATCGTGATATTATCCATCTGAGACCCCTTCCGGAATTGATTGCGGTAAGTCCTGACTTTACTTAATTTTTGAGGGGTTTTCATTTGATTTTTTTGTAAATCTCTTGACAGGGATGATTGGTGATGGTAAAAATGGCGCACTTAAACCAATGGGAGTTTTCCAATGTTAGCCAGGGCCTTACTTACATTTGTATTATTGATACTATCTTTATCGATGGCGCAGATACCCATGGATTCTGGAATGGCCTCATTAATGGTCGGAGTCCAGCTCTTCACGGCCCTATCTCTTTGGATCCCAAGTGACGATACTTTAGGACCTCATACAAAGGTCCATGAAGGCAGCGAAGACTCCTCGCAGCTCAGTTTGGTTCCCTAATACTTTTTGCAGGGATATAAAATAAATGATGCGGTAAAATTCGGTCGCCGCGTTGTACAAAAATCACTGCACACGTAGTTTGTGTCGTTGACCAAGACTTCACCATGACCCCATCGACTATGAAACCCCTGATAACTAGGATTGTACCCCAACACAGAACCAATCGGTGCTTTGGAAATTTGCCTGCTGTTTAGAGGGCATAAACCAAATTGTCTTCTTTTATTGGCTCGACTTACAGTTCGATTGAATATGCTGGCCGACATACCCATACGAATCCCTCCTCGTCTCATAACCGCATCGTTCACATATTTCCAACATTGACCTCGCGATCGGCCAAGACTTTGGGATTTTGCTCTAGATGCAATGATAGCTGCGTAGTTGGGATCGTAATCGCTTGGATAAATGCGTCCCGAGGGTTGTCTTCCGTCCGTGTCACCGACTGTGCTATCGATTTGCGTAGGTTCTTCCAAACGATATTGAAATGGAAAACTCCCTGTTTCTGCCTGGGAATCGAGATCTAAGTCGGGTGATCCATTTTTCAAGGGAATGGTTTTGCCCTTGAAGATTAGGGTTGCTTGACTCATGTCACCTTCGGGTAGCGGAGAAACCACTTCGTTTTCGCCATCGCCGTCAATATCCTCAAATCGGATATCTGGTCGGCCGAAAACTAAAAATCCGCTGCTGGCTTCACAACCATCTACCTTGATGTCTGTTAAATGAAACAGTGAAGGGCTGCGACCCTCTATGGAACCAAAGGCGATTTTTTGTGCTGGCGCGAATTCGCAAAGAGTGTCCAACACCAGGGTCTGTCTAGCTAATATCGTAGGTTCATTGAATGAAATATACGATATGGATTCGTCAAAGGTTTCGACTTCATGGACTTCCGAATTCTGATACTGACTACCACAGTTGCTGGTGAATGATGATAGGAAGCACAGTACGATACTTGATCTAATCATAGGAAATTTCAGCAAGTCATCCTCCGTAAGTGGATTTGCGTTATAAAGAATTGCCTGACCCTATAACATCATTTCCTATATTTCACGTTTTTTTCAACGGCTGTAAATACGACCCTTCTGATATGTTGTCTAGAATCTTGATCAATGGGCTGAAATAATTGCTTAGCTATTAGATCTTTTTTTACCGAAGCGAGAAAGGACGAATTAGGAGTTTTCATGATCCGAACTTGCTACCTATGTTTATTAGCCGCCATAAGCTTGCCTGGAGAGCTTTTGGGGCAAATTACGGATCCAAAACAATACATGTCTCCATATGAAAACGAATCTCAGGCTTTTACTGAACTCACAAACGAACAGTTAAAATGGCGACTAGACAAACCAAATACACCCTCAAGAATACGCTATTTACTACAAAGAACATTATTTTTTAGAAATGCAGAAACAGAAAATTTTTGTGAAGATTTGGTAAAAGAAGACGATTTTGAAGGAACTCAGCAATGCCTTGAAATCAAACTTAAGCAAGACCAGTCCTACCTCAAAGACATGCAGATTTTCTATCGTAGGGCTTTGAAGTACAAAATGTATACCTCAGCAGCGAAAGCAGGTATTGCCATCATGGGTGATATTAGCTTTCGCGGCGACTTCCTCAACTTCGAAAAAAAATACAAAGAGGTGATGAAGGATATCCCGAAAGATGCTGTCTTATCTCATCTTGATATTAATTTGACTGTTGGTACTTCCTATGCTGTAAGTAACTCTCCGCCAATTATTGATCGAGGTTTGCAACTGCTTTTGAAAGTAGATCAAGCCTTTGATCAGAATAAGGATCAGCTTCAAGGTGAGTTTAACTATCATCGTCTGAAATATAATATCGGTGTTTTTTATATGAAGATCAACCAGCTTGTTCTTGCCGAAAAATACCTTTCACAGGGTTACGGGCATCCAAGGTTATATCCAGATGCTACGATTATTCATTCGTTGGTACTGTATCTACTTGATCCAAATACACCTGGGTTGGTTGAAAAACTAAACGCTGTGAAATTTGAAGAGTATGACTTTAGTATTCGCATCACCTTTTTAGAATGCTATCGAAACTATCTCTATTTCAAACTTGGTGAAGACTACGATATGTCCCATTGTTACAAGATGGGAACAGATGTACAGGTGGATGCTCTGCTTCATTTGACTATGTTGATTGGTAATGATGATGAAGTTCCTGACGAAATTATGGCGAAAATTGATGAGCAATTTAGAAAGTTTTATGAAGTAAAACTCGCAAAGATGATATCGGATTCAGTTAATAGAGTCATCGATTCAGTAGAACTCCAGAGGATAGAAAGAGAAAATCAGCGAAAAGAGCTGGCTTTGGCGAAAAGTCAACTTGTTGTTGAGGAACAAAATAGTTTCCAAAGACTGATGATGATCTCTGCCCTGCTTATCCTTGTGGTTATCTTCTTTCTTTGGTGGCTTCATAAAGAGAAGCTTGAATTGAAGTTGCTCAGAGAAAAACAAGATCATGAAGATAAGATTATAGAAATTGGAGAAATTTCAGCTGTCATCAATAGTCTTAACCAAGCAATTGTCGTGATAAATGAAAAAGACGGAAGTTTAGAAACGGACTCTGTCCTCAAAAATGAAAATTATAGGAGAATACTGGGTAGTCAATCTCTAAAAACAGAACTCAATATTTTCAGCATTCTGTTTGAACGGACTAACCTTCAAAAGATGGAAATTGAGCGCATTAAAAATTTTTTTGAGGGAGTTTTTGGAGAAAATGATCTCAATTTCAAAATCAATAAAAGTGTCCTTCCCGTTCAATGTCGTATAGATCAGAAATTTCTCCAGCTCGACTACAACCCAGTCCTTGATGATCAGAACGTTTTGGTCAAAGTAGTGGTGTCTATTACTGATGTTACCGAAACTGTCGCTCTACAGGAGGAGTTGATCCAGCACAAACGAGATACAAGCAAAATTCTGGAGATGATAGAATACGGGTTAAATTCATCTAAAAAAATACTCAATGAGTTTAAGATGACCTTACGAGATGCAGTTTCTGAAGACATATTCACAAGTGACTTACGCTTGCGTTCTATGAAGAACCTACTACACAATGCAAAGGGTAATTTTCGATTGGCTGGATTTGAACAGATGGCATTGAAGATCCATGCGGTAGAGGATCATTTAACACAGGGGAACCAAGAGCGACTTGATTTATCACTTAATTTACTCTGTCAATCGTTAGATCAATATCTCGAATTGCTGGATCGCAAACTGAGTGCTGAAAAGGCAAAAGAAGGGCCTGCGCAATTTCTTGATCAATTGGAATCCATATTTTGTTCGTTTAAAGATGCTGAAACGCTGAAAGAGAAATTATTTGATGCGGTAAGGCAAGAGTATACAGCTCCATGGGGGGAGTTTGAACGATCGCTGCGAGATGTCTTATCAAAGATTTCTTTGGATGCTGCTGTCACAGTAGAACTAAATCTGAGGTTAGACGAGGGAGACTTGTTATTCTTAAGAAAAGATATTGGTGATATGTTGAAGACTGTTTTTGTTCATTTATTCAATAACTCCATTGCCCATGGTTCCAATGATAACGATGTCTTATCTATCCATATTGATATTAGCAATGGGGAACGGATGCAGATTCATTATCGAGACTCTGGTCCGGGATTGAATCTTAGTAAGCTTGCGAAGCGGCAGGTGACGGACATGTCTGAAAAACAAATTGCTGAGACTATTTTCGAGCAAGGTGTATCGACCTCCGAAGATGTAACGTTGATTTCTGGACGCGGTGTTGGGATGTCGGCGGTGCGTGAGCTGATAAGGCGAGCACAGGGCGAGGTTCATATAGAATTATGTGGGAATGATATGTCATCCGAGTTTCGTGATTTTATGATACTGATAGAATTACCAAGCTCCTCTACCTTTACTGAGGTGAAATCGGCATGAATCAGTTTAAACATATCTTTTTCTTTACATGTTTTTTTGCAGGGGTATCCAGTTGCAAAGTACCAGAGGCTGAGACATCGCAAAGCAAATTTATTCCAAGCTTTGCCTGCGTAGGGAAAAGACAAATCACTAAGCGCATTTCGGTTGGTAAGATTAGGTCAGGAGACTATCAACTGTTGTTGACTTATGGAGAAGCTCGTAAGGCATCTGAGCAAAGGGACATTTTTCAGGATGCAAATCTAGGGGTTCAAGCTGCCATCAACGGTGGGTTTTTCTCCGAAAGCTCCTATGAATTAGCCACTTGGCATAGTGTCGGGCCGTTGTCTGGCATTCCAGGACATAAAAACGGTATTTTTCGTGGCGATACCTCCCGTCCGCGTAGCTGTTTATCTTGGTCTACGGCCGGAGACTTTTACTTTGATAGAAATCAGGCCGATAGTAATCATCGCCTGACAAGCTCTAATTACCAGACCCTATGTGCGGGACCCATGGTCATTAAAGACGGCAATAGCCAACAAGAGCAAGCGCTTTGCGACGAGCAGTTTTCATCGCGATGTCGAAACGATGGCGCTGCGATCCTATCAGAGTCGAAAAGCCTACCGCGTTCAGGCTTGTGTCTTACCGACCAAAGTGAACTGATGTTGTTTCATGTTTCCCATGGATTTCTACACTGTGGTTTGACGATTAAAGATATGACAGACTGGATGTTACAAGAGGGATGTCGTGATGGAATGATGCTTGATGGAGGCGCCTCCGCTCAAATGATCCTGAAACAAGAAACTGAGGATTTACAAACCTATCACTCACCTTGGATGTTTCATCGAAAAGTTCCGATTTGGCTTTTTGTTAGTGATCGAGACTAGAGTCATCTATGGCCTAATGGAAAAAGCTGAATATTAAAACGAATCAAAGTATCCGCATGTCCTGTTTCCATATCTGTTTGCATCCGATGTAGTTGACTACGAAAGGCATCAAGCTGAGAACAATACTCATCTTTCTTGACACTAATAATAGCTGTCTCGTAAATAGCTTCGTCTCTTTTGAGATGAAACTCGTCTACATGACTAATGGCATTGCGGATGGATTCTTTCATGAAGTCCTTATGAGTGAGACCGTCTTCACTGTCGAAAAAACCGATATGCTCTTTGAGCAAATAGTAATGCCCATCTTCTGCGATGTCGATGAATTCCTTAGACTTAAGAAGGTGAAGAGCAATATCTAGCTCAACACCCTTTTTCGCTCCATAATACTCTCTCAACTGGGTTTTGCTAGGGCGATTCCCGAACAGACCAAAGGCACAGAGAAGCTCAAATGAAAAGAGAAGTCCTCTAACCTTTTTAGGAATGACTCTTTTGGTAATGGATAGCGCCTTGCGTTGAGCTTCGATTTCCTCGGATATACTTTGTATTTCCCCTAAGCTCTTTAAAGAGTCTCTGGACAAAAGAAGACGAAAAAAATACTCCATACTTGGACTTAGATCAAATAAAGATAAGAATTTCAACCAATGCTTTTTACTAAGAAGTCTTCTACCGCTCATAACATCGGAAACATAGCCTTTAGATACGCCGCATTCTCGCGCGATGAATGCTAGAGAGAAGTGATGTTCTCCCTGTTTTTTTTGCTGATAGAGGCGTCTAAAAGCTTCCGTCGAGTTGTCACATGCGATAAGAACCTCTTGTATTGTGTTTTGGTATTCTGTTGCTACGAAAACAGCATGTTGTGACATATCTTGTCTCCTTTAACGATCTAGTTAATTTGTATGGTTCTCAGTTTTATGATTCTGAGAACGGAAGCAGTGGGCTCTTCGGGAAAATTCTATAGGCTTTGATCCAAATTTTGTAAAGGTAAAATCATACGAGTCACTAGCGGACAGCGTATGATCAAAATGAAACATATGAGACTGAATAGAAGGAGACTGACAGTGTTTAAAATCGTATTTGGAATAATACTTTCTCTTTGCGTTGAGGCGGAAACGCAGCCAAACGATAGTATAGTAAACGGAATCGCGATGACTCAATCAGATGATTCCGAAACCATTCAGGTGAAAATCACTGGCTCACAAGCTAAAGAGATTTATTCTTTCATGTCAGGAAAAACCGAAATTACCAAAGATGTAGAGTCTAACTGGTTGTTTGAAGGAGTCATCAAATCGGGTCTTGACCTCAGCTGTCTAAGGCTAGGAAAGTCGAAGGAAGATAGGCACTATTGTGTCTTTAATTTGGATCGTATGGGAGTTGTGAGGTCCCCTGTTTTGTTACCGCTACAAGGACCTGGACGAAGCCGCGATATGATTGAGTTAGACTACTTTGGAGCAAGCGCAAAAAGGCTTTATGAGTTTTTGACTCCTGATGGGGAAACGATAATCGAGAGTAGTGATTCCGTTATATCTGAAAAGAGTGGTTTTGGACTTGGTTGCCGGTTGGTGGTATACCTCAGTGATCAGTCCGAAACCTATCACTGTAAGCAGCTCTTAAATCCCTTCGGCCGTAGCTTAAATGGATTCAATGATCCTATCGTAAGGAGTGGTAAGATCATATCTTTTGAAAATAAAGACTATCTTGATTTGCTACCGAACCCTGGGATTGACTCTAGGATTTTGGAGTGGATCGATGAATAGTATTTCATGCAAGGCCAACTATGGTTTTATGTTTCACATCACCTTGTTACTGAAATTGATTGGGTTGAGCTTATCCTGTGGAAGCGTTTCTACTGTTGTGTCCAGTCCTTATATGAGGACAGAACTGAGCATGGATGAATCGATGGAACCTAATGCGGGCATGGCAGGTAACGGACATGATGAGCTTACTAATACTCTTCTTTAGCAATGGGGTAATGATGCCTCGGAGATCTTTTTGATTCGAGTTTCGTCAGAAGCATTGGATCAGATAGAGTGTCGTCTTTATTCTCGTTCCAATTTTCTGGGCAACTTTCGTTCTTGCCGGGACCGCTGTCAGTCAACCTCTTGCGAATTAGCTTGTGAAGAATCTGATCAGGACTACCAAACCATTGGCCTAACGTCTATCCAAGGGCTCGCTTCGATTAAAGCGATCTGTGGGAGTGAAGGGTATGAAACAAAATCCATTTCTTTGTTAGAGTTTGATAAAAGCCATGTTTCGCCTTCGAAAACCCTTAGGTATACAAGCATTCAAATGCAGGATCATGCAACGGTTTACAATCTATCCTACGGATTTCAGTTGTTTTCCTTTAACTTTAAGGTTCCAACTCTTGAGACAACTACGGTCTTGGGCGAATTTGGTAAAGAGCTCATGTATTTTGCTTCGCCTCCTCATGTTCATACCAGCCAAGACCCAACGAACATCGGAAAGGCTGAAATCCCAATGGCAAGTTTTCTGGTAGCACTACCCTTAGGATCCAGATTGGATGATGTCACCATTTCCGCCTCTTTGAAGGAGCAAAATCACGTCCGTATTGTGCCATCAAAACCTGCCCCTTATGATTATAGTGATCCCGAGGCCATTTTCCCGTTTATCTACGATCCAGTGCGTTACGAAGGCTCTAGATTTCGTATTTCGGACTACACCTTGGAGTATCTCTCGGATGAGTTACCGTATCGTAATATTGTTCGGCTCAGATTTCCTGTCATTGACTATGATCCGAACACTTTATTGAGAAAACAATATAACGAAATATTTGGCATAACACTACAACTTGCAGGTACTCATAACGATTGCTATTCTTGGTACCCGATCCCCAGTACCTCTACTAACGAAATAGATACTAGATTTGCCCGCAGTCCGAGAGCTATTGACTATGCTGTCATAAATCCTAAAGCCCTAAAGAAAGCTTGTAGCTCTTCACCCCAAGAAGGCACTTTGGAGGATCGCGATGTTAGGTTTCGCAGGCAAGATGCGCCTCAGGGGATGCCTCTTGCCTTACAACCGCAAACAGCGCTGCGTGACCCGCATATGATTATCGTGACGTCGCAATTGTTACGTGATGAAGCCATCAGATTTGCCAAACACAAACAATCCCTGGGAATAAAAACTAACATAATTAACTATAACGAAGGTGGACCGCTTGGACACCAAATTCTGAGACAGGATATCGAATCGATCTACCAAAAAAGCCAAGTGAAACCGCGCTGGCTCGTTTTGTTGGGCGATGTGACGCATATACCAAGTTACTACGATGGATTTCATGTCATTAACAGTATCGATAGGATCAAAAACACTGGCGATACTTGGTATGGTCAGTTTCATGGTGATCTGGCAGTGTTACCGAAACTAAAGATTGGTCGCCTTCCGGCACATAACAAGCTAGAAGCGTCAGCCATGATTGATAAGATTATTCAACATGAACTTAATCCAAGTACCTCTCCAAACCATTACGACAGGATCATGGCGGTTGCTAGCTTGATTGACCATAAAAAACCTGGGCATTCAGAGGAGTATGCGTACGCCGAGTACATCGAAAACAATCTAGCATCATCAGTCGAAAAACAGGATATCTCCTTTGAGAGATATTATCAGTCTAGCTCTGGACTACCACCAAAAGTTTGGAGTACTGGAACATTAGTACCTAACAGGGTGGGCCAGTATCCTTGGAACCAAAGCCGGAAGCAGATACTAAGAGGGATACAATCGGGTCCTCCTTCCGTTTTCTACAGGGGGCATGGCTCATGGGAGGCTTGGGACACCCCAAGCTTCGATGTGGAGGATGTATCCCAGGCTGATCTTTCGCCATCGATGCATTATCCTTTTGTAGTTAGTGTTTCCTGCTTAAACGGGATGTTTGATAATAAGACCTATCAGACATTAGCTATTGCCCCTCCGTCAGATCCCAGATTTGATCCGATTTCAGATATTTTTCCTATCAAGTATCTGATTCCCGAATATCATCATATTAACTTTGGTGAAGCTATTATGTTGAAGCCGAAAGGAGGCATTGGTTTTATGGGCTCCACCCGATCAGGGACTACAGGGGGGAATAGCACAACAGCCTATGGCGCTATGAATTCCATGGCACATCTTCCCATTGTTTCCAATGGCTTAGTAGAAGCTCATCCTGACCTCGGTCATATTTTGACAAATGCCAAAGCATTTGGAGTATCAAGATACTCTATCGATTCACCGATTCTGAAAGAACAAAATCTCACCTATAATCTTCTAGGAGATCCTAGCTCCTCTTATCGTATGGCTCGCCCCATGAATATTGCGGAAACCATATCCAAGGATAGGGATGAGACGATACGAATTTCTGTAGCGATTCAACACCCTGACTGTGTCACATGCTTAACGAGTCCTGATGCTCAGTCTTCCTTGTTTACCCATCATGAGCCGATAGCTGTATTCATTAATGAAGACGGCATTGTGTTGAGAGAGTCTTTATTGAGAACTGATACGCCCATTATCTGGAAGCCCTCAATCATAGGACCGTCCCATAGGGGAGCCAAGCTGATCCTTAGTGGTGGTGGGTTACGACCAAAAGTCATTGAACTCCGAACTGTTACCAACTAATCATATCCGAAGAAAAACCCAATGACATGATTGCCTAGATTTCGTTTACCCTTAGACGGAACTAGGCTTTTGCTTATATTGTTACCAACAAAGTAACCCATTTTTTGCCACTGATGACCATGGTCGTCCACTTTTTTTGCCTGTTTTGCGGACGAAAACTCAGCCTTTCGAAAAAATGTCATCCTCTTGAGTTTAGACTCTGAGTTAGCTTCTGTTTGTCGAAATCATTGTAGTAAGACAAATAATAAGTAAAGGAGATCATCATGAAGCTAAAATCGTATTATACATTTTGTACCCTAGTGACAATGGGAGTATTGTTACCGGCTCATCTAGGTTTTGGAAATGGAGGACCCAACCCAGCATCGGCTGTCGTGCAATTGCCTGGAGAGGGTTATGATCTAGAAAGAAACCTGATTCGCACAGCTTGCTTAAATGGTTCTGTCGTGCAATCGGGCTCTGCAGAGGGTAAGCTCAGTCTGTTCTCCACCATGAGTCTACGTGATGTAGCTCGTAGCTTGAATGTTCAGTTGGATGGAAGTTTTACCAAGGCAGCCTTCAAAATTGACGGCAAATCAAGTTTTGTCAAGAATGCACAAAATAGCATGCGATCACTTTCTTATAATTATGCCAGTGAATTCTCATTGCCTAATGATAGATTCGTATTGGATCCTAACCAAAGCTTTAACACAATTGGAAAAGCTGCAAAGCATTTGGGACTAGATGAGTTTCGTCGGCGCTGCGGTGACCGTTTTGTACAACAGCGTATCAAGGGTGGTGGATTGTTCTTTACCGTTAAAATGCAATTCGAAAAAGCTACCGATAAATTGAAGTTTGAGGCAGAAGTAGGAAGCAATATCAGTGCCTTTAATTTGGCAACGGAGACTAGTATTGCGATCAATAAGCTAAATATTAATGGGCAATTATCTATTAACGTCTTACAGCTTGGTGGAGAGGTTAGTGAACTGGGTCAAATTATTGGTACCGGTGGAGCCAATGCAGGTGCCATTGCTACCTGCTCATTTGATAATATTGACAGTTGTCAACGTCTCATCACCGAGCTTGCCGATTACGCTTCCGATGAATTTCCAAGTCAATTTCAAAGACCTCAACCCAAGGCAGCTATTCTAGGTTATGAGTATCAAGATTATGGTGTTGTAGGAGTTGGCCCGTTCAAAAGTCTTTTAACACCTGAAGTCCGTCGATTACGGAAGCTTGTTTCTGATCGTTTGATGATACTTGCGAATGATATAAACAGGGCACAGGCTTTGCTTTTTATGCCAGAAGTAAAAACCAGCGTAGCAAAATCTCAATCTGTGAAACAGTTTATTCGCGATGCACAGTTTAATACCCGTGAACTAAATATAGCTGGAATCAGTTGTTTCGAATTCCCTAAAGCATGTAAAATGTCTGTGGATCGAGCATCTCGTAACCTTTTGCCCTTGGATACTGCGGCACTAGTAAACTCGCAGCGACTTTCCACTCAAATTGATAAAAATGGTATTCTTGAGATAGCGGTTTTTGAGCGTGAAGCGCCTATGGCATTGCCAGGACACTTTGACTTTGAGATTGAGGTTCCAGACGATTATATTGTGATTGGTGGTGGTGGTGCGGGAACTAACGCTCCCTTCGGACATTTATTGGTTGCGTCATACCCAGGCAGCCAGCTGGGCTCTTGGTTTATCTCATCTAAAGATCATGCAGGATTTCAAAATCCGTTTAAGATCAAAGGATATGCCGTAGGATTAAAAGTCAACGGGCTGATGCGAAACGAATTAGCGCAATATGTGAGCCTTAGTCAGAATAAGAGTACAATCGACTTAATACCAGAAATATCTACGTGGACTAACTCGGATCAAGTGATTCTTGGTGGAGGACTTAGGCCTGGTAACCCATCACAGTTACTCATTAGCTCCTACCCGGTGAGTGAACATGAATGGTCGGCAAAAACGAAAGCACACTTTTATTTTGATTATGGCGATATTGAGACGTTTGCGATTGGAATTGACCGAGAGATACCTCACCTCGGGACCATTGAGCAGTTTATTACTGAAAGCCAGTCTAATATCGTGGCCCATCCTACCACAACTACCCGATTACCTCATAACAAAGACTTTTTACTTGCTGGTTGTGGAGTTGATGTTGGGGATAATCCACTAGGTAACTTGGTTTATGAAATCCGACCTCTCACCGAAAGTGGTCAAAAAGCTTGCAGGGTATCCTCCAAAGATCATGGTGCTTCAAGCCCAGCAGCCATTACTGGCTATGCTCTGGGAATTAAACTAAATAAGCGTTAAGCACCGTTCTTCTTCGGTTTTACCCCTGGATCTGGAAACATTCCATTTCCAGGGTGTTTGCGTTCATCATTCATCCAGTTTTGACTGAATCCTACTGTTAGGTCTTTCCTATGGATAGCATCAGTATTGTTGAATTGTTATGGACCATGGCTCGTCATATATTTTTGCTCAAATTCATCGTTTACTTTAGGAGATCTATACATGAACGCTTTCGTCAAGCGTTTTGCTAAGTCGTGTATCATCGGGGCATCGTTACTGCTTGGTAGCGCTGCCATGGCCGAGACAGAGGATGTTGAGAACCGACGCGGAGGTTGGGATGGGATCAATAGTCCCCGCTGTCAGCCCGCTAATACTTGTGCCGACTGGGCCGGATGCCTAAACTCTGTGGTCCGTGTCCGTCCAAGGATAAACAAGGTTTGGGAAGTAGACTTTTATCACTCACGATTCGGTAGTTATCTAGTCTGCGAGTAAGAGCGCAGAGGTCGCTACGGCGAAGTTGATGTAAAGTTTAAGAATCGATTTGAGTGGTAAATACAGATTCAGGGTACTTTTGATTAAGGTACCCTTTCCTCACAGTCCTCTCAAAAAGATAGGTTACTTAACTGGTCTGCATAGTAATACCAGTTATTCCATCCTCTGAAATCGAACTATATATTGGGTAGAGTCATGTGATGGCAAGCTTTGCCGACTTTTCGTCATTTCCATGCGAATTTCACTGCAAATCCTTCAAATTAGTATTAACATTTCCTAATACCACGGACCAGTACCCGGTGAGGATAGACGATGCGAAGGTTTTTTGTTTCCATTCTGATGTTACATCTGGCTTGTAAAACCAATCCAGAAACCAATTTGAAGGTAACAAATGGAATCCCGACAACAGGATTCCCGGCAGTAAGGCAACTGAACATAACATCCACCGAAGTGAATAGTCAGGGGCAGGCCGAGCGCTTTGATTTTACTTGCACTGGGACCTTTGTTAGCCCGGATACCTTGATCACAGCGGCTCACTGTGTAAAAGATGCGGCATCTCCAGGTGACATCACCGTTATGGGACGATCACCTATCAATATTATCTTCGATCCAAATTATGGTTTTGATAATAACAATGGTGTGAATGATTTAGATCTTGCCGTCATTATCTTTCGTAGGAACATAAGTTTTGATTACGTTCCACTTGCCCTAACTTCTGCGAGGCCTGGTGACGACATGACGATAGTCGGATATGGCAATAACCTAAGTCGTAGTTTGGAGGAGATGCAAGCCCGATGCTCTCACTTAAATTCAAAGGATGCTGTTCTGCGCTGCGAAAGCAGGGCGGCAGGGGAAGGTAGTGGAACCAAAAGGTATGGTACGAATACCGTCGATTATGTCGATAGTATGATCTATTTTTCTGGGGTTTCGAGAAGTAGTCGGGGCACAAGTCGCGGTCAAATGGTTTCTTCTGGGCTGGGCGATTCTGGTGGGCCCTTACTGATTGACGGCCGTCTTGCAGGAAATACATCCGGTGGATTGCCAACAAGAAGTCAGTACGTGAATCTGTTGTCTCCTTCAAGTCAAGTTACCTTAAGGAGGGCTGTCGAGGAAGGTGGAGCATCAATAACAGGTTTCAATAGTGATCTATCTGGTCCTTTACTCACTCATGAGGACTTTACCTTTAATGTTACTTATGGAAATGTAGAAGAAAATGGTAGTAGTGGTCCCAAAATGAGTTTCTCTATTGAGCTTGTAGCCGCAGAGGAAGCTCTGGCTCATGTCGATAGTCTAGAAATTCAACTGGGCTCAAACTCGCTCTCATCAGAGACTCTAACAGTTTCCAATAATCCATTTAAAACAGGACAACAGACCACAGATACGCTATTTTGGAAAACACAAGGGTTTCGCCTTAATCTGAAAAATGGAAGAGTCTTAGACTTTGATGGTATTTTAATTGATTGGCGAGACAAAACTGATGTCCTGCAAGTCAATCGCGAAGATTTTATCGTTGAGGTAGAGTATGGTCAACCCGAGACCAGACGATTTCGTCGATGGATGCCCTTTCAGCTCAAACTGCGTGCTGCCCCAGAAGAGCTTAGTCAAGTGGAGTCTGTAATCTACGACATTCATCATAGTTTTGGTGATGATTGGCAGAGTCTGAGCCGTGATAGTCAATCTCAGTTTGCTTCGACGGTATTAGAGACTCTTGTCACGTCTTGGAAAACTCACAAGACTATCATTACATTAAGATCTGGTAGAGTTATTGTATTGCCTGGTACACAAATTAGTTGGCAGTAATAGATATCTTCCTTGTACGAACCGAAATTTAGCCTAAGTTTCGATTTACTATGCAAGGCGATGGTTATTCAAAGCGGCTTTTTTCGAACTACGGCTCTCTGTTATTAGTGTTTTCAGGGTAAAAACGATGGTAGCGACATCATCTTCAGGTATCTGTGTGTTCCAGACCATGGTCCCGATTTCGAGGATTCTTGTTATGACATCTTGGGACCTATAATCGGAAGACCTAATAGCTGCTTTCAGATTATTTTGCTTAAGTACCCTACCGTCGGGTCCCTGGTTTTCGATAAGTCCATCCGTATACATAATGAGTGTATCGTTTACCTTTAACTGATGATGTTTCACGTCAATATGAACTTCGTTTTCGAGAATCCCTAGAGGTAAGCCGGGACAAATGAGATAAGTGATTTGATCCCCTCGCTTTAGGATTGGTGGCGGGTGACCGCTAGAAGCATAGGATAATCTGCCAGTTCTAAGATTCAAACACATACAGAGTAGGGTCATAGCCATTCTAGGTTTTACGTGAATTTTCGAAATAGACTGATTGCTGGCAAAGAATAATTCTCGAATGACCTCATCTGCTTGATAGATTTCTGGGCTTTCTTTGACTCGCAATAGTATGGATTCGACACAACCTGTAAAGACTCCCGTAACTAAAGCAGCAGGGATCCCATGACCAGTAGCATCAGCGCAGAGCATAAAAACATTATCGTGCTTTTCATCGTAGTAATACCCAAACCAATCTCCGCCAGTCTGATTTGCGGGCTGGTAATAATGGGCGATATCCATAGCGGGAATGGTTTCCGTGCAGGCATTAAGAGTTTTTTGAATATCTTGAGCAATTCCCAATTCTGTATCGATACGGGTTTTTTCGTTGAGGTGGATGCGATCTTGGTTGAAATGTTCAACAGCCATGTAAATCAAAGTGCCAGCGATACCAATGAGGCCCCAATGAGCGTGGAGCCCAGACCAAGAAAAGAGGATTCCGAGCTCTGCAAGAACATCATGCACTGCTAAAAGAGTCAATGACCCACTTCCAAAAACAAATAGAAAGGCCTCGCGATCTCCTTTGATACCTCTGACTGCCATGATCAAGGAAATTAAAGTGAAATTAACTAATGACAAAATCTCTGCAGGTAGAATGAAAAAATTCATCTGTAGACTTTCTGTTAGGATCAATCCGGCACTAACTAGTGAAAAAATCAAAGCTACCTGAGCCGAGAGGATAAGAATCTTCGGTAGGGGTTTCTGACCGACTCTCGATATAAAGAGTATCATAGCAGCCGACGGTAACGGCATACACGAAGTGAATCCAAGTGCTGTTAGCCAACCAGCGTTAAAAATAAACTGCCCAAGAGTGAACATGGGGACGCCAAAAAAAAGCCAAGCTCCCGAGACGCAAAAATTTCAATATATACTAGTCCATAACGATTTTTAGTAAATAGGCTGGTGATGAGAGCAGCAAAGCCAACCACTGCCAAGACAGCGCTAACGAATAAAATATCCCATTTTTCGGATAAAAAGTGCTGAAACACATGACTTCCTTCGGCCAAGAACGCCCCAGTCTCAAACAGCCCGATGTTGGTATGATTCGAATAGAGTCGGACCATAAGTGTCCGCTGCTGGAAGTCGATTGGTAATGGTAGAAGTACATGCCTGTAGGCAAAAAACTTTCCTATACCTTGAGAATCGATGTCTCCTGTTTTGCCGATTATTCGGCCGTCTAAATAGAATTCTGCCACAAGGTCAACACCCTGAACGAATATGACTGGATCTCTCATTGAGATATCCGGTAGGACAATCCTCATCCAACAATGCTTCGATCCCTGGCACCTTGTTGGTCGCGGATGATCTGCAACCAACCATTGCTGTGGATCATCGTCATTCAGCCAGGCAAACTGATGATCTTTTAAAGAAGAGTCTCCAACGCGATACGTCCAATCTGTCAAGGGACTCATGGCTTTGCTAAGACTACTACAAAGTAGCCAAAAGCTGATGAAAATGAAGATCTTTAAAGCATTCATGCTGTCCTTAGCCGTCATTTTGCGGATGATTCAAGTCCGTAACATCCCAATGACCTAGACTAGGTCCTCTATTCCTCTCATCTAGCTAGAATGCTTGAGTTTAACTCTACCCAGAAGACTTGAAACGACCCAAAAAAATTAAGTAAGGGCCTGCTAGTGAAATCTTACTAAGAGTCATATTTTGTTCGTAAAACTTGGTGACAATGATCAGATTTTTAGAGATAGACCCGTTTGAGATCTTGTTGAAATTGTAGAAACTATTTTGCGCACAGTTTTTGCAATTTCGGTGATCGATGAAACATGACTATGGAGCTACTAACATGAAACCAATGATGCACTATGTTGAGTTGATAAAGGCCTTTGATTTTAAACAGTATTTTTTCGATCAAATAGAAAATATTAAGGATCCTGATCGTTTTTTTTCCACCGGATACAAGAAGTATAGCCTTGAGCAGATTATTATCGTCTATGCCTTGTTGAGTCTATTAGTTCTGTTTTCGGCTACGCTCTTCAGTGGTTTGGGGTTTATCGCTCAGACACTCTACTTAATCTTATTTCCCATTGTTGGTGCAGGTTTTTTTCACTTACTTGGAAACGGAATCGGTACCCAAACTCGATCCTTTGACGACGCCTTACGAGTCTATTTTACGATCCTCACAATGGTGTGGCCGGTAAGTTTCCTTACCTATCTTTTCGGGCTGGGATTTCTTTCTATGCTATTTATCCTTGTGTGGTGTGTGTTAGGTTTGTACCTCTCGTTTAAAACGCTTAATCTATTCTACGGAATCAAAACCGGAGTGGTCATTTGTATTTTGGCCTTGCCGACTCTGTTTACCGGATGCTCTGTAGGGGTGTATTTTGTGTCTTCTTTGGTCACCACCGGGTTACAAGAAATAGCAGAAGAACTGGACGTGGAGAACCAGGATTTGGCCTCTATGCAGAAGCGTATGGAATCCATGACTAAAAACCTTGAGCAGGACGATGCGCATTCCGCCGCCCAACACAGCACAGCGTCGGTGGATGATAGTGATGATACACAAAAGGAAAGCACTCAACCAAGTCGTCTGGATCTAGTTAGAGCAGGTGAGCGCTACACTTACAAAGTAGTGACGAAATCTGAAAACAAGTCAAAGTCAGCGACGGTGCGGTATACGCTTTTGGGAGTTGATGAAGAGTTAATCGAGGCTGAGGTAAAATGGACGATTGATGGAGGAAGCAAAGGAAATGCGAAGGTGTATTTTCCCATGACTCTTGCGGGCGCTGTAGATTTACGAAGCCAGGCTAGTCTAGAAGCTATTAAAGACAAAAAGGCTCGTGACCTTATCCAGCAAATTCCTACCGTTCAAATGGATATGGTCAATGGAATGCTTGAGATGAGCGGTGAGCTTGCTAAGCTCACTAATTTAGCCAATATGTTTTCTAAAGATAAGCAAATCGATAGCCAACAAAAAGAAGTCACCATTGCCGGTCGCAAAGGTATTCAGAGAAACTTGCTTGGCAAAAAGGATGGCGAAGGGTTGATCCGAACCACAGACAAAAGCCTTTCGATGCCTTTACTAAAGCAAGAGAGTCGATCAAAAGAGGGCTCGGTAGAAGTCATCGAACTCGTCTCCTATGAATCGCCGTAAACCATGACGGCAGGCGACCTTTGGGTCGCCTTAGAAAACTGGCAAACGACCGGCCAAGAGCACTCCTAACATCCCGTCATCATAAGCGAAAACTAGCTACAGAGGCTATGATCTAAATTTTTGTCCTAGCTGATAAAGATATATAGAGATTGCTAGAAAAATCTGCTATGATCCGCCAAGATTACTGATTATTTGTAACTAGTTGAAAATAAAAGATATTTTATGAAGATTGAGACCCTTTCCTTAAACAAGCTTGGCCTAACCCTGGCTATGGTTCTGTGGATGTCGGCATGTAGCCAATCGAACAACGATTTTAGCCTGGTAGCCGATACCTGTGGATTGGCATCTTCCGACATCGCGCCTGGCAAAACGTTTGTTCAATTTACTGACTCGAATGGAACGCCTCTTTTCGGCCCGGGTCTTCGTATGCAGGACACTGAACTTTCGGGCCTGGTAATTGAAGCTAGTGAAAAGGGCTGTGTTCCAAAAGACAAGCTAGCCGACGTGAGGGTAGTAAGCTTTCCTTCAAGGAATCTTGGCGTTATCCTTACCGAAGACTTAGGTGAAGGCGCATCTTTCGAAAAGGTTGCTCTCACCTCATTTCAATATGAAGAAACGATCAATACCTGTACTCCTATGATTACAAATCAAGACTCCTTGATTATGCCCATAGTTCCAGATGGGTTGCGAACAGAGGGCTATCAGACTCTTGTTTCTATTTTAGGCGGAGCGGAAAACGAACCATTAAGCTGGCGGCTCGATAACGATAATAATGGTGCCTACTCGTTGTTTTTGCAAGAACTTCAAGATAATGCCTATGATGTTTCCATACAATTCACGCAATTGCATTCCAGGGACCAATTAACAAGTCAATTCGCCTGCAGAGTTTTGGTGGACAAAACGATGCCCGAAGCATCCTTAAGTCTACTATCATTAAGGCTCGATTCCTCTGCTGAAGAGATCGTATGGTTGGATGAGGCCTCTCAGATTGAGTTTGTCGTTGATAGTGGCTTAACACAAACATCACTGTTTATCTGCTGGAAAAACGAAGAGAATGCAGCCCAAGCCTGTAATTTTGCTAAAGCTCCGTCATCGGGGATTCCGTCGCCTCCAGCGGGACGTTGGACTTTATATTACTTTGCTGAGGATGCTGCCGGAAATCGGACAGAGGTCGCGACAAAAACTGTCCATACCTTCGAGCTGCAAGAGCAAAAAAAGATGCAAACTGCCTTAAGCCTCAGTCAGTCCCGATTGGATAGTGGGCACTATCTGGAGGCTTTTAAGGAGATGACCGACGCCTTTCACATATACTCAGGTCTAGCGCCCATTTCAAAATTTGACGAACTCGAAAATTCTATCTCCGATCTATATTTAGAACTAGCTACGCTTCCTGTTCCTGTTTGGCAGCAAAAACTGGGTGATGAGGGAAAACGTATCTTGGGTTGGACCTCTCAAGCTAAAATAAAGATTTCGTCACTGCTGAGCAACCGGGAAGCTTGTCAGTTTGTTGACCTCGAAAACGGAAAGATCCATCAAGACTGCAGCTTTGGAGGTGAAGGGTATTTTAAGTTTGATGGCCAATCCTTAACCTACCTACCGCAAGCTGAGGGTTTCCAAGGTGCCGAATCCTATGATGCCTTAGAACTGATTCAAACCTATTCCGTTGGCGAAAGCGAACGCTATGCGCTTGCTAAAGTGCGGACTACAGATACGGAAGTACCAGGGACAGACATCCTACTAATAGACGCAAAACGAAATCGCGAAAGGCGTTTAGAGACGGGTTTTTCTTTTGAATTTGTGACGCTATCCAATGATCGACCAGGGCTTTTATTGTTAGAAGAGGGTATAGCTAACCAAAAGCTTATCGCTAAAGTTATCGACTTAAATGATTTTCGCGAAGATAGGGAAGAGCAGGAGCGACTGCAGGGATACCAGTACTGGAGTCGGGCGAAGCGGAGCATTCAGTACGATTCCACAGCTCAATTGCTTGTTGAGCAGGACGGGGAAAATTGGTCTTTATGGCATCGAGGTCGCATCGTATCGATCAACCTCAGCTTCGAACCCCGACGCTTAGTGTCATCAGTTGATGGCGATATCGTAGGTATCAGCAGTGGAAATGGTCGACTCGAGGTTTTCTCAAGCCAAACGGGAGATTTATTAGCTGCGAATATTAATCTGCGCAATACGAAAGACTTCACCTTGGGAAAAGAGCTGGTGGCGACCCTCCAGGAAGATGGTGACGTCTTTGTCTATGACCTTTTTGGAAACCGACGCCACGAGTTTTCACTTTCAGGATCTTGGTATCGAACGATTCATATGGGCGCGGATCATTATCTTGCCATGGAATCTGCTAATGGTACCTTAACGGTTTATGATTTAGGCAGAACTCTCGCCGATAGCTTTAGCACCCGCGGCCAGGTGACAAGCCTCTTAAGCGTTGCCGATGGATTTTTATTCCGCTCTCATTACCAAAACTATCAGTCGGGCCGAAGCTTTACTGAAGCGATCTCATTTATAGATGCAACAGGGGCTCTTATTCAGAATGACCAATCCATCACCTCAAATGTGACCGCTACCTTTTCTGGTAGTGACTCGCTATCTCGCAATCTTAAATTATTTGAGATGAACGGAGAGACGCATGTTCTGAGCCCTCAAACCGTGTTAGGAATCAATGCTTGGATCCTCGATGACTTGTCGGCAGGCCCGGTTTTTGAAGCTGAGGCTTGGACATTTGATACCTATTATTTGAATGCCATCACCATGCATCCTTCTTCCCAGTCTTACGCCTTTGCGACGACCGATGGTCTGATTTATTATGGTAAATTGGACGTCTCGGGCTTTAAAGCAGATAATCCAGCTTTAATGTCCGAAGATTTTTCGGAGCCTGGTCTTTTCGCAAAAACCTTGATGTTTTCCAAAACCGATCCTACGATTTTATTCGCTACCAATAGTGAGAACGCGATTCACAAATTCTCGGTTGATTATGATGAAAATCGAGCGGAAACTCTTAAACGCGTTGATTTCGATGGGGGCATATCATTCCTTGAGTATCAGCCCGGAACTACCAACTTTATTGCAGGTGATAGTACGGGAAATCTCATGATCCTAACCGCTGACCTTGAGATTGAACGAAGCCTTGATCTTAATCCTGATGCGCGCCTTAGTCTAACCAATATGGCGATCGATGTTCGTGGTAGAATTTATGTCGGTAGTTATGATGGGCAGTTGAAGATTGTAGAGGCGGATTTATCCTCGTATCGAAGTGTCGATCTTTTCTCCGACCAATTTGGGCCGAAGCAAGTCGTATATTCTGACCAACTTAACCGTTTGGCAGTGTCTGTCCGTGGACGGATATTCCTTTTAGATATTCAAACGATTGATCAGTTAGAGCGCATATGCCATTGGATCAATGAAAAAAAACCAATGGTACGCGCGGCTTTGGGTATGACAGCCCCTTGCTCTTAGCAAACATAGGTCTTGATATCCTTACCTTTAGTCTTCCTAGATTGACTTTTTGCCACGTTTAGTGGCTTTCCTCCAGGTTTTAGACGTTAAGTTACCGTGACAGCTACCGATATCTCCGAAGTATGACATTGTATTAATTTTAGGTATGTTCATGTCTTCGTTACGTTTTAGTAATAGTCTTCTTGGTCTCATTCTATACGTCTCTCTGCTCAGCGATGCTTGGGCGCTGTCAGTCACGATTAATTCCAAAGAAATAAAGCAGAATCCAGTGGTTTACCTTCCTCAAAGCTGGAAGACACATGATTCTGTCATGGAAACGGTTACCTCCGAATTCTACAATAAACTACCCATCGCTCGCGTTGATCAGTCGATGACGATATACGTTCCCTTGCGCCAAGGACCGCCAGAGCAATCTTGGGTTTTGCGTATAGATAGCGACGTAAGACAGAGGTTAGCCTTCTACACCACAGGTACTGGTGCCTCGGGGCAGATCCTGCTGCAGAACTCTTCGGGTGTCCATCTGGTCTGGGAGTCTGAAGGGTATCTAGATAAAACGATTTCCGCAAGAAGGGTTCAGGTGAAAAATCTTCTGGTTCCCTTGGTACTAGAACAGGGCGAGAACTTTCTTATCCTTAACTCAAAATTCTTGAATCTAGGAAAGAACAAAGACTATACCAACACCGGCTTTGAGTTATACAGCGCAATAGGAAACGAATCATACCTAGAATCTAAAGTTAGTCGGGACGGGTTTATGGCCATGTTTCCTCTTGGGATCCTTGCATGTTTGGCGATATACAGTCTTTTGATCTATTTTTCGCGGGATAGAAAAGATAAAGATTCCTTGTATATCTTTTTAATCAATGCTGCGGTAACTATGAAAGAATTTGCCTCTCAAGGCGTTTTACTTCATCTGTCTCCTTCTAACACGTTTATTCAGGTATTTTCCTCAGGTGCATTTGTCTTTCCTGTTATTGCCGTGGTCTTTATGTTTTATGCCATCGAGCTCCATATCAAACATCGGGCTCTCCCTTGGCTACGAAAGTTTTGTAGCGTAATTGCGGGACTGAGTCTCATTCTCGCAGTGGCGCCCTATATTTTTCCCTTTGTGGGATTCGGGGTTCAGTCCATTGTCAGCATTAATGTGCTTTTAAGTTTAACCTTGCTATACTTTGGATTATTGCCAATCACTCTGATTGAAGCTATTAAAGCTAAACAATATCAAACTACTTTTTTGGCTATTGGCATCATTTTTCTCTCAGTAGGCAATGCAGTTGACTTTGCTAATGTCATTATGAAGTTGCATTGGCCTTGGTTTGCGTTGTGGGGAAGCGTGGTCTTTTCTCTGATATTAGCCAAAAATAATTCTATTACCTTTGCAAAAACTTACGCGCGCAGCGAAAAACTAAATCTAGATTTAGCGGAGAAAAATCGAGAGGTGCAATCTCTGAATCAAAATCTAGAGATTATGGTTGAGGAGAGAACCGCAGAGGTTAGGCTGCTATTGACTCACATTCCGCAGGGTATCTTATCTATTGGCGAGGGTGGTCTTGTAAGTGGCAATTACTCAGATCAATTGCCAAGTATTTTAGGAACAGACGACATTGCAGGCAAAAGCTTTCTAAGCCTTTTATTGCAGAAATCTGATTTGACCCAAGATTCCAGGGATCAGGCTTGGCAGTCGATACTCGCTATTGTTGGTGAGTATGATTTTAGTTTTGAGTGCAATGGCGACAAACTACCCTCAGACTTTGCCATCCATCGCGACGATAAAACGATCAGGGTTAGGCTTACTTGGAATATCAAATCAGATAGCAATGGCTACGTCAGTCACCTCTTAGTCACCGTACTTGATGTGACGGCAGAATGGGAGGCGAAATCTGAACTCGAGAAAAAGAATCAAAAATTCGAATTGATTGGACGACTTATCGAAATAGGGGCAAAAAAATCAGCGCAGTTTATTAGCTCAGCTAAATCCATGATCGTTGAAAACGTGAAGCTGCTAACTACAGGCGATACATCAGAAGCAACGGTGAAGATACTATTTATAAATGCCCATACCATGAAAGGAGGGGCTCGTTCACTCAGGTTGAACGACCTTGCCGAGCTCCTTCATGACGTGGAAACAAAGTATGGTGAGATACTCCAGAACTTGGCATCTTACGAAACAGAGGCCCTGGTGGCTGATTGTCAGAAGGTGGATGAGTATTTAGAGCGACTCATTGATATCAATAGTAACGTCCTTGGGAGAAGTATCGACTTATCGAAAGTTATTATCGATAGAGAGTTTTTGGAGCAATGCTTTACCGTTTTCCGAAGCTTAAAGAATAACGATCAACTTTCCACCGACATTCAAAGAATCATAGCGACCAACAGCGAATCCCTTCTTTCGATCATTTTTAGTCCTTTGGAGAGCCTTCTTTCGGAGGTTTGTGAGCAGGTCCCGAAGATTACCAAAGACCTTGGAAAGATCGCGCCCCAGGTTAATATCGATTGCCCGAAGGTGCTAATAAGTTCGAAGCAAGATACGATATTGCGCAACTGCATGGTCCATCTCCTGCGAAACAGTCTAGATCATGGCATTGAGGCAAAAACTGAACGGCTAAACAAGGGTAAGCATCCTGAAGGTTTGATTGAAATCGTTGTCCGGCAAGAGAACAAACGGATTGGGATCATCATCCGAGACGATGGTCGTGGTTTGGCTCTTAAAAAATTGAAGGATATGGGGATAAAAGCAGGCGTGATCACCCACGAGGCTGATCAGAGTGAAATAGCAAATGTGATTTTCCATCAAGGACTATCAACCGCCAATAAAGTGTCTCAAATATCGGGACGTGGAGTGGGTATGGATGCAGTCCGAAATTTTATTAACGAGGCGAACGGAGATATCGCAATCGTTTTAGACGAGCAGCCGACTCATGAAACTGATTACCTGTCGTTTCACTATGAAATCTGGATTCCTTTAGCCACCAACATACCAGAGGTGGAGACTCCTGCTGCGGCCTAAAGCGAGAGTCTCGTCAGGTCACCTGATCTTTAAAAAATAGAAAGCTACCAAGGACCCCCTGCGGCAACGATGGGGCCATTTTTATCCTTTGGACTAACCCATAGAGCAAAGGCTTCTGCGGGCACGCTCGCTTCGCTTCGAACCAGTTTAATCTTTCCTTCGTATCGTTGGCTTTTTTTATTGTATACCAGCTTTGACTTGTCTAATCCAAGGGCCGCATGGTGATGGTGTAGTGTGCGCCCTGCGTTTTCTCCTTTGCTTATCCGATCTTTGTTAGAACCAGACAAAAGTGATCCCCAAAGGTCAAATGATCGCGAACCGGTGGCGTTTCCCTGCCAACTGACCTTCAGGATATCGCCCTCACGAGAAATCTCCAAACCTGGAAATCTTTGTTTATCTTTCGGAGGGTGCTTGGATCGTCGCCAGTCGCGATAAGGACTACCATTCAGTAGGACGGTTGGTGTTGCGACAACATTAACGTAGCCTTGTCGCGCATATTCCCTTTGTCGTTTGGAAAAAATTGACTGGGAGAAACGATCTTTCCAACCCAAATAGTCCCAATAGTCCACATGAAACTCAACAGTAACAAAGGTCTCAAATTTCGAGGGGTGAGCCTTTAGCTGGTAATTCCAATCCTCTGCAGGCGGGCACGAACTGCAACCCTGTGAGGTAAAAACTTCGATTAAGTTGATAGGCTTGTAGGTCTTGGCAAAAGCCGAAGAGCCACCCCAAATGAAAACACAGCTAAAGATGAGAGCTAAGCGAAACATAGAATCCTCCACGTATTTGCTGTAGATAGCGACTAATCAATAGTTCGAGGGAACTCAGGGAATGGTTTCAGAGATAGGTAGACTACCCTTAGTAAATCTCTAAGATACCAAAAGATCTACATAAAAAAGCCGCTTTTCCACCAGCAAAGTGTTCAGTAAGCGATATTTTGTTCTCTGGGCTCAGAAATCGATTGCCCCGAAATCAATGTTTGCTAGCTTTCTATTGGCATTAGGAAACGGGTTACTGATGGAAAGACTAAGTCGAGCTTTGAAGCACTTTGAGGATCTTCAGAGAGCAGCCTAGTCAGACTTACATCATCGAATAGGAAGTCTACTATGAAGTCACTAGTGATAGCTTTTATGTTGTTGGGTTCGCAGATTAGCCTTGGCGAAGCGGTACCGGAGCAGGTTGAGATTGCATCCTTGGAGGTCAATGGAAGTGGCTGTCCTCGAGGTTCGGTTTACGAGTCGGTAGCTGCTGATCGCAAAGCCTTTACCCTATACTTTTCCGAGTACAATGCCGAGCTGGGACCTGGCATCAGTCGCCGATTCAATCGTCAGTCATGCCAGTTGACCGTTATGCTGAATCATCCTAAAGGCTGGCGTTACCGTCTGATACAGTTTGAATACCGGAGCTATGCGGACTTGGACGAGGGAGTTGTGGGAACTTTCAAGTCGCAATACTATTTCCAAGCAGAACCTAACTCGTTAGACTTCTCCACATCCTTTGAAGGTCCTATGGCTGACGATCTGTTCTTTGGCGAGGCTGTTTCGCCCACGGAGGCATATTGGTCGAGTTGCGAGCTGCAAAGGGCCATCAATATCAAGACCTCAATTCAACTACGTTTAAAGCAAGGCACAAGCAACGATTCAACTGGCGTCATCGGCACTGATTCCATCGATGGAACTATCGGTGGTCAGACTTGGCGATTAGAATGGGAACGCTGCTAGAGTGTCACCCTTCTTGAGGCTCTTGTATTCTGTTTAGCAGTATAGTTTACATCTGAGGGCCTGGAATATCGAGGCTCTATAACTTCCTTGAATTTCCAGTAAAAAGCTAGTTTTTTTCTATTGCGATAACCTTAATTGACTTTTTGTTTGCAGGCTGTAACCTCGGCTAACGTATTCAAATTCAAATGAGTTCAGGAGGTCGCAGACATGCTCAGAAGCTTAAGCGTTTTAACGACAGGTATAATGGGAGCCGCAGCAGCCTATGGTGCTGTTGATATCAGTAGTTTTTCCGATAAACACGTTCCCGGTGAAATGCTGATTACCTTTGGTGAGCATGTCGATATTGAGCAGCAAGAACGCCTCATTGCCAGCAATGGCGGTGAGATCATCAAGCGCTATAAATCTAGCCCGACTGTTTTGGTGAAAATGTCTCCCGAAGCGCCAAGAATGCTTGATTTTGCGACGAACTTTACGCGTAGCCTTGATGTGGCCCATGTGGGTTTAAATCGTGTCTTCACCATCAATGCTGCACCCAATGATCCGAGTTTTGGACGTCAGTATCATCACGATTTAATCGCTAGTGAAAAAGCCTGGGAAATAACGACTGGTACCAAAGATGTGACTGTGGCGGTAATCGATTCTGGAATCACTTACGATCATCCAGATTTAGTGGCTAACCTTTGGACGAACCCAGGCGAGTCAGGGCTGGATGCTAATGGCGAAGATATGCGCTTCAATGGAATCGACGACGATAACAACGGTTACGTCGATGACTATCGCGGATGGGACTTTGCTGACAATGATAACGATGCCACGGATGATAATGGCCATGGCACCCACTGTGCGGGCTCCATAGGCGCTGCCGGTGATAACGGCGAAGGAATTACGGGGCTTAACTGGAACGTCTCTCTCATTGGTCTTAAGTTCATCGGCAGCAATGGTCAGGGCACAGAAAGTGCAGCCATTGAAGCAGTGGAATATGCAACGATGATGGGATTCGATCTGACCTCGAATAGCTGGGGCGGTGATGGTGAATTTGTGGAAGGTGATCCCCTGTATGAAGCTATCAAGGCAGCAGGCGAAGCAGGCCACCTTTTTGTAGCGGCTGCAGGAAATGATGGTCGTAATACGGATCGGCGTCCAACATTACCCGCTTCTTACGACCTAGAGAATATTATCTCAGTGGCTTCCAGTGATCGGCGCGACCGCATGTCTAGTTTCTCCAACTTCGGATCAACTACGGTAGATATTATGGCTCCTGGGTCTGGGGTTTACTCGACGACTAAGCGTGGATGGTTTGGCCGCTACTACTCAAACCTGAGTGGAACGTCTATGGCTGCACCGCTTGTGGCTGGTACGGCAGCTTTAATATTGTCAGAGTATCCTGATGCGTCCCCAGCAGAGCTCAAGCAAAGGATTTTGGAAGGTGCCGACAAAGTCAGTGCCGGCCAAGGAAAGCTATCTACGGAAGGCCGCTTGAATATCTTCAATGCCTTGACCATGTAACCGCGATTCTAATATTTACTCTAGGTAAATTTCGTCTCTAGCATTAGCCTTATCTCTTTGAGATAGGGCTATTATTCGTATATTTTAAGTAAATTAAAAACCTGACCCTCGGAAACAAAAAGCCAGTCTGCATTGACTGGAGACAGTTGATACACTCTTTGCTGCGAGTTGGGGGTTTTTGTTGGTTCCTTGGACTCGTCTTCCACTGGGTAAGAATACTCTACGGTGCCGTGTTCCCAAATAGTTATATCGTCTTGAACCAGGCAGCTAGTAAACAGCTTTTCGCTCTGGACCTTATTATTTGCGGTGACGGTGACTCCGTAATGACCCTCACTAGTTTTTGAGATCGTGAATGTGGTTTCCTCCGCTGACTCTAGCAGTTGGTAGCGGCCTTCGAGAGCCTCAATGGATTTAGGGCTTTGGCAGGGGCTTGTGACAGGAGACGATTCCGTTGTCGGAGCAACTGTAGGTGCCGGCGTGTCTTGTGCCGCTGCTTGCGCTGCAAGGCTGACTAGTAGCGTAGTGGTTAAAGCATTCATGAGTATATCCCTAAGCTGATTTTCTTTTAGTTTCGGCGAAATTTGTTCGCATTTTAGCTTGGCTGTCGAATAAAAAGCCGTCTCAGATGAACTGAGGCGGCCTGTGGATAGAACTAAGATGATAGTTTTCTAACTAAAACGGCAGTATCTGCAAGCTTGGGGCTTTTCGTTAATTCTCTGGCTGCTGGCTTAGCAGGGCGCGAATAGTCGTTGCCGTGCTCTCGAGGGTGGTTTCATCAGATGCGAACTCTATGAGCCTTTCTTTCATCTTTGCAGCGGGGACGCCATAAGACAATTGAGTCCAAATCTCTTCGTCACCATCAGCAAAGATTTGCTCTAAGTAGGTCGAATCCTGGATGCGGCTTTGTTTGGGAACGCGACCTGTCCAAATGATGCCAATAACAGCTCCTGTCGCCCTGTCTACCATAGCAGATCCCGAGTCGCCGTGTGATACATCACAGCCATTGGAAAAGGACCACGTCTCGTACTGCCCTGGGTTAAGTTCATCAGGATCTTTCATAAGCCGGAATTCGTTCTCTCCCGAGAAAATCTTGCAGTCTGAGTCCCAGTTACCCATAAGACGCCGCCAAGTGTTATTAGCCCGGCCATAGCCAACGGTAATCAATTCCTGTCCGGGTGTGAGATCTTTATCGAATAGGATCGGGTTTTTCACTGTAGATAAGAAGCTTTCATTTCTTGGATCATCGCGCAAAGCTAATATAGCCAGATCAATACTAGGCCAACTTCCTAAAAACTCCTTCACCCGAATGGATTTACCAGCCATGGTAAAGTTAGCTGTAGCTCGGCCACAGCGCGCGCGGCTAGGGCAAACATGATTGTTTGTGGCGACAAGATGCTGTCCATTAAACTTACCTAAATAGAAACCTGTCGCTCCCCCGATACGGACCGTCCCTTCGGCGATGCTTTGTAGGGTGGGGAGTTCGGCAAATTGTTCCTCAGATACCGGAACTTTTCCCCACTCGCTTCCTATCTGGTAGGTTTGGTTACTGATACTAAAGGCGGGCTCGGGAATGAGTTCGCCACTACCAAGTTTTGGGACTAAGTCGTCACTGGCAAGGCCACACGTCGCCACACCAAGCCCAGCAGCAAGTACTAGTGCTTTCATATATGTTTTCCTTCCTTGAATCTGAACATTGCTCACGATGGTAAGGGAAATTGAAAAACACTGCAAGTTAGGCTAGGTAAATGGACCTATCAAAACAGAAAGGGCAACCTACTTCGCAGGCTGCCCACTTTAATGAATTTTTTTAAGTGTCTCAGAGCTGATTTACTACGTGATCGTAGGTAAATTAGAACCGTTGAGTGTATCGTGCATAGACTGTAGGACCGGCAATGGAATATAGCGATCCACCAATACCCTGGGAAAGCCCAGCGCTATCGTCATAAGGGTAGATTTGGTTGAAGATATTCCGTCCACCGATCTCAATATCACCCTTCCACGCATGGGTGTATTTGTAGTTTAGGTCCCATTGATTGTGCATACCGACGTCACCGAATTCCGGGTTGTTCTTTTCGTAACCGGCGATGGCAACGTTCGTTGTAGAAACGGAATGGCGACCCACTCCGTAGGAAAATTGGTTGTTCCAACGCCAGCGAGGGGCACCGTTGGTGCCGATTTCTTCAATGTAATCCGCATCCGGCGAACGCTTGTTTTCATAAGACAAGACATACGTATAGGTTGTGTTGTAACCGAAGCGGCCGAAACTTGTGGGTTGAGCGAAATATAGTCGCGTGTCCAAGCCACTAGTTTTTCGTGAGGCTAAGTTTGTAGAGGGAAGTACAATCCGAGATAGATCGCCGGTAAGTGGATCTCGCTCGAGAATGACCCCTGGAGGAAGAGCACGCCCAGCGGCTTCATATGCAGCCATCTCATCGGCATCTGGGCTTGTAATCACGTCGTCGATGACAGTGTTATAGTATTCAATCTGGATACCACTTCCTGCTCGAGGCTCATATCCAATTGTGGCGGTATAAGCAGTAGAGGTTTCTGGTCTAAGATCAGGGTTACCGCCTGATTCTGTTTCGACTCCTTGTCTTTCTAGACAGTAGTTGTCGATACCATCTTGATCATTAGCCGCTTGGGCTTCGTTACAGCGCTTAACATCCTGAATACTAGTGAAATACCGAGCAGTATCGTCATTCACATCCCTTAGTGTAGGTGCCTTGAATCCTGTTCCGTAGTTAGTCGCTAAAAATACCGATTCAACAGGGCGATAGACCAATCCGATTTGAGGATTGAAGGTATCACCAAAATCTGAGTAATCGTCAAATCGAGCTGCCGTGCGGATCTCTACATCACCCAACGGGATATTAGCTTCACCAAAAATCGCACGTGATGTTCTTGTTCCAGCTCCAGAGCCACCGCCTAGACCGAGTACTCTACCTGCCGTGGTTTGCTGGGCCACTTCATTACGGTAGCCTTCGTCGACGATACCCACTCCAAGAGCGTAGCCAAAGATATCGTTGTCACCAGAATAAACAGCCTCAGCGGTCCGCGTAAAACTAGAGTTTAAATTCGCTGAGTCGAGCTTGTAGTCTGCTAAATCATCAGTAGTCGGGGAGAATAGAGTGAGCTCACCCTCTCTGAGTGCTTGATAAAGGGCTACCTCATCGTAGCGATTATTCCATTTTGTATTCCGATTTACCCTCGAGTCAGACACGGTGAAATCTATGGTGTCGCCGTTGGCAAATTCATGGGTCATTAGAAGCTGAGCACTTAACGTAAGAGCGCTAACAAGTGATACGGTATTGCCGCCGTTTGCCAGTCGGCCCCGCACCCGGACGGTTTCATCTGGATTGAGGTCTGGGGCTAAGGTTAAACCAGCTCCTAGCAAAGCAGGATTGACGTCTAGTTCAAAGATTTGCGGTGCGCCGCCGCTCTCCACCTGAGTTTGGTTGGCAAATAAACGGACACCAAGAGTTGTGCGCGCGTTCATATCATAGGCGTAATCGTTCAGAATGCTCAGATTGTCTCGCTTACCCTCTAGCTCAAGGTAGGGTAGGTGGTTCCATTGACAGACTGTATTGCCACCAACCAGTGTTGGGGCTCCGCCGTTTGAAGGGCATTCGTTGCCTGCAGCGAACCAAATCGACCGCTCGCCACTTTTTGCTCGGTATGAAGGAGTGATGCCGATGGAGGAACGCCAGTCGTCATCATACCAAGGGCGATCGTCATACAAAGTGGGCGATTTTCGATTGTATTGTAGAACGGTTAAGTTGCGAGAATTTTCTGTGGACGTTCCACTCATAACAAAGAGCTGATCTTCATCACCACCGCCGTAGCGAGGTTGAGTTCTTGATGCTCCCACTGCAAGTCCTTCGTAGTCCTTGCGAGTGATAATATTAACAACGCCGCCTAGAGCGTCACTACCGTAGATAGCCGATGCTGTACCTTTTAAGATTTCGAGGCGCTCAACTGCTGCGACTGGAATGGAAGACATGTCGTTGATTTCAAGATAAGGATCGCGCGCCAGCCTTTTGCCATTGACCAAGACGAGGGTATTGCCCGAACCAAGGCCGTGGATAGAGATGGATTGGACACCCTCACCAACACCAAAGCCTGAGCCATAGTTAGCTGAACCAAAGGACGCGATGGTTAGTGTGTTGAGCGCTTCATTGATAGTGGTAGCGCCGGTGCGAGCGATAGCATCTTTATCGAGTACTAAGATCGGCTGAGGACCTTGAGCATCAATTTGTTTGATGCGTGATCCCGTGACTTGGATACGTTCTGGCTTACGCTCGGTCTCGTTGGTGACTTCTGTTTCGTTTCGGATTTCAGTCGTCTCTTGCGAGAGTGCTGTTCCGCCTAAGAGAGCCGTCCCGAGGAGCGGCAGGAATAGATTCATTCGTTTCACAGGATTACCTCTTTAGAATGAGCGACACTATGTAAATCGTGGAATTCCCACATAGCGTCTGATAACTGACTATGAATTTTTTACAACTTAGAGAATTCTTAAGGTCTTTATAAATGAGTCTAGTAAAAACTCAATAAAAAATTGTTTTTTTAACAATACTAAAAAGAATTAATCTTGAGCAAAATTCAGTGTAAGCCTGTCCTATAGCGCGTTATAGAATATTTTATATAGGTATTTAAAATAGATTTTTTTGTTATTTAGTCATAAATGACGGTATTAATCTTAGATTATCTTTTACAAAATATAAAATAGCGCATCGATCTGGTCCAAGTCTTCGGATAGCATGCGCGTAAAAATATGTATGTCTAAAATCGATGATGACTAATCGAAGATCATAGCCTCAATGTTAGGAATAGAGACCGCGTCTTCCACTGTATCGGCCAGTCGATTGATCTCAGTGTCGGGTTGCTGTTGCAAGCTGTCGATAGGGTCGATACCTTTAAGCTTGGTTAAGTGATTCAGTAGGGCTTGACGAAATGGTGGGTTCCTAAAAAGTCCATGAATGAGAGTGCCCAAGAAAGTCTCTGTGGCTACCCCTTCAGGAATCTTCGTGCCATGATGCCCTCTAGACTCAATGGTAAATGCGGTATGCCCTGACAAATCAGTGATTCCACAATGGATCTCGTAGCCGCTCACCTCCATAGTGGGGATTCCTAGAAAGCTACTGTGAAGCTTGGCTCGAACTCTATGGCAGTGCTTATGATGAGTCATTCTTGTCTCGAAAGGGAAGCTTCCTAAGCCCTCTTCCTCTTGATTGATGGATTCAATCCGCTCCGGGTCACGCACGACGGTTCCCAACATTTGGTAGCCTCCACATATAGCCATGGTAGGCTTACTGGAGTTCATCCGTTGTTTTATTGCCGAATCTAACTCTCGTTGTTTGAGCCACACCAGATCATTCATCGTGCATTTGGAGCCAGGAAGTATACAAAGATCCGAGTCGAGAATGAGGTTAGGATCGCAGGTATAGATGAGATCAATCCTCGGATGCGACTCGAGATCCTCGAATTCGTCAAAATTAGAGAGTCGCGGTAGTCTGACCACAGCGATTTTTAAGGTGTCCTGCTCCAATGAAAAACTAGTCGCCTTATTTTCCAGAGATAGGCTATCCTCCTCGGCAATTGCCAGATTTGTGATGGCTGGAATCACCCCTAGCACGGGCTTTTTTGTGTAGTTCTCAAGAAAGTCTAACCCATCAGTCAGAAGGTTAACATCCCCTCGGAATTTATTGATGAGGAACCCTTTAACTAGATGGCGCTCCTCGGGGTCAAGAAGCTGAAGCGTGCCTATGAGCGAGGCAAAGACACCACCGCGATCGATATCGCCCACTAATAGTACGGGTGATCGACAGTATTTCGCCACAAACATATTTACGATGTCATGGTGCTTAAGATTGATTTCCGCTGGACTACCTGCGCCCTCAATCACCACTAGGTCATACGCGGCTCTCAAACTGTCCAAATTACGCTTGACCACAGACGTGAGCAGATGTTTGCGCTCCTGATAGGGTAGGCTCGATAAATAATGATCCACTTGGCCTTCCACCACGACCTGACTATTTCGATGACCCTCTGGTTTGAGTAAGATAGGGTTCATAGAGACGTGAGGCGCAACGCCTGCTGCTGATGCTTGGATAGCTTGAGCGACTCCGATTTCACCACCATCCTGTGTGATATGCACGTTGAGCGACATATTCTGCGCTTTAAAAGGCGCTACGCGGAGCCCTTTTCGAGAAAAAATACGACATAGAGCGGCGGTCAAAAGACTTTTGCCCACAGACGAGGACGTCCCTTGGATCATGATGGTTGGGCATTGGTCCATGGCCTTTGGTTCCTTTCACATGAACGGATAAAATTTTTTGGAATCTGCGGGTTTGATGCCCAATGAGCATGCGCATAGCTTGCCAGGATATTCTCGCTGCCATAACCCTCGGGTATGATGTGACCCGTGCGTTTGCGCGAAAGCTTTAAACTAGTCTTCTCTCCTGTGTGATCAAAATCGGAGTAGCGAAACTGATGGGCTCGATAAGTGGTTCCTTCAGGGCCAATGATGCTGTCTCTCGTGGATTCTGCCTCGCAGTAACCGATGGCTTTAACTCGATCGTAGACCGTCACGGTCCCGGGAACTAAACCAAGCATCTTGTGGGTCTTGCTGTCCTTGGATACCAATTGCTCAGCCAGATACATAAGTCCACCGCATTCGGCATAAATTGGAACCCCGAGCTTAGCTGCCTGTCTCAGAGACTCCTTCATGGTTGTGTTGCTGTCGAGCAGATCTGCCCATAGCTCCGGATAGCCTCCACCGATCATAACGCCGTCACAGTCTGGTAGGTGCTCATCATGGACAGGACTAAAGGGCAATAGCCGGGCTCCCGACTCTTTGAGCATGCTTAAGTTTTCTGGATAATAAAAATGAAAGGCCTCGTCCAGTGCGTAGGCAATGGTGACTTTCGGTTTGCTATCTGCCGGCGAGGATAATGAGCTGCTACGGATCTTAGTCGAAAGATGACTGTTTTCGATCTTGGTGACCATACCTGATGCGATGATCTGATCTCGCCAAAAATGGATAAACTCAAGAAAGGAATTATCTCTGGCAGTCTGTAAACCCAAATGCCTACCGGGAAACGATTTTTCCCTGTGGCATACCAATCCACCAAAGACTGTAGTCTGATCTGCGATAGCCTCTTTTATCAGAGAAATATGATTTTGAGATCCCGCCTGATTTAAGATGACTCCAGAGATATTAACCTCTTCAGATATACTTTTGAGACCGGCTACTAGCAGTCTTGCTGTACGAGCCATTCCAGAAATATCCAAACTGACTATGACCGGAAGTCCGAGCCACATCGCTATTTCTGCTGAGCTTCCTGTTAATTCCTTAGGGTTGGCGCCATCAAGTAGGCCCATGACACCCTCGATAATGGCAACATCCACGTCGTGGCTATGCCTCTTAAAGGTATCTTTGACGATATCTTCCCCCATAAGCCAACCGTCTAAGTTTATACAGTCTCGCCCCGATGCTAAGCTCAAATAGCTCGGATCAAGATAGTCCGGCCCTGCTTTAAAGGTTTGTACGGTTTTGCCTTGAGCCCGAAACGCAGCCGCTAGTCCGGCAGCGAGGGTGGTTTTGCCAGCGCCGCTATGCAGGCCTGCGATCATAAAGCTAATTTGAGTCATGTTTTTTTTCCTATACCTGAGTCGTGGAGGTCTGTGGGAGGGTAGGCTCTACAAATGCGATGACGTCGTCAATCAATTGGGGTCCCATATTCATTCTAGTACAAGTCTCGTAGCCAAGATCCTTTGCCTTTTGATAGATGCTTGCTCCCATACAGACGGTTGGGATCGCTTTGAGATTGATGCCAAAGGTGAGATTTTCCATCACAGAAAGACTTCTCACGCTCGTTGCGACAATGACTTGAGGAGGAGGCGACACCATGCGAAAGCCTTGATAGTGATTTTCGTATAGCGAGAGTTCCAGGATCTGATTCGCATAGGGTTCTAGTTTTTTCTTGATGCCTGGGAACTCTTGTCGTTCTCCTAAGACTATGATGGAAGGGTAACTGTGTTCAGCTAGAGCTTTCTCGTAGTAGCTTTCGTGAAACCCTTCGATAGTGATGTCAGGATAGAGAAAATGCTCTTTCAGCGATTTTTGTGTTTCGGTACCCAGCGCTACGATATTGGCTTTTTGAAACCGTCTTGAATACCCTTCTGCGATCATAGCTTCTTTAAAGTATAGGACGGCTTCAGGGCTGGTGATCATGATGGTATGATCCTGACGGCTTAGCTCCTTTGCCAGCGAACTATGTTGGACTTTTTTGGTTTGGACCAAAGGAATTTTTACGACATCATGAGCCTTGTTGGTCAGCATGGTTTCGATCTTTGATGGGGCACGCCTAAGACTAGTGAGGGCGATACGAAGACTCAAACAAGGAGATTTTGTTGGGATTTTGTGATCGTTCAAAACGTCTCCTACAATGACAAGACCAGGCGAGAGATCCTTGGACAGATAGACACTATGATGTAAGGTCTCCAAGTTAGAAACGGAAACCCTTTCCAAGGGGCTACTGATTCCTTGGATATAAGCCGCTGGTGTATCAGGTCGATAGCCCCTAGTCAGGAGCCGCCGACAATAGCTCTGTATCTTAGCATGGGGCATGTAGACGATGCGAGTGGCTCCCTGATTTTTATAGCTACTGTGAGGGCTTTCAATAATAACCTGACCTGCCACCCCTTTTTTTGTCGAAGGGATACCGAGGCTAGAAAGACCAGCAAATCCAGAGCTCACACCGGGAATGACCTCCACAAGGATATCTTGTTGTGCCAGCTTATCGTACTCCTCTGAAAACCTACTGTACAAAAGGGGATCTCCACCCTTTAATCTGACGACCCTGCGGCCTTCCTTGGCCCAGTGAATTATCTCTTCGTTTAAAATATCGGGTCGTTCTTTCCGTGTGGGGTCGCCGCGGTATCCGATGGGGATGAGCTTTGCCTGGTCTGCGTACATGGAGAAGATATTGGGATGAATCAAATCATCGTACACAATGAGCTCTGCTGATCGGAGGATGCCGATGGCGCGAGCGGTAAGCAGGTCGGGTGCTCCTGGACCTGCTCCTACGAAATAAACCGTGGGTATCATGATGAATGAGCCTTATGGCTAGCCTTTCGAAACTTATGACTAAAGTCAGCCGCGTAAAGCCGCGAGTCAGGAAAGTCATGACAGTCCAATACCTTTCCGACCAAAATTATGGACTGACTCGTGATACCATGTTCGGTCACTAGTTTAACGATGGTATCAAGGGTGCCTTTCAAAACCACTTGGTCAGGACAAGATGCCTTGTGAACAATCACAACAGGACAAGATCCTCCGTAGTAGGGCTTAAGGGTTCGCACCACCTTACGAACCAAAGTAATACTTAAAAATAAGACTATTGTTGCCCCAAGTTTGGCCACATGCTCCAAGCTTTCTTTTTCCGGAACTGGTGTGCGTCCCGCCATACGAGTGATCACAACCGTCTGCGAGATTTCCGGTAGTGTTAGCTCTAGCGCGGCAGCGGCGGCAGAGGCATTGAATGATGAAACACCAGGGATGATTTCGTAAGGAATACCTAGCTCTTTCAGGCGACGCATTTGCTCGGCTGTCGAACCAAACAGGCTGGGATCGCCGGTATGCACGCGAGAGACGCTTTGGTCTGCTTTGACAGCATTTTGTATCAGCTCGATGATTTCATCGAGAGTTAGCGAAGCCGAATCGATGATGATTGTTTCTTTTGGGACCGTATCAAAGATAGACTTTGGCACCAGAGATCCGGTGAATATAATGACATCCGACTCGTGAATCAGTCGATGGGCCTTCATGGTCAGCAGCTCTGGATCGCCAGGGCCAGCACCAATGATGTAGACGGGCTTCATAGGACCTCCTAACAACGTAGCATGGTATCGCGAACAATATCCCAGACCATCTCAGGGGAATCAAATAGCCATCCGGCGGGCCAAAAATCCTCAGGAATAGGCTCTTCAATCCGTGCCACAAGTTCCCAGATCCTTTCAGAGATCATTGAGTTGCGCCGGATGATAAAAATCTCGCTGAGGCGATCTAGGTACTCCTGAAAAGGCTGATCCGTCTGATGAAGAATAAAATGACAGGAAGCTGTTTCCCATGGATTAGTGGTATCGATTTGCTCCAAAAGTCGAATGGGGCTTTCGCCTAACGCTTGAGGGTTACTCAGCCCCATACTGGTAAAATCGAAGGGCTCTTTGGTTTCCCCAATGATGTAGAATTTGTCTTCGATCTCTACCAACAGCGTTCCTGCACAGCGACCAATTTTTAACATTTGGGACTCCTACTGAATAAGTTCGTGGTTGATGCTGATTCCTGGTGTTTGTCCTTGATGAGCAACACCGTCTTCAAGGTTGTATTTGTTTTGATAGCCTCGCGGAGTCACCATATAGCCTTCAAACATATAGGTTTGCGAGGACCCCACCAAAACCGTCGTGAGCATGCCAATCTCATAATCAAGCATAGACTCCAAATCTGTCATAACGATATTCTGACGAAATCGGTAGGCACTTTTCACAAGGGCAACCGGCGTTGATAAAGGACGATACTGAGCAATGATATCGCGAGCCTCGACAATCTGTCTCTGGCGGCGACCACTAGCAGGATTATAAAATCCGATAACAAAATCCCCCTCAGCAGCAGCGTGAATGCGCTTTTCGATGATAGGCCAGGGTGTTAATAGATCGGATAATGAGATCATACAGGAATCATGACCCAAAGGCGTTCCGACCAAAGAGGCGCAAGAGTTTAAAGCTGTGGCCCCAGGGATGACTTCGACTTCAGGACTATCGCCTTTTTTCCAACCCTCCTGTTTGAGCACCTCAAAGACTAGGGTTCCCATCCCATAAACTCCGGCATCACCAGAAGAGATGATGGCCACCCGTTTTCCTGAACGAGCTTCATGAACGGCATGGCGGGCTCTTTCGATCTCCTCCGTCATACCAGTTTGGATGCGTTCTTTGTCTTTGATAAGTTTTCGCACCAGCAACATGTAGGTGCGGTAGCCGATGACCATATCAGCATTCTCAATCGCCTTTAGGGCTGCTGGGACGATGTAATCGTGGTTGCCCGGTCCGATTCCAACAATGCTCAGCAGGCCTTGACTGCTAGTTTCTGTCATATTTTTGGTCTCCTTGCGTAGGCCTTCCGGCAAATCGCGATCGTCATGTTTTTTCCGGACTGCTCGCAGTAGTGTTTTTGTTTTTCTATGAGCAGATCTCTAACCTCTGCTGCCCGAAGAGCAGCGGCCTCCGCTACCGAATCACAGCCGACAAATTTTTTAACTGTGGCGGAGGGGTTTTTGACACCTGGCGTACCATCGAGCTCCTTTGCAGAATAGGAAATAAGCTCGGCTCCTAGTTCCTTAGCGCATGCGATAACGCCCAGTTCTCGCGTTTTGATATCCAAGCTTGATACAGAGGCAATGGCCTGTTTGCACAATCCGAATTCTTCTAGAACCAAGGCGATACCCTCTAAAAGGGTGTCTACAGGCGTGTTTTTATCACAGCCAATGCCAATACAAAGAGACTTAGGAACCCATTGAATGGCCTGCTGATAAAGAGCTGGTTGGAGTCTTTGAATTTGGCGATCACTGATTAGAATGAAATTATGTCCTGTTTCCTGAGCTTTGATGATACTATCTCTATAGCTAACTCCCTTAGGCCAAGATTTTTTCTCCGGCCAAAAGTTGGTCTCGCCCGTCTCTTGAATAACATGGACGGGCTCTTCATTGACCACAGCGGCGCATAATCTTGTGACATTATGGTGATCATCATATAACTGCCATCCTAGATGAGTTCCCAGAATATCCACCCTCAAGGTATCTTGGACGTCGGAGGCTGTGGTGATGACGGGGGTTGCTGACAGCACCCGTGCAACTTCCGACGTGTAATCGTTTGCCTGACCCACATGTCCTGATAAAAGACTAATGGCAAATTGTGCCTTATCGTCGATGCAGATAACAGCTGGGTCTGTTTTCTTGTTTTCGAGAAGTGGGGCTATCATGCGCACGACTGCACCGACGCTGATGATAAAAATGAGGCAATCGTGCCGTTTCCACAGAGATCCTAATTCTTTTGAAAAAGGCTGAGGTAATATTTCGGGCTCTTGGCCTGCGAAGCGATCAGCAAATTTTTTTAAAGTATAGATGGTCCCTTCAAGATTCCGCCCAAGCGTCTCACCGATGGATACGCCATGTTTTGTGATGGCGATGATTGCGCAGTTTCCTGGTTTCATGATGGAGCCTTTCCCGCCAGAATTCCGGCTCTTTCTTTTTTATTGATGATGACCATGGAGAAGTAGACGCAGCGCGATTGGTCCACATCTTCGAGATTACTGATGATCTGTTGATTCTCGCTAGTCCCTCGCTCGACATAGGTTGCGCAGGCAAGTAAGCCCTCGTCTCTGAGGATCTCGATCAAAGGAGCCATCACAGAACTGACTTTCATCAACACGATGGAATCAAATTGTCTCAGATATGGCCTTAAATTGTCGATGTGATAGCTTGCTGGAATCACAGCAAAGGTCTCTTGACCATCCACCAATGGTATTCCGGTGACCCCTGGCACGGCGCTGATAGAGCTAATCCCTGGGACAATATCAATGGGTAACTTGGGAAAATGAGTTCGGATATGTTCGTACAAATAGATAAACGTGGAATAAACCATAGGATCGCCTTGGGTCAGGAAAGCCACCGACTTACCCTGCTCCAATCGATCGCCGATTTGCTGAAATGCTGAGTCCCAATGGGGCTTGATCACTTCCGGATCACGGCTCATAGGAAAGGTTAAAAACAGGCGTTCGGCTTGATTGCCTTCGTCAATATTTGGGCTGCAGATACGCCAAGCTAGTGATTTCGTCCAGGCATTACTCTGAGGAATAGCAAGCACGTCGACGGAATTAATGACCTTGTGGGCCCTTAGCGTCAATAGATCTGGAGCTCCTGGGCCGACTCCTATGCCATATAATTTACTCGTGGTGGCTGATATCCTTTTTGATGGTGAAGCAATGAATCGGGTTTAGAGCATCGTAGCGGTGAAACTTCCCCGCTAGATCTTTTCCTCTGCTAATCTGTATCAATTGACTTTCGAAGGGAATTCCCCTTGTATTCAGATAAGTCACCACCTCGTTTGTGTTCTCGAGAGTCACTGTGTTGACGACAATGATGCCGTCCTTGTGGATTTTTTTGAGACATAAGTCTAAAATAGCCTCAAGCTTGCCGCGACTACCTCCAATAAAAATCTTGTCGACACTGGGTTGATCTTGTAGGACGTAAGGGGCTTCCCCTGCTAGCACTAAGACGTTATCGGCTTTATGAGTCCTGCAGTTATCTTCAAGGTGCTGTAACGATTCTTCATGACACTCCACTGCCGTCACCGAACCGTTATAGGCAAGGTGAGCTGCCTCGATACTAACCGCGCCTGAACCAGCTCCTATATCCCACACCCTATCTTCTGGCTGAATGTTAAGGTTCATAAACGAAATCGCCCTAATCTCGCGCTTTGTGATCAATCCTTTCTTGGGAAGCCGCTTAGCGTAAGCCTCCTCCGATAGTATGGCCTGGCGCTTCGGCAAGGGCCCCTGTCGTTGTAGGATTAAAAGATTTTGCCTGTGGCAATGTGCTAGTTGCCGTAGCGATGAGCAGTCATGGCTGGAAATCTTCTCTTCTGGTCCTGATAGATTTTCGCAGAGGGTGATCTCCCATGACGTATCCTGGTAACTTTCCATATAGTCGGCAATAGCCTGAGGCGTGTTCACGTTATCGGTTAGACAGAACACTAGGGAGTGCCTTTGGACCTTGGTCATAAACCCTTGGATACTGCGCCCATGAAGCGATAGAAGCAGTGCATTCTGCCAGGGAGTTCCAGTTTTGGCTGCAGCTAGTTGAATACTGCTTAGATTAGGAATAATCTGGCAATCATAATCCTGTAATAAGGTATGGAGCCAAGATCCGATTCCATAACAAAGTGGATCCCCTGAGGCTAGAATCACTATGGATGATGGCTCGTCGATAGCATCGATGAGTGACTTTAAGTCTGATAATGGCTTAGGAAACGGCTTTAAATTAAGATTTTGCTCAGCAAAAAAACCAAGGGATGATGCCGATCCGAAAATAAGGGAAGCCTCTTGGATCCGATTGAAGGATCTTGCAGGTAGATCGATGCAACCTGATTCTGTCATGCCAATGATAGAAATCTTATGTTTCATGTCTGTCCCGCCGCTAGATAGAATAGGGCATGGACGATGGAAACCGCAATGGTACTACCGCCTTTGCGACCTTTGGTGACAATATGCGGGAGCGAGCTAGCCATTGTTAGCTCTTTGGACTCTGCCGCGGATACAAATCCAACCGGGACGCCAATCACGAGTGCAGGTTTTATGATGCCTTGCTCAGCAAGCTCGATGATTTCCAACAGCGCCGTTGGTGCGTTGCCAATAGCCACCACAGCTCCATCTAAAAGCTTTAGGTCAGCCGCTTTTTTCATGCTGTATCGAGCTCTAGTACTATTATGCTCCTTTGCAGAGGCGATGACATCAGGGTCACTAATAAAGCAATGAGCCTCGCATTGGTATTGTTCTAACCGCGAAGGGCTGAGGCCGATACGAATCATATCCACATCGGTGACGATGGGGCATCCAGACTCTAGGGCTCTAATGCCCGCTTCGATAGCTCCTTGGCTGATACTAACTAGATCGCAGTACTCAAAGTCAGCAGTCGAGTGAATGACCCGCCTTACGATTTGCCATTCTTTAGCGTCCCAGGTATTCGGACCGACCTCTTGATCGATAATCTGAAAACTGCTAGATTCGATGGCGCGTCCTAGTTGCGTCAGCTGTCGCATGTCTTTATGTTGCATAAATGCTCTCCTCTATCTGTGCTTTTGTTGGTGGGTTGGGATGATGCCAGCTTCTTTCGCCAATGATCTTGCCTGAGAACGATATCATGGTGACGTTAACGTATAGCTTACCCTTAACAAAACCCTCGCAGGCTGTGGCAGCAGTATGGCAAATAGCAGAAGTTATCCCAGAAAGATCGTTACTGTCGCAGATTTCTAGTACATGCCGCGCTGTGTTAGCCTCGATGATCTCTTGGACGATGGCAGGTGACGCGCCCAAATTTTTGGCGAGCTGACTCAACATATCCATGTTAACGATGCTTGCAGAAGCATGTGTCATCATCCGATTGTCGGCAATTTTAGAGAGTTTTCCCATCATCGCAATAATGTGTACCTTACGAAATCCATTTCTAATAGCCTGACGCATAGCGATACCAATATAGTCACCAACCTGAATAAATCCCTGAATTCCGACATCATCGCGGATTTTTATCGCTGCTTGTTCGGAGCGACCTCCCGTTGTGAATACCAGAGTCGTCTCGCCACAATGGGCAGCAAGACCGATGCTTTGCCTAACACTGGCGATGAAGGCAGACGTCGAATAAGGAAGAACGACCCCTGTTGTTCCAAGGATCGAAATCCCACCAATTAGACCAAGCCTTTCGTTGATGGTTTTTTTTGCCCGCTCTTCGCCATCGGGAACCGAGATCGCTATATCTGCCCCACAAAATCTGGATCCTTCTAACTCTTCCAAAACCATCTGTCTGATATTCTTTCGAGGGACGGGATTGATAGCCGCTGTTCCCACCTCCAAACCAAGACCTGGTTTTGTGACAGTAGCGACACCAATGCCTCCCGAAATAGAAATCCCTTGTTTTTCATTCACGCTGACACTAGCGATAATCTCAGCCCCATGGGTGCAGTCTGGATCATCGCCACCATCTTTGATAGTGGTGCAATGACAGACATCGCCCTCAAGGACGCAGTTAACGATATCGAAGACTACCTCACTGCCATTGGGGATCGTAATACTAATCTTATCAATCAACTTACCTGTGAGAAGGGATCTCACCGCAGCGCGCGCGACCGCTGCAGCACAGGCACCAGTTGTGTAACCTGTGCGCATCCCCTCTTTGGGGCCGGTCTGGTTGATTGACGATGACTTGTTCATGTTGACTTTAAGTCTTTGGTGGTTTTCGGAAAAAGATCTCCTGCTTGATATTTGCCGGATCCACTGTATTCTGTTCTAGTTTTTCTCGAAGGGAGGTCACCATAAGCCCATCGCCTGCGAGAAAATGATGCTGCCCTCGAAGACTTTTGACGTCAAAGGATTGGAAAAGATCCTGGCGAGACGTCTCGTTATCAATAGCGGGAATATCGATTATCTCCAGATGGGAAGCCCATTTCTGCAGGTGTTCTAGGACAAAACTATCAGACAGAAAGCGATCGCGCTCTCGGAGCCAATAGATCTGACAGGTTGCATCCTTTAGATTCTGCGACGATAAAAGGCCCATTCCAGCGGTTATTCCCGTATCGCTACAGACAACTGAAATGGAGTCAACAGACTCATCCAAAGTAAATTTGCCCCAGCAGCCAGAAAACTCTATACGATCCGATACTTTCAGTGAGTTTATGTAATGAGAGCCAAACCCGTTATCGACGCGAGCGGCTGCCAAATAAAAGCGATCAGCATCGATAGGCATCAGTGTATACGCCCGTTTATGCAGTTTGTCGAGACCTGGATTCATACCGCTATTTACAATGATGTATTTACCGGCTGCATAGTTGATAGCCTCCAGATCATCTACCTTGATCTCTAGTAGATTGTGATGGGGAAACTCCAGCAGGCTTAGCACCGTGGCTTGGTGGGATTTAGCCATTTTGCCCCTCCGTTGGCGTAGCTCCTTTCAATTCATTGGCTGGGTAAACCTCGTGAACGTAGTCGTGAATATCCTCTAGATCAGCATATAAAGACTTTAGGGCTTCACACTCACGATCGAGGTTGTACTCTACTTTTTTGGTAAGAATTTGTAGGGATTTGTAGTAGGCATCTTGATGTTTGGGAATCTCTTTAAACGCCACTTTTTCTGATAGCTTTGTGGTAGCAAACTCAAAGTTTGACTTTAGCTCGAGAAGCGATTGCGATTCGAGAATCTGTTTGAAATGAGGCTCTTGATCGATATTGCCAAGTTCATCTAAGTCGTGTTGTTTAGCAGCCTCATTCTCGATGCCAACTATGTTCATCAGGCCCAGTCTTAGGGCAGCTAGTTCTCTACAAGCCATATTTTTTTATCCTATAAAATCGTATCGACACGTTCACGTAATATTTCATCCTGTTTCAAATGCTTATGAACCAGATCTTCGATATCCTCTTGGGTCATATCGCGGTACCAGATGCCATCGGGATAGACGGCTACAGCAGGCCCTTCACCACATCGTCCCAGGCATGAGGTATTGGTTATTTTAAAGTCCTTCAGTATTTTTTCACTTTTAAGTGTACGGCGAAGCTTAGCCAAAATACCGATGGATCCGCGATTGGCGCAGTCATGATTGGTGCAAACTAAAACATGCTTCTTAAACAGGTTGTGCGAGTGTTCACCTACCGCAGCTTGCTTATGGGTTTTCATATGCCGTGTAGACCAAAGCAGCGATTCGAAACCGCCAACTTTCTCTTTGAATTTTCCTAAAGGAATCCGATACTGGCAAGTTGTGCAGGGGAGGGCCATCTCCTGACCGTCTGCTTGAGCCTGGAAATGATCGAGGCAAACATCTTCGATGAGTTTTGTCTGGCCAATATGTGGTAGCATCACAAACTTGATCCACCGGAGTTTGCCACTGAGCTCTGTGACGAACTCTCTAATTTTATTAAGTATCACTCCACTATATAGAAAATAAGGAAGGATAAAGATCCTTTTAGGACCTAGCCTTGATGCCCTTTCTAGCGCAATTTTATAGTTTGGCTCAGATAGGCTATAGGAAGAAGGAATCGTCCAAGTGAAACCCGCTGCGCTACCGATACCAAAGACTTGCCTGGCAAAATCACTATTAGCCCCCAAATCAGAGGAGCCTCGACCGACTCCAATAAGTATATCTGACTCACAAATGTCGCGTGGCTCTAAGATTTCGCTATATCTCTGAATGAATAGCGGGTGCAACCCTATAGGGGGGAGAAGGCGTATATCGCAGCCATTGGAGGAACGTTTGGCGTCCTCTATCATTAACGGTAAATCATTTTTCACATGCCCAGCACTAAACAACATCACAGGTTGGACTAGGACTTGCGTGTATTTTTGAGCGATATCCGAAAGCAGATCCTGGGCCAAGGGCTGAGCCAACTCAAGGTATCCCATATAAAGGGAAGTCGGTAGGTTGCCAAGCCTTTGTCTGAGTGTAGCAACGGTGTCCTCAAATGCACGATTGGCTCCGGACCTCCGGCTACCATGGCCGACGAATACTAAAGCTATCTGCTTAGGTATGGGTTGTTGCTGAATATCAAGCACGGTTTTCTCGATTTTCGATAATAGGAAACCCTTGCCATATAAAAACATGGCGATTCATTTACACAATGAAAAACCCGGTAAGTTTAACTTTAAAAAAACAAGTCTATAATAGATGATGGATATTCATAGATAACCTCCTCGGGTATTTGGGAAAACCTGCAATCTGAGGATCTGGCTTAGTAAGCTTGTCGAACAATGCTACTTCACAGTTGCGGGACAGCGCCGGAGTCTAACCGACTTCACTCAGAATACAGCTGGTGTCGCAGCTATTCATAACAGAATCAATGAGCTGCTACTACCATAAAAACAAAGTTTAAAAAAATTCCTCGGAAGTTAAATAAACCAAACCTAAGTAGCTGGGACGCAATCATAAGAAGAGTCCAGTTTCTCTGAGTCACTATTCCGGGGATGAAACTTTGGATCGCGATCATCCCTCTGGACAAGTCTACCAGTACTGATTAGATGAGATCAGCTACGTCTGCTATTGGTTGTCACGACTTGATGTACCGGCTATGTAGGAAGCCATGAACCTTAACCTCATCCCAATCGCCTTCGCTTCCAAGCTTTTCAACTACGGTGCCCTGGTTGAGGGTTGTTATGATTTTGCCACCGGCGCTGTCTCTTAGATTAAGGAGTGGAGTATCAACCAAAGCCAAATCTCCCATTGAAGATTTCAAAGGGGGAGCATTATAGTTCGGATGATTGATATAGCTACGATTCTTATCAGTTTGGAGCAAAACGGATCGTCTGTTGTGTTTATAGGTGATATGAATGACTCCCTTAACGTCAATCTCATCGACGATCATATCGAAGGGAATGTTAGACTGGTTGATAATCCAAGCTAAGACTGTCTCACTCGGTGCGTTCTTACAGTAAAAGTCGGCTGGTTCTCCCCTGATATGCTGACTCTCTTTGGTGGAACCAACAGCAAGATTCAGTTCTGGGCTGCGGTACCCACTGGTGATTTTAGTGGGTCCAAATTCATCGCGGATGGGTTGAAGGACAAACTGAGCTAAATATCTCATGGCTTCGATCTGTCGTTTCCCGGGGGTATTGTTGATCCGACGCCTTTTTGCTAAATCAGAATGGGTAAACTCGGCGAGCGTAAAGTTTTTTGAAAGCTTCATGTTCCAATCCTCTCGCTTTGATCCTCCCTCGTGACCTGCCTATCGGTAATTTGGATCAATCTCTGAGATGGATCAAAAAATTCTTGTTCCCTGATTAGCTTGATCTAAAAGGGACTGACTCAGCGACTGTTGCGATGTTTGTCAGTCACTAGGATTGTCTACAGTCCTTGATCCGAGAATAGGGTAAAATATATAGTAAATACGGTGAGTTAAAGTTTTTGGGGCTGGTTTCCAAGAACGGCACAGACCTTGCTTTAAGGAGGCAAGGTTGGAGAGGTCCCAAGAGATCAGATCACGATTTTTGTTACTGTTGTTGCTCCTTCTCTCTACTCAATCTTGCTGAACCTTGCTGAATTATCGTGTACTTTTGGGATTCTCTTTTTTTTCTTTCTTTCGACAAAACCTCAGCCATGTCCCGTTCTAACTATATCCCCTAAAGATTTCAAACCCAGTATATGTCAGTCCATTCAAAATTCATCAACTCTGCTGCGAATTTGACGCTAGACCATATAGCCAGCAAGTCTCTCACACACGTCCCATGCGATTGATGAATAGCATTTTCCTACAATGTTGAGGATTTTAATTGACTGATTTCGGTAAGTCTCCTCTAATACTAATAGGAGTCAAATATCATGGTCAGTTACATTGGTTCTATCCTAGTTCTTGCGATTGGTTTTATCTTAGCATCTAAAGGTAGGGCCGAGGTTAACATCAAATGGTTTGGCACCTCTAATATTATCATCGCAGACGAAACTAATGCGATTGCTTTTGATCCGTTCTTTACGCGGCCAAATCTTTTGCAGCTTCTCAGTAAATCCCATATTCCATCAAGGCAAGCGTTCGTTGACGAGGTCTTAGCTAAAGGCAAAGTGAAACAGATTGAGGCTATCTTTGTCAGTCACTCGCACTATGATCACGTTCTTGATCTGGCGACTTTGGGAAGCCGCTTTGGTAGTCAATTGATTGTTGATGCAAACGCTCGATCCTATGCCCTGTCTCTGGGGTATGATAAGGTAAACATCATCCAGCAAAAAGCCTTTGAGCAACATCAGTTTGGTCAGTTTAAGGTGACCGTCTTACCTTCGCAGCATGCTCCGCATCTTTCTTGTAAGGTTTTTTTGAATGGTAAGTCTGAGTCACCTTTTCCCCAGAAGCCAAATGTTTTGGATTTTAGGGCACTAGAAAGCTATGCTTACCTAATTGAACATCCGCATATCACAGTATTCTTTTCACCTTCGAGCTTAGGGGATCTTGGAGAAATGTTTCCAGATGCTTTCCCCTCGGTGGATATTGTGATCGTGAGTATTGCGTCTCGTATGAGTACCGATCATTTACTGAACTCGTTAGTGCTACCACTACAACCTAAATTCATTGTTCCCGTTCATCATGATAATATGTTTAGGTCCTTAAACCGCGGTCTGTCTTTTTCCAATTTGGTCGATGTCGATGAATTTTTACAAAGTTCAGAAGATTCTTTAGCTAACGCTAGACTTGTATTTCCTGAGTATTTCTCTGCTTTATCCTTTTAGACGTCTTAAGATGCTAGGAGCTTAAGATCGTCTGCCAAGGGAAAGCTGATATGAAATGCAAAACTAGCGTATCCATCCGTATCGATCCGATTCTGATCAAAGTGAATGGAAATGTCCCCTCCGACACCGCGTATATATTTTTTGACTGCGCTCATGCCTACCCCTCTTCCAGAAATCTGACTCACCGATTGGGCTGTGGAAACGCTTTCGTAGAAAATTAGATCCGCAATGTCTTCTGGTGTGGCGTTATCGTCCAAAATGTTCAGATCTTTTCCTTTTTGCTTAAGCATTCCCAATGCCAAGCCTTTTCCATCGTCACTAATCATAATGCAAATCCTGTCTCGATCCATCACATTAGTGATACGAATGGTCCCTTGTTTGGGTTTGCCTTGTGCCACTCGCTCAGCGCCTGTTTCAATGCCGTGATCGAGGCTGTTGCGAAGTAGGTGAGTTAAAATACGCCTTAAGACTTGTTCAATTTCCTGATGAATAGGAACCTCATCGATTTGCATGTCGATTATGGGTTCCTCTTTCCCTAAGTGTTTGGCTACGCTCGACGCTTTGGAAAAATACTCCCGAAATACTGACTGATAGCTCGGAAAACTCAATTGAGTCAGCTCTTTTGTCTGCATATTAAGTTGTTCAAAAAGGTTCTCGTCATCCCGTGATTGACCATCGTAGTTTTCTAACCGCTTTAGCAGGCGAAGATGTTTTCTGATAAAGCCTTTGTCCAGTTTAATATCCGACGATGAGCTGTCGCGATTTAGGGTGTCCTTATTGGTTCTTTCATATAAACGAAACATGTCTCCTAAGGATGAAATATCTTTAGAAAAAAGAGTGTGATCGGCTAATTCAGAGTCTCCGGCGAGGAACTGTGAGTACTGACTTTCGATATCATGAATACAGTCAGCAATAAACGATAAACCTAAAGTTCGCGCCTCGCCTTTGATCGTATGAGCATTTAGATAGAGATCCTTGACTGTGGACTTGGAAAGCTCCTGATGCTCAATAATAGCTTTCATCTCATTCAGAAGTTCTTGGCTGCCATCGAAAAAACGTTTGAACGAATCTTGACCACACGAGACAAGTTCGGTGATCAGTGTTGTTTCCTGTTTTTGCTTGGCCAGTTTTTCTTCTGTTTGCTTTTCCTGCGTGACGTCTAAAAGTGTGACTAGCAGCATTTCTGTTCTTTGGAGCTCGTCGGTGACAACATTCCAGGTGAGACGCAGCGACTGCGGGTCTTCTTCGGAAAAGCCGTTATCTATTTCGAGAGGTAGGTTGTGAAAATTAGCCTCAAAATTAATCTCATGCTCGTCTAGAACCGATTTGAGTGTTTCCCGAATGGTATCCTTCTCGTTTTCGGATAATTTCCAATGATTCAGGCATAGTTCCTCAAAATCCTGTCCGGCAATGTTTTCTCGACCTAATATATCCTCCAGATGGCGGGAGTACTGATTATAGATCTTTAAATCGCTCTTGACTAAAAAGATCCCTTGGGGGACGTAATCCAGTAGAACATCAACCTCCCGGGTTTTTTCTTTGACAAGATCCTCTAGGTTTTCGTTCATAACTTTAAGTTTCGCACTTGCGCTTTCCAACTGCTTGTTTTTTACAGCAAGGTTTTCTGAAAGTACTTTAATGCGATCGGCTAAGGCCAAGGAAAGGAGTATATATTCGATAAGACTCCCGATTTGTTGTGCATTCATGGTGAATAGATTGACTGGAACCACAGATGTGAATCGCAAGGCGGTGGTCATGGTTCCCGCTACATAGAAAACCCATGCTGCCGTGTACCATTTGACCACTCTTAGCCCGCGCTTCCAACCATCGATGCCACAATACACCACAAATAATAACCAAGGAAATACGACTCCAATGATAGTGAAATTGGCTGCTAATGCTAAGCCTTCAAAAAGAAAGCAAAGACAGCCTAATAAGGTTCCGGTGATTAAAAAACCAGGAAAATAACGTACTATCTTTTTTTCGCGGTCCATACTGAGCAGGCTAATGGTAAATTTGGTTGAGGAAATAGCGCCCACACCCATAGATGATATGATAAAGAACTCATGGAGAGTTGCTTGTCCAGGCCAAAATAGGAACATCCCAAGCCCTGATTGTGTTGCTTGGAAAAGAGCGTTCGCAAACAAAAAAATTACGTAGTGGAAATAAACGGAAATCCCAGTGCCAAAAAAAAGTAGGGCATTGTAAATAAAGATAGCGGCAGTGGCACCTAAAAATAGTAATTGCAAGAAATCAGCGCTCCTAGTCCGTTTCGCATATACCTTGTCTGCAACTAATGTCATAGGGAGTTGAATGGCTGTTCCACCCCAAGTTTTTATGTAAAGCGTCCTCTCTTTCTGAGCTTCAAGGGGAAAAGTGGGAAGTCGACTCTCCATGGGCCAGCGCTCATAGTCGTGGTCACCGGCGTAGAAGGTGCGAATCCCATTTTCCGTCACGTCGTAGAGCTCAATAAAATCGACGTTGGGAAACGCTGTCTCGAGTTTTAATGGTTTCGGCGTGGACCTTTGATCGTAAACCCGGTAACGAAGCCATATCTGATCTGGTGTAAAACCAAGGGAAAATGCTGTTTGATGTGAGAGTTGCCAATCTAAACTCCGGTCTTTTTCGAGGATATCGTCGATAGTCAGAGAAAAACTAGGGTCAGAAACATACTCAACGCCCTTTCCGATCAAGCTGCTTTCAAATTGATCCTCAGTAATGGTAATTCTACCGTCTCCAAAAACGACAGTAGCCGTCTGAGGTGTCGACTGACCGATAAGACTAATGGGAATCATGAAGTAGAACATACTCAGCACACATAGTACGGCGTATGAGTTCGGTATTGATCGATGGTAGGTCACTATGTTGACTCCAGACAGGCCTTATAGTATTCGTTTTCATCGGTGAGATTTAACTTTGATAAATGATTATTTTTACTTAACTTTTGGAAAATCAGTCAGGGAGGTTCTCGCTGCCATGATTTAGGCCGGTCTAGATATGCCAACAGACAGATTTTTTAGGGAGTTACAGTAACGCTAGCTTTCGCGTAGTCTTCATATTATTGTAGGTGTTTGGATGTGTCACTAGAGTAACATGTAGATTGATCTTAAGGGGCTTATATGGCCGACTCACGGCAAACGTACCATTGGTTTTGGCAGAAATTAGAGGCGTTTCTCGCCAAATCAAAGCTAAAGCATAGCAAGCAGCGCAACCAGGTCATCGAATACTTCTTAGAGATGGATGATCATGTCAGCGCTGAAGAGTTGTTTAGTTATGTCAAAGAGCAAAACTTTAGTGCCGGGATGGCTACCATATACCGGACACTTAATTTACTCAAAGATGCCGGTTTAGTGGACCAAAAGCAGTTTACAGATGGTAAGGCAGTCTACGAAATAAATTTTCCTGATGAGCACCACGATCATCTTATCTGCACCACATGTGATCGCGTCATTGAGTTTGAAAATGCAGAAATCGAAGCGTTGCAAAGGCAGGTCGCCGAAGCCCACGGACTAAAACTCACGGATCATACCTTAGACTTGTTCGGAACATGTATGGACGAAAACTGCAAGTATAAAAAATCATAATAAATATCAACGAGCGCGGCTCCTTGTTGTCCAAGGCCTACCAGGAACGACTATCCTCTTAGATTATTGAATTCTTGCGAGAAAAATTGTCGGAGCGTACAATAAGCGGAATATCTCTCAATCTAAATAGAGGAGTCTGGCCGTGCGTTCCATTCCTTTGGTGGTCGCTGCTTTCCTGGGACTTTCTAGTTCCCCTGGGGTTGCAGCCGACAAAATGTTTCCATTTGATTTTTCCGTTTCTAATCAAACAGTAGAAGACGTGTCTGCGTCGCTAAAGGCATTCAACGGAGGTGTGCTAGATCCATCTGCCTCGATTGATACTAGCGATTTAGATATCGCTGAAGATGGGGCAGACGTCAGGGTTTCAGGAATTGCTATTGCTGATGCAGATCTTTTGGGCTTTGACCTCGATGCCAACGATTTGCTTGATACGGGAGAGCCACGGGCTGCCGGTACGCTGACTGGAGAAATGGGACCAGAACCGCGATCGGCCATCGTTGATTTCGGTGTGCTTTGTCCCTGTCGGGGTGTCGATACCTGTTCAGAAACTTTGATGGTCCAAACGTCATTAATAAACAGAGAAACAGGTGATCAGCTTTGGGATGGCCCACTCATATCTGTCGGCCTGACAAAATCTTGTAGTGCCCTCGTTCACTTTGGGGACGTCACAGGTATCCCTCAAAGCGAATTGAATCGTCGCAATGTAGGACTAAAACTAACATCGGGCAATATTTCTCATGTGGTCCCCTTAGGATCGTTGTTAGCTGCGGGAGCTGAAGGTGCGGTTGGTCCTAGAGGAGACCGCGGACCGGAAGGTCCACAGGGACCTTCGGGACCTCGCGGTGATCGCGGACCTAGGGGCTTTACCGGAAGTTCAGGGCCACAAGGTCCTGCGGGTATTGAAGGGCCTTTTGGTCCGGCAGGTCCATCAGGACCACGTGGTTTGACAGGCCCCCGCGGTGCGATTGGTGAGCAGGGCGAGCGGGGCGAACGCGGAGAGCAAGGTCTAAGAGGGCCAACAGGTGCAGCTGGTGTGCCTGGTGATCGCGGGCCGGCTGGGGATAAAGGCGATACAGGACCGACGGGTCCCGAAGGACCGATCGGACCAATTGGCCAAACCGGTCTTCAAGGTCCTAAAGGCGACCGTGGTGCTCAAGGAATCAGCGGACCTCAAGGGGATCCGGGCCCCAAGGGTGATCTTGGTCCTGCCGGACCTCGTGGTTCGGTTGGACCTGTTGGACCAGCTGGCGAGCAAGGTCCTGCAGGGCCTAAAGGAGATCAAGGTCAGCAGGGACCTGCTGGTACCAAAGGCGATAAGGGAGACCCTGGACCACAAGGTAACACAGGGCCGATAGGACCTCCGGGACCACAGGGTAACGATGGCGCTCGCGGTGAAATCGGGCAGCAGGGTCCTCAAGGTGACATTGGACCTCGCGGACCGCAGGGGGACGAAGGTGTGCCAGGTCCAAGCGGAGCGCAAGGAGCGAGCGGACCTCGAGGTGAAATTGGTCCAGCAGGACCAGAAGGACCAGAGGGACCACAAGGGCCCGAGGGAGCCCGTGGTCGAGACGGAGGCATAGGACCGAAAGGTGATACTGGAGATACTGGTCCGATTGGGCCAAAGGGTGATACAGGTGCTGCCGGTGAGAGGGGCCCCGCGGGACCCGAAGGACCCCAAGGTCCGCAAGGGCTTCTGGGACCAAAGGGTAACGATGGTGCTCCAGGAGCTCCCGGACCCGAAGGTCCTACTGGAGCAAGAGGGCCGATAGGACCCGCTGGACCCGCTGGCGCCGACGGTACCCAGGGCCCACAGGGAGATAAAGGAGATCCCGGACCTAAAGGAGATATTGGGCCTGCCGGTCCTAAAGGCGAAACAGGAGATGCCGGCCCTAAAGGTGACGCGGGAAGTCAAGGTGATGTTGGTCCGCAAGGCCCAAGGGGAGTCGCAGGACCGCAGGGGGATCCTGGACCTAAGGGCGAAAAAGGAGACACCGGCGATACGGGGCCTCGCGGTGAGCGAGGACCCACAGGGGAATCGGGACAGCCTGGTGATCCCGGGCCAGCTGGACCTGCCGGAGCCGCGGGTGCAAGAGGGCCGCAAGGACCGATTGGGCCGCAAGGAGCTGATGGTCCTGCCGGTCCAGAGGGGCCTGCCGGACCTCAAGGGGAAAAAGGTGAAACAGGCGATATCGGTCCAGCCGGTCCAGAGGGGCCTCGAGGAGCGCGCGGTGAATCAGGAGCCACAGGGGAAAAAGGGGAAAAAGGAGATAAAGGCGATCGTGGACCTCGGGGAGAATCTGGCCCAGAGGGACCGCAAGGTCCTGCTGGTCCGCAAGGACCTCGGGGTGAAAAAGGTGACCAAGGACCTGTTGGTCCCCGTGGGCCGAGAGGCGAATCTGGAGCTCCTGGTAATTTTGCACTGGCTGGTTCCATCGAAGCTTGTTCAAGCGAACCAAGTGCCTTTGTTTGCCAGCAGGGCGAGCTTCTGAAGATTGGTGAGGCCCTTTATCAACCAGTACCGACGGTTGACGGTCAAGCTCTGGTCGCTCGATTCCTTAGCACCAACGCGCCGACTGAAGCGGGAAGCTTTGCCAGCGTTGCCGACTTTTCTGCAACGGGTAAAGTCATTCAAATCTCTGGGACTTATCTCGACTCCGAAGGTGTTTCGCGACCGATAAATGATGGTGGGGGTATTGATGTCCGTTGGCGGTCTGGTAAAATTGAGGTGAGGGTTTCTAACGAATCATTGCAGGGCGTTGATCTCTTTATCAAAGTCTCTATGATTGAAACAGAAACGAAAGAAATTACGCAAAAAGTTTCGGCAGTTACCGCAAACTAGCGGTTTAGAGGTGCCCTTTAGTGGGCACCTTACTAAAGCTTTTGGTTAACGTTACCGATAGTTACCTATAATCGGGATAGACGTTTGATTTATTTGCGAAAAAAAACTAGGGAAAAACAGAAATCAAGCCGATACCAGTCACGTTAGGAACAGAGTTTACAGGAGTCACTATGAAACAAAATGTAATGTCAGCCATTGTTATCGAGCCTCAAGAAGAATCCAAAGAGCTTGCTGACGTTGTGGCTTCGATCAGAACCGATGCGGTATTAGGGTCAGAGCTTTACGTTAAAACCGCCAAGGTCGATTTAGGTGGCGAATAACTCTGACTACTTACTAGGCCAGGAGACCGAACTGGCCATCCGCTTCCGACCTACCGAGTACGGCGAACACCCCGGAAACAAAGTTATATTCGATACCTTTTATCAAGTCATCCAATCCTTGGTAAAGACCAAGCCAGGAAAACGAAACTTTATCCAAGACCAATTTTTCGTACAGAATGGTGGTGCAATGTACTACGAGCATCATCCCCAAAGTCTGCGTAAAGGTCTGATTGAAAGTGCGACCCCCGAATGTCATTCGGCCCACGAATTAGTTCTTTATCAAAGAGCAGGAGAGAGGCTTCTCACTAAGGCTATGCCGACGGTGACTAAAAGACTCTCCGATATGGGATACGAAGGTGAGCTCAGTCTGATCAAGAATAGCCGCGATTATGAGGGCAATACCTACGGCAGCCAAGAAAACTATGACTCGTTCCTTGCCGACACCAGAGAGTTGTGGCTACTGAGAGTCATCTTAATTAGTCTTATCCCTCTAGCCATTGGCTTTAAAATTTTCTATCTGCTATCTTTGATTCCCTTTGTTTTTTTTGTATTCGTCACGAAACTATTCCTTGAAACGATTTTAGTTTTTATGTCTGGCGGACTTCTAAAACGATTTATCAATAAATTTGTTTCCGTGAACACCCTCAGGTCTTTGTTTAGGCAAAGTGCTCAGCGCCTGACATTTGAGACTGACGATACCGAAGAGTTTTTGCTCAAACTAGAGTATGCAATATTCTATCCGCTGTTCTGGATAAGCTATAAGCCTCTCATCCTAGTCTACAACCGATTTGCTTTTCGGCGTCAGAGGGAGCAACTTCACGGTCATATAGTATCACGTATCATATACACAGGCGCAGGCTCACTTCTGAAAGAGGGCCATTTCGTCTTTTCCGAGAAATCTGTGGCTATCAATCACTTTCAACGATCAACGATTCATCGCAACGATAAGCCGTTATTTGATTGCGGCAACCTGATTAAGGAGTTTGAGCTGGCGATCTGGGAGATGTTCCTATTTCGATTCGGCTCGTGGAAAAGCTTGCTTTCGCGGGACCAACGGCTACAAGTGGCTTTTTCCGATTCCAATCGCTCTCATCTTTCAGAGTTTTTAAAGATTGGTGTCACGTCTCTTTTAGTGCGTATGGCCAATGAAAACTATTTAACAGACGCTCCTAGAATGAAAAATCCAGTGGACGCCCTACAGATCATTACCCGTGATGTAGGACTTAGCCAGACTGTAGAGCTCGCTAATGGGGAGCCCATGACTGCTATCCAGATCCAAAACTGGTATTTGCAAAAAGCCAAAGAGTTTCTCAAAGAAAAGACTGTAGGGATCGAAGATCATGAAGTTGTTAGGCTCTGGGAAGAGGTGTTAAAAACACTATCTCATGATCCCGAAAAGCTCATTGGCCGGATCGATTGGGTGACCAAAAAGTATTTGCTTCAAACCAGCGGAGAAGGCCTTGATTACTGGGATCTGAAAAAAATCGACTTAAAGTATCATGAGCTGGGTACGGGTTACTTCGATCAGTTGCAAGAAAACAAGATGACCCTTGATATCTTCACGGATGATGATGTGGAGACGGCTGTTTATGAGCCTTCCTCACCAAATCGAGTAAAGATAAGATCACGACTCATTCGCAGCATCGCCTTTTCCGATAAGCCAATGACTATTTCCTGGAGTCAGGCAAAAATTGGTCGATGGAAACCCAAAGTGATTTCACTAGAGGATTATCGCGAAAACCGAGATGATCATATTGTTTAGTCCTGAATCTTCGCATTGGCCCACAATGTCATAATAATCGTCCTATACAACTCGGCGTCTGATCTTTTGTTTCAACCATGAATACAGGTTTTTGAAGTCCACGATGATGTAATTACATGGTGGCAAAACGATAAGGGCGGCAAGTGTTGCTCCCAAAATTCCCCAGCCTATAGAGAAGGCCATAGGTTCTGTATAACCAACCCGTCCTCCCCAACCATAGGCCATAGGCATCACCCCACATAGTGTTGTAAGGGTTGTGAGCCAGATCGGTCTAAAGCGAGTCGTAGCAGCAGCAATAAAAGCGCTCATAGTGTCTGGATACTTGTCTTTCAATGTGAGATTTTGATTCATGGCATAGAGAAGGATGATGGCATCGTTGACGGCAACTCCAGCGACACCGATGACGCCGATGATCCCTAAAAAGGTGAAATCATCTCCGTGTAGGAAAAGCGCCCAGATGATGGCACAGGCGGCTAGTGGAATACTTGTGGCTACTAGTAATGGTTGAATCAATGACCTTAAGATAATGGCTAGCACCAGCAAAATCAATAAGACGCAAGTGATACCAACTTTAATGGCCCAGGCTTTAGCATCTTCCGCCTGCTCATTACTATTTTTTGTTGTAATCGTATAGTCAGCATAGATCGCTTGGATTGGTTCGATGGCTTTTTGCAAAGCTGCCTGGAACTTCGTATCATCGGTAAGGTCGGGGTCATAGCGAACATCGATGGTATAGGTGCGTTCGCCTTCGACATGTCTGATGGTTGTAGGCGCTTCAACTTCCTTCCAGGTGCCTAATGCCGGTAACTTGATATTGGTGTTGCGCCCACTTAAGATCTCTATATCCTCTAGGTCTTCGTAATCCCAGGAGGTATCTCTTGGATACTCGGTGTATACTTTTGTCGTTTCACCCCTGAAGCGAATTTCTTTGATCTCTTGCGGCTGGAAGTAACTTGAGATCTGACGGCCTAGCTCCCCTTGGTTTAGGAGATAGCGCTCCAAACTTTCGGGTATACTAAAGAACTGCCACTTTTGGCCGGTTTGAGCACTATCTCCATAAAAAGTTTTATAGCCTTCAATTTTTTTCAATTCTGGCTCAAGATCGGCAATCAAGGTATCTATATTGATCCGATCATTACCCCTTATAAAAACAGTAAATAGATTTTCTCGCGCCTCATCATTTTCATCTTGAGTCGTGATATGCTCAAATCGTTCAAATTCCTCGGTGCCGTAGACTTCAATTTGTTTATTTATAAAATCTTTGAGCTCTGCCTTGATGGTTTTAGTATCGGTTCCGTCGCTGTCTTTTCTGACCCGCATACTCACGTATCGCGGGTCGTTTACGGTTCGCCCATTGAATCGTGCGCTACCAATTGTGGTAGCGATGGTCATCTTTTCTGCATTTGCCTTTTCAATCAGAAAGTTTTGGACTTTCTGGATCGAACGCTCGGTTTCTTCGACGGATTCACTTTCTTTGACAACTAGAAGAATCGACTCAGCCACGGTGCCAATATTTAGGTTCATGTTAAAGTTGATATGCTTTTTCGCTAAGTAAATGGTGCCTGCGAAAAATACCGCCGAACCTATAACCACAAGATATCGGAACTTTAGTAGATAGCGTAATAGCCACTGGTATAAGCTTATGATCTTTTGGCCAAAGGGAAGCCTGCGATGCCTACTTGGTTTCTTAATAAAATGATGCAAATGGTTAGGAAGAATAAGAAAACACTCAATCCAACTGACCACTAAGGCAAAGATAATCACGAGGGGAATGGCTCGAAAGACACGTCCAACCTCGTTGTTAATGATAAGCATGGGAGAGAAGGCTACAATGGTGGTAATGATGGTTCCGGATACCGGAATCAATAGGTCCTGTGCTGCTCTCTGAGCCGCTTCGTAGGGCGTCGCTCCTGAGTTGAGAACATCCATATACCTTTCGGTTACTATAATAGCATCGTCCACGAGGATACCAACGACAATAATCATACCGATGACAGAAATCAGATCGATCCTCACACCGAACCAATCAACGATCATCAATGTCCCTAAGTAGGCGATGGGAAGTCCTATTGAGGTCATCAGGGCTGGCTTAATCCCAAGAAAAATCGAAAGTACGATAATGACAAGGACGAAGCCGAGGACTCCGTTGGTAGATAGGACATCCATTTGCTGCGCGATAAGTTTAGAGGTGTCATATTCGATATCGATCTGTAATCCATCGGGGGCTTTTTTATTTAGCTCCTCGATAACAGCTTTGATCTCACGGCTAAGCTGAATAGCATCGCTCTCGGTATCTTTGTATACCGTAAGATCAATAAAGGGCTGGCCTGCAAGACGGCTGATCGTCGCAGTTTTCTCTGACCGGTAAGTGATATCCGCAATATCTTGTAGGCGAATGACGTCTCCATCAATATTACTCTTTATAGGAACTTGGCTAAGATCCTCGAGAGTTTTCATTCGATTGGCAAGTTCAACGACGACTTGAAAATCTTTTTTATAGAATGAGCCCACAGGAGCAAAACTCAAAAAGCTATTAATTTTTTGCTGTACGGCCGACATAGTCAGTTCATAGCGTTTCAGTTTTTTAGGATCGACTTCCACGAATAGATGGCGTTCGGGTAAGGATGAGTTGACACTGATGACACCTTTGGGTTTACGCAGCTCTTTTTTTACAGACTCTAGCCAAAGCCTTTGCGATTCGGACTCATTATCGAAATTTAAGATATTTAAGGAGTATAAATTAACTCTGTCGACGATAAGTGGGTTGGCTGTAACCTCTCTAGTGTCTGGAGGGAGACTGCTACGAATACTAAGTAGACGAGCTCGTACCGTATCGACTACGTCCAAATACTCGTCGGGTTTTACATCTAATCGTAGGCGAATGTTAGCACTGCCTTGCCGCGATGCAGATGTCATCTTCTTAATTTCGGATATCCCCTCAAGAGCTTCCTCGATGGGATAGGTGAGGTACTGTTCGATTTGCTCGGGACTAGCGCCGGGAAGGATGGCGTTAACAAATATGATATGGACATTTATCTGAGGTTGGATATCTCGTTTCATCTGCATGAAGGAAAATCCACCAATCAGACAGATAAATACCGAAATGAGATTGACAATAAACGATTCTCGAATAAAGAAATTAAGCATTTTATTCATGAATAACCCTTGCAGTTTTGTGGAATCGATCCCGCTGCCAGCTCAAGTTGATGTTGAAGTAAAAAAAGGCTAAGTCGATTGCGAAAGATCGACTCATCTATTTGAAAGACGCTATCTCGTATATCAATATAATCGCGAAGATCAATCTGAAGGATGGCGAGCAGGCGCTTGGCCTCTTTCAACTTTTTGCCGGCAAGGACTTTACGCTTTGCTAGTAGAGATGCGAAAGACCTTAGATCGTTAATCTCTGCGGTAATTTCCGTCCTACGATCCTCAAGATTTCTTTTGGTTATCGCTAGCCTTTCCTCAGATGCTGCGATGGCTTGAAAGCTGCGTTTTTGCTCGGCCTTGGGTGCAGGGTTAAAGTCGTAGGATAATTGAAGGCCAAATATTAGTGCCTGTCTAGTGGGGCTAATATCGCTTTGTGAGTCTTGCCTCGAAATGAAAGCGCCAACATCAAGGTCTGATTGAATTTTAGAAAACTCCCAAGTCTTTTGCTGTGACGCTTTTGTATCTTGCAATGCCTTGACGTCTGGGTGTATCGCTGTCTTCGTCAACGTTAATTCAGATTCCGAAACTTTGGGAATATCAGAAACCGCGGATACGCCCCGTCCCACGGAAGCTGATAATTTGACTAGACCCTGATTTAATGTCGCCTTTGCTTGGTGTAACAGCAGCTCGTTCGATAGGTGGCTGTCTTGGGTGTTGAGTAGGTCAATCTTTCTGACCAGATTATCTTTATATAATCTCTCAATGCGTTTCGATAGCTCGAGGGAGCTTTTGAGGCGGGCTTTGCTTATCTTGGCTAGCTTCTGGTTGAGCATCACTTCAGCATACTCTTGAGCCGCCTGGTTGCATACCTGCAATTTGGTTCGCTCGATTTGAGATTTACTGGCTTCTAGACCCAACTCGATGGACTCTTGACGAAGATCATTGGATTTGCCCAAGAAATTTTTCCATAAAGACTGAGATACGGTTAACGAGCGATTGCGTTGATTGAATAAACCAAAGTTCTCTTCGGACCAGCGAGAGTTGATGGCAGTGCCTGTCCGCAAACTCTGTTCCCAGGTGATATCATAGGAGGTATTAAAGGTTTCTTCCGGACCCTGTTCGACGCGACTACGACTGATGTTAGACGACAATCGAGATTGATAAAAACTATCGGCCTCTTCCACATTGATGTCAGCTATCCTTAACTGAGACTCTGCTTCAACACGCTCTAGGCTTCTGTCTTGCAAGGATTGGTAATACTGAGAGAGAGTTAAAGTTTCACCTTGAGCCTGATGAAGGCCCAACAGGCTTAGAACTAGGATACTGATGAAACGCATCGGTAGGTGTGCCTCCAAAAGCTGATAAAGACCTATGGCCCAGTGCCCGCGCACCATATCTTAAGACAGTCGGAATAGCTAGCATTAAATGCTTATGCGACAAAAAGAAGTGACCTTGGGCAACTATGTACTAGAATGCCTATATCATTGAACTTATGGTTTTGATGAGGAGAGAGACATTTTTTTTGCACGAGAGACTTTAGGAAGGAGGTGCGGCTTTTATGACGCACCTAGTGGGCTCCCACCAATAACTCGGCTTTTTGCGAGGCGATCGAGACAATATCCTGGCAGCGACAATGCTTAGTATATCGCGCACGAAAACGCCTGAGGTGCGAGGTTACGGTATTAAGATTCATGCCTAAGTCTTGTGAGATATCACGAGAATTGCGGCCTTTGATGTAAAACATTTTGGCGACTGATGTTTCCTGCCCTGGTTTTGCATCGCTAATATAGTCATCCAAATGATTCTGTCCTAACTCTTGTTTGATCTTTTGTAAGATATCAGCGGTTCTTGTTTCGCCTTGCATGGTCAAATGATGCTTAATTTGACCAGTGTTTTGAGTCATCGTGCTTGATTTTCTGATTTTGTTGATACATTCGTTTTTCACGATAGTTGTGAGCCATGCGTCGATGGAAACGACATCGTCAAGCTTTTTGTTATGCTCGATGGCTTTTTCGAAGACAGATTGAATCACATCTTCTGTATCCTCTGCATTGAGGCGGTACTTTTTCGCAAGGCTTTTTAATCGTCCTGAAGATGTTACATATACCTTTTCTAGATTATTGGGCTGCTGAGACATCGGTTTATGACTTTCCTGTATGATGGATTAACGAACGAAGCCGCATAAGGCTATGCTTCCCTTTGAGCAAGGGCGGTGCCAGTCGTTGTTCGTCAAAATCTAGGAATTAGCGAAGGTGAAAAATAAAAGATATCAGATGGTTATCTAGGTGTGTGCCAGTTTGGTCGTGGTCACGCTGTCCAGTCTAAAAGAAATAGTTGTAACCTTTAGATAACATTCAGGACTCACATCCCTCACAATTAACTTGTTGTTATGAGACGTTGCCTTTTCTACCGCAATTCAACATTTATCGGTGGAAGATTCTCGATCCAGGTCACTGGGACCTTTAACTATGTCTTTAAAACGTCTGCCTAAGCGGCCACATCAGGTGTGTTCGATCTTCGATTGATAAAGTAACGCTCAGGTAGTTGCATCACTAATTCGAAGCGAACCGAGCCTTCAGGGATACCGTCACGGTCTTCCGGGAAAATCTCGATGGTTGCATCGCCACCATGATTTTGAAAATACTCCCGGATTGCACTCATACCCACACCACGGCCAGAGATATCTGAGACTGAGCGTGACGTCGAAAACCCGCTATGGAAAATAAGCTCAGCGAGCTCTTCCGGAGGCGTTTGAGTATCCTCGGTGATGACCTGCTTATTAACAGCTATCTCACGAATCGCAGCAAGGTTTAGACCTGCTCCGTCGTCACCGTAGCGAATGCTCAAAACATTGTCGTCTTCCACATGGAGACGCACAAAGATATGCCCTTCCGCCGACTTTCCCATCTCTTTCCTGACTTGAGGTTCTTCAATGCCATGGTCCATGCTATTGCGGATTATATGAACGAAGGCATTACGAAGAAGCTTTTGGCCATCCAAAGAGAAACGCACTCCCTCAGCATCAATCTCAATGGATGGGTAATCTTTATCCAAGTCACGTGCCAACATCTCTGCATCGAGCAAAACTTCCTTAAAAAGGTCTTCTGCAGCCACAAAAGTCAAGTTTTCTAACTCGACGTTGAGTTCATCGAGGTCGAGCTTTTTTTCGACACTAACTTGCGACATCAACTCACGATTGGAACGGTGTAGTTGATCTACCAATCTTTGGGAGAGGGAAACAGTCTCGCCCGAATGGCGCCCTAGTTTCTCTGAGTTCAAGGTTTCGTAGAAGGTAAGAAGTTCATCGACCTTGCGATGTTCTGTTAAACAGAGATCACGACTCACTGGCATGGTCTTATTCATCATCTCAGAGATTTTTTGTTCCGCTTCATGCACGACTGGGGTCAAGTGATTTAGGTTCAGGGCACGGGCCGCACCTTTGATGGTGTGCAGATTTATAAAGAGTAATTTGAGGCTGTTGTTTGACAGTTCGTGATTCAGTTGGATGATCCGCTTGTTATCACCTATAAAATTGGTACTTGCTTCCATAAATTGAGAGAACTTTCTCGGTGAGGTCCCCAAAATCTCTCCGATGAAGAGCAGTTCTTCTTCCCTCTTCTTCGACTCCTCTTCGAGAGCCTTCAAGCTTGTCACATCCTTAATTGTTACAATGATTTTCTCAACCAAATCGTCATTGTCAACAACAGGTTTCCAATCAAAAAGGAAGGTTTTTTCGACTTCATATTGATAGCTAACTTCCAAGGGAAGTAGGTGTTCATTGACCTCAAAGATCATAGGGTCTTCGTTAAGGGACGTTTCAATGATCGTCGCGATCTGGTCGCGCACCTCTCGACTCACCTTAGCACTTTGAAAGAGAAGTTCGACGGGTTTCGAACCACCCACCTCTCGAACCTCAAATATATCCTTTACAGCTTCGGAGTAGGTATCGGTGATCAAAAGATCTTGAGCCTCAATCACGACAATTCCGAGTTGGATATTCTGCATGATCGATTTGATCTCACGGGTCTGCTCTTCGACTCTTTCTTCGAGATGCTCGTTTAAGTCTCTGACTTTTTGTGATTCCTCTTCAAGTGTACTATTGAGGTTCGTAATGCGGGCTAAATCGGCTTTCTCACGCAAGCGAATCTTGTCAGCCAAGCCCAGTGATATCAAAACAGCCTCAAATACAAGCCCGAAATGGACACCAAATTCCACCAATAGACTGGGAGACATATTACCAGAAAGGACTAACATCCTTGAAAGGTTCGCCGCCAGAACTGTAACCCAGGCTATGGTGTAAAAATAGGCCGGACGAAACCCTTGGAGTGATCTTACCACACCACTTGCAATGCAAAAAATGGATAGTGAGAAGGATGCTAAAATGGATATTTTGATTCCCATGGCGTAATTTACTGAGAGGATTGCAAGATTAACCATAGACACAAATGCCAAAAGTTTGCAGGCGAGACCTAAAATTTTCGATCGATACAGCTCTAAAAAATAGTATGCAAAGGCATATACAGCGAGCAAGGAAATGACAGATTGGGAGACAAAACCGAGATTGGAGATGAAGGTGTAGTTGTCAAACATGACGCGATACATACCAACCATCCCAAGCGTTTGCATGGTAAAGTTTAGAGCAAAGAATACATAATAGAGATAGATCGGTTTCCGAAGCTGCAAAAAGATACAGAAATTGTAGAGACCCATGATCGCAATGACGGTCATACAAGACAGGATGATGGCATAATCTCGAACGCTCTTGCTGGAAAAATGCTCGACAGAATGAGCTTCTACATCGAGACTAACTGCCCCTCTCGAATTCACGGCGATGAATAAACGCGACTTTCCCGGTGGAATAGCGACGTTAAACGATGGCAGACGATGGTCTTTGGCATTCAACTGCCTTTCGGCAACATCACCTGTTTTTCCATGAAACAAAATTTGCCGCCCGTTACCAAGCAGCCATACGTCAAAATAATCGGTGGCGGTGTAATTGTGAGCTAGGCGGATGGGCATCGGACTGCTAGACTGATTATCAAGCTCCACGGTCAACCACCAGGTGGAAGTTGAGAAGCCAAGGGAAACCTTCTTTCGTTCCTCGTAATTGAAATTACCTGCATCAAAAGCGCTCACAACTGATTCGATGGTATGACTTGAATCCGTGTCTTCCAAAAGACCACCTTGAAGGCCAATCTTTTCAAAGCCGAAGTTTTCGTCAATCACAAGGGGTGATTGAGCCCAAGCTGCGCTCGAAAGCATTACCATTAAGATCATAAATAGTCGTGGCATAGCGGCATCCTTTGATAATCCAATCATGATCTTCGGCGGGCTTCTTACAAAATGAAGAGAATTTAGAATTTTCTGACGGGAATCGATAACCACCGGCTTGAAAATTTAGCAAGACCTTCGCTCGTTACTTCTGTTAACGGCGATATCTAGTTAAACTTTTGATATTAAATGGAAAATATATGAAAGATGATGGCTTTGTATGGAGCAGAGGGGTCGCTTAGCATGAGTGGCTTCCCCTTGTTTCAGAGGGAAGTTGTCTTCCCCCTGAAACAAGGGGAAGATCGAAACGGAATTTCTTGGAGACCTTGATTCGGCCTGACTTATTACCAAACCAAATAATACAAGTTTCATTCCGCTGCTAAGGCCCTGAAATGTATGTGCCACTCAAGATCCGGAGCGTATAAAAATTTAACATGGCTAAAAAAAATTGACAGTCATCTAACCTCCTAAAAATACAACATAAAATTATAAAAATCTAACCCTATTGGGCTGCGCGGGGAGAAATCAGGCCATCCTCCGTCAATTTTTTTAAGAAATAGCACCGACCTTCCGATGACTCCGCCATAAGGGGAAAGAATGGCTGGAGAGCGAATAAAAATCGACGCAGACCACGTCAACGGTCTGATCAAGAAAAGTGGTCTCAAGAAAACCGAGATTGCCCGACGCTTGGGTGTTGCCAAAGAAACTTTGAGTCGGTGGCTCCAAGGGAAGACGGCTCAGGTCGACAAAGAAAAGTATGACCTTTTGCTTCGCATCGTCTCAGGCCAAGACATCGAAGCGTTGCAGGACCGCATTGGACGACATGAATTAGACTGGAACGAGAACTTTAATCGACTAAATAAGCCCGTGGCCCTTGTCATCGATGAGTCCGAAGCCCTGGGTCTCCTTATTAGTCACAATAGCTGGAAGCAATGGAACTTTACCGGAATTAAGGGCGATCATGGCCAATGGTTTTTGTCAGTGCTGACGTCTATCCTAGACGGCAAAGAGCTTTCCACCCAAGACATCCAAAATCCTTGTCAGGATAATTTTAATGAAAAAGCCAAGCAGCTCTTCCTTGAGGGGTGTCAGAGCTATCTGAACGAAGATCAAAATTTGGGCATGGCAAAACTAAACCAGTCTATATTGATGGCCCAAGCAAATTGGTTGATCACGCTGTCTTTAATGGGTCACGCTCTTGGGCAGTTTTTGCAAGGCGATTTATCCTCTTGCCTGGTCACCATTAAAAAAGCCATGCAGTCTACGACGGACTTAGCCAATCCATTGCGTGATAGTTTTGAAGCTAATCTCGTGATACTTACGCTACTCGTATACATTGAGGACAACAATCGAACAGCATTTTCCGCTGTTTTGCAAGACTACCAGGAAAGCGTGGTACCTAAAGTCACCGCCGCTACGTATGGTCATCGATTTCGTCTTTTTGCGATTTATGAATCCATTGGCGATGAGCTTACAGACGAACATCTCATCGAGCTGTCATCAATCAAACAGTGTTACGTGAAGATGCCCTCTGTTTTTATGGAGGAGTTTCGGTTCGTTATTACCAAAATAGCTGAAAGAATTGATCATCAGAGTATCAATCTTCTCATCTCTGATCAGATCTCGTAGGAGCAGACTATGAAACGAAATATCTTAATCGTAGATGACTCCGTTCAGACGGCAATCCAACTGAAGACGAGTATGGCGTCACACCTCAAGCATGTTGACTTTAACTTTACGTTGTTTCACGACGGTGACGAGGCATTTGAAAGTATCGCCAAAGGTGATGGCTACGATCTAGCGGTCCTAGATTGCGTTTTGCCGGGAAAAACCGGAGTTGAGATTACGGCGGAATTGCATCGGGTTCACCCTACCACCCCTATTGTCGTTGTCACCTCAGAACTTCAATTTGCCAGTCAAACAGATCAGATATCTTCGATTCGTTGTTGGGTCTTAAAGCCCGTTTCCATGGACCGGTTTGTCGATGTTGTGGAAAGAATATGGAACGAGTCCTCTAACCCAGCCTAATTGACTTAAATAATAGTAAGTTGCAGGGCCAAATGATTTACTTGCCTAGGACTTCTTGTCAGCTATTGGGCTCTTATGGTAGGTCTTCCTGTATCCTTAGCAAAAACCAATTTTTGCTATATTTCCCTACCAATGGAGCCAAACATGGAATCACGTATTTACATTCTCTACGAGAATCAGGACTGGTTTGATCATCTCAAAAAGGAAATGAGTCGATTTGATCTAGAAATCCTTCCCTGGTTTGTCGATAAACTTCAGCTAGACACGACGGTCACGCCACCAAAAGCTGTGTTTGTCAATCGTCTCTCGGCCTCTTCGTTTTCGCGGGATCACAATTACAGTCTGAGTTCTGGAAAAAAGCTAATCCAATGGCTTGAGGTAAATCATCGATTTGTGGTCAACGGACGACAAACCATTGATGTTGAGAGAAGCAAATGGTTTCAATCTCAGATGATGCAAAAGCATGGGATAAAAAATCCCAAGACTTTGTTGGTGCAGGGTGGGGCGGAAGAATTGAAACAATCTGCCGAAGCATTGACCTTTCCTTTTGTTTATAAGTACGACTGTGGTGGCAAAGGTATTAGTGTCAGTCTAATCAGAACGCAGGCTGATTGGGAGGAGTTTTTAGAAGGCAAAAGCTGGAAGCAGGCTCCAGATGACGCGCATATTCTCCAGACCTATATCCAGCCAAATCAACCCAAAATCACCCGTTGTGAGTTTATTGCGGGAAAATTTATTTATGCTATCAATGCCGATACCAGTGATGGTTTTGAGCTCTGCCCGGCTGAGGCCTGTCGCATCAATACCTGTCAGCTAGATGGTCAGGCTGAAGCGTCGCTATTCTCACTTCGCAGCGAAGTCCCCAGTGAACTCATCGCACGTTATGAACATTTGCTTTCTGACCTAGGAATTTCCATAGCTGGTATCGAGTTTATTGAGGGGACGGATGGAGAGATCTATACCTACGATATCAACTGCAATACCAACTACGCGCCCGATATTGAAGCCAAACTTGGTAGTCAATCGGGAATGAGGCAATTGGCTGATTACTTGAAAGCTCTAATAAAGGAGGATCGCTCGTGAAACTTGGCATATGGTTACCGATTTTTGGTGGTTGGCTACGCAATCGCAACGAAGAATCCATGTCTGCGTCCTTTGAATATAACAAACAAGTGGCCTTAGCTGCTGATAGGCTAGGGTTTTCGACGGTTCTCGTAGCTGAGTTAAATTTAAACGATATCAAAGGAGCCGATGAGCCTGTGTTAGAGGCTTGGACGACGGTTTCTGCTCTCGCTGCTATCACAAAAAATATCCGTCTTATGGCAGCCATCCGTCCCGGTTATCGCTTGCCGGGGCTTGTTGCTAAAATGGCCGCCAATATTGATCAGATCTCTAATGGACGATTTGAACTTAACTTAGTGTCCGCATGGTGGCGCGACGAAATGCTAAAGTACACGGGTAGTTGGTTGGATCACAAAGATCGCTATGCTCGTTCGGAAGAATTTCTTCAAGTCCTCTCAGGGATGTGGCAAACCACAAAGGAGAATCCTTTTTCCTTTGATGGCGAGCACTATCAGATAAAAGAGGCTTTATTGTCACCGAAACCTTTGCAATCGGGCAGGGTTCCCATTTATGCCGGTGGAGAATCAGAGCAGGGACGTACCATGATAGCCAAACACTGCAGCGGCTACCTTATGCATGGGGATAGCCCGGAAGTTATCGTATCCCATATCTCTGATATGAATCAAAGGCGCGAGCGCAATGATCTACCAAAGCTGAATTACGGTATGGCTGCTTATATGATCTGCCGAGAAACAGAAAAAGAGGCTCAAGATGAGCTAAAAGCTATCACAGATGTCAGCAGTAGCCCCGAGGCCCGACATAGCTACGAGGACTTTGTTAGTCAGAGTAAGCTTCGGTCTTCTATTAGTATTGAAGACTACTCGGTGAGTAACAGAGGGCTACGTCCAGGTCTTGTGGGAACCCCCGAGCAAATTTTGGAGCGCATTCATGCCTACGAAAACGCAGGGCTAGAGTTTATGCTCATCCAAGCCTCACCTATGCTCGAAGAGATCGAGACGATTGGTCAATCCATCATTCCACAACTGTAGAATATGGGCGAGGTTTTTTGACCTCGTCTTGCCGATGTAAACCTATGGAATCGGTAGATTTTTCCCATTTACGAACCTCCTCTTTCTTCCGTTATTTCGGATGATAAGGAGAGCTAAATTGAAGCTTGTGCTATTCATACTGATAATTTGGACAGATTGCCTACTAGCTCAGAAAGTCCTCGATGTTGCCGACTTAAAGGTGGACAAAACCCCACTAGGTCCGTACATGGACTATTTAATTGAGACAGACACTCATCCTGAAGTTGCTAGTCAGGATATCTTTCGGCCTGTAGAAAATGAAACGCTATCATTAAAAGACCTCATCTCGAAAAAGCGACCAAAAGTGAAACACCTCTGGTTAAGGTTGAAAGTGAGGAATACCACCGAAGAAACCAAATCCCTATATATTGTGGACGAAAACTTCAGAAACTCGAGGACTGATTTCTATCGTGGGACAGTTCTGCTGCAATCCCTTGGTCTAAAAGGAGAGCACCCCACAAGATACTTGTCGGCGCGTGTTCCTCCTCATGCGGACATGACCTTTTACATTCACTACGTGAACCCAAAGACACGGAATTCAGTCCCTTCGATTTCCATGGACAAGCAGGCCTACTTTGAATGGGATAAAGCAAGAACCGTTAGCTCCTCTGTTTGTCTCGCAGTGATTGTTATGAGTCTTCTTGCGAATATCCTAATTTTTACGATTCATCGTAGCCGCCAGTATTTTTATTATCTTATGTATCTCTTGTCTTTTGGTGGCTGGGTTCTATACCTAGCAACGATGCCCAATTTGGTAAGTGAGTTTGTCAGGCTCGATCTGCTCTTCTTAGCAAGCCTTGGGCTTTTCGCAGTGTTATTCTCTATCGAATTTCTTGAGCTTAAGCGTTACAAGAAGATTTACGCTTTCTCGTTGTTATGTGGTTTTGCGAATGTGGTCAATATAGTAGCAGCGCTAGTCCTGCCAGATTTTGCCTTTCGGATCATGGAATTAATCGGAATCGTTTCGGCACCATCGTTCTTATTTATCGGTGCCTATGTTTATTTTCGCACCAAGGCGATGCATAGTCTTATTTACTGCTTTGCTTATGGCTGCTTTATCCTTGGGGTGGTACTTAACGTGCTGTCCAACCATGAAATCCTTGAACATCAATTATTCAAAGATGGGCTTTTGTTCGGTACGACTCTCGAGTCGACACTGATGCTGATCGCCATTGGTCAACAAATATACCGCTTGAATAATGACCGGAAGCACATGCATAGCCAGTTAGAGAAACTCGTCTACCCACATCAGCTGAATCGCATTCAAGAAGGAAAGAGCCTCGAGCAGACCATGCCTGTAGGGATGGGACAAGCCTGTGTTCTCGCCTTTGATGTTATCGCAAGCTCTCAAATCAAGGATTCGAACTTTGTCAAAGCTTGGGAGGCCTTTTTGCAGAATGCTAGGACTATGCTGATGGATTCCTATGATGGAGACCATTTAGTGTCCCTGGGATATATGATCAAAGAGATGGGAGATGGCTTCCTATGTTCCGTAGGCTATCCCTTCGAGTACCCTTCGGAAACTAGAGAGTATTGCGCCATTAATCTTGCTGAGAGGCTGATGTCAGCTTTTCATAGTCATATGCAATCTCTACAATCAGGAGAGGCCATTGATTGTTCCATTGGAATAGCTACGGGGTCCGTGGAGGCGTATTTTTCTGGTTCTGGAGCCATTCGCCATGATCTGTGGGGCAATTCCGTTGTCCTTGCGACCCGCTATGAGCAGTTCCGTAGCTCCCTACTCCCAAAAATAACGGACCAAAAGGCCAGCATTATATGTATCCAGGATAAGGTTTTTGATAAGCTGCCGGCAAACATTAAAGAAAATTACCGATGCTACCAACTTGATGAACTCGGTATTAAGGTACGAAACGACCCACAGGCGGAGTTTGTGGCAGTTAAACTATGGCAAGGTTTCCCAAAGATTAAATCGCCAATGGCATCCTAGCCTTCGGCAATTTTTATCAGGAATCCAGATTAGTTCATCTTCTTAAACTGACTAGGGTGCTTACCAAAGAAGTCTTTTCTAGGCTCCAATTCTTTAAACTTATGGTCAGCCTTGATCAAGTCTCCTATGGCGGTTCGGATATGATCCCAAGAAAAGAATATCTCATGTTGGATGTTGTAATGCTCCCTGACAATGGCGCAGCCTTTAGGAGCAATAGGATGGAGCAATACCGTTGCCACCCGACACAGATGAAAGAGGTCCACCAGGGCTTGCTGCCGAATCCCTTCGTCGTCTTCTGAGTCGGCACGCTTGGACTCTCCTGCCCAGTATTTACTCGATTCACGAATAAACTTATCTAGAGTTGCCATGGCGAAGTGAAATTCGTGTTCGATCATCTGCTTTTCAAATTTTGCGATCACTGTATCGCACCAGTCTAGAGTTGTCTGAGATACCGGCACACCAGGAAACTCTGCTGCGAACATGTTTTGGAGGGTGTAGAAGCATGATCGAAGGCTTTTGTTGAATACATTACTGAGCAAGTTACCTTCTTTTAATACTGGGTCTCCACCTTTTGGGTCTGCATTTGGGTTTAATGGTTTCGGTCGAAAACTCACGCTACGAAGTCCGAGACCAAGGCTAATAAAGTGAGCTCTAAGTTGATCGCTGGTGTAATAGTCAAGAAGCTCGGCAGCCATCGGAGGTTTAACTTTGCCGCTACTACTGGCTTTTTTGTCTAGGAAAAGCAAATGATTATTGACTACAAGCTGAGGAAGTTGTAGCTGACCATCAGCTGGTTGGCTGCTAATCTCTGATGGGTCCGATCCTTGCGTTCCTAAGAACATGGCGATCTCGGCGATACCATAAAAATAGATATTATCCTCACCGATGAATTGAACAATCTGAGAATCTTTTTGGCACCACCACTGCTTCCAGTCTTGATTGATCTCGTCACCCTCACTTAGATGAGCTGCGGTGAACGAGATGGGAGCAATCAATGATTCAGGCCAGACCCACCAGGTTAAGTCCTTGAGTCCATCCACCTCAGGAATGGGTAAGCCCCATTCAATGTTACCTGTGAGTCTGAAGGGGACGAGAGTTTTTCCAGTACGGTAACGAACCTCCGCTTCAGTGAGTCGCTTGCAGGCTTCTTCGCGATCTTCCAAAGAAGAAAACTCTAACCGCATGGCTTTTGTTTGGCCATCCTGAATCCGAAACGAAGGCAGCTTGGCCTTAATCTCATCTATTTTTTCTTCCTGGTCACGCTTGACGTGAACAATAGGTGGCTCAAAAAACTCGCTAATATTGCGCAGGTAAAAGCTGCGACCTTTTGTGCCATTATCCAGACGCTTCACCCATTCTTCTAAAGGCTGCAGAAATGAAGGCAAATCGATGAACCAGTTAGTAACATCGCGCATTTCCGGCCGTTTGCCACTTAAGACACTTTTAGGGAAGAGCAACTCGTTAGGCGGATACTGATGTCCCAGAGAGCATTCGTCGGCATAGGCGATTTCTGATTGGCATCCTTGAATAGGACACTTTCCGGTGACCTGCCTCCCGTTGAGAAAGGTTTCATGTTCTGGATCATAAAACTGCTGGGTGGTCATCTTTTTGAGCTGACCATTGCTGTGTAGCGATTTGAATATTTCGTTGGAAATGGCCTCATGAGCCTTATTGTCAGAGCCACTACACGACATAGCAAAACGATCCAAAGATATGTCGTAGCGAGACAGTACGGATTTTTGTTTGTCATGATTGGATTGGACAAAGTCCGCGATACTTCCCTGATAATCAGACTCAGTTTGAAGCTTCTGATGAGCCTGTACAATCGGCGATCCGTAGCCATCAGTACCAGAAACGAATAAGACGTTTTCCGAGCCAATGCGATCTCTCATAAACCGGGCGAACACATCAGCATAGATGAATACACCGCCAATATGACCAAAGTGCAGATCCTTATTTCCGTAGGGCATGCCTGCGGTGACGACGACTTTTTTAGGGAATTCAGGCTTTTCTGATGGGGCGTGACTAGACATGTGGCGTGGACTCTCCAACTTGGTTTTCGGGTAACCCTTATAGAGAATAGAGGAGCCTTCGTAAAGTGCAATAACCTATTGATTTTAAACTGGTCCCGGTTTCGCTATCACTCCTTTTTTGTGATGTCCATATGTGAGTAAATGTCAGAAATTATTGGCAAATAATGAGTGAGTCGGGTTGCAGGCGAGGGTGGCTAGGTTTTTTGAGTCGTTATTTCTGCCGCTTTGACACTAACTTTTAGACCTCCGACCTAGACCAGCCAATGCCGTTAACTTAAGGCTGTAATCTATATGGGTCAATATTTCTGGGGAGTTGTCTGGATATGAAAAAGCCATG
>JABSRP010000030.1 GCA_013215145.1 Pseudobacteriovorax sp.
ACTCCTTAATTACCTAAAATTATGACGATATTGACCTGTCTCTCGCCAATTTGTTTCGCCAAGGTGAAAAAATGGGAAGCAGGGTGGATGGATTCCTAGTAAATTATGCCATAATGGAATAGTTGTAGAAATCTGAGAGCCGAATTGCCTGATTCGTTTTACCTATCCTTTTCGGTTCTTCGCCGACCCGGATACTATTGGGGGTAGCGTGCAATATCTGTTCTTCATCATACTTACAATTAGCTCAAATTCAGTTCTGCTAGCGGCAAGAGCTATCGAAGTAAGCGAGCTTGGGGATCTGCAAGGACGGCCTTTGGGTCACTACACGGAGTGGTTGAAAGCTGAGCTTGACTTCAAAGCAGTTATACAACCTAAGACCCAGAATAGATTCCTGCGGGGAACTTCACCGATCCTCAATTTAGGCTTCAATCCGGGGACAATCTGGTACAAGCTTGAACTCATCAATTCATCATCAAGCGACCAGACCCTCTATTTCGCAGATTCCAGAAACTATACTCGAATCATCGAAGTCTACTTTGATTCTAAAATAGTAGGGCAGCTTCATCCCGAACAGACTCTTAACAAGCGTTACCTGAGCTTCGTGGTGCCGGCACTCCATCAGGGAGCCCTGCTAGTGCGAACCGACACGGAGATGTCACGTCGAAATACCTTCTCTCTCTGGCATGACCGTAGTGCCCTAGGCGAGGCGAATCATAATACAGAGAAGGTTTGGTATTTTCTGAAGGCTGTCTTTGTCATGAGTCTCCTGTTTAATGCGATGCTTTACCTTGCTTACAAAAGCCGAGTCTATCTCCACTACATGGGCTATACGATTTGCATGACAATATTTGGTTACTGGTTGTGGTCCGTCATTTATATCGAAAGTTTCCCGAGTTTTACACTGAATTTCGGTTTTGCAATAGGTGGTTTTGCAGGCTTCTTCGCATGTATGTTTGTAGGGCTTTTTCTGGATCTGAAGAATCGAAGCCCTAGGTCAGAAAAAATACTGCGGTGGCTTGGGTATGCACATATTCCGATTTTCTTACTCGCTAGTGTAAGTCCGAGTCTATCAGCTAAGTATGGTACAGTGCTCAATCTTAGCTGGAGCTTTGCGGGTTTGCTAATATCTGCCTATATTTTCTTTTTAAGAAAAGAGCTCTACGTTCTTCTATTTATAGCAGCCTTCGGAGTGGTGATGCTGGCTGTCTCTGTGCAGCAGTTGATCTGGATGGGTGTGGTCCCTATCATGACGAACCATTTGGTATTTTACGGGATGGCTCTTGAAAACATTCTGATGCTGGCCAGTATGGGCTATAAGATTTTTTCTAAAGAGAAGGATCGGGTCGGCAAACACAAGGAATTGCTTCACAACTACGAGCAGATGAAGAAGGTTTTTTTCCAACATCAGATTGATATGATTCAGAAGGGCCGTAGCCTCGAACAGACGATGCCTGTCGGTTCACAGGATGCCTACGTCCTCTGCTTTGATGTCGTTTCCAGTTCGAAGATCAATAGTGCTCAGCTGTCGCATATGATTGAAAATTTCTTTTCCTGTTGCCGGCAGTCGATGATGCAAGGGTATGAAGCGCAAAGCATGCAAAGCAGGGCATACATGATCAAAGAGATGGGAGATGGCTTTTTCTGTTCCATCGGATATCCTTTTCATTCCCATGCGGAAAACCTGTCTTCTGATGCCTATGCTCTAGCACGTGAGTTCCTCGGTCTTTTTCATGAAAAATGTAGAGAGTTCGCTTTGCCATCTTCGACGACTTGTGCGATTGGTATAGCGAAAGGTAGAGTCAATGCCTATTTTACGACGGATGGTGTAGTGCGGCATGACATTTGGGGTAAAGCCGTTGTGTTAGCGAATCGCTACGAATCAGCAAGCCGAAAAATCATTGCTCTGAAGAGTCTGACCTCAGGAAGTATGATCGTGATGCAAAGGGACGTCTTTGAGAATCTACCTCAAGAAGAGCAACAATCGCTGAAAATCATCGAGGCGAATTTGGTTCCCGTACGAGACGATGAGGAAAGTAGCTTCTTGGCCTATCTGCACATGGACCAAAGTCGCCTAGAGGAGCAATCGCTGAACCGAAGGATTGTCGCATGAAATGTCAGATCTTACGGTTTTGATAGCCCTGCGGGACTACAGCCCCTTGAACGATGGCATCGACCCGACTTTCCTGCATCCCTCAGTGGAAATCCTCCTGTTTTTTAACTCAGCTCAAAGCAGTTAGGCAGCTGAGGATACAAATAACTGACATTCGCCATTTGATAGTTTACCAAATTGAGAAAATTGTCGGGTAAGGGGAAGTGTCACCACTCCCCTCCCCTGGTGAGTAGACCAAGGGAGTTTCACCCTCAGCCCCTCGCAAAACGGAGCGTGAACCTCTCGATTCACTCCGCTTCCTTTAGAACGTGGACAATCCGTATTTCCAATGTGCAAACAGGTTAGGATTAGCTTTGAAGATAGATCTTAAGAACGCATACGCTCTCGGCATACTGCCTCCGCGTTTGCTTCTACAATACTTGTTCTTAAGCCATATTGCGATCCTTTCGTTGATGTTTTTGAAGAGAATTTTCAGTCGTGATGGGTAGAATCTACCGTAGTAGTTAATCCACCCACGGATGATCGGGTTCAAAGCTTCACTGACATCACTTATCTTAGCGAACATGGCCCTGAGAACTGGTTGTCTCTTTAGATTGCCTTTGAGTTCTTTTAGTCGACTATTGCCAATTGCAGGTAAAAATCTCTTAAACAACTCGCCGGTTTTGCTGTTTAGAGGAGCTATCGCAGATTGTTGTGGATTAGCCGTAAGCGGCCTCCTGGTGAGAATGACTGGTTACCATGATTCCATCTTTGAATTCAACCCCCGATAGAAGCAGCTCGATATCTTGTTCCTTTTCGGTCCTTTTTCCACCCACTGATTATGAAGCCATGCGTAAATAAACAGCAAGTTGCGAAAGTTTTCTACCTTTTTTACGGTGCACCATGTGCGTCGGCTTAAGGTTTTTAGATTGTCGCGAAACATAGCATAGGTGTGGTTTAGGGAAAATAGAGGATCGTGGCCACCTCGTTTGAGCTCTCCCTGGCCGACAACACAACCACGCCTTCCTTTGGTTGTGTTGTGTGTCGCCATGGGGAAATGATATTTGATGGGTTTACTATAGTGCTGGCTTTTATCGGTATGAAAAACGGTTTTTTTGTGGGTACAATCCTTTAAGTCTTTTAGAAGCTGATTAAGTAGTTGCCGTCTCTGGCATTTACGTGGACCATATTTTCTACGAGAAATGTCAGCAAGTTTACCCTTTGCAGCTATGGAACCGACTCCTAATGCTAGAACCTTCCGAGTTCCAGCTCCGACTGCAATAGGAACTGTAAGAGGCTTACATTTCGTGTGGACAAATGTTTCCAGCTCGTCAAACATCACTTGATGGGATAGATTGCGAGATTGACGATAGACATTTAGATTGTGCTCGCATATCTCCCCAAATCGCACAACACGCCTTGCGATGGTTGCTCGCGTGACGTCAAGCAAAAAGGCACAAGTTCGCTGAGAAACGCCTTTAGCTAAGGAGCGGAAGACTAGTTGGCATATCCTTCGTTTACGATAGCGATAATCTATGGCCCAAACTCTCTCAGAAAAGCGCTTTTTACAGGTTTTACAATAATATCGCTGAAATCTCTTGCCATCACTTGGTCTGGTATAGAATCCTTTGCGTATGATAAACTGAGCACTGCCACAATGAATGCAGTTCATACATTCCCCCCTTTGTAAGAGGGGCAACATAAGCTAGATACAAAATTCTAACCAATGACATTTTCTAGGATTAGGTCCAATTAATGGAACCAGTTTTAAGGTAGTACGTTTCTAGTTTACCTAGCCCCTTAATCTTACAAATCTCCTTAGATGGCTCACTACCATATGAGGAGGGCAAGCTCTCTGCAAAATCCTTAGATATATGAATGCTATCGGGCTCTGCCGTAGACTGTAGTCTAGCAGATAAGTTTACCGAATGTCCCCAAAGATCATAGACTACTTTATCGTTTCCTATGACCCCGGCTACTACCGGTCCGCAGTGGATTCCTATCTTGATTTTTAGATCTAGATTTCTTTTTTCTCTCCAGATTTTTGTTTTCATCATCATTTCTAGGGCGATATTAGCGGCGATTTCGCTTTGATTTTGTTGTGGTTTTGGTACCCCGGCCGCAAACATATAAGCATCGCCGACAGTTTTTATCTTTTCGGCATTGTGCTTTGCGACGACATCATCGAACATGGTAAAAAGACTGTCTAGTACATTAACCAGTTGATTGGCTGTTTGTGTTTTTGCAAATTGAGTAAAACCTGAGATATCAACAAAAGCTATGGAAGCTCGATCGATCTCATCGGCAATTCTGTTTTCTCCTTGTTTAAGGCGATGTACAATTTCTTTTGGTAACATATTGTGCAGCAATAATTCGGACTTTTGTTTTTCTGATATGATCAAAAGTTCTCTTTCGGCGATCAACCTCGAAAAGAGACTCATTAGATAAATTAGGATGATGTAGACTAGCCCAGTATTTATGAGATGAAATATTGGATTCTTGTTTTCTGCTCCCTGTATTAACTGTTTAAGGATTCCATAATCGTAAAGAAAAGTTACAATTAAACTAGATAATGCAGTGAATAGACTTAGAGAGTAGGAAAAGACCTTTTCACTATGAGTAAAAAATAGCCATGGCAGGCAAAAACATACCACAAAAAAAATTGTCACCATGGAATCTGTTCCTGCGATAAAGCAAATACTCAGAACTTGAGCATTTGCCGTTAAGCAAATCAGTATCTTAGATAAAAGAACCTTTTCTTTCAATGAGTAGAGGCAGAATCCATAAATGGAAGCGGCAACCATCTGACTCATAAGAATATGATTGACTACATTGTTATTAAATTGGACAACTGCATAACAGAGAAAGGCTGATAGTAGGTTAAACACTAAACCAGAAAGACAAACAAATTTAATCGCCTTACCAGTGAGATCGTGGTTATCATTATTATTATTTTTGTAATAAGCTAGGTTTTTCATTCCATTGGTTCAAACTTGTTCTTTATTGGTTTAACATCGATTAGCATCATACATAAGTCATCATCGATTTCGTCCGTGATACCTTGCTGCCATTTTCTGTACAATTTTGGGATAAAGTTGGATGCTGGTACATCTGCTTGTTCCTTAAGGACCTGACGAAGTTGCTTTGATCTAAATTTTGGGTGTTTTTCCAGTAAACAGTCTGTATATAGGAATATACGACATGGATCTTTATAGAAGAAGCGCTTTTTCCCCACGGATAGTGGTAAGTCTAGACCTAATGGGTTAGAGGGACAAACGATGGGCTTCACCGTTTTATCCTTGTGAATGACAAAGGTTGGCACATGTCCACAATTATAAAGTCGAACTTCATTATCTTGATGGAGGACCTTTATAAGTGTAAGTGTTGCATGAATCTTTCCTTTGCCAATCGTATTAAAAATCTTCTGTATTTGTATGATGAAATCGCTACAGCTTCCTTTTTCCGCACCAATAAAGTGTTCAACGAACAGAGAAGAAAGAATACTAGTGAATAAGGCTGAACCAATTCCGTGACCTGATACATCTGCTACCACTGCATAAGTTTCTTCACCGTTGCTAAAATATGAGAACCAGTCTCCAGCTATTTCATTCGCTGGTTGGTATAATTCATTAATAGCGATAAAATTAAACTCTGAAGGCAGAATTTTATGCATAAAGTTGTCTTGGAGCTGTTTTGCGACTTTTAGTTCTATCTCAATCCTCTCCTTGATCAGTTTTTCGTCATGGAGGTCGGCTAATTCACTATCGCGATTGATGAGTCTTTGTCTCATCGTATCAAATGATTTGGCAAGTGATCTCAATTCACCGAAACCATTCACGACGACGGCCTGTCTAAAGTCTCCATTTGCTAATCGGACGGCATCGAGGGAGAGACTTTTAATGGGGCTAAAAAGATAAGAAAAGATGAACTGCAGGATAATCATCGTGAACGCTGTTATTACAATAAGGTAGGTAAGGTACTGGTCTTTGCCTTGGTCTAGACGCCTTAGTACGTGTTTTCTATAAAGCTCGGTAAACAACACCAGATTGGTACCAGGAATCTTCTGAAAAAAGCCGTACATATCCTCATTATTGTGCTTAAATTCGAATTGCCCTTGGTTTACAGGAGACGCAATAAACAGTCTGATGTTTTCGGCTTTTTGCACATAAGATCGGTCAATAGTCTTGTGACCGCTGTAAACGAGTTGACCTGATCTAGAAACAATGTAAACGCGACTTGTTTCGATGGACTGATATAGTTGCTTAATCATTTTGCTGAGATTCATACGGTATATGAGTAAGTACTTACCCGATTTTAGTCTTTTGCCCACTGATAGTGAGGCCTCATTGTGACTTGTAATGATGCCTAGATAGGATTTTCCGTTAGTCCTGAAAATAAGTCTTTCGGACCTTAAATTTTTAAGACCTTTGGTAAGAATAGGTAATTCTAATTTACCAGGAAACGGATCATTCACCCATTTTGAAATGCTCTCATCCTTGATGCGAGCTAGATAGTCTGGCTGTGAGATGACAACGTCTCTGGTGAGAAACGACTTTTGCGAATTGGACTTGAGCTCGTATACCTTTTGAAACTCCTTCGAAAGCCTTTGGCTAATTTGTTCTAGGTTCAAAAAGTAGATGGCCCAGGTGTCTTCAAGTTTCTGATTTTTTGCGTAATCGTATACAAGATAGCCACAAAGCATGGTGGCCGATACGAGACTGATGAGTATCGTCATATTCAGAGAAAAACGGATTGAGATGTCTTTAATAAACGATACAAGTTTTCGCACGCAAATGGTCCGATGAACTGTTAAAAATATGTAAAGTCACCTTCCATGCATGACTTCATCCTAGATTTTACCCCATATTCACCAGGCAAAAGATATGCAGTGTTTGACTCTTAAGAGGGCAGAATGGCTTTAGGATTCTTGGAATTATGAGGAAGATGCTCCTATCATCCCAATCGTGGAGGATTCGCTTTATCAGCATTTCAAATAGGGAAGCAGGCCGGTATTATCACTGAACTGCCCTAATTCACTTTTGGCGTCGGAAAACCGTATTTCCATGACCTGGAAAGATAAGGTCAAAATCTTTATCTATGATGCGCTCGTACTGCTCGTCTAGGAGGTCCCAGTCATGAGCAAAGCTCATTTGTTTGGCCAATTTTCCGTTTTCGCCGACCACGGTATCCCCAAGTAGTGCCAATCGTGTTTCTCCACATGCTAGCACTAGACCAAGGGAGCCGGGTGTATGACCAGGAATGTGCCAAATATAGCCCTTGGCCGGAAAGCTCTCTGAGACAACGATGTTCTCAAGATCATACTCAGCCTCTTCCAAATACGTGTTGGAGAAAACCCTTTTAAACCGAAATAGACCTTGTATGACGGGAACTAGAATCGCTTCAGACCAGGGCCATTGCCGAATGTTACCAACATCAGTGATACCTCTTTCATAGCTGTAGGCATCCCCCGCGTGGGTGATAATGTCTGCGTTGGTCAATTCTTGTATGCGGGTTGCACTTCCTGCGTGATCAAAATGAGCGTGTGTAATTATGATGTGTGTCAGCTGTTCCCAGGCCAAAGGATTGAACTCTTCGATCTCCGCTTTTATCTGTCGCCAACTGCGGCTATCGCCAGTGTCCACGAGAAACGTCTGAACTGGACCTATGATCGCATAGGCGTTGGAATAGGCAGTTTTTACCCGCAAGACAGTCAGCGGTGGCTCTTCGAGTTTGCATTGTTGCCGAAAAACAACTTCGGCAAAAACGGTTAGAGTCGTGAACAATAGAGAAGTGACAATCATGAGATTTAATAGGAACCGTTTCATAGCGTCTCCGTTCTTTTTTTCTGCCAGAAATCATTCGAATTCTATCGAGTTTGATCGCTGTTAAGCACCAAAGGACGTGGCATAGGTACATATTTCAATTTAGTCTGGGCTCACTCTATACCTGTGGGTGGGTATTTGTAAACTTTTTTTGAGAATTATGAAAATTTTCTTTTCAAGATAAATAGCAGTTGTTTTCGCGGTGGATATTGCACCACTTTAGTCATTCAAATTTTGTTCAGTAGAATCTTGTTGCGTTTTTTCAGATCGAAACGAACTGGGGAGCACATTGACTCCTAATTTTTCGCCAATTTTAACAAGAATGGGTAGCGTAAGGAATGAAAAGGGCATGATAACTAATGCTCCTAATCCCACTGTCCTCATAATATCTCTGAGCTGGGCATGGGCAATTTTCATCTCTTGTTTACTAGCCTTGCCGCTTAAAAACAAACGGTAAGTATAAATCATTAATTCGGTTTCTTGCTTCTCACTACTGAGGCCGGCTTTTAATTTTTTGAGTTGTTCGATGGTACTGCGTTTAAGGGAGTGAATATGGGAAATCCCAAACCATAGGATAGCTACAATTACATCGACAATTTTCCCAAATATGATCAAATTACCCACCTTAGAAAAAGGTTAAATTAACAAGAGAAATATGAAATTGCATTAAGATTTAGGATTGTCAGCACCACTTTGTAAATAGTTGCAGACGAGAATGACAACAAACACAGCGCCGATCCAAGGGTTTATCATGTCCCCTCCCACAAAATAGCTAAGGGCCGCTGTAAATGGCACTTGAAAATATACATAACTGGTAGTCGATGAGATGGGTATCAATGCTAGACTCTTATAGTTTAAATAATAGGCTAGGGAGGTCGATATGATCACCTCGAATAGCATAAACAGTAGCGCTTTGCCGGAGGAAAGTGTGTAGTGAGACATCTGGGTCCAAGCGTCCGAAGTTAGACTCAAAAGGCATAGGCCTCCACACGACAGTGTCCATATAGTGACAGTAACCTGATCCATATCGCCAAGTATTTTTTTCAGTAGGGAAAAGCCTATGCATAACGATACGACATTTAGGAAAATGAGAAGGTTTCCTAAAAGCGTATCGATAAGATTAAATCTTGCTAAATAATAAAAATAAAAGGCTATCACCATAAGTGGGATCATCGCTAGGCTGAATTTTTTAAGAGACAAAGACTCTAGTTTAAACAAGATAGCAAGCAAAAGACTCACGACAGGTATGGTGTTCGATATCAAGGCAGCATCCACCGAGTCTGTGAGGTTTAGTCCTTTTAGGAAGAGGGTTTGATTAATAACAAAAGTAAATATGGCGATCGTGGCTAGTGATGCAGCAGATTTCAGGTTGATGCCTAGAAGCAGTTTTCTTGGAAAAGCCATCGCTAGGATTCCACCTCCGATCAACCCTCTGAACGCCCCCAAAACAAGAGGGTCGACTGTTTGAATGACCTCTTTCGCAACAAGGTAATGGCATGAAAATATCACGGCGCATAGAAAGGCGCAGATGTGACCCAGACTTTTACTGCCGATAAGCATTCCCTCCGGCCCAGGGTAGGTTGAAATCTGCTGGCATCAGAAACTTTACTAAAATAATTCCACTCATTTAAAGAGACTATGCGCTATCGTAAGTATTTAATATTAAACGATAAAAACTTCGTACGTCAAGGTAAGAAAGTATTTTTTAGATCGTAAGTATTATTACCGATAGGCCACGTAAGAGAAAGTTCATTGGTAGGCAGGTATTGAAGTGCATCTCACTCAGTACATCACAGGTTTCATAATACTTTTGACGATGTCTTGTCAACAGGGGCAGACGGATGTTGTTTTTAAAGACAGCACAGTTTCGGAGGATATGAATAACCTCAATAGGGTGTCCATACCCATATCGTTTGGTAACGGTCTCCAGTTAGCCAATACCGTGGCCTCACAGGTTCTAACGATAACCGGATGTGCCAGTGGCTACACCATTGAACAAGAGGTGTCCTCAGCAGAGGTGTCCCTATACCTGTACGATCGTAGCTGCTTAGCGGGTTTGAACTCCTTCGAACTTAATGGAGTCGCCTACACCCTGCAAGGATCTTTCAATACGGGCGAGGGGCAGTCCTCGACGTTCATTGGTCCGACCGGAGAGATTGCAGAGGTTGAGGTCACGGAGCAGCTTTCTAACCCTGTTGCCCAAAATGATAGTATTGGTTTTGTCATAACAAGGGTGGCAGGAGCTCAAGATACGGTTGCGGAAGGCTTGGCAAATGTCGTGATCGTTGAAGCGGTCAGCGCTGCGGTTAACGAAAACACAGGTCAAGCCCAGTTTATCATCAAAAAAGTCACCGAACTCGATGATTCAGCCTTGGATGTGGATCTTATCATAAGTGGAACCGCTGATCCCGTTGACGATTATGTGGTGCCTCCCATGACGGTAACCATCCCCGCAGGAAGTACAAGCGTTACCGTGACTATCGAACTGGTGGACGACTTATTCGCAGAAACAGGAGAGCTACTTCAAGTTCAACTGGGCGCGAATCAAAACTATTATACTTACGGGACAGCCACAACACTGATATTGGACACCGATACTGGTTATACCCAGACCGGGCAGGTGGTCTTATTCGACCAATCGTCTATGGTGGTATCAGGTGGATTATTAACCGGCTGGAATGATTTATCCTCTGGCAATAACGATGGTAGTCAGTCTTCCTCGAGTGCTAGACCAGCCTTCGCAGGCGCCAGTGTCAATGGGCTCGACGCTGCATTATTCGATGGCTCAAATGATGTTATTAAAATCGCTGACTCCAGTACCATTAACATGGGTGGCCCCTACACGGAAAAGTCTTTGATTATGGCCTTCAAGACCAGTCAAGATATCTCAAGACGGCAAATCCTGTGGGAGCAGGGTGGTTCGGTTCGTGGTCTTTCCCTTTACATCGAAAATGGCTCTGTATTCTGCAATGCTTGGAACGACAACAACGACGATAGCGGGGCTACAACACCCTGGCAGAATAAAGTCGTCTCTGAATCGATAGCGACAGATACGGTTTATATTGTAGCCATGAGAATGGTCCAAAATACACAAACTATGAGTTGTTACCTAAATGGTGGCCTAGTAGGTACGGCCTCAGGTGTCGGTAAACTTTTCAATCATTCTGATGACATCGGTTTAGGTGGTGGTGCCGGTGGCACCTTGTTTCCAGACGGTAGTTCGACCACATCAGGAGCCAATTTTTCTGGGCATATCGCTGAGTTTTTGGCCTATAACGTTGGTCTGGGTGACTCTGATTTTATTGGTGTCCTCGAAGCTCTAAATAGAAAATACGGCTACACCCAATCAACAGTGTCGCTGTCTGTTGATAAGAGCCAGGTTAACGAAAACGGAGGGGAAAGTTTCACCCTAACGGTGGTGAGAAACGATATTTCAAGTCAGGACCTAATTGTATCTTACAGTCTTTCAGGCTCCGCTATGGAGACTCAAGATTTTGCCATGACCCAAGGCGCGATTACGATACCAGCTCTGTCTATTTCCGGTTCGGAAACGATTCAAATACTTGATGATAATCAGACTGAAGGGGTAGAGAATATCACCGTGATATTGTCGAGCGTGCCTCAGTATACGATATCGAACGGTGTAGTAAATATACAGATTAACGATGATGAGGCCTTTACACCACATTCATCTATAAGTATGTGGTTAACAGCCGACTCAGAAGTCACTCTTAGCGGTAATCAGGTCACGAGTTGGGGTGACGCCACTGATAATCAAACCGTCAATCAGAGTAATTCATCCCAACAGCCTCTATTATCTGTGGGCAGTTTGAATGGCAATAATGTTATCTCCTTTGATGGAGTCGATGATCATCTAGAAATTGCCAATTCAGACTTACTCAATAATCAAGGGCCCTATGATGGCAAGAGCTTTGGTTTTGTTATTGAAACAGGCAATAATGTCAACGACTTGCAAGTCCTATACGAGCAAGGTGGTACGTCCCGCGGGATAATCTTTTACATCGAGAATGGATTACTTTATTTTAACTCATTCAACTTACCCAACGATGATGGTGGGGTCACCACTCCTTGGAGTCATGCTCATATCAGTCTGCCGATACAGCCGAATACAGCATACTCAATCATAGCGGTTTGGGATCAACCGGCAAATATGAAGACGCTTTCGATCAATGATCAGTTTACGTCCACCACTGGTATCGGGCTCTTGTTTACTCACGGAGGTACCATTGCCTTAGGTGCAGTGTCGAATAATATCCTTCTACATGACGGGCGACGACCAGGCTCAACTGATGTCTTTGGCGGAACAATTGCAGAAGTGATGTTCTATAACTCTGCTTTGGGCTCGGTCGATAGTGCGAATATGAAAGATTATTTTGACGATAAATACGGTTTGTAAGAATTCTTACTCCTCCCTAGTAGTCTATGAACACTCTTCAAAAGTTTATCGATTTTTGTGAGTTCACAAAGCTGCCTTTTTGCCAATCCTTATGAAAAACCTTTGTTTTACCAGTTTCGATGAAGCACTTGGCTAACAGATGGATCTGATGTTCCGATACCCTGCCTATATAGTTCGTGTTTTTAGAAAAAGAGTTGCCCTTGTTTCTTCGACTTCTTGGAGCTTTGTGGATACTGTGCGGATTGAGTAGGTTTGCCGTTGCAAACTCATGGCCGCCCAATTTGAGCGAGTCCAAAAATTTGGAGTGGTGGCTACGTGATGACCCTGAACGGCTACGAGACTGGGCGGGGGAAATCCTTCCGAAGTTTAGTCCTGATCAAAATCCTCAGGAGTATGTGCGGCTCGTAACCATCCTTAGCGAAACCAACGACCGTGGTCCTAGCGAATCAGCAAATAAACAGTTAGATTTGGCCATGGATATGGCACAAAAACTTGGGATGGAGCACGAGTACCTGACGCTTCTTATCTCAAAATCAGACTTCGATCACGACGAAGCTCACCAAATTCTTGATCGTTACACCGAGCAACTGATGAGCGATAAAAACTATCGCATTGCGGCTAAAGCGTACTCTCATAAAACCTTTCAGCTTCTAGCCAGGGGACAGTTTCAGGAAGCCTTACCAGTATTGCGTAAAGGGATTGCGGCTTTGAACCAGGCTAGCAACATCACAGAACTTGATCGCATAGCCATGCAAGATTATCTCGCTGCCACTTACGCGCGAACGGGGGATCAATCAAAAGCACTTAAAAGCACTTCAAATCTACCAAGAGCTGCAATCATTCTGTCAAGTAAACGAATTGAGGAATTTTTGTCAGAATATTAGTCACAGCTACGGCCAGCTGCTACTCGCCGAGTCTAAGCGTCTAAAAGATCCTTCGCTTTTAGAAAAGGCACGGTCACCGCTTGAAAGCTCTTTGCAGCTTGCGACGAGCTTAAATCGAGAGTTTCTTACTGCCGCCTCCCATGTGGCCCTGGGTAGTTTAGAGAGTCTGACCAATCATCCCAAGAAGGCTCGGATCCATCTAAACCTTGCTTTAAAGCTGTTTGAGCGGCTCGAGAGAAAGATTTGGCAGGGCGAGGTGTATACACGTTTGGCTGAATTAGATATCTCGCAGGCTGACTATAAAAAGGCCCATCAATTCTTGGGCAAAGCCAGAAGTATTTTTCCAGAGGCGTATCTTAGAGATCATATGCGTCTGGATCGGATAAGTTACAACGCGTACAAACAACAAAAGCGCTACGATAGAGCCTTGATGTTCTTCGAAAAGCTTAAAGAGAATGAAGCTAAGGTTCAAAAAAGTAAGGATGAAAAAAACTTTGCCAAAATGAAAGTTGAGTTTGGTCTTGAAGCAGAGGAAGAAAGAAATAAACGTCTAGAAGCCGAGGTCAATCTCCAAGCGGCTCAGATTAAAAACATAAAAGTGATTCGAACATTAGCGGTCGGAATCTGTATTTTGGTTCTATTATTGTTATTCTTCGCAATTAGTATGATCGCCAAAGGAAGAAAGCTACAAAAATTGCAAAAGCAGATGCAAATGGGAATATTGAATCGATTTCTTCCCCCCTCTCTGATTACAGATATTCTGCACGGTGACTGCGAAATCAATATGAACCCACATCAAGATACAATTACTGTACTTTTTGCCGATATTGTCGGCTTCACTAAGTTAACCTCGGAAATGAAAAGTCACCAGACCATTGATATCTTAGATCGTTTTATGAACTGCATGACAGAGGAGATCTATACAAACCACGGCCTTATCGACAAGTTTATTGGTGATGCCGTTATGGTGATCTTTTCTGCCCCTCAGAATGTCGATACGCGTCAGCAGGCGGAGCATGCCATAGCTTGCGGACAGGCAATGGTTGCGCGACTTATCGCTCTCAATGATGAGTTGTTGGAACTCTATGGCTTGGAGTTGGAAATGCGCGTGGGTATTCATCAGGGAGAGGCATTGGTTGGTGTTTTTGGCACTGAAAAGCGTTCAGATTACACGGCCTTGGGTCATTCTGTGAATGTGGCTTCCCGGGTGGAAGGCCGAGCGAAGCCTGGTCAAATTCTATTTACAGAAACAGTCTCCCATCATTTAGATTTGCCAGTTGTCAACTGCGGTGAGTTTCAGCTGCGGGGAATCGCAGACCCCATGACCCTATATACGCTGCCAGATGAGGAGCAGGTTCCTGAACAGGAAGCCTCGTAGTGAGGCCCATGAGCGATTTCTTATCAGTTTTGTGCTATATCTGGAAGTATTAAAGGTAGTTTTGCATCATCCGAATGATTTAGCTTTACGTCAATACTATGTCGCGAAAGAGTCTCAGGAAAAATGACGATCATATTACCTGATAGTTCTTGGTGAGGTTTTAGGTCTTCGCTACAGATGCCGCATACTATCTCGATATGATCTCCGGCAGCGACTCCGGCCTTCAAGTTGCGGGCTGTTTGATTATTGATTCGGACAGAAAAAAAATTGCTCAATCTACCATCAGGTAATCTGGTATAAGAGGTGCCTTGGGTTCTGACGATATTGTACTTTATGTCAGATCTTAAGTAGATCCTCGAACCACCTATAGCGATAGTGACTGCCAAGGCTAGTAGATAGAAAAGAGGGCGAATCCGCAACTTTCCTTCACCGGGGGATTCGATGTGATTCGCGGTAGCCGTGCGAATCAACCCTTTAGGGCGTTTGAGATTGGTCATGATTTGATCACAAGCATCGGCGCAGCGGCCGCATTGAATACATTCAAGCTGGAGACCATTACGAATATCGATTCCAGTTGGGCATACTCTTACGCAATGATTACAGTTGATGCAATCTCCCGAACCTTGTTTGCTGCGCCCTCTAGGTTCGCCACGCTTAAAGTCATAAGCAATGGTTGGTGTATCCCGGTCGATCATGACGGATTGAAAGCGAGCATAAGGACACAAAAACGAACAGAATTGCTCGCGAAACCATACAAGATCAAAAAACAGTAATCCGGCAACGGACATCACCACTGCAAATGCTGTGGGCTGTTCTGCTGGGGACTGCATCATCCAGCTTAGGACCAATCTTGGATCGACAAAATAGGCAAGAAAGGCATTAGAAATGATTAAAACAATGATGCCGAAACAGAAATACTTGACGAGTTTTCGCCAAGTTTTATCCCCATTCCATGGTCCTTTATCACGGATTTGCCGTTTTCTCGCGTTGCCTTCGATAAGCGCTTCTATAGGGCGAATTAACCACTCGACAAAAACCGTTTGCGGGCAGCCGTAGCCACACCAAACTCGGCCGAAAAGAGCTGTTCCTAAAAACAGCAGAAGCATTGCTAGAATTAATAGAAACACTAGGTAGCTAGTATCATGGAAAGGAAAGACTAGGGTGAAGAAGTAAGCTTGACTACTCAAAACATCCAGTCGAATCAGAGGTAAACCACCGAGGGTGGAAAACGGAACGATGAGGTAAATTGCCATAAGAAAGATCGCTAGGTACTTTCTTATGTTAGAAAGGCGACCTTTGCGCCGGTCTGGATATATCCAGCGCCGGCCGCCATCTTCTTTAACAGTAGGAGCCCTTAGGCTCCCTGCATCATCATTCTGCATACTCGTCACCTTGAGGCTCCTTCGCATTTGGCGGATTGGAACCTTGGATGGAAACGATATATCCAGTGATAGCTTTGACCTTTTGGGTCCCTAAGATTGCTTTCCAGGCGATCATCCCTTTTTCAGGAATACCATCGTTGATGGATTGCATAATGGCCTCGGGCGACCCGCCATGTAACCAATATTTATCTGTTAGGTTAGGACCGACCAAGCCCTCACCCGCCTGTCCGTGACAGGCAGCGCAGTTGGCTACATACTGTGTTTTTCCTTCGGCAATGAGCTCAGGGTTTTTAATATCTTCGGCTAGGTTACCACCTGCATTTTGACTTTCTTGAGCCGCAACTAGCTCTGTGTGAGCGCTTCTATCGGCCATCAATTCGTCATCCAAGGTTGGGCCATCCATGATATGAACAAAGATCAGGTATACCACTGCAAAAGCTATGGTTCCGTAAAATAGGACTAACCACCAGGACGGCAATGGGTTGTCATATTCCTTAATTCCATCGACCACAAAGGGTCGCTCGACATCGAGTTTATTTTTGCTCATGGTCACGCTCTCCTTTCAACGCTAGAGAGGAAATGTATTGATAGTAGGCTTTAGATCCCGGTCGCATAATCCAGATGCCGACGCCGATCATCACTGAAAAAAACAATAGCAGAGCCGTAACGCCCCAGTATCCAAATTCTCCTGCTTCCAAGGCAGATTTAATGAGATGCTTCATCGGGAGCCCTTTCTGTTCCTAGTTTTTGGAGATAGGCGATCATGGCGATAATCTCGAGATCATTTGTAGCTGTGATACCTTCAGCTGCTAAGGTGGCAACAATAACATCGGCTTGCTCATTGTACGCCGCTACAGGGTCTTGTAAGACGGAGTCCTTGTAGGGAACACCAAGCTTAGTTAAACCGTTAAGTTTTGCTGCTAGTAGGCTAGTGTCGACCTTAGAATCAAATAACCAAGGGTATGATGGCATGATTGATCCAGGTGATGTGAGCCGAGGATCTAGCATATGCCTATAGTGCCAGAGATCAGGATACTTTTTGCCCACCCGATGAAGATCCGGTCCTGTTCGCTTTGAACCCCACTGGAAATTAAAGTCGTAGAGGAATTCATAGTCTTTTGAGTGCGGTCCATAGCGCAACTCTTCTTTATGATGGGTCCTAACCATCTGAGAGTGGCAATTGTAGCATCCCTCTCTTATGTAGATGTCACGCCCTTGAAGTTCTAGTGGCGTATAAGGAGTTGTCGCTGTGACCGTTGGAACCTTGGTCTCCAAAAGGAATGCCGGGACGAACTCTACGATGCCACCAATAAGCACGGCAACAAGAGCCAGGGCTGTAAGAGGAAAGGCTTTTCCTTCAAGCCTTTCGTGGAAGGTTCTTGGGGCTACGTGGCGATCGTTACTGGTATCCACCTCGATATCCACCGGCTGACCCGCTTTTGCCGTTTTGTAGATGTTATAGACACATAGTACAGATCCAGCTAGGTACATGGTTCCGCCGATCATGCGGACCCAGTATAGAGGGATCAATGCAAGAACCGTCTCCAAGAAGTTCGGGTACTTGAGTAGTCCTTCCTCTGTGGTGGCCATCCACATAAGGCCCTGAGTTATACCCGCAGTCCACATGGAAGAGACATAAAGGAGAAGGCCGATAGTAGCAATCCAGAAGTGCATGTTAGCCAATTTTTTGCTGTAGAGCTCTGTATTCCATAGTTTGGGTGCTAGCCAGTAGGCCATACCAAATACCATTCCACCAAGCCAGCCTAAAGCGCCGCCATGAACGTGAGCGATGGTCCAGTCGGTATAGTGAGACAATAAATTTAGGCTCTTTATGGAAAGTAAAGGACCTTCAAGTGTTGCCATACCGTAAAATGTCAATGCCAGCACATAGAACTTTAAGACAGGCTCTTCACGAACTTTATGCCAGGCACCTCTCATCGTCAAAAGGCCATTAATCATACCACCCCATGAAGGTGCAATAAGAACTAAACTAAATACCATGCCAAGGGACTGTGCCCATTCGGGCAGCGACGTATATAGTAGGTGATGCGGCCCTGCCCAGATATAGACAAAAATTAAGGCCCAAAAGTGTAAGATGGAAAGCCGATAGGAGTATACAGGCTTATCGACAGCTTTTGGCAGAAAGTAGTACATGATTCCGAGAAAAGGAGTCGTTAGTAGAAAGCCGACGGCATTGTGCCCATACCACCACTGAACGAGAGCGTCTTGTACACCTGAGTAGATGGAATATGACTTGAAAGCCCCGACGGGAATCGCAAGGTTATTGACAATATGGAGAACAGCAATGGTTATAATCGACGCGATGTAGAACCAAATAGCGACATAGAGATGCTCTACTCGTCGTTTGGCTATGGTTCCGAACACGTTAATACACATCACTACCCAGATGACTGCAATAGCCAAATCAATAGGCCATTCCATCTCCGCATACTCTTTTCCTTGGGTCATGCCAAGGGCAAGAGTGACGGCAGTGGCGGCGATAATTGCTTGCCAGCCCCAAAAGTGAAGACTGGTGAGAAAATCGGAAAAAAGTCGTTTCTTACAAAGGCGCTGTAGGGAGTAGTACATACCAGCAAACACGGCGTTACCGGCAAAGGCAAATACCATGGCATCAGTATGGATTGGTCTTATACGACCAAATGTTAGCCAGCTAATCCCACCGTTAGCGGGCCAAAAGGCTAGTTGTAAGGCGGCTAAGGCGCCAACGGACATACCCACGATACCCCAAAGTAATGTGGCCCAGAGAAATAGGCGGGCTGCGCGATCATCATAGACCTCAGGCCCTGCGTTTGCTAGATTTGCCAATTGTTTAACTCCTCCCAAAAAAATCATCAAAAAGTATTTCTTCAGCCGGTCGCTCCAAATCATCGAATTGACCAGATTTAGCTGCCCAAATAAAACTGACGAGCGCTCCTGCACCCAAAATAAAACTGATTCCGATCAGCATGAATATCACTATCATTGAGGCCTCCATCGTGAAGCAATCAAGATTACGGTTAATGAACTAAATGGCATCAAAACAGCGGCCACAACTGGGCTAAGAGCGCCGGATGCCCCTAATATGACGCCGCTGATATTAAAGGCTAGAGCAAAACTAAAGGCTCTTATGATAGCTTTACGGCATTCCCTTGCAATTTGAATAGCCTTTACCAGTGACAGTAGACTCTCATCTTTTAGACAAATATCAGCAGATTTTTGCGCTAGGGCATTCGCATGTTTGACGGCAACACTGACATGTGCTTTGGCTAGTGCAATGGAGTCATTGATCCCATTTCCTACCATGGCTGCTGATGCAGAACTTTCGGCAATCAGCCGGGCTTTGTCTTCGGGAGATAGATCGCCAAGTATGGTGTTACTCTGATCTGTATCCAAGGCAAGCTCTTTGGATAGTAGGTCCACGCGGTCGTTTTTATCACCACTTAAAACACCTAGAGAAAGTCCCATGGTTTTTAGCTTGGCTATGGCGGCTTCAGAGCCGTTTTGAAGGGCTTCTTGATAGGTGAATCCCGCAAGAATTTCACCGCGTTTTGTGACGACTATATTAAACTTATCTGAGTCTATTCCACAAAAGCTTGACTTGCCAATACGATAGGGTTCACCGTCGCAATCAAAGGAAACCCCTTGACCAAAGACTTCCGTAAAATTTGATATGACTTTAATCTCTCTAAGAGATTTATCACTCCATTGAGCGAGACCTTTGATCACGTGATGCTGCGAATAGCCTACCAACTGCTGGCACAAACCTTTGAGAGTCTCTAAATGTTTAAAGTCTTCTGTAAGATAGCCAGCTTTCAATTTGGGAACAGCAGACGTTAAGGTTCCTGTCTTATCAAAGAAGATATTTTTAACTTTTGCGAGATTTTCTAAGGCCTTTTGGTTTTTAAAGATCACACTGTCTTTGATTCCTAGTTGGAAGGCCCTAGCAATCGTTAGGGGAAACCCAAGCCCAAAGGCACAAGGACAAGCGATGAGAAGGGTCGCAATCGCTCGCTGCAGTCCTTCTGTGGGGTCTGTTGTCAAGAATGATAGAAATATCAAAGTGCTGATACTAAGGATGCCGATGACCAAGGTGCGCGACATCTTATCAGAGAGGGTCAGTAGTTGACCCTTATTGATCATTAACTCGTCGGCCGTACCTTGAAGGTAGTTCAGATAAGAGTCATTAAAGCTTTCTTGTGTGACTACGGTCATAGGTTTTGAACCGACTAAGGCGCCGCTAGGGATCTCGTCCTGTTCTGATACATCGATCCACTCTGTCTCGCCATTGATAAACTCGAGACTAATCTCTGACTGACCATTTAGCACGATAGATCGCGAAAGGCTCAAATCTCCTGGTAGGAGTCTAAGGGTTGTGTTTGCCTTGACTTGATGATTGGGAAGCAGTGAGATATCTCCCGTTGCCTCATCAATAACCCGGCAAAAGGTAACTTCCTGGGACTTTTCCATAAGAAAGCTACGGACACAACGATCATAGGCAATTTTTTGCAAGGCTCTACCACTGAGCAGCAGAAAAACTATGGCTGCGATAGAGTCAAAATAGATATCACCACTGAGCTTTATGGTGTTGTAGCTAGAGAGGCCAAAGGCTAGCAAGATCGCCAAAGCAATGGGAATATCGACGTCGATGTTTCGATTTTTCAGAGCTGTCCATGAGTTTTTAAAGAAACTAAAGCCCGAAAAGAATACAATCACAGCAGCTAACACCATGGAAATAAAGCGAAAGGGATGAAAGAACATCGATCCATCGAGGTCGTAGCTAAGGTAGTCAGCTGTAGCTAGTAGCATGATATTCATCAGGCAGAAAAAAGCTACGGCGACCCGAATCGTTGGCAGATTCGATGGCTTCTCTGATTGAGGATTAGGGCTTGGCTCATGACCTAAGTCTGCGAGAACTTTTGCAATGGCGCTTAGCTGAACCTGAGAGGGATTGTAGGTTAGTCTTGCAGAACCCTGGGCAAGGTTCAATAGAATCTTAGTTCCTGGATAGAGCTTCTCGATAGCTTTTTCACATACCCATACGCAGGCATAGCAATTCAGATCTGATAGGTACAACGAGGCTTGATGCTTATCAGATGACTCTTTTATCACGAACTGCTGCTGAAATTCCTCGCTATCGAATAAACTGCAATCGAAATTGGTGTTTTTACCAAAAAGCCCTTCAGATTTTCGTTCTAGTTTATAATACTCACCCAAGCCCAAACTGGTAATCATCCCATGGGCTGTTTCACAGCCTCGGCAACAAAAACCACTGAGATCGGTTGGCAAAAGCGGCGTATCACAGTGCCGACAAGTTTTAGGAGAAAGCTTATGCATCACCATACACACGGTCCCTCTGCTGACGCCATGCTCAGTGCTGTGGATCCATTAACTCTGATTGGATTTGGAGCCGTGTTTACCTTCAGCTTTGCTAGTTCATTGCACTGTGGCTTTATGTGCTCGCCGCTGGTTTGCTCGCTCCTTAAAGAAAGAGCGGCTCCCAGTAGTTTGGGGATTTGGTTGTACAATAGCGGTCGCTTGCTTTCATATCTATTGGCGGGAATTACTTTGGGTTTTTTAGGCTCTAAACTCCAAGGTGCTATCCCCTTTGTCGGATCGTACTTAAGTAAGGGAATTGGGCTACTACTGGTGGCAATGGCGCTTCTCAAACTTTGGCAGCGTGTAATCCCGTCAGCGCCAACTGATTCGGCCTTTTCCCCAAAAAGCCAGTGGCAGGTGACGTTATTCGCATTAGTCCGGAGCTTTCCCCCTAGTCTTCGCGATTTTATGCTTGGCTTGATTACGGTTATACTGCCATGCATGACTGTGACTCCTGTGTTAACTCTAGCGGCTGCTTCTAAAGGTCCTGCCGAAGGGGGATTGCTATTATTGGCCTTCTGCATGGGCACCTTGCCCATCATGCTAGGAGCAACTTATGTGCCACTCATTTTTAAGCGGATCATACCCCCGACAGCTGGGGCTTGGCTGGTGACTATTTTCCTGTTTCTGGCAGGAATTATTACGATTATTCGGTAGTGGGCTAGATCTATTATGCAGAAGTTTTGAGATACATACGATTGGGTATGAGACGAATTGCGGGATATACCGCAGGTTCAAATTAAGCCTGCGCGAGATCGTACTTTTCTAGTCGGTAGCGGAAGGTGTGTCTGGAAATTCCTAGTAATGCAGCCGCTTTAGTCTGATTGTGGCGGGCTTTCTCTAGTGCCTCCTGAAGCAAGCGCTTCTCTAGATCTTCAAGGTTCAAACCTGAGTCAGGAAGCGTCCATTGACCGTCTTCAACGTCACTGGACTTCGCTGCAGGTACCGCCATGGGTTGACTTTGAGATAGTGCTTTCGTGGGCTCACCTAGTTCCATAATATCTGTGTCGAAAGCAATGTCCTCAGGTTTGATTTGATTCTCGTCATGAAAGACCATCGTGCGTTGGATGATGTTCTTCAGCTCTCTGATATTGCCCGGCCACGAATGACTCATGAGCTTATGAAGGGCCTTACTTGTAATTTTCGGCGCGTCTTTTCCCTGAGTGCGAGCAATGGATTCGGCAAAGTGTATCGCTAATTGTGGGATATCTTCCGAGCGTTTGCATAGGTCGGGTAGGAAGATGGGAATGGCGCTGAGTCTGTAGTAGAGATCGCTGCGAAAGCGGCCTTCATTGATCTCCTGCAATACGTTGCGGTTAGTTGCGGCTACGATACGTGCGGTGAAGGAGATATCTCTCACACCCCCTAGTCGCTTAAAACGACGATACTCTAAGGCTCTAAGAAGTTTTGCCTGAATCTTAAGGGGCATTTCGCCTATCTCATCCAAGAATATCGTTCCATCTTGCGCCATTTCAAAAAGACCAAGTTTTCGCTCTCTGGCATCTGTAAAGGCGCCTTTTTCGAAACCAAACAGCTCACTCTCCAGTAAGTTTTCGGGGATGGATGCGCAATTGATTTCAACAAATGGCGCTCGCTTGCGATCTGACCATTCATGGATCGCACGAGCCGCAAGCTCTTTACCTGTGCCGCTGGCACCTAAGATAAAAACCGTATCTGATTGGGAAGCGGCCACCTTGCGAAGCTTTTCACGCAATGCTTCTGTTACTTTGGAATCACCAATTATGTTGACGGCTTCTCTTGGTTTTTCGTGTCCCGATAGACGGCTAACCTTTTGCCTTAAGGTGGACATCTCAGCGGCACGTTTGGCCGCAGCTACCAAGGACTTCATATCAAAGGGTTTTTGCAGATAATCAAAGGCTCCAAAGCGGAGAGAATCAACTGCGGATTCTACTGCCCCATGGGCTGTGATCATGATAACAGGCATGTCTGGCTTTTCCTGCCGCCATTTTTTTAGCAGCTCCATCCCGCTGCCATCAGGTAGTCTCAGATCGCAAATGGCCAGATCTGGATTGAGGGAATTAAATCCCGCTAGGGCCGAACGAAGGCTATTGCAGGCCAATACCTCGGCGCCATTGGCCTTAAGCTCCGTCTCTATAGACCATGCTAAGATTTCTTCGTCGTCTACGACTAAAATGCGAATATCTTTGAAAATCATATCTTCAGACTTTGTGCGATTCATGAACGAACTCCTCCATGGCTACCAGTCTTTAGTACAACAATTGTGCCAGACTTTGATTGAGTTTATCCTCCTGAAAATACTGTAGAAAAAAGCTATTTAGATTTACTCAACGTGTCAATTGGCATTATATCCGCAATACTGTAGCATATCGCGCAACTCAATTGCCTAGTTATTTCGCCCGGTTTTCGGTATTTTAACAAGTCAATCTAGGAAGAAACGCAATCTTTTGGGAGGCATTTATGCCGGACTTACCAAATGTTCTGACCCTTTTACTTGATCATTTTGACCCCTTTGTGCTTCAAGTGGATCAGCAAAGGAGCTTCCATAAGGTCGGCATCCGCAACGTAGAGGGAACATTGAAATGGGACCTCAGCCCAGTAAACCTGGATGATATAGTATTACCCAAACTTCCCGAACTGAGATCTGCCGTGGACTCCCTCTTGACATCGGGGCAAACAGAAAGGGTGGATCTTGGTGCCTGGTCCTTGATTCCCTGGAACGGTAAAATCTATGCAATCCTTGGTCAAGGAGTGGAGCAGGTTCACTATGAATCAGAGCTCTTGAAAAATCAGCAGATCGTAGACGATTATAAAAGAGCTCTCGACCGCAGTTCCATCGTTGCCATTACTGATCACCGTGGCGTTATCACCTATGTGAATGATACCTTTTGCGAACTTTCCGAGTACTCAAGGGAGGAGTTGTTAGGCCAAACTCATGCTATCGTGAACTCGGGCCATCATAGTCGCGGCTTTTTCGAAGAGCTCTGGCTTACGATCACAAATGGTGATGTGTGGAAGGGGGAGGTTCTAAATCGAGCGAAAAGTGGCCGTCAATACTGGGTTTATACCACGATCGTCCCAACCTTAGATCATAGAGGCATTCCTAAGCAGTATATAAGTATTCGTCAGGATATCACCGAGCAAAAAAAGATGAGCGATCTATTAGAAGAGCAGCGTGCCGCTTCTATGCATAATGAAAAAATGCTTAGTTTGGGTGAGATGGCAGCCGGGATTGCTCATGAGTTAGGGAATCCTACAGCCTCTATTCAAGCGTGGCTCGATGTTATCGAATCCCATTTGAAACGCGGAAATATCGATGTCGAGCAATTTTTAAAAACGCTTCCTAAGGTTAGGCATGATGCCCAAAGGATTGGAGATATTATCAAAGGTATGCTGACCTATGCTCGAGATGGATCAAAGGATGCGTGTCAGAGCGAGAATGTGGGGCATGTGCTTAAGCTTGTGAGTGACTACTGTGGATTTAAACTTAAAAAATCACAGGTTAAAATTCATTTAAATATCCAGAATCCCTATCTTGAAGTCGACTGTCGTTTGACAGAGTTAACTCAAATACTGGTGAATCTGGTCAATAATGCTTGTGATGCCTTAAAAAATTCTGAGCAAAGATGGATCAGTATCGAGGTAGACGAAAAACAAGCGACTGATAACGGGAAATTTGTGGTCTTTCGTATCATCGATTCCGGGCCGGGAGTGGGAAAAGATATGGCAGAGAAAATATTTAATCCATTTTTCACGACAAAGACTGTAGGTAGTGGAACCGGTTTAGGGCTTAGTATTGTGGAAAGTTTGGTGAACGGTTACGGTGGGACAATATTTTATGATCACGACGCTGAGCATTCAACATTTGTCATCGAACTACCTCAACATCAAAAAAAGGAAGGTTCCTAAAAACCTTCCTAAACTAAAGTCGAGATCTATAGTTTTTTGAATTAGATGGCATTCAAGAAGTCTAAGATAGAGACGGCACTGGGTTCATCGCCATCAACAATGATGACATCGTTAAGGATCACGTCTTGAATCTCGTAGTCCGCTTCAATGATGGTTTTTACTGTAGCAAACTCCGGTAAGTACTCTCTTGTACAAGTACGATTAGGATTCTCGTTAATCACTTCCGCAGTAACTTCTAGTTCGTTGTTTTCGTTTTTTAGAACAACAAGCTCAGCAGTATTGCCTTTAGCTAAGCATTTGTTAGATCCGGTCATGATCTTCGCTGTTAGCTCGTAAACCTGTACGTCTTGATCGTTTGGACCGAAATCTTTAACAGCTACGATTTCCATCGCTGTGCTTTGTCTAACTACTTCCACTGGCTCGTTTCCGCAAGTATATGGGTTGTGTGTTGCTGTTGCTGCAACGCTAAAAGTCATAAGTCCGGTGAATGCCATTGCTTTGATTACTGTCTTCATTATCTACCTCTTCCCCAAAAGATGTCTATATGTTTGCGTGGATTTTGTTCCACAATCCGTTTGATCTTGTATTAGCAAATAATTTCTGAAATCAGTAGGTTTGGCTGGTCAGTCAGTGGCGTTTTTTTTGGGTTTAATGCAACAAATTATTTTTACTAGAAAAATTTATTTGATACCGGCATGGCAAGAGGATTTGATCGACTGTTTAACGGAGAACGTCAAGGGCCAATCCCTTGATGGATAGTTTCCTAGAGGAACCTTCGGAAGAATGACTAGGATCTTAGATTATCTCAGCAGAGTTAGGAAAGGTTGTAGGCTTTGACAATGGTCTCCATCTGCTGGTGAAACGGACCTTCGAGCTTTTCTAGCAACATCTTTGCGATGCATTTCGCATGAGGGTCCCTACGGAAGCATTGGTCTGTCATAAGTCCTTCGAAAAAATCCACGTATTTTTTTTGCATCCAGGGATCTTGGTATTGGACTAATTTGTTCCACAAGAAGAGGTCCCCTTTTCTTTCATATAAAAGGCGCATCAAATCAAAAAATATATTTAGTCCAATGCAGTCTGCGGCAATCACAGAAAGTGGAACCTCATCACCAAGTTTTAGGTTTCCGGTTATCATGAACTCCCATTTGGGGTGAAGAATTAAGTCTTCCGCCTCTTGCTGAATGGCATGGGTGATAGCTAAGTCTTTTGATGACAAACTCGGCTTCTGTCTCTCTGATCTTCGTGCGGCGTCCTTGTGAAAGGGAATGATCTTATCCGCATGATTTGCCATGGTCCTGATGCATGTCATGGCATTAGAAATATACGATAAGGTTATCAGATGCTCAAGAGAGCAGATAGTTTCGCTATTCGACATCGCATCTAAGTAGTTTTTTATGACGGGAAGTAGATCCTTCTTCGGATTTTCCTTTTCCCAAAATTTTTGTCGACTCAGGTGGAAAAGACAGTCCGAATATATGATGATGTTTGGACCCTTTTTAAGCCCATCGCAGGATATTGCGCTCAGTACAGGTAAGATAATTTTAGCGACGAAATCGCAACGTATGCGCCAAGGCAGGATTGATTCCAGCCTTGGTTTCACAAAACTCTTGATGTCTTGCTTAGTCGATCCCGATTCGGCTAGGTAGAGAACGACTGATTCAATCAATGTCGATCGATGAAATTCTGCGATGTTCTGGTCACAGAATTCCGATACCTTCGAAAGTCCTGACTCAGAATTAGCTAGGATGATCCAAGTACAAATACTGGTGAGTTCTTCAACATGCAAGAATCTTGCAGCAAACTCTATCATGTCATCGCTGAGCCCGCGATGTGTCGAGAGTAACTGAAGGCCCAAAAAAATCGAGCCTTGGTTTGTGCCGAGGGACAATAGGCAGCAAGCCAGAATTCCGCTCCAGTAAGGGTCTTCTTCGTTGCCATAAGTCTTCAGAATCTGGTCTACTATATCTGCGGCCAATTTTTCTGAACTTATTTTTTTGGTAAGGGCAAATAGTCTCAGTATTGTATAAAGCCTTAATCGCCTTTTACTGAGATTTCCATACAACCTAACAACTTCCGATAGAGTCTTATCGTCGTCCTTGGGCGATATTTCTAAGGTTGCACTGCTAAGATCCTCAAGATGTAAGGTCTTAATTCCATCTTCTTTGAGGTGATCCTTGAGTCTTTGAAAAATAGGCTTCTCTTTCCTACCTTGCCAGAGACTGATAGATCGATGATAGCAAAGAGCTTCAACAACTAATGGAGAGTTGCTATGAAGTAAGCCTTTAACTGACTGCAAAAGGGATTTTTTTGACAGTGCTTCCATTGTGTTTTCCTCGTGCTCAAATCAAAGATCAGCCTTAACTGTAATACTATTAAGATGGCTAGTAAGGAGTTTTATTGCAGAAATCTTTTGGCTGTGGCTCAGACTATTTTTTGTTTGGAGAAAGGCTTATCGCTATGCAGCTGGAATAACTGAGTCCTTTATAAAAATGTAGTCTTTATTAATAGTTATAACGCATGAGAAGGGGATTCTGCCTTGGATTGTTGCGTCAGCCAATGTGACATCAAAAGTGCCTCCGATTTTGGTCACTAGTTCTTCTACTGCAGACAACCCAATTCCAAATCCACTTATTTGTGTTATGGTTTTTGTATTACTCAACTGATGATGCATCGCTTTGCGAAACAGCTCATTGACTGATAATTCTTGCCGTGGATCAAGTTTTTGTCGGAGTTTCTGGATGTCGATACCCTTGCCGTCATCAGTGTATCTAATCGAAATTCCCGTTTGGGATGGCTCAAGGTCGATGGAGACGGTACAAGTGTCAAAGCTTTTCGCGTCTGGGCAGCCATGGGCTAGGGTATTGTTTATAAGGTGGTTCATGATTGAGTATATAGTGGGGGAAATCTTTTTATAAACCAAGCCATTGTCTGGTCGCATGACAATATTTGGTATTTTTTTAGAAAGCTGATTGGCTTTCATATCCAACGAATCAAGAATAGGTTTGAGGGCGTCTTTTAACAAAAGGTAGTCATGCTCTCTCACTAATTGTTTGATTTGATGAGATTTTTGAGACTGGTCAGACATGGCATTGATCATGGAAAGACGCTCGTATATGTCTGATACATGTTTTTCGAAGACGTTAATATTGATGATGATTTTTTCTTGGTAGATGCGTTTGTAACGGCTTGCCAAGTTTTTGACTTCTGTGAAGGCATCCGATCGATTCAACTTGTCTCTTCTAAATGCTAATTCTAGATGATGGACTGCCTTAGAAAAACGGACTAAGCCTACCGTTAGTAAGTTTCCTTTAAGAGTATGAAGCTTTCGCAGAATCAGCGGATTAGGTTTAGCTGAGGCATTAATTAGATTTTCCGTCTCGTACCATAACGTAAACTGAGCCTCTATCATCTGCCTCGTGTCAGGTGTGAAGTGTTTTAGCATTTCTAGAAGCAAATTGATTTCAAATTCTTGATTGTTGGATTTTTGTTCAGCCTCTCTTTGTTTGGTAATATCCTTAATGGTTAATAAGATTTTCTCAATGGTACCGTTAATCGACTCTATAGCGTCCCATTGGAAGGCTAAATACTTAACGCCATCGCCTATGTGGGCTCTGATTTCCTGAGGAAAATGTTGCTTATTGATATCAAACGTAAAACGATCTTCACCGATGGAAACTTGTATCATATCCTTGATGAGATTTACGTTATCGATATCCATATACATCTTACGCAGCAGTAGGGTCTCTAAACTTTGTCCTGCGATGGTTTCCGTTTCGAAAATATTTTCCGTTTCCCTTGAGTATTCGGAAAAAATTTCAAGGTGTTTGCCTATGGCAATGATTCCGATAGTAACGTTGTGAAAAATTGAGTTGAACTCGGAGTTTTTGATGGCGAGTTCTTCGGTACGAACATCGACTAAGTGTTCAAGATTGTTTTGGTTTGTGTGGATAGACTCAGCCATGGTTTTGAGGGTTTTGGCTAACGTATCAAACTCCTTGAAAGGAGACTTCGCTATTTTTAGCTGATAGTCTTTGCGACTAAGCTGGTCGATAGTTTTTGTCATGACCGCGATGGGAGAAGCGAGTTTTTGCGACAATAGCAAACCTGTTCCGAGGGAAAGGACAATCACCACGACAGAAATTCCGAGAAGCTGCCATCTAGTGCTCTCCACATCAGCAAATACGGCATTTCGATTTGTGGAAAGTCCAATTTTTAATGTCTTTAAAAATTGCTTAAATGGCTCTTTGAGATTTTCTACTGTGTAGGAATCGCTCGACATAGTTATATGATCAGTAATGGGGATGTTTTTTTCAAATATCGTCATATTAGGGTGTTGAGTTACCCTGAGATAGTCGGTTGAATCAACAACTCCCGTCAATCGTTTGCCAATGTCATCGAATGTTAGTATCCCTACAACATGTCCAATGGAGTTTCCGCGGTTGTCGAAGATCGTTTTGGATAAGGTCAAAAGGTAGTCAGAGTTTATATTCTGTGAGCTTGGGAGCAGTTCTTTTACGGTGCTAGGAGCTTTGAAAATGTGATATCGGGTATCCTTAGTAAGCGATCTAGTGTGAAGTTGGATACTTTTCCAAACAGTATCATGGTCTTCTGCCATAAATTCGTCAGGGTAGACTTCTACCTGAAAGTTATTCTTATCTAAGACAAAAATAGCCCTGTAGATTTCGTTACTTTTTATAAAATTCGCCATAAATTCGCGGGCTGATCCCCCGTATAAACTCGAACTCATCACTAATTGAAGGTCGCGGGCTTCCGTAAGTGTGGTAAAGGCGATATCTGTTTGAATTAAAGTCTCTTTTAGATCTCTTTCGATCATTGATGTCTTGAGTTTTAATTTCTCTTTCGACTCTCTTTCTGTGTCTTGAATAATCTTAGAGGTGAGAGGAATGCCAATCATCGCCACTGGCAAAATGCTAGTGGCTAAAAACGAAAGAATGAGAACTTTGGCAAACGAAATAGACAAAAAATTGATTCCTTTTTCCTGTTGATAATTTTATCGAATTTTTATGATGGAACTTAAGAGAATAACTGACCTTACTATGGAATTATTGTGGAATCACTGACATATCGATGACCTACAGACTCTGCAAAACTGTAGTAACATATTATGGTAGAGATTCAGGGAGCTTCAAAGCTTTTGGCCCCTGACTTTTGATGGGTCGTGACCGAAGAATCTTGGGTATTAATACTAAATGGGAGTTTATCTGTATGTCGTCGGAATTCACAGCAATCTTCGGACGTGTGTTCGTAATACTTTTGCTTTTTGCCACGCCCAACCTATGGGCAAAAGTTGTGATGTGGCATGGATCCGGTGATCCTGTTACTTTGAAGAAATTTACTGAATTGATGACCAGCTTTTCAGAGGCCTCAGGCATCGATCTTGATTTAGAGTACATCGAGTACGATCAGATGAAGACCAGCCTGATAAAAGTAAAAACATCGGGTAGGTTACCCGAGATGATTTTTGCTCCAGGTGATTTTTTGAGTCTAATGGAAGTCCTTAATTTTTCAGAGGTGAAGGATACCCTAAATCTGCCCAAGTCCTCCATCGATTCCGTGTCTCAAGGGGGCAAACTCTATGGCTATCCCATCACTCAGGGCAATCATCTATTCCTGTATTATAACAAAAAACTTGTGACAAAGCCTGCTCAGACATTTTCTGAAATTTTACAGTATAGCGACAGAACCGCTATGAGGGCCATCGGCTGGAATTTTCATGAATCATTTTGGTTCTTACCTTTCTATGGTGCCTACGGAGGACAGGTGATCAATGATAAAGGTGAGATCTCATTGACAGGAGAAAATTTTGCCAAAGCCATCGAAACCTACTTTCAGCTTGGAGAAAAATTTGACATTATCGACTGTGGCTACGACTGTGCCTCAAAGGATTTTTTTGCTGGCAAACAGCATTATGCCATTAACGGAGATTGGGCGCTTAGTGAAGCGGTGGCCCAGTTGGGAGATAATTTGGGAGTGGCTACACTTCCCACGTTTGCCGGAAGGCAATTGAAACCTTTGTTTTCAACCAAAGCAATACTGTTTCCTGGGAACGCCCTTGAAGGTCCGAATCGGGAAAACATCATGAAAGTCGTCGCGTACATGCAGTCGGCAAGCTTTCAAAAAGAGCTATCTAAACTAAATTTGATACCAGCTTACACAGATATAAAGGGACCCACCCACAAGTATCCGGCAGTGATTGAGCAGCTAAACCACGTAGTTCCAATGCCTAACTACGCAAGCATGAATCATGTTTGGGAAGTACTACGAAAAGGGTTGCTAAGATACCGGACCCTACATAAAAACAAAGATCCTAAACGCTCGGAAAAAATTCGTAAATTTATGGAAGCCTTCCTCAAACGATCTAATGTGGCTTATGAAAAGAACTAGAGGCAAAAAGTAAAAAGCAAAAACAAAATTTGAATAATCAAAACATTAAAGTAATGTATGCGTCGCATCTGAGTGGGTCTAGCAAAGGAAAATAAAGACGGTTGCCTAGTCCATATGGGGCGCTACTTCTTCCAGTCTCTTATATCCTTTCCAGAAGAGTGGCCTGAGATTATTAAGGTGATTGGTGCAATTTATGAAATCGAGAATAAGGCAAGGGAGGTAGGACTCTCTTCCGACGAACTCACAGATTTGAGAAGGACGGATTCCGCAGAGCTTCTGGGTAAAATCAAACAGACGGCAAATAGCTTCAATCCACCACCCCGCTCAACACTTTGCAAGGCGATAAGATATATGAATCGACATTAGGTCAAACTCTTATACTTTCTTAAAGATCCTAAGGTATGGCCGGACAACAACAGCGTCTAGAGAGCTTTACGCCTTCCAGAGCTTTGTCAAAAGAACCATCTATTTAGCCAATCAGTTTCAGACAATAATACTATCTAATATTTCAACACGATTATAGCTACTTGTAGGCTATGTCTAGTCGATCCCGAAGATTATCTCACTGATATTACAATCCGAATTAATGAAGGTCATCTCATGTCCCGGTTCGATGAGCTGCTGCCATGGAACTGGCAGGCAGCACCACCCAGCGTACTAGAGCGAGCAAAAAGACACGTTAAATACAATCATTTGATCCCAACCTGAGGCTAGGCCATTAGATCCCAATTGCTCTTTGAAAACTTTAAATGCGCCGGATACCTTTTAGTTGACTTAGCCGCGAGCAGTCCAACTCCTCTAGGGTTTCTGTAATCGAATTAAGCTAGAAAGGATCTGAATACCCACTAATGAGGTTTAGGATCTCAGATTCGCAGTCGGATAGAACTTACTCGCTGAATGGCCAAAAGATCGATTCGGAGGGCAGCCATGGACAAAGGAGGAAATTTCACTACTATCTCAAAATGCTACAGACTTGAGAGATAAGTGGCAGGTCAGTTTAGTTTCTAATTACGAGTTAGGTGAGAGATGGGCTAGCGCTATCTCATAACTTCACCTCGCTCACTAGCGCTCTTCCCGACTCATTGCTTCAGCTCGTCGGCGCATTTCATCGGAAGTTATCCCTGAGGTGGCAATGATGGTTATATCACTCCCGCTCATGCCATCAATAACTTCAAAGCCATCACCATTGGGCATTACCATATCAGTAATACACAAACGTATTCGAGGATTATTCTTGTATATGGACAGCCCTTCCCTACCAGACTTGGTAAAATAATTTGGTGGAGGCGGCGGGAATCGGGCACGTCGTTTGCTATTCACTCAAGTAGTCTGTGTCCAGCTTCCGCGTGAGAAAATCGAGAAAACTACGAGTAAGAGGGTTCATATACTGCTGATTTGGAAAAACTGCTGTAATTGGGATTGACTCGGAACGATATGAAGAATGAATCTGAATCAAATCCCCTCTATCGATATGGGACTTCGCGAGGAAATTCGGACAGAAGGCAATGCCAACGTCGTTTCGTGCGCTTTCAATCAGCATCCAATGATTATTACAGATAGATCGAGGATTAAGTTCAATGGTTCTCTTTTCTCCATCGGATACGAAAGTCCATTTAATATCATGTATTCCTTTCTTGAAGACTAGCGTGGGAAGACTTTCAAGACTGTCGATCGACTTAAGCTTTGTTTTGTACTTTTTGATGAAGTTTGGAGACGCGAACAAACCATAACGAAACTCACCCAGCTTTCTAGATTTTAGATTTGAATCTTTAAGCGGGCCAATTCGGATTGCTATATCGATATTTTCAAAGGCTAGGTCAACTTTTCGACCCGTTAACTCTACATCCAGCGTTACTTTAGGGAACATATTTGAATATTGGGATGTGATTGTGTTCAGGACCGCAATACCGAACTCTACTCCCGCTGTGATCTTTAAAAGACCTTGAGGTTCTCTTTTGACTTCACTGATCGTGTCACGAAAACTGTCGAGAGTGTTAAATATTGCCCCACATGCCGAATAGAGTTTCTTGCCGATTTCTGTCGGTTTGATCCCCTTAGAGGATCTAAGAAACAGCTGTGCTCCAATATCATCCTCAAGCTGAGTGAGTTTTCTGCTCATGCTTGGTTTAGGAATCCGAAGAATTTCACCGGCTTTCGATAGGCTTCCTGCTTCCACAATCTTTGTGAAGATGTATAGGTGCTCAATGTTCGGCAGTGTATTCAAATGCTTAGCCTCATCAGTTTCAAAATACGGAACTTAGAATCTCTATATTAACACTATCGATCCAAAAAATAAAACCGAAGAATAGAGAGTGTAAGGCCAGCGGTCAGTGCCGCATCACTCATTGAGAGGAGCAGGGAATGAAAAACATTAAACTACTTGTATCTTGCTTAGCATTACTTTTTTCGACCGTCGGCATGGCGAAAGTTAAGGAGGTAGTAGGTGCTGTGCACCACGGGCAAGATAACAGCAAAGGAAAGATATTAATGATTGTCGCTAACCCTAGTGTTTCTAAGCAAACCGGGTGGCCCATAGGTATTTGGGCGGCTGAACTAACCCACCCCTATTATGAGTTTATAAGCGAAGGGTACAGTGTCGAATTGGCGAGCCCTAATGGTGGCAAGATCGAATTTGACGGTTACAGCGATCCCCGTCACGAGAGTGGTTATTCAAAGAGTGATTTCTTGTCTATGGGCTTTATAAATACCCCTTCACTCATGGCGCTACTCAAGAACACTAAGAAGCTTTCCAAAGTCAACGCGAAGGAATATGCCGCAATCTTCTTGGTCGGTGGTCAGTCTCCTATGTATACATTCCGTGGGAACAAAGGGCTTATGAAGTTCGTGGCTGACTTCTACGAAAGCGGAAAACCCACAGCACTTGTATGTCATTCCACGGCAGTCCTATTAGATACGAAGTTATCTAGCGGTAGGCTTCTCGTAAAAGGGAAAACTTGGACGGGTTTCGCTGACTCAGAAGAAAAGTATGCTGATAAAGCCGTAGGCCAAAAAATTCAGCCCTTCTGGATCGAGACGGAAGCAAGAAAAATTAAGGGTACAAAGTTCAAGGTGAAAGCTCCTTTCACTCCGTATGCGATCAAAGACGGGAATCTAATCACGGGTCAGCAACAAGCATCTGGTGCTGCTGCGGCCAAACTTGTTCTACAGTCGCTTAAATAAGGGGGGGAGAGTCATGAAAATAGGAATTGTTGGTTCCTGTGAAGAAAATAAATTGTTAAGCGCAAACATAGTTGTTTGTACAAACCCGCTAAAACCGAGGCTCGGTGGTCTTGCACACCATGGCGGGAAATCCGGTGCAGAAAAAATCGCCGATTGGTTACCCAATAGTAAGGTGATCAAGTTGCTCAATCAAACTGGTGCGGAAAACATGAGGGAACCTATAGATCGACCGCTAATGCTTTTCTCTACCGACCACGAAGACCTTACAAAAGACTTCATGTCTCTTCTTGAATCTACTGGATTCGATGGCCGTTATGCTGGGCTATTAAATTCATCTATATACCTTGAGTATCTCGTAATCACCCGGATACATCTTGCTATCCGCACTGAGCTTGGAAGGAATTTTTCGTTTCATATAGCGGAGGAACAAAAATGAAGACAGCCATAATCACTGGAGCAAATGGAGGGTTAGGTGTGGCATTAAGTAAATGCTTTGCCGAGCGTGGTTATAAAGTGATAGCGACAGTCCGAGATATGAATAAGTCTACCTCTCTCGACGATTTGATCAATTCCGGCGCAAACGTCGAAAAGGCTGAACTAGATGTCAGCTCAGATTCAAGTATTGAGAGTTTTTTGAATTTGTTTTTTTCAAATCACTCTGATCTTGATGTCCTAATCAACAATGCGGGAATCAATTCAAAATCCAACGGTGAGTTCATGCCACAGTCTTCACTTCGTCTCGGGAGCTTGGAGCGGGAAAGCTTGAATCACATCATAGACGTAAATTGCACAGGTCCGCTCTTGCTTACTCAAGGCTTGATTCATCGACTTCAGACTGGTAATGCGGCTTGCGTTATCAATATTTCATCTTGGCTGGGCTCAATTGGCAAAAAAACAGGAGGTGGTAACTACGGCTACTGCGGCAGCAAATCTCTTGTAAACATGTTTACTCGCGCTCTTGCTTTTGATCTACAGGAGTATGGGGTTAGAGTCTTCGCAGTAAATCCGGGATGGATGAGGACTAAAATGGGTGGTGTGAATGCGACCCTCAATCCAGAAGATTCAGCAGAAGGAATACTAAAAATCGCAACTGATTTACCAGTAGAAGAAACGGGTGGTTTCTTTAATCACGATGGGTCGAAACATGAATGGTAGACTGCTTAAACTTGTGATGACTGTTCTGCTGTCGGTGCTGAACTCTACCAATAGTTGGGTAATCGTGAACCACGAAGACCCGACTCTGTTTCAAGTCCAGGACGATTACGAATCTTCTTCTTGTAGTCATTGTGCTCTCCATTCGTTAGGACAGTGTCAAATCCAAATGGGGGTTAGTCACAAAAGTTATTGAAAATTATTATATTTAGTATCAACCCAGAAACTGGTTTTTATGTTTCACTTTTGGGAACATTAATTCCCGTAAATAGTGGCTAGTTTCAAATTATAAAATACAATAATAGTGTCCTTGAACACAGATTTGGAGTAAATTATGAAACATAAGATATTACTAGTTGCTGCGAATCCCTCAATTTCAACAACCACCGGTTGGTCGGTAGGATTTTGGGCATCTGAATTAACTCACCCTTATTTTGAATTCCTAGATAAAGGTTATGAAGTCGATATCGCAAGTCCTAATGGTGGCGTTATTGAAATGGATGGTATGAGTAATCCTTATCATGAAAGTGGTTATGCTGCAGCTGACGAAATAAGTAAAAAGTTTATTGATAATAATGAATTAATGGACTTATTAAAAGAGACGAAAAAAATCGAGGATGTGTCTGTAGATGACTACGTAGCGATTATTGTGGTTGGCGGGCAGTCACCAATGTTTACTTTTAAAAACGAACTCAACTTACATAGTAAATTTTTAGAGTTCTATAAAAAAGGAAAAGTTTCTTCAACTTTATGTCATGGCTCTTCCTTGCTGCTTTATCTCAAAGAAAATGATCAATATTTTGTAAAAGATAAGGAAGTTACAGGTTTTTCCAATGCAGAAGAAGACATGGCTGATAAAGCGATGGGGCAGAAACTGATGCCATTTAGAATTGAGGATGAAGCTGTAAAATTAGGAGCCAAATTTAATGCTGCCGAGCCTCTTACTCCCCATGTGGTCAAAGACAGAAATCTAATTACTGGACAACAACACTACTCAGGTCGAGTTGTTGCTAGAGCAATTATTAATGAACTAAATAGGAGTTTAAAATGAAAGTTGGAATTATTGGAAGTAGTGACGTCGGAGCCTCAATTGGCAAAAAACTAATTAGCTTTGCAAGTGAAGTTACGTACGGATTAAGAGAACTCAGTGATGATAAGATAGAAAAAATCAAAAAGATTTCTCCTGATGTTGCTTATAGTACAATCAAATCGACTATAGAAAATAGCGATATTATTTTTATTGCTATCCCTGGATATGCTGTCGAAGGCTTCGCCAAACAGTATCCAGAATTAGGTGAAAAAACTATCGTCGATTGTACAAATCCTATAGGTGAGGGCGTGACACATTTTCATAAAAGTGCAAGGTCAAATACCCAAATAATTCAAGAGCTCTACCCCAAAGCAAAAGTTGTTAAGTCCTTTAGTGCATACGGTTTTGCTAATTTTATTGACAGTAGTTACAAGAATTATAATGAGGTAAAGCCAGCAATGCTCATTGCAGGAAATGATTCCGAAGCCAAAGATATTGTTGCAAAAATCAATGAGCATTTTGGTTTTGAGACGGTTGATGCTGGCGATGTATCAATGGCATTGCATCTAGAGCATCAAGCCTTATTGTGGATAAATATGTTTCACGTTCAAGGTCGTGATTTTGATTTTACTTGGGCACAACTAAGGAGAGACAAATGATGAAATTTATATTTGCAGTAGTTTTTAGTTCATTGCTTTTTAATCAGGCCTACGCGAAAGAAACTCAAGAGTTCACTTTCAAGGCAGCTTATAATTGGGCCGATACCTTCGACTTGAGTGAAGCAGGTAATTTTGCAAAGGGTGGTAAGTTAGTCGGTTCGTGGTCTTGGAATTTCAAGAACGGGAAGAAGGGTAATACTCACTTTACGAGCGCCTCATTTTTTAGGCTTAAACCCTATATTTTAGAAGGGCTTATCAGTTTTAATATGTGGGAGTTAGAAGGTTCAAAGATAGGCGAAGATACTCTTCTTGTTTCTTATGAAGGTTTGTCGTCAACGCCAAATGGAGTTACTAAAATTAGAGCCAAAATAGTTGGTGGTAAGGGAAAGTACCTAGGTGCTACAGGTGAGCTTAAGTGGACATCTGTTAACGGCTTTATTGATAGTGGTAAAGGCACGATTAATCTCAAATAGGATTTAGTATCAATGGATACTTCAAGTGAGAATAGTTCAGAGCTAAGATATAAACCGCTGCTTGGTTTATTTATAGGAAACTTTGCAATTGGGACATCTGCTCTAATGATTTCAGGTATTGTTGAAGCGATGTCTGGAAGTTTGGGTAACTCCATTGGTAGTATAGCTTCACTAATAACCATTTACTCATTATCTTACGCTCTGAGTGCAATCTTTATAGGTATTCCTTTAAGTAAATTTGATTTGAAGAAAGTATTGTTGTTTGGATTAATCTTGTTCGCTGCAGGGAACATACTAACTTTTTTAAGCACGGATATTAAGTATATTTATATTTACCGAGTTTTTGTTGGAATAGGAGCTTCTCTTTTTACTCCTATGTCTTCTGCTGTAGCTTCTCAAGTTTCACCAAGAGAACATATAGGAAAAGCAGTTTCTTTTTCTTTCTCAGGCTTGTCTCTTGCAACAGTTGTTGGTGTTCCTTTATGTGCATATATTGCTACAACGATTGACTGGAAGCTTGCTTTTCTTTTTGTCGTAATAGTAGCAGTACTTTCATTTTTTAAGCTACTTGTTGATATTGAAGATAATGTAAAAGGACTGAGTCAAAATATAAATGATGTTTTAGTGAGCTTGATGAGTTTTTCTAAGTTAACCCAACTCTCATTTTCTTTAGTTCAGATGTGTCTTCAGTTTATTACCTTTGCTCTTCTAGTTCCATACTCTAGAACAAAAGAAGGATTTGACGCTAATCTCATTCCGACTCTATTCCTAGCATTTGGAATAAGCAGTTTCTTGGGTACAATTATTGGTGGGAAGCTTATTGATAAAAGAGGAAGCCGTAAATCGATGATTTTTACAACAATGATGCTTTCTGTTGCTTTTCTTTTGTTGAATTTATCGGTATCGATATATTCATTTGCAGCATTCTTGTTTCTGTGGGGCTTTTTTGGTTTCTCTTTTCATCCTATGCAGCAAGTAGAGTTAATAAAACTATCTAAAGGAAGTCCAGCTGTTTTATTATCTCTGAATGCAGCTTTTATGTATTTGGGTACTGCAGCCGGAACAGAAATTGCGAAAAAGGTTGTTTTGTTAGGCAATATTGATATGTTGCCAAGATTGTCAGCAATACTTAGTCTGTTTTTAACTCTTTGTTTAATCATACAAAAAAGACTAACTAACCAAAGTACCCAGACTCTAACTCAAGAGCGAGGAAGTCAATAAACTCTCGAGTTTTGGGAGTTATATAGTCTTTATTAGGGAAGATAGCGTTACCAAAGTAATAAAAAGCCGAGCTGGTAAAACCAAGCTCGGCTTGAAACTATCATCTGAGCAGAAACTAGATTTTCACAGCAACAAAACCACCAACTCGAGTCGTGTTTTCGTCAACTGAAATACTGGTATTGTCTTCTAGATCGATGTCTGTTTCACCTTGAAGGTAACTGATAAGCCCTCCGAGGTAGATCTTACGATCGATGCTGTAAACTCCTTCAAGAGTCGCGCCGAGGGTGTTACCCAAACGATAACCAAGAAGTGTCTCGTCATCAAAGTTATTGACAGTGGCTCCGCCCTTATATTCCGCAGCTAGTGACACATGGGATCGAGCAGTCGTCCAGTAAACACCTGTAATTTTTGCTGCCAAAAGATCAGCTGTATCAGCGTCTTCAAAGGCAAAAACCGACCCGCGCACGTTGTCATCATAGTTTGCATACGAAATGCTAGACAACATGCTGAAGTTATCCGTGAAGTTACCGCGTCCGAAGACAGTGGTCATTGCCGGTAGGTAAATATCCCTGCGATCGACATTGCTGTTAGCTGCTAGGCTTAACGTGGCGACTCGTGTTCCTTCGTCTAACTGTGACGATTCTTGAACGGCACCAGAGTGACTAATGCCAAACTCTAGCTTTGGAGTGTGGTACGAAATACTTCCGATAATGCGATTGTACTGATACTCAAATTTATTAGAGGTATCGCCAGATTCTTTCACGTCAAGCCAGTTATGATCAAGTGCGGCACCAACGGTGATGTTCTCGCCGAAGGTGTAAGCGATTTGGGTCAATAACTCGCGGTTGATGAAGTCCTCTTTGAAACCCGTTTCGCCGCTACTATCGATCTCAGAATCTGCGTACTTTAGACCAAGTCCGATGGTTAGGTTGTTCCAACCGTAGCTGAGGTCAGCCGAAGTCTGAGGAGTATTGATGGTAATATCGTCACCTTCAATCTCGCGGACTGTTCGCTGATACTCTTCAGAGATTTTTACACGAAGCCCCACGCTTTCATGAAGCTGAGATGGAGCGATGGCCTTAACTCCGCCTATTAACAAACGATCCCTTTTTGGGTAATCGCGAAACGTGGTATTTTCAGGTAGGGTAAGTTCCTGAGCATACGATAGGTGAGTACTGAGAAGTAAACCTGGTACGATTAAAGTTTTAAAAAACATGTTCATAGGTCCTACCTTTTTAAAAATGGGAATTCCATATTGTACTGACTAAGCTGTTTGGTTTCGTACGATGAAATTCTTTAACAAGAAATAGCCCGACATGCAACCTTTCTTGTCTTTATTAGGGGACCTGAGTTTGGAGTAGTAACATTCTGTAAAGATTAATAAATATAGACCTAAAGGGACCACTCTAAGGATAGACCAATAGTAAACCCGGTGTAGCCTAAATTTGTGGCTCCGAGGTCTGTAGCATCATACTCAAATTGCTTAGAAAATCCGTCTAGCTCCAGGGCCAGGACGAAGGAGTCTGAGAATGCCCTGAGGATTTTGTAGTTTGCCTGGGCAGTTAACTGAAGTTTTGTTGTAGTAAATTGAACAGCCTCGTCTAAGAACACGGTGTTCGACGCTGTAAACTCACTATCTCCCGTTAACGCGTATCCGGTCATGAATCTTAAGGTCAGATTTTGATCTACAGCATAAGACAGCATAAGCTCTAATTCCATGAAATCTTGGGTTAAGCTTAATTCTGTAGGGGGAAATGTGTTGGATTCGGTAAAGGAAAACGTTTCGATCCTTTGACTCTGCGAGAGACATAATCCGGCTTCAACGGCTTCTAGACCAACATTATTTTGGTAACATAAGCCCAAGCTATTGGTTTCCATTTTAATGCGAGTTCGTTCTGTTTCCGAAGCACCTGCTCGGGTTAGAACTAGATCTGCCGTTGGCGATGCGGCTTTGAGGTACCGAAGGCTGAATGCTTGCAAAAACTTCGGAGGGAATCGACTTGGATAACGAAGCTTCAAGCTTATGCCACGAAGATCTAATTTGGGGCTGATCCTGATGCCCAGGCCGACGTTATCTGCTTGAAAGGTTTCGTTACGACTAAATATGGCCAAACTACTAAAGGATTTGGCTGTAAATGGCTCGGGGATAGTGGGTTCAGGAGTGGCTACACTCGTTGAGGGGGCAACGGGAGACGCTGCTTCCGTTTTTGGGCTTGGGCTTGCCTCCTCCGGTGATGGGAGGGAAGTTTTTTGGTAGACCAAGGTACGTTTGGCCAATCCTGCCGCTTCTTCATTTGCCGTACTTTCTTGTTTGACAAGTAACAGGCGCTTTTTCTTATTGATCTTCCTGACCTTACCTAGAGCCACATAGTTACCATCCTTTTCAATATACAGTATCAACCCCTTTTCAGGTGGTTCGCTAAGCTTCTTGGAATAGCGGATGATTAAGGCGCCTTTTTTTGACAGTTTGCGGTACTGGCCAACAATCTCAAATGTTGATTCTTGATCAGAAATATCTGGCTTCTCAAGATCGGCCACTGGTTTGCTGACATTGTTTTGTCCAGAAATTTCCTGGGAGTTGGCCATAGCTTTCGACCCAAAACCACTAAGGGCTTGGATCGTTATCAGGATTAATATGTGTGTCCCGTGCCGTTTCAATCGGATATCCGCAAAACATTAAAGTTATTTCGAAGCCATCGATTTGTCTTCGGCAAATTTATCCAACCTTTGAGGTAGTTACCGGTAAAGACTTTCCTAGCCGCTGTGGTCTATCTTGTAAATATTAGTGCTTATTGATTATTTTAAACTATTTGCAAAAAAAACAATTTCTTTAATCAACCTTGTAAGCACTTATTAATAATAGAAATTTGATAAAAATTAGGCCAAAATTTTTTACTGCCGATAATTAGTTATCTCAAGAAACTAGATTTTTTTTGAGGCTTCCCGAGAGATGTTCTGAAGCATAGAGGATGGGGACATTCATCACGAGGAGCAACGTATATGAAATTAAATCTTTCCGCAACTTTATCTCGCCTATCTTCGGCAGGCTTGGCTTTCGCCCTACTCGCAGTGACTGCGTGTGGACCGAAAACCCTCGGATCCAACGAAGATGTATCTTTCACCGAAATCACCGACGCAACCGGTAAAATTGGATCATCGGACAACTCTAGTGATGCTCGGGCTTCCAATGCGGACGCCGACAAACTTTTAAAGGAAATGATCGAAAAAGAAAGAGCAGATCGAATTAGTGAAGACGATGCTCTAAAACTGAGTATTGCGGAAATTGAAGAAAGAATTGACAACCTTGAAGCCGACCTCCGTTCCGAAATCGCCCGTCTCGATGAGAAAGATAAAGAGTTAGAGGCTGCTATCGCTGCCGAGTCTGCAGCGCGAACCTCCGAAATCGAAGCTATCAAGCAATCCATCGCTAACCTTGATGAAAAAGTTGAAGACTATAAGCAAAAACTCAATCGCAGGCTCCGTCGTGTAAAGGACGACCTAGCCGCAACCAACGATAGGATCAAAGACTTAGAAAGTCAAAGTCAATTGAACGCGGATTTGATCAAATCCGAAAAAGAAGCGCGTGAAAAATTAGCACTTGAACTTGAGCAGGTGAACACGGATCTTGAGCAGTCACAGCTGGAAATGGAAGCTAGGCTTCGTGCTGAAATGAAAGAAGAAGTTCGCAAGATCAACCAAGAATTGGATGATTTTAAGTTATATGCGGCCATGACTTATGCTACCAAAGAAGAGTTAAAATCCCTTTCATTGGCGGTGGAAAATCTAACAACTGTTACCAATCTACTTAACGACAAGATTGATGATCGCGTATCCATGCTTGAGGATAAAATCGATAGTGCCGTTGGGTCAATGACGAACGAGCTAGTTGATAAAATCGATGCTGTCAGGGCTGATGTCGATAGCTTGCGTGATGATTTAAATAGCCATATCTCCGAGTTTGATGAAACAGTCACAGCAATTTACGATAAAATTACAGAAGAAACCACAGCTGTGAAAGACCTTGCCCTAGATTTACACCGTGACCAAAACCAAGCTAGGCGTCGCATGAACCAAAGGTTGGCGTCTCTCGAGGAGCAAACAGCAAATGTCGAGTACTTTGTCATGAAGACAAAGAGAAAGTTAATGAGAAAGATTGAGCAGCTTGAGGCTGAAGACGCAGCACTTTCTGCAGACATACGCGCAGAACGCCAAAGGGCGGCGGCTAAGTTGAGTGCAGCCATTGCGAAGCAAGAGCGAAAGAGAAAACGTCTACAGCGCAAGGTAGCAGGTCTGGTTATCGATCTCGAGGCAGCGACTGAAGCAGCTAATACAGCTTACCAGTTGGCTAAGGCGAACCAGCAGTCGATCTCGACATTATCTGAAGACCTTGAAGCTGCCAAGGCAGAATTTCAGGTTGAACTTGATGCTCTTGAGTCACGTATGAGTGACAAGATGAAAGAGGTTAAGGAGTATGCGGAAAAAATCACGGCTGATTTATCTGCAGAGGTCCAGCAGCAGTTTACCGAAGTCAACGGACGGTTCGGAGAGCTGGAGCAACGAGTTGCCGCCACAGAGGCGACGGCAGGAAACATCTTTTCTGATAAAATTGGTCTGGCCGAGCAAAAGCGTCTTATGGGTCTATTAGATCCGTCTAAAAAGCAGATGGCTACAGCCATCCGTGAGTTTAACGTATCTCTTGTAGAGTTTGAAAAGCGATTTATCGATGTCATCGACCCCATCATGAAAAGCTCTGGTATCAATGTAGATGCCCTTGAAGACAGCTTTGCAAGCGTAGCTACCAGTATCTCTTGTCAAGGAAATCCGTCAGCTGAAGGTACCTTCGCGTCAGTCCAAGGTAAGGAATTCTTCTTTCACCTAGCCAGGCAGTATGTGACACTTTTGTTTACCGGTGCACGATCGTCAGATGCCGAGATTGACAGTATATTCCAAGGGCTAATGGGTGTTCAAGATGTTTCCTCATTTGCCGGAATCATGATGGCTGGAAACACACCAGCGTACAGTAGCACAGCAAGTGGAGCCTGTCACATGGCAGTGGCGAGTTGGACGAAATCGATGTTGATCGGCTCCAGCACGGACGCGAAAATGATTCGCGAGAAAATCAACGGTTCGGCACCGCTTCTTCAAGCGTTAACGGTCATGTACTACAAAGCGGGAGCCATTCAGATGGCAGCGGATGCCATCAGCGGAATCGCCATTGAATTCTTCAAAGCAGAGTTCGGAAGCGCTGCCTCAGCAGAAAGCTACTTAAAGAGTACTAGTGATGAAGGCGTGTCTAAGTTTGCAAGCCTTGCCCAGATCATTTTGGAAGAAACAGCCTACATTGCTGAGATCGATGAAATTAAAGTCAATCGCGAACGATTTATCGAACTTGCGCGCGATGTCGCGAAAATCAAGTCTGATAAGGCCGGAAATACCACAATTATCGATCAGTTTAATGCAGACCTCAATGCTCTAAACCAAAAGGTGGATGCCTTAGCTAATACAGTAGACTCTTTCAAGGATGAGTTGAAAACCCTACGTGACTCGCAAATCGATAGCTTTAGCATGATTGCTGCAATTGCTGCGCGACTTGGATACGGTGACTTGGTAGAAGCTGCCAAAGAAAGCGCTGGAAACCTAGGTGGTGATGTGGACGAAGGTCTTGCGGCTATGCCGGCTTCGTGTATGGCAGCACAGCACTTTTACAACCACGCTACTATCCAAAATCTTGCTGTCAGTCGCTGTGAGAGTAACCTATCTTACTCGGGTAAGCCTCTTGACTACTACTCAATGACAAGATGTGCCATCCACGGTAACTATGGAACAGGAAGTGGTTCGTACACCTGGGGTAACCAAAATACAGCTTCTAACGGATGGCGTTTGAACAGGCAGTGGTCTGGTGGACAGAAGGTTGGTAATGGACTACGGATCTATCACTTTGATCCAACTGATACACGAGCTATTACACTGGCTCAGAGATCTGGGGGAAGTGCCTACCCATCTGACCGACAGTCTACCTTCGTATTGCGAGTATTCGGACGGGCTTCGAAGTTCAAGATTGATGTAACAAGTATGAAGAATCGTAACTACAAGCCTTATTCTGTCACAGTTGATGCCAACACCTTCAAGGCTGCTGGTGGCGCGGATAAAATTGTCTACGAGATACCACTTCCGAAAGCCATCCAACGATTGGGCGCTTGTCGCTGGGACCGTGAGATCAAAGTTGTGGCTCTTGATGAAAACGGAAATGCAGGTGATCGTTCTTGCTTGCATAGATTCCATACCTTCAGCCCGATCGTGTTGAATCTCGCTGGCGCAGGTATGATCGAAACCATCAACCCACAAGTCTCAAATGTCAAGTTTGACCTTGATGCCAATGGATTGAAAGAGACACTAGGTTGGATCAAAGCAGGAACAGGGTTGTTAGCCATCGACTTAAACGACAATGGTCGAATCGACGACGGTCGCGAGCTTTTCGGTGAGTCTACTCGTATCATTGGAACGAAAGATAATGCTGAAGATGGTTACATTGCTTTAGCTCAGTACGACTCAAACAAAGACAATATGATCGATAGCAAGGACGCTGTCTTTAATAAGCTAAAAGTTTGGGTTGACCTAAATCAAGATGGTCAGTCACAGCCACATGAGTTGAAGACTTTGGCAGATCTTAACATCACAAAGATTGCTACGGATTACACAGAGGTTGCTAAAGACAAGCAGATTCAGAGCGATGGTTACCAGGAAGCAAATATTGTGAAGTACGAGTCGAAATACTGGGGACCACAGCAGTGTGGCGAAAAAGGCTGCGCTAGCTACGATGTCTTCTTCGGCTCAACAGAATCGACCTTCGCCTTTGGGAACTAAGGCGTATAGGAAAAAGGAACCTTATTGGTGCGACAAATTGTAGCCCATATCTTATCTCTACCATATCTTTCGAGCATGACCTTTTGGGTCGTGCTCTCTTCGTTTTTCTTTTCCTCATGTTCAGCGGATAAATCCTATACCTTAGCGGTTGATGAGTTGATAAGTGTCCGAGGACAGGTGGATCTTTCTACGGAGTCGGCGGATAATCTTGAGTTTTATATTGTTACTAAAGATGGAGTGCGGCAGGCAGCTGATGACTATCAACTGGAAAACGATGGAAGTTTTTCTCTACGATTTACCGAGGATCAGTTAACCCAATCCTTTGATTCTAGTCTGTCCACAAGACTTCTATTGATGAATCGAGAGTTTTCCGAACCTTTGGATGAGGGGCAACTCTCCGATCGCATCGCTGGATATCTCAGACTTGAGATTATAGGTAAGCCTGCCATTGAGGCGACAGAACTGAAGTACTCACAGCAGTTTATTCCCGTTACCGCGAAAGATCTTCTAAAGGCAAAGCCAGCTATTAGGCTCGGGGACACCACCATTAATCTACAGACGGTGGGGCGGCGTAAGATATCTGTTCAATCAGATAGTGGCGATCCACTGGTGGGGGCTACGGTCACGGCAATCCCTTTTACCAGTGAAGCCACCATTAACCCGTCACAGTTCTTAGGATTAATGCCCGTTGTGACTACCACGGATGAGCAGGCCGAGGCGTGGGTTTACCCGCTCCCAACTGAGGGAATCAACCCTCAATACCAAATCGCGGCGTGGCACGATGGATTTTTTTCCTTCGTCTCAAGGGAGATGACCCGCGTCGATAATGAACCTGTCTATGATGTATCCCTTCAAGTCTTAGGGGAATTTGGACAGCAGTGGGGTGACGGAGACTATATTGGTTTCGCTAGCTCTTACAAAACCCAAATATTGGAAGATGCTTCGGGGCAATCGACTTATGTTGGGTACGTTAACGCGGAAGAGATTGCCATAAATATTCTGCGAAACGATACCGATTTTTCTGGCTATAAAATTTCTGTCTTTGCTGGCGAAGAGCTCATAGGAACTCCCACATACGAGTCCATTCATTATACATTTTCCTCAGAACAGACGGTTTTTGTTCCCCGAACCTTTGAAGACGGTGCGACGGAAAATGGAAATTTTTTAATCCTTATCGAAGATTTGGCTGGTTCCGGAGATCAGAGGCGTCCTATTAAAGGCATTAAATCGACGGTGACCCCTCTCGTTGATGATACGGCTATAGGAGTGCAAAGCTCCGTAGGTGTTGATGGAATCATCTCTGGAGTGGTGGGATCTTCCTTCAAATTAAGTTATAGCAGTTGTCCCGTCTTGGGAGAGATTGGATTACTACAGCCCGAATCGGAATCAGGTCCAGCTCAAATTTTGTTTACGTCCTGCGACAGTGGTGATGGGCTCGTGCGGTCCACTGATTCCTTAACTGGTGGCGTCATTTCGGGTGGTTATTATGAGTTAAGTTTTTATGTCAAAGACAGATTTGGCAATATTAGTGGTATCCAAGGTGAGGGAGCCAATAGCCGCTCTGTTTACCTTGATTTTGGCATTCCTAACCTTGCCGAGCAATCATTGACCTTTGGCTTTCACTTTGGGGTCGCTGATAAGGATAGTGCCCCTGGGTCCGATGAGAGCCCTTTTAATTTCGGTTTGGGGACTATCATAACTCCCGAGACTATTGATCAATACGTTGTCAGATTTGCTTCAGAATCTCTTTGCCGACACGGAAATCCAAGCGACGCTGATGGGTTTGGCTTTGCTAATAATCTTGGGCATCATCTCTATGGCTTCCGCTTAGGAAAAAATGCCGAGGATTCCCAAACTAATACTGCTGTTGGTTATAAGACTTGTTTGGAAGATCAGGCACTGTCCACAGAGACTGTTATATTCCCTAATAGCACCTCAGAAATGGCTCAGATTTTTCTGCAGGTTACTGATAAAGCGGGTCATGTTTCCCCGGTCCAAAGCTACAGCATACCTTTCTGCGATGGGCGCGCTGGAGACTTTGTGGTTTGCTGGGAGCCCTAGGACTCCTTAAGGAGTCCCTTTCAGTTGTGGTCTTTGTTTTATTATTTCAATAAATCTGTATGGAGAAACATCTGGCTCGATCTTGCAGGAATCGTTAGCTTTTGCTCTCCTGAACTCATCTCTATCGTCTGATCAGCCAAAAGCTCTCGGTAGGTACCTGCATTGAGACCTAGGTTTTGAGATAGATCCAAATCCTCTCCGCACTTATTGATGGTGAAAAATGCCTTGTCGCCGCGACTAATGACTAGCGCGCAATTAGAGCTATGAATCACAGTTTGACCAGTGCCATGGACGACATTATGGAAAAAATTCTTTCGTTTTAAACTAGAGTCCAAATGCGCAAATTTCCACCGATCGTCCCGAAGGCCATCTGCTTTGCCTTTGGCAGAATATATATGGGGTACCCCATAAGATCGGCCTAGGATATAGGTATATGCCAAGGTTTCATCAATGGGATCAAGGATCTGTGATCGGAAACCTTCATTATTTGGGATATCGTGGTTTACCACAAAGGTTACCGCTCGGTCCCAAGATAGGGCCCCCTTGCGATTGACTGCCCCAATAAGGTTACTCAAGGACCCAGAAGGGCCAAAAGCATCCTTAATGGTAGCTTGAAGAGGAAAATCCATAAATGCCATATCTGTTGCGCGAAGGTATGGCTCGAGATCGCGATCAAAGGTCCCAGCTGTGGCGATCACCTCGCCAAAAACAAAAACGCCTTCTGTGATTTCGTCTGTAAATACCCGGGGAAAGTATTCCTTTTCCATGTGCTTTACGGCATCAACGCGGAACCCTTTGATACCAATGTCCTTCAACTTGCGAAGATAAGTTTGATGAACCCCAATTACATAGTCGCTCATAAGTACTAAATCAGGCAGACCACTATCTCCATCGCCGCCGCAAAGCCTTCCATCAATCACGTGCTGAGGGTCGTTCCAGTTACTGATGCAGTAAGGACTCTTAAAGTCATTGCGCGAGAAGAGACCACCGATTTTGTATTTGCTGCGAAATTCCTGGGGCGGATAGCTAAGGTCGAAGTTTGAACCCATATTTGCCATATGATTAAGAACGACATCAGCAATCACATCGATCCCGAGAGCATCGGCTGCAGCAACCATGTTTCGCAGCTGCGTTTCGTTGCCCAGAGGGCCATCAATGATGCGGTAATCGAGGGGTTGATAACGACCCCACCAAGGACCACCGTTACTGAGTTGGGGAGGAGAAATCTGAATGGCACCAAAGCCCGCGCTGGCTATTTGAGGAAGACTCGCCTCGATCTCCTCAAACGTATAATTAAACATATGAACGATGGAGTCTTTTCCCGGAACTTGCAAACGATCGATCAAGGCATCGATGCCATTGGGGTTATCGGGATCGACCACAGGCGTAGGCAAGGGCTCCTTGTTGCCATCGTTGGTGTCGTTAGGGTCATTTGAATCGTTAGGATCGTTAGGATCGTTAGGGTCCTTTGGCTTATCCTTGTCGATTCCGTCGTTATTTTGCTGGGGATTCTCCAAGGAGGGGGGGATTTTTCGTTCGTCGTGGCGGCAGCTCGCCGCCATGGTTAACAACGCTACTATAAGGTACTTGTTTAACTTCATCATCAGCTCCTACTACAACAAATCTACTCATATTATCTATTTTAACAGTCCATCGATCAAACCTTGGCCCGAACCAAAGCCGCCCATAGGAACACCTAGTCCTGTGGCAAGACTTGCCCAAAGGGATCCCGTTGTTTTGCCTCGACAATCGATGACACGACCAGTATTCACAGCAGACGATCCACCAACAAGGTAAAAAGGTAGATCATGATGGGTATGGGCTTTCCCGTCGGCGACCTCGGTGATGACACAAACCAAAGTATTATCGAGCATCGTTCCGTTGGCGACAGGATCTTTGCGCCCTTTAAGCATTCCGGCTAGAAATGCTACTTGCTCATTGAAATGAATTTTTTGTCTTGTATGGATATCAGCACTATTGTGAGACGCTTCGTGACTTCTCATAGCACCCTCAGTCTCTATAATAAGATTACTTGTGTGATGAGAGATCTGAAGCGTAGCAACCTTCGACATGCCGCAAGACATGGCATCGACGATGGTCTGCATTTGTCTTTGGGTTTTTTCTGCAACGGTAGCCTCATTACCTGTAGGGCCCACAGGTGATGAGCATTGGATCGGGCTATTGGGATCAGGAGCCACAGGGTTTGCGATTCCTTTTTTCCTTTTTATCATACCTTCCACTGCAGAAAGGTGCTGGCTTAACTTCTGGGACTCTAACTCACCCAATTTCCCGTTTATTTTCTGCAATTCAGCCAGGGAATGCTCGAGAATTAGTAAATCTGAATCGACTGCTCTTGTGGAGCTAGATCCAAAAATTCTGGTAAAAGCACGCGTGATGTCATCCTCAGCGGCATTAGCAATACCACCATGAAACCGGGAAATCTTTTTATCGCGACCCTCACTGGCATTGCTATCCACACCCAAATGAATGTGGGGAAACGGTGATTGCTCTCCCAGAGATTCCGCTAAAACAATATCAATGGAGGCCGCATCTCCATCTGTTCCCGTCAATAACCTATCGACACCAGCTGGATGCGATCCCGTCTCCGGATTAACATGGTCCAGTCCGCGAAATAGGGTGAGAGCATCTTGAAAGGGACTTAGTGGTTTGAGGCTTTCACTAAGGTTATTGACAGAATCAGAGTGCCAGCGATCTGGTACCACACCATCCGGATGATAGACAAATATGATTCGTTCGGCTTTGAGGCTCGACTGAGCCAAGGCCCGGCGTCCCACTAGTTGGGCCAAAAAAGCTCCTGTAACGCCATACATAGTATGTCCTAGAATCTCTCGCCGGCTAATGTTCTTAGTTTTCATCGAATTCCACTCCACGTTTATCTCCTCAACAAAAAGCTCGATGCTTGAGTCATTTGGATCATTAAGTCTTTAATCGATTGCTGGCCGTTAGAGGTCTGGCTAACCTTATTGGCATTACAAACATCATTAGCATTACCGCTCACTCCTCGCGAGAACCGATAAAACTGTAACGAAAAGCATTGCTTGGCTTGATTGCTCTCGGCAATGATCTGGCTAAGTTCAGATGCTCCAGAGAATGTTTGCTCCACCGCTGGCGACGCTCCTAACTCTTCGAGGTTGATGAGGGTGCCTGTGGTATCAATTGGTTTGCCATTTTCCTGATCGCGCTGACGACCTAGGGCATCAAACGATTCCATACCGAAACCTATAGGGTCAATCAATCGATGGCAGCCTTTACAGCTTGGGTCAGAGTTATGCTGAGCGAATCGTTCTCTTGTGCTCAGGTTTGGATTCGGTTCGGGAATATTAATATCGGCATCGGCTGGAGGATCTGGAAGCTTTTGACATAATATCCGATCCCTAACGAACAAACCTCTCAATATAGGTGATGTTTGATCACCATGACTCGTGGCAGCCAAAATACTGCCGTGGCCAAGAATACCACGCCTTTTGCCTGCGTAGTTGGTAAGAGCAAAGGTGTCGGCGTCCGTGGAATGAGGTAGTCCGTAATAGTCGGCCAGCCTTCCATTGGCCATGGTAAATTCCGATGAGAATAGATCGCTATAACGGCCAGAATCTGATTCAAAGGCAATATGATTGAAAAAAGCCTTGGTTTCGTTGAGCATATCTCCTTTGATTTGACTCGTTAAAACATCTGAGTCGGAGTCACTTTTGCTGAGCTTTTCCACTTGTAGCCACTCAACGGCAAACTGAGCGGTCATGCGCTTGGCTTCGGGCAATGCCAGCAGCCTTTCTGCTTGACTTTTTATCACGGCAGCATCTGACAGCTTGCCATTGGCTGCTAACGCTAAGAGCTCGGCATCGGGGGTTGTCTCAACAAACATATAAGAAAGAGCAGTAGCAATCTCATAGGGGGTCAACACATAGTTCCCATCAGCTGCAGCCTCACCGATTTCGAAGCGGTAGAGGAAATAAGGTGAGATAAGCATGGCCTTCAACGCTTGTGATGGGCCCCCTTGTTCGGCAATATCAGCATATTTAGCTTTTTCTTCAGCACTCAGCGGCCTACGAAATATCTTGGTGGCAAAGCTGTCTAGAAAACACTGCTTATTTTGGTTAAGATCACATCCTGCAGCTGCCGATAGGTCCGACGTTGTGACAACAGCCTCAGCTGCTGCTAGCCAGTCTTCTAGTTTCCGTTCTGTGGCTACAGCTTGACTGTGGTTTGTGGAAAAACCGAGAACCCTAGTCTCAGGAGTAAACGTTACGGGTGAAAAATCACCGCCCAGTTGAAATAGATCTCGGACGGTATGTAGGTATTCTCTGTTTGTCAGCATCCTAAGAGCTCTCTGGCCTGGGTTTGTTGATGTCTCATCGCATCGCGCTTTTTCGGAGAAGAATTCCTCTTCCATAAATGCCGCGATCGCTGTTGCGCAGTCCTTATCGCAGATCTGAGGATTGCTAGGAGGCATGGTGCTGGCGATTTTCTCCACCAAGGATTCTGTGCTACCACAGGTAAGGCAACTTTTTTGATCGTTTAGTTTGCTGGCGATACCACCTTCCCCGTTGAGACCGTGACAGCTGGCACATTGCTCCGCAAAAAGCTTTGCACCAAGTTCGGTGTTTAAGGGAAGATTACCGTTGCCGGTGGGTGGATTACTGTCACGTCGATTTACAGCTTCAGGGCCAGGCTTGAGACAGGCGGTAAGCAATAAGATCGACAATACTTGGAAGATTGGCACAATGAAGCGCCGCGCTTGGGGATAAAACATGGGACATCTCTCTATCAACATCTACGGGTAGTCATAAACAGTACAGCGTCAAATAGACTGCATGATAATAGCAGGTTGTTCCTGAACTTTCAAAGCTTTTATGTCGAAATGACCAAATAAAAGAATCAATATACTTAGAGACTTGAAAAATATGTTCGGCTCATTTGTCCCTTATGTGGTCTTTTTGAACAGAAAATTGATCGATATTGCGTTTAGTTGCCGGTGGTAACTTTTAGTCAATTTGAAATAGTTGTAGAGATAGGTGATAGAGGCGGTCGGGGCAGGAGCTCTCGGTTCGTTCAATCACTTTTTTCCGAAAGCGATCAATTTCTGTGATGATATATTGATAGTCGTCTGCGTCGATGGCGATGGTGGTGCCCCGAATCACTCTTTGTTCAAAACACTGCCCGGCAATCGCCGCTTCGGCCTTTTCCAGCATTTTCTTGTGGTAAGCTCTGATGTACTGGGATGGGCAGTCTTTGATGATTAAGACGTCGTGGACCCTTTCATAATTTCCGTTGGGGGCTATTTTAATCAAACCCAGTAATTCTAAACGTTCTAGAGCAAGTTCTGCCTCTAATCGACTGATACGAAGTGATTGTGACAAGGAACTGATGCTATGAGGTTTCTTTATTTTTAACAGCTCAAAAATGGCGATGTGGTACCATTCTTTGATAACGATATGAAATTCCCGGTTCACTAGAATTTTCCAATGATCGTGATCAGATTTACGATGCCTAGTTAGCTGCTCTGTATCTTGGCTATTAGGATTTCGTTCTAGGCGCAAAGCCGTCAAGAAAAGATTTTTCCGTTCCCGGTTCCAGTCCAACTTGGATAGCACCTTTAGGCTCATTTTTTCAGAGATAAGCACCTTTCCCGAAAGAAATCTGCTGAGCAAACCTGGAGATATCTCGAGATCTTTTGCATAAGATCTTAGTGAGTAGCGTTGTCCAAGCTCGCTTTTACGCTCTAGTAGCTCTTGTTTGAGCATAAGCTTCGAACTAATGTTCATGCTAATCCCTGAGATGGTGAACGGAAAATCCGCTTTTAGCATCGATGGAACGCTGGATGCATCTCTTAGTTATCAAATTGCTGGATATATTAGATAAATAAGTCCATTGAACCGTTGAGTTCAGGTGTTAGTGAGCCAAATATACGTACTAAATAAAAGGGCCGGACCAGGCCCTTATGCAATGGATGCTTGAGTTATTGGATAGTGGTGGAATGAAGAAACATTTGGCTCGATCTGGCAGGGATGTAAAGGGCTTGTTTATCCCCATTAATGGGAAACGTCACATCCTTAAGGATCTCTCGATAATCACCGCTCAAGACTCCGAGCTCGACCTCTATGGTGACATCGAAGCCACATTTATTGATGGTAAAAAATGCCTCTTCTCCTCTTCTGATAATCAACGTGCAATCAGTACTCTTCAGTATGTACTCACCGCTGCCATGGACGATATTATGGAAAAAATTCTTTCGCCTTAATTGCCCATCTTTATGAGCGCCTTTCCAGCGGTCTTCCCAAAGCCCATCAGCTCTGCCTTTGTCCGTATAGATATGAGGAACTCCGGCTGAACGACCAAGGATGTAGGTGTAGGCTAAGTCTTCGTCTTTGGGGTCGAGGATTTTTGAACGAAAGCCTTCATTGTTAGGGATATCGTGATTCACCACAAAGGTGATGGCTCGATCCCAAGGTAACGCTCCATTCCAATTTTCGGCTCCAACTAGATTGACGAGTTTACCTCCGGGACCGAAAGCTTGTTGAATGGTATGTTGCAAGGGAAAGTCCATAAAGGACATACGAGTGGCCTCGAGATATTGCTTCAAGTCGCGATCGAAATCATAGGCCGTCGCGATCACCTCGCCATAAATAAACATACCCTGACGAATATCATCAGTAAATAAACGCCCAAAGTACTCCTTCTCCATATGTTTGACGGCATCGACGCGAAACCCCTTGATGCCAAGGCCTTTTAGCTTTCTCAAATAGGTTTGGTGGACATTGAGCACATGGTCTGTGTCCAGGCGGAGATCCGGTAAACCGGAATCATCGGCACTGCTACACAAACGGCCATTCCGTACATGTTCAGGATCCTGCCAGTTATTAATACAATACGCTGGCTTAAAGTCGAAGTGCTGAAAGAGTCCACCGATTTGATAACGGTTTCTTATCTCTCGAGGAGGAAAGCTGAGATCGTGATCACGTCCAAGATTGGCCATATGATTAAGAACAACGTCAGCAATGACGATCATTCCGAAGGAGGCGGCCTTGGCAATCATCCGCTTGAGCTGCTCTTCATTACCTAATGGTCCATCGATGATACGATAGTCTACGGGTTGATACCGGCCCCACCAGGGATCTCCATTGCTTAGTTGGGGCGGGGAGATTTGGATGGCACCGAACCCAGCGTTTGCAAGCTGTGGTAAGCTGGCTTCAATCTCCTCAAAGGTGTAGTTAAACATATGGACAATGACGTCCGTGCCTGCCAGACCTTTCGTATCGATGATGGTGTCAATGTCTAGGGTAATATCTGGTTTGATCGGATCCTCCGGGTCATTGGGATCAACAGGCTCGACCGGGAGTAGCGGATCTAACGGTTCAGGTAATGCATCTGGTGCGCCATCCTTCGGGCCATCGTCTTGATCGCCGCTATCCTTTGGCTGCTCAGCGGGTGGTGTTACTGGCGTTTTTGCCTCTTCAAGACTGCAACCAAAGCCTAGGCTAAGCGTTGCCATCAGTAAAAAAAAGATTAGCTTCATCGAATTCTCCTTAATTGCTTCCTAAGCGGCAATGCCCATTACCTACTCTCAATACCACATCGATTACACAAGTAGTCCGTCTATCAGTCCTGCGCCGTCTCCGAAGCCATTCATAGGAACTCCAAGGCTCGTGGCTAGACTAGCCCATAGTGATCCCGTGGTTTTGCCACGACAATCAATCACAGTACCCGAGTTGATGACCCCTTTTCCGCCTAGTAGATAAAAAGGAAGGTCCTCATGGGTATGAGTTGCGCCATTGGCTACCTCTGTGATCACGCAGACAATAGTATGATCCAGCATCGATCCTGAGCCCAACGGATCCTTACGAGACTTCAGTTGATTCGCCAAAAAGGCGATTTGCTGGTTGAACAATATTTTTTGTTTGGTATGGACATCAGCATTGTTATGAGAGGCCTCATGACTTCGCATGGAACCTTCTCCGGTTTCCACAATCCTTTCGCTCGTATGATGAGAGATCTGTAAGGTAGCCACATGGGATAGGCCGCAGGCCATAGCATCTACAATGGTTAGCATCTGTCTTTGGATCTTCTCAGCTAATGTTGATTCTCTGCCGTTTGGTCCGACTGGGTTTTGGCAAAGTCCAGGCCTATCTGGATTCGGATTGTTTGGGGCTTCATTCCCCTGTTTTCGCTTGATCATGGCGTTTACTGTTGAGATATGCTGATCGAGTTTTTTCGCTTCTATCGACCCCAGTTTTGTTTTAAGTGATTCCAAATCTTTTTGAGACTGTTTTAATAGCTTATAATCAGGGTCTTGAATATTTCTGGGGCTTTGACCGAAAAACTGTTGAAACGATCTACCTAGGTCATCTTCAGCTGGCTTTGCTATCCCACCATGAAAACGGGAAATCTTGCGATCTCTCCCTTCACTCGCGTTGCTCTCAACCCCTAAGTGTATGTGAGGATAAAGAACCTGCCCAGAGAGCGCTTCGGCGAGAACTACATCGATTGAAGCCGAAGCGTTATGGGTTCCTGTTAAAAGACGATCCACACCTTCCGGATGAGATCCCGGTCTTGGATCATGGAGATTCAGTCCTCGAAACAGGGTAAGATGCTCTCGGAATGGGGATAAGGGTTTCAGACTTTCACTTAGATTATTGACCGCATCTGTATGCCAGCGATGGGGAACAACGCCATCAGGATGGTAGACAAAAATAATACGATTTGCCTTGCTGGCTGCCATAGCGAGATTTCTTTGAAATAGCAATTGAGACAAGAATAATGCTGCTGTTCCGTAAAATGTGTGCCCTAAGATTTGGCGACGGGTTTTGTTTATTTGTGTACTCATGATTATCTCCTAAAAAGAAAGCTGGAGGTTTGAGTCATCTCGATCATGAGATCTTGGATGGATTGTTTACCATCGGCAAATCTTGCACTAGTTTTGTTGACCCCACACACCTCACTGGCATTAGCGCTGACGCCTCTTGAAAACCGATAAAACTGCAAGGCAAAACACTGCTTTGCCTTGGGGCTCTCGGCGATGAGATGGCTCAGCTCGGCAGACCCAGTAAAAGCGTACTCGACACTTGGGTTAGCGCCCAGATTCTCAAGATTGATTAAAACTCCCGCGGTATCGATAGGTTTGCCATTTTCGATAGCTCGGAATCTACCGAACTCGTCGAAGGATTCCATTCCAAAACCGATAGCATCAATGAGTTTGTGACAGTCGCGGCAGCTGGGGTCCGCATTGTGCCTGGCAAATCGTTCTCTCGTGCTTAGGCTAGGATTTGGCGGTGGGACATTGACATCGGCGTCGGGAGGAGGATCCGGTAGCTTTTGGCATAAGATTCTATCCCGCACAAATAAACCGCGTCGGATAGGGGATGTCTGATCTGGGTAGCTAGTAGATACCAGAACACTACCGTGACCAAGAAGCCCTCGTCTGTCATCCCTAAGGCTTATAATCTCGTAACGATCTGATCCAGGGTGATTGAGACCGTAGTAGCCTGCGAGTCGACTATTGATCATAGTGACGTCAGAAGAGAACAGATCGGCAAAGCCTAGGCCTTTTTCGTGAAATGCCACATGGTTGAAGAAGGCTTTGGTTTCGTTAAGCATATCTTCCTTTAACGATGACGAAAGGATACTCGGGTCCGCCTTACTTTGACTTATTTTATCAACCTGAAGCCACTCCACAGCAAATTGTGCTGTCATACGCTTGGCCTCTGGCAATGTCATGAGTCTTGCTGCCTGGGATTTGATGACCTCTGGCCGCAGAAGCTCGCCGCTTGCTGCCAAAGCAAGAAGCTGAGCATCAGGCGTGGTCTCCAGAAACATATAAGAAAGTGCAGTAGCGACTTCATAGGAATCAAGCTGATATACGCCGTCGGTTGTTTCTGTCCCAATCTCCGATCGATACAAAAAATTTGGTGATATGAGCATAGCCTTCAAGGCCATGGCAACCCCATCTTCGGCAGCTAGCTTTCCGTAAGCGCTTTTTTCTTCGAGGGTAAGAGGCCGTCTAAATACTTTCAGGGCAAAAGTATCCAAGAAACAGCGTGGATTTTGGTGGATATCACAGGCAACAACGGCGGGTAAGTCAGCTGTATTCACGACGTTGTGGGCTGCCGCTAACCAGTCCTCCATCTTTCGCTCGGTGGCCACTGCTTGGCTATGGTTTGTGGAAAATCCAAGAACCCTAGTTTCCGGCGGAAATGTAGCAGGCACGAAATCATAGCCTAGTTGGAACAAATCACGAACCGTATGCAAGTACTCGCGGTTTGTTAGCATCCTTAAGGCTCGTTGTCCCAAGTCTCTAGAGCTATCATCGCACCTAGATTTGTCCGAGAAAAACTCGAGACTCATAAAAGCCGTAATCGCTTCAGCACAGTCCTTACCGCAGATCTGTGGGTTGTTTGGCGGCATGCTGCTGCTGATTTTTTCGCTTAAGGACTCGAGGCTTCCACAGGATAAGCAAGCGCTTTGGTCATTCAGTTGGCCTGCGACGCCACCTTCGCCATTGACCCCGTGGCAGCTGGCGCAGTTTTCTGAATAAAGCTTGGCTCCACGGTCCACCAGAAGAGGTAGCGGCACCGTATCAGTTGGAGGAGTCTCTGATGTAGGAGGATCAGGCTCCTTCTCGCTTGGTTTGAGACAAGAGTTTAGTAATAAAACAAGACAAGCAATCAGAAATGCTGGTGTGCGGGTGCGCCAGGCGCGTACCAATCTCATGAGGGAATCCTTATTCTGCTTTCGATATAAGCCTTTAGAATGAGTTTTTGCCGCGACTCTCAGGCTTGCTCAAGTATCGTTTGCGTCAATCGTGCTAGGTTTAGATATAGTTTTTTTACTAGAATAAATCAGCTGCTTACCAGTGGTCACGCAGTTTTTAAGTAGTCAGAATAGTAAATATGACCGGAATGCTAATGATTACTGTTTGGTTCTACCGACGTCAAATTTGTTTGGATTGGTAGAGGATGGTCACGTGGGTACCATCGTATTTCAGAAGGTCGAATCGTCTAATCAACATGAATGATGATGAAAGAGGTAAGGAAGCTTTGACGACTTTATGCTTTATGGTCCTTTGTGTATGACTTGGTAGCCCCAAGGTCCTAGGTTTATTATATCATGGTCTCCATTTAGCTTGAGGCTTTCGCCATGCGCTTCCAGCACGGGACGATAGGTGCCTTTATAGGAATGTGGCTTTAACTTTATTTGAGTTGCCTTTGGCGAGAGATTAAAAAAGCCGAGCCGTGTGACCTGATCTTTCGTAAGGGAAAAAGCGAGTACATCTTTATTGCGATTGCTGTCGAGCCATTGAAATGTTGCCGGCTTGTCTTTAGTATGGAGGCCTTTAAATCGCTGTCGCAAGGTAATCAGTCCTTGGTAAAACCTCTGCTCGGAAACATCCTTCCACTCCATGGGGTCTTTCTCAAAAAAAGCTAACCGGCGTCTGAGTCCCGCTTCCTGACCGCCTAATATCAATGGGGTTCCAGGTAACACAAAGCTAAGAACTGCAAACGAATGGCTTGCCTTTCCTAGTCTCTCGATAGTATGACCTTCCCAGGAGTTTAAATCATGATTAGAGGTATACCTCAGCACCCGTTGCAGATTCTTAGTCGTGAGATTAGTCATCTCTTTTCTTAGGTAGGATCTTAAATCATCAGCATCCTTGTGTCCTTGAGCAATAGCCTCAGTGATGGAGTAGTAGCGAAACCCGTAGTAACTATCGAATCCACTAGCAATAAGGCTATGATCGTCAGCTTCGGCTAGGAAATATAGTTTTTTTATTTTGCGTAGTTGACCAATGGCTTCCGTCCAAAATGAGGCTGGAACACCCCAAGCGACATCGCAGCGAAACCCGTCTATATGAGTCGTCTCGACCCAGAATCTCATGGCATCGATCATGTACTTCCACAAACCTTTATCATCGTAGTTGAAATCTGCGACATCCGTCCAGTCAGTATCGGGGGGGTGTATGATGCTTCCTGTAAGAGACTTAGTATACCATTGAGGATGCGATTTTATCAGTTTGTTGTCCCAAGCCGAATGATTTGGGACCCAATCCAAAATAACTGAAAGGCCAAGTCCATGAGCTTTTTTTACAAAGGCTTTGAAATCCTCCATGGTGCCGAACTCTGGGTTCACCTGATAGTAGTCTTTCACAGAATAGGGGCTTCCTAACGTACCTTTTCTTTTCTCCTTACCGATAGGGTGGATCGGCATGAGCCAAAGTATGTCAACACCAAGGTTTTTTAACCTCTCAAGGTGGGTCGCGGCTGCTCTAAAGCTTCCCTCCTTAGTGAATTGCCTCACATTGACTTCGTATATGACAGGGCTTTTGGTCCAGCGTTTACCGTCATCTGCATAGGCCGTCTGCCTAGCGCAGATGAAGACCAGGTTGAAGCATAATATCATGAGAGCGGCGCATTGAGACTTCATAAATAGGACCTTGTCGAAACAGTATTGATTTTTGAAAACGGAATGTGACTCTATACTTACCAATCAAAAGAGTCGACTATCGCTGTCGATTGAGAAATTGAATCGTGCCTTCCATAATTTTTTGCCAGCTTTCGGTTTTGCTAATGCTGTGTCCCTCACCCTTGAGTACTTCGTAAGTCACAGGTATGCGATTTCGTTTTAATTTCGCGACAAATTGATCCATCTCGGCTTGCACTGTTCTTATATCATTTTCAGCCTGGTAGATTAGCAAGGGTGTCCGTATATTTTCAGCATGAAAGTAAGGTGAACGCTCCCTGTATAGCTCTTTATCTTTCACAGGATCACCTACCTCCGAAATAAATTCTCCTTGCCACGCTGGATCTTTGGGTATCGATTCCATAAAGGTTTCAAGATTAGCCAAGGCAACCATGGCCACGGCTCCGCGAAACGCCTTTGGATACTGCGTGATGGCGGAAAGCACGGAAAAACCGCCAAAACTGGCACCCACAATAAATATTTGTTCCTTATTTACATAGGGTAGTTTTGAAATCGCCTTCTTTCCCCAGATGAGGTCTTTAATGTGCCCCCCACCCCAATCGCGGTCATTGAGGGTTTCAAACTTCTTACCGTAACCGGTGGATCCGCGAAAATTGGGAGCAAAGACGACGAAACCTTGTGCCGTCCAGTACTGAAAGAATGGATGGAATTGGTGAGACTCATAATGATCAGGACCGCCGTGGGGCCACAGAATCACCGGTCTTTTGATGGGTGCCTTTAGCCAGGAATCGTGAGCATAGATGATTCCATGGATGCTTAAACCATCGAAGCTTTTGTAATCAAAATCATAGGAGGATGCAAAATCGCTGTCTTTTATTTTGGAAACATTGAGTTGGGAGATTGCTTGGAGACGGGCATCACCTGATGCGTTTAGGGGGAACATATAAAAATTTCCTGGGTCATTGGATTTTGACACGCGCATAATAGCGTTTTGGCTCTTAGGTACGACAGTGAACTGAGACTGAACACTCCTCGGCGGAAATTTTATTCCAAGAGGCTTTTCGAAGATACCTCGGTAAAGTTGGTATTGCTCTTGGCCCCGACTTTGGCTTGAGACCAAAGTAATATCGCCTTCGGGACTATAGCTGCAACTAAAGTCGGCATGCTTGGAAGTTTTTTGCCACTGTATACCTGCGCTAGGATTGTCTAAAGGCAACGCCGCACAACCCATGCGGTCGCGATCTTTGTTGCTATCAAAGAATAATCGCTTTTCATCATCGCTAAAGAATTGAGGTATATATGTGGTATTATTGTCGTCTAATAATTTGACCAAGGATTTTTTTTTGTTATCCAATAAGTGAATATTGGTTTCGGCATTATTCTTAAACTCTAGAAGAGCTGCATACCTACCATGTTTTGAGATGGCGGCTGCGTGAAAACTCGTGGTCCCCTGGGTGAGCGTCTGGTATTGATTGCTGCCCGCAATATCAACTTTATAAAGGTTCAAATAGCGTTTGTTTTTGTGGTTGGATAGTACATAAAGGCTTTTTTCATCGCTACCAAAGTCCACTGGTACCCCCTGGTATCCATCTTGACCGAAGACGAGGCGCCTTGTTTTTGTCGATAAGTTCACTTCGAATATTTTTGTATTCTCATCACCACCCTTGTCTAGCGTGATGAAAATACGACGAGCCGATGGGTCAGAAAAGGCATGTTTAATAGTCTGTCCAGCATCGTACTCAAGGGTAAATGATTGTTTCCCATGGTCGAGGCGGTAGAGTTTTGGATAGGCATCATTGCCAATGTTCATGACGATTAGGGAGTCTTGGCCTCCTGGAAGCGGAATGATTTGACCGCGGGGGCTTAAGACCTTGCGAAACTCCAGGAAATCAAATGTGGCTGATGATTGAACGTCAGGTTTTTTCTCACTAGTGACGCAACCAGTTAGTAGGACCGATAAACAGGAAATCAAAAGGAACATCTTCATAGAAAGCCTCAAATTGATGAAACCAAAATGTGACGCCAGCGGAGAAGCATAGGGTGGATTCTAGTCAAAGACAAGTGAATCATGGGGGAAATGGAGCCATAAACCAGCGTCCCCTAGTTGATGAAAAGGATGGGGACGTACCTCCATCCGAAAAGTGGGGTCTCACAGGGGATTAGCTGTGATATATAAGTAGTTTTGCGTCCCAGCTAATCCTTCGTTTCTGTATCAAGATCTTCGATATCCCCGCTTGATTGCATACCCTTGAGTCTTAGCTCAACCTGCTGTAGGTGGGCTTCGGAAATATAGCCAGACTCGCGTCTAGCTGCCTCGATCATACGTTCAGTATCTTGGAAATCTTTATGTTTATTAAACTCTACACAGATGATGCACATGGGGGCCTCCATTTTTTAGTTGCCCGCATTTTAACATGAAAGCTATGGCTTTCTGCTAAGCAGAAGGTCATTTTGGCTTTTTGTTGAATATCAACGTCGTTGCAACAAGAGTTGGCAATAGTCTATGGTCGTGATTTAGAAGTTGGGATCGTGCAGACAGGCATGAGACTTTGGCGAAGTAAGGCTGGTTAGGTCATCCAGTGAGGGCTTTAAGAGTCTCTATAATGAAAAAAAGCAAACCGAAACCTTCCGACTCGCCCCCGAACTCAATAAAAAAGATGCGTCCTAGCTAACCTAACCCTAAATGCAAATATTTGCAATAAGACTTTGCTTCGGATTACGAAGATGCAGCGCAAGCAGCGCAGATCCCAGTGACTTCGGTGACAGAAGATTCCACCTTAAAAGCCTGTGGGCCTTCTGAATGGTTAGCGGTGGGTTTCTTGACCTCAACCAATTCTTGCGTCATGTCGCATTTTTTGCAGCGGAATATCGTGTGGACAGCGTGATCGTCACAATGAAGTTTGCTACAGGCAACAAATTTGCCATGGCTTCCCACTGGGTGAAGTAGATCGCAGTCAGAGAATATCTGAAAATTTCGATATACCGTGGCAAAGTCAACATTTGATTTTTTAGAAACTAGATCGTGGACATCTTTCGGCCCAAAAGGCTTCTCAAAACCTGAAATAACGTTGGCAATATATTCACGGGTTTTGGTGCGCTTAAAGCCTTTAGAGGCAAGGATCTCAATACAAGACTTTGCGTAGTCTTGCGAGGCGTTGCTATCAGTCATAAAACACCGAATTCCTAATCCAATCATAGCCCGCTAATGCAAGTAATTGCATTTAAGTATAGATAAGATATAACAGATAAGAGTCGCTAGTGAAATAGATTTATTCGATGTATTAGTGTGTATTTGTGGCAGGTGTAAATGACGTTCTAAATTTATTCATGATCTGCAACTCGTTAGTATGCCTTAGGTAAGGTTAAGACCCAACATCCTGTCAGGTCCAGATAGCCAACTGAAAGTAGGTCGTGAGGTCTAGTTGATCTCGCAGTGCTCAAAACGCTTCGACCAGAAGTTGCCTGGCCCATTTTGCACTAGCGTAGGTCTTCTTCCGAACTCTTTACGCTCGACTCGTTCCAGGGTTATGCCATCTTTTACGAAATCGAAGGTAACGCGGTATTGTGGTCGGACGTGCTGAAACGAAGTCACAAACTCTCTATATTGGCTATCATAGACTAGGTCTTTGATGATGACTTTATTCTCTTCAGCCTTGTAGGCTTTCGCCAAACCAGGAAGGCCCCCAATTTGCGTTGCTGAGTCGCCAGTGATCACGACTTGGTAGCGGTTGCCAGTCAGCGGAGCGCCTATGGTTTGAAATTGTAAAAATACATCGTCAACGACAACATCGTAGTCACAGCCGCCGACCTTTTCGATCGATATAATCTGGTCTGCCATAGCACTTTGGCAAAGTAAAAGCAGTCCAGTTGCGCTCGCGACGCAAGTTCGAGTGATCGATTTCCGTAGATGTTTCATAATAGTTTCCTATAGGTATTGTTAGTGTGCGGCTCGTTGTACCACGGATCGGTTGTTTCTTACTTAGCTGGGATCTTCTTTCACTTGGTTCAAAGATTCACCAGTAGTGCGACCGTGAATCATAAAGAAAATTGATGGCCTAGAAGTTGGGTTGGCGGAGTCGTGTGGGCTTGGTTTTATTTTTTGATCACCGGGGCTAGGATTGCCCCGGCTATCAGTAGAGTGCTTAAGGCTTGAGGGTCTCGGCATCGAATAGCAACGGTGCATCAGGGCCAAGAGGAATGCCAAATCCCATCCAGATCATGAGCATGACCGCCCAGAGTAAAAAGAAGGCAATGGAGTAGGGTAGCATGGTAGCGATTAAAGTCCCTAGGCCCACTGACTTGTCGTATTTTTTGGCAAATGCTATCACGACAGGGAAGTAGGGCATAAGAGGGGTGATGATATTTGTTGTGGAATCTCCGATGCGATAAGCGGCTTGTGCCAGTTCTGGAGAGTATCCTAGCAGCATTAACATAGGTACAAATACAGGGCCCATAATAGCCCATTTTGCGGAGGCCGATCCGATCAGTAAATTCAGTCCAGCGGATACAATGATAAACAACAGAATCAAAGGCAAGCCGGTTAAGCCGATAGACTTGAGGGCAGCTGCGCCACTGATTGCCGTTACCATGCCGATGTTCGACCAACTAAAGTAGGCGATAAACTGTGCTGCCACAAAGGCAAGAACGATATACCCACCCATGGAAGCCATGGAGTCTGATGCCATGGCGCTCACATCTTTGTCACTGCGAATCGTTCGGGCAACCAAGCCATAGACTAGGCCTGCAATCAAAAAACCAAGCATGAGAAGCGGTACAATAGCTTGCATGAAAGGCTCAGCTCCGTTTTCTTTCGACCAAAAAACAGACTCCTCACCGACAAAGCCAAAACCGACAATGGCGCCAAAAGCCAAGAGGCTTAAGCACGCTAGCCAGAGTCCTTTTTGTTGCTGAGGCTGCAGCGTCTCGAGCTGATGCTCTTCGATGCCCCCCCTCGGGCTTCCAAGGGCCAAGTCTTGGTTCGACAACGCGGTGGGTCACCCATGTGCCGGCGATAACTAAAGCAAAGGTTGAGACAAAGTTGAAATAAAAGTTAGCCGTGACATCGACCACATAATTGGGTTCGATAATCTGAGCCGCTGTCGTGGTGATTCCCCCAAGTAAGGGATCGAGGGAGGTGATGATCAAGTTTGCGCTGAATCCACCCGAAACTCCTGCAAACACCGCGGCTAGCCCTGCCAATGGGTGCCGGCCTACAGCGGCAAAAAGCATGGCGCCAAGAGGAGTGAGGACAACATAGCCGGCATCTGCAGCAAGGTTTGCGGAAATTCCCGCAAGGACTAGGGTGGCGGTGAGAAGGCTTTGCGGTACTGCCATGACTAATTTAGTCAGGCCTGCTGCCACAAACCCCGATCTCTCGGCAACTCCAATGCCGATCATCGTGACTAAAACGAGGCCAAGTGGGGGAAATGCGGCAAAATTATTTACCATCTCATGGAGCATGCGTCGGATGTTTTCCGCGCTTAGCAAATTTTGTATGGCAATCTCATTTCCGTTAACGGGATGTATGACACTGATCCCAAACAGCGAGCCAAGCGCTGAACCTCCTATGACCATAGCGCAGAGAATTAAAAATAGTGTTATGGGATCCGGTAATCGGTTTCCAATAACCTCAATGCGATCCAATACTTTGCCCAAGCGCCCCCGTTGCACCATGACCATGCTCACTCCATTTTGTCTTACATGTTAGTTTCGTTCCTCCCCATCCCATAGCAGTCCATCCAAAAATCTGCAATCGAATTGAAGGTGATTGTGGCCACCGTGAGGAAATGGGGCTGACAAAACGTTTTTATTTTGGCGTGTTGCAAAGCGCTCTTACGGGTCTAGTTACCAAAATGGTCCTGACCCGTTTGGACTGCTTACTCGATCATGGCGGCGTGAGCGTTTTCAGCTAATATGATATCCATTAGCTCAACCCACATGGTTCGCAACTCTTCGTCCGGGATCATAATTTCGAGGTAATTGTCCTCGAGAATGTGATCCGGCCCTTGAGCCACGAGGTCAAGGCGGATGGCATTGGGATCGTTTTGCAATCGCTCTTTGATAGACATGGCTAATTGATAAGCTCCTGGGGTCGCGGCGATGTCTTCAAACATCTGAAGGTAGCGTTCATGAGACTTTGCTTCTTCGGAGTACGTTTCTGCCAAAAGCTTTTCTGAAGCTTGGGGTGCAGACGTCGCCTTTTGACTTAATTCTATATGAGTTGTGGGCTTTTTCCATTCCGTGTCCTGAGTTATTACAGTCTCAGGTTTTTGCCATTTAGGATCAGTATGACCCTTATCAGAACTTCGATTTGCTATCTCGATCAATACTAGTCCAAGAATCCCTGTGCTTACAATTAATATGATGAGTTTTTTCATAGTTAATCTCCTTTCTGCCCCCAAACTATTCCAAATCAGGAAGGCTGAATACCTGATATTTCTCAATGGTGGAGTATTCACTCTCTCAGCGAATCCATCGGAGAGTGAAACCTGATCATTGCTGTGATTCGGATTTCCTCTCATACAAAATTTGTCCTAGAACAGCTTTGGCATTGAGATGTGAATGATTTATTTTTAAGGAGAAAGTATGAAGTATTTAGTAAAGATATCAGTGGTTTTGGGTTTACTTTTAGGGGCGCAGGCGTCTTATGGAGCCATAAGTAAAAATGGGCGCCAACTTGTTGTTATTACTAATTTAGATAACCATCCAGGCGGTAAGTGGTCATGGCTATATCAATTTCTAGATTCCGCTACGGTCTCTCTTAGCAAGAAGGCCTTGGGTCCAGTGTATAAAAACATAACCGTCCTCTATAAAGGCAATGCGACTAGCGGTAAATTTACCAACGCCCTCCAAAATCTAGCAAAATCAAACAATGTGAAAGCCATTGACACGATTTTTCACCTTCACGGCAACCCCAACCGAGCAGCCTTCGCAAACGGTAATAAAACCATAGCATCTATCAGGGCGGTTTTAGAGCCAAGTCAAGGTATGGAAAAACTCAGACTGATGTACAACCTTGCCTGCTACGGGGCCACTCATCGTCAAGAGTTTATCCGCAGCGGTTTCCGTACCGCCGTCGGCGCTAGAAAAGTAAACACTTCAAGCGGTTCAGAGTTTCCGCTGTTCTTAGCAGCTTGGGTAGCCCAAAAGCCCATTAACTCTGTATTTAATAATCACAATGGTTCTATAACTATGAATATGAGTGATGCGGCCGCCATGAATATGGGTTTTCCTGACGCTGACAGTTGGAAGGTGATATCTGGCACTCGCAACCTCATCATCAGAAGCAATGCTAAATAGCTCTTTTCCATACCGAGTCACCATGGACTCGGTGTTAGCTAGCCTTCTTGTCAGTTTTGGGTATGGTGAAGTCAAAGCTTGTGCCGACTCCCATCTCAGACTCTAAGTGAAGGTTCCCACCGGCCTCTTCAACGGCCTGTAATACGGCTGCCATCCCAACTCCTCGTCCCGAAACGTCGGAAACTGATTCTACCGTGGACAAACCATCGCGAAAGATGAGTCGTAATTTATCATTGTGGCTCATCCTAGCGATCTCCTCTCGAGAAAGAATTCCATTTGCTAATGATTTTTCTACGAGTTTGTCAGTATTGATTCCGCGACCATCATCTTTAATTTTTACATGCCAATGGCTCGATTCTTCATCCACCACCAGTGTTAAATGCCCCTCTTCACTCTTTTCGCCTCGTTCATAGGGCTCTTCCAAACCGTGATCCATACAGTTTCTGATGACATGGGGTAGAGTCTGGGCTAAGGCTTTAAAACGATCCGGATCAACAAGGGTATCGGCTCCCTCAAAGGAGAATACAACCGGCTTCATTAAGCGATCAGATACTCGCTGAACTAAGTCGCCCACAGTGGCGAAGACAGAGGAGGCTCTTACCTTTTTAATCTCACCAATCCAAATAGATACCGTATTCTTAGCCTCCTCTAAGGTTTGCGTCGACCCTATGGACTGATGGAGACGATCAATTTGTTCCATTGAAATAGCAGTGCCTGGTTCGGACAGCTCTTCGAAATCTATATCTAGGATATCGTGGCTCTTGACGAAAGACCCCAGGTGGTCGGAAATCTGATTTAGGTGGCTGAGTTCTATGGTCTCTTTGTCCTCGATATGATGAATCAGATCTGCTAACTCCATAAGACCCATAGCGCCACAGTTGCCTTTAATCGTATGGAGGATAATTCTGATCCGACTATCGTCGTTTGTGTCCGATCGAAGTAACGTTTCCGCCTCTTCGATCATCTCTTTCGATTCCTTAAGGAAAGAAATAAACGCATCTTTATGCTGTAGTATTTTGAGTAGAGACTCATTGATCCTATTTTGCTTTTGAGCTGCCTTTAGCTCACTAATATCGCTAATAGAAAAGAGTAGTTTAGAGACCGTTCCGTCTCCATCTCGGATGACCCGCGCACTAATACCAATAGTTTTTTCGCCTATGGTGACGCTGCTGGGTGCTTGTCTGAGTGTGACCTCTTCGGGCATAATATCGTCGAAAACTTGGATAAAACAGGTCTTAAAATGGTCCGCTGCTCGCTCATCCATTTTCAGACATGCGGCAAGAGGTATCCCTGATCGAAATTGCTCGCCCACGATAGACTGACAGCTTTTCGTGTAGCCGTCTTCCACCGCCATATTTTTATCGACGAGGCAAAAGCCTGAACTGACATTATTTAGAATCATATTGATAGTTGCAGTGCGCTCCTCAACTTTAAGCTCGAGATTTTTGCTATAGTCTTTTAGCTTTTCGTGGTTCTCTTCAATTTCAGCTAAAAGGCCATTGAAGGACTCTGAAAGCGAGGAAACTTCGTCCTCGCCTTTGACCTCAACCCGTTTGCTAAAGTCTAAGGATGAGATAACCGCTTTCGCAGTGGACTCAAGGACTCTGATGGGTTCCGAAATGGTTTTTGCGATCTTCGAAGCAGCAAATGAGAATACAAGAATGATCAAAAGGGCTAGTATTGATGTCGCGGCTACAAGATTTAAGAAAAGTGCATTGCTTTCGGACAGGGAAGACTGAATCACTAACGTGACAAGATTGTTTCCATCAATGCCAGGTTGAGGCTGTCTTTGGTAAATATAATCCCAGGTTCGAAAGGGGATCTCGCTGTTCATATATTTATTAAGCTCTGTTTCTAGCTCTGTGAAAGTATCTCCTTCCTTCTGCCGTGAGACCGAGCTTGCGACTATTTGATCTTGCTTCAAAAAGGTGACGTGAGTTTTTGAAAGCTTGGCTATGTCTGCCATCAAGGCGTCATCTATGGTCGTGCCGAGGAGTAGGTAACCTAAAAGATTTTCTTCAGTGCCAATGATATTTGCGGCCACATAGACTAGTTTGTCGTTGCGGACGGCAAAACCTGAGATTGATCCTTGAGAATCGATAGCATTTCTAATGGAGGTGAAGGTGCGCGGATCCCAAGTTGGGCTTTCTTCATCGTCACCATAGCTATAACCGTCAACAGCGATGACATCAAAAAAATCTAACTCTAGCTCTCTTTGGTATTCTAGTTCAGAATCAACCACGGTTTCTTCGTCGTCAGCGTCGACAACTGCCATCAGGACGGGAAGCTTTCCCACCAGCTGGGCTTGACTGCGTAGTTTGGAAGAAAGATTGGCAAAAATATTGGATACCAGTAGCTCCGTTTGTTCAAAGCCCTTTTGAATACCGCGTTCGGCTGAAGATCGGACTTGCCAAAACGTGGACAGAAAGGTGAGGGCCTGACTGAAGAAGATAATGGAACAGATGACTGAGACTATTTTCCAACGAATCGAAGACGTAAAGAAACTCATGAAGACCTCGTTCTCATTCAATAAGCTTTTTTGTAGGTTTTTCCACTTTTGTTTTTATGTGGGCGAAGCCGGTCTCGCTTATGCTTGATCGATAACGTTAAAGACGAGCTTGAATTTCCCTCTACCGCGACGATCTTTCCGTTTTTGACGTCAATGCTCTGGCTGGAACCGCGGCCTTTTTTGTACCATACGGATATCTTATAGGTCCCATCCTTAGGGGTAGGAAGTGAGAATGTGCAGTCGTCAAGACCTCTTGCGAAATACTTATTCTCTAATACTAGAATATGCCCTACCATTTCCGCATGGATATTACAAAAAACTTTGACAAGACCCGCTTGATCGAAGGTCACAGGCTTGCCTTCGCTTTTTCTATACAAACCTAAATCGAATTTTTTTGTTTTCGATAGGGAGAACACATTGTGAAGGATGGTATCTTGATTGGGGAATTCCACAGTGGTCCCCACCCTTATGGGCAGAATCGAAGGAATAAACGTTCGATCCTTAGCTGACATAGATACGGATTGAGGAGACTCGTTCGGATCTCCTTCAAACTCTAAAAAAACCACAGTATCAGTACAGACTCCAGTCCTTTTCCCCTGTTTATTTGTGATGTCAAGTTTTCCAGAAATCGCAAGGAGGTCCAAGCTTAACCAAAATGTCGCTGTAAGCAGTAAGAGTTGTTTCACGCTGGATATCCTATATGGTAAAGCGATACATGATTTGATAGAGGTCGTCGTCAGGATCCTTGTCCCCGAAACCTTCGTTGCCATCTCGCTTGCTTTTTACTGTGACCCATTCCAAGGCCAAAGTTCTGGTTTCTGAAAGATCATAAAGGTAGGCGATGGTGATGGCCTGACCTTCGGAGTCATTTTTATCTTCGTTGCCACTGGGGAAGACGAAGTCATCTTTGTCGACAACCTCAAACTGATCGAACCTAACGGAAGCACGCTGAGAGTTGTGCTTATACGATAAAAGACCGTACCAAGCATGAAAGTCAGTTTTTACCACCCCAGGACCCATATCAGTTTTTCCTGTCATGTATTGGGCCAGAAATTCTAAACCTCCAACCTGCTGAGATAGCGAAAGGTTCCAGAACTCTGTTTTCCAAGCATAGTTTTCGCCATCAAAACGTGAGGGGTTGGCAAAGTTGTTATAGTAGAATAAGGAAAAGCGGGATGTTCTGTCTTCGGTGAACAGATCTAGTTTGCTGTACAATCCTAGTTTGTCATCAATCTCTTTAAATGGCTCCACCCAGCTGTCTGTTTGGTTGATTTCCTCGGGGACCTCGTTCCATCTTAGTCGTGTACCTAGGTTCCCTGATAATCGTGTAATGCCCACCCTCTGTAGGTCAACACTGTAGCGATAGCATCGTTGTGGGAAAAGCTCGCGAGAGTGAAGGCGCTCCAAGGAGTCGGTTTAACCTTAAGCTCCAAGCCTAGACTGCGGACTTCTTCCCCAATCCAAGTGTTGATAGCCGATGGTGTGATGGTGTAGCGAGTACTCCAAGCAATCTCGGGATGCTCCAATGATATTTCGGGTATGAGGAATCCCAAACGCAAATCAAGCCAAGGCAGTTCCTCCTGAATGTAAGCCTCAGCTATCCCTAGCTCGCCCCAATCATTGGCCCTTCCGGATTGGTGGTCCGAGTAATTTAACTGCAGGTGGGCGACCCTCTTATCATCGCTGATAAAATCTGCGACTATCCCAATCATCCCCAGTTGAAAGTTTGTATGACGCTCGCCTCCGGATCCAGCCCCATAGCGGGTCAGGCCCGGCCCTCCCCAATTGCCCGAGCTGTCAGCCCAGTTCTTTGCGCCACCGGCATTGACTAGACGCATATCGAACAGCCCAGACCATTCAAACCTTTGTGAGGGGACGACGGATACGGCTTCTGCCCCGTCGTCCTCTTCTAAGTCATCCAAGGAAATCGCGTTAATCTGTGGACAAAAGAGTAAGAGTATCAGGCCAATGCTAACGTGTAGGTGGCTCAGTTTCATCATGGTCCTCGGTCTTATGGATCCGATCATTGGCGCGCAAAAATCTTAATTATTTTAGCAACGAGCCCCTAATTTGTCCAATGCCTACACCCTTTGCATTTCCAAAGCTCATTTTGATTGAGCAGGAAAAAAACTTCGTTGAAATCCTGCTGGATCTTTCAGGATTCCTCGACCTATGGCGGCCAGATCAAACAGTTTGGTGTTGAGCCCATCGTTGATGTAGTCTTTGCTAACGATGCCTCCAACGCCAATCACTGTCTTTTGCGTGATGGCTTTAATGCGAGCCGCCTCGGAAACGAGATACCCTTCTCCTTGTCTGTTCCTAGGTCGCCTCCATCCCCCGATACCGCTCGATACATTAAACAAATCGACCCCAGCAACGTCTAGCAGTCTAACGGACTCCGCGACTTGAGCTTGACTTAAGCCACCGGGCATCAGATCTTGGCCTGGCATCCGCACGCTTATGGCGATGCCGGGACATTCGTGTTTGATCTCTTGCACCATGTCGACTAGCAACTGACAGCGTTTTTGCTGCGTCCCGCCGTACCTGTCTGATCTTTGGTTGGTAAGCGGCGAAAGCCATTGATTGAGGCCGTAACCATGGGCACTGTGAAACTCGATGATTTGAAATCCTAAGGCGATGGCTCGTCTGGCTGCTGAGATAAAGTCGTTTTTAAGAGCGCGAATCTGCTCCTCGGACATGGGAGTCATAATTTCAAAGTCTGCATCTTTGGTCGGTACCTGAAGGGGGCTCGGCCCCCATAGGGTCCCGCCTGTTAGGTCTTTAGTGGATTTGCCGCCTCCATGGGTCAGTTGGATAGCGGGGATCGCTCCCTGCTGCTTGATCGTAAGAACAACCGATGATAAGGCGACAGCCTGACTATCACTGGCAAGTCCTAGCTGATTGGCTTCACTGCGCCCGTGACCGTTCACGTAGGTATATTCGACGAAGACGATGCCTGCTCCGCTACCGGCCAGCTCGCGATAATGATTCATGGTCTCGTTGGTAGCGAAGCCTAAGTTTGAGGCCGTTTGACAGGCCATAGGTGGCACCACTATGCGGTTGCGACTTGTTAAGCCTGGAATCAAAGGCTTTGACTGTTTGTAATCTAACATAAACACCCTCCTGCGTGTCATACTGCCAGATATTTGTGGAATAAATAGAACTAACAGGGCAATATATAGTTCCTAGGAAGAAATAATTATGGAACTATCGGATCTCAATTACTTTTTGGCCGTTGCCGCTGTAGAAAATATGAATCAAGCGGCCAAAAACGCCGGAGTGTCTCCAGGGGCGCTCAGCAAAGCCGTGGCTCGGTTAGAAAGCGACCTTGATGTGGCTCTGTTTAACCGGGTCAAGCAGCGCATTGTCCTCACTCCGGAAGGGCTTGAATTTGCCTTGAAAGCGCGCAGAATTATGGAGCTTGTGGATGAGTCGCGAGTGGCGGTTGGCTCAAAAAAAGGTCTGGCTAGGATTGTGATTGGTGGTGACGAGGCCTTGGCTGGAAGGTTTTGCAAACCCCTTGTGGATAGACTTCCTGCCTGGCTTCAACAGTTTGAAATTTCAGTGAAATCAAATTTTGCAGGGTCGCCGTGGGAGGCTCTCAAGCAAGGGGCCATTCACCTTTTGATCTCCACCGAACCTCGAGAAGGGTTTCCTGCGATTAAAATCGGACAAACAGCTCATCGGGTAATGGCGCATAGGGAGCACCCCCTGGCCACTGATTTGCGACAAATCGTTCCTATCGACGAGTTGCTGTGCTATGACTTCGCTGTGCCACATGCCCAAGTTTTTGGATTAGGGTCCTCGACGGTTTCTACTGACGGCTGGCGCGATGACCAATTTCCGCGTTTGGTCAAATACCGACTGGACAGCCTCCATAGTCTGCTGCAGTTAGTCTTAACGGGAGAGGTTCTGGCTTACTTGCCTGACTACCTGGAAGACACTATGGGACTCAAAACGATTTCCGTCTCAGGCTGCCCCTACGTGTGTGAGCGCGATATCTATATCAACAGTTACCAGCCGGATCGGTTAGGTTGGTTGCATCATATTTTTTCTTGAGGTTTTGGTGAAGATAGACTGGCAATTCATAATTTCTAAGGCTTGGGAGCGTCGCTCAGAGCTTATTGAGGCTAACGACTCCGATTCCCTGAGGCTGTTTCACGGGTACGAAGAAGGCTGTAAGGGAGTAGTTATTGAAAAATTTGGTCCCATGGCCGTGATTGAGTTTAAAGTTGATATCCGAGATCAACTGCCTCAAATAGCTGACGCTCTCCTGGAGAAGTTCCCCTTCAAACTCATCGTATCTAAAGGGCATCAGTGCCTAAAGTTGAAAGATAAAGATCGGATTTTTCCCGTTATCGGAAAGTGGAACGAGGCACCTGAATTTGCCCATGAGTTTGGCAGAAAGTACCATCTCACTGCGAATACGCCACATTCCTACGGCCTTTACCTAGATGCCAGGCCTGTTCGTCGATGGCTTTCGGAAAATTCTGAGGGACGGCGCGTCTTAAATTTGTTCGCCTTCACGGGAAGCTTAGGCGTAGCCGCGGCCTCTTCTGGCGCAACGGAGGTGGTCCACCTTGATAAATCCCGTGATTTGGTGCCAAGAATCAAGGCTAGTTATCAGGCTAATGACTTAGATTTCGATGACCGCAGTTTTCTGCGGGGAGATATCTATAAGCACCTGCCAAAAGCGATCAAATCGGGACAAAGGTTTGACGGCATCATATTAGATCCACCTCCTCGAGTCTATCAATCCCCTTATGCGGCCCATAGACCAAATGGTCAAGACTTCCCTGCTCTTGTTAAGATGTGTAGTCAGCTGCTCAACCCTGGCGGATGGCTGATTAGCTTGTTTCATCGATTCGATGTAACGTTGGCCGAATTTGAAGAACAAGTTGTTTCAGCATCGGAACAAACTGTTGCGGTCAAACAGAGGTTCACTTCGGATATCGACTTTCCTGAATCCAATCCAGAGCATAAACTGCGAGTGAGTGTGTTTCATAAGCAAAACTAGTAGCAAAACGGTGGGGACAGCTTGTTTGAGGAGAGTTCGTGGAAATTCCATTTGATAATAGTTACAGTCGCTTGCCTGAAGAATTCTACCGTAAAGTCGACCCTGCAGCCGTTAAACATCCTACCCTGATTCAATGGAATCAGTCATTAGCAAAGGATCTCGGCATTCCGTTTGATGCCAATGATAGCGATACACTGGCAGCAGTCTTTTCGGGGAATCAAGCGATTCCAGGAGCGACTCCCTTGGCCATGGCCTATGCCGGTCATCAATTTGGGCGCTTCACCAAGCAGTTAGGCGACGGCCGAGCGCACTTATTGGGAGAGGTGCTAACCAAGCAAGGTAAGCGTAAAGATATTATGCTTAAAGGATCCGGCGCGACCCCATTCTCTCGACGAGGCGACGGACGCTCTTCATTGGGGCCGGTGATTCGGGAGTATCTTTTAAGCGAAGCGATGCATGCACTTGGAATCCCTACCACTAGAGCCCTAGCCGCTGTGGCGACAGGAGAATCTGTCTATCGCGAGTCTCGATTGCCAGGTGGCGTGTTTACTAGGGTCGCTGATTCTCATATTCGTATAGGAACTTTCGAATACTTTTCCAGTCGCGGTATGAAAGATCATCTCCAGGCATTGCTTCGTTACGCCTGTGAGAGGCATTACCCTCGAGCCCTAGAAGGCTCGCCAGATGAACTTGTGGATCGATTTCTAGCTCAAGTCGTCGAAGGGCAGGCTGCATTAATCGCTAAGTGGATGAGCATTGGATTTATCCATGGTGTCATGAACACAGATAACGCCTCCGTTGCGGCTATCACCATTGATTTTGGCCCTTGTGCCTTTATGGACCAATTTGCCTACGATCGTGTCTATAGTTCCATCGACCGACACGGACGCTATGCTTACCATAACCAAAAACAGATTGGGCTATGGAACTTAACACGGCTTGCTGAGGCGTTATTACCCCTGCTCCCCCAGTCGCAGGATAGCATCGAGCGCTTACAGGCAGTACTCAATCGCTACGAGGCAGTGTACCAAAAAGCTTGGCGCTATTTGTTTGCCCGTAAGTTAGGGGTCTCAGAGGACTGTCAAAACTTGGATGAGTTGATTCGCTTGTTTCTAGATGCCTTAGCCGATGAGTCCTTGGACTTCACCCAGAGTTTTTTGGCGTTGGCCGAGGTTTTGCTGGATCAAGATACGCTGCTACCCAAAACCCCCAAGCTGGGCCAATTTATAGACCGTTGGCAGCGTGAGATAAAGAATATCGAAGTAGCGGTCACGCAAATACGCCAAACAAATCCTAGATTCATTCCCAGAAATCATCTTATGGAAGAGGTTATCGCTGCTGCTCTGATCGGAGATTACGAGCCCTTTTATCAATTACTGAAAAGATGCCTGGACCCCTTTGGTTCCAAAGACGGGAGCCGCTATGAGCTACCGCCCAAACCCCATGAGGTCGTGAAGGCAACGTTTTGCGGGACTTAAGGTTGAAAGCTAGGGGGTCTAAGCGATTAGCGAGATTTCTGCGATCTGACCCACTCGCCCAATCCTTCGTTACCCATTTTATATTGACCGGTTTCTACTGCTAGAATCATCTGGCATTCTTCCTCAGATGCTCCCTCTAGTTCTGACGCCAGTGTGGCAGCTTTTTGGCCTTTGAGGATCATGATTTGTTTGTGGTTGCGGCTAATCAGGACTTTTCCATCTTTTGTGATTTTGTAATCGAAGCCCTTTGGACTGGTATCTTTCATCGAACCCTCCCTATAACCCTTATTACATGATTCAAATAGATAGGTCAATTATAATTTTCCTAAGTGCTACATAGCTCAATCAGATATTTTGGAAATTCTTGCCCGACTCACGTAGAGTTAGGTGGCACCGCCTAATAATTGACAGAGGCATCAGATGATAGCAAGAAGTTTAGGTATTCTTACGGTGGCAGTCTTAGTTTTGGCTGTTTCCTGTCAAACCAAAATCACTTACTACCCAGCCATCGACCCTTCCCGAGCGACCAAACCTACGATACCAGTTTTGGAAGAGCTGAATGCGCGTAAGGATCTTGATTTTGGTATCTATTTTTTTGCTGTTGACGGAGAAGGCCAACGCTTTACTCCCGGAGTGAAAAACCGGTTTTTTGATCCCAAGAGACCCACAGTGTTATACCTTCACGGTTGGGAAAAAGATACGACTCTAAGAGACTTTCGTGAAACCTTCATTACTGACGAACAAGAGGGCTTCATTGGTAAACGCATTCATGCCTCTTGGAAAGCGGCTGGATGGAATACGGGCATCTTTTATTGGAATCAATTTGCTGATGAACTTCATGTGGAAGATGCAGAAGCAAAAATCTGGACTTATCGCTCTCAAAAAAAACTGCGTTATCGAGTTAAAGATGGGAGCTTTCGGCCAAGTGGACTGGAAGCAACCATCACAGAGATTTTTACAGCTTACTATCAGGAGCTTTTTTCCAGATCATCTTATCATCCAGAATCGGAGATTCGCCTAGTGGGGCATTCTTTGGGTCAACAGCTCGCGCTGCTGGCGACACAGAGGCTTGCAGCCAATCCAAAGGTTGTTCCACCTAAGCGTTTGGCTCTACTCGACCCGTTTTGGTCCCGGGGGGCCAAAGGTTACCTAACGGAGGAGTCAAAAACTGTTGCTCTCGCCACTGCTGCCATTGCTGAAGATATTTATCGGCGCTACAACATTGCCATCGAGTATCATCGCACTTCGATCATTGGGCGTTGGTATTTTGCGTGCGACTTTAATCCTGGGCTTGAGAGGGTGGCGGCAAGTGTTTATTGGAATCTGGATTATCTTTCGTCGTTTGATATTAAAGCCGGTCACATAGCGGCAATTCCCATATACTTTAGCACTTACGATAAGGGTATCAACCTTCCTGTGGGGGCTCGGGTATCTCATCAGAAGATCAGAGAGGCTATGAACCTTCCGGGGATTTGGACCCACACCAAAGGAACCAAGACACCATTGCTGGAGGATGATCGATTTATCCTTGAGCAGTAGACTTATGTAGGTCAATAGCCGGCTTCGTCGTATAGTCTTAAGAGCAGCTGGTTTGGATTCAGCAAATCACTTCGTCTGCGAAAGGGGCCCGCATTCGTTGTCAGGGGGCCTGATAGTGTTCCTTCAAAGTACTCAAAGTGAAGCATGGGGGAGCAACAGTTAAGCTTTCCAATCCGGGCGAAGGTATCGCCTCCATGGACACGACTTCCCACAGCAAATCCGTTGGCAAATCCGGAGATCTCTCCGTAGCGGACGACGCGTTTGCTGCCGTTGGCCATGGTATGCTCGATGACAGCTGCGTAGGTACCGCTGTAAAAATAGTAGTAGTCGGTGATAATTCCTGAAGACACAGCTCTAACGGCGTTGCCGACACTAGAATAGAGATCCGCCGCCGCGTGAAGCCTCGATCCGCCGCCGCGGGCGGCTCCAAATCGGCGAATCCCGCTAGTGAAGCTTTGGTACGGACGGTGAGCTATGGGGAATTCTTCGAGCTTTCGGCTATCGGGGGTGTAGGGAGAATCGTTTGGATAAGGTTCTGCTAGAATCCTTGAGCTTTCTTGAGGTTTGTCGCTGTATTCCTCTCCGCAGCCAAAGTAAAGACAGCTGATGGTCAAAACCAGTAAAGTGAGTCGTTTCATCGGCTTCCTTTTTTCGTTTTTCACAGGCAATCCTATTCCATAGACGAGGAGCCATGAGCTTTCGTGAGAACGAGCATCGTGGCTACTGACTTGCCTGTAGTGAGGGGTTTTTAAGGGAACAGTAAAATTATCCTCGATCCTAATAGGAAAATCTCACTTCTGGACCTGGTGTCTGGATTAAACTGCTAAGTTAGCCTTCTTAGGGGGAAAAAGTGACGATTATCTGTCGCAAAAAACCGAACTTTAATCCTGCTGTTCTGTTTAATCAGGTTGTTTGGTTTTGGTAAAATCAGCAGAAAGTTTGGTAAAAATAAGGCTTTGAGATTGCATCGGCCAACCAGCAAGGGGCCGGTTGCTGCCACCTAGGATTGTGTTTTTACTGATTCGACTTTAATATTAACTATGGGCATGCACCTCGAATCAGTCTTTAATGACATTCGGAGAAAAAAGTTCTTGGGAGGGTAAGCTGGTATGGCGGAAACTGCTGAAGGTATGGACCACATTCTCGTTGTTGACGACGACGAGGATATTCGTGAACTCATCATTGACTACTTTAGTAGCTTTTACATAGTATCCCTTGCCAACAATGGCGAAGAGGGGCTCAAGTTGTTCAAAGAGCACGTGGACAACCACCCGTTTCATTTGGTTTTGACCGATGTGCTCATGCCTGGCCTGGACGGCGTCAGTTTAGCTAAAGAAATTCGCAAACTATCACCAGACGTTCCGATCATAGCCCTCACCGGAGCCCCTGACTTGGAAGAGCGAGACACCGACGTCTTTAATGAGCTCTATACAAAGCCTATCGACTTTCGCGAGGTGTATCACAAGATGGGTGATTATCTGAAACCTTACTAAAGAGATTCCCGCTGGCTAGACCGGAAGCCTTTTGTCAAGCCACCCAACAATTGGGTGGCCCTTCTACCCAGACTTCTCACACCATATCATTACATCTTATATTGCATACTGATATTGAAAGAGTCGAATAGACCGTAGTCGTAGTCTAGTTCGTCGGAACCTTGTCCATTGTTGCCTTCTATATCAAAGCTCTTATTGGCCAGGATAGCTGTTTCTAGACTGAAAGATAAAAGGGGATTGACCGGATATTTGACGCCGCCTGCGATCTCGTAGCCACTGTTTTCCAGATCGGCATCACCGCCACCGTCAACCTCTAAGTCGCCATTGGAGTAAAGGATGACGTCCATACGGCCGTAAGGTACGAACTGTCCAGCTTTGTACTCGATTTTACCTGTTGCAGAGATATCGATATAACTAGCATCATAACCAGATCCATCGACTGTCGAACGAGAGATCGTTCCACCAGCCATAAAGCGAATCATCTCTTGTTCGAAGGGAATCAAATATGCTGCTGCCAAGCGTCCAGCATCGTCATCACCGCCAGATTCAAAATCTAGCTCTGCTGTTCCTAAAGTGACTTCTAGTTCGCCAGTTGCGGCGGCTAAAGGGGATGATAGGCATATAGCTGCTGCCAAAATTTTACTGATGTCTCTCATAATCTTCCTTTCGCTAAGTGTTGATTGGCCCATCGTACAAGAGGTTTCACTAAACAAAATGAAAGGTTGCAGTCAGGACCGACAACTTCTGTTAACCCAGTTTGAAGGAGTTAGCAATAGCAAACAGAATCTGACTGAATGGCATTAAGTTTTAAGATAAATCTGAAAGGTGATTGGGCATTCTCGCCCCTTATCGCTTTTTATTTTGGTAGTAACCAAACACTTTTTTCAGTAGTTGGGTGCTTCGTTCCGCCGGATTTTTTCTGATCTTTTTCTCCTCGTCAGCAATTTTGACAAACAAAGCGCTGATGGTTTGTTGGGTCACGTACTCTTCAAGTGAAACATTGGGAATGTTAAAGCCCGCTAGTTTAGCCATAGGCGCTAATGGCTGAATTAACTCTTTATAAAGTTTAGAGACCTCGTTCTTAGAGGTAGCTTTTTCGACGATCGGTAGGAATGTGGTTCTCAGCCTGTCGCTACTTTTGCTTTCGAAGTATTTGGTGGCCGCATTATCTGGTCCACTTAGAATTCCAACTACGTCAGTTACGGTCATAGCTTTGACGGCATCAACGAAGACTGGTGTGGCAGCTTGCGCGGCCTGTTCGGCGGCTCGATTGAGGCTTTTTTCAAAGCGATCGACGTAATTTCCAAGCCCTGCGTTTCTTGCAAAAGCCATAGTATCTTGCAGCTCTTTGGGAGCAAGCAAACGATAGCTAGATTGCCAGAAACCGTTTTTAGCTCCTAGGGCGCTGACCCCAGTTTTCACCCCTTCCTCGATGGCCTGCTTGGTAGCGGTAATCGATTCGGCTGTGGTCGGTTTGAGGTTTTGTTTCACAATGTTTTCAACTTTTTTTATGTCGCTTGCTGTGCAGCTGGCAAGAAAGACGGTGATGCCCAAAACCATTGGCTTTATCATAGGTTTCTCCTTGGAATCGTTCTATGTTGCGTGAGATGGGATAGCCGTTTTTTGGGGAAAAAACTACGAAAAAGCCCTCGCCGGTTGACGAGGGCACTATAGCTAAGTATTTTTGACTAGGTCTTAGTCGATGGTACAGCGTGTGTATGTTACCGTCTCGCTTTGGCCTTCGCTGGTGCGGAAGCTAGCCTGAACGGTTTCGGTCTCAGCCGTGCTATCGATGGAGCAGGCATGAATTTTGTTGAGATCTCGAATGTCGTTAACCGAACTATTTTTGTTCGTCGCTGCGCCAGGCCTGCTATTATAATCAGACTTGAAGACAACAACATCAAGTGGTTTGGTATCTTCAAAGTAACCAAGATAGTCTGGTTTGAAGCGTCTAAGGGTTCCCGCGTTGGGAGTTGTGTTCGAGACGGGTTGCCAGTAGCCACCAGACAGGCTTTTGTTTTCATCAAACTCGAGGACGAAAGCAAGTTCCAATTTTACAATATTTGCCTTGTCAAATCCTTTTGGGGTTACTGGTAGATGATGCCTTGGCTCAGTGATGTAAGACATTGAGCCAGTTACTTCAGCAAAATACTTTGTATTAGCTGACAAAAATCTACGCTCACCGGCATTTAAATCGGAAATTGGCTTCAATGCACCAATGGTAAAGTCATAACCTTCGACAGGTTGGTTCCATTTTTCCGATGTGAAGTCGCGATCCACGACCATTTTTGTGCCCTTGTCTTTAAACTCTTCGACAAGAAGCTTGGTCATAAGATCGGGGGTTAGATCAAGGCAACTATGATCAACATTGATTATCCTAGAGTTCAGAGCAGAAACGTCGGAGCCCTGGTTTTTGTCGGCAGCCCACGCAACCAGTTCAGACTTATCGCCAAACTCCAGAAACTTTGTTCCTAGTGATCTGTTTTCGAATAAGTGTAACTTATCTTTATCGCCATAACTGAAGATCTTGGCTCGGAAATCTCCAGGGCCAAACCCTTCACGATAATAGAGGCCAAATATAGGCCGTTCTAGAGCCGATTTTTCGACAAAACTTACACCTAAAAGTCTTCCCTCTGCAGACGCTACTGGAAAATAGCTCAGAATTTTGAATGGGTCCTGGGGGACGAAATCGCCAGACTCATTCTCGACAAGAAAGTTACCATCATACTGGCGGTAAGATAGATAGCCATTCCCGCCGGCTATGTATTCAGGGTCTTTCGAGCAGTTTTCACCCTTTTGGGATAATTTAGGAGCTTGGGGCGCAGTCCATGACTTCGAAAGGAGGCCGCGAATATCACCTTGGGTAAATAAAACCTCGCGTCCCTGTTTGGAAACCAGAACACCGTGCTTGGGAGCTTCTTCATGAAGGGCTGCTGGTGACCAACCACCGCAGTGCCCCTGCCAACCCCAACTTTCGGTTTGACGGTCACCTTGGAACGAAGAAAAGGTCTGCCAAGCTTCAGCTACCGTAGGGAAGTTGCGTCTTAGGAATGCCGATTGATCTATTTCTTCTCGTAGCAGTGAGGCGCCGGTAATCGTATCGATGGCTCCTGAGCGGACCTTCTCCTCGATATCCTCGGCCCAAGCAAAGATCTCTTTAATGTCTTCCGTCTCGCTAAGCGCAAGGCCAGCCTCAGAACTTAGACTTAGTTCTTCTGCTGTTTCTAGATTTTCGATCAAGCGCTTATTTGCAGGGTTGGCTGCTTTTGCCGCTTCTAGTGATTCAGCGTTATCGCCAAGTCTCAGAAAATCATATTTTTCCGCTGGAGAAAGGATGATCATCCGGCTTTGATCACCTGATTCGATGATGTCTATGTATTCTTTAAAGAATTTCACAAAACTAACATAAGAACTCTCGGAAAACGAATCCGGTTCGTGCTCTGTCTTTTCCCAGCGGTGGGCATGTCCCGTCATAAAAAATGGCCAATAGGTATCCGTCCATGGTGTGACCTCAAGATGATGAGAGGATTTCTCCTTGATCTCGTCATAGCTTAAGCCCTTTGGACTAATGGCAAGGTAGCTATTTTTAGCAGAATTCAAAGCGTCTATCGCAGATAAGACTTCAGCTTCGGTGACGGCCTGCTTGTTAAAGGTACTTTTGGCCTCGTCGATAGCGAGTTGGAATTGCTCCTGCTGCTCAACGGAAGCGTTTTCATTTGTACCAAGCAGCGATCCGCTCTCTGTAATAACAAGCTCTAAGGGAGAACGGTCAACTGTTATTTTGCTAGCGGTAAATGTGGCGACGGCCTCCTCTAGCAGGCTTACCATGGTATCGATATCAGCTTGCGTAGCAGGCGAGGAAGACAATACATCAGCCGCTTGCTCAATGACAGATTGGAATTGATCGCGTTGGTCTTGAGGGTATTTACCATCGCCTTCACCGGCTTCGCTGTTATCCAAAAGTAAACGTGCTGAGGCAAGCCCTCGTTGCAGCTGTGTTTGGTCAAGCTGGATTTCAGATTGTTCAAAGGTTTTTTTGGCTTCCTTAATCTGGCTTAGAGCCGCTGCGATAACCTCTTCTGTGAGATTATTGCTAGATAGTAGCTCCTCTGCTTTGTTGATTTCAGCTAGGAAAGCTTCCAGAGCTTGAGCGGGATAACGCTGGCTATCAGCCGCCGCGGTCAATTCTTTAGCGAGGGTTATCTCGGCTTTTAAACCGCTGATAGATACGGCTTGCGTATCCACCGCTTTAACTGCCTGGATCACGGCTAGTAAATTTTTCGAAGCAAGAAGCACGGCAGCATTTGAGGAACTGGCGTCGGCTAAAATGGTTTTTCCTGCCTTAATTTCCGCATCTAACCAAACTTTGAGGTTGTCGCTTAGATTGAGGTTAAGGTCAGAAATCTCTTCCGCCTGCGCGACTAGGCTTTGGAGGTTCGTTTTGTCGACGGTGTTTTTTTCTGCTTGAAAGGTTTCCATGGCAGTTTTCAGTTTCGTATACATGGCATCAATGGAAGATTGGTCATTTTCGGAAACTATAAGCTCGTCGGCTTCGTTAATGACTTGCTCTAAACTATTGTATGAGATCAAGGAGTGTTGTCCCTGACCCTCTCCAACTACCGCGTTATCTCTAAGGACTTTAGCGTCGGCCACCAGCTCTGCAAGAGCGCTTAGCTCCACATTATGAATCTGGTGGGGTTTGTTATCATCGGTACATGCCGTTCCTAAAGCTCCTAGGAGCGTTAGCGATACAATTAACTGTTTCATAGGTCCTCGTTCGTCTTAAGATATTGTCTGGGTGTATAGTGCGTCATTTTGGATGTATTGCGGGTTATAGAGGTAGGCGCTCGCCAAGTCAACCCTTTTGTACTAAACAAAAAGGTGGGTTGTGGGTTGAGTTTGATGATTTGTATCATTTTCTGAAATAATTGTTTAGTTAGTATTGGTATTCAGTCTAAGATTCTAGAATTATTTGTGAAAAATACCTTAGATTTTGGCTGGTGAGTCAAGTTAACGATGGTCACTGTGGTGATTATTTGCTCATGTCGATCAGATAATCTGACCAGGAGGGCTGGTGTTTACGAGGCCGCAGAGTTAAAAGGGGGCTCAGCTTGCATGAGTACGTAGTAAAGTGTCTTTTGCTCCAAGTCGTCACGAATGGAGAGATGATGCTGTTCGAGAGAGATGGTGGAAAGCTTAGGGGCATTGGGAACTTGCTCAATAACGCTTCCGACGTCCTCGCGAAGGGTAATGATATGTCCTTGTCCAACTATCGGAAAGATCTCCTTGCGGGCCTGTTCGTATCGGGTCGCCAGAACGATCCCTTTGCCAAACATCTGATAGTCCCTCGTTCCTGACTGTGAATAATAGGCTGTCACTGCACCTTTGGCAATGCCAATGGAGCAAAGGGCAGGGTAGTCTGGAAGTTCGCTTTGCCTCACACCTTCAAAAATCTCTACAAAAGTGCGAGCAAGCTTGTAGGCTACCAGCTCGGGACAGGTGTTGATGGCCAGTGGGAAGGGAAAGCCTATGGTACAGATCAGACCGTCGCCAGCCTCGTTGACCCTGTAGGCTAGTGCTGAAGGGCCTGTCTGTTGATAGCTATCAAAAATGTGCCGGCTAATCTCTGTGATGGATTTTGTCACAAATGACTTCTTACCCATTTTTAGGATTTCAGTACTTTTAACAATATCGAAGCAAAGGACTACGGTATCACGCGTGCCAATGGGCATCGTTTCTTCAAGGCTTGCCCCTTGACTGATTTTTGTCACCTGATGGGGGTAGACAATTTTCGCAAGTTGCTTATAGGAGTGCATGGTTTGCTGCTCCTTCAGTTTGAGCTCAGCGATGTAAGAGTTTTTTTCATCCACTCGTTTTTTTTCAATAAAACGCACCCGATCTGCCAAGGCCATAGAAAGTAGCAGCAACTCCGCACACCAACCAAGAAACATACCGTAGAGGGTATATTGGTGGGCTGGAATGAGACCAAAATTTGACGATGCATAAATCAAGGCCGTCACGGTTACGAAGGAAAATCCCGCTGTATAAAGGATGGCGGGTCTATTACCAGCTAAGCATGCGCGTATACCAAAGCCAAGTAAGGTTAATTGCGATATGCCTCCCAGAGCATTGGTTAAGGTTGCTAACGTATGAAAACTCACCCCTACAATGGCCCAGAAAAAAAGTAGTAGGGCGATGACATTGAGTCCTATGAAGAATTTTCGAGCTTTGGGTGCTGATTTTTTCAGATCTAAAAATGTGATAGAGAACACGATGGACATAAAGATAGCTGCATTGGAGGAGGCTAAGAATCCCCAGTTAGAAAACCAAATGAGAAACTCATCGGGAAGGTTTAAAAAGGTCTTTCCTAGCCCCCACATTCCAAGGTGATACATCATAAATGAACAGCCAAAGATGGTGTAAAATAGATAAGACTTCGATCGCAGTGATAGAAAAAGAAAGAAGTTGTAGCCAATCATCATGGAAACCATACCGAAGCCAAAACTAAACAATTTGGTATCCCGATCCATATGGTCTTGTAACTTTGACTCGGCAAAAAGCTTGAGTGGCAATCGCACGGGACCGGCGCTGTCGAACTTCATAAAAAAGGTGTTCAACCCGGGTTGCAGTTGAATCGGGAAAATCGGTAACCGGAAGGAGATTGGTCTATCCGAATAGGGAACCCGGTCGCCTATATTCCTCTTGTTAAGGAGTACACCCTCGTGAAAGTGGTAGAGGGTGGTATGATCGAGCATGTTATAGCCAACCTCAAGAAACCATTGCTTTTCTTCATGACTGTCCCCATCAATGGTGAAATGGACCCAGACAGGGACCTTGGGTAAACGAAAATTGGGGATCGGGTCTTGGGATGGTTGAAATGCGGTAACTTTTTCAAATAGGTTCGATTCTGTTAGTTCGCTTTTGGAGTCGACAAAGGTTTTGAGTGATTTTCCAATATATGAGCCACTTTCTAGTGGTGTCGAGCCATAGCTACGACTTAGGCTAAGGCAGCCAAACAGCATTAAAAAACACAGTGTTTTAGAGTTGTGACAAATAATTTATTTCCTCTAACAGTGGTTTCAAGGATTTATCGGAATAACTTGGACAATTTAAACCGTCGAGGTACTATGGCGGCACTAAGGGCATCGGACGAGCCATTAGTCGAAACATGAAAGGAATTCAAGAACAATGAGTCAACACGTGTTTATCACAGGCGCCTCTCGGGGTATTGGATTGGCTTTGGCGAAAAGCTTTTTGGAGCAAGGTTGGGTGGTCTACCTAAATTCACGCTCCATCGATGCCTTAAAGCAGGCTGCTGATCAACTCAATGTTCCTCATGAAAATCTTTTTCCAGCAGATTTGGCAAAAGAAAGTGAAAGAGAGAAGCTCTATCAATCTATAGCAGAAAGAGGGATAAAAATTGACTGTCTGGTAAATAATGCCGGCATAGGAGATTATAACCCATTGACCCAGGCATCCCCAGATACAGTGAATACCCTTCTCCAATTAAATATAGTCGCCTTGACGGAATTATCTCAATTTTTCGCCAACGCGTTTAAAGCGGTGGGCAAGGGCTGGATTCTCAATGTAGCCTCCACTGCAGCCTATACTGCAGGTCCAGGAATGGCTAGTTACTTTGCGAGTAAAGCCTACGTTTTATCATTATCTCATGCTCTCTACTACGAGCTGAAAGCTCATGGCGTGACCGTCTCTGTTCTATGTCCCGGACCAACGGATACAAGTTTTTTTGAAGCCGCCGGGATTGATCACGGAGCTCTAAAACATGCCCCTAGAATGACCTCAAAGTCAGTCGCTGATATTGCCATTAAAGGGATGCTGCGCGGTGAAAAAAACATCGTACCTGGCTTACTCAATAAGCTTTCCGTATGGCTTATGAATCTAAGCCCAAGATGGTTGCTTCAACCGCTCCTAGCCTTTCTGGTCAATAGACAAAGGCAAGGATCAGTTTAGATTCACGTGTTCTCTCTCCCAGAGTAGCCTTTCCATGAGATGAATGCTATCTGGGATAGAAATGTTCTTTGCTTGATGGATAAAAAGATAGATTTCGTTGACTCCCCGTTGTTGCCAAAGAGTGATTCGTTCTGCCCAAGATTTCAATCTTATAGTATCGCTCTTAGAAGGAAACTGTCCGAGAAAACGAATGATTACCTTGGGCTGACAAAGGGAAAAATGCAAAACGTCTCTTCGCCCGGGAGTATCTGTGATAACAACCGATATTCCTCTTTTGTATAGATCGTTAATGACTCTGTCATGTATCATGTGGTCTTCAAACCAAGACTCGTGCCTTAACTCGATAGACCAGGGTAGGTCTCTTGGAAGTAAGTCTAAAAACCGTTTAACATCATCCCAGTTACGCGTCGAGACGTAATCAGGGAATTGTATAAATGTGGCTGCCAGTTTTTCTCTTAGCATTTTTATGCTCTGGCAATAGGAATCGATACTCTGCTTTTCTAGCCAGGGTGTTTTGCTGTGAGATATGGACTTCGGAAGTTTAGGACAAAAGCGAAAATCAGCTGGAACCTCATGATACCATTGAGATACTAGGTTAGGACTTGGGCTCTTATAAAATGTTGCATTGCATTCTACAGTTTTGAAGCTTTGGCCGTAAGCCCTTAAAAATTTTCGAGGAGATAGCTGAGTAGGGTAGAGAACACCCTTCCATTCGTGGCATCCCCACATGGGTGCTCCGATGTAAATTCTATTTCCCTTTGGCGTCGGACCGTTCAAAGACTCTCTATATCGCAAAAAGGATTGAGTTCGAGCCCTATCTTCAGGGAGAATGAGTGCATCGGGGATTTGTTGCTGGGTTCTGCCAAAATGCAACCAAGACTCCTACCTTGATGATTGCTGTTTGCCATACATGGAATCGGCTCGCATCATAGTTTGTTTCCTATATTTGATCCACAAACATTTTGCCGGGTATGACTATTTCCCAGCTTACTTAGGTCATACTATCACTGTCTAGGAACAGGGAGGTGAGAGATGAGAACCTATGTGTATTTGTATAGTATATTTTTGTTGCTCTATGGATGCTATGACGACAGAGTTGTTTCCGAAGGAAAGATTATTGGTGGTGAGGTCGCAAAACAGCAGTACCAATTTTTTGCTGGACTGCATAAATCAGGATATTCAGGAATCTACTGTGGTGGGGCATTTATTGATCCGCATATAGTTGTCACCGCAGCACACTGTGTTGAAAGTGAGACAGATACTTTGTTTGTAACTAGCGGTGAACATCTTACCGATGAGGCGCAAAGAGCCCGTAAGGTGGCTGGCGTGTTGATACACCCCGAGTATGATGCTGTGACCTTGACATATGATATTGCATTATTATTCTTAGACCCCCTAGATGGGCGAGGGAAGGGGTACGAAAGTACCATTGGCCTGCCAGTGGGCGATTTGTTGCGTCCTGGAACCGAGTTGACTGTTGTGGGGTTCGGTAATCGTTCGAGCTACGGATTCCTACCTGCTGAGCAGTTGATGGAAGTTGTGGTTCCCTATATAGACAACTCTAAGTGTATCGCGTCTTACCCAGAAGATATTGAGCTAAAAACTCAGTTTTGTGCAGGAAACCTCGATATTGGATCACGAGATGCCTGTCAGGGAGATTCAGGAGGGCCTCTCTTCCGAAAAAGTCGAGCGGGTTGGACCCTCCATGGAATCGTGAGTTGGGGCTACGGGTGTGCCCAAGCGGGAAGACCAGGAGTTTATACAAAAGTTCGCTCCTTTGTGCACTGGATCGATAAATCAATACGGACATTTTACCAGTCACCGACAGATTGGAATCTGTTCGATAAGAAACGAGCCTTGTCAACATTTTGCCAAAGTGATTTTGCTTCCAGCATTAGGGTTCCATCTCAAATTTCACCACAGAATTACATAGCAAGAACCATCCGCTCATTGCCTGGAAAAGCTGAATCTATCACCGAATCTCAAGCCGAAGCTTTAGTACAAGCAGCTACCAGTAAGTTAGATTGTACGTTCTCACTGGGATCATCTGAATCGGTGTCAGTAAACAAGCTAACCTTGCCAACCGGTATCGAAATGCTGCTGTGGACTCAAAGCAACCAGCAGTGGTTGTTTCAGGTGGAGTCCTCGGTTGCTGAAGAGTATCATTGCTCACGAGATGAGCTTTCTATCATTTACAACGAAGCTAATAAGTACGCGAAGGTTGTTTTGGACGGGTCTGTATTTGTATCGAAAGGACTACAGCATTCTCGGGATGCCTTAGTAACTGAAGGCTCATTTCAGTGCCAAGACTTTGGCCTAGATTTCGAAGTTCAGGAGCTGGAACGACAAGGAGACAAAAGGCTCCGCATTTCTCGGGCATCTGGCGATGTGTTTCTGGAATTGCAATCGCGCCATCAGACTATTGATGATCTTTCTATCAGAGGCTTTCGCATCGATTATAATAATATCATCCTCAAACTTACCAATGATCTTGTTGACGATGATATATTTTCATGGGAATTATCTTGCCCCTTTCCGTTTCGACTGATTGATCACTTACGTAACACTTACGATGCGACTAGGGACGGCGCAGGGAGGATGGTGATCGAGTTTGATCATCGGCGTCATCCTATTTTGGGGCATTTTCCTAATGGGGAGTGGCATACCTTCCAGTTCACGATCTTTGATAGCAAAGAGGAAATCAGTCCAGAGTTTCTTAGTCAGTGTGCCATTAACAATAATGACTTGATTGTGGTAATGGACTTTTAGTCTGGATCCTTGTGGATAACACTGAAACCTTTACAACACAGATGGCGCAAAATACCGAGGTGACACTTGCTACCAATATCAAAATTTTATCAATTATTATAGGCTGTAAGGTCTGATTTAGTGCTGGCATCGTACTTGAAGTAGCCTCCTCGAGAGAGGAGAAGAAAATTATGAATGCCAAGAGTTTAGCCCAATTAATACTGATTTTATGTTTTAGTATGTCGTGCGTATCCTATCATCCATCGAGTGATTTGACGCAAGAAATACAAACAGACAAATTTGACAGTAAAGACATTGCCCTTCGTGGGATCCTATTCGCCGGGGTCTTCCAAACACATGAGAGCCAGGCGCTGAAACCAAGCCTTAATCATGAGATGTCTCAGATGGGGCGAAGCTTTCTGGCTGAAAGTGATCGCAAATTGTTCAAAGGGTTTCGTCCTTCTATAGTGAAGCCAGAGTTGTCCGAGCATGTAAAGCAATTTAGAACTGTTCCCAAAGATGTTTTGACCGCTAAGGCTGAGTTACCCTATCTACTGTTTGTGAATATAACAAAAGACGAAAGCCGATTTGACGAAACTTACAGAGTTGTTGAAGACGAAGACAAAGGATTTTTTTCTCGGGATGATTACTACATAACCCGAAAAGCCCGGCGAACCTTTGATGTGGAATACTTGCTTTTGAGTCCTCAATCTGGTGAGGTTGTTTGGTCGGCCAATAGCTTTTACAATGATGCTAGGGTCAATCGATATAAACAATATAGAGGCTTGTTTGATTCAGTTGTAGGCGGAGCCCTTCAGGAGGTCATGCATGTTGATAAGAGTTACCCGTCTCCTCCCTCTATGAGTCATATGCTTAGAGGATCATTACGCAAATTTAGGCGGGTGATGACTTTCAAGCTAAAGGAAGAGTTGACCCCTCCCCCCAGTGCGCGACCACCCAGAAACAGCCCTAGAGGGCGTTTTGCCGGTTAAATTAACTAGTTAGCCTCGGCGATCTGTTTTTTTCAAAAGGATTGTCTATTGAGTTCCATCACTTACAAAGCCGTTCTCAGCTGGGAACGGTTTTTCGCGTTTTTGGCGTATTCTCCTTTATTTTAAACAAGCTTTCTATTACCTTCCTTTTTGTCGCTCATGGAAAGCGACTTATGGCAATACTATGCGTAACTACCTAAACTGGAGAAAACTATGAAAAACGTAATCATCTCAGCAATCCTTGCAGCCGCAGCCTTTACTCAGTCGGCACAGGCTTCCATCCTATGCGATAAGCCTTTGGCAAAAGCCAATGACTTTATCGTTGCTATTAATCTAGATGATAGCGCCTCTAAGTCTGATATCCTGGACGCGTGGCGATTGACAACACCAAAACAAGGCGATGCTTTCTCGTCAACTGTTACAAATCATAACCTAGGCAGCGATGCTGGTTTCGTTTCTTTGGCCTTTGACGCCGATGCTGACGTTTCAGATAAGATTAGTCTCGTTAACCAAATCAATGAGCTAAATGGTGTTATCGTTGAGTGCAAGGTTCTTCACTTCCCACGCCCATTTGTTGGCGTGCGATAATTTTACTTCATTGGATAGGCTTGCCAGTGGATTTTGACAAGTCTATCCCCCGTAGTGGTTTCTAGTTCATTACATAGCACAAGTAATTGATTGCGAAAATCACCAAGAGCTTTTCGATAGGCCTCGTCATTGACACTGATGATATAAGACTCAAAATGTGCCTCATGCTTATTCTTGTGCCAACGCTCTAACTGCTTAGCCGCGTCCAGGATCGCTTGTTTTAAAAAAGCCTCATGAGAAAAATTGCGATGGGAATCAGAAAAGAGTACCTGCCCTTCCACAAGTCGCCAGCAAGGGTCGGAGTCTGATCCGCCAGATGGGTGTGATGTGATCCACTGCCTTTTTTCAAGCTGAAAAAGGGCTTGGTCTAATGCAAAGTAGCGATCTTTGCCAAAGTACCGTCTAAGGTCAGATTTTTTTGGCTCACCTGAAAATAGTCCGAAGGCACAGTACACCTCAAACTCAAACAGCTTTAGAGTCTCTTGGCTGCTATCAGACTGAGAGAGTGTTATCAGCGACCGTCGTAAAGCCGAAAGCCTTTTAAGGAGACGCTGCTGTTTTTCTGATTCAGAGTCTTCTTCCATGGCGTGAAGAATTTTCATAATATCCAGACCAATTCCCTCTATCTCTAGAGCTTCGCACAGTCCCTCGAGGTAGGATGATTTGATGAGCTTTTTGCCCGAGAGTACTTCCGACAGGTATCCCTTGGACTTAATACCAGTCATGTCACAGAGTTTTGTGAGACTAAGGCCCTTGCGCTTAGCCTTTTGCTGATGAAAAATTTCCCTCAACGCTGCTGACAAGTTGTTTTGTGAGATCAGGGTATCGACTAGGTCTTCGCTCATCATTTCTAATTTGCCTTTCTACGACAATTTCTATCCTATAGGTAAAACCCTCCTAAGGCTTTTCCAGGGCTTCCGCTTTATTTAAATTACCAGATTTCTTAGAAAAACCAAAAATTAGCCTTCGGCGATGACCCTAGAAATCCTCGACAGCCGGGATTTGAGCGTTTGCAATGCCTATGTGTGAGGGAAATTTGTATAGATTTTTGACAGCTGTTACCAATTAGATCGAAGTTTCCTTGGGGTAAGAAAGCCAATTCCAATCTTTACAGGCAAGTATGAGTAGGCAGGTAGGCTGGCACCTGCTTTGCAAAGTCAAACGTGAGGCAACTGGATGGTTGCTTCAATTGCTGACCTGTTGTTGTTATATGCTGATTAGGAGTTCCCCATGAAGATTCAAGCAATTTCGCTACTATTACTTGGTAGTGTAGCGGTACAAGGATGTGGATCGAAGAAATCTGAAAAAAACGATGATGCCGTCGTTAATGTTGAAAACTTGGAAAAGGATGCGGCTAATGCAGCTGCTACCTCTGCACAGTCTGTGCAAACATCAGAATCCCAGTCACAATCCGATACTGATGAAGATGGTCCCACAAAAACTTGCGAGACTAGAATTCTAGATTTTGATAATGCAGCTGACGGATCCGTAATTCCGGCTGGTGCTCCATTAGTCGACCAATATGCTGATTGGGGCGTTTCATTTGACGTCCAAAACCGATCCAGTCATCGACCAGATCTCGGCATTACCTTTGATTCTAGCTCGCCGACAGGCGGTGATGAGGATCTTCGGACACCTTCAAACAAAGATGCCAGTGGCAATACTGGAGCCTTGTCAAACCTATTAATTATCGCCGAAAACGATAAAGACGAAAATGGTGATGGCCTCGTAGACGACCCAGATGATAATTCAAACGGAGGCAAGATTATATTGAATTTTGCCGAAGAAACAAGAGTTAACTCAATTAAGCTGATTGATATTGAAGAAAGCGGTGGGTATATTGCTCTATTGGCTGCTGATGGTAGCGAACTAGAAAAACAGACTATCTCGGCCCTAGGCGATAATACTGTCCAAACAGTAGATTTTTCGACAGACCTTGCCGTAAGTAGCATGAAAATTAAGCTCAAAGGCTCCTCTGCAGTGGATGATGTCAATCTCTGCGTTGGAGAGGTTGGTCCTGGCAAAGACGACGATGAAGATGGTCCTGGTAAGGACGACGACGAAGACGGACCTGGTAAAGACGATGATCCGAGTCAAGACGACGATCAGGATGATACTCCTGATGAAGACGGACCAGGCAAAGATGAGGACGAAGGTCCTAATAAAGACGATGATGGCCCATCGAAAAAATAGGCTTTTTCATACTCGAACTCATATTCTTGCGGTCTATCTCTCATAGGCCGCAAGATTTTTTTTGTTCCGATCCATTTTGAACTTTCCAGACTGCGTTCTCGTCACCCATACTCCTCACCGTACTAGTTGTACTGTCTCGTCGTATGGGCTCCTGCGGCCTTGCTGGAAAGTCCAAAATGGATCGGAACTTGCTGTATTTGAGTTGTTACTGCGTTCTCGCTACCCTTTTTCCTCACCATACTAGTTGTACTGTCTCGCCCGATGGGCTCCTGCGGCCTTGCTGGAAAGTCCAAAATGGATCGGAACTTGGTGTGTTTGAGTCGTTACTGCGTTCTCGTCACCCTTTTTCCTCACCATACTAGTTGTACTGTCTCGCCCGATGGGTTTCTGCGGCCTTGCGGGGAAGCTTAAATGAAATGATAGAAAACGCAAAAAAAGCCCGGCCAGTATAAACTGACCGAGCAAAAGTCTAGAACAATATTTTTAAATACCGCTAAATACTAGATACTTTCTTTTAGCTTTTTCAAAGAAACCGCTCTAACTGTTTTCGATGCCGGCTTTGCTTTGAACATCATCTCTTCACCAGTAAATGGGTTGATACCCTTTCTGGCTTTAGTCGCTGGTTTTTTCTTTTCAACTAGCTTGACGACTGATAATAAATTGATTTTTTTGTGTTTTTTCAATTCAGCCGGTACGATTTCTTCGAATAGAGTGTCGAAGATATCTGCTACTTGACGTTTTGGAAGATCGTGCTTCTCAGATAGAGCGCCAATGAGCTGAGACTTTGTTACAGGTTTTGCGGAAGCTTTGTACGGCTTGCCAGCAGCGCTTGATGCTACTTTTTTAGTTGCAGTCTTACGTGTGGTAGTCTTTTTTGTAGCTTTCTTTACTGTGGTCTTCTTCTTAGGCTTAGCTCTTTTTGCAGTCGTTTTCTTAGCAACTTTTTTCTTGGTAGCTTTAGTTTTAGCTTTCGCTTTTTTCTTCTTAACAGCCATCATATACCCCTTATGTTGAATGGTTAGTTTATTCTGCACAGCTTTTAGCTTAGTGTCAATAAATCTTAAAGGTTTTTTACCTATATTTTTCGATATTTTTTGATTTTTTCTGCTTAACCTTGTGTTTAGATCGCATTGAACTCATAGGGCCGAAATACGAAAAAGCCTATGTATAAAGGTTTTTGACTGATTTTAGAAAGGTCTCTGAGACTCAAATCGAGACCTAGTGCATCGGAAAAATTTTTTTGTAAAATCTATGTTTGTTTTGGCTTTGTTCATGAATTTAAAGCTGAAACCTTCTTTTAAACGAGTAGAGATCATCCAAAAGTGGTCCAAATGGATCTGATGATCTCAGTGACTGCTGTAAAAATAGTCCCAAATTGATGCCATCGGTTTATCAGCGACGCGGAGTTCTCGTCGGATTTCAAATATATCGAGAAATATAGTCTCGTTTTATTATTAGACCATGGGATACATCTGGTGCTTTGGGGTGGAATTCAGAAAGAAAAAGCCTTCGCTTTCCTTATGTACCGGCAGCTGTTCGAACCTGACCCTATTTGAAGGTCTTCAAAGCTTTATGGCAAAGCTTATACGAAGAGTAAGATTCTGGGGATCGATGAACCTTGGAGACACTATGTTTAGGGCTTTGCCTTAGGTTTTTCCTGTTTTTACTATGTCAGAAATAGATCGCCCTCTTGCGGACCTAAGCTACAGACAATGAATTCTTCCCCTGGGGATGAAAGCAAACGTCTCGGTCTCTATCCGGGAAATACCTGTTAGTTATCTTAGTCCTTGACTCCAGTTGGTTTTAGGTGGGTCGTATTGGACTATAATCATAGCCTAAAAAAAAGAATTCTAAATCTTGCCCAAGAATTTCCGATCCCCTCGTTGCCACATTCTAGAGGGGAAATATCTTATGCGTTTAACGACAAGCTTGTCCGCAGTATCTCTGGGGCTGCTCTTAAGTCAATGCGGAGTACCCGCAGAGGAGCAAGACTTCACAACAGATTCTGTATCAGGACCTCTTAAAGTCAAGGTGATTCAAGATCAAGCCAGTATCGACGTTATCACTGACAGTCAATCGGCGGACGTCATCTCCGTTGATGCTCCAGAGGAGCTCGAAGCAGCACCAACACCGACACAACCAGAGGTAGTTGCACCACCTCCCACAGCAAACACGCCTCAACCAACAGGATTTTCTTCCTACCGTATTGCCGTCTCCGAAATGAAGCAAGACTGTTCGGGGGATACAGTAGGCATCGAAGGCTTAAGGATGTATCGAGCTGGTATTCTGTTGGAGGATAGCTTCAAAAACTACCCAAACAGCCCGCTTGAGCAATATAGTCGCGGTAAGATAGGCGTTTACGACACCCAAGTGAGCGCAAGCGGTAGTTTTGATGATTTTTATCCGTTTGAAGTGTTTGGTGGTGGTTTTGGAGCGGGATGGTTTTCGCCGCGAGATTCCTTTACTGATAATGAGAGTCCGTCGCCCGCTCTGGTTAGCGTGTGGGTTCAGATCTCCTTTGGGCAACAGAAAGTCGTCGTTGATTCGATTTTCCTAGATGGGGGATCCTCAGATATGGCGGGTTTTGAAGCCTGCGCTCCTTCACGATTCCAAGTTTTGGGAAGCAACGATGGAGTTGCCTGGGAAGTTTTGGCAAATGCAGCCATGGACACCCAGCAGGGCGTGACAGTGACTTTGGATCAAAGTAAATCGATTATTGCATCGGCGGAGTAGGGGTAAAAAAAAGACCTTAGGGCGATACCTTAAGGTCTTTTTAGTCACTCGAAAGGCTTAGCCGCTAGCGAAAACTAATCATAGCGGTTAAATATAATGCTGATATTTGGGTTTGCACCTGACCAAATAAAGGCATAGTAACCGCCTTGTTCTGGAGTGATAACGCAGGCATCGAGTCCAGTTTGTCCTAGAAAGCGGCAGTTGACCTCCCGCATGGGGTATTCAAAGATCTTCTTTTGGCAACTATCTTCGAAATAACCTACAGACTGATTTTCTACCAATTCGCGAAGGGTCTCGGCCATGATGAATCGTTTGTCACGAGCAGGAAGCCATTTAGAAATATTTACCGGATGGATCTGACTGTCTAATCCTCCGTCCAAAAGTCCGTCATAGCAGAAGACAGGATCTGGCAAAAATAGTGTTTGCCAATTATATTCATAGGATATTCCAGGAATGGATTCGGGTTCTGGCGCTGTTAATGGGCTTACAACCACTCTCGCAGAGTCAACGAAGTCCTTTACCACAGCCACCCTAAAATCACCCTGAACAGATCCACAAATAGGGTTCGCTTTGGGAAAACTTGCGCAAACAAATGGCGTTGCTGCTGGCTCGATGGTCTTACATGATGTCTTACGGCTGAATTCTTGGATAAATTCTTTAAAGAAAACCTGGGCGAAGGTCTCAGTATTCTCAGCTTCATAGAAAATATCAGCAACACTGTTACCCAAGATGGGTTTTTCTTGGAGGATTTGAAGGCAGGAAAGCTCTGAAAATGGGACTTGCTCCGCTGCCAAAGGTAGCATAGCCGGCTCCACAAAGTCAGAGATGCAGTTAGAAACAGCATCGTAAAGTGGTTCGGCGTACGTTGCTCCAGTAGAACGATAACGGATGATGTCGCGGCGTGAAACGAGACCCGGTAGCTCACAGATCAGAGTGTTTGCGGGATAGGTTTCACTTTGAAATTCGTAACCCTGAGCGATCAACTCAATCTCGCAGCCTTTCTTGTCCGATGGACAAGTCAAGGCCTTAAATGCGATCTCAAGATCGCCACCACACCAGCTATCACCGCAGATATTGTTAAGAGCTGAAAGCACAACTAGTTCTTCCTGCTCACTGATTTTCGACGTCGAGCCTAATACAGGAGTCCCAATGACTAAGAGACAGCTTATCATTTTAAGTATTTTCATAGAATTATGTCTTTCCAATTGCAATTTGTAAAAACGGGAGAGGATAATACGAAAAAATAGTAACCATGTCCATAGGATTCCGAACGGTGATCGCATTAAATCATAGGGTTTTTAGACAAGCTCAAAGCATTGAGTGGCAATGTTACCCTTACGTAAGACTTGGGTCCTCTAAACCCAATCATGTTTCACCATGACTTCGGTGATTGACTCCTTGGTCAAGTGGGAGGCTCCATATGTACTTGAAAATATTGACTATAAATCGTCTTTCTCAGCTGCGAGAGGATCGACATTGAGCCGTCTTGCTCAATCATGGTCTTTAGCTGGCTGAAAACGTTCACCGTGGCTCTCAAAAGCTCTCCACCGGGTTCCAATCCCTACCTTTTTTTGGTATCTACCTGTCGTCGCTACAGAATTTTTAAATTATCACAGAGAATCTCTATGAAACTGCTTTGTCGTGGCCTTCGCACGGGCCAATTCCTATGCCTTTTGGTTTTGCTTAGTTCTTTGGCATCGCCGAGAGCTTTTGCAAAACGAGTCTTGTCACCAAGTGCCTCTCAGAGTATCTACCACTTTATGCTTACGCAATCTGATGTAGAAGTCTCAGATGACCTTTGGCTAAGTGCCGATTTTCTTTCTCTTCAGAGGCTGACAGATCACGTTTTAGGATTGACATGTGATTTTGGTTTCGCGTTCTCAGAACGCACTGGCCTTAACGAAATATCACAAACTACCTACCGCTGCTACGCGCAGACCCGGAAGTTTTGTGAGGTTAATATTTCCCCTGGAGATGTCGAAGACTACCTTAAGCTACCGTTTCCGAGTGAATCCTGCGATGATTTTCGTCCCTTGGGAAGTGTGGGAGTTGGTACACTTAGAGTTGGTTTTGGCTCTGAGGTGGGAGATATCGCTGAATACATTGATGGTCTTCGTAGTACTTATCCTTTGGAAACGGCACTATCCCTCACGGTTCATCCTGCGGTCAAAAGATATTAGGAGATCAAGTTGGATCATGTCGACTCCCCATATGCTTCGCTTATTTTAAACGAAGCTAATGGAATTTCGGCACTGAAAAAACTGTTGGCTCTTCGTAAAGCCGAAGATAGCAAGGTCACCCTTTCTTATCTGACAAAGCGATTGGAAATAAAGTCTCCGAGTTACCTATCGGAAGCGCTCAATGGTAAAAAGGTCCTTAAACCCGCCTACATTGACGAGTTGATTTGTCAAACAAAAGTGTCTAATTTTGAGGCGCGTCTACTCAAAGCTCGTATCATTGCGGAAGCTAGGTCCACTAAGGATACCCTTCGCAAGGCCAAGATGGAGGAATTGGAGCAGCTTAAAAAGCAGCTATTTTTCCAGCAGGTCTCAGTACCGGAAGTCGGTAGATTTCATTTTTCGGCTCTAGTGATGGTATCTTTCTATCTTTTTCCGGAAACCAAAGCCAGCCGTGAGCAAATTAAGAGCCTTTTTCCTCGAGATAAAGCCATTGAGGTAGATCGGGCATTGGGTCAGTTGCTTAGCTTGGGAACCCTTAAAAAAGCCGGCGATACCTTTGCTCTGCAAAAAGATATATCGGGCACAGCTCTCACCATTGCCGAAGGTAGCCGCGATTCAGAAAAAGAATTTCTACAGCAAGCGTTTATTGAGGGACTGGATCAATTAGAGCAACAATATCACCAGTCGGAAACAACCGTTTTCTTTAGCTCCTGCACCACAGTCGGTTTTGATGTTTATAAGGCCAAGCTAGAGGAATTTCGCGTTACAATGCGTTCGTTTCTTGCGGATTTATCTCAGGATGATCCTGATTTAGTGGTCAGGATTAATATCCAAATGTACCCCATTCTGAAAAAGCTAAAAAAATCGAAATGAAATTTCACAAATTGTGAAAACTTTGTTTGTGAAAGATCCAAAAAAGTTTGATTGTGCGGCGTAGTCCATTTGTTTTCCCCTCGTACCTGGGTCCCTTTTCGACTCATAAACCTAAACAAGGAATTAAATTATGACTATGGTATCTAAGATTCTTTCGGCAGCAATTGCTGCAGCTTTCGTTTCAGTTCCTGCATTTGCAGAGATTGATCTGTCCAAAGATGTTGATCTGCAAACTGATTAAGCAGAGCTTGTAGTCGGTGAAAACTACTTGGTTTCTACCTTCTCTCACTCATTAACCATTGAAGTGGTTGACATTCAGGATTACCGTTGCCCAAGAGATGCCTTCTGCATATGGCAAGGGCTTGCTTCCGCTGCTCTCGTTGTTACCGATCATAACTCTCAAGATGTTGTTGAGTCTGAACTCTTCGTTGGTACATTTGGCCAAGAAACTGCAAATAGCTTGACCGTCGATGGTGTGGAAATCAGCTTAGCAAATGTACTTCCAGAGCCTACATTGGAGCCTAGCGAAGCTATTAAAACCGCTATCCTCTCTATCAAATTTCCAAAAGTAGACTGCCGTAGCGCTGTTCCACAGTTCTGTACACTTCAGTATGACCCAGTGACTTGCGACTATTACGGTCAAGAGATTTTTGGTTCGAACAGCTGTTTTGCTTCTTTGAATGCGCAAAACGTCGCTTGTAGCGCTGATCAGCCGTTTGTACCTTCTGCACTAAAATGCACCAGGAATGGTTTTGGTCTATAAGTATAAATATTAGACCAAAGTTTAGGAGGAGCTAACGGCTCCTCCTATTTTTTTAGAATCTCGGGTAAATCTCTTTCTCAAAAAAGTCTCTAATCGATCGCTTTTGCTGACCAACTTCTTCACCAAAATCATCCTTTGCTGAGATCTTGTAAGACTTTTCATCAGGACTTGTTGTAAGAGCGGAAAGCCAAGTGGAGTGAAGCGTGAATCCTGGTTTCAACTCTTTGTGTCCAAGTCTGCAAAGGGGGCCTCGGGCAATATCATCTGCTGCAAAAATCCATAATTCGCGACCACTAGATTGCTCAGAAATCTCATCAGACGATGCGATAACGATGATGTAACCATCGTCTTGCCTGGAAGACCCATGTTTCCTCGGAATAAACTGAGGGCTAGCTAGGATCCATCCATCGGGCGCATCCCATGACTGGTCCACCACTGCTGAGGTTGTGTCCAGTCGTTGTAAGGCTGATGGTATCGGGCTTGTGGGCATTTGATCTAAGGGCGTTTTCCTGAAGGGATAGTCTTTTAGCGTCCTATAAATCCGCTTTGTTAAAAGATCGGGATGAAAGCCAAAGCTGGTCCAGTACATATATTCAAAACGGTTAGGGGTTCCATTGTTACCACGCCAGCTCATTAATGCGATCAGCCAACCCCGATCTTGGGCTTCAATTTGCTGGGACTGAATCACAGAGGCGTCGGCCTGGTTTGCAGGATCTGGAGCAGCGACATGGAATATTCCGTAACCACCCTCATCCATTGGGGCAGCTAACATACCTATCAAATCAGGATTTATCGGCTCGCCATTTTTAAGGCGGTCACCTTCCAGTAATGACTCAGAAAAATCAGTGGCTGGGCTTGAGGCGCCAATAAGTCGAAAGATCTGCTCATCGTCTTCATAATCTGCGACCACATGCTCCCATTCTTTGTTAAGGGTGAACTGTGTGGCTAGGACTTTATCCGTATTTACGTTCAAATCGCGGCGCTTTATGATGTAAAACGGGGTGCGAGATGCAGGAGCGCGATGAACTTTGGATCCTAGTAGCTGCTCTATTTCAAGACTGAATGGGGTGTCGATGATGATGATATGATGTCGCGTGATACAGATAGAATGGACAGCCTCCTTGATCCTTATCGGTTTTCCTTTAATATCGAGTACCTGCCAAGCCTTAATGTCAGTCTTCCCGTCCCATTTCATAATATTTAGAAAGGTTGAGCCAAAGGTTCCAAGAGCAGTATTGATGGAGGTATCAAAATTGACCGAAAAAAACTCACCCGTCTGTTGATCAAAGTATGGATGGGCCGTGGCTCTTAGAAGTTTGAAAGGCCATTTGCGACTGACAAATCCTGCAATTTTGGGGAGCGCTGACCGCCATTCATGATTTCCACCAATGGGAGTTCTAACTTCGAGAGTTTGAGGATCGATCTCAAACGGCCGACCGGCATCATAGCTGATACCAAGACGGTTCCCACCGATAGAAACAAAATTAGTATTACAAAAATTGGCTGGACCAAGACTTGATTGAATATAAGCGAAACCATGTTTCTTGAAGCGATCTCTTGTGCCTTGAAAATGATCAAACGCGATAGCTGAAGGTGTTTGGATCAACCTTTTCTTGAGCTGAACGGTTTGGTCTTGAAAATCGTAGCGAGCGATCGCGCCACGAGCTGCAGCTAAATTGACTTTTTCAGGGGTATTTAGGGATTCCATAATAAAGGCGGACCCAATGAGATCTCTTGGAAGCTCTCCTTCCAAAGTTTGGAGGATTAGGTCTTGGTCGCCGTAATAGGCAAAACATGGTGCGATAGGGAAGGGCTTAAATTGCATCTCCTTCAGCTGTCTTTTTGATATCTGACTTTGACTCAAGCCTTGCTTTGCGATGAAAGGGGAAAAGGCTAACGCCTTAATACAGTGTCTGCGGCTCAATAGTTTTGTCTTCATATTGTCTTCCTTGCATGTCGATTCCTACCAAAAGCGGTCAACCAACCCTATCCCATGGGATCACCAGGCACTAACCTGAATACAGGTCGTACGCTAAGGTTCCATTGTGTTAACCGCTTCGATTCTTTGACTAAAACTAAAACCCGATTCGGGGAAAGGCAAGGGCTACCTGGATAGAAGACTTCACGAAAAATTAATCTGGAAATACCTTTATATTTCGTGAAGTCCTGGATAACGGAGCGCATCCTATTGAAGACCTCGGTCTAGATGCATTGCTCTCTAGCATAATGAGGAGCGTAGTTTTTCATAATATCTTTGACGCATTTTACCTGCCTTGGCGTCAAGCCTTTACAAACGTCTTTGGCATAATGAGGAGCATAGTTTTTTATCACGTCTTTCATACAAGAAAGCTGCGCGTGTGTCTTAATAGGTTCACATTGCTCTTTAGCGTAATGGGGCGCGTAATTTTTTCGAACGAGTGTTCGACAGGAGTCATTGACGCCAATGGCTTGGTTTTCTTGATGGACAGGATACCCGGGGCGGTAGGTTTGTCTGCTCAGGGCTTGCTGTGTCAAAAAGCTCGCTCTTTGAAGTAAAGCTTTGATTTCTTTTAGATCTCTATGGTCGTGTACCTGATGAATATTCTCCAAAACATACTGGGCATGACCTCGAATTTTATGTTTTTTGCCGGCAAATGCGCTAGCACTGGTAGCTATTAATAGGAAAAAAAGAAGGTTGCGATACATTTGGGAACTCCGTCATATAAATAAGGTTACTGAAATCGGTGCACACCGATACTTGGGAACTGCAAATATCAGTCCATTCATGATGTCGTATCCTAGAGACGGGGTTCCCTCTTTTAAAACAAAGAGATTGTCTTCTGCCTTAGACTGATAAGTGAGTCTTCCCAAGACCCTTCGTGAGAACGTAACTATGAGGCCAGGGGATCTGGTGTTGAGAGGCTTTTGTTGAAGTCTAGTTGTTTATAGTACAATTCGGTGGCAGCCTCGTCGTCGCGAACAGAAGTCTCTCGATTAAAGCTGTACTTCAAAAAAGTAGATTTCATCTCGTTTTTACTAAAAACTTCATAAGTAAGGGCATGTCACAGAGCTGCGTACTTAAGCTTAAGCGCTGCAAAAACGACTGTACGGTATCGGGTCGCTTTTGTAGAGATCTCAACGCTCCAGCGATTCATGAAGCCATTTCATCATTGTCTTGAACTGTGCAGCGCCCAATCCTTCCTTTTACGCATCCCCATACAAGCTCATCTGGATTCAGTTCGGGAGAATAGGGCGGCAAGAAATAGATGGTCAGCTTTCCCTTTAGTTTTGGACAAGTTGTTTGACACATTTTGCCTTGTGGATCGGATGTTGATCAAGAATCAGAAAAATCTTCTTTCTAGCCTTCGATCCCTAATCAGAAAATATTTTTCTATTGACAACCTTCGAGTCTTTGGGAGGCTATCTTCATAAGTGAAATAGCTGTTTCACCCATAGATGTTTTCCCGTGGCAAGTCTTCAGAGATAGGCTTTCTTGCCGTCGATCTTGAATAGAATCTTACCTTCTTTTTTCGAGGGAAGTAGGCTCTGCTGTCTCAGCCTCATAATGAAATAGTGATTTCATACCAGGATGGTTCAAAGATTCACTCTTAGATCGAATCTATTACGTTGCAAAGCGCGAACAAGTTCTTCCAACTCGTCAATCTTAGTTTTTAAGAAGAAGTTCTTGGTCTTGAGATAAGCATGTTCCTGGTCAGTAGTCATAGTCGCAAAACTAGTAAAATAACCAGGAAGATGCAGTTAGGAATAACTCGTAAAATTTAGCTTTCTGTGTCTTTTAAATACGTCAACTCCGTCAACCACCAGCTCAAAATCTCTTGCTGAGATAGTTGATTCGGTTTGATCTGCTATACGAAATCATGGGGAACGTTCACTTTCTGGTTTCTTAATCCAAAGGCAAAATCCCGCCTTATCAAAATTAAAAGGTCACGCTTTCTATTACAGAAAAGAAAAAGTGTATTTTCAAACAAATTTTCCTGAAGCTCACCTTCGACGATCTCGGCAAGTCCGTTGATCTGCTTACGCATACCTACGGGCTCACGCCAAAGCAAGGTTTTGGGAAAATCGCTAGCTTGCTTCATGAAGGCTCGCTGCTAGGAAATGAGATAAAACCGTAATCTCCAAATTCTTGGCTTGAAGGTAAAAACATTGATTCTCAAAATGCAAGTAGATAGTTGGTTTTTTGTTTGTCGCAATTACCTTGATGGGGATGAACTTGGAGTCAGTATTTTACAGTCGCTTGCGATGATAGTACCAACTCGAAAGCACGATTCCATGTTTTTTGGTGTACACAGTGATCGTAAGCTCAGAGTTTTCTTTTGCGGCAAAATGAGACCGCCACTGATCGTCTGTTATATCTATTCTCCTTAAAGTTATTTAAGTAAAGAATAGACCAGGTAAATCTACGGTGAAAGATGGCTCAGGTGCAGCGCTCACAGATTAACTCGGGGGGGGGGGTATTAGCTTACGATTTAACTTGTGGTGAGAATCTTGGGCTTTTGTTCATTGAGGTTTCCTCCTAGGGATACCATTTTAACAGACGGAGGTGCCTTTTTTATAAGGGGACAGGACACAATAACCAGGCGAGGTTGTAGTGGTGGTTGGCCCACTCCATTTGCAAATTGCTTTTCGACGAACTTTGTTATCGTGCGCCAATCAATTTCGTCAGCTATAAGTACCATTTCATGATCAGGATTAATGATCTCATCGAGTGCTAATCGAAACAATTCTCTTTGTAGGAATTTTGAAATCCTAGGTTCAGCCATTTCTATCAATTTCTGAGTCAGGTTTCAGAATTTCTGGTAGAATGGTCAACCTATTTGAATCGTCAGGCCTTTACCATTCGTGGGTTTGATATTTCTTCAAGACGAATTAATCTATAACCCATATTTTTTTCTCTTGGAATCTAGAGTACTTCTACTTATTTCCAGTTTTTTGTACACATCGGCTAGTTTTCTATGTTTTTGTATAGTTTTCTTTAGAACTAACTTTTCGAGTTCTTCCACGACTTCTTTTAATGGTTTTTCATCGCGGATTCGTTCTAGTAAAGGTAAAACTTCTTCGTACAAAATATTAAGGTTATGTAACGGATTATTCGGAATTTCGTCCTTTGTCAATTTTTCAGATTCTCTTGGGGGTTGCATTGAGCGGCAAATAGGCATGCTCGATGCTTTTAATCCTGACTTTTCGTAAGAACATGAAATTATCCATGTATGCAAGACCTTAAAGAGCTGCCTAATATTACCTTGCCAATGGAATTTTGAGCATCGATCGACAAGCATCGAGAATTCATTATGACTGATGCTTACGTTATGTTTTACAAGGAATAGAGAAATCAAGTCAGGTAAGTCCTGAAGTCTTTCACGAAGAGGAAGAAGATGTATATCGATTCCCATAATTCTTATTTTTAAATCAAGAAGGAAATTTCCGGCCTCTACCTCTTCATACAAATCTTTAGAACTTGCTGCAACCAACTGAAATTTCGATGATCTTTCGGTAGTTTCCCCTATTCTTGAATACTTCCCGTCGTTCAAAACTCTTAGGAGTTTAGTCTGGTTATCCTTAGATAGCGTGTGAATCTCATCTAGAAATAGAATACCGCCATTTGCCTCTCCTATTAATCCTTTTGTCGACTTTTCAGCACCAGTGAAAGATCCACGTGAATGTCCAAAAAGAAGAGACGAAGCCAGATCATTCGTTAGATTTGCACAGTTGACCGAAACTAGATGACACTTTTTGCTTTCGCTACGAAGCTTGTGAATTAATTTGGCAATTTCCTCTTTACCTGTACCGGTTTCACCGTAAATGACCGCAGCAATTTCGTGATTGGAAGAGATAATTTCAATCTGTCTTTTGTGCTTTTCTGAAAGAAGAATCCCTTCAGGATATACTTTCGAAACTTTGTGTGTAAGATGTTCTAAAATTGAATTTTCTTTACTCAGATCTTTACCGTAGGTACAATCGTCGGTTTCGAATTCGTCTTCCGATTTGAACTGTTGAGCTACCATCAATTACCCTTTCTGAGTAAAACAGATTGATTCACATCTAAAGTTGATCAAGATGTAAGCTGATAATCAAATCTCTCTTGGGTATCGGTGCATCAGGAAAAAACCTGTGCAGGTGCTGTAAGTCACTAAAATAATCATGAAAAATAAAGTGATAAACCTGTTATTCAAAAATATTAGTCGTGACTTTATTACATTGTGCCTAATCTAATGGTCTGTAAAATTGACTAGTTGGCCTTTGGGGTTCGTTGGTGATTCAGATCAAAATACAAGTATTTGAAATATTCATCCCAAAGCTCCAATGATCTGTCTATCGCTGCAATTGTTTTCATTTTTCTCGTCGTCCCAAATCTGCTGCTAAGAAATAGTTCGTTTGACAAATTGAGATTTAATAATCCGGAATGTAGATAGAAGGGATTTAGTTTTTCTCTGGACAACATCGTACTCGATAGTCTGAGGAGTATCGATTCAGTTCCTAATGAAAGAAAAGCTAAGCTATAGTAAGGTTCTTCATGTTGTGTTACGAGGAGATATTGTTCGACTATATACTTTGTATGTATTCGAAAATCTAGAAGATCAGGGTCTTTTATTCCGAACGAGTCAATTAAGAAATATTTGTACTTATTACTCAACCGATCTTCTGGGTTTGACTTGCCTCCGGCAATCCACAATTTTTCCGCGATGAGGGTTCTCAAATAGTCGTCTTGGCATGAAGCAACTAGCCCACCGATGTAACGCGTGAAATTTTTAACGAATAGATAATGTTGCGAGTAGATATATTTATAGTCTTCATAATCGAAAATATTTGATTCTAATCCAACAAATAATGGATTCTTCCAAAGTTTGTGATTACAAATATATTTTTCATGGTATCGCGATTTTTCTAAAGTGATATCCTTAGTCACCGATGTCTCCCGGTTTGAGATTCTAGTTACAAAGCTTAAGTTTTTTCCACAACCAGCGGTTGTAATTGTTAATGATTCCGATTTTTTCGAAGGTTCGTGTGGTGTGTTCCATGGAATTCAAGATATATTCTTTAAAATCTTCACTGAATGCTTCTCTTATGGCCTCTTTCGGTATATCGAATTTCTTAATAGTTTCTTTTGTAGGCAGAAAGTAATAGCGATTAACGAAGTAATAGGTGATTGGTGAAAAAGTACACAGTCGAATTTTATTTAGGTGATTTAGTTCTTTGAAGTGTTTCTCCAAATAAGTTTTAGCAAAACAGATGTGTCTCGTCTCTTCTTGGAGATGAATTTCAATTATTCTCCGATATAATGGATGGATGTTCTCACGCTTGTTTTTTAGAACGAATCTTTGAACAAAGTCTAGAGGTTCCTCACCAGATAAAACAAAGACGAAGAAAATTGCAGGATACCTACTGAAGTTTATGACGTCTTTAGCAAGTACCTTTTTAAACCATTCTAATTTGGGGTCTAATCCTGTTCGATTTATAAATTCCTGGAACATCATACTATGATGAGATTCTTCGATAACTTCATGGTGACAATATCTAAATTCAGGAGCATTATTTTCCATCCTAGCTAGCATTGCTAGAAAGCCTCGCTGTAGAGTGTTCTCAAACAAGATAGCTGTTTTTAGTTGATTAGTAATCTGTTCAAGGGCGAACTCTGATTGTACGTCTTCGGGAAGGCTTTTATACCATGATGTATTTTCAAAAAAGTTTCTGCTTGATGTTCGCCATCTACTATCTTTCTTATCTAGTTTGAATTCTTCTGAATCCCAATCTATGTCAGCATAAGCGTCCGTTTTTTTACTGACGGATTGGCTGTTTAATCGGTGTATCGTGTTTAAATAGCGATCTTTGATAGACTTTAATTTTTGTCTATTTTTTCTGACTGCTGACACTTTCACTCCTTTACTTAGCTTATTTTTGTATGAGTCCGCATATGTTGGGTTTCTAAATCGATGCTGTTCAAAGCTTCGGATTGCCTGCTTAGCTCAAACTTAGATCGATAACTCGTAATGATTCTGGTTTGTAAATTATAAATGGAACTCATTTTCTTTGAAAAACGAAGATGTCTTTTTTTCATTAACTTCTTTCTTCGAATCACAACGTCATCACTCCAGAGAAAACGACAAATAATAATATCAAGTATAGTTGCATCCATTTTGAAATCTTCATAGTCTCGTTTCAAAACCTTCTTCATTGTACACTGATTAAAGTGCCAAGATCGTCCAGCGAAGTACTTGTTTTGCTTTACCCCATTAGCCAGCATTCGATCTAATTTCGTTATTGGTTTTCCGAAGAAAATTTTCAGACCGGTGATCACCTCTATTCTTTCGGCGAGCTTAACGACTGTAAATGGCTTTCCTGAGGAGGCATGTACAACTTCGAAACTGTCTCTTATGCTGTCGGACTGGGAAAGTTTGATAGCGTAATCTACCACTCTGTTAACTGGTATGAGATTTACTAAAGCATTAGGATCGAGATCTATTTGAACTTGATCTACTCCAAGTTCTCTGATGTTCATTAGATTTTCTACGAACACATAGAATCCAAAAGAACTCTTCCCTCTCCAACCAGTGAATTCATCTCCAACTACAATACTAGGTCTAAAAATAGTTACAGGCAACTTCCATCTCTCATTGCATTGGGCTAGTGACATTTCAGCTGCCCATTTACTAGCTTGGTAGGAGTTAGTTAAAATTGGGCTAACATGTAGTTCCTCTGTTGCCATTTGATCGTCGATACCCCCAGTGTAGGCTGTGGATATGTAGTAAAAGCGTTTGCATTTCTTGGACCGAGCCATAATCTTATAGAGCCGAGAAGTTTTTTCTAGATTTTGTGCAAAAGATCTGTTTAACTTTCTCTTAGAATAGGTCATTTCAGCTGCACTGTGCCAAACTTCATCGATTTCATCCAATAAAGGATTTTTTGAAAGATCTTCAATTTTTTCATATTCTATAGAAATTACTTCAAGCATCTGACCAATATCGCGACTGAAATCATTTTGAGTTTGTGCAACCGCTTCTTCAATCGCCTTTAAAGTTCTCCATCCAGAGTTATCGTTTCTGGAAATAGCAACTACCTTGATTCCATTTTTTATAAAACCTGCTGCTAAAGCGCTTCCTACAAAGCCAGTAACGCCTGTTACTAAAACAGTTTTCATGGATTGATACTCCCTTCCTATCCCTGCTTTCGGCAATTTATCTGATGAATACTATCATTTCTGTTTAGTTCAAGTTTATCGCAGCAATACTCTATTGACTTAACTAGTGCTTTAACAAATTGATCTAATTCTTTTTTGCTGAACAGAATGTCGTCAGTTACAATTACAACCCTGAAGCTTCTCTCAAATGTTGAAAAGATTATGTTTAATCTCAGTGAACAGTATGTTGCATTGAAATTAAAGAAGTCATTTATTTTTATGTCACCAAATGACTCAGAAGTGAGTTGTAAGACTCCTGGATTTGTGAGTAAGAAATTACTCTTCAAAACTTTCTTGCCAACAATTGACATTAAGTTCTTGAGCTGATTTTTCGGCGTTATACTTACAATTTTTCCATAAATATTGTTTAAAAAAATTTGACTATATTGGTCTTCAGATTTGAGTCGATTGAGTTGCTCATTCTTGTGTGCTAACTGATCGCATAGATCGTTTGCTAGGTCAACTTCGTAAAAATATGGTACTGTGAAGTTGTTGTATTCCTCTGTAGTGTTTTCGTGAGACAGAGATCTCGCTGAAAAGACTTCAGTCATTCGGATCTTTTTTTTCTTCACCCCTTGCTCAAGATTAAATTCTTCTACAAGAGATGCCACTGCCACAGTTAACAGTCCGTGCACTGTTGAGTTGTGCAGCTTTGCAACTTTTTTTATTTTCTTAAGTTGCTCGGATCCCAGATCGTATTTATGAACGATTCTAGTTCCTCGCTCTCTTTTTGATTCAGGAATAAATAGTGAGTCGCCGGGTGTTAGAGTAAGTTGTGCGAGTTCTCGAAAAGCTCTTGCTGAATGTAGGAATTTTTCTTTCGTCGATAAACTTGAGAGAAAAGGAGAATCACCTCTGCTGATCCGACTATGTTTGCTTTTGTTCGGTTCCTTATTCAAAATTCGATTGTAGGATTCTCTTAGCTCTTTTATTAATATAGCACCTGAATGAGCGTCCGAACAAGCATGAGAACTGGTTACGAGGAGGTAGCTTTTTTTCTTAGTTTCTATATAGTGAAACGCTATAGGTGGACGTTCGTAAATATTCAAAGGGTTTTTTTCATTTATTTCCATTAGGTATTTGTGAATAATTCTCTCGTTATCTGTGGAAATCTGGTGCTTGATTAGCTGATGTCGACAATGAGGCGAGGGTTTCCAAAAAAACTTCAAACCTTTTCTAACCACCATTGATCTAAGTAATATATTTTGCGAAACACAAAAGTCTATCGATTGTTGTAGAATATTGCAGTCTAAATAACCGTCGAAAGACACTAGTTCGCAGCTATTTGAATTGGAAATACTCTCGAGTAGGCCCAAAAATGAAAGCGACCACGAAGAAAATGGTATTAATTGATCCTTTTTAGTTTTCATTGATCCTAGTTACCTCTCTGCACTATTTCTAATTTAGCCAGCTATTCCATTGTTAACCAAATCACGGTCCTTTTGGATATCTAGAAAATTCCTTATTATATTCACTCCTTGAGGGGTGAGAAACGACTCGGGGTGAAATTGAATTCCTTCTAGAAAGCTGATTTCCTTATGTTTGATTCCCATAATGAGGTTTCCACATGTTGCTGTTATTTCGAGACATTGCGGTAAGCTATTCCTATCTATAACGAGAGAATGATATCGTGCTACTAACATTTCGTTCTCGACGTTTCTAAAAAGGCCCGATTCGTTATGTTTGATCCGAAATTGTTTTCCATGAACAGGCCCTTCGGGTGAACGAATTATTCGAGCACCAAACGCTTGTCCAATACATTGGTATCCGAGACAAACGCCCAATATTGGGATTAATCCACCGAAGGCTCTTACAACCTCTAGTGAGATACCAGCGTTATCTGGATTTGATGGCCCTGGTGATATTACAATACGTTTCGGATCAAGTTCTCTTATCTGTTCCACTGAAATTGCGTCATTCCTAACAACTGCAATATTATCAGTAATAGTACCGATGAGTTGGTATAGGTTGTGAGTAAATGAATCATAATTGTCAATAATCAAGATCATCGATTAAACCTCATACCACTTTTTCTTTGTTCAATGCAGTTAATGCTGACTTTGCTTTATTTATGGTTTCCTTGTATTCCTTTTCGGGATCACCATCGATAACCACTCCGCCTCCAACATTTACATATGCCTTGGAGTCTTTTATCAAAGCAGTTCGGATAACTATATTTAAATCCATCTCCTGTGCAAAGCTTATGTATCCAATGGATCCGGTGTAAATGGATCTAGTGTTAGGTTCAAGTTGGTTGATAATTTCCATAGTTTTAATTTTTGGTACACCGGTAATAGTTCCTCCGGGAAAAAGAGCAGCTATAACATCCAAAAAATCTTTACTGTCAGCCAAAACTCCAACCACTTCGGACTCAATGTGAATTACTTTCGAATACTTTACAATTTCCATTAGTGAGGAAACTTCTACAGATCCAAACTTACTTACTCTACCCAGATCGTTTCTTTCGAGATCTACAAGCATGCAGTGCTCCGCTCGTTCTTTTTCATCTTGCTTGAGTTCATTAATGAATTCTTTTTCCTCATCTTCTGTACCCCGTCTTCTGGTTCCGGCAATTGGACGAGTTTTCAACTTTCCTTCCTGGTCAAGAGATACAAGCCTTTCTGGTGAGGCGCTGACTATTTTAAAGTCCTCGAAATCTAGAAAACTAGCGAAGTGAACTGGGCTAACCTGGCTCATTCTCTTGTAAAGTTCTTCTGGGGTCCATTCGAGATTCACTGATAGTCTTTGAGATAGGTTGGTTTGATAGGTGTCTCCATTTAGAATATGTTCTTGCACTTTTTTTACCGTCTCAATGTACTCTCTTTTTTTGAAGTTGGATTCGTATTGTGCGGTTTCATTACCCACCTTAGAGGAAGTATTGTAGGTATTTATTGATAGAGCTGTCTCCTTTACTAAATTTTCGAGTGAATCTAATTCCTCGACACACTTTTTATAATCATCTCCCGAAGAGATAAGCAAGATTTCGTTTTCGATATGATCAAACACAAGAGTCTGTTCAGTAATTAAAAAGCATATATCGGGAATCCCTAAATCATCATTTTTGTTTCGCGGTAATTTTTCAAAATAGTGATTACTTTCGTATGAAAAGAACCCTACGGCACCTCCCAAAAATTTCGGACTATTTTTAGGCTTATATCCCTTGAATCTATTCATTAGTGTCCTAAGCCCGGATATGGGGTCGGATTGATAGGTTTTTCCATCTAATTTGTATCTCTGACCTTTAGCTTCGAACTTGTGTTTATATTTCGTTACCAATATGGAATAACGGCCGTCAATAGGAGATACTCTTGTGCTTTCCAGCAAGATTTTTTCTTTAGATTGGCAACTTGCTAAAAACTGTTGTGGTGTGATTTCCTCCATAGGTACTTTTTTGATCAGTGGGACTTGATTGTAGCCAAGGCTAATAATTTCATCAAACTTCTCTTTATTCATTTTTGTTCTCCGCCAAATTTTTTTGATAGAGCGAATCTTTGTAGCTTTCCAGTAGCGGTTCGAGGGAGGTTGGGGATAAATTCTATGAAATGCGGGTACTCGCTACTAGAAAGGTTTTTTTTGCAGTGATTCTTTATCTTAATAATCAGATCTAAATACTTCGATTTACAGTCGGCTTCCAATACAATAAAAGCTTTAGGTCGAAGTAACGAATTTTCAGTTTTTATACCAACTACACCAACCTCTCTTACAAAAGGTAGTTCGGCTATTTTGTCTTCAATCTGAATCGGTGAAATCCACTGGCCTCCTACTTTTATCACTTCGTTAACTCTACCAACATAGAAAAAATAGCCAGCAGAATTTCGACTAAATAGATCGTTTGTATTGAACCAGCCATCTTTGAATCTTTTTATTGATGCAGAATGATTGTTTAGGTAACTATCTGGATAAGTCTGACCTTTGATCCAAAGGTTGCCAATACCTCCAATTGCAACCGATTTGCCGCTCGAATCTCTGATTTCGGCCTCAAATCCCGGAACAATCTTTCCTGTTGAGCCCGGAAGTATGTTCGACGGTCTATTGGATATTACCGTTGACATTAGTTCAGTTGTTCCAATACCATCAATTATTGGTTTTTTTGTTGAAGTAAACCATTTTCTATACAGAGTCTTCGGAAGATTTTCACCCGCAGAAATACATAACCTTAAGGACTCTAGATCTTGATTGTTGAATCCTTTTTCAATCATCATATTGTATATCGTAGGTACCGAAAAAAACACAGTAGCTCTAAATTTTTTTATTGTTGAAATGATTTCTAAAGGTTTTTTTCCGAGGCTGGAAAGGATGCAAGTAGCGCCGTTAAATAGGGCGGAGTGAATCGAGTTGAATCCGTAGGCAAAGAAGGATTTCGAAGGTGAGAAAATAATATCATTGGAATTGATTGCAAGGACTTTCGTCATATAGTTTTGGTTTGTTAGTAGAATGTCCTTGTGGCGATGAAGTACTGCAGATGGTTTCCCAGTAGTTCCGGAAGTGAATAGACACAGTGAGGGGGTTGTCTGAGTAACTGGCTCGCAGTGTATCGGTCCATGTTTAGGCTCTGACGACAAAGCTGGAAAGCGTGTCATCAAATTTAGTTTATTATCTTTTGAAAGATTGTCAAAATACTGGTCTTCGGCAACTATCAAATTTGGATCGAATGTATCGATACAATCAATGATTTTCTGGTTGGATAATCTTGGGTTTAGAGGACACATAATTAGTCCATTTCTCATTCCTGCAAGGAGCAAGGCTATCGAGTCTATAGAGTCATCTGCAATCATAGTCATTTTATTTCCTTGAATGAGATCCTTAGAAACTAGAAATAGTGAATAGTACACTACTAAATTGCTTAACTTCCCATAGGTAATAGAGCTAGTATCGTCTATCATCGCTGTCCTATCACTGCGAGTAGGTATATGTCTGTCTATCAACCAATAGACCGCATTGTTTTCGAAACTAGTTTTTTCATTCCTAAACATAGCCTGATTTGCTCTTACGAAATATATCTAGGAGCAAGCAATATTTGAGCCAATTATTATCCAACGATTTAATTGGATTATTGGGAGATCAGTCCTGGAGGGGGTTTCTGTGAATCGCAAATTCACAGAAAAAAATGAATAATGCTTTTTAAATTGGACTTTTTTTTTGTTCTTAAGTTAGTTTTTTCTAGACAAGGCTTTTTAGTATTGGGATTGCATAGGAGGTAATAGAAATGGAAAGCTATTCTCGTCTCCGCCCCCCCCCAGCCGAAAAAATTGCTATGCTATTGATTTGATTTGCTTGCCGTGTTCTTGTCGGTATAAGGCAACTTTTTCCATTACATCAAAGAACTGGTCTGCATTAAGTCGAGGATCACATTTCGTTATGTATCTATTGGACTTGTTGATTTCATTCCCTTCACTATATATTGAGCAACATTCAGAAACTTCATCTGGCGTTGTTTCTAGGTGTATCCCACCTAAGTGTTTGTTATGTTTGCGCAATATCAATATTGTTTGTTCGATTTCGTCAGTTATTGCGCATACAGATCTTGTTTTCGTCTTGTTTTCATTCAAAAAAGTATTTCCATGCATTGGATCGCACATCCAAATCACGTTAAGACTTTCGCTATTAACAGTTTTAACTAGTAGCGGTAAATGATCTAATACGCTTTCCTTACCAAATCTAGTAATGAGAATTAATTTCCCCTTCTCATTTCTGGGGTTTAACTTTTTTAGCACGCTGATAAGATCTTTTGCCGAGATCGAAGGCCCTACTTTGACCGCAATCGGATTATGAATTCCTGAGAACAGTTCGACGTGCGCAGAGTCTTTGAACAGAGTTCTTGCGCCTATCCATTGTAAATGGCTACTCAGGTTGTACCAAGCATTGTTTTCGTTACTTTTGGCAAAATGAGAACGTTCGTATTCGAGGTGAAGACCTTCGTGAGAAGTCCAAATCTTCTGAAAGGATCTAATTGTACTATTATAGTTTTTATGAAAATCCCTGATATAATTGTGTGAATCCCTAGCTGCTTTATAGCCCTGTAATAGTCTTATAGGGTTGTAAATCCTGTTGGATCGACAGAGGCTAGAGTCGTTAATCAAGTCTCCTCGATAAGACGGCATTTGAATACCTTCTATAGTTTCAAACTCATTACTTCTTGGTTTCGAGTATTGTCCGGCGATACGGCCTATTGTTATAATTTCGTTATCAATTAATTTCTCATAGTTTTCAGCGACCCGAGAAAGAAGTTGACAACGCGAAAAGACAGAATCGATATTAGCGTCGATAAACGATTCTGCACAATCCCCGGCTTGAATAATAAAAGTCCTACCTTCTTCGACTTTCGCTAAACGTTGTTTAAAATCTTCTATTTCCCTATAGTTTACTATTGGAGGTAAGCTATGTAGAGTATCTAGAACCTCCGAAAGTAGCTTTGTGTTGGGGTATGCTGGCTGTTGCCTCTGATCAAAATCTCTCCAACTGTCGGGAGTCCAGTTTGTACTTCTCATCAATTTTGATTTCATCTTCAATTCCTTACTATTTTTTCTTAATTTCTACAGCAGCAAAAACCGTTCCTTTTTCAGAACTTGAAGGCGAACTGAAATCATTCGATTAAGAAAAAGATGCCGCAAAAGTTAACAGATTCTCGAGCATAATGCTCAGATTTTCGAACACTATTCCTTTCTCTTTGTCCTGGGCTTCTGTAATCACTCATTTAATATTTGGCTTGGTCTTTGCTTTGCTTTTTGTATGTCTACAATGAGGTTCTGCTATGTCTTACTTTGAAAAAGAATCAATAGGTTTCGATAACTTTGATACCTGTCCGGAAGATTATAAAAAAATTGTGATTAGGATATTAGCTCTACAAGCATATGCCGAGAGACTAGGCGCGATAGAGGTGTCTGGGAAACTAAGTCTAGCTCCGGACTTTCGAGCTCGAAGACAGGTTTCTCAAATTGCACACGAAGAATCAATTCATGCTTGTCTTCTTTACGGAATATTAGAAAAAGTAGGTGTGTCAGAAAATGAAGCTCTTACAATAGCAATGGGGAGTAACCTAGATACACCTAGTTCAAAATCCTTAGAAGGGCCAATGGCTGTTGGAGATGACGATAATCAGTGGATTGATATTGCTCTGAATGCCATGCTTTTGGATAGGGCAGGTTGCTACATGGTTAACAATTTTGCTCAATCTTCATTTAAACCTTGGGCGAACGCTTGCCAAAGAATTTATAAGGATGAACTTTTTCACAAAAGCTTTGGGTTAGCCCAATTCAAAAAGCATATTTCACAACCACATGATGAAAGTGAGTTAATTAATAAATTCATGACTTGGTATTCTCGAGGGCTAAACTTCTTTGGACCTCCTAATGTCAAATCAACAGACCGTCTAAAAGAATACGGAATTAAAAGAGAAGACAACGAAACTATGCGTTTAAAGTATATTGAAGAAGTTGCTGCGATGATGAGAGATTTGAATTTGAGTCACTTCATCAAACCTCTTAAAGTTGATGCCTATCCTTTTAGGTTTGAAGCTAGTTAACAAAACCCAGGAGGTTATTTGTACCATCACGCATTACTCGACTTAAAACCCACGAATGTGAATAGTCTTAAATTGATCGATTTCATTAATGGGTTTTCTTTTGGTGCCGGACTGTTTGAAACAATCCGGATTAACGAGGGCATACCAGAATTCCTTGATATTCATTTGAATAGATTGAAAGTTGGATTGCAGTCCTTTACGCAAATTGAAAGTCCAAACTACGAATTGCTAGAAGAATCCAATATTAGGAGTGCAGTAGAAATTTTTTTGAATGAAAACGATCTATTCTTTCCTTTAAAATCCGGGATTATGAAGATGATAGTTGCTGATGGAAGAGTTCTAAATCTATTTAGAAGACTACCTAATGATCTTGAGGTAAAACAAAACCAGGGAGTAGCAATAGATGGAATTAATTCCAATTTTTATAGGCAATATGACAAATCTCTCAATCATAAATTAACTTCGTATGTACGGCAGTATGAATGCATGCAGGGCTCTATAGTATTTGTAAATGAGAAGTCTCAGATATGTGAGACGCCAAATGCAAACATATTTTTCAAGTTTAGTGATAGATGGGCTACTCCAAAAACTCATGCTCCATGCCTTCCTGGAACCATTAGGAAGGTTCTGATCGACTTAAAAGATATCGAAGACCTGCCAATATATATTGAAGATATTCATTTAGATCAAATTGAACAAATGGAAGCGTGTTTCCTTACAAACTCAGTCAGCTACGCAATTCCTGTAGTGAGCCTTTTAGGTAAAAACCTCTCGGATAGTATTACTTGGAGCAAAAAAATACGTGGATTACTACAAAAATAGGATTAGATGGAATAAATGCGACGGCCTGTTGAAAAAGTCCTTTGCTATTATTTTTATGTGAATTAAGTTGAGTCAATTCACGGAGGATTTTATGCAAGGACGCCAGATTCTCGAACAGCCACTATTTTCGACTATCGATATCTCAGAATTTGTTCCTAAAACTCACCTTCTTAGGAAAATAGACAGGGTGCTTGATCTATCTTTTCTCAGGAAATACACATCACAACTTTATTCATCAGATACTGGCAGACCCTCGATAGATCCCGAAACATTTACAAGAATGCAATTAATTGGCTATCTATACGGTATTAATTCAGATCGTCGCCTTTGCGAAGAATGTCACTTAAATATAGCATATAGATGGTTTTTGAGAATTCCACTAGAAAATAAGGTCCCAAGTCATTCATCAATGACTCGAATTCGGGATCGCTTTGGTGAGGATGTCTTCAAGTGTATCTTTGAAAATATTGTCGACCAATGTAAAAATGCTGGTCTCGCAAATGGCAAAAAGCTGATAGTTGACGCGTCTATTTTTCAAGCAAATGCATCTATGGACTCTCTCGTCGAAAGAGATAGCGAGAGTGAAAACAGAAAAGCACTCAAGCCTCATCAAGAGCAATATCACAGCCCTAAAATGAGAGGGTTGGTGGGACCCTTTGCCGAAGCGCGA
>JABSRP010000031.1 GCA_013215145.1 Pseudobacteriovorax sp.
TAATCAGGTCCAGATTTTTGCATTTATTGTTAACTTAATATTGAATTTGAGAACTCGCCTGTTTTTCAACAGGCCGACTCTTAATTGTTGACAAAAATTAACGCTAGCACTAGAGAATCCTCCGTAGAATTCATATAAGGAGAATCCGCATTGAATATAGATAGCTTCTTGACAGAAGAACGGCTAGCTAGTTTGGTAACATTAGGTGGAAAGGCCATCGTGGCTGTAGCGATCTTTGTTGCTGCTATATTGGTGAGCAAATGGATCGATAAATTGATTCGAAAGGCTCTACAACGAGCTAAAGTCGATACCACGCTCTCGAGATTTTTTGGAAGTCTGGCTCGATATGCAATCATTACTATGACAGTCATTAGTATCTTAGGGTCCTTTGGGGTACAGACGGCAAGTTTTGCTGCTGTTATAGCCTCAGTATCTTTTGCTTTGGGTCTTGCGTTACAAGGCAGCTTAGGTAACTTTGCCTCGGGAATCATGCTGCTACTTTTTAGGCCTTTTTCCGTGGGCGATTTTATTAGAGCTGCGGGGGAAACAGGAAGCGTCACTCATATTGATTTTCTTACCACCGCTTTGGATACACCGGATAATCGTAGAATTATTATTCCAAATAGTCAGGTCTTCGGCTCAACTATTGAAAATGTTACATTTAACCAAGCCAGGCGTTGCGATGTTGCTGTAGGAACTGCTTACGAATCCGACGTGGATGAGACGCGAAAGGTATTAGAAGCGGTTATAGCCAATTATAAAGGGCGGATTAAGGATAAGGAGTCGGTGGTTGTGCTGACTGGGCTCGGAGCATCATCTGTTGACTGGGCTTTGAGAGTTTGGGTTGATAAAGCTGACTATTGGACTGTGAGAGAAGAGCTCCTTCGCCTAGTTAAGTATGAATTAGACAAAGCAAAAATTGGGATACCTTTTCCACAAATGGATGTACATATTCAAAAATAACGGATGGGAATGGTTTGCCATCAGTTAGAAACAAATAAAAAAGCAGCAATCCACGATGGGCGCTGCTTTTTTTATTTGTTTTTTTGGCCAACAAACAGTCTCTAAATTCTAAATCCATCCATAGCCCAAAATAGATCCAGCTGGGCCTTTGTTAAGAATGAAACCACTACGCCAGTAATTAGTGACGATCCACGATGCTGAAAAAATCATTTAACTGATGTCTGCCGCAACAATTTTCTGTTACGATGCTAGCTACTTATCGGAAGTCTTTGTGAAAGATTCAATCAAATGAGGTGATTATGAAATTGTTGTTAGCAGTCATTGTCGGTTTATGGGTGAGCGTAGACGGATTAGCGTCGGCAACCTATGGGAAAAAGATTGATGAATCCGCCAAGAAGAATAGTATATCTGAATTATCGAAGCTGGTAGGGCAAAACAAACTTGTCACCCTAGAGGGAAAAGTCGTTGATGTTTGCTCGAAAAAAGGCTGTTGGATGGGGTTGAGCGATGGTACCGGAGAAGTCCGAATCCGCTTCGAAGGTTATAGCTTTTTTGTTCCTATGAAGCTCAAGGGGCAAAAGATCCGTGTAGAGGGTCGTGTCCAAGAAAAGACGTTATCGGTTAAGGATCAACAACATTATGCAAAAGATGCCGGAAAATCTGAGAAGGAAATAGCTGCCATCAAAAAAGAAAAGCAGGTTTATGAATTTGAAGCAAGGGGCGTAAAAGTATTAGCTGCAAAATGAGATTCAAGTAGAAAAGGTTTCCCATGCAACTTCGCTGTTCTATCTGGTTACTCATAACCTTTAAGTTGTTTTTGTTTTTGTTTTTGTTTTTTGGGTCTCAGCCCCGGGCACTGGCAGGCACAGAAGAAACATCTTGTTATTTAAAAGATGGTCAGGAAGCAGCTTGCCAAACATTTACCTTCGAAGATGGCGTCTCTATCCATGTTGCACGCATCCGCCATCCAGCAACAGGAACTAATAGTGGCAAATCTCCCGTATTGTTTCTTGCGGGAGGTCCCGGTCAAGCTGCCATTGAAGCTTTTGGTGCCCAAGCCAAAAGGCTAAGGAAAATGTTTCGGGGGCGTGATCTTATCTTTGTCGATCAGTTGGGTGTTGGTCAAAGTCATCCTATCAATTGTAAAGGGGTCGATCTTTATGGGTTGCCGAAGACGCTGGAGACTCCTGAGCTCACAAAATACATGGTGCGCTGCGGCCGTGAACTAACGGCATCCACCAAGGCCCCCCTAATTCTAAAGGGGCAATATGGAACAGATGGATTTGTACAACTCCTTGAAGCCCTGCGCAACAAGCTTAAGATCAAGCGCTGGTCTCTTTTTGGAGCTTCATACGGCACCCGCGTCGCCGTCCGCTATAGCATAATATATCCTAATGCGTTGGATGCTGTTATCCTAGAAGGGATTGCCGGTCATCGCTTGAGACTGTTTGCAAACTTAAAGGATGGTTTTGAACCAAGTTTACGGGCTTATGAAAGATCAAGAGAGATGCAAACGCCCGGAGCTTCTCGGACCATCTTGCAAATGTTTGAAGCGTTAAAGGCTAAGGCTCCTATAAACGTAAAGGTGAATGACCCAACTACTCTTGAGCCTCTTACCATCGCAATGACGACAGACTTGCTGGTATCAGCAATCTCAACGGTACTATATGATCCTAATCTTACAGGCAATCTCCCTGTTATGCTGCAGTCAGCCTTAGAGGGAGACTATAATCCCTTGGTAGCACCAACCCTGCTCTCGGATTTTTCGGTCAATGTCATGATGTTTTATACTGTGGCATGCTCCGAAGACTTTCCTTTTGTCAAGAAGGATGAATACTACCTGCCCAATCAATATGAGGCGATAAAGACTATCTGTGATGCGTGGCCTCAGTTCCCCGTAGAAGAGAGTTTTCGCAGCTTGGTAGAGATTCATGTCCCAACTCTCCTTCTTGGAGGGGATGCAGATCCCGCGACACCGCCGCAGTATCCAAGACAGCTAGTTAATTATTTGAAAACTAGCAAATATTTTGAGTTCAAGGGTTACGGACACTCTGTCCATTATCTGCCCTGTGCCCGCAAACTGATACAAGATTTTTTAAAGGACCCAGAGAAAGTCGCTACTCTCGATGGCGAGTGCATTGGCAATAGTCATGCTCCTGGTTTTTTTCAGAATAACTGGGGGCCACAATGATAGAAGTCAAAAATCTTAAAAAGAAATTTGGCAAAGTTGAAGCTGTAAAAAATGTAAATTTCACGGCTGCGGACGGAGTGATTACTGGGTTTTTAGGTGAGAACGGTGCTGGTAAAAGCACCACACTCAGAATGATCGGCGGATCGTTAAAGGCAGACCAAGGTTCTGTGACGATTGATGGACGTTTGGTTTCCATGAGAGATCCGCAGTCTCGTCGGCATCTTGGCGTTTTGTCTGATGCCAAAGGGCTTTATGAGAGGCTTAGTACGCGCGAGAATATAGAGCTTTTTGGTAGCCTCTGTGGCCTGGATAAATCCACACTAAAAGATAGGATTCAGTCTCTGGTTGATTTGTTAGATTTATCAGAGATTATCGACCGTAAAACAGTGGGATTCTCTACTGGCCAAAAGATGAAAGCAGCTCTAGCCAGAATTCTTGTGAATCGCCCACAGAACCTGATACTCGACGAGCCCACTTCCGGACTGGATGTATACTCAACACGGCATTTGCGAGATATCATCCGGCGACTGCGTGATGAAGGAATTTGCGTTGTTATCTCAACTCATATCATGCAGGAGGTTGATGCTCTTTGTGACAGCATAGTGCTGATCGATCATGGGGTCACGATTGGTCAATTTGAAAAGCAGCATTTTTTGAATGAATATCAAGCGGTAACTGTAGAAGATGCCTTCGTGTCTGCGGTGGATCGTGCTTCGGAAGGGCGTGGATGACTATTTTAAAAATACTGATATGGAAAGATCTGAAAGATTTTATACGAGATCGTCGTAGCCTTTTAACTCTTGTATCTCTAGTCATTGGTTTTCCTCTTCTGTACATCGGGATTTTAGGAATAACCGCGAGTAAAGTGGAGTCTGATCGCAATAAAACGATTACAGTTGAGATGTTTCGCGGTGAAAGAGCTAAGGATCTGAGCCGGTTTTTGGAAACTCAAGGGATGGATGTCCAACAAAAGTCTGGAGACTTCGATAAACAAACGTTTTTAGACGGTCCCAACAGTCTAGCCATTGTCATCCCTTCAGTATTTACATTAAGTGGTCCCATGGGTGGGCAAAAACAGCGTCACAGCATCGATCTCATGGTGGATCACAGGGATCAAGATGCGCAAAAGCAGTTGCAGACCATCCAGGGTTTGCTGACTGCCTATGGTCAGTCCATCGGTAATCGTCGGTTGCTACTGAGAGGCGTCAATCCAGCCATTACAGACGGGATCAAGGTGCGATTGGTAGAGCTTAACCAGGAGACTATGGCCGCTAGTATCGTCTTACAACTTCTGGCAGCTGTACTCAGTATTTCTTGTTTCATGAGCACGCTTTATCTAACCATCGATAGTATTTCAGGAGAAAAGCAGCGTCAGACTTTGGAACCTGTCTTTATGCTACCTTTGCATCGCTGGCAAATTTATTGGGCAAAGATTGTTGTTTGTTGTCTAGTCGCTTTGCTTTCGCTCATTGCCGGAGCATTATTTTTTACTTACATCTGTAGACACCCGAGTTTTCAATCAGCTGTAGGATTATATGCTGAATTTAGTTATGGTTTAGCTATGCAGGGTGTGTTTATCTTCTTTCCTTTGGCGATCCTGGCGGTCTCTTTGCAGTTACTTATTGCAACGGTTTCAAGAAGTATTAAAGAAGCACAGGGTTTGGCGTCTTTGCTCGGTATAGGCGGGATGCTGCCGGCAATATTAGCCAGTACCCTCGATCTGGATGGAGACTCACTTGTAGTCCAATTGCTGCCAAGTATTAGCCAAGCAAAGTTAATGGAAGGTTTGATAAAAACCTCAGAGATCCCAGTGTCGCAGATGTTTCTTAGCTGCGCTGGTAGTCTCATTGTAGCGGTTTTGGCGTTTTTTATTGGTCAGCTTTATTTCTATCAAGAAAAAGTTCTGAAAACGACTTAGCTCACTTCCGTGGAGGTGTCATGAAAGACGTTGCTATTATAACAGGGGCATCTGCGGGCATTGGCAAAGCCCTAGCGATCGAATTAGCTAAGACTTATAAAGTTGGTCTTATCGCGCGACGGGTTGATGTCTTGGCAGAGCTTTGTTCGGAGATTGAATCAAAGGGAGGCGATGCCTCATTTCGGTCAGGCGACGTCACCGATGAAAGCTCTATGGTAAAAGCAGTCTCAGAAATCGAGGCAGATTTGGGACCTTGTCATTTATTTATTGCTAATGCTGGCATTAGCAGTGGTATACGCCTTAAAAGTTTTTCAGCCATCAAATCAAAGTCTCTATACGATGTGAACCTTACGGGGGTCACTAATAGCATTGGAGCCATCTTGCCCCAAATGGTCGAACGAGGGGCTGGGCATATTGTGACCATGTCGAGTCTTGCTGGTTCGATTTATACTCCGAAGAGTTTTGTCTATGCCTCCAGCAAGGCAGCTGTGGACTCCTTTGCTTACGGATTATGGATGGCGGCAGCAAAGCATGGAATCTCGGTCACGAACCTTAAACCTGGGTTTGTTCGCACTGATTTAACTGCTAAAAATAATTTTAAAATGCCATTTATGATGGAGCCAGATGTAGCGGCAAAGAAGATGGTCAAGGCCATAGCAAGAAAGCAGATATCTTATAGTTTTCCCTGGCAACTCCATTACCTGATCAAACTGATAACTTGCCTACCCTTATCTCTACAACGATTGATTATGTCAAAATAAGGACCGTATTATGCCCAAAGACCCGTTGAAATTAGCTCATGCTTTGAGACTCAAGTGCCCTTACTGTGGGGAAAGTCCGTTGCGTGAGGATGGCAGTTGGGTGGAGTTTGCTGAAGGGTGTCATCGCTGTGGGTACAGATACCACAGAGAAGATGGTTATTTTTCTGGAGCTCCTTGGATGATTACCTATCCCGTAGTCGCTGTCATTTGTTTGGTGTTCATCGTCGGGATTCTATCTATGGATTCCCCACCGCCGACGTATCTTGTGGTGGGGATTTCGGGGTTGATTGGTGTCGGTTTTGCGATTCTAACCATGCCGTGGGCAAAAGCCCTTTGGCTCTATTTAGATCATCGCTTTCATCCTCTTGAAGAAAACGATCGTTGGCCTGTTAAATAAGCTCTAGAAGTTCTTGTGCATCGTCCTTGCCAGGGTGGTTGGTTGCGACCATGTCTTCTAGTATAGATTTAAGCGATCTAATATCATTGAGTCGGCCTTTGAGGGCGTCACGGGCGATGACCCTGTTGCCTGGATCGTACCTATCTTTTAAAGCATAATCCACAAGGTGTCTGCTAGATTCTGTGGAGCGAGTCTTTGCTAGCAGCTTAGAAACCTCTTCACCATTGGCGGAGTACTTGCTAGCTACCACATCTTCTAGTCCGATTAAAGAGCGATCTTCTGTCATAAGTTCTTCAAAGGCGAGGGAGGTGATACTGGTATTGTAACGCTCACCAATTCCAAATTCTACAAGTGCCGCTGTTGAGGCTTGCCCCTCTGTTTTGACAAGCAGTTGCATGATTTCTTTATTTCCCTGTCTACCCCAAGCTTCAGTTAGTGATTTGACATAGGCCGCAAGATTTCGGCTTGCCAAGGCATCGAAGGTATCTGACCGAATGGAGCTATTGTAGGAGGCAAATCCATAGCTAATCAATAGTTTGGTTGACGTTTGACTGTCGACTTCAGCTAAGAGTTTAATTTGAAATTCTAGAGGGCGACCTCCCATATGGTTGCTCATGAAATCCAAGAATGAGGGAATATCGCGGGTTTTCAGAATGCCAAATGACTCATCTTGAACGTCTCTATGATAGGATTGCAGGCCAACTGTTAGTAGGGCTTGATTCACTGAGGCGTTGTCTAGTATTTTGAATAGCGGAATGATATTCATCGGCCATGTGCCAGAAAAAGCGTTGATAAGTAGCTCAGTGACTGGTTCAAGGTCTCTCGTCTCCAAGATGCCCGAAGCCTTGCTTCGCACTTCGCGATTATAAGAATACAAAGGATAGGTGGCTAGGATTCTTGTCGAACTTGCACTATTGATCAATTCTAATAGGTTTGTGGCTTCAAATTCACCATTGCCCGTTATCGCTAATTCTAAGTTTGGTTCCAGTCCAAGAAAGGTGCGACCGCGAACTATCTGGTATACTCTGTCACGGCGTGAACTAGGCACGGCGGAAAGGCCATGGTCTACCAGTCTTTTGGTGGCATTTTCTGATGGCGTTTTTGTAAGAAGTTCAAGGGCAAGATCAAAGGTATAATCATAGCTTCTGGTAAGAAGCTGTGCCAAAGCTTGTATATGAGGTTCGAATCCTTGAGCGCCGACCTGAAGCTCACTTAATTTCTCAGCGCAAGCTCGTCCTCTATCTGCCGTCAACCCAGAGATAAAGGGGATTATTTTACCGATAAACTCATGATCGTTTGCGTCTAGAGTGTTGCTGAGTGAGCGACAAAGGTTGCGTCTTGGGTAAGAGCGATTAGAACTGAATGCTGCGAAGATTCCTTTGCGCCAACCTTCGGCGTCAGTTTTAGCGTCCAAGCCTAAGATAATCGCAGCGATTCCCATCGTATGAGTATCATCTGTCTGTTTAAGTAGCTCTTCGGCTAAAACGATAGTTGAGTCATAAAAACTAAGTTGTCGCTCATCGTCCTCTTTATGAAAAACCATCTCACTCAAAGTCTGTAATATGATTGAGAGATAGGGTTCGTCAGGTGATGCAAGAAGCACATCCCGATACTGATCCAAATAAGAGGCTAGCTCCGACTCAGAAATCTCACTTCCATCACGAGCTGTTAAAAAAGAATAATAAAATGCGCGGATGGAGCTTGGCTTGTCGAGTCTTTGCTGCAATTCCTCCAAGGAAATGGATTTGTATTGATGAGCCTTTAGTACTGCTAGATGGTTATCGAAAATTTGCTGAAAATCTCCAGCTTTCGTAGTTGGAAAATCCTTAAGATAAAAGAAGTCTATAGGATGTCGATAGAGATATAGTGGAGAGGTGTCAGATGGAATCACCTCCTCAGCGGCAAACATAGCTGCAATCGTAATGGCTTCATTATCGATCACCTGCCGCGAGTAAAATACATGTTTTCCGGTTTTGCTAGTAAAGGCTCCACTTTCTCCAGCCCAGAGAGATAGAGCACCAGCGCAAGGTATGCCTGAGGCGAAAGTCCAGCCACAGTCTTGTACAGTCGCAGATGCGACATCGGAAGTAGGAAAGTCAGATCCTGGAAGGAGCCTTCCAAAGGTGTAAGTCTTTTCGCAGCGTCCGGGAGCATCCCCTACGGATTGGCGCAGAATTTCGTCTCTTTGCAAACAAACCCGATCACTATTGGGATGATCAGAATTTAAGGCGAAGGACCAAGGGTCATCAGTTGGGGGATTATCTGTTCCTGGCTGTTGGGGATTATCCGTTCCTGGCTGTTCGGGATTCGTTCAGGGAGTTTCAGGTGATTCACAGTCTGTTTGGCATTCTGGATTCTCAGGGATGCCTTCATTGTTGTTGCTTCCACCTGATGATTTGCCGCACGAGCTACCGATTACTAATAAAAATCCTAGTAATATTAGTCGATTCAAGTACATATCCACTCCAAGTCATGGTTTATTAGCATCCTGCTATTAGGAAAGACGTTTCTCAATAGCAAAGATTGCATTTAATTTTCCGCAAGTTTCGCTAGTTATCTCTGGAAGGTTTGCGCGGCTCTTGTTTAGAATCTAGTCTTTATCATTTAGTCTTAGCAGGTAGACGCACTGCACAGAGGACGAGGACTCCAAGGCGAAGCCTCTCCGTTCAAGAACACGGCGAGAAACAGAATTGTTAGGATCACAGCGAGCCATGATTGCTGGGAGATTCAAGTCATCTCGGGCGTGATTGATAATCATTTGAGATAGTTCGGTGGCGATACCCTTACCCCAGTAGTTTTTGTTAACCATATAGCCCAGCTCCATGAAAGATTCTCCTGTATCCTTAAGCATGGCCCAGGCGACAAGCTTAGAGTCTTGCTTGTACCATACACCCCAAACCCCAAAAGGCACCTCTGACTGCCTTATCTTATCGTCGAGGTGCTCTTGAACCTGTTCCTGAGAAAACGGACGACGAAAGCCTGTATGGGAAACTACGTCTGGATCCATTAGCATTTCGCCGAGATCGAAGAGATCTTGTCTCTGAAAATTCCTAAGCAGGAGTCTATTTGATTCAAGTTGCTTCACTGGTATTGGCCTTAGTTGGAGCTTCACTCGTTGAAGGAGCATACTTTAGCGAATCGGCAAAGGCCAGTGAAATGGGACAAGCTCAAGAATGAACGTATCACCGCCTGATAAATTTCACTAACAGATTTTGCTGGCTTCGCTTTATCCGACGTAATTCGCGCACTAGACTCCTGACGCTTTCTGCTGGCGATTTAGAATCGTTAAGATGAAAATTGCTAGCCATAAGGCCTTTATGACTTTCGTCATGATCTTGATCCAATAGGCAATGAAGCAGTTCGTGAAAGACCAATGGCTGAAGTTTACGCCGCGCATCGGCTGAGTTTTTGAAGGATGCTGTGTTGATGAACACAAAGTTCTCTTGCCCTTCCGATGTGGTCTTCTTTAGGCAAAATCCAATGTTTGCTTCGACACCCCCAGGATCGATGAAACTAAACTTACGTAAATCGCCGCTATGACGGTAAAATCGAAAACCCTTGAATTGATCCATTTTCTCTTGGCTTGGTTCTATGCCCAAAGCATCGAGATGATTGAGAAACTGTTGATGAAAGGATTGCGTGATGGCCTTGATCTTTCTTTTGCTCACATCAGCCATGCTTATCTCGCTCCAGATGCCAAGTATCAACAACATATTCCATAATCGTAGTTTCATTTTTTACTCCGTAACAATCCCAAATCATTCGTTTCGTGCAAGGAGGACAAATTTGTTCGCTGGTTTATTGCAATCTTTTACGAATTTTTCGGTCTTCCTACAGGAATCTTAAATTGGCTAGCTAGTTAAAACTCTTAGTTTAGCTGCTAAGGCTGGGTTCGGTCTCGATTGGATTGATCTAGGTTAATTCTGCCTAGTATATAACAAGTCGAGTATTCTTTTTGTTTGCAAAAAAAATAATTCCAGTCTATGAAGGCACACTGAAATATTTACCTTGGTTTTAAGGAGACCCTATGTCCGTTATGAAATCACATGTTTTTCCGCCACTTTTATTTATGCTTGCGTCACAGGCAGCATTTGCTCAGGTTGAAGCCGAAGAGTCAGCTGAAGAAACTGTGGAAAAGACTTAGGTCGCCGGTAGCCGTATCTTAAGAGCGGATATTCAAGGTTCATTGACGGTTACGATAATCTGTAGATCATTTCAAAAATGAGGTCAAAAGTGAATATATACAAAAGACAAAAGCTATTCGTTGTAGCAATAAGTTTGATTGCAGGTAGCATATCGGCGCAAACTGAAACAGAAGAAGCTCAACCATCAATAGTAGATGATTCGAAGGTTGAAAAAATTAAAGTAGTGGGTAGCCGAATCAAACGTATTGATATCGAAACTAGTGCTCCCGTACAAATCATCGACAGAGAGCAAATAGAGGCCTCTGGTGTTGTCAGCTTAGGTGAGTTGATTCGTAAAAATGCGGGAGCAAGTCCCTCAGGCAATTTTAGTGGATCTTCAAATTTTGTTGCCTCAGGATCTTCCACCGTCAACCTTCTCGGGCTGGGAGCTTCGAGAACTTTGGTGCTCCTAAACGGCAAACGTCTTCCAGTAACTGCTGGACTGGATGCAGTAAACGTCGATAACATTCCTATAGCCTTAATTGAAACAGTAGAGATACTCTCAGGGGGTGCCTCCGACGTTTATGGAGCAGATGCTGTTGGAGGTGTTATTAATATTAAACTTAAAAAGGATCTCGAAGGCTCTGAAGTCGCAGTCTTCTCAACTTTCCCTGCTAAGCCAGGTGGTGAAGAACTTGAAATAGCCGTTTCTAATGGGGGGGGGGATCACAGACACGATTTCTTACCTTTTTTCCGGCGGGATTCGAACACGAAGACCTCTTGATCAACGAAACAGAGACCTTGATTACAACGAAGCTGGAAAAGAATTTACTGTGACAAACCCTCCTTCTGGAACTTGGTCTTATCGACCGATAACACAAACAGAAGATGGATTTGATATTGGTGATTGGACTCCAAGTACTACCTGCCCTGAAGGCAACCGTGTCGCTACGGTTCCATCTCAGCCCAATAACGTGTACTGTGCAGGTTTAAGAAAAGAAGTAGAAGACGAACTTGTTCCCAAGAAAGAAGAAAAGTTTTTTACCTTTGGCCTGGACTGGGAAGTCTCACCAACTACAGTAGCTTCTTTCCTCTACAATTACCATGATAGTGTGAATACGACTAACTTCGGTTATTTTAACCCATTAACGGAAAATCCGTTAACAAACGACTCTTTGATAGTTTCTAGGGCAAAGGCCATAGAGTTAGGTATTGTTGATGAAACAGCAACAGAGGATTATTTCCAACTCTTTGCAGAATCACCGGAGCAACCACTCAGAAAGTTTATCAATACCAATACGTCTCAATCAGCCATCGCTTCTCTAGATGGTGATTTGGGAGAATCAGATTGGAGTTACTCATCTTCATTGAGTTGGGCAAGTGCAAGAGCAGAGCGTAAGGGGGAAAATATTTTTAACCGAAATGCTCAGGCGAATTTAATCACTAATCCTGATACACCATTGGGGGAAGATCCACTTTATATTCCGATCGACCCAAACCGTGACATAGCTGGTTTTTTAAATACATATACTGACCTAGAGAGGCACTCGCTCAATACGACCCTTGCGGCTGATTTTTTCGCCAGTACTGAATTTGGCGAACTTCCTGGAGGTCCGATAGGTTTTGGTATTGGTGCGGCTGTGAGTAAGGAAGATTTTGAGCAGGTCCCAGATTCCAGAGACGTTATCGACCGAGAAACATAGAATCCAGTTTATACAGGTACTTTCGCAGATCGAGGCGAAGGAGAACGAACTCAGGGTTCTATCTTTTCAGAAGCCTACCTCCCTGTGTTAAACAATGTGATGGTAGATGCTGCCTTGCGTTTTGACAATTATTCGGACTTTGGTTAAACGATGAACTATGGTTTAGGAGTCAAATGGGAAGTTGTTGAAGGTCTTGCTCTTCGTTCAAGGACTGCCAGCAGCTATAAAGCTCCGACCCTGACTGACTTGCATCAACTTGGAGGCGGTGGCTATTTCACTGTAAACGATGATAAGTGGTGTGATAGAGAGAGAGAAGAAAATCGTGTTTGCAATCCTGATAACCCTTCCAGGCAAGTCTATGTCGATAGCCCAGGAAACAAAGAATTAGACCCTGAGGTTGGTGTCAACTACATCAGTGGAATTATATACGAACCTATGTCTGGGCTTGTCCTAATAGGTGACTATTATGATATTACTTTGGAAAAAACATTCCAAACTGATAGTTTACAAGAGATCGTTGATCGCTGGTATCGTGATAACCCAGGCAATACTACTGGAGGAGAAGTCACAGGAAATCCGATTGGTGTTGATTCGCAGGGTATTATCACTACTGTAGGAACCCCTGTTCGAAACTTAGGGAAAACTGAAGTTCATGCAGCGCAACTTAAACTAAACTACAGCACAAAGCTAGCCGATGTTCGTATGGCGCTATCAAGTCAGTATTTCCGCATGATCAGCTTCAAAGAGCAAGAGTCGCAAGAATCAGAGATTCGTCAAATTAAAGGTTTCATAGGTACTCCTGCTTGGCGACATAATCATAATCTCAGCTTGGGATACGACAGTCATAGTATAAACCTTAGTGCTCAGGTAATTGCGAAACAAGTACAAGATCCATTGCTAGCAAACGATAACACGAGGGGAACTTCAATTGCTGAGCATAAAGAGTATGATGCTTCTTATACAGCACTGCTTCCTTGGGATGGCTCACTACAAATAGGGGTTAATAATATTTTTGATAGTATTGGAGGTGTTCGTCGCGCCAATGGAATTGGTGAAGAGCGTATCGCCACTACAAGTATTTACTCTGCAACTGGAAGAACATACTTTGCTCGGATCACACAAAGATTTTAGCTTTTTCTGCTAGTCTAGTTTTTTAATAAAACATTCTATTGCACCAAACTACAGAGTTTGGTGCTTTACGAAAACTAAAAGAGAGTTCTTACATTTTTACTGTAATTGTCTTGCTAGATTCGGGGATTAACCCACGGTGGGTACACCTCAAAACTCAAACGAGCAATTGCGAAAAACGCAAATCTATTCCCACAGCTTAAAAGATAAAAATCGAGTTAATCTTTCAAAGAACTTGATTCAAGCCAGATGATATTTTTTGCTCTGAATACAATGGTTTTGTCGGTAATATTTCATGCATAGATTGATAAGGTAGCCTCTCCGATGATCGATCTCTGTTTTCCTATTGTCGATAATACCAGTATTGTACTCAAATATTTTCCAATTTATCTGAAATAAAACTATCAGCAACTTGTCTAACTTTTGGTTATCAAATGTTCACCGTAAGCGAGGTTAGCTCAGCGTAGCCGATTAACCTCGCGGTCAATTTGGGTGAGATATCAGGTCTAATTTATGTAGTAAAGGATACCCAGTGATGCAAATCTCAAATCTTTTATCCCCAGCTGTCTTAGTTTTTATGGGCCTCAGTGTTATCAGTTGTGGTAAATCGGAAGAAGCAAAGTCAAACCTAAACCTAGAGGGGGGCCAACGATATATCGGATGTTCCATTGCCGAACAGGCTCGCATCAACCCTGCAATATTAACATTACTACAGAGTGCATCGACTGAATTCGACTCCTACGTATCCTGTCTAAAGAGCGCTGAGTTTGTAGAAAATAAGGGTGTCAACTATCTCGACATCGCATCTTCGCTTAAATCTGCCGACCTGGTAGACATACATTGTCGAGATCTGGAACCCAATATATTAGGAGAAGCTCCTGTCGATATTAGGGGTACACGATTATCCATTGATCGAGGCTTCATTAGCAGCGGTACTACGGCTAGACTTGCTGGCACTATCGGACATGAAATCATGCATAATCGTGGGTTTCGACACAGTGAGTATCCATTTGGGTCTCCACACTATCCCTTAACAGTACCTGAACAGGTTGAGGCCTGTTTACAAACGGGGACTCCTAACCTTCCTGCTCCTAACACATGTATTATTAACAACAAGCCTTACAAAACTGGTGAGCAATTTAGAAAGTCTCTCGGTTGCATTGCTCCAGGCAAAGAAAGCATTACAATCATTAAATGTCTTTCTGGTGGAGTCGAGGAAGCCTCAATGACAGTTATTCCCAACATTGTATGTGGTGGACCCGATTTTTAAATCATTGCTCAAGTTCTCGATGATTAGACAAAATTATCAAAGGTCGGGGATAGTGTGACAGAGTTTCGTCGGGTTGCTCGTAACTAAGCATCGACTCTCCTGAGCAGTCAAAAAATAGCTAATCTTTAAGACTTAACTTTTGATTCGAATGTCCCGCAGACAATCTGACAAACAAGGTGGGATCGATAACTCCGGCAATCCACAGAGACGTGAGGGTGTTGATCAATCTTTGTACTCGTTGCGAGGGAGAGACCTTTACTTTATGCTAACTCAAAAGTTCTAGAAAAAAGAGTTTGGCGCTTTATGCAATAAAGTCTCAGCTCGGACGTCTTAATTCTGTAATAAAGTCTATATCCTTTCCCTATGCGTAGGGAGGGTGCCCTTATAAAGCTAAGATCCTGTATTTATTGCAGATCTTGGCTTTAAGTTTTTTTAGGGGCCGATTTTTTACCGAGAACTTAATTGTGGTCCCATCGCGCCTGCTCTATGATGCATCTGAATAGACTAGAGGAAGGGTACGGATGGGGTTTTCTAGCAAACTTGAGGAACGCCTGGCGCTGCGTTCGGGTTGGTTCTTTTCTACTTATGCAATTCTTGCTGGCTTTATCACCTATTTCTCTATGTACGGCTTTCGGAAGCCTTTTTCTGTTGGGCGCTTTGATGTCAGTTATACGTTATGGGACGGGTTTGTTTTAGACGCCAAAATCATGTTTGTTCTCTCCCAGGTCCTCGGCTATACCTTATCGAAGTTTTTAGGAATCAAAATTGTATCCGAGGCCTCCCGCGGCCGCCGTGTGGCTATGATTCTAGGATTTATTGCTAGCGCTCAATTGGGCTTGTTGCTGTTTGCTTGGCTACCTCCCGGCTGGAAGCCCCTTGGCTTGTTTCTTAACGGATTACCTTTGGGAATGATTTGGGGATTGGTTTTCTCCTTTCTTGAAGGACGTCACAATACGGAAATTCTTGCTGCAGGTCTTTCGACCTCTTATATCGTTGCCAGCGGCTTTGTGAAGTCCACCGGAAAATGGGTGCTGTTACAAGGAGTCAGTGAGTATTGGATGCCTGTTTTTACGGGACTCATCTACGTTTTGCCATTGCTATTAGGTCTTTGGCTTTTGTCCCAGCTTCCTGAACCCGATAGCGATGATGAAGCGCTGCGGACAAAGCGGCAGCCGATGGATCGAGCCGCTCGTGGACGATTTTTTCGTAGTTACGCACCAGGTTTGCTGGCCTTGACAGTTTTTTATATGCTTCTTACAGGATATCGCGATATCCGAGATAATTTTTCTAGAGAGTTATGGGATGAGATGGGTTTTGCTGCCGAGTCTCACGTATTTACTAGTAGTGAGGTCCCGATAGCTCTGATTGTTTTACTAGCCTTGGCTAGCATTATGTACATTCGAAGCAATAAAAAAGCAGTTATGGCGGTACACGGCTTGCTAGTTGGCGGGTCTTTGATGATAGCGATCGCGACTTGGGCTTTTCAAATGCAGTGGATCTCACCCATGCTTTGGATGGTCAGTATTGGGCTAGGGCTTTATCTTGGCTACGTTCCCTTTGGTTCGGTCATATTTGATCGAATTATCGCAGAGACCCGGTTCGTCGGTACAGCTGCCTTTATGATTTATGTCACTGACGCCTTTGGGTATTTAGGATCCGTTGGTATCATGTTGTACAAAAATTTTGCGAGTATCGATCAGAGTTGGCTGGAATTTTTCATTAACTTTAGCTACCTAACAGGGATCGCCTGTGCGATAGGGTTCTCATTTTCCATGATCTATTTTAGTCGATTAGCTAAGGCGTCTGAGTAATCCTTCTACCATTAATAATAGTGGAAAGAGAAAAATTTCTTCGAGAATGTCCAAAATCAGCTCACCGGAGTCCTCGAGACTTTTATCTCTAGATCTTCGGTTTGGGCTGTCTTGAATCACTATTTCTATGGGCTTGCCGTTTGCCTCTGTTTTGTTGCTGCTATTGCCGGCGATATGATCTAAGGGGGCAGTGGATTTGCACAGGTAGTCCAGGGCCGCATCTAGCTCCCCCGGGTCAAACCAAATGCCGTGTTCTGTGCAAACGTCGACCACGATTCCTGTACCTTTTACGATTTGGCGCCTGTTCATCAATTTGCCACAGTCTGGACAGGGTCGGTAGGTGATGGAATCGTCCACTATGGGGCGAGTCTCTGGTGTCTTGTTTTTAGAAAACGACTCCCAAACAGACGTTTTATCATGATGCATCAGTTTCTTTTGCAGAGATTTAAGCTCATCATGACCTAACCACATACCGGAGCAGGAGGGGCATAAATCGTAAGGGATTTGATAAGAATTTAATTGCCTGATCAGCTCGGGGTGCTTGCAGGCCGGGCAGCTTGAATCCTTTGAAACAGGGTTTTCTGTATTTTTGGCCGAAGGCAGGATCGGCGATTCATGAAACTTAGGGATTAAGATCTTTTCTCCACAACGACAACGTCTTGTAGTTCCTGAATCTTGTTATTGGACGATCATTTGTCGTTTGCAGTTGTTGCATTTGATGACCTGTCTCATAGACTTAAACCTTTTTTATTCTGCATGATTAGCGCTTTTTATCCGGCTAAATCAGTTTTTTTAGGTTTACCATGATGAGATATGGTTTGTACATAGACTTTTGTCGCGGTAGGATCTTCGGGGATTCGGATTTTATAGCGTGCAAATTCAATCACTTCGAGATTTTCTTCCTCTTTAATTTGAGCCATATCACCGACTTTTTCCTGAATAAATATATAAGAAGTATCGGTCTCAACAGGAAATCCTGATTTTCTCAGACCTTGATACCTTGTGGCGAGGACTAGTGCTTCACCAAACAGATCGTACTCTTTGGTTCCACTTTCCGGATAGAAACCTTGTATGGCTCCATGGGCGACACCTATGGAGCAGTTGACACTTTCGTTTGATTGTAATCGGAGAGATTCGTCGGCAACAATTTCGTAAAAGCGCCTCGCTATCATTAGGGCTAGCTGAGCTGGATTTTCCGAGGGTGAATGGAAAGGATAGTCTATAGAGCAAAGAAAACCGTCGCCCATTTCTTTCACGCGAAATGCATTTGCGATCAGCTGGTTGCCATTATAGTCTTTTATCATCTCTTCGTAGCATCTTCGAAACATTCTCCTAAGAAATACTTTCGATGTCTCTGGATGCATCTTCGAGCTGCCGATGATGTCGAGGCAAACGACACAGCCTTCACCCTCATGAATGGGCATGGTATCTTCTAATCGTCCACCATTTTTAATCTTTTGAATCTGATGAGGATAAACGATTTTTGATAGTTGGCGAAAGGCATGGGTCATAGTGCGGTTCGACTTTCCAAGTTCTTTGTTTAGATTTTCAATCTTCTCGTAGGCACGCTTTTCGCTATCACGAACTTTCTCAGATAAGGCGATCGATATCAGTATAGCTTCGGCGACGGAACCCAATAGCGTCGAATACTCCACAATATCGGATGGAGGGATAAATCCTACCAACGATACAGTCCGGATAATTGCTCCTAAGAGGACGCCAAGCCAAGCTAGGGTAAAGAAATAGGCGGGACGATAACCCTTAATACTGCCATTGAACCCCCACAAGATAAGCAATAAGACCGTACTCGCAGTAAAAATCATTATGAGTCGGATGCCGAATTCACGATCAATTAAGGCGGCGATTAAAGCTGAGACAAGAAAGAATGAATTAAAATGAAACAGAATGCTTAGCCGAGGTTGGTACTTTTTTAAGGATAAAAACGTATAAGCAAACAATGTGGCAGCGTAGTTGCCAAAGACTATTGCAATGCTGTTCAATGTGTTCATTGTAAACGTGTGGTCATCAGTTAGGTAAGTAATAAAACCAGTGTATACCAGTGGCTGAAAAGACATAGATAATACAAAACAGACGTAATAAAGATAAAGCGGCTTTCTCAATTGAAGGAAAATAAAAAAATTGTAGAGTGCCATGACGATGAGAATACCGACTAGAAGGGTAACAATAACTGTATCCTTTAGTTTGTTTTGATAGTAGGTAGCCTCTGACTGCACACTGAGGCTCATCATCATACTACCCTTCGTTTCCCCGCGGATGAGAATGTAAGACCTACCAGGAGGTATGGTCATCAGAAAGGTTGGTTTGGGGCCTTCGACAAGATTAATTTTTGTATTCTTTAGGTCTCCGCCGCGACCGTACCGGGTCTTTTCTTTGTTTTGGTCTAATTGCCAAAATTCTACGGTATCGATCACCGGGTATAAAAAGCTGACGAAGACTTTTTGATGCTCCTCCGAGGGGTTTTCAAGCACAGAATGCAACCAGATAGCGCTTTTTGTGAAGCCGAAACTACTATTTAGTCCCATGGGGCGCCACCGTTCGGTACCAATTACCGCCCTGACCTCATCCACCGTCGCATCCCGCGTCCTGTCCTCGAGTACCATGAGGCTTTCCGAACCATTACTCTCCTGAAAGCTTTTGTTAACCACAATCGTTGATTGAGCTCGCGCGAAGCTATCGCCCAAAAGAAAATGGGTAAATATATGCAATACTGCCAGGATGTTTAGATACACTTTCATAGATAGTACATCGTAAGTCCGGTCTTGGATATGAGGAGAAAGTTTTAACAGTGGAAAATGCTAGCAGAAAAATATGATTTGTGATGGCTTTTGTATCGGTCAGTAGACCATGTTTAAATTCACTTTTCAAGTCAACTTATTTATGACGTTATTGCTAGTAATATTGGCTGTTTTCTTGGTTTTTGCGTTGCGGCTGACTCGGTGTTTAATATACAACATTGTGATTGGAAGCTTAAAAACCTGTTGATGGGAGGACGAGATCGTATGGTAACTGGTTTCAATTGCACGTCTAAATCGATGCTATCTTTTAGTTTACTTGCAAGTGTTGGGCCGAGTAGCCTAGGCCTGGCGCAGGAAATAGAGGGAGAAAGGATCGAAAATATTGTTGTCACCGGTAATCGCAGCACCGGTATCACAGAAGAAAAATCGATGGCTCCTATTGATTCCATCGACTCAGAAGAATTTATGAGTCAGGGAGATGCTGATATCAATAACTTGCTGCGTACTATGGTCCCTTCCTTCAACGTCACGACGCAACCCATCAGCGATGCCGGCACCTTGGTGCGGCCTGCGAACCTCCGCGGTTTGCCGCCGGATTCGACCTTGGTGTTGGTCAATGGTAAGCGCCGCCACCGTTCTGCTGTCATTACCTTTCTGGGGCAGGGGATCTCTGATGGTTCGCAAGGACCCGATATTTCTGTGATTCCAGCCATCGCATTGGAAAAGGTCGAGGTCCTCAGGGATGGCGCCTCGGCATTATATGGATCGGATGCGATTGCCGGTGTGATTAACTTCGTCCTTCGCGAGGACGATTCGGGTGCCCAAGTCCAGGCTAAGCTTGGACAGTACTACGAAGGTGATGGAACTCTGGTTCAGTACTCGGGCAATGTAGGAGCTAGTCTACTTGAGAATGGATTTGCTAATTTTAGCTTCGAGTATGGCGAATCGGATGAAACCAGTCGCAGCGTCCAGCGCGATGATGCCGCCGCTCTGATCGAAGGTGGCAACACCAATGTAGGCGACCCAGCGCAGGTTTGGGGAAAGCCAGCCGTCAAAAGTGATGTGAAACTGTTTGCAAACTTTGGGCAGGAGATCACAGATGCTGTTGAGGTTTATGGTTTTGGTAACTACGCAACCCGTAAAACACGGGGAGGATTCTACTTCCGAAATCCCGAGACACGAGCCGGTGTTTTCTCTAACGACGATGGCCAAACTCTCTTGGTGGGAGATGCCAACCCAAATAATGATTTAACCTGTGGTACTGTAGCCATCGGTGATCCCGGGTCTTTGGATGCCATCAGCGGTGGGCAAACCGCCCTCAGCAACGAATGCTTTTCCTTTAGAGAGGTGTTTCCAGGTGGTTTCACCCCAAGCTTTGGCGGTGAGGTTACGGATACAGCTGGATTGGTGGGTGTTCGCGGAGAGCTAGCCTCTGGGTTTCGCTACGATATCTCTGGTAGTCGTGGGGTTAATAATGTAGACTTCTTCATCGACAATACAGTCAATGCAACCTTAGGCCCACAGTCTCCGACGTCCTTCGAGCCCGGCGGATATCAGCAGGAAGAGACTCAGTACAATATTGATTTTGCCATGCCGTTCACCGTGGATAGCGTCCAGTATAACTTTGCATTTGGTGCAGAGCAAAGGACAGAGACCTATAAAATATTTGAGGGTGAGGAGGCCTCATGGGCTGTTGGTCCCTATGCCGACCAGGGTTTCAGTATCGGCTCAAATGGATTTCCTGGCTTTAGCCCAGATGTTGCTGGAACATTTGATCGCAGCAATACAGCCGTCTACGCTGATATCGAAGCCAATATCTCTGATATCGTTATCCTTGGAGCCGCAGGTCGTCTCGAGGACTTTGATGGCTTTGGCGAAACCAGCAACGGGAAGATTGGTGCCAACGTGAGCATCACGGATAATATTGCTATCAGAAGTACCTACAGTACTGGTTTTAGAGCTCCGACTCCAGGTCAAGCAAACGTGACGAATACCACAACCGTTTTTGAAGGTGGGCGATTGATTAATCGGGGGACGATTCCTCCGACAAACCCAATCGCTCAACTAAAAGGTGGGCGTGAACTAGAGCCCGAAACGTCAGAGAGTTATACGTTTGGAACTATCTTCAGCAGTGGTGGAGTCGTTGCGAGCATCGATTACTTTAATATCTCTGTTGACGATCGTATTGGTCAGTCAGGTTCTCAGGAGTTGACTGCCGAAGAGGCTGCGGCCTTAGAAGCCGCTGGGGTTGCCGGTGCAAGGGATCTTTCCTCCTTCCGTTTTTATACCAACGGATTCTCCACCGATACCCAAGGCGTGGATGTCGTTGTCAACTATCCATTTGCCTGGTCTAACGTCAGAAGCGTTGCCACCTTTGCAGGTAACTGGACTGAGACTAAGGTTGCGAGCTTTGAAGACGGTGTGCTGGATGAGATGCGAGTTAAGCTTCTTGAAGAAGGATTGCCACAGTATCGTGCTAATGCCGCTATCTCAAACCGATTTGGTGGTTGGCAGACTTTGACCAGAGCCAACTATTACAGTAGCTTTTTCGAAGCTCATCTTGACGATATCAGTCTACCTATAGACGGTGGTCCAGAAGTAACACTAGATGCTGAGGTAGGATATAACTTTGCTAATAACCTAACTGTAATCGCAGGGGCTCAAAACTTGACGAATGAGTTTCCCGATGAAAACCCTCATCGCGGAATTGCTGGGGCTAAGTATCCAGAAACTTCACCCATGGGATTTGCTGGTGGCTTCTACTATACGAGATTGCTATACACGTTTTAATTGAGGCTCCGCCGCCAATCCTTTTGGGCGGCGGAGTAACGGCCTATCTATAATATCTGGCCTGCCCGTGTTCCGAGTGCAAAGCTTTGTGCTAGAATTATCCTTTGGTAACTCTTAGTCGTTTCACTTGGGTCGGGTTATGGTCACTCTTGGCGTTATTCTTGTCGTCTTTTTCATGTTCACAATGATCGCCGCGTGGGTCGCCTATGCTCGGACCAATAAAATCAAACAGCTCGAGGAGGACGTACGAAAGCTCCGCTACGAGTTGACTCAAATCAACCACAGCCTTCTTAGCCTCGAGCAATCGGATAGTCCTAAGTCAAGTTCATCCCAGTTGATCGCAAAACAAAGCGACGAAAGTTCCCTCAAAACCCCTGATTCGACCACAAAACCCAAGTCTCCCGGGGATGCACCACCAAAGACTGCCCCAACTACCGACAAAAAAAGTGTCGCTATTTCACAGAAGCAGCTGGACGTCCTCGATCATTCTAAAAAATCAGCGAAAAAGCCGTTAGAAAGAAAAAGCGCTAATCCCTTGTGGGCGAAAATTCAGCAAAACTGGACAGGGGTTTTGGGCGCTATCATTTTTGTATTGGGCGTGAGTTTTTTTGGGTTTGTAGCAGGTCTGTATATCGGACCCGAAGGGCGCTTCGGTCTTATTATCTTAACAGCGTGTTGCTTTCAAGCCGGCAATCTTTGGTTAAGGCGCTTCCCTAGCTGGAAAGAATATGGGTCCTGGCTTCAAGGGATTTCAGGAACTATCATACTCGTGGCCTGTCTGGGGGCAAGTTGGTTGCCAGGTCTGAAGTTTGTCGATAGCCCATTATATGGTCTATTGTTATTAATGTTCGGTGTACTCGTGAATCATTACTACGCTTTTCGATCTTCCAAACAGACTATGGCGTCGTTTCATGTAATTCTTTCAATGGTTAGCTTTATGGTAGCGCCCTCCCAGCCGGTAGTTTTGATGCTTGGTGCTGCAGTCGCCATTTTCGGGGTATTTCTTTCCTTTCGTCAGAAATGGGATTGGAATCTGCTAGTCATCTTAATAGGTTTTTTTGTTTTTCATCAGGTTTGGACTCACAAATATTTCGATATTCATCAGGCTAAATACATACCAGGAGCATTTTTTGTGATTCTTCTTGGGGTTTATGCTGGTGCGATTCACTATCGGCAAGAGTATCAAAAAGAGTCCTTTCGATCCCTTCCGTTTTTTGTTCATCTTTTGAATTGGTCGCTGCTAGCAATCAATATTTCTTTATACTCCACGGGATCTCAATGGACGCCTGTGTTTTTAGGTCTTGCATCCGTTGCTTGTTTTGCTGCCTCACGATTCGCTAAGCATAAAAATATCACCTGGATTTATCTAACAGATACCTTAATCGCGGAACTTCTGGCCGTGGTGGCTATAAGTCAGTTTTATAAGTTTGGATTCCAATTGACCGACATACTGCTGATTATTTTTTCACAGTCTCTCATTTTTGTCTTAGTCGTCGGTAAGGAAAAAGAAGAAAGGCTTCTGCGAATCGGAATAATTGGCGCTTGGCTTGCTTGTTTAGCGCTATTTTTTGGGCAATTCTTGGTCAGTCAGTCCATTGCTTCAGGTGTGCGTGGTATTGTCGCTGTCATAGCGATCTTAGGATTTCATCTCTATGGGAAAAAACATAATATTGTCATTGATAGTATCGGATTTGCTCTTAAAAAATCTTGGTCGTCAAAATGGCTTAATTCCTCACTATTACTATTGCTAGCTCCTTATCTGCTGATGACCTGCTTTTGGACGGCAGACAATGATTTCTTATGGGCAACTGTCGTTTCGATGGTTTTGTTGGCTCTTCTTAAGTTTCAACTTAGTTATCCCTCCTACAATCTCTACGTTGGGTCTCTCCAAGCATTATGGCTTTTTGCGCTAAGTGGAAGCTATTTCCTTATTGAGAGTATGGAAGAGCCTTTAGTGGCAGGGTTTTGGAGCATAGTTTTAGCGATACCTATTGTCTGCTTATTTGCCTCCAAGCTAATCTACCAACAGTATGGTATGGATGATATCAAGAACAAACTGGTGTATGCTGCAGGTGCCTTTGTCTTACTCAATGCTTATGTATTTCTGAAACCTATTTATGTCTTGCTCCCATGTTTTGCCTACCTTTTTGTATCTATTCTCGCTCTTGAGTTGGCTCGTTTTTTTGATCGATCAAAATACAAATCCTTTGCCGGCAATATCTTACATATTGGTTATTTAGCTATCGCTCTCGTCTTGTTTCATCATGTAAGAAATCATTTGAGTCCTCACGATTGGCAGGATTACGATTGGATACGGTCTGGATTGGGTTTGGCGATACTTGTTACCTTAGCTTATTGGCTTGTAAGATCGCTAAAATACTTGGATGATAAAGAACGGTTTCGGCATCCCTCTCAATACTTCATTGAATTGTTCCTAGCTACATTTGCCTTTACCGCTGTGATGGAAGTTGACAGGCAACTACAGCCACTGCTATGGAGCTCGCTGAGTTTAATGATAGTCTTGTTTGTCAAACACCAATCGTGGCCTAATCGCCTTGAGATATACAGCTGGTTTTTTCTGTGCTTTGCCTCAGTACAGCTAAGCTTTGTTTTTCATCAGGACGTTTTGAACGATGGGATCTCATGGTACCGGGCTAGCCTTCCGGCCCTGATAGCAGTCTTTTTCCTGTGTTGCATTGCTGTGTTGATGATTCGTGCAGGAACCTTGCAGTTAAAGAATTTAGAGGGACCTGATAAGATTTGCGCTATCTTGAAAAAGCTATCTCTATGGGTGACCCGGCACCAAAAAACTTGCATCATCTATCCACCCGCATTAGGTGTTGCTAGTTTTCTCTTTTTTCATTTTGATAGAGAGGTCCTGACCTTTTTATGGATGGTAGAAATCTTGGTTCTCTACTGCATTGGTTTAGGGGTGAGGGAAAAGCATTTTATCAAGTTAGCCTATGTGGGTATCCTGTTCTGTATCGGAAGGCTAGTTTTTTATGACCTGTCACAGGCAGATCTACTGGCGAAAGCTGGCGTTTGTGTTGGTATGGGTGGCATTCTATTGGCTATGAATGCTTTGCAGAAACGGTTTAGAGATCGGATTGATTCGTAATCGGAGTATATCTAGTATTCCAGATTATCCTGAGATCGGTAAACTAATCATCTATGGTTTTGGCTACCACTCTCGATTTTCTAGTACTTCAGAATTAGCTTTCTAGACCTAGTTTGGGAATAGTTAATTTGAGCCTTGAGCGTCATTATGAGATGGTTGTGTGGGTTGTTGTTGATCTCGATAGAGGCTTTGTCGCTATCCTCGTTGACTTCACGAACCTGGCCAGCTATTAGATTGGCAGTATGATCTCGTCAGTTAAAGCAAAGCTTGGGGAAATTATGAGCCGATTTTTGGTTGTTCTATTGTGTGTTGTGAGTCTTGCCGTAGGGCAGATAGCGTGGGGTAAGGATTTTTATCGGTTCACAGGAGGCCCTACCGGTGGGACCTTCCAATTATTCTCAAGTAGTTTATCAGTATTTTTGAGTGATCAACTCAAGGATATGAAAGTTTCCAACCAGGCATCTGCTGGATCAACTGAGAACCTTCGAAGGATCGAAGCAGGTCGTGCTCATTTTGGTGTGGTACACTCGGGAGATTTATTCCTTGGCCGCGAGGGACGATTGTTAGGCGATAAAAAACGCTATTCTCATGTTTTCGCATTGGCTGTACTCTATCAGTCTGCAGCTCAATTGGTGGTGATGGAAGGAAGTGGAATCAAGTCGGTTGAAGATCTTGCAGGGAAACGCATTGGTATTGGTGGGCCGGGTTCTGGAGCTGCCGCCACGGCGGAGCGATTTTTCAAGGCGATAGGATCTTGGGATAAAATAGATCGGAAGTTTCTGGGGTACAGTAAGGCCGCATCGGCGATGCGCAATGGCCAGCTTGATGCCATGTGGGTGGTGTCAGGTTACCCGACTCGGGCTGTCATAGAATTGGCTGCTGTTAAAAAAATTCGGCTACTGGACCTTCACGGTCCAGCGGAGAAAGCTGGTTTCTATAAGTTATACCCGTTCTACCAAAAAAAGGACATTCCCTCAGGTACCTACGCCTCGGTTAAGTCAACAGTGAGCACATTTGTTGATAGTACCATTTGGGTGGCAGGGAAAAAAGCAAGTCCCAAAAGAGTTCAGCAGGCTCTGGAGAGCGTTTATTCTGAAGCTGGATTACGCCAACTGAAAACTATCGTGAATGCTGCTAGCTACATGTCTCTTGAAAATGGGATACAGGGGATTAAGGTGCCTTTACATCCGGGTGCTCAGGCCTTTTGGAACAAAAAACAAAAATAGCTTGAGGTCTCGACATGACTGAGCCACCAGACTCTCTTTTATCAAATATACCATTGCGGATTTTCCATGCTTTGGCCTATGCCTTAGTGATTTTCTATCTTTGGACCGCAGTGGTGCAACCTATGGGTCCTCAGCTGCATCGTGGGATATATGTTGGTATCACCTACGTTCTCATTTTCCTGCAATATCCTTCAAAAAACCGTCGTTTGGGAGCCTTGAGCGACTTTTGCTTTGCCCTAATGGGGGCGTTAGCTGTGGGCTATTGGATAGTTGAATACGAAAGCCTCAATTTACGTGCAGGTGCCGAAACAGACTTGGACTTTTGGGTTTCCTGTATTGGCGTTATGGTTGGTATGGAGGCGGCAAGACGGGTTTTAGGGATTGGCTTCGTTGCTATAGGGGCTGTGCTGTGTTGTTATGCAATATTTGGTCAGTACCTACCTGAGGCGATACAGCATGGTGGGTTTTTGGTCTCTGAGGTATTTACTTTTCTATTTATCTCAACGAGTGGAACCTTTGGTATTATGGCGGATGTTCTTGCCAGCTATGTGATCCTTTTTATCTTTTTTGGTGCTTTTTTGGAAGTGTCGGGGTTTGGCAAGTTTATGTTAGATTTGCCCCTTGCTATGTTTGGTCATCGACCAGGTGGGCCTGGTAAGGTCTCTGTGGTGGCTTCCGCCCTATTTGGATCGATATCTGGGAGTGCCATAGCGAATACGGTTTCGACCGGAACATTTACGATCCCTTTGATGAAGCAGGCGGGATTTAAGCCTGAGGTTGCCGGAGCTATCGAGCCGGCCTCTTCAATCGGCGGTATGTTTTTACCTCCTGTGATGGGGGCTGGGGGGTTTATCATGGCAGAACTCCTGGGAATCCCTTATCGCGATGTCATGTTAGTGGCGGTATTTCCCGCTATACTTTATTTTACCGGTGTGTTCTCGATGATTCACTTCGAGGCTAAAAAAACCAATATCAAAGGCCTCGCTAAAGAGGACTTACCTCAGGTACATCAAGTGATAAAAGGTTGGTACCTAAAAATTGCACCTTTGATCGTGGTATTTGCCTTGATGTTGATGGGGCGCTCTCCTGGTTACGCGGCATCATTTGGTATTTTCGCTGTGATACTCTGTTCATGGTTTTTGCCTCAACAAAGGATGACTTTATCGAAAATACTCCAGGCATGTCAGATAGGGGCAAAGAATACCCTTATGATTGGCGCTACAATCGGTGTCATTGGTATGATTGTTGGTGTTATTGAACTCACAGGAGTTGGACTGCAATTTGCCGAGTCAATCATCGGTTTGGCTAGCTTCTTGGATCAGTCCCAGTTCCCTTCGTTTCTGATCTGGAACCCGGGTGAGATAGCCTCTATCTCACAAAAGCTGATAACCGTAATATTGGTGGCTCTCGCTTCATTATTGTTAGGTATGGGGGTTCCTGTCACAGCTTCTTACCTAATTATGGCTGTATTGGTGGTTCCGGCTTTTCATGAGCTAGGTGTAGCACTTATCGCAGCCCACATGATCATTTATTGGTTAAGTCAGGATTCTAACATCACGCCCCCTGTGTGTGTAGCCGCCTATGCAGGGGCCGCTATCGCAAAATCTGATCCCTGGCAAACGGGCTGGATCGCCTTTCGTTATGCAAAAATGCTCTATGTCGTGCCAATTCTTTTGGTGTTTCATCCCGAGCTTGTCTTGATTGGTACTATATCAGAGATTTTGCTGATGTTTTGTGGTGCCTTTTTAGGGACAGTTTGTTTTTCGGCTGCGATTCAAGGCTATTTGATCAAAGAGCTTAACTTACTAGGACGCATCGCTGTGGTCACAGCGATGCTGCTTTGTTTTTATCCTAAGCTACTCACGCTTGCGTTGGGACTAGCCATACTCTTGTTTATCGGTGGATTCCAAAAAAAATCCATCAACGACCAAGGCCCACCTGCTTAAAGCGATCCGATTTTTGCATATGCTTAGCAGCACTGGCTGCTTTTTCTAGAGCTTCCTTTCGGGTGTCACAGAGATGGGTGCCCGGTATGAGCTGAAATACACCTAATCGCTCTAAGCTAGCTTTGGCCTGGGACTGCGGCTTGACGACAAAGACAAGGCCTTCAGAATCGACTAGATCCTTTATAGTGTTTTCAATAGCCAAAGATACGGTAGTGTCAATCAATGGGACATCATGCAGGTCGAGAACAACTACATTCTGATCACGAATGGCATTGTGTTCCCTGGCGATAGCTTTAGACACTCCAAATATCATGGGTCCACTGAGATAAACTAGCGCCACCTGTCCGTTGCTCGAGTCTAGTATGTCTTTTTCGTCAGGGCTGACAACAATATCTCCACTAGAGTCGCCGACTACTTTTACATTGCGGGTTTGAAGCTCACTGAGTCTTTGTATGGTCAGGATATTGGCAATGAACACGCCTAGACCTACTGCGACTATGAGATCGAAGAAAACTGTTAACAGCAATACTCCGGTCATAATAAGGGCAGCGGTGCGAGAGACGCGATGGACCCGCTTAACAAAGCTCCAATCTAAGATATTGAAGCCAACCTTGATGGCGATGGCAGCCAAAACAGCAAGTGGGATATGCTTTGTCAGATCCGCAGCGCCTATCATGACAACAAGAAGGATGATAGCCCTGATGATCCCTGAAAGAGCCGTGCGACCACCTGCTTGAATATTAACGACAGTTCCCATAGTTGCGCCTGCCCCGGGAAGCCCGCCGAAAACACCGGATACGAGATTGCCGATACCTTGTCCCACTAATTCTTTGTCAGATTTATGCTCTTGTCTCGTGAGACTGTCGGCAATGACAGCCGTTAGCAGGGAATCGATACAGCCCAGTGTTCCGAGAACTAGGCCATCTAGGATCATGGTGGTTAGCATATCTGGAGTGAACGTTGGGAGATATAGGGTAGGCCATCCAAATGGAATTTCGCCAATCTTTCGCATACTGGAATCGGAGAAGAGAAAGGTGCAGACCACAGTCCCTAAAACCAAAACGATGAGTTGTGGGGGCAGAGATTTCCCCCATTTTTTCGGTATGAGAAATAAAAGCGCTAACGACAATCCAGCTATCATCGTCTCGAGGGGGTTGATCTGCTGCCAAAGCTCGGGGAGTGCGGTCAGAGTGCCTATGACGCCACCTGAGGGCGGCGCTTGACCTAAAAAAGGAGCTATTTGAAGAATAATCAGAATGAATCCTATTCCGGACATAAATCCAGAAATCACACTATAAGGCATAAGTGTTATGTATTTGCCGAGTTTTAGTACACCTAAGAGGATTTGAAAGACTCCGGCAATCATGACTACGGTAAAAGCCATGGCTAGTCCGGTATCGGGATAGTTTGCCATCATGGTGGTTAGTACGGCCGTCATAACGACTGTCATAGGGCCAGTGGGTTCGGATATTAGGGTTGAGGTCCCCCCAAAAATGGCGGCAAATAGTCCAACCAATATAGCTCCATACAGCCCGGCAACGGCCCCAGCCCCAGAGGCTACCCCGAATGCTAGTGCCATCGGAAGTGAAACCACCGATGCCGTGAGGCCACCGAATATGTCGCCTTTAAGGTTTTCAAACCCAAAGCTATTGAAAACACCGCGCTGAAAAATAGAAAGCATAAACTGACGTCCTGACTGGTCTATGTTCTGATTTGAAGTCCAGACCTTAGCGCAATAGCGCAAACTTTCGAAGGGCAAATAATAGCGTTTAATTGACGCTATATCCAAAAGGAAAGACTCAAGAAACGAACCAATCGTTAGTATTATACGCGCATTGCTGTCTGGCGTTTTTTTTGCTTCAGTCGGAGAGGGCTTAATCAGCCAGCAAGTTGATTGGCTAGACTCTGATCCCATTTAATCACGATAAACGTGCAGTCATCCTCGAGTTTTCGTTGATGCCATGTCTTTGACATCAATTGTTGAATCTCGTCTTTGACTTGGTCGACAGACTTTTGCTTAGCAAAGATCTTCTTGATGGATTTGTCGGTAATGGTCTGACCCTCGTTACCAGTGTTTTCTAGCAGTCCGTCGGTATAGAAGAGAATACTGTCGTTGCAGGACATATCAAAACGTCCTTCGCCAAAATGAGGGTCCGTATCGGTTCCAAGTGGGCTGCCGGGTACTAAGATGGTTTTCGTCATGTCGTCTGTTGCATGGAAAAAGGGTGTATGCCCTGCATTGATAAAATCTAATGCGCCCGTTTGTAAATCCAGGCAGCAAAAGACCATAGTCATATATTTCTCAATCTTACCTCCGGCGTCTTTCACAGCCGCATTTGTTGCGTGAGCCAAATAATGCAAACATTGCCTTTGGGTTAGTGTTTTTCCTAGGGACTTTATGGTCGTCAAGGCACCTTTCAGGGCGGCGGATGCGGCAATCGTTATAAACGCAGAGGTGGTGCCGTGACCAGTCACATCTCCTACGAATATATATAGCCGATGATTCAGGTCATCGTAGTTCATTCCTAGCCAATCGCCACTTGTCAGCTCGGCTGATTGGTAAAAGACGGCAGTTGATATATTAGGAACTTGAAGACTAACCTCTCCAAGTGACGAATGAACTTCTTGGGCTGCTGCCAAAGTTGTCTCAATCAGCCGTTTTTCGACTTTGGCCTTGGCAAAATTGAGTCGGCTAAGGGTATAGTTTATTCTGAGCATCAGTTCGTCGATAACAATAGGTTTTGCTAAATAGTCGTCTGCCCCTAGACTGAGTCCTTCCAATCTGTCCTCTTCCGAAGCTCTTGCCGTAAGGAGTATGATGGGAATATTCGATAGGTTGCTGTCTGCTTTGATAGCCTTTAGAAAATCCTCTCCAGATAATTCCGGCATCATAAGATCGAGTAGAATGATATCTGGATCGACTCGCATCACAGAGTCTAAGGCCTCTTTCGATGAAGAAAAAACGGTGGCTGTATGTCCATGCATTTCGACGATATCCTTGATGACCTCACAATTTACCTCGTTATCATCCACCACCATAACGTGATAGCTCTTTGAAATATCCGGTTCGGGTTTGGGTTTGACTTGAAGAACTTTCGTTTTGGCCTCAGTGGCAGCAGATATTTCTGATCGTAAGATTTTTTCTGGCTGGACAGCATGGGCAGTGTCGACTTGCTCGCCTTCAGGGATAGTGACACAAAAAGTACTACCATTATCGAGCTTTGATTCGAGCCATATGTCACCGCCAAGTAGGTTACAAATCTGCTTGACAATGGCAAGACCCAGTCCTGTCCCTTCGTAGTGTCTGCGGGAATTTGATTCTACCTGCTGAAACTCTTCGAAAATTCGCGATTGATCCTCGACCGCTATGCCGATGCCTGAATCCCTCACTCTAATACTGAGTGCCCTATTAGTTGTGATTTCTAACGTTATCGAGATATTATTCCCTGGGACATTGGGAGTGAATTTAACAGCATTACCGACTAGGTTTCTAACGATAGCTGTGACTTTCTCCTTATCTCCAATGAACACTGGTTGATCGTTCTCTTGCCAGTTATCATTGATTTCTAAGGTTACATTCTCTTTTTTAATGAGAAGCCCCTCGGAGAGGTATCTGACCTCTTTTGTTAGGTCTTTAAGTGAGATTAGGGAATAGCGCGCCTTGAGTTCGCCGCTACGACTCTTTGCTAGGTCTAGGATAGTGTTGACTTGGTTCATGAGCGAGCGTGACAAGTTTTCTATTTTTAGCAATTGAGAACGTACCCGCTCATTGATACCGCCATACTGCTCTCTGAGTATTAGAGAAAGAAACGACAAAATACCGTTTAAGGGTGTCCTTAATTCGTGGGAGGTGTTGTGGAAGAAGGTCGTTCTCGATTCTTCCTTTTCGATGAGTGATTTGTTTAGTGTCTCGATTTCCTTCCTCCAACGAGATTGGTTGTAATGGATACGATCACCGAGTGCTAGAGATAGAAGAACAATTTCCAGTGCAGAACCAATCTGCATGGAGTATTCAGTGATAAAATTCGACGGAAGGATCCCACCAGCTTTAAGTGCGTACAAAATGATTCCCAGCATAAACGAAAAGAAAGCGATAAAGAAAAACCGAGCTGGGGGGAATCCTTTTCTGTAGCACTGAATACTTGAGATGATGGCAGCAGTAATGACGATTGGTGGAAGTGACGCTAAGAGTCTTGTTGCAGTATAATAAGAAAAAACAAAAGGAAAGAAAATACCTAAAAACGACCAGTATTTGATCCCACGCATCAGATAAGATAACCAAGGAGCTCGTGTCTTGAGGTTCAAGAATGATTCCGTAAACAGACTTAGAGTGCCTGAGGCTCCCGCGATGAGGCTAAGGACTATGAATTTATTTAGCTCGGGTGATTGCGGCCAAATATATTGAAATGATAACCCGTTGAGGCTGAAGATAAATGTCCCATAGGTTGCTATATAGAAAACATAATAGAGGTATGACCGTTTTCTGAGAGAGGTGTAAAGGAATAAATTATATAATAAGAGAACCCCAATGGATCCGTAATACAATCCAAGCCCAAATCCCTCTCGCCCTGATCGTTCGGCAAAATCTTTGGGACTCCACAATCTCATGGGGAGGATGGTGCTTCCCTGGTTATCCATTCTAAAATAGACATCGATAGTCTCATTCGCACCAATGTCAAAAGGAAAAACAAAGTTTCGGTGATCGATCTCTCGACTTTGAAATGGCAAAATGTCGCCGGTTTCGTATTCTTTGTAAACCATTTTCCCTTTTACAAAATAGACTTTGATTGAGTCGAGTAGCGGAAAAGGTACCTCAATGTAGAGGGTTCTATCGCGATCAATACTTGATTTTATGGATGTTTTTACCCAGTAAGCAGCGTCGGATATTCCCAAGTTCAGGATCTCTTCGTTGGAACGCTCCCAGGACGGGGATTTGGTATCATCTAAAAAATCCTCGAGTCGCCATTGTCGGGTCAGATCCTCAAAATAAACCGCAGAAAGTCCTAGGTATTGTCCGCTTGCATGAGCACCGACAATCGCCATGTCTGCCTGTGCGCTTTTGGACTGAGCGACCCATGCAGATCCAAAGCAGCAGAGTCCAAAAAAAAGGTAATTAAATCGTGATTTCATAGCTTTGTCATTATTCGTCAGCAAGTTAGCATTGTGACCAAACATGATATGTCTAAGTCTATTTGGTCCTGTCTAAGGTATCGGAATTAAAATTAAAATCATAAAGATCACGGAGATAAAATTAGGCTTCACGACCGCGGGAGTGGGCAAAAAGGACGAGTTTTGGCTCTCACCACTTGCTGTGTATAGATGTCTAGAGTTATACCTGCTCCGAAGCCAATTACGGCCACCTAAACGAATTAGAGGAGAACAAAATGAAATTTATGGGAATCGCGACTTGCCTGCTTTCGATCATGCTAGGTTCTATCGCTAGCAACGCTTATGCTGAGTCCATCACATGCAGCAGCTATGATGGGCAGAGCATTTACCAATACAATGCACCTGATGGGGGAGCCTACCGACCGACCACAGTCTCTTGGTTATTATTCGGTAACTACTACACCGACAATTATAGCCTGCCGATTCCTCCCACCGTTGAGACGAAAATTGATTACGATAAGTTCACGGAATTAAGTGATGTCACAGAGGGTTTCTATAGGGAGATACAATCCGTTCAATGGATGGAAGCACAGCACCAATATGATCAAGACATTTCTTTCTCTGGCTTTATGATTTGCCTATTAAGTCGCTACATCGGCCCGCCAAGGCCTTAGGACTATATAGGGTGATATTGCTAAAAAAATACCACCCTACCACCACTTTAGTCGATCTCTTATATCTGTCTCCTTTGAGTGGGTTTACTCAGAAAATTATCATCCAGCTTCCTTTGAACATCAATCAAATGAGTATGTACGACCACCGAAAACTTGTAAATCCTTCTCATCTCACAAAGTAAAGTTTGCTTCCAGCTGAGGTGCTAAAAAGAATCTCATTACCCAAAGAGCTGAAAGCAAAAGCTACCATACCAATTGCGGTTATTCTGTTCTCGGATATAAACTTTGTCTAAACTGTAAAAGGGTTTATTGTTTGACTGTGAGTTTCCACTACGAGAAATATTTTCCAGATATTGCAGTTGATTGCAAGATATGGCTTGTAATATAAACGGGTTTGTTGGAGGGAAATGGGGGAATTGAGATTACGATATAACAGGAGTAACCATGACATTGCGACGCTCACCTTCAACTGCTTTTTCTGCTCTGTTTGCTATCATCTTAGGCTTGACACTACCATTGACTGGCTGTGGAAATAGAAACGAGATCGGCGGGGCAGAATCTTCACTTTCCGTCACCAACCCTGAAGGGAGTGTTTCGACCTCTCCAGAAATTGTGCGCCGCTCGACGGTTCTATTAGATATGGAGTACAACTACTGTAGCGGCACGATAGTCGCTGAGGACAAGATCCTTACCGCTGCCCACTGTGTAAGCGAACCACTTAGCGGAGAGGATATCATTGTCAGATTTGGCCCTGATATGCGCGATCTTCGGTATGGTCGCGTTGGTATTGGTAAGCCTCGTGTTCACCCCAGACTTGACCTCGCAGTGATTCAGATAAAGGGTTTGCCGCAGGGTTATCAACCAGCACCTATATTTGACGCTAACGTCCGTTTGCTCCAAAACGATCCGGTGGTGTTAGCTGGCTACGGGAGGACGGAAGCCCAAAAGATTGACTATGCTGAGTTTCTGAGGTGGGGTTACTCATCATTCGATCAATTCATGGACGAAGTTTCCTATGGGGATGGACAAGTATATCGATCGATTCTGAGATTTATTGCCCCAATAGGCGGCTCGTCGACTTGCGGGGGAGATTCAGGTGGTCCCATCTTTCGAGAGGTGAACGGTCAATGGGGGCTCACGGGTGTTGTCTCGGGAGGTCCGATTGAGTGTCACCTGTCTCCTGAAACACTGGGTGCCGATCCTCGGCCTAATCGAGACTGGATTTTAGCTGAGTTTCCCAATTCCGCTGATACGTGTGTAGTTGCAGACAGTTCGGGGGATGAAAGTACGAATATTCGGACTTGGAATGCCGATTCTCCGATTGTTGCGGCTTTAAGCAATGGAGCAGAACTAACCGTTAGAAATGATCGATTCAATCCAAATTCTCGCCGATACATCAGTTTTGACGCCTATGTAGAAACCTCTAAAACAAGCTGTGCCGACGACCCCCGGAGTTGCATTCAGCGCTACTCTTCTGTTTACCTCCGCGCTTCGGCATCTGAAGACGCAGTCTTTGGGGTTTCAGGTGTAGAGCTATATTCCGAGCCAGATAAAAGAACTAGTCCGGTTGGAGTTGTTGTTGAGGACACGTTTATTCGCGTTCTTGATCGCCTTCCCAATGGCTGGCTTCGCATCGAATTCTCGGGTACGGTAGGTCAACGTTCTTGCCCTGACAGTTTTGAGATTTGAGCGCTTAGATGTGCTCTATTAGTTCGATTTGGTTTTGGGTGTCAGAAGCCAAAATCAAACAAAACGAAAGACTTCCCTTGCTCGACGTAATGAAAGCCAAGGGAAATTCTTGATAGCCAGAAATTAGATTGGTACGTCGCAGCTGCTCCAGTTCCCCATAGCTCCTGGTTTTGACCATTTTCAAAACTGCCCAAGTTAGTTAACACGGGGGAATAACTTCCTGTCAAATGGTAGGACCATGAAGCGGTCAGTCGGTGTATGAATTCCAACTCATTTACGGTCGCAGTCAGAGACTGAGTCTGTTTTCCCAAACTAGGAACCTCAATTTCGTAGCGATTGCCAACCAATCCTGAAGTCAGAAGGATCTGTTGCTGTTCTGTGAGCTTCAGCTGTAGAATCCAGCTGAGTGTAGCGAGGGTACTCGAAAGGTCCTGTTGATACCCTGTTTCTTTGGTTTGACGGGAAAAACTCAATCGAGAATACGCAAATCCAGATTGCCACCAAGTTCCTCCAAAAGCAGGGCTTTTGATCACATACTGTTGCACTTGAGTCTGCTCATGCTTTCCATCTACCACCAAGGCATAGGCGGCGGGTACGACACCTAGCTGCCAACCGCCTCCGATCCCAATACCCAGGTAGTTTCCCAAAATACTGGCTTCTGTTCCGGTTTGCCCGGGGGTCGATTGCCAAGTCCAATCGCAAAACTCAACAGGTCGAAGGTCCGTCACCAAAACGGGAGGTGTCGGCACCTGTTCTTTCTTTAAAGCGCCATCAATTTCAGCAAAAACAGGTGTACCACTTCCTAGAAGTAATAGAGGCAGTAGAAACACGAGGTATACTCCAATCGCTCAAAAAAAGAGATCATTTGCGTACAGATTTCAAACTAGGCTATTTAACTGCATGTTGTCCGTTCTAAATCAGGAATATAAATAAGAACATACGCCACCAAGGTTGGCTATTTTCCTTAGCCTAAATTATACTAATTTGTCAAAGATCTCGGAGATAGTGACGTCGTTTCTGCCAAAAAGCTGGCTAATGCTTCTACCGCAATGTGAGGTGCAGAAAGCGTCCGAGGCTTTTTTGTTGGTTAAAGCCTCTAAAAGACTACTGGTCAGGAACTGGCCTAGGGGTCGGAGAGGGCTCTATGCTCATTGAAGCACGAAACTGCTTCTATAAATTTGCAAAGCTTTCGTTTTTTATTCATATTATGTGACGCAGAAGAACATCCGCAGGTTTTCTAGGCTCAAACTTACTCCTATGATTAATAATCACAGGATTTCAAATACTGGTTCTCAACCCAATCCCATTTTTTCTGCTAAGGATACTCATTATTTTAGACTGAAAAATGATAGATTTAAGTGCACCAATGTATCTCCGGAATCTTCCGTCTCCTCATCAATAAATGATAGCAACGTCTGTTTTAGGGCTTCGCGTAGTTTAGGTACGTTTCTTTGAGAAACTGTAAAATTAGACTGCAAGAAAAGCATATTTTTATCAGTAAATCCCAACTTAGCTTTACGATGAGATCTTTCCAGGCCGTATAAATAATACTGCAAAAATCCTTCAGTACTTCCAAGACGCTCAAATATCATATGAGTTTGGTGCAAGTGGAAACCGTTGTCGTCCTCACGGACTAAGTTTAAGTCGCAGAGTTCCTTCAATGCAGTTTGTACCGTGGATCTTTGAAATCCGCTACGACTCACAATATCTGATAGACTACTACCCCGAGATGTCGTTCCTATGGCAGCCAAGACTAAAGGCAGGTATTCTTTGACAAAGGGTAAGGCGCCACCCTCTAAGTTGACGATATCATCACTTTTGCGAAAAACCTGTAATTTTTTTAAAAGAGTCTTCGCAGAAGGACAGTCACTTTTGAAGGAGCAGAAACGGTGGATGAGAATTAGCAAATCTTTGGAGTTAGGGTCTGTTTGGACGACACTAAAAATTTTCTGTAAGGCGCTTTCGCTGGGAAAACGATTGCGGTTAAGTATATCGCCTAGATAGTTTCTTGAAGAGAATCCTGCCATCAACGATAAACGGCTAATGCTCAAATTAGCTTTCGCCTGTAATCGGTAGTCCTCCACCAGTCGGTTCAGAATATCGTAAAACAAGCCAAGATAATGTGTTTTTTCGCTCTTAAAGTCCATTAATTCACAACAGTAACGGCGCCGGGCCCAACATCCCTGATGATACAATTCAATGCCAACCGGTATTCATAAGTCAACAAGGCTCTAATGGAGTTTAGCTCCTCACTTGTGGGTGGGACCTCCCATTGGATTTGCCAGTAGCGGATGCTTTCTTCTGAGAGACTTAAATCAACGAGGGCAATCGCTGGATAACCTATGGTATCTAAAAGGGCTTCTTTGTTGACTTGCTGGTCAGGCGAACTTTGAATAAAACAATATGGCGAGCTGGCAACGGCAGTTTTTGAAAGTAACGTTGCGCATATGAAAAAGCTTAATGCCTGCAAGGCGTTTCCTATCTTGCTCATCTTGGTCCTTTCCGCATAAACATGCTACGGCTTTGTTTTTTAGGAAGCGACAAACTACCACAAAAATGACTGACTCACAATCACAGATAAGGCGGCAAGTTGGTGGTGGAGGGCCGGGAATCCTATCGAGCAAGAGCGTGATGAGCGACTTTTTGCTGCCCTTAGGTTTGTGATGTTAGAAAACAGTATCTGTTTTGTTCCCAAATTCCTGTTGATTGGTTTAGTTTTAATTGCATAACCCTAAGGTATAGTGATTGCGGAGGGTTGTCACTCGAAGTGCTAGGCCGTGGTTCATCTCTACTAAGTTTCAGGGTAAAAAATGTTGTATTTTTTCATATTTACTGAATTACGTCGGCAAAAAGCCACATAATTTTCAAATTATCTTGTAATCTAACAACATATACTCTAATTTCACGCCGTCAAATACAACTTAATCAGTAGGAACAAACTATGTCAGTAAAAACAGCACTTTTGAGTCTTTTTTTGGTCAGTCCAGTTGCAATGGGTTCGGTAGAATGGAACTACAGTCAGTTTCCCAGCTACGAAATCGATGTTGAGGCGCAAGCATCTCATTGCGAAATTTATGTCAATGATTTCGGAATCGACACGCAAGGCTACCGTGGGTCTTCCAGTAGAACACTATCTGCTACGATTGCAACTCGCTATGGGGATGACATCCTAAATGTTGGCGTCGTGGCTGATGTTTATGAGGAGTCTTCTTATCGTGATGCAGATGGCGAGCGCGTTTACTTTTCTGGAGATAAGACCATTGGCTACCTTGATAACGTGTTGTTTCAAGGATGGGATTTCACAGGAACCGCCTATGTTTCCATAAGAATCGAGTGGGATAGCTTTGGTAATTCCGTTGGTCAGAGATGGGTTAAAGGATTCAATTACTTTATCGATTTGAAGCAAGATGGCCTCATCAAGCGCCTTTGGCTAAATGATTCAGCCTTCCCATTTACAGCTGCTGACTACGATAGAGCAACTTACTCTTACTCATCTCCAATTTGGCGAGGATACGGAAACATTCAGTACCTATACCAAGACTCTACCTCACCACTATTTTTTGCACGTAACGCTTGTCTATAATAAGACTTGTTTGCCATGAAGCGTCCATCCCAGAGATGTTAGTTTTTGGGGTGGAGGTTTGTCAGATCTCTAGAGTCTACCACATAGATCCCTCCCTACTATTTGTATGATACGTTTCCTTGAAGATCCTCAATACGAATACAATCTGTATCCAATAATTTTGCCGATTCTATTCACGAATCTTCACAGACCATCGTTTATCAGTCATGTTAGTGACGTCGATCAGCTTGCGACGGTACCTTTGATGGACTATTTGTGAAACCTTTGCATGTTTGCTTGGCGACAAAGTTTGGAGAGCAAGGTTGCTGTTGTAGTGGAACAGGGGATCATACTTAATCCTCAAGTTATATGTGAACGTTCTTGTTCCGTCTTCGCGTCTCTGCACTCAAGTTGTGAGTGCAGAGATCTTAGCTCAGGATATAAATGGCCTCTTTTGCCATTGGCCATAAATGGATTCGATGGAGGCCAGAAGCTTTATCGATTGTACAAATCAAGCGTATCCGCCTAAACTCCTGGCAAAAAGGAGAACCATATGAAAAATCGATTTAACCTACTGTATTTTTTTGGATTGATTTCATGTTCCGTATTTGGCATGGCTCACGAAACCCCTCTTATAGACTTTTTGACTAAACAAAGTTGTTATGTTGGCAAGATTGGTTTCGGAAGCTACCTAGGCGATGATGTCGAAATAGGTGATCAAGCCTTTGCTCTGGGGGATCCTGAAATATCGATATCGGATTTATTGCGTGATCCCATCGTCTCTTTCACTGATGAATTCGGTGAGAGTCGTTTCGGAACGTTGTGGATGTACGCAGGCATCGTACAGGTGGCCGAGGATGATCCATTGACCTACAAGTCCTTTGGAGTAGGCGGTCCTTACGACATCACAATCAGAGCAGGCGAAGAGGAGCAAGTTTTGATCACGTACTCTCACGTGGCCGATGGAGCCATTGTCATAGAACTTAGTTGCTTGCCCTTGCAAGACCAACCAATCAACTAAGGTATGCGGCGCAGTTCTTCACCAATTCTTCCAAACACCTAGTGAAGTTTTTTGGGTAGAAGGACTGTCGGATAAAGTGAGCCGCTACTGGGAAGTCCACAGGCTTATAAGTTTCTATGACTTCCAAATTATGCTTACCCTTGAGTAAATGCTGTGACATGACTGCACAGCCAAATCCTGCTTTTACTCCATCGAGGATGCCATAGCAATCTCCGAAGAAGGAGCGTTTGTATGTGAGCGGCTTTCCCTTTTGCCCTTGGAAAAACATGGCGGTGGCGTGATCGTCGCGATCATTATCGAGATATGTGGGAATCTTTTTGTCTGGATAGGTTTTGGATTTGACGGCAACGTATCGCTCGATTCCGAGTTCTTTGATTTCGACGTTAGATTTTTCTAGTCTACGATCCAGGATGATAATATCGGATTCCGCACGGAACAGAATTTTGGGCAGCTCCTCCATGGGAGCTACCATGAACTCCAGAGTCGTCTCAGGGTATTTCTTTAACAATGGTGATAATGCAGGGATCACCACGGAACGAAAAATCGATGAGTAGCAGGCAATGCGAACGACACCTAAACTATCTTCGGGCGAATGTAACCCAAGGTCCTCAAGAAGTTCAGATTCCATCATATTTTTTGTCTGACAATACCGTAAAAGCTTTTCGCCAGGGTCTGTAAGGCTTACTCCTGTGGGAAGTCTCAAAAACAGCGTCACTTGAAGGGTTTCTTCCAATAGTTTTATTTTTTGCGATAGCCCTGACTGGGTCAGATGAAGGGTCTTTGCTGCTTTGGAAAAACTCTGGGTTTGCGCTACCGCGAGGAACGCATCTAATTGGTGAGACGGAAGACTCATAGCACCTACATAAAAACTCTATTGGTGAAAACTTGGTTTTTTATTCTCCTGTAACTCTTGGCGTATCGGTCACGAAGTCTGCTTATGTTAGATCATCAATCACGGAGTACCTTATGAAACACATTATGCGTAAATTAGTAACATTGTCTATTGCTGCTTGCACCATGGGAGGAGCCACTGCCTTACAGGCGGGAAACCAAGTGCGCTATGCGACCTTTGAAGTAAAGGTTCAGAATGTAACGGCAAACAATGCCGTTTCACCATTTCTGCTAGTGGCTCATCGCAGTGATCAGTCTCTGTTTGAGGTGGGAGCTGCGGCTAGTCCAGGAGTCGCCGCCATCGCCGAAACCGGAGATACGAGTGTATTAGAGGAAGCTCTCGAAGGAGCAAACGGAGTCTTCGCCACTGCTAAGGCTGCAGGCGGACCGACGATGCCGGGCAAAGTGAGTGTGGCGCGGATTACCGTCCCTTATTCCAAGCGGGTACCCGTCCTGACACTCTTGGCCATGATTGGCAAAAGCAACGATTCCTTTGTGAGTCTCAATAGCTACCCCTTGAGCAGCTTTCGCTGGGCAGGTCAGGAAAAAACGGTATTTGCCGGAAATTTTGATGCTGGATCTGAGGAAAACACGGGAAACGTTGAGGATTTTGGTCCTGGAGGTAATCCAACAGATGGTGCCGAAGGCCTTGTGTCCTACGATCGCGGGTTGAACCTTCGGGGGAACGCTCCCGAGTCCATTGCCTGGGGTCCAAAGGTGGCGAGAGTGACAATCAAGCGTATTAGGTAGCTAATTTGTATTATTTACTGACTCCTTTTTTGGGAGTCAGGCACGCCTTTCCAATCTGATAAAAAAAAGCTATCCAGAACAACTATTTACAACACTTTGAGATACTGCTACAGAATTACACCTATATTTTTCTTGCCTTTGTCCGATAATAAAAATAATAATCAACATCATTATCATTATCAACGCGATTTTTAAGGAGATCTGTGTGAGAAAAATAAATAAATCTTTAATCTTAGCAACCAGTATTTTCGGAGTCATTGCTTGCTCTTCGTCTTCTGATGATAATACACCGGCGCCATCAGACGATAATACGCCGGCGCCATCAGACGATAATACGCCAGCTCCTCTAACCGCCTATGAGGAAGCAGCCCAAGTTGTCAGCAATTTACCTCAAGCAGCTCAGGATGCCCTCGCTTTAACCCCCGATGTTTACGAGTTTTCCCGCGACGGTGTTTCTACAGTAAGCTATCCGGGACAGATATTTCGTCAGGTTTTGATAGAGGACTTAAAAACCGCTACGGGCAAACAGGGTAGGGGTCTTTACGCGGGCTCTGCGGAAGATTTTAAGGCGATCATTGACTCTTATGTATCTTATAGCTATGACAATGCTAGCGAGGTTGAAGGTGTTATTAGTGGTGCTTCAGAATTTCTTGTGAAAGCTAAAGACTTTGACGGTAATGCTTTGGCGATCACAGAAGGAACTCTTTACCAAGATCTGCAAGACCCAGGCAAAAACCTTAGCAGCAAACTTGCTGGGGTGGACAACCCGCTTCTCACCGATGGTATGCTCGGATGGTCTCTCGATAATCTTGGTAACGCAGGACAAAATCCAATCAGCCTAGATGGCGATGCTAACGGTAAGTTCGAGCCTTCTGATTATGTTGCCATTCTCTCAGAGACCTTCGCTTACGGAAGTATGAATGCTACTGCCTTTCAAATCACTAACGGAACCAATGCGGCTCAGACGATTTCACTAGCTGCACTGACTCCAGAAGGTCACGACATAGCTCAATTGATGCAAAAATTCTTTCATTCAGCTGTGAGCTTTTCTCAAGCTACTGGCGATTATCTAAGCGTTGATCTTGGAGATACTAAGGGGCTTAACGCTGACAACACAGAAGTAGCAAAAGCTGGCGTCACCTACACGGCACTAGAGCACCATTGGGATGAGGCTTTCGGTTACTTCGGTGCGGCGCGGGACTATCTAGCTTATACGGACGATCAAATTGCCAGCAAAGGATCCATTGATACTAATGGTGACGGTAGCATCGCTCTTCTTTCGGAGAAAAATTTTGGTATGTCTGTGAATGCGGCCAAGCGTGACCTTGGCTCCACGACAGGACTAAACCTTTCAGAAGCGATTATGACAAACTTCCTTAAAGGCCGGCAGTTGATTGCTCTTAAGCCTGAAGGTTACATGGACGGTGTTAAGGCACTGGCTAAAATGATTGCTATCGACTGGGAAAAGGTTATGGCTGCCAATACGATTCATTACATCAATAAGACCATTTCTGAGGGTAATGAGTATGGCACAGAGGATTATCTTTACACCGATCACAGTAAATTCTGGTCGGAGATGAAAGGGTTTGCCTTTGCCTTCCAATTCAGTCCGTACAGCCCCATGTCGGCCGAGCAGTTTTCTACTTTTCACAACCTTATAGCTGATAAGGCTATCATCCCCTCTGATGCAGAGGCTCTAGCGACTTATCATGAATCGCTGCTAGCGGCACGCAAACTATTGATGGAAACCTATAACTTTGACGAGGCTGACGTTGCGAATTGGTAATTTCAATCAAAGATTGATAACGACTTCGCTTGCAGCGGGTCTGCTTTTGGCAGCCTGCGGCGGTGGTGGCAGTGACGGTGATGATATTAGTAATCAAGGCGAGACTGATAGCGACACCTTACCCGAGTTTGATCGCCTGGCACTGGTAACAAACCTAGCTGATAATGCTCAGAATAGGATTCAAGCCTTTCAGGTGGGAGTTGCTGATCTTGAAAGCAAGATCGCGGCATTATGCAGCAGCGATACAGCATTGCTGGAGGATTCCGAACTACTGACTGCCGCCCGCGACGCCTGGAAGATCACGATAAAAGACTGGCAGTTTCTCGAAAGCTTCCAATGGGGCCCAGCTCTTGCGGATGCAGAGGCCTTGCGATCTGACATATATAGCTGGCCTTTGGTTAACTATTGTCGGGTGGACCGTGAGGTGGCGACGTCGGTGCTGGACGGCGCAGGCTACAGCCTTTCTGAAATTGATTTGACTAAGGGGCTGCCGGCTATCGAGTACCTTTTGTTTGATGACGATCTAGCCCACAGCTGTACGGCCTCGGTGGCCGAAACCGCAGGTTGGAACGAAACCTCCGCGGCTGAGAGATCGGCTGCTCGCTGCGCTTACTTAGAGACTCTTGGCGCGGATCTGTCGTCTAAAGCGAGCAGTCTTGCTGAGGCTTGGCAAAACGGTTTCTACGCTAGTTATGTGTCGCTCGCAGAAACCCCAGTGTTGCAGTCGCGGATCAATGAAATCTACCAAGGTATCTTCTACCTCGAAGATACGGTGAAAGACATCAAGCTTGGACGCCCCTTGGGTCTCCACAGCTCATGCAGTCAGGCGTCATGTATCGATACCCTTGAACACGGGCCCTCAGGCCAAAGCATGGCGGCTATCTATCAAAATCTTAAAGGATTTGAAGCCGCCTATACGGGGTTTGGTCAAGATGGGGATGCAGGTTTTGATGGATTTCTCAAGGAAACGGGACACGGCGCGTTAGCGGACCGTTTGGCGACTAGCTTGAATGAGTCTTTAAGCCTAGCAGAGCCTTTACAAGGTGAGCGGATGGAAGATCTGATTCAAGATCAACCGTGTAACGAAGAGTCGGCGCTCTCCTATCCCCTATGTCAGGTTTTCTTTTCGGTGAAAAAGGTAACGGATGATTTAAAGGGTGAATTTGCTTCGGTTCTGAATCTAGAGGTTCCTAAGCAAAGCGCAGGAGACAATGACTGAGTTTTATGAACTGCTAGAACGGGCCCTTGTGGGTCCCTTTAACATGTTCGCGGATCCGCAGAGCCGGATCCATTGGCTTTTTATTCTCGGTTCTTTGCTTCTTCCTCTAGTGCTGCTAAGGCGCCATGCTTGGCGCCGCGAGCTGAAAAAACTTTTTAGTTGGCAGATATGGTCTCACCCCTCATCCCGTCTTGATATTCTTATTCTTCTGACGAACTATGTCTTAAGAGTGTTTTTATTTCCCTCAAGGGTACTGGCAATAGCAGGAGTTGCCGCTGTCGTATCTTACAGTCTCAGACAAATGTTTAGCGTTCCGCAATTAGGACTTAGCGTTGCTGTGGTTACGGGGATCTTTACCCTAGTGAGTTTCGTCGTGGATGATTTCTCACGCTTTTATCTCCATTATCTCCAGCACAAAATCCCTTTTCTTTGGCGATTCCATAGGGTGCATCATAGTGCCGAGGTCTTAACGCCGCTTTCCCTTTATCGGACACATCCCGTGGATATGCTGGGGTCACTGATACGATCTGCCTTAGCGGTGGGTTTCGTGACAGGAGTCTGTTTCTTCTTATTTGGAGACAGTTTGAGCGGTTGGGACATCATCGGGGCTAATGCCTTCGGTTTTCTCTTTAATCTACTTGGCGCTAATTTGAGGCACTCTCATGTATGGCTCCATTTCGGTGCATTAGAGTCGGTCTTTATCAGCCCCGCCGCCCATCAAGTTCATCACAGCATAGATCCTCGCCATTACGATAGGAACTTTGGTTCTTGCTTTGCGCTATGGGATCGATGGTTTGGGAGCTTTGTCGATCCTAGACCACTGAGGCAAAAGGATATTAAATTCGGTCTTGTGGAGTCAAACTCTCGTTGGTCGTTTAAGCGGGTCTATTGGGACCTATGGTTTGGTCGTTAATCAAGATCCCTTCATGAATTGATATACTAGGTAGCGCCGTAGACGCCAAAACCATAGCTTATCACGGGAATTAGCCTTATCTATTCGCCAAGCTTTAGGATTTGTTTCTATGGTATGGATCGTACATAGCTAACCATAATCGATTCGTTTACCAGGTGTAGACGGTAAGGGAGTGACCATGACAGATAAGAAGCAGAGTGAGTCGTCAAAGCAAAGTCGCCGCGATTTTATCTCAAAAGCCGGTTTGGTGGCGGGTACCACAGCCGGTGCTGGTGCCATACTTTTCGGAAGTGCCGATGCTTTGGCGGCAGCTCCAACCCCCAGTCAGACAGAAGGGCCTTTTTTCCCGATCCGTGACCAAGCGGACAAGGATGCTGATCTTACTCGACTAGTAGGTAGTGATAAAGTCGCAAAGGGTGAGGTCGTTATGGTCAAGGGAATTGTGCTAGATGCTAGCGATAAGCCCGTGGTAGGGGCCGAGATCGATGTTTGGCAGGCCTGCGAGTCAGGGCGCTATAATCACCCACAAGATCCTAACACCGCGGCCCCTCTTGATGAAAATTTTCAGTATTGGGCTAAGCTTCAAACCGATGCCGAAGGGCGTTTTGCCTTCAAGACGATTAAGCCAGGGGCCTACCCAGCTACCTCTACATGGGATCGCCCTACTCACATCCATTATCGCATCAAAGCTTGGGGTGTTCCGACCTTAACGACACAAATGTACTTCAAAGATGATGCCTTGAATGATATTGACCAAATACTGATTGCCACTAGAAGACGGTACGGAGACGAGGCCACAGATAGTTTGATTGTCGACTTCAAAACCGACGAAGGTGCTGAAGGCGAGTCAAAAAAGATTCCTACAGGTACCTTCACCATTCGTTTAAGTGGAACTCCGAGGATTCAAGACTAAATACGGGAAGCCTGACATGCAGCAAGAGCCAAACATACATGATATGCGTTATTTTTTGGAGATTGCTGCCACGGGAAGCCTGACTCGGGCGGCTGAGCGGATCGGTATATCCCAGCCAGGGATAAGTGGCTCATTGACACGCTTAGAGAGTGCTTGTGAGGCGAAATTAGTCCATCGACAGAACACTGGCATCACCCTAACAAAAGCGGGTGATGCCTTTTTGCGAGAGGCGAAAAAGATCCTGTTGCATGTGGACCAGCTTAAGCGAGTCGCTCGGATTGCCGCCGACATACCGACGGGCACGATCCGCATCGGTAGTCACCCAGCGTTAGCCTCTCGGTTCTTTCCTACAATGCTCACAGAGATTTATGAGACATACCCTGATGTGAGTTTGGAGCTGGAGCATGGGCTTTCGCGTCATTTGACCGATATGGTTTTGGCTGGGGAGCTTGATTTTGCTCTAGTGGTCAATGCTGTGGATAGCTCAAGCCTTGCGAAGTTGGAACTCGAGCAGGATGTGATCGCTGTCTGGAGCAGTGGCGAGGGGGCTGAGCAAAGACCTGAGTCCGATACCATCCTTTACGATCCAAGTATGCTCCAGTCGCGAGAGATTTTAAAAAAGCTCGAAAAAGACTTAGGCCGCACCTTCAAACGGCGTCTATGCTCGGGGCATTTGGACCTTATTGCTGACTTAGCACAAAAAGGGGTAGGGTATGCGATACTGCCTCGCAGTGTCTCTGGGCCTCGAGGGCTCGTAAAAGTGGATGCCACTTGGCCGATTTACCTCGATCAAATTGATTTTGTTTATCGCAAAGACCTACAGCCAGAGGGTGTCGCCTCGGCAATTTTTGCCTGCCTGGCCGGAAACTAAAAAAACTATGCCACGAAAAAAGGCGCTTTGATCAGAAAAACGATACTGCTTAATATGCCGTAAAGACAGCATTTTTCATTAATTCCTTGAGTTTTTCTGCAAAAAGCCGATATGTATCTTGATAATGACTTTCATAGTCATACCCAAGGACCAAGTGTTAGGAAGTATCATGATTTTTTGTTCCTGCAAGTGCGTCGATAGCAAAGCCATAGAGGAACGGGTGCGAAAGGGTCATTCTCTGACTCAGATCATGGAAGAGACCCAGGCTGGATCAAACTGCGGCCGTTGTGTACCCATAATCGATGAGCATGTAAAGCGCTGTGCCCTGACCGGCAGCGTCTGCACGAAAAAGCGTTAATAGCATAGCCAGATTAACGAGGCTGAATTTTAGAGAAAACAGTACCCATAGGCCAGATCGCGGATCACATGACAGACAAAATCGTTCTGTCATGCGGCGCTTCATTGATATAGCGTACTAGTGAGCGGCGGGCTTTAGCGGCTTTGCCGCGCTTAGCGGTAGGTGCTCGTTTAGAAATCTGAGGTAGGCCTCGGAGGCCGCAATGCGATTCTTCTTTTTGAGAAAGCCGTGACCCTCATCCTCGAAGAGGACATATTCTACGGGGGCAGCATTCTTCTTCAGTGCTGCGACAATTTCATCAGACTCAATTTTTAAAACGCGCGGATCGTTTGCGCCTTGCACAATCAAAACAGGTTTTGAGATTTTATCGGCATGGAACAATGGTGATATGGATCTTAATCTAGCTTCATCTTTGCTAGGATCTCCCATCTCCGCATAAAGAGATTTGCGAAAGCTGGCCCACCATTTGGGGATACTATTTAGGGTGCGGACCCAGTTAGTCACTCCAAAAATATTGATGCCAGCCTCAAACTCATTGGTAAAGGCCATAGCTGCTAGAGTAAGAAAGCCACCGTAGCTGCCACCGATCACAGCGATCTTACTTTGATTCACCCAATCCAAGCCGAGAAGATACTTTTTTCCGTAGACGATATCTTTCAAATCATGATCACCATGTTTGCGATCATCTAAATGAAAAAAGGTTTTTCCGTAGCCGCTTGAGCCTCGGTTATTCACAGCAAAGACACCGTAGCCGTTGCTCAAGAGGTGCTGGATCAATGGGTTATAGCCTTTTCGTGACTGACCGCCAGGGCCACCATGAATATAGATCAACACTGGGGATTTCCTTGCGACGGATGCGGCTTTTGGTTTGAATAAAATGCCCGGGATTTCTACTTCATCAAAACTCTTAAAACGGACAACTTGACTTTCCACCAGGGTCTTTTGATCGATTTTTGGACTTAGGGAGCTGGTTAGCTGAGTCAGTTTTTTGCTTCCAAAGTGATAGGTATACAGATTTGCGGGAGCTGTGTCCGCATTCAAATAAAAGGTGATAAAGCTATCGTCAGAGGCGAAGCGTAAACCTGTTAGATTTCCTTCGGGTAGATTCTCGATGACAATGGGACGGTTTTTCTTCAGGTCAATGATATCGACTTTGGTACTCGCATCCTCATTGACAGATATGGCTTTGTACCCGCCTTTTTTCGAGTAGGTCACTCCTTGAACGTCCCAGTTATATCTGGTTAGGTTTCCTTGGGTTAAGCCTTGCGTCTTTGGTAGAGATTTTCCCGTTTGAGGTAGGGTTACCGTCACGGCATTGGCGAACTCACCGTAGCCATTAGTACCAAAGGTGAGGCGTTTGCTGTCTGGCGAGAAGGCATAGACCGTATGATCGATATCACCGTTGTGTGGTGTGATGTTTGTAGGCGTTTTATCAGCGCTTTTGAGGTCTACCAAGTAAATATCATTATTGGCATTGCTATGGATTTTTAGTAGCGCGAGCCAACGGCCATCGGGGCTGATTGTGATGACGGAGGCTTTCATATCGTTTTGAAAGATCAGTTTTGCTGCGTAGGTTTTACTATCATATTCGTACAGATCAAAAACACTGCCGTCTCGGGCTGTGGAGCTCACAAAAAACCGATCCCCCGAACTGCTCCAGCCTAAAAACCGCGCTTTGATCTTCTTTCCGGGAGTCAGGTCTTTGACTTCTCCAGATAGCTCTCGGACGTAGAGGTGGAAAAGTTCGTTTCCGCCCTCATCAGCGCGATAGAGTATCCGATCGTCCTGGGGAAACCAACTAACAGCAAGGATAGAGTCTTTTTTCGACTCGCTGAGAGCCTTTCCTGGCCCACCATTCAAGGGTATTTTATAAAGATTAAAGACTCCAGATTTGTCGTGACTCACCAATATCGCATCTTGGTTTCTGTTGATAGAGTTGCCGTAATAACTCGTGGTGTCAAAAAACTCCCTTGCGGAATATCCTGGTCCTTCTTGGCTTTTTACATGACTACAAGACGATAACGAAACCATAAGGGTCAATAGAGCAAAAACGTGAAGGGGATAGTATTTCATAGAAGTCTCACTATTCTGTTCAGATAAGTTTGGGGTCATGTATACCCGGTTTGTCTAGTTTTTGGTACTAGAAATGGACGTCACTTTCCTCTCATGCTGAGCTTTGCTATAAGCAAGGAGCTCATAGGCTTGTCCAGATTGGTGTGTTTTTATGGCTGGTCTGTAGCGTTGGCAAAGCCCAGGACCTCTGCAAGCTGATTTATTTCGTCGGGCTTAGATTTTATTTTGGAAGGAAGCGATCATATGTCTTTCGAGCGAAGTTTTACCAATACTCCCTGGGAATCAAAGGTCGGATACTGCCGGTCTGTGAAAGCTGGTAATATGGTATTCGTGACGGGCACCGCGCCTGTGGATGCTGACGGAACTACCTTTGCACCTGGCGATGCGTACCAGCAGGCAAAACGGTGCTTCTCCTTGATCGAAGCGGCTCTTCTTGAGCATGGTGCTAGCATGTCGGATGTGGTGAGGGCTCGCATGTTTGTCACTGATATTAAGCGCTGGGATGAGTTCGGTCGGGTCCATTATGACGTTTTCGCTTCGTTCCCTCCAGCGACGACTATGGTGGAAGTCAAAGCCCTAATCGATCCTGATATGCTGATTGAAATCGAGGCGGATGCGGTTTTGCAATAAATCTCGCGCGCTGAACAGAAGCTATGGATTCGTTTCATCGGTAAGAGGGTTTCTATCTCGTGAATAGTATGTTTTATCCAAAATTTTGGTTGCGTGATCCCATGGTCCAGACGATCGGCGCATCTCAGATTCCCATTAAATTACCGCGTGATACGAGGCGGTATATCATTTCTCTGGACGATGGAGACCAACTTTTGACGGAGTGGAATTTTCCCGTTGGTCCTCCAAAAGGTATCGTGCTTGGGCTCCATGGTTTAACGGGCTGTAGCCAATCGCGGTATAATCTACGGCTCAGTTGGTTACTGCCCAAAAATGGGTTTATCTTTGTTAGAGCCAACCTACGCGGAGCTGGTCCGGGGCATGGTTTAGCCAAACTAACTTATCATGCAGGACTGCACGAAGACTTAGCTGAAATGGTGCGCTATGTAACATCACGCTTTGATCTGCCGCTTTCCTTGTTGGGGTACTCTCTCGGGGGAAGTATCTGCCTCAATTATGTGTCTGAGCAAGATGAAAGCACTCTGGAGCCCGTCAAACAGTTTATTGTTGTTTCGCCTCCCTTTGACCTAGCAGCGTCATCGGAAAAGCTGCGCACCGGCCATCCTTTTTGGGATCGCTACTTCGCAAAGCGGATGATTGAGACCGTGAACCGGCTTCATAGCCGCTATCCCGAGTTGGGACCTGTTGATATCCCTGAGGATGCTAGTCTTTATGACTTTGACCAATTATACACGGCACCCCGTCACGGATTTGCCGATGCTGCGACTTATTATGGGGAAATGAGTACCTTCGAAAAAGTCGCCAAGATTAAAAAACCTGGTCTCGTGATAGCCTCTGCCGACGATCCGATTATCGATTACAGTCGGATTCCTGACTTACCCCGTCAGATTGAACTCAGAATGACAGATTATGGCGGACATTGCGGATTCTGGGGGGAGTCACTGCGTCAAAATATGTTCTGGTGCGACTACCAAATTGTGCAGCATCTGGTTAACTCTCATTAATCTGTACTGTTTCACCGTAAACTTGCCCTAAATTATACTGCTTTGTTTGCATAGCCATGGTAGTTACCTATAGCGAAGCATTTTACGTACAACAAGGTCTTAACGGAGATTTTTATGAACAGCGAGTCTGTGGGCAAAAAGCGGATGATACGAAACCTTGCAGGCCTGATATTGCTAGTGGGAGCAGGGTACTACATGGTGGAGAGAAACAAAACTCTGGAAGAGATGAATGCCGACGATTTATGGCTCGAAGAGGTGACCTCGGAGCGATCCTTGGCTTGGGTTAAGGGCGAAAACCAGAGATCTCTAGAGATATTAAAAAGCGAAAAAAGCTTTCAAGAGATGCAAAGTCAAAGCGAACAGATCTTGACTCGTGATGATAAGCTCACAGTGGCTCGTCAAATTAAACCTGGTCGCGCCTTTAATTTTTGGCAAGACGATACCCATATCAAAGGCATTCTGCGTCAGCAAAGTTGGTCCGATTATACCTCGGGTAAGTCTAACTGGGAAACAGTGATCGATTTTGACAAACTTAGTGAGGCAGAAGGTAAAAGCTGGGTTTACGGTGGTCTTAGTTGCCAAGAGGACCACAGTCGCTGTCTTCTTAGATTATCTGACGGTGGCAGCGACGCGAGTTACCTACGTGAATTTGATCTTGAGACCAAGGACTTCGTTAAAGACGGGTTTGCTGCCCCTGAGTCAAAATCCAGCTTCTCCTGGTTAGATAAGGATACCTTGATTGCCGCTAGTACACTGTCTGAAGGGTCAAAAACTGATTCTGGTTACGCGCGGATCATTAGGATGTGGCGTCGCGGCACCGCCTTAGATGACAATCCGGTGGTATTTGAAGGCTCGACTAAAGATGTTTGGGTTTGGGGTACTGCTATTAAAGACCAGGATCAGCAGCACGTGTTTTTTGGCAAGGGAAAGTCTTTTTTCTCTAACGAAATCTTTTATTGGAAAGATGGGAAAGCTCAAGCTATCCAAATTCCTCCCGAGCACGAGTTTAAAAACCTCAAATTTGGCGAATTGATTTTTTCTCTAAGAAAACCTTATTTGGATTATCAGGCTGGTGATTTAGTTTCGTTTTCTATAGAAAGCGCGCTAACAGAAAAACCTGAGGCGAAGCTTTTGTTCAGACCAACAGAAACTCAATCCCTCGGAGCGCTGACTAGCACCAAAGACTATTTAGTTATGCAGGTGATGGATCAGGTCAAGGAGCGTGCCATTGTTATGAAGCGCGATGCCGGAAAAGGGGTTTGGAGTCAGCAGGATGTTCCTGTGCCTGTGGATGGCAGTGTTGGAGTCTTCGGAACCTCTCCCTATAACAACGACTTTTTAGTGAGTTTCGAAAGCTTTTTGAAGCCGGAAACTCTCTATGCTGTCGATCAAGATTTAAGTCTCAATGTGGTGCAAGAGGTGGGGGCTGTATTTGACGCGAGTCAACTGGCGGTGGCGCAAAAATTTGCTAACAGCAAGGACGGGACAAAAATTCCTTACTTTGTCCTAAGCAAAAAAGACGTCAAACTCGACGGTAAAAACCCGACAGTCCTCTATGGTTACGGCGGCTTTGAGGTACCCATAACTCCCAACTATATGGGTGTGATCGGGAAAAATTGGTTAGAGCAGGGTGGCGTTTATGTCATTGCTAACATCCGGGGTGGCGGCGAATTTGGACCAAAGTGGCATCAAGCAGCGTTGAAGCATAATCGTCATAAGGCCTACGAAGACTTTATAGCTGTTGCCGAAACCATCATTGGCGATAAGCTGACTAGCCCTAAACACCTGGCGATTCGCGGCGGCAGCAATGGAGGTCTGCTAGTGGGAGCTGTGGCAACCCAAAGACCAGATCTGTTTAACGGTGTCCTGTGCTTGGTCCCGTTACTCGATATGATGCGCTATCATAAGCTTCTCGCTGGAGCTAGTTGGGTTGGCGAGTATGGCAACCCTGAAGACCCCAAGGATGCCGCCTATATTCAAACCTACTCGCCATACCAGCAGGTCAAAAAAGAGGCCAGCTACCCAGAGGTTTTCTTTATCACCTCAACAAAAGATGATCGTGTTCATCCTGGGCATGCCCGGCGCATGGCTCACAAGATGCAAACCCTCGGACATCAGTTCTATTACTACGAGAATATTGAAGGCGGTCACAGTGCTAGTGCCGACCTAAAGCAAAAGGCCTTTCAGTACGCGCTTGAGTTCTCTTACCTCAAACGAAAAATTGGCGAGCCGCAACGCCTACTATGAATGATAAGCTAGCGAAGCCGGCTCTTAGGGTTGTGGCCGCGATTATCTGGAAGCAGGGCAAGATTCTCTTGGCTAGAAAAGCCAAGGGAACATCAAACCAGGGGCTTTGGGAATTTCCAGGGGGAAAACTTGAAGCCAATGAATCAGAGCTTGCCTGTGCTAAGCGGGAAATCCTAGAAGAGCTGGGGCTTGAGGTCGAGCCCATTTCAGTGATTGGTTGCACATCTCTTTCGCTTAGTCGCGGCGGACAACTAACGCTGATCGGGGTATTTTGCCGAGCTAAAGAGTCGCCAAGATCCCTGACAGACCATGATGCCTGGGAGTGGGTGACTCCCGCCCACATCGCACGATACCATCTCGCTGAGGCCGATAAGCCTTTGGTCACCAAGACCCTCACGTTTCTTGAAGGTGCTGATCTTGGTCACTTTGGTGAATTACAGGATTAATCGTGTAACGGCAAGGGGGCACACTTCTCAGCGATCCATTGACCTGCATCTTGAGACAATTGACTGATCAATGCGTTGGCCACGCTTTCGTGATACTGATTGATCCAAGTGATCTCGGAATTAGATAACTCTCGCAGATCGATAAGGTCTCTTTCGTAAGGAAAATGGCTTAACTGTCTGAAGCCATAGAACTCGTCCGAGATCTCTTCCACAGCAATTAGGTTTTCAATACGAATGCCAAACTCACCTTCCAAATAGAATCCAGGTTCATTTGATATGACCCAGCCAGGTTGGAAGGGGGTGCGATTCGCCATGGTTAAACTGGCTTCAGCAGATTCGTGCACCGCTGTGCCGTAGCCTACGCCGTGCCCGGTCCCATGTCCGTAGTTAAGTCCTTCGCTAAGAAGGTGCATGCGAGCGATAAGCTCAATATTACTTGGTGCTACGTTTTTGGCGAATTTGAGCCGATTGATACCAATGTGTCCTTTGAGAACTTGGGTATAGCGTTGAATCATGTCATCGGTCACCGGTCCTAAGGCTAAGGTCCGCGTGATGTCTGTGGTGCCGTTTTCATAGTGACCACCCGAGTCGATTAATACAATACCCTCGGCTTTTAACTGTGAGCAGGTCTCCTCTTCAGCCCGATAGTGGACAATAGCCCCATTGCTCTGATAGCCAACTATGGGATTGAAGCTTAGGGTTAGAAACTGAGGGCGTTTTTCGCGCTCGGCAGAGATAAGTTCGCCTGCTTCATACTCCGAGATGGTCTCTTGCCGCTCGACTTTGGCAATGAGTTTGGTAAATCCTTCGGCTAGGGCAACCGCATCGTTAATGTGGGCGTTTACCATGTGCTCGATCTCTTCGGGGGATTTGATTTGCTTGAGGTCAAGCCCAGGACTGCGACCGAATTGAATGTTGGCGGAATCATGGATGCTGTTTAGCACAAAAACCGTCGTATCGCGGCGATCGAGTAGGATGCGCTTACCTTGGCTAAGCTCTTTGAGTGACTGAGAAAAGCTATCATAAGGCAGGACTTCGATGGTCTCGGGTAGCTCTTGCGCGGCATCCGCTATTTTTTCTCCATCGATAAACCAACGGCAGATCTCATCGCCTATGACGAGGTAACTCAGAGCGACAAGGTCGACCCCTGCATCCTCACCGGTAATATTGAGGGTTCTGGCGATCGATTCTAGATCTGTCATGACGTGTAGGTCGCAGTCAACATCCTTAAGATAAGACTGAACCATGGATATCTTTTCGCTTCGGGTTGAGCTATGAAAGCTCTCGTCACTTAACCTCACCTTGCCCATAGGTCTGTTGGGCCGATTGGCCCAAGTTTGATCGATAAGAGCGTCGTCAATTAACTCCAGCTCGAAGCCATGGGACTCGGCCAGATCCGTAAGTTCCTGAAACTTATCCAAGCTAATTAGCCGAGGATCAACTGCAAGTTTGCTGAGATTGGGAATATTTTCCACCGCCCAATTAATTTCACTAGTAAAACTGCCGCCACGGGGAATGATCTGAGTCTCGATGCCAGGAAAATCGACCTCTTTGGCGACCTGTAGCTCGTAGCGCGAGTCTGTCGTGAGCAGTGCGCGGTCTTTCGAAACGATCAGGTGGCCATTTGAGCCAGTAAATCCTGTGTAATACTGTCTCGTTTCCCATTGGGTCGGTGGGTATTCGCTCTGATGAGGGTCTGTTCCTGGGATCAGAACAGCATCATAGGGAGTCTGTGATATGGCTTGCCGTAGTTCGTTCATCGCTTGCATAGAGAGGCCCTTTGCAGTTTGGTTTTAGGGACCTAACAGTACAAAATCGTGGAAGCCTTGAAAACACGTCATAAAGGCAAGTTTGCGCGGTCTCAATGAGGTGGAAAGTTGGATAGAAAAATGAGAGTCCTAAGGGAAACAATCATGGCGATTTCCCTTAGGACTCTAGGATGGAGCTAGTGTCCGCTTGTGGCTTTGATGACGACGTTGTCTACTGCAACCGCATCTTCAATCTCTTTAGTGAAATTGTTTGAGCGAAAGCCATCCTGCAGTCTTGAGTTGAATCGGAATACAAAATTTTCTCGATGACAATCTGGGTAGCGATTTTCTAAGTCTCCCAGATTCACTCGAGCATGAGCGGATTCCCAATCGTGTTTATCATGATTGCGTCCATTCAGTCCGTTCTGGCTTGTATGAGGATCGTTGGTAAAAATCGTAATCCATTTTGATGAGCGGAGTTTAGCGGGATCCACTGGATTCAGGCCACACTCGTACTCACCAAAAAGGCAAACTTCTGCCTTCAGATACTCCTCGGTTGTTTTATGAGGATTGCTGTCGTCGTCTCCTATATCCATGATGAGATAATCAAATGAAATTTCCACCTCCTCAAAATGGGAAAGGTCAAATCCTTTGGATATCAAAAACAACTCATGTGTAGAGCGTCCTTCTCGCCCGAACATAAAGAGAGATCGATCCTTATGGGACATAGGGCCCAAATGATTTTCGCCTTCCTTAAATATTTTTGCGCAAATGTGATCCTTGCATTCCTGATCCGAGGATTGAATACCCTTTCCGTTGTCATCTAGCAGGAAGCGTCAATGAAAATCCGGCTCGTGACTCATAACCTTATCTCTTTCAAAGGAATCGGTGAAAAGATACCAGTTATCTTTGAAGACGATATTGGCCTTATAGTTTTCCGAAGCATTCCCGCGGCAATCAATTAGCCAAAATGTGAAGCTATCATCTTTATAATTATGATGTCTGCTAGGATGGTATGTGAATTCTCCTGTACTCCGATTCCAGCTACTAATCACTCCATAGCTAGGATCATCCATAAGGCGGTACCAAAATTTATCGCCTTCAGGATCGGTGGCTGGAATTTTCCCATAGCAAGTATCTTTCCTAGGGCACTCGATGGTAATTTCTTTGGCCCCTTCGGGTTCCAAGTAAGGTGGAAGGTTTTGTTTACCAACGTCAATGATGACAGTGGCAAGGTTCGAAATCGTTTCACCGAATATGACTCGAAACGTGAAACGATCCTGTCCAACAAAGTCTGGGTTTGGTCTGTAGGTGAAGTCCCTCTGATTGGGATTCATAATGAGTAACCCGTTCTGTACGTTATCTACGATATCGATCACCGTGGGAAGATCGTCCATAATCGTGACTTCCCATTCGATGGCAGCGGCAAGAGTCTCCCCTTGATTCGTAGTGTGCATTCCGTCTGTGGCTGTCACCTCTCCTATCCCGTCTAATACTTGAAAGTTTAGGGTGGAGACGCTTGTAGCCTCTCCGTCGGATAAGGCTAGCTCTACGGTGTCGCTACCTGAAAACGAAGGGTTCGGTGTATAGCGGACACGAAATTCCTCATTTAAGACTTCAAAACTACCGGCGCTAGGTGGCGTTACCATTACAAATGACACATCCTGATTTTCGGGATCAGAAACAGGAAGATCGAATTCAATAGCTGCATTGATGGGAAGCTTTAGATCTGCATCTGTGACTTTGGGAGCATCATTGACCGGAAGAATATTTGCAGCAATGATTCTAGTGAATTTGTCACCGAATGGGTCGGTGATAACGATGGCAAACCTATCTTCGCCAAAAACGTTTTCTGCGGGAATATATTGCCAGCCTTGGGTTTCGGCATCAAAAACGATGGAGCCTAGTTCGGGAGATAGTTCGATATCGATACCTTGAATATCATGAAAATCCCTTGAGATTAATCGTAGGTCGAAGGGTGTATCTTCGAACATTTGAAAAACCCAATCGGGATCCAGTTCATCAATATTTTGCCCACTCACATCTAAGCTTTTTTCTTCCTCGACTTCAGGCTGCCATCCTTCATCGCAGCCCAAATGAAAGAACAGACAGACTGCCATCAGCCATAGGTAAACTCTCATCACAAATCCCCTCTAATTTTCATATAGTCCTAAAAACCACAAGGACTCATCCTCTCTCAAAAATAAAATCTTTAACCATGGTCTAAAAACATGTTTTAGGAGCAGCAAAAACATGTAGATGACCTGGATTTTATACTGGCCAAAAAAAACAGGTGGATTTTAAAGTTGGGGCTCGGACAAAGATTTCCCGTTGTAAGGATTTAAAATGAGTTTTTGGATTCTAAATCAAATCAGAGGACTGCATGTTTTCCTAATGCAATATTCTATTTATCCATTGATTAGGAAAAAAATCCGATCTTTACTTTTTTGTAAGATTTAAAAAAGATTGTCTGTGAGGGTGGCTTGGCGCAAAAAGAGAAGGCTGATAGCCTCTTCATTGTCAATGATTTCAAGCTCTTGAATAGCCAGACTCTGCTGAGAATCAAGCAACAGATCGAGAGACGATAAGCCTCGTTCGTAGCGATCTCTTTGTTCTTTGAAAACTCTTTGTGTGTTATCAAGCTTCTCGCGATTGAAATCTTTATCAGCCTCAAGTCGGCGTTTTTCATCTCGATTGGCGAGAATTCTATCCTGGCGCTCTCGCATCTCTAACCTTTGACTGGCCTTACTGGCTTCTAATCGAGACTGTAGTGCCTGCTTCTCTCGGCCAAGTTTAGGGTTATAAACATCCCAATCTAGAGATAGACCTAAAATTGCGGATTGGCTTGAGTTAGATTCCGTTTGTTGATTCTGAATACCGATTTCTCCCAGTAAGCTAGCCTCTTGATCGTCCGATATGCGATCGATTTCCGCTTGCAACCGTTCGAGTTGAAGTCTATGAATGCTTTTTAGTCTCTTGGTAGGTTGATCAAAAAAGGTAGTCATCGTAGGGATGAGATCCTTAAGGCTGGCTTTATCGGCAAGCCTGCGTCGTAGCAGGGTTTTGTTGATGCGTTCCTGGGTTTTTAGGCGAGCGATATTTTGTTCACTACGGATAATACTGTTTTTTGTTCGGAGTTGCTCCGATTTAAGTGCAATACCGGAGTTGTAACGCTGAGTGACAAAGTCGAACAGCTTTCTGTTTTCCTTTAAAATACCCTCCTGAACCTTGATTTTTTTGCTCAGAAATATCAGTTCGGTGATTTGTTGAAGGATGCGACCAAGGTAGGATTCGATGTCATCTTTTAGTTGCAAAGACAGACTTTTCATCGCTGCGTCGACTTCATGTCTTCGTAATTGATTGCTCCGCCCAAATCGATTACGAAACAGATTTTGACCGTAGGTCAGTTCAGTGATACTTCGGAGGGCAGACCCTACTTCGGGTATTCTATGCTCAGCTGAGATCTGTGATCCAGAATCAGGAAGGCTAAACGTGGCTGAAGCAACCGCTTGCCGATCCCAAGCATCTTCGCTGAGAGATCTCGAGAGGCTCCAATCAAGGGTTAAGTTAACGCGTTCTTCTGGATATTGTAAGCGTAGGTCGGCTAGTCTCTGTTCGTAGCTGCGTTGAATATTCACGTACTCAGGATCGTCTTGAAGATTTTCGAGCAGGTCTAAAACTCGCTGTCGGTACTGATTAGTTTCTTGGTTTCCTTTATCAATTTTAGCCAATAAAGAATTCGAAAGGCTAAAAACAAGGCTTATTAATAGGCTAAATCGTATCATGAGGCGACCTGTTGTCGTTTGAAGAAGATATTTGTATAAAAAGAAAAACATGTTGGAATGATCACTAGTGTGATCACAGTCCCAAAAATGAGTCCCCACCCCATGGCCAACATCATTTCCGACAGCATCGGATCGTAACCGGCAAGACCATAAGCCGTAGGTAGTAGACCAGCTACTGTGGTTATGGTGGTGACCAGGACTGCCCGAAGTCTAGTAGAAGAAATTTGCGCGATCTGATCAAGGATATCGTCACCTTTGACAATACGCTTTCTCAAGGAGTCGATCAAAACAATCGAGTCGTTTACCACCACTCCACACATTCCTATGATTCCCACGGCTGCAAAAAAACCATAGCTAGTTCGCTGGTGGATATAGAAGGCAATAATGACCCCGGTGATGCCAAAGGGTATCGCGAGTATGATGATGAGGGGGATGAGAAAACTATTGAAAGTGCAGTATAGAATGCCATAGATCAATACTAGGGTGACTAGAGCAGCTAATAAGAACGAATTACTTGAGTTTCTTGACTCTTCAATTTCACCCTTAAAGGTAAATATGAGTCCCGGGTACTTTTTTTGTAGTTCCGCTAATAGGCCTGATTCTAAGGTTTCAGCAATATCTAGCGGCTGGACCTCGGTGTCGGTCTTCAAATCAGCAAAGACAAAGGTGGTGCGCTTGTAATCTGTTCTTTCGATACTCGTGGGTTTTTTTACGAAGGCAATATCTACTAGATCTTTTAAAGGGATGAGAAAATTCCTTTGGTTAGCCACTTTGAGTTGGAGTATCTGATCGATGCTTTCTCTAAATTCAGGTTTGGTAGTCAGTTTTACTTCAACCTCATCAGACTCCCCGGGAAGTCGATATAGGATCGTGCCGTCGACATAGGTGGATAGGGTCTCGTTGATTGAAGAGATGCTTATGCCTAGGTTCTTGATTTTTTCTCTATCAATCTGGATCTCAATACTCTCTTCGATCAGGGGCTGAGACACCTCTGAGTTTACTATAGCGGACATATCGCCAAGAATTTGTTTGAGTTCCTCAGCCGCTTCCGTGCGCCGCTGATTATCGTTACCTTGGATCATGACTTCAATGGGGCTTCCACTTGAGAACCCAAAGCGTCCTCGTATGAACCGAATATTTTCAAACCCAGGAAGCTCCTTAAGGGCCGCTTCCCATTTTTCTGTTAGCTCGGCTGATTCTATGTCGCGGTCGCTACGCCCTAAAATCTCAATACGAAAGCTCATACTTCTGTCGGAGGTTTTGCGTCCCCTGCGACTTTGACCGACATTAGTGCGAACGGCAATCACATATTTGCTGTCTTTAAGAATCGTATCCTCAATAACCGATGCTAATTTTGCTGTTTCGATACGGGTTTCGGTGCTTTCAGCTGTAGCTCTAATAAAAAACTCCTTGCTTTCACCGCTAGGGAACAGAACAAATTTAAAGGAATTCATAAATAGATAGCCGGTGGAGACGGTGGCTGTTAACACGAGTAAGATGGTTATCAGTCGAAACTTAAGGATCCCGCGAAGAACCTTGGCAAAGCTTTTTTCAACCTTTTCAAACCATCCTATGGAGTTTACTTTGGCTTTTTTTATCCGGCTTGATTTTTGATGAAGATGAGAGGGTAGAATAAACAGCGACTCGAAAAGACTACCAGCCAGCATCAGCACGACTATGGTTGGAATATAAATGACAAAACTAGCAAAACGCCCTTCAAAAAAGTAAAAGGGGATAAAAGCTATACATGTGGTTAAAATACTCACGACGATGGGGACAACCATCTGGTGGGTTCCCAACACACTAGCTTGCTCCGGATTTGGACTTAACGACCGCGTCCTTGCTATGTTTTCGGCAACAATAATGGCATCGTCGACAACAATACCCAAAACAATGATGATGGCAGCTAAGGTCATGTTGTTAACAGTGAAGTCTAAAAAGTAACAAACGCTTAAGGTGAATGCCAAGCAGAAAGGGATGCCCATAGCGACCCAAAACCCAGACTTGAAATCCAAGAACAGGAATAGACAAATAACGATGAGGACAAATCCAATGGCTCCGTTACTGACGATAAGATTAAGTCTATTGCGAACCGTATAGGATTCATCGTCCATGGGAATCAACTTACTGGTGGTTTGGTCTCTTGAGTTTTGGAAAACATCGACAATTCTGAGCACTTCATCCTTTGCTTTTAGTATATCGGCGTTGAAGGACTTCCTGACGTTTAGGATAATGGCCTCGTTGCCATTGACCTTAGTGATGTTTTGCTTAGGAACGAAGGTTTCTTTGACGACCGCTACGTCTTTCAACTTAATGGTATTGCCACCAAAGTTTGACCTTAGGACCACCTCATTTAAGCGCTCTGTAGTATCTAAATCACCTACGATGGATACTTTAGTTTCCGCAGTATTGCCTAGGCTGCCCGCTGGCACACGAAAATTGGCTTCCCGAATGGTCCTAATGATATCGGAAACAGGAAGCTCTAATCTTGAAATTAATTCAGGATTAAATTGAATAGAAATCTCTCGCGCACTGAAGCCATTTCTACTAATACCACTGATAAGAGGTGACGATAACAGCTGTGACTCTAAGGCTAAAGCTTGTTTTTGCAGATCATACCGGCCTTGTTTGGTAAGCAAAGTCTGGGTGGGAATCACAAGACCGATGTCAATGATAGCCTTTTCAGCTGTTTTAAACTGATAAAACGAAATATCGTTCTGTATCCTGCCTGGTAAGTCAGCGGACAGCACTGCATCTTTCACGGCTTGAATCGTCACCTGTTTGTCAAGTAAGCCCTCTTGAAACTCCACAGTGATACGCCCAGCGTTTGAAGCGGCGGTGGAGTTAATGCTTTGGATTCCCGATACGCCTTTTAGCCGTTTTTCTATTTCAAAGATGACAAGCTTTTCGATGTCTGAGGCGGTAGCGCCAGGGTAAGGAGCTGTAATTCTTAACCAATTGGTTTCGAAATCAGGCATCTCTTCTTTACGTATAGAAAACCAAGTAACCATACCGGCTACTAGAATCATGATAAAGATGAGATTTGCGATAGCAGGGGATTTAACGAAAAACGTGATGAGGCTCTGCAACCCAGGCTCGTTGTGACGTGCGGTTGTCACAGGAAGCTACCGTATCCATAAACAACTAACAAGAGGTTAATTGCTTAGGTGCATCAATTAAATAATAGAAATTCGACTTCACCGCCATCGTCTTGGTCATCGAGGGTTTGTGTGCATTCGAGCATCTCTGAGACCCCATCCCAGTCATAGACGAGAACATTCCAGCTACAGAGCATTTGAGCATCCCCAACTCCGTAGACCCACACATCAAAGACTTCGTCTTCAGAGTCTTCTTTGATAGCTAAAGGTTCCGTTTGTGCTGGTTTTTGATTAGGAAGGTTTACCACCAGTTCGCCGCATTCCTTTAATGCTGAGTAGTTACTCTGAAGCCAGATTTTGACTGCGCCAGCCGTTAAGTTACAGTACTCGCGGATAAAGTCGTGGCATAAGAATGGCGATATCTTCTTACCTTTGAATGCTGGTTTTTGAAGCGCAAATGTTCTCGCATCGTCCACCGTGTAATACACACGAAAGGTAAAGATCAGGTCCTCAGACTCGACGATGATTTTCACCATCCAGTCGTCTTCGGTAAGCATAGCGTGAGACCGCATTTCTATCGGCTTAAAGCTATCCTCTGGGATGACACTTTTAAGTCGATTCGAAGCGGCATCTCTGAGCGCTTCCTTAAGAGCTACAACATCACGTTGTGACGTATCTTTTGCATGGGCGCTACTCACATTAGTCTCCCTTTAAAATCAAGCCGATTTTTTCTCGAATTTAACATCGTCTGCGAAAGTTGCCTGAAGCATAATACAAATATGCTCTTTGTCCGTAGAAAAGTAGAATTTAGCTAAGGGCCCCACCGACTCGTCCTCGCCCATATAAGGTTCGTGTGCACAAACAGGAGGATTGAGTGTGGTTTCTACCCCCATGGCAAGTAGATCGTTTTTCATGTTCCCTAGGATGCGATTGGCAATTTCTCCAACCCAGTCCGTTAGATCTTCTTTCGTGATTTCATCGCCGTAACGCCTCTCTGGATGACATTCTTTAAGCGTCTTTGGGCTAGCGTTAACAGACAGAAAGCCTTGCGCTTTGTCGCTTTTTATCGCAATTTTTGAAGAGTAGCAGCCCGCGGTCTCGAACGTGATATCAGGGCTATGCTTAAACTTATCGCTAAACCGATTTCGAAAAAATTTTTCCACTTCGTCGATCAGTGTTGATTCTAAGATTTCGGGGTAGTTGCCCATAGGTAATCTCCGGGTTATGAACAAAATGTCGCGAGTAGAGTGTTTACCGTATTTGGATCGGCTGGCTTGATGATCCAGCCCGTGACGCCGAGCTCCTTCGCTCGCCTCATGACGTCTTGGGTTGCTTCACTGGTAAGCATAACGATGGGTAATTTTTCGTGCTTAGGATTTGCCTTTACCGCTTCGAGGAATTCAATCCCGTTCATTTCAGGCATATTCACATCACAAAAAACCAGTGAGATGTTACCTTTCTCCTCTAATAGAGCCAGCGCCTCCTTACCGTTTTGGGCCTCGTGAGTTAAGATTCCGTGATTGTGAACAACACGGACGACTTCTTTGCGAGCAGTTTTCGAATCGTCAATAACAAGTACTTTTGATCCCATTGAGTTTCCCGGCATTAAAAATTGAACCTCTCTTCAATGGTACGTTTCTACGACAGAATTCTCAAGTCACCGACTCTTATTTTCTGACAGATTTCAGTTTTTCTCAGAAAAACCGATAGCCCTGGTAGACCAACAGGGAAAAACTTTTTTTGGTTAGTTTGTTGAAACTATTTGCTTTTCAAATGCTTTTTGCTTGGGTGGGAGCTGTCGCTTCGCTGCTCGGGTCGGCTAGTGCCTTCGCGCAGGCGGAGGGTCATCTAAAAATCACGGACGAAGATCTGGCCGAACACAAATTGGTGCTTTTGGACACTCCGTGGGAGTACTACGACCAGCGTTGGTTGACTCCCCAAGAACTGGCGTCAAATTCTGAGCTGAAACCTACCCATCTCATTGGGCCTAGAAGCATGAGGCGTTACCACAAGGAAGGTCTCAGTAGAGGTTGGGGAACGTACCGCCTCAAAGTTACAACAGAATCAGTCTCCGCCATGACCCTTAGCTTCGTTGAGCTGCGTTCAGCGATAAAATTATGGATCGATGGTGAGTTGATCACCGAAATGGGAACTCTAGGCAAAACGCAGGAGGAAGAAGTCACTGATGTGGACTGGAGAGAATACACGTTCACCCCCAAATCGAATACCTTCGATATTGTCATACAAAATTCGAATTTTCACCATAACACCAGATTGACTATTTATCCCATCAGGCTCGGGTATCCGGCATCGATATCGCATTTTGTCAAAAGGGTGACCTTGAGCGATGGTATCAGTGTTGGCGCCATTTATATCATGGCCTTTTATCATATCATCCTATATTTTTTGCGGAAGGAAAACCGCGCACCGCTTTGGTTTGGGATGTTTTGCTTCCTTGTGGCTACCCGGACCTTCTGTGCCTCCGAGTCACAGTTACTTTACTACTTGTTTGACGATTTTCACATCGAATTCAAGTTCAAGACAGAAATGCTGACTTATACCTTTGGGGTCGTGACTTTTTCCCGGTTCGCGAGAATTCTATATCCGAAAGAAATGCCTAAGCTTTTGATTTGGTCTGTGATATATCCATCTTTTCTTTATTCGGCTATCATCGTAGCTACCCCAGTCACTACCTACATGGGATTGCTCGACTACTATCAATTTGTGACTCTTATCGGAATCGTCGGCATCATTTCGGGAGCCGTAAGGGCGAGTTTAAAAAAGCGGATTGGCAGTTATTTGTTCACGTTAGGATTTGTGGTTTTGTCCTGTGCTGTGGTGCATGACATCTTAGCCTCCAGTGGTGTTTTTATCAGCAAGTTTACCTTGACCCATTTTGGTTTATTTGTCTTCATTCTTACCCAGTCCATCATACTCTCACGAAGATTTGCCAGAGATTTCGTTATGCTAAAAATAGCAGAGGCTGAGAATAGATCGCTTAACGAGACTTTGGAGAAAAAAGTCGAAGAGAGAACGGAAACCATCAGAACAATTTACGACAATGTTAAATCTGGATTTCTACTAGTGGACTCAGAAGTGAAAGTTATGGATGGATTTACTAAGTCTTGTCTTGACCTGTTCGGAGGACCGATAACGTCAGGGGACAGTTTTGGTAAACTTTTACATCTAAATGATAGAGATTGCGAGCAGTTTAATTTAGCGATCCAACAAACCTTCGATGGTTTATTGCCGCCGGAAGTATGTTTGGCACAAATACAGCCTCGCTATCAAATAAAAGACCGGTTTGTCAGTATTCACGGCTCTCCGGTAAAAAGTCGAGACGGTAAGATAATCGCAGTCCTTTTTACCGCTACCAATGACACAGCACTGGTAAAGACAGAACAGGAACTCGAGTTAAGTCGTACATTACTAAAAATCTCGAGAGAAAAACAAAGTTTTCAGGAACTTCTGCAAGAGAGCTACACAAGTATCGAGCATGGTCGCGAGGATATTGATAACGGCGAACCTAACCATCTGAGAATGATCCTGCATACCTTGAAGGGTAATTTCGCATCCTTTGGGCTAGTTGAAGTAGCTCGGTACATCCATGATTTGGAGGCACGTGAGTCTTTAACAGCCGAAGATTTATTTGGTATTAAGGAACGTATCAACTCTTTCATAGAGACCCATGCCCACGTTGTGGGGCTAAATCTTGCTGGCCAAACTAAGTCGGTGGTTTTATCGACAGAAAAACTCCAAGAGCTCTCTCGACGGCTTCAGCAACTGGGGTCTGGGCCACAGGTTCTGGCGGCGGTTAACCAGTGGGTTAAAGAAGTTAAATTAGTTACCGTTAAACGATATTTCGACAATCTAACGACCACAGCAACGGAATTGGCCCAGGAGTTGGGTAAAGTTGTTGATGTTGTGGTAACGGGCGCAGATGTCTTGGTTGAGCCAGAAGAAACTCATCTTATCATGCAAAACCTGGTTCATTTGATCCGTAATTCCGTAGATCATGGCATTGAATATCCTGACGAAAGAGGTGACAAGCCGGAACGTGGTCGCCTCGAAATTGGTGCAGTCCAAAATGAGCAGTACCTACAAATCACCATTAGAGACGACGGGGCTGGTTTGAACTTGCAAAAGATTACCGAATTAGCAATCGAAAAAGGTTTGATAAATGCGGAAGCAGCTGACTCTATTTCTGACGACGATATTAAAAAACTCATCTTTTTGGAAGGGTTCTCTACAAGAAGCGAGGTCACAAGCATCTCGGGACGAGGAATTGGCATGAGCGCCTTACTCCAAACCGTTAGGGACTCTGGGGGGGATATCGTTGTGCAAAGCTCTCCAGGAAAAGGCACTGAATTTACCGTACTCATAGGTGTCGCGGCAGATCTGCGAAAATCTGCCTAAACTATGGCTCCATCCTATAGGTGCCAATCCATTTGATCTTTTTTCCTTTGAATAGGCTTATTTTGCGTAGGTTTTCATTGCCTGTCACTAAGTGATATACTTTTCACAGAGTTAATGTGGACATTGACGTCGGCGCTATTGACCATCTATGAATACTTTCGGTCGAGGGGGCTAGGCGTTCCTATGAAACGGTAATTGCATGTCGATCATCCCTAATGAGCTCATTGCTCTATACGAACTTTTTAATTCGTTTGAAGCTGCAGCTCTATTTTCCGACGATTTAATAGAGGAACTCCCTCTTATTTGTATGCTGAGTAATCGGTCTGGCAAGGTGATTCGCATCAATCGGTTTGCGGAAGAGTTTTTCTATCGCAAAAAAAATGAGACTGTCGGCCAGCCCATTATTTCTGTGATGTCGGAACAGGCTAGACGGGAGTTTATCGACTTTTTTAAACGGATTGAAGATGGTGATCGTGAGCACTTTTACTACGTAGAGCAAGCTGAAGATCAGTACATCAACTGGAAGGGCCTAGTCCTAGACGGTCCTGATTCCGATACTCCTATCGTGGTTATCCTCGGGGACGATGTGACCGAAACGGTAAGCCTAAAATCTAGCGTCTACTCCGCTAGAACTGTACAAAAAGCTTTATTACCCAAAGGCTTTGATGTGCCCGGCGTCAATATGCGTTGGGTTTATGAATCCGCGGAAGCCACAGGTGGAGATTGGTTTGACTATAAATACGATCCCGTCTCCAAAAGACTTTTAGTCTGTATTTGTGATGTGAACGGACACGGAACGGCTGCTGCTATGGTTACAGGTTGCGTTTCAGGACTGTTTCATGGTGTTATGAATTCTTTGGTCACTAACATTTCAGATGACCAGGAGTTGCTCAATGCCTTCGCTACAAACCTTAATGGAAGTATCTACCAAATATTAGAACGAGCTAATCGCCTTCTAACAATGGCGGCCCTTTCGATTAATGTCGAAACAGGTGAGGGAGCCTACGTCAGCTGCGGACACCCTCGCGTGATCTCCTTTGGAAAAGGACACGCAAAACCTTTGCTCAATCGCAATAGCCCCATCGGAGTGTCGCCAGACATCGAGTTTAAGAGCATCGCTCTCAATGTACTGCCGGGCAACTCCTTATTCCTGTATACCGACGGCTTGATTGAAAACCGAGATCGGATGGGGCGTAGCCTCACATCGAGAGAATTGCTCGATAGTCTCAAGAAAAATGAAAGCGAAGAATTGAAATATAATTGGCTTAGGCAATACGCGAAGGGACTCGAGTGCATTCCACCCCATAATGACGATACCTGCCTGATCATTTTAACTAAGCAGGCTACGGAGGAGGACTAAGTGGAAAACGAGTTTCAGGAGTATTTACAAAAAGTCTCCAAACAAGCTTTAAAAGGATTTACCACAAGAGAGTTTGAGGTTCGGGCTTGCAATGCCGAGAGTCTGACCTATTTTCAGTATTTAGCTACGGTAATCATTGGCTCTTCGGAAAACAAAATTCTGCTTACCGTGCATTTTTGGGAAGATGACGCTTCGGTCCTTACGATCGACCCTAGAAAAATTTTGGAAAAATCCGTCAAGTTAGATATTTTTAAAGAGTATCTGAATATTTTTTCGTCTCGCATCAAAAATGCCGCCTCCCAGGCGGGATTAGACGTCGGCATCTCTCTTCCTTTTACCGTGCCAGGCTACCAGAGCTGTTTTGTGATTAATCCCAAAGTCTACAAAACGACTTACTGTTGGGAACTGATTCGAAATAAATCCAGGATAGGTTTTGGTTGCAGTCTCGTTCTCAACGATCCTAAGCTCCTTAAGCGCATGGTCGAGTATCAGGATATCCGAAGTCAAGACAATGAGTTAGAAATCCTATAACGTATCCCACAAAGCAAGTACCGCGAAAGGCGCGAGGCGTCCTGCAGATTTTTGTGCGTCAAAATGACTTTAGTTCCGGCCCACCAGCAAAAAATGGTTGTCAAACCCTCGGTAAATTCATAGCTTTAGCCTCTTCAACGGATCATTTCCTTAAGGAATTCATTATGCGCCTTGGTTTTTTAGTTGCAATGCTGTCTATATTTTTTAGCTGGGTTTCTTACGGCCAGAGTGTCGAAAGGATTAAGTCTAGGGGGGCTTTGATCGTCGGTTTAGAGCCAGGCTTTATGCCGTTTGAGATGCAAACCAGTTCTGGAGAGATGATTGGTTTCGATGTTGAAATGATGAAAGCCTTTGCTAAGCACCTTGGTGTGAAAGTGAAGTTTGTTACCACCAAGTGGGATGGTATCATACCAGGCCTTATGGCTAAAAAGTATGATCTGATTGTTTCGGGAATGACCATTACCGAAGCGCGACGGAAAGCTGTTAATTTTAGCGACCCCTACTATAAAGCTGGGCTTAAGGTACTGATGCAGCCCCAATTAAAAGATAAGGTTGTCAAACTCGAGGACCTCGATAGGAAACAATACACGATTGCAGTGAAACTAGGGACCACAGGCGATATCTTTGTCAGTAAAACACTAAAGCAAGCAAATATTCGAAAACTTGATTCGGAAGCTGACGCAGCTCAATCGGTTTTGCTGGGTAAGGTCGATGCCTTTATCTACGACAAGCCCTATTTGGAACTCTATAAATCGAGTAAGGGTAATAAAGTTGCTCTTTTGGATGGGGTACTTTCTGAAGAGTCCTTCGGAGCCGCAGCCCGTCGTCAGGATAAAGATCTAATTCTGGAATTTAATAAGTTTTTGAAGGCGTGGAAAGCTGACAAGGTGAATGGCTATGACAAGGTCTATAAGGACATCTTTGTCGATATGGTTTGGAAAAAGCAATTCCCCAACTTGTTTTAAGGCGATTGCATGTACTCTCAAAAACTTCCTCTATGGTATTCGATCGTAGCGATACTCCTCATTGGGGTTTTCGGGATCGGTTTGTTTCAAGCATTTTACGGTCTCGACTACGATTGGGATTTTTCTTTTTTAGGCGATTTTTTCTGGGATCCGAAAGATGACAAGCCGGGCTTAATTCTATTAGGTTTGTGGGGAACTATTTACATCAGTCTAATAAGTATCGTTATAGGTAGTGGTCTTGGTTTGCTGGTTGGTACATTATTGATCACCCGTGAACCAGTGACCCGCTTTGCTGCTGTCTTCTACGTCGATGTTTTCCGCAACACCCCAGTTCTTGTTCAGCTTTACGTTGTTTACTTTATTGTCGGAACAGCGATTGAGATGTCTCCAGAAACGGCAGGAATTCTGACATTAAGTCTTTTTTGTAGCGCCTATGTTGCGGAAATTTTTCGCGGAACATTGCAGGAGTTTGAAAAAGGACAAATTGATGCGGCTAAGGCCTTAGGCCTCACTCGCTGGCAAACTGCTAGGCATATCATTGCTCCTCAAGCGCTGCGGCGCATGCTTCCGCCGCTCATCGGACAGTTTGTTAGTTTGGTCAAAGACAGTAGTTTAGTTTCTGTTATATCAGTTGTTGATTTAACGAAGTCAGCGATGAATGTTGTGGCTGTAAGTTTTCGAAGTCTGGAGACCTGGTTTATCATCGCACTGATCTATTTTGTATTGAACCTTGTGTTGAGCACGGTTGGACGAAAGATCGAACAAAGATTAAGGGTGAGTTCATGACGCCATTAATTAACATGGAGAGCGTATCAAAAAGCTTCGCAACGAAAACGAAAGTGATTGAGGTGCTCAAGTCTGTCTCTCTTGAGGTTCAAGAAGGGGAGATCGTTTGTCTTATAGGGCCCTCAGGAGGAGGGAAATCGACACTACTTAGAAGTATCAATGCGCTTGAACCAATCAATTCAGGTTCCATAACTGTATGTGGCCAAAACTTAAACCAAAGCGCTGGCGCTGTTCAAAGGGTTAGACGAGAAACGGGAATGATCTTTCAGAGGTTTGAATTGTTTCCTCACTTATCGGCCTTAGAAAACGTAGCTATCGGCCTTGTTCAGGTCAATAAACTAAGTCGATCAGATGCAGACTCTCGAGCCCGTGAGCTGTTGCAAGACGTAGGCTTAGCGGATCATGTGAATAAATACCCGGCGAATTTATCCGGCGGTCAACAGCAAAGAGTGGCGATTGCGCGAGCTTTAGCAACAGATCCAAAAATTCTACTATGCGATGAGCCCACCAGTGCACTGGATCCTGAGCTCGTGGATGAAGTCACCGAAATACTCGGCAAGGTGGCAGCATCTGGCATGACCATGCTTATCGTCACTCACGAAATGAGGTTTGCTAGGCAGATTGCTGATAGAGTTTTGTTTTTGGATCAAGGAACCATAGCCGAACAGGGAACAGCAGAAGATATTTTTAAAGCGCCAAAGTCGGAGCGATTGAAACAGTTTCTGAAACAAATTCATTTCTAATTGAGAAAGGTCGGCTGTTGTGATTACCATTTGGGTGGATGCTGACGCCTGTCCTCAGGCGGTTAAACAAGTGATTTATAAAGCTGCGGAGCGTACGAAAACTCGGACTATATTGGTGGCGAATAGTTTTATGAGGACTCCCCCCTCAGCTTTTATCAGCTTGGAAGTCGTATCAAAAGGGGCTGACGTGGCTGATGCCTACATCGTTGACCATTGCGATGTGAATGATTTGATCATTACAGCTGATATTCCATTGGCAGATTTGCTTGTTAAAAAAGGCTGTGTCGCTATCAACCCAAGGGGAAAGGTCTACACTGAGCAGAATATAGCCGAGGCCTTAGGTATGAGAGATTTTATGGATGAGTTGCGAAGTAGCGGCCAGATCCAAGGGGGTCCTCCGCAGATGGCTGCAAAAAATGTTCAGGCTTTCGCAAACAGCTTTGACAAATTGTTAACTCAGAAACTTAGGTCTTAGAATCATTTGGCGTGCGAAACATCTCAGCTGTCCCAGGTCTATTCTAGCACTTTAAAAATTAAATAATATTTACCTAAAAGAAACATAAGTTTGATTGCAAAAGGATGCTTTGTTAGTCAGAACGGGCTATGATGTTTGAGGAGCAAAACCAATACATTGTAACTTTCGTCTAACTAACCTGTGAGGGAATAGGTTGTGTCACTCTTTGGAAGTACTTTACCGCAGATGAATCATGAAATGTCTGATTTGTTTGCCACTGGTCGTTTTGATTTGTTATTTGCTGAGAATGGAGTGTTTTTGTACACCAGGAGAAACCAGGATCGGTTAGCCTTGGTGGCCATTAACACGGGAGAGGATGAGACAAGTGTTAGAGTCGATTGGGATGAACGCTGTATCCTAAGTGATTTGAACGGTATTGAGGTTATCGTTCCCGACGCAGATGGTGGCCTAGAGATTTCTATGGAAGCTCAATCCGTAGGCATCTTTCATAACAACTGTTATGAAGCCTGCTAATGGTTTGGTCATTGGGGGCGGCAAAGCTTCCCCCCCCCAAGCGCTCGACTACTTTAAACCTATGTTAAGAGTCCTCAACTCCTGCTTCTGTTTGCTGAAATAATGTTAAAACCCAGCGCCCTTCCACATGTCTCATGACACAAGTTGTTAGTAATGTCATGCTGTAGGAGCCATCGTCATCCTTATCAAAGTACTCGTTTTCGACCACGGCGTAAGACATTTCTGTGGTTTCTTCGGTAAAGACAATATCGTGCGTGATACTCCATTCACCATCTTCAAACCATTCTTTGTGAAATTCTAGGTAGTCTTCCACATCTTCGAGGACAGTACCGTCGCACATGATGGCGGCAATGGGACCTTCGGGAGGTAAACAAGCTTCTAGTTGTTTAAAATTTTTTTTCTCGATGGCTTTCAGCAGTTGGTTAAGTACTTCTTGGAATGACATCAATAACTCTTTCTAACAAAAAGGTTGGTTTAATACGTAGATAACGAACGAATGGCAACGGCAATGCTATCTTGTTGAACGTCGTCGAGCACCTTGCCCTCTGGTGTTTCTTTGTCATGCCTGTTAATTAAAACCCCCAGAATGCAGGCGCCCCGTAGTCCGTAAGCAGCAGTTTGAGTCAGAACGGTGGCTGCTTCCATTTCGAAGGAAAGCACATTTAGATTTTCTAACTCAGAAATTTTTTCCTTAAATTGTTTGATGACGAAGCCGTTGCGGTAGGAATCCTTACGGTTTTGTCCTTGATAGAATGTGTCGGAGCTTGCTGTGACACCTGTATGATAGTTTATGGATTCGGCTTTAGCCGCTTGGACGAGGCTTTCTACCATACGATAATCAGCCACTGCGGGAAATTCTGTCGGTGCAATATGATGGGAAGCGCCATCCATCCTTACAGCTCCGGTTGATATGATGAGTTCCCCTGGTTTGATATAGGGCTGGATGGCTCCAGTGGTACCGATTCGAAGAAATTTTTTCACTCCAAGCATGGCTAATTCTTCAATGGCAATGGCGGTGGAAGGGCCTCCTATTCCCGTGGAGCAAATCACAATCGCTTTCTCACCTAGATACCCCAGCATGATGTGAAATTCACGATGATAGGCAATTTTCTTTGCGTTGCTTAAATAAGCGGCAATTTTTGGAACACGACCAGGGTCACCCGGCAGAATTGCAGTATCGGCTCCAGCGAGCTCTGCAGAGCTCACTCCCAGGTGAAACGCTTTTTTATTCATGTGACAACCCCCTTTTTTGCCCAAGTACGTACAAAGACCAGCTCACTGGGATAGCAAAGCTGGTCGGTAATAACAATATCGTATATGATCTCTTCATTATACCTTGAATATCTTTGGACTTTTGCCTGGGCTTACTAAAAGAGGAGGGGAACTTGGACGTACTGACTAAACTAATTGAATTACTAGCTGTGGAAGCGGTGGAGACTAATGTCTATCTGGGTCAAAGCCAAGATCTTGGGTTTAAGGCTGTCTTTGGCGGGCAAGTTTTAGGGCAGTCGATCATGGCTGCGAAGAATACGGTTGAGGGTCGGGTACCTCATTCGTTACATGCTTATTTTCTGCGGCCAGGTTGGGTGGATGAGCCTATTTTTTATGAAGTCGATATGATTCGTACCGGTGCAAGCTTTACCACAAGGCGTGTCGTTGCCAAGCAGGGTGGACGGGCCATTTTTAACCTAGCAGTATCGTTTCAGAAGCCAGAAGAGGGGTTTGATCATCAAGCGGAAAAACCATCTGTGCCAGGTCCAGATGGACTCCCTTCCGAATTAGAACTACTTCGTAAAGTCCAGCATAAAATCCCTGAGAAACTCCGGGATAAATTTACCTGTGATCGCCCCATAGAAATTCGGGTGTTGGATCCTGTTGATAATTTTCGCCCTCACAAACGGCCGGCTAAAAAATACTCATGGTTTCGCGCCGTGCATGAGGTCCCCAATGATCCTATGATACAATCAGCACTTTTAGCTTATGCGTCAGATTATGGTTTGGCTACGACTGCCATGCTACCGCATGGTGTGACTTTTTTTGACCCTAGTATTCAAATCGCTTCCATTGATCATGCCATGTGGTTTCATCGACCGATTAATATGAGCGATTGGCATCTTTATGAAAAAGATTCAACCAGTGCATCGGGAGGGCGTGGATTTAATCGTGGTTCTATTTATTCGCAGGACGGAACGTTGGTAGCTTCAGTTGCGCAAGAGAGTCTTATTCGTCGCAGAGAAAAGCCTCAAGTATCTGATAAACCGATATGAGAAAAAGGGTTTCATAGTTATCCACAGTTACTGGGGATAACGTGAACAATTGAGGACTATCCGCCTTTACACAACGTGTTTTTCCGAGATGTTTAAAAATTACACAGATCTTTATCGAGAATTTATCGAGGGTGTAAGCCCACCATCTGGTGGGCTCGCATGGTCGCAACTCACGTTTGACACTATATAAATAGACTTATATGCCAGTTTCGATGATTGAGGGATTTTTCGCGGTCTCTATGGCTGTCTCAAAAAAGCCAAGAACCGGATAGGCTGCATTTAGGCTAGCCTCATTGATCACAATATCGGCCACGGCACAGTCTTCCATCGCGTTTACACGACAAGATAATTTTTCATACTCGCTTAAGAGGCGTTGATATGAGGCTGATCGAGGGTTTCCTGACGCAACTAAAGCAACGGTTTGCAGATAGCGGCCTAGATCGTTAATGCGAAACATACCTGCTAATCGAAAGATTTTTGTCGATTCTGTTTCGCTTTCCACTCGCTTTAATAGGATATTATCGGCGTGATTGAAAAAGTCAGAGTCTAGATTTGTCACAATCACCTCGTTACCAAAGCCAAACTGTTCGAATGTGACGTCTTTTTCTTTGGGAAGGATAACTTTTTCCATCAAGGCATCGATCAAAATACTATCCACAGAAGTTTTTTCGCCTTGGTGAACAATGTCTCCAAATAAAGGTTTGTAGGCTTCGTCGCTATTTCGTCCTGCTCGCGTATTGATGATCGACTTCGCCATGCGAAAGGCATCTGCAGCTGGTTGAATCAACGCCGCTTGTGTGATGACATAATCCCAGCGCCTAAGAGCGGCAAACTCATTCTGAAAGAACTGAGTTGGTAAATCTAATAGTGATTTAAGGCCTAATGGGGCAAATCCAAAACGGCTTTCAAAATTTACGATGGCTGGGTCTAAATAAAAACTGTCACGATCTCCAAGATCGCCATACATAAGCATTCGGAATTTATGATAAGCTAGAGACTTATCCCGCGATTGAGATTGTTTTTTGAGTTCGTGTGAAACCATAGCAAGATGCCGCTACATTTCTGCGATATGACCACTTAACCTAGCAACAAGCCCTTGGTCTGTTCCCAGTCCTGTTGGTTGCAGTTGGGCTACGATGCGATTGACTTGATAAAAACTATATTGGAGGTAGGAGCTACCGAAGTCGTGTCGATGACAGTTTTCCACCACTCCTACATTTTGGTCTGTGCAGAATGGTAAGCTTAGATGGTCGCTGCTTGCTCTTTTCAAGACGATTCTACCATCGCCGTACACCGTATTCAGTGCTAAAATATCCCAGTCTCCCAAAGTTTGATCCATCTTTCCACGGACACCCGCGTCCATATCAATGGCAAAGTCATTGTAGTCCATAATCGATTTTGTACGGGACAAGCTCGCTAGTGGTTGAGTGATGTGACCTTTGTTGGTTGAGCCAAGAAAATTATGCCTTAACCCTACGATATGTCCAATTTCATGAATTAGTACGGACTTGATACCGGCAAGAGCCGCATCTTCGGGAGTGGCGATTTCTGATGAAACTAAAGGTGCGCCCGTTTCCGAAAGCTCTTCCACGTCGGAGGCAAATTTTACGCAATCGACATGAAGGTGGCCTTGGTTTCTCTGGCTGTTTTTCGATAAAGGGTGGTCTTGAAGAAAACTCAGGACTGGTTCGTAGACCTGGGCTATCTTTAATTCGGTGTTTCGAGGAGCTTGCGTGGGGCCGAGGAGTTTATATTTGAGTCGGAGGACTCTCTCGTGATCTCCGGCATCTAACGCTGCGGTTAGATCACCAATATCGAAGGGTAGCTCGATCTCTTCCTCGGGATAGATTCCTAACTTTTCAAGAACAACACCGCAAACCCCAAGCCACATACGATACATCTCACCAGGAGGAGTTCGTGCTGAATCTTGGTTAGCTCTCGTCCATTTTCTTTCAAAGTATGTGATACAACCATTCATAGCCCAGCTTTTGCCGGCAATAAAAACATCTCCACTGATGATTTCACCCGATCTTGGATGCCCAAGGGTTGTGGCCCAGGCCACCGAAAGACTTGGATTTTGATCCCAAGTGATAGTACTAATGCGAGGATCACCGGCACTTAAATAAAGCCTTTCGTCAACTGTAGTGACAGAGAGAATATTTCCTCGAGATGAACTTGGTGCCATACGCTTTAGATGGTGATTCCAAACGCCAACTGACTCACTAATAATGGATTTGACTTTATCATCCATGTCACCGCGTAGGACAAAGGTCATGCCCTTTTTTAGGTTTACCTTCCTGATATTTAGTTCCGAAACTTCGGCGCGACCATTGTCGTCGCGACTGTATCGATCTGCGAGAAAATATGATGCCGCCCCTTGCGCTCCTCCAGACTGTAAATTGGCAAGTCCACTGAGACCCATACTGGAGGTAGCATCGTTCAGGCTTGTTGGCTGCATTAGCGAGGAGTCTTCCTCAAGAAGGAACCCAACGTTCATTTTCATCGTCGGTCGCAAAACATTATAAGCATTGGCCAAGTCGGTATCGGATGTTTCCACTAAGGACGGATCAAGCTTCCAAAGTGTTATAGCGTCAAGAACTAAGGATTTGTCGCTGTGCTCGAAGGTAAGATTAGTAACATCACCGTTTTCCCTGACGACCCTGGGAAGAAAGGCCTCGATAGCAAAGTCTGCAGCACTCTCTTCTAGAAAGGCTGTAAAAATAGGAAACATAAACGAAGGATTGGGTTTGGCAAAATCCACTTCGAAGTATCTGGCGCTTCCTCTTTTATAGTTTGCCGTGATCGGAAACGCACCTACTAGTTGCTCCGATCCACCGGCGTTTCGTGGTAAGGAAAAAATCCTTAAAGTGTCTGGGCCTGCATCCATCCGCACTCTTAAGCTTGACATGTTAAACACACGAGACAAAACAGGTGAACTGGTGGCCATGCGATTAATACTAGCTGTCATGACGAAGGTTCTACCACGGATAAAGCTTTCTGCGAGGAGTGGTTTTTTGTAAGAAAATTTTCTTAGGAAGAATAACGATAGCACTCCTCCTAATCGATTGAGGCGTTCACTCAATTCGGAATTATGATTTTTTATGCTCTCCGCGTAGCTGGGGAGAGCGTTACCAGGAAGATTTTCGATAGCAAGGCAAGTCACGCGTTCCCCTATGCTGCGCTCACCCGCAGAGCATGAAGAAGCCGACAGATTAGCTGACATAATGACTTCAGTATGCTGTGCCGCTTGCGCCTGCGAGTCCTTGCGCCCGAGTTGAACTTCGGATACCTGCTTAAGGGATGTTTCGATATGGCCATGAACGATACGAGCCATCTCTTCTTCCTGAAGCTCACTGGCGTAGGAATCGAGGCTTGTTTGGCTGGACTCTGGTGACTGAATAACAGTTTTGTTATGGCATGAATAGGTGAGCAAACAAATGCCAACCATTGCCATGATCTGATGTTTAAGTTTCACTTGACTCTCCTTAAGATATTGTCGGAAACCCCTCTATTTCGAATTGATTGACTAGCCAACCAATGAAATGATCAAATTGTTATATAGTTCACTAATAAGTGTTCTTTGAATCAACCATATAGCTGGCAGTTGCCGGTATGGTGACACATGCGCCAAAATAAGATTTGTGAACTCCACGAGACTCATGCGCGAAACGCCACGATGGAGGATTTTTTTTAGCGTCAAAGTACATCATCCATTGATTGCACTGGCGGTCTAAGTTAGTTTGTGGCGGCACATTGAACACAAAGGAGAAAGGCATTGAATATTCCATCTAAGGCAGCGAAAGGCTTGTTGGTCACAGCTTCGGCGTTTGTCGCCCTAAGCTGCGGTGTAGATCAAAATGATGAGTCAGAAAATAAGGTTGTTGTGGGATCAGATCGGGTTCCCGCCACGTGGAAAAACCGCAGCATCCGTTGCGATATTCCTAACAAATCAAAAAACAGACGCTTTACTGAAGGCAGGCTTGCGGGAAGAGAGATCACCTACAAATCCTCTTTAGAAGTAGATTACGATAGCAACAATTGGCCCAATGAAGTGGCAGCTTCATGGAATGCTTTATCGTTCATTAATTCCAATGATGTTAAACTAGCTGTTATCGACATTCGTAATGTCGATGGCGTTCCTCATTACCATTACTTTAGCAACGGAACTTGGAACTCACAGAATCAAAACTGGTCCTCCACCAAATTTCTTGGTCAGCTAGGTGCCCTACATAAAATCCGATTGGCATCCAATGGCCGTATGGGGACGGATACCTACATCAATGATGATCGCATTGGTATTGGTAGTCGTCGTTTTACCTACCATTCTTACCGCCTTCATCACGACAGCTGGAACACGGCAGGTGGTTTGTTCAAGCATATCTCGGGACTAACACCTATCAATGGCGGCGAGTACAACGCCACCTCCTTCGTTCGTGGCTGGCTATCACGCCCTAATGCTCTATTCAATGGTTATTACGGCTATAGCAGTTACGATGGGCTTTATATCTTACGGAAAGGCTCCTCAAGTTCGAGCGATACTGTAAGACTAACGGTTCCTACTGGTGGTGCTGTGGCTCGTAGCCGAAACTTACTTAGCCCTTTGACGTTGGCGGAGTCTTGGAAACGGATCGGCGTGAATTTTCGTGATGATGCCTTAATGCCTAAAGGGATCCCTGGAATTAACAGCTGGACGAGCTACGCTTATAGTGGAAATTCGGGCAATGCTTACCGACCATTTAACGATAGCTCGTGGACTACGGCTATCACGCCTAAAGATGTCGAAGAACTTTTTTACGGAAGCACAAGTAGTTCTGTAGGTGGTGCGCTTCATGATATCGGTATCCGCACACGATTCACTAGCGCCTTTGGCGGTCATGTGAGGCTAGATAGCGCAACGAATGGTAAGTGGCGCATTTTTGGTAAGACAGGTTCTGGTAACAATGATCGCGCCTATGGTGCTTATTTCTGTTTACCAGAGTATAAGGGTGGGCGTGAGTTTGCTGTGTTCCTCGTTAGTAAGCGTGGGACCGCTGTGGCGTCAGATGCTATCCGAAAAATTATGGATAGTTTCGCCCCTGGTATCCGTACAGGAAGTCCAAGGCCTGGCCCAGATCCAGACCAAACCGAACCGGTTGATCCCATCGACCCAGTAGATCCCATATGTACGGATGCCCCTGCTGGTTTTGTCAATAACCAAAGCTTTCAGCTGACTCATGGAACTAACGGTCGTTATGCGGCAAGAATCGCTATTGATGATGTCACTGCTCGTAAGTCTATCAATGGGGTCCGTTATGAGGAAAAATTCTTTGTTAAGCATAGCGACGATGATCTATCGAATATCGCCTTCAATTACGATCCTAGTACGGGTGAGATGCAAGGGTATCGCTACAACATTAGCTGGGACCCAGACTTAACGATTCGATTTAGGGCAAGCTGGCAATGCGACCGATTTAAAGGGGAGTTTGTCAATGGTGGGATTACGGAGAGCCTAGAGTTTAGGTAAGACAGTTATCCGCGTTGTCTTCCATGGAATAACCCCAAGAAGTAAGCTTCTTGGGGTTTTCTCAATTGGAGGAAGTAGCAAACCTTAGTTCTTTTCTTCCGGCAATGTAAGATTCGTTGGTAGTGGAAGGGCGCCGCATTCTGCAAGTTCGGCAGTTTTCATACGGCTTTCAATAAATTCCGCTTTTATTTTAAATTGCTCTGCGCTGCTAGCATCTGTGAGTATAGTCCCGTCTTTCAAAGCAAAGCTGGGCACCCAGTTTTCCCAAGTCTCACCGCTCAGAGGATCCGTGAAAAAACCATCCTGCTCCCATGGCACCCAAAGGTAGCCACTGTCTGCCTGTAAGGCGTATGACTGATTTAGGTTCTTTGTTTCACCAAATCTTTCATTATCAGCTGTCAAAGTTAGTTCAAAGTTTTGCGGAGGATCAAAGGAGACGATATTATTATTTGCGTCGCGCATAATAATAGTTTTACTCCAATTGGAATTTCCCATTTCAAAGTTATAGGTGGTTGTCGCTTTTGTCGACACATCCCAAATGGAGTCGGAGTTAGCCGCAATGCTGGAATAGTCTGAACGTGGGATCAAACCATATACATAGAGATTAAGATAGGTGTCAGCGCTTGTGGCAGAAAAGTCAGGAGAAATAGCTGTTCCATCTAGCTTAAGTGTAAAGTCTTCGATGGTATAGGTTTTTACATCAGCAAAATCATTAATCGTGTAGTAGATCTGTTCCATGATAGTGTAATCAGCCCAGGCAGCTTCCAATTGAGCGGCGGTGATTCCTGGTTTTGGGCATGTGCCGGAATTCACGCAAACCAGGCTAAGTGCGCTGGCAACATCGGCTGATCCTGGTTGTACGGTGAGGAACTGATCGATATAGGCTGTAATGGTTCCCGAATCATCAGCAGAAACAATAAGAGTACCATTAGTTAGAGATGGGCTCCACATATAGTATTGGTAGCCCGAAACCAAGGGGGCAATCTCTTCGGTTACGTCTTCCCATTGAGGCTGAGTTGTAGCTGATGCGGAGTTGTAATCGATGCGCTGTGTTTTGTAAAAGGCTCCCGTTGCGGAATCGTACCGAACGCGGTAGGTGTAATTACTGCCGTCAATGGATGAATAATCGTACCATCCTTCAAAGGTTTTGCCGTTGGCTTTTGTCATATCGTAGTTGACACGAACCTGCTTGCTTAATTTACCTGGCTTACTTTCAATGGTATAGGCAGCGCCTAATCCGGGTCGCCCATCATCTGTTGGGTTGTCCCAGTCAAGTTTATAGACAGTCATGCCATCTGTGATAGAAGCATGAGTTCCGTCTGGGGAATAGACATCGATACCCCAGTAGCTAGCCCAACCCTGCATATCATTCTCGCCGTTACCGGCGGCAAAGGAAAATCCTCCGTTGCTATCGTCGAGGGCACTGCCGTCGATGTTGAATAGTCGATAGCCATGAACGTTGCGTGTGAAGGCATTACTCTGAAAACACTCGCTTACAGGAGCAGTGCTGATGACGCCATCGAAGTCTGGGCCGTAGTATGTTTCTATATCTGTAATGGACTTCTCGCGATGGAGGCGTGTGGCATCAAAAGCCACGCGATAATACCCGCCTGGCTCGCCAGATTCCTCATCCCATCCTTTGATATCGGCAATATACTGTCCGTTGCTGATCGTACCTAATGTGGAGTCAACGGTAAACACCCCTGACATGCGTTTCGTGTTACCAAACATGTGGTTGGCTTCGTTGTAGGTCACATATACCTGGCCAGCTGGAAGCCCTAGTGATTCAGATGAGTCAACTACCATATAGCCTTCTAAGCTCGGAATTTCATCATTGAGACCGAAATTAGCTAGAGATTTAATCTTTGGTGGTTTACGAGTGATCGTAAGGCCACCTAGTTTTTGCGTTCCGTAGTCTCCGGATAAACCAAATTCATCATCCCAAGAGGCATAGCCTTTTATTCTTAGAAAATAGCTACCAAAAGGATTAGCCGCTGTTGAGCCTGATTTGATAACAAATGTGACTTCTTTTTCAAAGGTTGGCATCCATTCTTGGCTGCCTTCTTCTTCGTAAGACATGATGACAATCAGTTGCTCATCGACATTGACATAAGATTGCCACGTTATATCTGCTAGTCCAAGATCCCCCTTGGAATTGCTCGAACTTTGAGACGAGCTAGAACTGCTGGAGCTGGAACTTGATCCCGAGCTGCCGCTACTGCTTGATTTATTTGATGAGGCGCCAGTTGAAAAGCACTCTTTCACCTGGGCAGAAACTGTTTGTTCCGATTCTGGTATGGCTTCGTAATCTAACTTCGCAAGGACGCAGAGCATGGATCTGGTCTGTTTGAGTAAGGATAGGGATGGATCATACACGTAAGAGTTCGTTCGCATGGTGTCGAAGGTATCGCCGTTTCCAGCCTGCAATCGCAATCCAGTGGCGTCACCCTCTGTTTCTATTAGATTAATATCGCTGTCCAGTACGAGCTGGCCGGCAATTTGTAAGGCTTCGTCCCTAGTCCCAGCAAATTTTTCCGTCGAGAAGCCTTCATAGTCGGTAGGGTCAACTACCGCGGTGACGGCCGAGGCGGCTTCATCACTTTTCTTATTAAACCAGCCACAGGAGGTGACCAGTAGCATGCTCAAGGAAATAAGCCCTGATTTTGAGATGTTACGGTTCACGATTCTATACTCCAATTGAGATATATGATTTACATAAAAGGGGATCGACCTCCGTGGGGAAAAATAATCAATATTTTCTAAGTCTCTGTATATATGATGCAATAGTACTGCTATTAAAGTTTTCAAAATTAGGGTCAAAAAGTGAAAATAGATTTTTTGTCATTATTTCACTTGTTTTTTCGGTCACTAATACCGAAGAATACGCTGTAGTTAGGATGATGGAAATATTACCAGGCAAATGTCTTTCCATTATGAAAGGTATTCCATGAACCAGACCTTTAAAATTCTTGTCGTCGATGATAACGAGCAAATTGTTGAGCTCATCACTTATGAGCTAGTCGAGTACTTAGATGACGTTCACGTCTCTAAGGCTAAAGATGGTCTAAAGGCATTAAATCTTACCAATACCTGCAAATTTGATCTCATTGTTTCTGACAACGTCATGCCTGGAATTGAGGGTCTCGATTTCATCCGAAGTATTCGGCAGGTAGAGGGACTTAACCACCAAACCCCTTTTATTTTATGCTCAGGGAACTTTAAAGCTCAGGAGTTTAAGGGCATTCCGGACTGCTATATACTCCCTAAACCGTATGATCCCCAGCGACTTCAAGGTTTCTTAAAGCTTACGCTCAATATCGATCGCGAAAAATCCGTCGGTTAGAATTTTCCTAGGCAAAATCGCTCTCTAGCTCTTTTATGAGATGTCGAACAACAGGCATCCAGTTTTTGGTTAGGAGATGGTAATGACCCTAAGTATGAAGGCGATCCGAGAATCATTTGCTAAGGCTCAGGCTTCTGAAGATAATGTTGCGGAGATCATTTTTTCCAAACTGCTCGCTGATCACCCCGAGCTAAAAACCTCGTTTTCTAGCACTGATATGGCCAAGCAAGAGAAGCTGTTGATGAACAGCCTTGAGTTTATTGTCAGCAATTTGGATAACGTGGAAAAGCTGGCCGAGTACCTGCAAAACCTCGGAGAAAGGCATGTAGCCTACGGTGTTACCGAGGAGCATTTTCCGTGGTTTGGGGACGCTCTCTTCTATGGGTTTAAGATGGTCCTTGGTGATTTGTGGGATGATTCTCTTAATAGTAACTGGGAGTCGTTTTTTCGCCATGTCCATGATCTCATGAAGCAGGGCATGAGGACGGTTGCTTGCGCCGTTCCGCCAGCAAAGCCCCTAACCTCAGTCCTTAGTGAGATGGAGGCTGATGAACAGAGTGAGACTGAAGTAGCAAATACAGAGGGAGCCGATGGTTCGGAACAAAACCATGGATCCCAAAGCTCACCCGAAGACGCCGCAAAAGCAGAGGATTCATCCCAAGAGAATGATGCTGAGGTGGCCGCTGAGGCTGCTGTGGAAGCCGATACTGCATCAGAATCCACCGCTCAAGTATCAGAGGATGAGCAGCCCACAACGGTCACACCGCCAGACAATCTACGCCAATTAAATAGCAAAATTGAAGGAGAGATACTTATGGCTTTACCACAAGATGTAAAAGATCAGATTCGCACCGTGGTCAAAGAGCAACTCAACCAATTGTTGAGAGACGAGACGGCAAAGATCGTAGCTGAGGAACTTAATAATCTTACGAGCGATGAAATCGCCCGCGTTATCAAACAATCTCAGGCGGCCTAAGCCGCGACAATACCGTATCTAGGAAGTATTAGGTTTAGCACATCAGTTCGATGGCCCTCAAGAGCATCGTGAAATAGCTTCCAGTGGGAAAATGCGAAATTTTCCGGATAATCTAATTCCCTTTTACCGTGAGAGGCAAACCAGTCTTCAAGCTTTGAATGATTCTGAGCCTCTGGAAATACCTCATGTTGCCAGCTGCCGGGACCCTGAGCGTAGTACTCGGGAAGGGCTCTTCCGAAAGAAAATTTACCATCAGCTATGGCCTGCAGCCAGGTGAGATGCCGTTTTTCGCCGTCTGGATCAGTAGTATGAGTCAGCATTTGAGAGATCAACTGGCGATCTTCGCTATGCATGGGCATGACCGTTCCGTTGGGGTCTCCCTTACGGAATTTTGCTAGGACCAAATACATATGATCGACTGCCGTTAGAAAGTCCTCAGGGTTATTGCGAAGTATAGTGTCCCCTTTCCAATCAATATACTTCCATTTCAGAAAAGGACGATCGGGATAACTGAGGACTGGTCCATGGCCCACTGGAGCCACTTCATTCACAAAGCGTGACTTTACTGTAGCCTTCATTTTGTCAAACCAGCCTGATCCATACCATTCTTTTAAGCTGTTATGGATATCATGGTCAGTATTGCCTTGGTGATCGAAGATCTCTCTTACGGTGTTTACTTCATGGCTGAGTCCGGCAAATCCTTGATGGGCCCAAGTATCAGCATAGACATGCATGGCTATACCAAGTCTATAAAGTGCATTCGGATGGCCTCTATTCAAAATCGCAAGCCTAACCATTTCTTGCGCTGTTGTGCTGTTGGGGCGGCAGACGGCTTTTTGAACAAACTCAGGAACACTATCAGCAATACTTGGATCAAATTCGTTTGCTGGGAGGAAATGAAAGGGGATCCAAACGTGATGATTCGCGAGTTTTTCAAAATTTCTATAATCTAACATCTTATGCGCTGATGCTGTAAACTCAAAAACAGCACCGTTTTTAAAATATAGCTTACCACTATCGACGGCGTCGTCGACGAATTGGGCAGAACTAGCGATAATATCAGCCTCAGACGCAGAAAATCCTGCTAATCTTGCCACGACATAGGTGACGCCATGATGAAAATCAACCTGCATGTTTCATATCCTCTTCGTGATTCAGTAAATCTGCGTTGGGTTTTATTTGCGTGATGGCTTCGGCCACCCTTTCGGAAAGTGCTGAAATCGTCAACGATGGATTGGCTCCCACTGCGGTGGGTAACAAGGATCCATCAGCGACATAGAGATTTTCGTAGTGGAAAACCTTACCAAATGTCTCTGGGGCAGCACTGGTAACACCAGACTTTGCATCGTTTGCAATCTTACAACCACCTAGTGGATGTACAGACACATTTCTTCGTGCTGGCCAAGCGTAGGTAGGCAGCGGGAATGTGGCTTCCCCGTTTACCATGGTATTAAACGTAGAAACAGCTTGATTGATGCCCTCGTATAGGGCTGCACTATCTTTGTAGGGCCATGATACGGAAAACGACTGGGCTGCATCTAGACTCATCGTTCCGTTTGATTGATCTACACCCATGCAGAGATGGACACTAGACCTTGACGAAATATCATCACCTAGTAAACGGCTAAGGATAGGACCGACTCGACCAAGATGAGGGCGAGAAAGTAAACGAGAGATTAATTTTTTCCCGGCATTCCAAATCGAAGATAGCTTCATGAAGGAAGGTTTTTCACCCTCCGCAAACCAAGCTAGCAAATTAGGGTAGGAAGCATCCTCCATGATAAAGGCCTTCTTTGGATCGTAGTCGTGAAAAAGATTGAAATCAATCCTTTGTGTGATGACCGGACCTTTTGTCGGTTCGACTAGATACTGGGAATTTATAATGAAGGAAAGAAAATCTCCATTACCAGAAAAATCAGTACCAAGCTTTTGGCTGATTCTAGGAAGAGATTTGAACTCGTCTCGGCACTTGAGTAGTAACTCGTTGGTCCCAAGAGTCCCGGCAGAAACCACAAGGCGCTTAGTGTGAAGGGTATAGAGTTTTCCGGCTTCAAGATCTTTGACTTCCACAGCGTAACCATGTGTTCCGTCAGCTTCCGGATCCTTGTGGCCAAGTTTATTGAGAGGAACGATATGTAACGCCTTGTGTGTGGTCTTAATGTTAAGTCCAAATTCATTTTCGGCAACAAATAAATAGTTTAGGTCCAAGGTGTTTTTTGCGTGAATATTACAACCAATGTCACATTCCGCGCAGTTATTGCAGGATGATTGCAGGGCCCCATATTTATTCTTGGCCTGGACGCCTGGAGGAATGGTGCCTGATTCGTCAGGTCCAAAAAAAACGTTGATATCCACAAGTTTTGACTCTCGTCCCATCTTCAGGGCGGTCTTTTGGAAGTATCGAGTTTTATTCAATTGCCAATCGGGCTTATCAGGGATCTTGCGACTTCCGAGAACCTCTTTACAAATTTTGTAATATGGTTCGAGGTCTTTGAGACGTGTCCCTTCTGGCCATCGATGATCAAACACGGAGTCGGGAGGTGCCATAAACACATTTGCGTAAATGAGTGAGCCTCCTCCCAAACCTGCCGAGACGACGATATCCATGTGATCGTAAGAGCGGATATCAAACAGACCTAGGCTCGGTTTCTTACCAATATTGGAAGGACGCTTATGCTGCTCCTCTGGTAAATTGAAAAAGTTTTGCGACATGTCTTTGGGGCTTCTCGCAAATGATCCCATGGGATAGCGTTTACCACGTTCAATCAATATCACCTGCCCGGGCCATTTTTTCGAAAGCCTAAGGCTATTGATAGAGCCACCGAATCCCGAGCCGATGACCAATGCTTCGCAGTCGAACTTCATTTACTTCTTACCTTTATGTTTATCAAGAAACGTTAGTAGTGTTGGAAAAATATCTTCAGCAGCTTTTTTTCCCATGAAAACATCTTGGTGGCCGTAGCCTTGAAATCCAGCGAATTCTAACTCAGGATGATGGCTGCGCTTGCGGAGTATTTCAAAGGTCTTTTTGTTTGATCCTGGAAAAATTTTATTGTTGTCGCCAGACATAAATAATATTGGAGGAAGCTCATTGAGCTCACTAGCTGCAAGGTAGCTCGCTGGTAGATCGTGACCATCCAGTCTGAGGGTATTTGGAATGGCTTCCTTTTTACTGACCATTTTATTCATGTGGCGGAAGTAATTCATCGACGTTCCACCAAATAAATCCTTGAGACGACGATGGGTAAGGGGATGAATATTCTTATGTTCGTAGGCTGCAGGGAAACCCCAGCCCCACATAAAACTTATCATGTGACAGGCTGGTTCTTTACATTGATTTCGGATAGCACCTTCCATAAGTGCTATGAGTTTAACGACGCTAGTTCCTTTGAGATAAGGTGCTTCGGGGCTTATGTACGGATACCTTAGGACATTCTCCACAAGCCATGGCGCAAATTTGATTTTTAACATGGCTTGCCATGGAATCTGAGGCGTTAAGGAAACGCTATTGGAGATCACAGAGGTAACACCCTTGGTAAAGCCGGCGCTTAGGCTTGTCATAAAGCCGATGGATCCGACACAATGGGCTATGACGTGTATCCGAGCATCTTCACCAACTGTTTTTCTTACGGTTTCAATAGCCTTTGGCATATCGTAGATGGCGAGATAATCCATGGTGTAGCTGTGTGGCTTAAGATTGTACGAGAATCGATTGCTGCCACGCCAGTCCAGTGAGATGACATCGGTGTAACCATGGTCGAGGAGATAACTCACAAGGTTCTCATGTTCCGGCATGATAAACATGTCTGTGGATGTGGTGAGACCGTGAATGAGAAGAACAACATCTTGACAAGCCTTGCGTTTGAAGCGAGATAGACTCAGAGATATTCCGTCCTCTGTATGAAAAGGAATGACCGTATGCTCTGCTTTTTTTACCCCTTCTGTCGACTGAAGGGGAAAAATATGTTCATTCCACCTTGTCGTAACCGTATCAAATAATGCAGGGGCATAGGCTTCCCATAGGTTCTCAGCAAAGACATCCATAAAGGTACTGATAGCTTTGATACGACTACCTATCGTTGGGCCGTTGCTCTTGAGTGTGGTCATTTGCTTGGCAAAGTCAGAGGCATTAAGAGTCAGAATCCCCTGCGCCCACGGCTTTTCCGAAGGATCGAGTTCCATATATTTACCGCGCCAGACCCTAGTATACAGCGTTGTTGTCTGGCTCCAAACCTTTTCTGGATCCTCGCGGGTCAAGACCTTAAAGCCTTGAAATGTCCATGTTTCACCCTTGTTGTCAATGAACAGCAGGCGGTAATGCATTTCTTTTGCAGCATCAAAGTTAGGAGAATCTACGGGTCTCAGGAAAAGATTAAAGATGCCTTCTTCGACAGCCATCCGACCGCCTAACGCTGGACAGTCAACGTAACCTGTAGCATCAGCAACCAATTTGGGATCGGTGACAAATCGCTCGACGTCTTCGACTGAAATGGTTAGTCGGAATTTTAATACCTTGTCATTTTGCTTACCAAATTTTGCGGCTTGCTGGTATGCCGAAGCCTCATCTTTGCCAAAACTCGATAGGCCGTCTTCAGATGTTGCAAAAAAACCGTGCATGTCTTCAGTAAACTCGACGGAAACGGGCTCGCTCGACTGACTGGTCTTGGGATCTTGCTTAGGCTCGTTTTTTAGCTTTAGGTTCGATGACATAGGTATCTCATGCTCCTCTATAGTGGAATGGCATGGATATCGGAGTCAGGTTGCGGTTCTTTAAAGAAAATATTAGGTTTCTTGTAAAATATACTAAATAATAAACTAATACAGTCCAGCGGCTGCAAAATTAAGCCTGGGTTCCTTGATTACCATTGATAAGTTTTTTCAAGTTCCTCTAATTGCTCTTGAATTTTGGCTGCTAGTTCGGGGTGGGTTATTGGCCAACGTTGAGCCAGGGTGTCAAAGCTCTTTTGTGCATCTTGACCAATGATGGGGTGATCTAAAAGGTCTAGAAGGGTTTCGGCAACGGCGGCATTTGGCGCCTTCCATAAGCTCAGGCTGCCTGCCAACAGGCGGCGTGCTGTCGGCGCTTCGTTGTCATCATTTAGCCTTGCGAGGATTAACTCTAGGTGGTCTGGGTCCTCTGACTCGATTAATAATTTTAATGTGGGTAAAAACCAGGGGCTGTCAAATGGCAGGTTAGGAAATTGATCCAATCTAGATTTGAGGTCTTGTTGGGCCTGCCGCCACTCTTCCATGACCTTATTTTGGGGTTGTTTACTGGGATTTGTATCGGCAGATGACGTGAGAAGATTTGGCGGAACACTTGCCTCTGATGTTAGGATAATCGATTCATCAGCAGCTGGCTCAACGCTCCCAAGACCTTCGTTAGGAATAAAGTCCTGTGATGGCATGAATAGTGTCCAAGCTAAAAAGCCGAGGCTTGGCAAACAAAACATTGCCAATAATAGATTTCGTAAACTCATCATTGTGGTAATCTCATCGTTTTCCAAAGCTTTTGTTAAAAGGAGCATACCATTGATTCATGATATCTCGCCTCTCATTTCTGAATCAATTGCGGTTTGGCCTGGTGATAGCCCATTTACTCGCGAATGGCTGTTGCGGATCAACGAAGGGCATAATATTGATTTATCCACCGTAAGGACAACCGTTCATTTGGGGGCTCACGCCGATGCTCCCTCTCATTACGGCAAAGATCTGGAGGGTATCAGTCAGGTCCCTTTAGAGCCATACCTAGGGGCCTGCCGCGTCATTGAAGTCCCAACTGGCACGCGAACGATCACTCCGGAGCATTGTAAAGCCTGGAGATCTGGAATAGATACCCGAGTGTTATTCAAAACAGGATCCTTCCCCGACCCCAACGTATTCACGGAAGATTTCGCATTTTTTGCTCCAGAAACTGTTGCTTACTTGGCCGAAGGTGGCGTTAGTTTGATTGGTATTGATACTCCGTCATTTGATAGCTTTTCTTCGAAAGACTTACCTGCTCATGCTATGCTGGCTAAGTATAAGCTTGCCAACCTAGAGGGCTTGGTTTTGCGTGACGTCGACGAAGGAGTGTACGAACTGATTGCCTTACCTCTGAAACTTTTGGGTGCCGACGCCAGTCCTGTCAGGGCTATTCTGAGGGACTTCTAGCTAAATTGTCAGAGCCGGAAGGTACTGGATTCCAAACGCTAGGAGTGTTTCCAATTTGCGGGACCATGATGCCGATAATCTTCGATAATGCTGCATTGCGCATTTGATATTTTCGCGAGCTACCAAGGGTTTGGGCATTGATAAAAAATGCAAATAGTCGCCCCTCTTCCATCCCTGGCTGGGAGTTTTTGGGTATGCATAGAAAACCTCCCACAGCTGCCTCATCGCGCCCTCTTTCTTTAGAATATCCTGTACCTGTTTTTCCGAATAAGCGCCAGTCGTCAGAGAGCTTGGAGAGAGCGGCGCGAGGGATGGTATGGCTGAGGATGGGGCCTTCCATGTTTTTTGTATGAAGCATAAGACCGCCTAATTGATCGAGTTGCGGGCTTTGATTTCCGTAAAGCAGAATCGCCGTATCACTCGCTGTGACTCCCTGAGCCCAGGTGTTAGTATCTTGAGAATTGACAGCCAAACGTTTCCAAAATTCTGCCATGATAATGGGTTTAATTGTATTACTGCGGGTTTTTCGTCTAAATGTACCTGCATCCTTGAACAACAAAACTTCATCCTGAAATGACAAGGTTCTTCCATGATTTTTCATCCGTTTGCCGAAAGTGGATCCAAAGGACTGGCTAGGGTCATTTTTTGTTAGCCATTCCTGAAAAAAGCTTTCCAGTTGCCGGCCTCCAGTAAGTGATTTTAACCAGTTGGCGCTCCCCGATTCACTGGTCTGAGAAAGCCTTGTTAAAAATTGACCGATGCTTTCTGTCCGGGAGATGTTTCCAGTGAGACCGAATTTTCCCTTGCTTTTACTTCGGATCGTGACAGCGGCAGCGAGCATGTCCAAGGGAATTGTCGCTCCCCAATTTTCGAGAGGATTCAAAGCTGTTTCATTGGAAAAGTAGTGGTAGTGCAAGACATTGTCGACTTTCCGAATGTCGATGATGGCTAGTCGTAGATTATCCGGAGTGGCCCCGGGAGATACAGCTCGTCTATCGCCACCGGGATATCCGGGATACCCCAAATTTCCCGAGTGGAACGCCTCGAGACTGATCCAACTCGGTAATGCACTTTTATCTCGAATACCCTGACCAAACCAAGCGTTTGATCCGTAGTTAATATTTTCACTGTCGTAGTATGTGATCTCGTTACCCAGAAATAGAGATTTATTTCCGTGTGGGTGATTGTCGATGTCGCAGTGTAAAAGTGCCGACGCCAAGCCTGTGTCAGTGGGAGGTAAATCAGAGGTTAACGGCACCTCTGGCTGACTGACACAACTGGAGAGAAACAACAGTGGCCAAAATCGTTTTAGAACTTCCACAAGCATAATTTCCTCAATGTCATTACAGTTCCAAAGATTTCTCAAGGACACCTGGGGACTGAAACCCACTGGCACACGGTTGAGAGCTGTCACCGAAGCGTACTTCGGATATTGTTTTCTTTTGGTCTGGGCTCTCCCCGGATATCTGCAAGACAAGTGCAATCTCTAAGAGTTTATCGCTACCCTTTTTTTTCAGAGAATCTAAGAGACCTTGCCGCCTTACAATTTCTTCACTGAAGTTTTCGCGGTATTTGAAGGTATAGATTTCGAGATTTTTGCCGTCGCGATTGTCTTCGGACTTACTAACGCTCATAAGCTCGCCCAAACTATTGATGGCTTCGCTGTAGCTTTTCGTGCTGATGAGTATCCCTTTTTTGAAGTCTAAAATTTCTGGACTCGGATGAATATCTTCCCAGTATTCCTCTACAAAAAAGACGGAATAGGCAACAGCATCGGATGACTGAAAATTATTGTCGCATGAAAAAATTAGCTTTGAGGCAGCAATATTTGATAGCTGCTCAATACAGTCGCTGTTTCGGTAGTCAGCCGCCGACTTACCGTCACAGAGTGACTTTACTTTTCTTCCTTGGGATAATGCTTCCATCTCTAGAAAGGGGAAGAGCGCTGAAATGATGACGATCGCACGAAGTAGATGACCTTGCCCTATAATTGGGAGCTCTAAGCTCCTTATTTTGCTCAATGATTGTCAATCCTATGCCTTCTCAAAAAAAAGGCCAAAACGAGACCTAAGTCTCGAAAATTATGAAATATTCAACCTGCCACGTCATGAGGCTTCGTTTTATTGTAACCGCTGCCGTAAAGTGTATTCCAGGGAGGCTATTTTATGTTTAGTTTTTTTAGAAAAGATCCAGCAAAAGCTCGACAAAAAAAGATTGAGAAGCTTTACGAATCTGCACTGCAGTTTCAGAGGAATGGGAAACTTCGCGAGTACGCAGAAGTGATTGCCGAAATTGAAAAGCTCAATAAAGACTCTTCGGGACATTCGGCTTCGGCAAACTAGCGGTCCAACATAAAAAAGCCAGCCTCACAGGGAACTGGTACTCCGTTCCATTTGAGGCTTGCGGGATAAGGTGCCCGCGCTGATTCAGCGTCCGTTTCTCCGAAAGCTATTTCCAACAGACTATCACGCCGACTGTACGAGTAATCGCGTTGAATTCTGTCCTGTAAATCCACCGACACCATCACACGACCATGTTCCTGAATCTCAAATTTTTGTTGAAGGCGGTCCCAATCGGTATCGGTGACCGTACCGAAGATCGATTCGACGCTATGTCCTCGTAATATGTCAACTTGAATGCCGTTTTCTAAAGGCCACACCTCCTCCTCACCGTGCACCCCCTGCAGTCGGAATTCTGAAATACGACTCACCATGACCGTATGATTGGTCTCTTGCTTATGGATTGCGTTATCGCAGCTTACTATGGGCTGATGGGACGGTTTTAGCTCGAGATCCAATAATTTATTCCCGCTTGCGGTATGGACGCCATCTCCCTCACAGCTACGAGCTTCTAGAGGTAAAAGTTGAATCGAAAATCCCAAAACGAATAAGAAGAGTCTTCTCACAGCGCAAGGCAACGTCATATCCATAGGCATACCTCAAGATTTATTTGGATTTCTACATGTTACTAGAAAGTTTGGAATTAATTCCAGTTTGGAGTCATGATTCTTTCGTGTATCCTGGGATTATCCGATTAATTTTTATGTTTTAATTGACTTGATTAGGCTGATTCTAAATAATCGAGTGGGAGGGCATGGGTATTTCGGTTTATGGAGTTATCGCGATTGCCTATCCCTTTTGCTAGAGAATTCCGTAGGAGATAGAAATGAAGTGTCTGGTATTTCTTGGTCTTATATTTATGGCAAGCTGTTCGACAACCGAACCAGATTACCGCGCGAAGGAAATCGAAACAGAGATGACCGAGGTAGGTAAAGTAGAGGATGGCAGATACGGATACAACGAGAAGGGCGAGGTTATCATTCAAAAAGAAAAAGATCCGGGACAAGACCTAATGATTGCTCAACGGGTCAACGAGAATCTTTTTCTAGAACTGGAGCGGGATGCCTTTGATTTGGATGAGTGTATTCAACAGTTTTCCGATCCTAGCTTGAATGGCGATGGCAAATATAAAAGGGTCAAAGACTATGAGAACCTAAGACCAAACTACGAAAAAACTCGCGAGATGGGTGTGGATGAGAATGGTAAGCTAAAAATTGTCGAAAAACAATATTTGAAAAAAGTCATGGCGGAAACCCAAACTCAGCAGTCCAACTTGAGAAAAGCATTGAGATTTGTCCAGGGTGAGTTGAGAAAATGTAAGACCGATCTAAAATACCGTAAAAAATCATTGAATAAGTAATCATGCAGAGGGCTTGTGGGATATCTACGAGCCCGTCTTCAATATCAGTACTCTCTCGACCCCGCTACCCTATGTGATCATCCCTATCCTTAAGTCTTGACTATCTAAATTCTTTAGAAAAAACGTCGATCCTACCTCTGTTCTGGACTAGGAGAATTGATGAGTAATAATGCTGAGGCATTCCCAGATCACAAGCTTGAAAAGCAAAAGGCACTGTTACGTGCTAAGGTCCTCAAGGCATCCAGCTTTGCCACCTGTATTACAGTAAGCTTGGTGGTTTTTACGCGAACGGTGACTGCCCCTATGGAACCTGGGGCCTTTATCGGTGTTCTGGTTTATCTACTTTTAAATGTTGCGCTACTCGTTGGAATTTTTCGCAACAGCCTAAGTTCCATAGTCGGTACTTATCTCTTCTTTGTTCTTATGTACTTCGCTGTTACCGTGTTATCCCTGTCCGTTCGGGGCTTCTTAACACCGGCCGTTTCGGTGCTGGTGTTTTTACCGATGTTAGGCTCTTTTTTGTTGGGAAATCGGGGGCTTGTAACCTTCGGTTTGCTATCCCTTATTTCATTAGCCAGTATTTTCGCTTTGGATATTAATGGCGCCATTAGTACACAGCCTTATACCTCTAGAGAGCACGGTTTGATTGCCAAGTTTGCCTTTTACTTTTTTCTCACTGTAGGAAGTTGTGGCATCAGCTACGCCTTCGAATCGGGGCGCGACCTTGTGGATAGCAATCTAGATAAACTCAACAAACGACTTCGGGAGGAAAAAAGCAAGGTCGAAGAGGCTCTAGAAGCAAAGTCGTTGTTTTTGGCAAATATGTCCCATGAGGTCCGCACTCCTATGAATGGTATTCTGGGTCTTTTGTCGTTAGTGGATAAAAGCAGGCTGTCGGAGGATGATGTCCGGCAACTGGCTGCTGGGGAAAAATCTGGTGAAGTCCTTTTGTCACTCATCGACGATATTCTAGTGTTTTCGAAGAGCGGCTCTGATGAGCTTATTTTTCACGATGAAACCATTTCACTAAAACGATTTTTTCAAGATATCGTCTCGGTCACGGCATCTAAGGCACTGGATTTCGAGACAGCTGTGGAACTCGATTGCAAGGGTTTGGAACTCCCTCTTATCAAAGCCGATAGGCAGCGGCTCATGCAAGTCTTCATCAATATCGTGAGTAACGCCATTAAGTTTTCGGGAAAATCGGGCGTTCTTATCCGCATCATGTCTCGAAGACACTCTGACCACCAGCAGGAACTTCTTGTTGAGGTGCGTGATCGTGGCATTGGCATGACGGAGGAGCAGTTATCACAGCTTTTTATTCCCTTTCATCAAATTGATAACTCCAGCACCAGACGTTTTGGTGGCGTTGGAGTCGGCCTCGCCTTGTGTAAAAAGCTGCTGGAAAAAATGCATGGAACCATCGAGGTTGACAGTCATCTGGGGCGTGGAACCACAGTGACCGTCTCCCTTATTACCGAGCGATGTGAACAGATTGTCGTCGAACCGAATAAGCCAACGGTACCATCAGAGGCAAACCTTAGCTCAGATGATTTTAGTCATCTCAAGGTACTGGTGGCCGAAGATAATCAACTCAACCAGCAGGTGATTAAAAAGTTTTTAGAGAAATTTCATATTAACCCCAAAATTGTTGGTAATGGTCAAATAGCCGTGGATGCTGTTCAAGTGGATCATTTTCATCTCATTTTGATGGACTGCCACATGCCGGAGATGGATGGCTGGGATGCTACGAAAGCCATTCGCCAGCTGAATATCAGTCAACCTTTTATTTCAGCCTTGACAGCCAGTGTTTTGGAAGATGAAAGACAGCGATGTGTCGCTAGCGGTATGGAGCACTTTCTTGCGAAACCTCTAAAGAAAGCTCAGCTGCGAGAGCTTCTGCTTTTGGTCGAAAAACGATTGGCAGAAGAGGAAAATGAGAAGGCCGTCTAGGTCAGACGCCCCTCCCAAAGATGGAAAGTATTACTCTCCAATCACAGATAGAATCCAATCACGGTGAGCCCGTGAGTCTGCGTATCGTCCCGATCCGGAGCATGCGGGAGGACGGAAGCCGCCAATGGTAGACCCTAATAGAAATAAGGAGTCCTCGCCTATTTCGTTTGATTTCTTCACGTACATGGGGCCACCTGAATCGCCTCGGCAGGCTGATAAACCTGGGGTTGGGCCAAACCAAACCTCTTTAGCTTCAACGCTGATTTGGTCAAAAATGGTTGTCACTGTTTTTAGACGACCAGAGCTTCCGCCGGAACCACTTGTTTGGCCAAAGCCAGCCAAGATAAGAGGGTCACCTGCCTCTAACACAAAGTCATCTTCTAGAATAGTAACTGGCCGAGCCCAAGATGGGGGCGCCTCAGCAAGTATCACAAGACCGACATCGAAGCCCTCGGGGTTTCTTATAGCCCGGCTTGCCCTGACCGTGGTCCCCGTGCGATCGCTGAGACCAAAAGTGATGTCGGGGGTTCTGCCGCCCAAACAGTGTCCTGCTGTAACCACGACGTTCTCACGAATCAGCGTGCCACTGCAGAAAGCTCGTCCACGACTGGTCAAAGCTACCGTTGAGAGGACCTCCAGGTCTCCGTTCTCGACAAGTCGTCCGCCGACTATTTTAGTTGTTGAGGTCTCTTCGGTTGCGACGCCACAGGCAATAAGACTGCTAACCATGGCAACGGCGGATAATAGTTTTGGTAGGTGCGTCATTTAGTCTCCTAGCTGAATATTGTTTAGGATCGATAGAAAGTATTGATCCAGAATCTTAGTGACAGTGTCTGTCACGGATGGAATTTGATTGGTGGGGGGGATTTTTCTTCGGGCGATTTCAAGGCCCATAGATAGAGCTCCTTGCCTCCCGTACCAATAATCAGCGGACCCGCCAGCCGCTGTCCGGCCGCCGAGAAAACTTGTCAACTTAACCACTCGATAGCCGGTGCCTGCGGCAGCGTCATTGGCGAGAGTTTGTAGCGTTCTCCAGTCATCCGGAGCGATATTACTTAGAGTATGGCCCCAAGGTAGAAGAAACACTTCGCCGAAGGCATGAAGGTCGATGACGGCGACAATATTGTGCGGTTTGGTGTAGTCAATCAGTGCCTGAATCGCTGTGACGGCGGAGCCCTGGCGATTGGTTCCCGGACCCGGAAATGATCGGTTGGGGTCGACGCCATTTACGGTTCTTGATACGCGCTCAAAACTGTCTGGGCTGACGATGGGTACGAAAATAATTTCATACTGTTCGATGAGGCTAGCATAGATAGGATTCCGCGGACGCTCTTGTAACGTGGATTCTAGATAGCGCAGAAGCGCTTCAGTTGTGATGCGTTCGTCACCATGTGTGGCAGCGGTGATCATGATCTTCGGTTTGTCTGAAGCTGTCTCGCTATCTTGAGTCCAGGATAGCGCTAAAAGATTGCGCCCTTGGCCTGAAGTGCCATAAGACTCCAGGCTTAGCGTTGTGGGTTGGTTAGCGGTTAGCCTGCTCAGGGCATCCGCCACCTCATTGTACGAGCGATAACCCTGACCATAAGACATGGTCGAAGCGATGAGGGCCATCAATACTACGAAATATTTCATACAGTTCTCCTTTATTTTGGAGTTTAGTTAACTTGTTAACAAAAAACTAGCAAGTGAATTTTTAACCGGCTGGCCAGCCGCAACTTTAATTGGTAGGAAATCGTGACGGTGCGAAGAGAAAACCTACACTCAGGATAGTCTTGTTCCTCTGGATCACCGCATAACAAAGAGGTTGAACAAATTAACGATGACTCATAAAAAGCTGTGATACGATACCTCCTGGAAGCAAAGGCTTAACTGAAGAAGGAGTACCGTCATGAAAGATGCCTGGATAAACTTTTTGCTTAGCTCACTCGTGGGGATTCTAAGTCTGCATGCTTTTGGCGACGAGATTGAGGTCACTGTTAATTTACTTCCAGCTGGTGCCTGGCAAAAAGACGATAAGGCATTGATTCAGGGGGCTGCGACCGAAGCGTTTCGGCGCCTAGCGACGTCGGACGTTGCTAACTGCGGGTATCGCCATACCACCAAGGAAAATAAAAATCAGATTCGCAAGCGTTGGGGTAATAGCATGCCTGTCATCAATAAGTCGCGTAAGGTAACTCTCACCGTCGAGAAAAAAAGCTTGCGTAAGGGTGTCCTCGGTCAAGCAAAAGTGGGGGTTGCGCAAATTGATAAGCGTCACTATCGCATCGAGAACCTGCGTATCGATCTTGGGCAAGAAGCCCTTCATGATCATTTGAAGACGGCTTCAGCCGCTGATCGCGAAAATATCTGGATAATGGTGATCGCTCATGAGGTCGCACATAATATGGGGTTCAGTCATGGTACCAAGGGGACTTGGCAAGAAAAATACCCAGGGTATTTCGCAACAGAAATCGGTTACTGCGCTATGAACAACGGGTCTCATGGCTACAAAAAGCGTTATTAAGTCACAAAGGGAAGCGTAGTCGTAAGTTTTTTTCAAAATAAACAATAGCTTGCAAAACCACTAGGATGATGCAAAGCTCCGTTCAGTAGGGTTCGCTTAACCCATAGAGGAAACCTCCGATACCACCACGGAGGTACACTATGCATTGGTTCATCAGGTTTTTAGCCATAATCGTTGTGTCAAACGTGAACACGATCCTTCACGCGGATACGTCAAAGCCTGTACTTATTGGTGATGACTTTTCCTCCAGAGTCTTAGGAACCGAGTTCTACTACTTCGAAGATAAAGAATCCCGTTTTGACCATGATTCGATTTCCAGCCAGCTATCCGAGTTTAGGCGTTCGGATAAGGCCTCTCTTAATTTCGGATTTACTGCATCTACCTACTGGCTTTTCGGCCGTTTGGAAAATCAGAACCGTGCGGGAGATTATCTACTAGTCTTTGATTATCCTCTCTTGGATCATGTCGATATTTTTATTTCACAAAATGGGAATTTGATTAAAGAAATCAATACTGGCGATCAGTTGCCTTTTGATCAAAGGGGAGTTAATCACCGGAAGTTAAATGCTGTCCTTGACCTCGAAAGCGATCAGGTTTACGACATTTTTATTCGGGTGAAATCTGCAAGCTCCTTTAAGATGGGGTTGACCTTGTTTCATCCTGAGGTGTTTTGGGAGTCTCAGCAAACCGAATCCAATTTAAACTTACTTTACTTTGGTGCTCTTACGGTGATGGTGATTTATAACGCCATTATTTTTCTGATCACGCGGAGTCGGTCTTACATGTATTATGTCCTTTACATGGGATTCTTCGTGATTTTTCAGTCTGGTATCGCCGGCTACGACTATCAGTACCTATGGCCAGAGGCGATATTTTTTCACGAGAAAGTGGTGCCTTTTTCAGTCACAGCTACCTTGTTTTTTCTAGGTTTGTTTACCTACCAATTCTTGGACTTAAAGGAATCCAATCCTCGTTTAGGTCTACTCGTTCTGGGAATGGGGTCCTTAGCCGGAATCAACTCCGTTGCCAGTTTTTTTCTACCATATAAAATTGCCGTCATTGGCGCTGCTCTTATGGGGATTTTGGTTAGTACGACTTGTGTGATACCGGCGATCGTGAACTTTCGCAAGAGTATTGACGCGAGACTTTATTTTTTGGCGTTTAGCTGCTTTTTGATTGGCTGCCTTGCCTTTGGCTTACAGAATTTTGGAGTGTTGCCTAACAATATATTCACCGATTTCGGTCCGCAAATCGGATCAGCTGTCGAGGTGATTTTGCTTTCTGTTGCTTTGGCGAATCGCATCCGCAAGCTGCAGCAGGAACGTATAGCTCTATTTGAAAAAATACAGCAAATGAACCGTGATTTGGAGAAAGAGGTCAAACGCAAGACGAAAAAAGTGCAAAGTCTACTGGACACTATCCATCAGGGTATCATTTCCATAAGTGGCCCCACGTATACCATCGGAGGGGAATACTCGAAGGCAGCTGCGTCTATTATTGGTGAAAAAACCTTGAAAAACACATCCTTTGAAGAGGTCTTTTTGAGTCGTTGCCAGACAAGTAACGATGGCAAAGATCGCGTTATGGCTGCCCTCTCTTCCGCTATGGGAGAAGACGTCATCAACTTTGAGACCAATAGCGATCACCTACCCGATGCTATCTCGTTTATCAACGGAAACAATCAAAAAATAGAGTTGGAACTCGATTGGGCTGTGGAATGTAACAGCGACGACGAGGTGGAGACGATAGTGCTTACCTTCAAAGATGTTACCGAGTTATTGAAACTCAAAGATGCCACCGAGAAGAGCCGCCAGGAGTTGGAGCTTCTATCTGAAATCATAAGTCTGGAAAAATCCACCTTCGTGAAATTCTGTCGCAAGGGTCAGAAGCTTATTGAAGAGAACTTACACCTTGCCTTGGCTTCGGATTCCTTTTCTGCCGCTAGTGTTAAGATGATGTTTATCAATTTTCATACCTTAAAAGGCAATGCCAGACAGATCAACCTGTCGGAACTCGTAGACATGGCTCATGATACCGAGCAATATTACTCCGATTTGTTGGTGGATAAAACGCAATGGGATAAGCAGAAGGCTATTGATGAGCTTCAGGCTTCGCGGTCAGTGTTAGAAAAATATATCGCTCTTGCGACGCAAAAATTACGTTGGCAAATGGATGAGGGCGAAATGATCCTACTCGAACGAAACAAAGTCGGTACGATGCTTGAGTCATTGGTGAAATCTCTCGATGCACCTGACCAACTCAAAACCGAAACCTTGTCGATATACTCTTTATTTTCTGAAAAATACTACTTCGGTATTGGTGAGATCCTTAAGGAATTCTATAACGATATCGAGCGTATGGCTCGTGATCTGGGAAAAGAAAACCCTAGTGTTTCGACTCATGGTCTAGAGTTGAGGGTGAATCGCGAAGCAGCCCGCCTGCTTCAAGATGTCTTGGTTCATATGATTCGCAATAGCATGGATCACGGACTGGAAACCAAAGAGGATCGTATCCGCTTTGGCAAAAGTAAGCGCGGCACCATATCCGTTTCTGTCCAAGAGGAAGGGGTAAACTATTACCTCATGTATGGTGATGATGGCCGCGGCCTAGACCTTGATCGCATTGCTGAGAAGTCTAAGCTTATCGATCCTGATATTGATGTGGACAAGCTTTCCGATAAGGAAAAAGCCGAGCTGATATTTCTTTCTGGAGTGTCCACCGCTTCGGGAGTCAGTGATATTTCGGGAAGAGGTGTCGGAATGTGCGCTATTCGCAGCTTCTTAGAGGGGCTCGGAGCATCCATTGAGCTTGAACTAGGGCCTAGATTCGATTATGGACCGGGAGAATCCAGGTGCTCCGTTACCTTTCGCATCCTGATTCCAAGCAGCATGATTGATCCGTTTTTCTATAAAGATTCACCATTCAAGCAGCCAGCCTAACGCAACCTATGTTCCATTCGTTATGGCACCCGCCATATATCAAATGTTGACCAATTCTAAGTGGCAACGTAGAACGAGGCAAGCTAGTTAAACTTAGTGTTAAACGGCGCCCTACTTAGTGAAGTGAGTCCTTGTGATGCTAAGCAAAGGAGATTTGTCTTGAAGTTTACTCTCATTTCTATGTCTTTGTGGCTAATGCTACCAATACTAACCCCGCTTGGAATGGCTGATTGGCGTGATAATGCTACCCTACTGCAGCCAGAGCAGGTGTTTGAGCTTGAGCAGGCCAGTGATATAGCCCTGTCGCCCAACTCGAAACACATCGCCTATGCCAGATCTCGTATGGACAAAAACCTTGACAAGAAAGTCTCATCCATTTGGCTGATTAATACGAAAACTGGAGAATCGCTACCAGTGACAGATGGACTGACTACTAGCAAAGGGCCGGTTTGGTCGCCAGACGGCAAAAGGATTTTGTATGTGTCTGCCCATAAGAAACAACAGGTTCTTTTTGTTTATTGGCTACAGAGCGGTAAGATAAGTCGCTTGGCTGAGGTTCGAGGGGATGCTCGCTCGTTCTCATGGTCACCTAATGGTCGTCAAATCGTGTTTATTCAAAATGTTAAAAATCAAAGCAAACCACTCATAAAAGGATTGCGAATCAAGAGGCAGGAGGCCTGGGCTAAGGATCCCTTGGTCATCCAACATGATCACTATCGATCTGATGGCAAAGGCTATCTGCCTGATGCAAGCCCGCAAATGTTTCTTTTATCTTCCCAAGGTGGGACTCCTAGGCAGCTGACAAAAGGGAATCATCGCATTCATCCAAAGCTATCATGGCTAGGCGATCAGAGGATTCTTTTTTCTGGTTTATTGGAGCCAGATTGGGTGCGTAAGCCTCTGCATTCTAACATTTACCAAATTGACACCAAAACGGAACGTATTCAGCCACTAGTCGTCAGTCCGGATACCCATCGATATGTAACAGCCGATCCTAAGTATAAAACCATAGCATCTCTCGGTTTTGCCCCTCCGACCAAGGCGCGTCAGTATCAAAGGATTTATCTCTCCAAGGCAGACGGAACAGGTATGCGGCTTCTGCTAGATATTGATCGCAATATTTCAGATATTCAGTGGGCCAACCGTGGGCGAAGCCTTTATTTTCGCTACGAGTCCGACGGCGTAGAGAAGATTGGAATGACCAATCTAAAGGGTAAATGGAAAGACATGGGTCTATCACTTGGTGGATTGGCCATAGGACGGCCTTACTCATCGGGGCAATTTTCCGTTTCTGATAATGGCGCTATTGCCTTTACCAAAGGAGGCACACAAGACCTTTCAAACGTTGGCTACAAAGCCTCCGCTCGCAGCAAAATAAAGCAATTCACGGACTTGAATCAGGATGTTTTGGGGTCGGTTAATCTTGCTCGAGTCGAAGGTTTCACCACTAGTAAAACCCCAGGCAAGGAAACCATTCATGCTTGGTATTTAAGGCCTGAAAGTGCAAGTCCAGAAAAGCCTTGCCCTTTGATCATGGAAATTCATGGTGGCCCCTTCGCTAGCTACGGACCAAATTTTGCCGCTGAGTTGCAGTTGTTCGCGTCTGCAGGATATTGTGTTGTTTATGCCAATCCTCGTGGAAGTACCGGTTACGGAGATGAATTTGCCCAAAAAATTAGTCATAACTATCCGAGCGAGGACTACGATGATTTAATGGCAGTGGTTGATCACATGAGCCAGTTACCCTTCGTTGACGGCAATAATCTCTTTGTCACTGGTGGTAGTGGCGGCGGTGTGCTGACATCTTGGATTATAGGGAAAACCAATCGGTTTCGGGCAGCAGTCGTATCCAAGCCGGTGATCAATTGGTTCAGCTTTGTTTTAACCGCAGATCGATTTCACTTTTTTGCACAGAATTGGTTCCAAAAGATGCCTTGGGACGATCCCATGACTTACTATAAACAATCGCCCATATCGTTGGTTGGCCAAGTGCAAACGCCAACGATGCTGCTAACTGGTGAAAAGGATTACCGAACACCCATGTCTGAGACCGAGCAGTATTATCAAGCTCTCAAATTGCGGGGAGTTGAATCAGCTATGGTGCGGTTTCCTGATGCAGCTCACGGAATCGCCAGCCGACCAAGCCAGCTTGCTTTGAAGTCCCTGTATATCCTTGGGTGGTTTGATAAATTTCGTAGCCAGTAGAGTTTGCGACTTTGACTTTGTAGTTTGCATATTCTGTGAATAAGAAAATCTGTCACTGACGACTAGCGTTCGGAATCAAGTTCGAACTGAATCGAGATGATTTCTAGACTTTGATCCAAACACCAGTCTAGGAACTCATCTCTTTTGAGATTGGTGTATTTGCTAAACTCTATTTGATGTTCTTTCTATGAGAACTAGCGTTTTCGAGTAGATTCAAATCTTCAAGAGATATTCAATTGATTCCATAGTTCTACGCTT
>JABSRP010000032.1 GCA_013215145.1 Pseudobacteriovorax sp.
CATTTGAGTCTCCAATCAATACGTTATCGGATTTGAGACTCAACTTTTAAATGGTACGTCTTTTGGGGTTAGTGTCGGTATTCCAAGATTAATATACCAATATTGGGGGATCATAAGGGACAACTGAGGACCAATCAGGGCATACTAGAAAAAGAGAAACAAGGGTCAAAGAACTTAAACAATATTATCTGACAGTTATAGAAGTATTCTGGATTTCTTTGTCATCTCACCACTTTCTGCGTATAAATCCAAAATCGGAAAAATTTCAAAACGAACCTTTCCGGATCTGAATTTTTCATCAAAAAACAGAGACGACGATGACATCGGTGCGTCTTTTTCTATTGGAATCTCGTTTCCTTGCTCTTGCATCCTCTTCACCAGAGGCAAAAAACTGGTTTTGTGACATACAGCTGATTCGTTGCAAAGATCCAACTCATAGCGTGAGGCCAATAGTCTAAAATTTTGTTGTTTCGATCATTCTGTCTTTACCAGCACACGCCACCAGGCAAGGAATGGACAAAAATTGTTTCCTTATTTTTTTCGTAAATTTTGGTTTGCTATCTGTGAAGTCATCCACATACATAAGACCAATAAAACGCAGGAGATTGTAGGCGACACTAGCTATGGCTGCATAGGCTTTGTTTGCCGTAAGTTTGAGGCATGGATAATGCTTTAGATCAAAACCATAGTTCATCTCTGTAATATAGTTCTCCGCCTGAGCACGCTTGCGGTATGTAAGGATCAAATCGGTATCGCTGAGCCTTAGCTCATCTAGGCTTGTACAGATGGCAAAGTAATCATACTCAATGTGATCTGCAAATAAAGTACTGTCATTGGGTTTTTCTGCCCTCATTACAACATAACGTAATTGTCTCTCGCAATGGGGTAACTGATAGTTAGTTGAGCCAATCTCTACCTCACGATCATCGTAAAACTTGATGCGTTTCGGATCTTTTCTATCGACTTCTTGCCAATTATGAATCTGGTCTAGAACTATGTTAAAACTTTTTCCGCTCTTGTTTACCGCAACAAGAAAATCGCACCCTACTGCAAGTAATGAATTGAAAAAATCGGAACCATAGTATCCAGCATCTGCTCTCATCCAAAACTTCCTACCTTTGAACATCCTATGCTTTTTTATCTGCCTGATGACGTTCGCACAGGCTAAACCCGCTCCATTCCAGCTGTGGGTAGCGCTAGGCCTCACATCGATATGATATTGAAAACCGAGCTCATCAAAAATATTTTGAGTATCGAGAGATAGTTTTTTCTCATGACTAACCTCCACAGCTTCCATCTTCTGAGCATACTGCCGATTCTTTGTCGTATCACAATCGAGCAACATCACATGATCCCGCATCTTATCCTCTTCGGTAAAACTTGCTTCTAACTGAGCCCTTAAGTCAAGGTTTAAACCGATTGTCGTATTCTGCATATTGTAGATGTTCTCTTCGGTAAATCCGCTAAGATAATTGTCGTCGGTAGGCGGCTTACAAGACGGATGATTTATCATCTCCAAATAGCTAGGGTCATCGTTTAAATCGTCAGTAACTGCCAAACAATCACAGTCATGAATAAAACTACAAACCAAGGCCTTAAACTTGAAAAAACTGTCTTGATGGCCTTTGTATTTTAGGATCGGCAAGACGCGATTATATTGCGAATTAAAATTTACCGATTTCAAGAGCTCGTCAAATAACGGTGCTCCGCCTAATAGAGATAGTTTTTTGTTCGCTTTAACCAGCTTATGCGCCATGAATGCACCCTCCAACGAGATTCCATAATGTATGTGCTAACAACTTACCTGGAATCCAGCCAATTAATTTTTGTTGGTCAGCTGTGGATAATGATTTGAAAATAGGAGTCGTCAGACATCGGATGTAGTCATTGATAAAGCTAGGGATGGTCAGATTTTTATAGGGAATTTTCCATATTAAGAATTGACCTAGGTTATCGTCATAATATATGCCTCAGACTTCTTGTAAAACGAATTTTGAAGACCTCAGCTGACTTACCAAGTCTCCTCGCTTGACTTTAAGAGAAGACGTGAGAGGGAAATCCTTATCCCAATTGATGACAGCACTAATTCTTTTATGGGGCGACAATTTCGAATTAAGTTTCTTTATTTGTTTTAAAACATCTCTATCGAAGTTTCTAACCACCGCAATAACTCTATCGTTGTTCAAGCTGTTCCGTTCCTGTAGTGACTGTGATGAAAGAGCAACTAACTCGGTATCGATAATCCCATTGGCAGCAGACTCAATCTCTTCAGGATATATGTTCTTTCCCCCTGGAGTTACGATGATGTTCTTAGATCGCCCTACTAGGATTAATTCGCCCGCTGGCGTCAAACATCCTAAATCCCCCGTCATTAGCCATCCATCACGGATATTTGAATCCTCTTTTCCTTGGTAACCCATAAATACCGTTGGAGCTTTGACAGCAACTTCACCGACTCCATCAGAGTTGGGTTTCACGATCTCAAGTTCTACTCCTTTTACCGGTTTTCCTACAGAAGCAGGTGACAACTCGTTCTGACGCTGTAATGTGACGACCGTACAAGCTTCAGTTAAACCGTAACCGATCACAGTATTAATACCTAATTGATGGTAAAACTGTATCATTTCTGGGTTGCAGTAAGCACCCCCGCAAAAAATATACTTCAAATCCTTACCAAGCTCGGAATGAACTTCTCCAAAAATTGCCTTTTTAAGACCTGTGGAACTCTTTCCTGTTCCTAATCTTCCAGAAAATTTAGAGAGTTGTCTAAAAATTGACTTTTTTAAATTTGGTAAGTCATCAATTTTCCTTATTATAGAGCTTCGAATAGATTCTAGAATCAAAGGTACAAAAGTCGTATGTGTAACTGCAAACGTTTTCATAGTATGCTTCAAAAACTCAGGCCTGAGAGATAACTGGTGTACGACTGTAGCACCTGTTAAGAGTGGCGCAATAAACCCACACATAAAGTCGATCGCATGATGCTTAGGAAGGACGGAAAAGAAAACATCACCCTCTACCATTGGATACTCTTCGACCAGCGAATCATATTGGAACAAATAGTTTTTATGTGAAAGCTTGCAGCCTTTTATTGAACCGCCCGTACCAGACGAAAAAACTAGGGTCGCCTGATCATCAATATCTCTAAATGCCCTTTTGCCTTTTAAAAGAGTTTCAGAAAAATCCAATATTAAATCTTTAGTAAACTCATCGCAGTCTATATTTGGCGCAAAAACAAAAACTTTTTCAAAGCTTTTTCTAACTCTTTTCAGACTATGTTTTTCACAGATGATAATCTTTGGTTTTGCTTCATTTATATAGTGTTTTGTTTCATCTTCACTTGCTTTGACATCAACTGGGACAACGACTGCTCCACAATAAAATCCAGCAATTGCCGCGACGATCCATCGAGTTTGGTTCGACATCTGAATGAGTATTCTATCACCTGGCTCCAATCCAACAGCATTAAATTCATTCACCAAATGGGAAGCGGCATTCATCAACTCTGCATAGGTCACTTGATGATTCAACTTTTTTCGGTCAATCTCAATTAATGCAACTCTACTTTTATACTGAATTAAGGCATCCCAAAGAATCTCACCCAAGGAATCATATCTTTTGATAGAAATCGGCATTATGAATAACTCGCGATCAGTTTTGAGAGTTCTCTAAGAGTTCTAGCTTCATTTAACTCAAAGTCCGGAATTTCTACTTTAAACTCATCTTCAAGTAATGTTATCAGTCGTAACGCTTCATAGCTATCAATTCCTAACTCCTGAAAAATATCATTATCAACATCTATTTTGTCACAGCCAAACGTTTCGGCTGATAGAAGACTCAATTTACTCAAAATGTCAGTTTTCATCATATATAGGGCCTTTCTGTTTCATTTTTTACAAATTTATCTAACCGATCAACAACAGTTTGACTAAAGACCATCTCAAGAAAAAGCTTTTTTTCTAAAACCAAATCTGAGGGATCAGCCTTTTTCAATAAGCTTTTAAGAGCTTTAATTGAAGCTACTTCATGTGTTGAAGCATGTTTGGCAAGCTTTCTACTAATTTCTAAACTTCTTCCTTCAGGAACACAATAAGCGATTATCCCAAGTTCAAACGCTTTTTTTGATGAGACGGATTTCCCAGTTAGTAAAATATCATTTATAAATGAGCAACCGGTCAGTTTTTTCAATCTCGGTATGCCGCCAAAACATGGAATTATTCCAAGTCTCATTTCAGGAAAAGCAAACCGAGTGCTAGAGTCAGCAACGATGATATCTGAGGTAAGAGCTAATTCAAACCCTCCTCCAAAACAAAAGCCATGTACAGCAGAGATGACAGTTATCGGCAGGTTATCGAGCTGATCAAATATATTATGAATTCTATTGATAAATGATGATACTCTTTTTGCTTTTTCGCACTGAGTCAATTCGTTAGAAATCAAGCCCGCATGTAACGCTTTCAAATCAGCCCCAGCTGAGAAACCTTTGGTTCGTGAACTATACATAATTAAACAGCCGATAGCATTGCTTTCCTCATGAAGAACATCTAATAGGATCTCCATTTCATCAAGAAATAGCTCATCGATCTCATTGAGAGGATCTCTCAATAGACAAAGTTCTAAAACCTTCCCTTCCTGGCTCCATTTAAGTCTTTGCCCCAGAAATTCGACATTCGGTTTCATTGATAAAACCCTGCACCAAAAACCGTGTCTCGTCTATCTCTGAGCTTTAATGAATTCGCGACATTAGTCGAAACTGGAGGTAAAAACTCCAAAAAATCATTTGAGTGGACTAACTCTTGATTTATAGGAAATTCAGGAAGTTTTTCTTCAACATAAGTCATCAAATCCTTACCCATCTTACCCATCAAATGTAAATTATTGACTATACAATCATCTATATTCTGACGAACAAGGTCTTTGTTTTTTTCTACATACTCAAGACTCTTAAATAATCTAGTCTCGATATCGTCACTATCTATATGATGACTGAGGTTTTCATTATTACGATCCTTCATTAAATTTGGTATCCTCTCATCCATTGATAATCCAATCGAAAGTACTTTTGCCTGCATTGAAGTTAAAATTGCATGATACCTTGAAGAAATCATATATTCTGCGTTTCTTAATATGCTTATTAATTGATACATGTCATACTCATCAGAGATATATTTTGGCACATTACCTAATTTGCTTGATAGGATCTCACAGGGTTCTCTATCAAGCATTTCACTACCGACTACAATGATATGAATATCACGATTTTGTGTAAATCTTAGTGCGGCACGAGCGATATCGTCCAAATAGCGATCTAATTTGAAGGGTATATCTCGATCAGATTTATGAAAATAAATCGATGAATAGTGAGAAGCCTTCAGACTTGAATTAAACGGCTTAGCTAGTAATTTCGGAATGTTTGGTTTTACAGGCCAAAAAAATGGATTTATCGGACAGAGTGCGAGAATATGCTGTCCATCTTGCCATCCTTTACTTCGCAGAATATTTCTGCCGACATCGATTGGGTCAGATTCAAAAGTCCAAGCCGTATCTGTTGCAACCTTGGAATCAATCCCTAATTTTTTTAAAACTTCTGATGAGTTTTTATTTCGAGTAATAATTAAAGCATCTTTGCAGCCCTCTTTGACAAGGGGTTTCAAAACCTCATCCATTTCACCGGCCTCACCACCATATGCCACAGCTAACTTACCTTGAGCAGTAGCCAAAGCTAGTGCGCCAGCGTTCATCACTGTGAGAGCATTAGCAAATTTACTTTTAAACATTGAACCTTCACATACGACAACCATATGATTTTTTTGAATCTCTTTATCGAGCTTAATATGAAAGAATTTTGGAAGTTTTATTTGAGAAACTGTTTTGAAATAACCTTGGGTTAATTCTTCATTCAAAGTAAAAATAGAGAGTTCAATATTTTTATCGCCAAGAATGTGGCGGAGTTGTCTAATCAATTCTTCAACTCTGGCGTCAGCGCCCGTATTTCTTGAGCCGTTATAGCCGACTAATAAAATTTTAAGTGGTTTACCCCTAGCATATTTATTAGAAACTTTTCGGTTTTTAGCTTTAAGCACCTGAACTTTCATTAGTTCAATCAAAGCAAGATCCGAATTAATCTGTTTGAGAGAATTTTTATCAACATTCAATTTGGAAACCAAGCCTAGTTTTTTCCTTTGTTCAGATCGAAAAAGCACTCGGTCGTCACCATAAGGAACCTCTAAGTCAGCACCAATAGATTTTCCTTCGATAATAGGAAAAGACCACTTTTCTAATCCGGGGACTTGGATGTTTATCCAATAATTTCGCCAACATATTTTTTCAACTACGAACCCGAACCTATTTTCATCTTGATGATTTAGTCGATTGGATTCTTCGAGTAGATTATTAGTGACAAAAATATAGTTGTGGTCATAAATAAATGGCTTGAATGACATGTAGGTTTTTTGAACTTTTTCTGCAATCTTTGATATTTTTTCAGTCGACTTTAAAGCCCGATTAACCACCGGAATCCGATCACTGATGAGTTTGAAGTTTTCATTCTTCTCTAGGACAGGCTTTACTTTGCTTAAGCCTCGGTTAAGTGATTGCAAAAGACTACTAGTCTGATCATACGTCCTATTAGTACAGTACTCATTTGACTTGTAGAGATACTTCCCTAGTTTTCCAAACCCAGAATAACCGTCACTCTTATTAAACGCTATATGCACAAGTTTGGTGGCATCATCGAACGTTAATGGGTTTTTATGACTTGAAGCGCAATGATAGACTAACTTCGATCTACCTTCGAAAAGTGCTTTACCAATGATTATGCAAGCCCTCGCTACTAGGTCGACTGGAACGACATCAAAAATATTTGATCCTTTTGCAGGTACTCTCGGATCTATGGAGCGCATCATCGCCACTATTGGGGCAGCCGTTTTAATTCCTTCATTCCAACCAGCAAAAGGAAAATATGCTGAACATTCAATTATCGAAGGTCGAATAATGGAAGTTTGGACTCTATTGTTCGCGGTAAGTATTTTTTCAGCCAGACCCTTACTGAAAGTATAAATATTTGGCCACCCCAGACTCAAAGCCATGTCCCTAATTTCATTTTTTCGGCGTTTGATGGATGAGTGTTCTTGACAGACTTTTATGACATTCTCGTAAACGGCATAAGGATCCAGTTTTTTACCATTTGGTGCTTCCGTTTCACTAACTTTTTCTTTAACGAATCCGTCACGAATTCCGGCAGTATAGCAGGTACTCATATGCAACAATTTTTGCCCACCAGTTTTAGAGGCTAGCGTTTGAAGATTTAGCGCTCCTTTAAGGTTAACTTCAAAGGCATTACTTGGATCGGGATCAAAGTCTGTTAATCCCGAAAAGTTCACGACCATATCGATGGCATCTAAATCAACTTCGCCTTCACCAATCCCACAATCAGCAAGATTTAAATCGCAGGGGATAACAGTTACTTTCTTTTCTAAAAAATCAGATAACTGGGTCTTATATTTAGTTCTAATATCTTGGAACACTTGATTTTCTATGAACAAGGTATCCATTCGGCTTGCAGCTGGTTGACGTCCAGAACGAACTAGAAGGTAAAGATGCCCGATTTCGTCGAGATTTCTTAAGACCATCGCAAGCCAGACCTTACCTACAAACCCGGTAGCACCTGCAACTATTATTCGTTTACCCTTATAAGCTGACCCTAGACTTACTTCGTTCATATAGAAACCCTGCATGGTTGTAAACTTGTCTTACCTACAAAAGTAGTACTGGACTGTGTTTAATAAATCTATAAGCCTAAAACAAACCTAAGCAATTTTAGGCAGTACTGGAAGGAGGGCCGAAGCGTACCTTACAGCTTTTCTTAGCCCGAGGTGCTGGATACACCTAAACGACTTACCTGTCAATTTATTTAGTTCAATTTAGTGAATTTATTCAATTAATTTTATATAGATGTTTCCACGTCGCCGAAGCCTGACTGTGCATTTAATAGTTGAAAATTATTAATGGAGCTTCCCATTTCAGGAAATGACTCCGTAGTAACTGGACTCGTTGGCTTGGCCTTGGTGGTCCAAGTTTCCTGACAACTCTGGACCATGTAGTTAATGATTTTCCGAGGCAAGGTGATGATCGTAACGTAGAATCCCGCGCGACTTAATCCAAAAATAGAAATATCCTTGATGGCGGGTAACGACAAATTTTTCATCGTCATTAAAAGTCGATTTTAGTTCGAAAGGATCCGTTGTGAATGTTACCCAATTACCCTGATCAAAGACGGCAAAATCTTTCTCGGCTCCCATAACCCACAGACGACCTTCCTCGTCGCTCCCGGCTCGAATCAATCCATACTTTTCGTCAGTCTCATCTAATGGAGTAGGTCGAAGGACCCAAGTTCCATCGGTCAAGGTCATCAGTCTACCATTCCCTTTAGCATCACCGAGCAGGGCGTCAGGGTTTTCAACGGTTCCTGGTAGGTATCCGTGGGCCCAAATTTTTCCCTGGTCATCGATCATGATGTTTCTGACGAAGGTTAAAGGTATATTCGTATCGGCGCTGTGATCATGGGCAATCCATCGATCCTCATCCGGGTTAAATAGATAGAGACCGCGCCCAGCCAACCAGATGTTTCCTGAAGGATCTTTGACTAGGCGATTTCCACTAGCTTCAGGATAAAAAGAATAGACTCCGTTTCGATTGGCGACCACTCCCGATTTCTCGTAAGCGAACCAGACGACTCCAGAATCATCTGTTAAGATTGATGTTGCGTCGTCTCCCATTTCTAAATCGACTTGATCGTTGAAGTCAATGTGTGTTGTCCATCCTTTAGTACTTTTAGTAGCTAGAGTATCGATGGCTTGGCCAAACTGAAATGATTCACCGATAATGTTGACGAGGGAGCCTGTGCTGTCAAATTCAAAGTCGCGGATAAACCATACCGGCAGATCGCTGTTCTTTTCATTGCGGGTTTCAAGACCGCGATTCGTTAAGGTAAACAAGCTCCAGTTAGAAAAAGAGAGGGATCCGTCCGGTGCCGAGACGAAACGGCGAATGATTGCAGAATCGGTAATTTTTGACCATGGTTCCAAGGAAAGGTTAGATCTGAATAGTCCCGGGGAGCCGTTGATCCATATTCCTTTCGAGTCGGCGGTGATTCGGTTGGGGAAAAACCTTCCTTCGTCGACATCGCTCACGCCCATGACCGCAGGGGTAAACGACTCATAGGTTATCAGATCAGTATTCAACCTAGCAACGGCCGCAGTGCTACCGATCCACAGTCTTCGACTGGTATCGATGGTAGCAGTGATGGCTTTGTTGATACCGAGAGTTTCGAGAGCTTTGCTGTAGTCGACTTTTTTCCTATTCTCATACATGAAAAGAGAGTTCTCCCATGAGACCCACACCCGTTGGTCGACATCCTGATAGGTTGTGACGGAAAATGTCCGACCATCGGGATGTTTGGGATAACTTTCAAAGTCGCATTGTTCATTGGAAAACTGAATGATACCGAGTCGGGTGAAGGCCCAAAACTGATTTTCATCTCCTTGTAGGCCTTCTATCCGCATATTGCGTAGATTTTCCTGGACTGCCGTGTTGCAGGGGTGCCCTTGAAAAGTCTGACCGGCAAGGCTATAGAGATATCCATTTTGTGAGACCATGACTCCTTTACCTTCATTCATCAGCCAGATCGTATCGAAACGGTTGAAGGTAGGTTCGGGATTGGAGAAAGACTCCTTCTGATAGACGATAGTTTCTTCGTCTGATTTATAGTAGTAGATACCTTTACTGGTAGCCAGCCAGAAGGCTTGATCAGAATCTACTGTCATCTGAGTAATCTGCGCGTCTTGTTGAATAGATAGAGTTGGATGCGGAATATCATCAAGTTCCTTAAATAGGTTAAACCCCGTCCACCCTGAGTCTTCCTGTAAAAAGACGTGACGAAAGTTATAAAACCACAGTTTACCCGATGAGTCCCGATAGGATTTGTTTAAATTGGTATTCGGAACCGACTCAGCTAATCCCAAAGCCTGGTTCGTTATCGCTTCCCATCGATAACTGTTGGCACTGGAAAAGTTGCTGTTGATTTGAAAGTGACTTGTCTGCCCAAGGGAATCGGAAACTCTGAAGTCCACGAACATCTTGCTATCAGTAATAATGTCCCAGTTCCTTTGACCCAAGTCGAATGTGAGATGAGCTGGGCAATTGATATAATCTCCCAGTGACTGTCCAGCGCATTCTGGACTACGACACGTCGCAAAACTCCCCTTAACTTCGGTGTTAGGGTCAGGGACGATTCTCAGGCGGCACTGCAGCTTCTCTGTTAGTTGCTCTTTGGTATCGAGGTCATCGGAGAGTTCCGCCGTTACCGACACCAGGCTTGATGGGCGGCGTTGAATTTGTCCAAGAATCTGTAGATCCGGATTATTAAATCGTGCTTTGATCAACGGAAACTCATCATCAACACGAATCACTCGTTGCCAAATTTCGGATCGGTTTCGAGCTTGATCTTCTGCAAACACAGAAAGGTAATAGATGCCAGAATCGGAAAAAACAATTTGCTGCTCGGTTTTAAAGTCCCCTGGTTGGCAAACTGAATCATCCGTTTTGCGGCAGACCTGAAGATAGGATCCTTGGCTGGCTGAGATAGGAATAAAGGAAAATCTTCCAACTGTAATTTCTAGTAAAGACTCTTGGATACTCTTATCAATCACAAGTTGGGGTGCCGACCTAACAATAGATACGATGCAGTTTGTCGATTCAAAAGCACGCACGAGAGCTTTGGGACCATTGGCCGTCAACGAAACAATATACCTACCTTCTTGGGCGAGGGTGTCAAACTCCACGAGACCAGAATCCGTCCAGGTATCGCCAAATGGTTTTACTGGGATCGTTTGCTTCCAATCAGCATCATCGGGCCGAACGACATCGAGATTTAATTCAAGTAGTCTACTATTTCCTAGCTCTGATAAATTGATCGGCAAAGAGACTTTTTTATTGAAGAACAGGCCTGTTTGCGAGCATCCGAAATCAGCTTGGATATTATTGACTTCGAAAAGTGGAATTTTGTTGAGCCTATTTGGTGATAGTTCGTTGGTTTCCGATTTTCCAAACCATCGACTACTGTAAGAAACTGCGATTACCCCTTTGTCGTCTGGATTGACCGCTACGCAACCCTCCCGGTTGATTGGCAATAGCCTGCTGCTGTTTTTAGTGACTAACGTCACGTCAAAATCGGATATTAGAGCTGTTTTGGATAAGGGAGATTCGAGTTTGATAAAGCGAACATCGGTCTCCACATCATCAGAGTCCACAGCACAGTCCCTGGCTACTGAACTATAGTCGTCAGAGATATTTTTTGAACAACCAGATAAAACTATTGAAAGCAAGATGATCAAGAAAGACGGTATTTTTGCTTTATGACAGAAGTATCGGGCCATGGAAAGCTTCCTCTCTTGGGTATCTGAATACGTTCGAAATCAGTTCGCTTTGAGACGTATAGCCAATGTTAATATGTATGCCAAATTAATCAGTAAGGACTCCAATCATGGGCTTTAGGCTTTCTTTTCCCCTTGGGGTCTTCATCATAAGAATTTCGAAGCAATATTGATCATATATCACTATTTTTATTAGATATTTTACATCTGGCGCCATGGTGTTAATCAGACCAAAGGATGGATATTCATCGACTTCTCATCCAATAACGCTGTTTAAAGATGAATGGTCTGATAAAATTGACTTTCAGGTTAATTTCGCATCAAGGAAAGCAGTGGAATCCTTAAACTCGATTAAGCTAATACCTCTAGACCAAGGTAATATCATGATGATTAAAGATATAGTGATAACCGAGAGCCAGGCTGCGTTTGAGAATCAGACTGAAAGGCACGTAAACTGCCTCTTGAACCCGATCCCAGGAAGGACTGTCTTAGGATTTGCTCTGAAAAAACAGCAAACAATCATTGGATGTTTTAGACTTATCCTTTCTCCTGAAGAAGACCAGTGCTCTCTTTCAGCTTTCGCTATCTCAATGGAATTCCAAAACCAAGGGTATGGTAAAAAATCCTTGGTAGAGATAATTGACTATGTTTCTGCGAGATATCCGAAAGCAAACGTCTTCGGATTGTCCGTGAATTCTAAAAATACTACTGCAAAACGTTTGTACGAAAAATGTGGGTTTGAGTATCATGGCCCGTTTGAAGAACATGGCGACACCTACCGCTTGAAATTACGTAGATAATCTAGATAATTAACTACCTAAAATTTATACCGCTATGATGATCCTCCAGTATTTGATTTCTCTGAACATCTAGACCTTCCTAGGTTTTGGCTTCCGAGCAAATCTCGGAAGATCTTTTTTTAAAGACTTTTACTGGTAAAGAAATCGGTAGAAGTTAGATCTTCAGGTAGAATAGGACCACTTATAATATTCTTTCGACACATTATCGCATCTTCGTTTATATGGAAGTTGATCATATTATCGTAATTTAGGCTAGAATCGACTCTATTATGTACGGTACCAGTAACGAACAAGCCGTCTGCATTTCTATAGGGAGTCCAGAAATAGGTTCTTTCTCCGGAAATTGGCAGGATTAAAGAGTATCCCGCCGTATTACTATTTTTACTAACGATCGTACAGAAAACATCATCAGAAATCCATTTATGTTTGAATGTTCCATCGAAGATAATTTCAGAATTAAACGTATCGGTGGTGATAAAACTCTTCGTTGTAGAAAACTCTAACCAGCTATCCTTTGCTTGCTCCGCTTGATCTGCTGGTATTCCTGCAAAATAGGCCGTCTTCATGCTCTCGGGTACATTGTCTAAACTCTCACTGGGGATGCTATTTACGATCCTATGGAACCGCTCTGTATCAACTTTGTACATGACATTAGATTTAAGACCTAAGCTCGCTAAATGACCATCTCTTCTAGCGTCATCACCTTGACTTTCTTCTTTGAAAATACCAGTCTGAATTTCTATGTCCAACGAACAAGAAGCATCTTCGACAGTTAATCTATTGTCAGAGATCGTGTAGGGAGTCCAACTTACACAGTTATCGCCTTGTGGTCTCATAAGCTGCAATTCGCCACTTTCAAGCTTAGCATTTTGAATGGAAATAGCTGTGGTGTAGCTAAACTCCTCTTTGAAGCTTGGGGGCAAGTACCAGTTTCCGTTAAAGCTATCGGCGTAGTTGGGACGCTCCCCGTTCGATTTATTGTCTTTATCTTTATCGCAAGAAACTAACATTCCAAGAGTTAAAAGTATTGTGATCATAGAAAGTTTCACATCATGCCTCAAAATAAATTAAGAAATATCGAAAACCCTTCGACGCCTTCATAGCTTAAGCAAAGAACAGACCAAGACCCAAAATCATGATATATCATTGAAATTATTGGAATCAGACCCCAAGGTTTGCCTCACACAAGGACACAGCTGTGGCGTTTGTCTTGTCTGCTAACACAAAGTCGATTCAGGTTTTCGATGAGCCAGACAGCTTAAATGAAGCTGCCATCGTTATCATTTTGCCAAGTTACGGCCTTGTGGTAAAGCCTCCATCGCCAACGACCACTGGTTTGGTGGTTGCAACTTTCTTTACGTCCTGGCACCTGTTTGTTCCGCCTGGACCAGCGCATTCTGTACCACCCCAACTGCCTTCACACCGACCATCGTTGTAGGTTCCCGTTTTGCCCTTATTTGAGCCCGAGGTCACCCGGCATTTACCGCCATTTGAACCACCACTACTCCCTCCTCCTGGAGCTGCCCGGAGAGAAAGAGATGAATCTGTCACTGATTCATCAGTTCCACAGCTGACGGCACAAAGCCCGAAGCCAAGAACTAAGGCAATTTTTCCAAATGAATGTCGCGTGAGTTTCATAGACTATCCTCCATATGATGTCGATGTGAAGGGAACGATTACAAACAAATTTTTATTCAAAAAAATTTTAAATCTGTTGCACTTGCTTGGGAAAATAAAGGGATACGATACATTCACAATGTCGTCAAATATCTAGTTCTATATTTAAAGGATAAGTCTGAAGCGCGGACCGTCAATAAATACTGGTCTACTCTGAGGGAACATTCGACCAAATTGCAATCATGTTTGCTGATTCAGGTCAGTACATTGCCGTAATAGATTCTAGACCTTTTAAAGAAAAAAATTCAGTGGAATCATTCCAAATTGGAAAAGGGTATCTTCACCCCCACTTACCCTCAAATTATTTGACCTTTAAATCAAAACAGTTAAACAAAAACTTGAGGTCAATTTCACTTTTTTTGCAATAATCTGGCTTCCTCTGCGTGAAAAGGGTGAACTCACCTTGTGGTTCGAAACGGACTTGAGGAAGGAGTTGCATTGAAAATTCTACTCTTTGCCCTGAGACCTTAGATGTGTGAAATATAAACGCATCATTGTAGAAAAGCTTCGACGTTTTACTAGGTATACTTTTTATAATCAAATTTGACTTTAGGTCATTGAATCCAAAGGAGCTAATATGAAATCCCTTACTCTATTGTTTTCACTACTCATTCTTTTAAATCAGTCAGCCTTTGCTGATGTTGAGCGAAAACGAGCAAGACTTTTTAAAATGGTCACAACTCAAAACGTACTATACTTTGATAGTGGTTATCGAAACGCATCTGGAGTTTGTCAGCCAAGCCAAGTGGCCCTTTGTGTTCCCAATAGTGCCGAACGATCAGAACTCCTTGAAGCTCAAAAATGCGAAGGAGATATCAATATTAAGAATTCCTATAAGTTCTCCAATGGCGAGGTTCCGGCTCAGTTTGATAACTCCAGGTTTGATTTCAGATTTGCAGAAACCAGCAGAGTGAACAGTCACTTCAATGGACAAGTAGTTTATGATGATGTCCCTCTAACCGAACAAGAAGAATCAGATAGGTGTTTCAGTGGAAAATTCTATCGTGAGCTTGTTTTTACAGCAATTTGTGCTCGATAGAAGCATATATAAGAGTGACCTTGGGATGATGATTTTCAAGTGCAGCCTCCCAAGGCTGTTCTCTGTATGATAACCCTGATTTAGAACCAGGTATTACACTACTGTCCATCGCAAATCGTCCTTAAAAAAACAAAATCACTCGCCACGACTGACGAACAGTTAACGTTAGTGTTCAACCATGGAATTACTTAGTGAGACCTAAATATGAGAACAGTAAATGATGAAATCTCAACCCTTAGACACCTTGCTTCCTCTTCATCAGAGATATCAGAATTGGGTAGCGATTGCTGGTTGTTTGGAGGGACTGGAAAAAAAGGTGTCACGGGTAGGGATATCGATTTACTAGTATTGGGACTAACCCACGGTAATGAGGTTGTGGGCCTACCTATCATCGCAAATATCATGAAACATTTGATCTCCCAGAAGACAAAGCTCAATGTTTGCTTGTGCTTGGGCAATATTCAGGCTGCAGTAGCTGGTAAACGATTCATTGAATCAGATCTCAATCGTTCCTTTGGTTTAAAATCAGCAAGCAATGCAGAAGAGGCCAGGGCCATTTTTATCGGTCAAATAATGGAAAAAAGCACATGGGCAATTGACTTACACCAAACTCAAACAAAGACCACACGTCCGTTTTTTATCTCTCGGTTTGACCAATGCTCTTACAATTTAATGCGGATGCTATCAGATATCCAATTTGTCACTTACTTTACTGCATCATTTTCGAGCGAGGGAATGACTACTATTAACTATCACTTGTCAAAAGGTGGCTCTGGATTTGGCATCGAACTTGGAACCAAAGGTTTTTGTGAGGAGCAAATTACGTTTGGACAAAACATCGTAGAAAACATGTTAAACAAGATTTCGACACCTATAGAGGTTCAATTTGATGTTAATAAAGATGAGCGTTCTTTGATGGTTAAACAAATTGTTTCCGCAAAATCCAACTATCTTCTCAGAACGGACTTGGCAAATATGTCTAAACTAGAGGAAGGAGAATTCATCGGCACAATTGACAACAATGATGTTCATACATTTGATAGTTGTTTCGTCCTCTTTCCTAAAAATGGCAATAAAGAACCTATTCGAATAGAAAAAGTCACCGAAGTCGTTCGATTGTTACAGCCAGTTGGTCTGGTAACTAAATCGTAATTTGCTCTTAGTAAAATGCGGCAACGTAGGTGATAAATTTGAGCTTCCTCAATTCACTTTAATTCTGCCTCTTTCGATACCTCTTGGATTATAAGGAATTATATTACCGACCAACTATTAATCGCTGCAACAATAATGATTTTCCCTATTATCGCACTGTGGGGTAGAGTAAACGTCACCGAGCCATCTTCATTGTCAAAGTCTGTTGGAGCGTTTCCCATTGGAGCAGGATCAGCGATGTCGATAGTTGGCGGTGCCGCAACATTAAATATGGCTTCGCTTGGCTACCAATTTGGTTGGCATATCTTGATCGATCCCACGACTGTTTTGATCGGTTTGATTCCAAGTATACTACTCGTAAAAAAAATTTAAGAAAGCAGAGAATTAACTATAACAGGGTTGTTAACGGGAGCTAGCTCAAGACTTAAATTGATACTCGGACTCACATCATTTTTGGTTTATCTTTTGTTTTCTGCTGCTCAACTGGTGGCAATCGATCGCTTAATCGAGCCTTACTTCCGCGAAGCTGGTAGCACTACAAGAATAGTGATTGTTTCCTTAGTTGTATATTTTTACATAGGGTTTGCTGGCTTTAAAGGTGTGAATAAGACAGACTTTTTTCAATTTTTCACTGTAGTATTGCTGTTTGTTATTCCTGTAGGATTTATCTTCTTATCGAAAATAGAATTCCATAGCCCGATACCTACATCAGAGGCAGCTTTGTTTTCAGATCTCCCGATTGACCTAGCTCTGTATTTGTTTCTTCCTATGTTTTGGATTCCTATTTCCCAGGATGTTAATATAAGAATTAAGGCGGCACGTAGCAACCAAGCCGGTATAATTGGTTTGCTTTCGGGCGGCCTCTTCTATTTTGTGATAGTCGCTTTATCGATAAGCATTGGAATCTCGCTCAAAACGTCCGGAATTGATCTAGATTCCCCAGAAGAGGCATTACCTAATTTTTTCCTCAGTGAATTTGGGTCATATAGCATTCTGGCCACGATTGCGCTCATTTGTGCAATCATTTCAACCCTTGATTCATTTGGTTTTAACGCTTCTATTTCTCTCAATTTGGATGTTTTTTCCTCAAAAAAAGAATCCAAGGCAGATGGTTCAAAACGTCACATATCGACCGTGTTCGCAGTATTTTTTTTGTCCTTATTAATTGCTAACTACTTTAATCAAATTCTTTCTTTGATTCTAATGGCTCTTCTCCTATATATTTCACTTTTTTTTCCAATAGCTGTAGGGCGTCTTATAAAAGTCTCAGATCATTGGCTAGAGAAGACAGCGATAATTACTCTTCTTCTCCTAATCGCCGTCAAATTAACAAAGTTGACAGTACCACTGGAACCCGTGTTTTTTCTTATCTTTCACTTAATTTTGATCACAATGGTCTTCATTCTTCAAAAGATTTCTTTGCGTCGTGAGATAAGATAAGGTCGGAGCCCCGGAATTTGCTCAACACCTTAAACACTCAATCAACTTCTGATCAAATTGTAGTCTTCGACCTATCAAGTCTAGTTGGACAAAGTAGCCGTGATTTTTTTGAGACGAGCAAATAGTTACTGATTTGCTGGGTCGAAACTTTTCTTATGCAATATTATCTCAAAAGAAGCGTGATATAAGTGTAGCTTAAAAAGCCTAGACAGCTTTTTGATGTTGTCATAGGTCAAGTACGTATAAATCTGTTTTGAATAACTATAAGGAGAAACAATGAAAATTCTATTAGCTGCAAGCTTTCTAGTTCTATCTTATGGATCAGCTTCTGCTGAGGTCACCAAGGTTTTCACCGACGATAAAAATGCCCCTATCGTCTACTATGGACCCTTCGATGGTATTGGAATCAGTATGTTTGAACAGGGATTCTGCCGAAGCAAAGGATTTGAGGATGCCATCGAAAGTCTAACTCAATTCAATACAACAGACCGTATTCTAAATTATACATCGATAACATGTCGCAATTCTGGTCCTATAAAGACATTTATGACTTACAATGGCTTACCCATAGTGCATGGTGCCTTCGATGATCCTCCAATTGATGGATTCGGTCAACAGAGCTTTAGGGAGCAATTCTGTATCAATCGGGGATATAATAGCGTTGCAAGCTTCGACATAATTGGTACAGATTTGAATCGCAGATTGAGTTTTTACAACAGCATAACATGCTCCATTTAAGAAAATCTTTCAAAGACGATCGAATGCTTAGGTTTCATTCGGTCTCCCTCTCTTGAGCATCCTAGCTAGACTAAACTAGAAACTTTTTCGTTAGAGGTGATAGATCCGAAGGTTTCCTATCGATTCGAAAGTTTCCGTCCCACGCCCGCTATCATGGCACCAGGTGGATGACTTTGTGTTCAGAATTGACTGCTAAAGTCAAAGTATGATTGTACTAAGGAGTTTCGGTAAGGGATTTATAGACCAGTAAAAAACAGAATCCTACATATACTTCGAATATAAGCGTATATAATCAGTTTAATGGCAGAGAAATGGCAACTTACCTCTTAAGTAATCCAAGGTAAGCAACCATTAATAAGTGTAGATGTTGCTAGTTTATTTTCTAACAGACATTCCCCAATCTAAGCAGTTTATTAGCTATTAGAAGGGCAACTGATAGTATAGGTTTCAATGACTCCGTTACTACAAGTAGCATAAGAATCAAACCCTAAGTCAACAGCACAACCAGCTCTGGTTATTATTGTTTCACCATGCTCAAGGTTTGGAACTAGGAATGGACGATCAGAAACACAGTCTTGAATCTCATTTACTACTTTACAAGCTTCAACTGAGTCATACTCGAAGACCACTGGTTTGCAGCCAGAGACACCTTCTTCGATACAGATGTTTGCATCGGAATCATAACTTGCGCCAAACCAATATGCATGGCAAGCCGCCATCGCTTCAAAGTTGACGATAAATAAGGAAAATAATAGTACACCAAGTTTTAACATTTAGTTTTCTCCAATATGAAAATGTTTAATAAGGTTTTAAAACCTCATCTATACCACGCCGACCTAAGGCAAATATTGCAGTACAGCATATTTTTTTGTTGTCCGTTTATCCTAAAAATAAACAACGCTTTGCTCAAAGAGAATTAGCTGTGATGACTCAATCCAAAGAGCCTTGAAATTTTTAGGTAAATTTCTATTTTTATACCTTATTGTCGATAACACTCTCTTTTGGAGGTGCTATCGAATAGTCGAATATGCGATACATGAATAGAATGAACGAATATAATTTCGGGCACAGTTAATCACTAGCTTGAGAGGAATAGCTAGACTGTATAAAACCGAAAATCGGCATACCGAGTCTAAGCGGCTAAGCCATGCGTTGGCATCGGGGTATCAAATCCAAACAACCTTTGTTAATCGATCAAACCATCCTTAAGTAAACGACATCGACCAATGATGAATGTTTAGCCATATAATTCAAATATTTACTTTCAGGGGCACGACCGTTCTCCTAGATCAAGTAGGTATTTGTCTACTTTGAAATCACTTTCTTCATTGAAAATTTATATTCACAAACTGTCTTTTTCACCGAAAAACAATTAGTCTTTACCTTTTCTATTATCACAGAAAGCATCCGCTGATAGACTTAAAAAAGGAAACATTTATGAGGAAATTTTGGAGAGCTCGCTTAATCAATTTCCTATCAGTCATCTCCACCACCTTCTTGTTTTTTCACCCAACTCTCGCTGAATCCCGACCAAAGCCTCATGACCAAGATTCACTAGTTTCTTTTATGCGATATCAGCTGCTCGAGGGAGCAAAACCTATGATATCAGCACATCGTGCTGGCGTAAGCGGAAATTATCCTGAAAATGGTCTTTCATCTATGTATCGCGTCGCTGACGGAGGCTTTCAGATGATTGAAGTTGACGTTCGTTCAACAGCAGACGGTAAACTCGTACTACTGCACGATCAAAGTCTCGACCGAACGACGACCTGCAGAGGAAGGCTAAAAGATCGTTTTTACAATGAGCTACAACAATGTCGCTTGATCACCCCCCGTGGAACAATCACAAATGACTATGTTCCAACTTTACGTGAAACTCTGCAATGGATTCGTGGAAGAGGCATCCTTTCAATAGACGTCAAAGAAGGACAATTTGACGAAATCGCTGAGATGATCGCCGAGGAACAGGCTCATGGATCGGCGATTGTGATCACATACAATCTAACAGATGCCAAGGACATACATCGGCGACATCCTGATCTCGTGCTTTCCACAAGCATCCGAGAATCATCAGATACGTCAATGATCGATACAAGCTTGCGGTCCAGACTACCGGCTGTATGGCTCGGAATCGGTCTACCCGATCAAAATCTGATTCGCCTTGCGACCCGGGAGGGCCTAGTCCCTATGGCAGCTACTTTTCGGACTGCAGACTTGGGACGGGGAGCGAGTTTTGCGGAATTCCTCGATCTTGGGGTTAGGATTCTCGCTACGAATAGGCCTACCACAGCCATGAAAGCCATACAAAATTGGACACAAACTGGCAGTTGAGTCATTCATTGTTATCTTCGCGCCCATGGCTAAGAAATCTAGGCGTCTTCTAGCAATGAATTTAGACTCGCCATAACTATACAAAGAAACATTCCTCTCATGTTTCCTACTCTGCGAGCAATGAAGCTAAACACTAAGAGAAACTAGAGGATTTAGCTAGGATACCGACGACACTGGATCTAGGTCTGCCTTTATTATCGGGCCAACGACTGGTGAGCTTATCGAAAGCAACAAAGGACCCTTCTCCGGGATGCTGGATGGAAACAAACAACGTCTTATCATCTGAAGAGAAACCAGGGCCTGTAACTTCGGCTCCGAAAGGCGCTAAAAGAAATCTTCTTGAATATAGATTACCCACGGAATCTGCCTCGATGCGATGTAAGGCATTGCGAGGGAAGGCTTGATAGACTCCTCGCCCTTTGGCAGAGGCACTGATATCCATACCAACCCAAAGAAAAGACCCAGGCCCCGTCACGACATTGTCTGGGCAAGATAAGCCCGACTTTGGTCCGCCGGTTAGTATCGTCTGTGACTCAAAACGTGTCCCACTGTGATCGCCATCGACTTCTTTAAGACTTAAAAGACTACCGTGGTAGTCGCCAGCTTTAGAATTGTTTGTCAACGCTACGATAACAAGCCCACTTTTGGGATCAACGGTGATTCCCTCAGGACGATTGAGTGGGGTACCGCCTACGGCATTGGCCGCTGCTCTTGTATGTATTGCTATGTCACGCAGTGTGCCGAAAGAAGCTTTGTCGTCGCTTTCTTGTAGCTTAGGATGCTTGGGATCTAACTCTTCCCAAACTCCTTTAGCCAAGTTCGCAACATAAAGAGTTCCATCAACCAGTAGGTCACGATCTTTAGCAGGATCTCCACTTAGGGTACCTCGCGAGACAAACTTGTATAGACACTGAAACTTCGCATCGTCACCCATATAGGCTACGACTTTCTTATTTTTTGCCACTTGAATAAAGGCACCTTCATGAGCAAAGCGCCCCAAACTAGTCAGTTTTCTAAATTCACGTTTTTTAGGGTCGATTTCGACAATGTAGCCATAGTGTTCAGGTGGCAGTTTATGATGATCTGCCCAGCCTGAATAATCTCTCAAATTTTTATCGTAATGGTTATCGACATTTTCTTCAGCAGTAAGAATGGTTCCCCAGGGAGTCAGTCCTCCAGAACAGTTACTCATGGTGCCAATTGCGGTCGCTCCGCCTGCTGCACCCACTAAGGGTATCGGCGTCGTGGCATCGATCCGAAACGCTAAGGTGGAGTCTTGATTCATGGTGTAATGACCTGTTTTACCGTCTCGCCGCAACTCTAGAAAACTACCACCGACAAGTCGCCTCTCGGCATCAACCTGCGCCTTCGACTTGTGCTGAGGTAAAAGATTTTTTCGATACAATACAGTAGTATCAACATACTCGTGATTGACCCAGAGAAAGGCTTGATCAGGCTGTTCACCTTCGATAAAGGCGGTATAATCACAGCAGTCGCCAAACGTATCACCTTGACGATTGATCTTATCTCCAAGTTTGGCAATCACGTATGAATCGAAACCTGTCGCTACATCGAGGTCGTCCCGAACACTTAACGCAACCGGTTCAAATGCCTCTTTTAATGTCGGGTCGCCCTGTCCTCCCAGTTGGGAGTGAGCTTTTTGGTATGAAGGACCTGTGGAGTCTCGGTGAGATACAGCCTGTGACGACGCCAAGGCATTGCCTGCCAGAGTGCTAGCCGAAGCAGAAAGCAATGGTAAACTACTAGAATATTTTAAGAAATCACGTCGAGTATGTTTTAAATGGCTCGTGGCAACGGCTTCGTCTTTTTTAGTTATATCAGGCATGAGTTGTTTCTCCTCGTTTCAAGCAATGGTAGCTATAGCCGATCCAAGCCAAACTACCAAGTCGAAATATCGGAGACAAACGAAGCGTAAAAGGAATTACGAACTCTACGCTCAGAGAAATATGCATCTAAATTTGAAAAGTAAATAAGATCAAATATAGAGATGTTAGGCCGAATGATTCACTCAAAGCCTTGACGAGCCCAAAGGCTCGTCCACGTCTAGCACAGTAATTTCGAAATTACCGTTGAGCGACACAAGAGTTGCTCACTTTATCACAAGCAACTTTTGGAGGCAGCGCCAGAGCGCAGTCACTGAATAGGCCGATACGTATGTTGTTTTCCGCATCTAGTGAGTTGTAGATCTCTACTAGGTTACTGAAGCGCTCAGTGTTAGTGGTTAGCTCGGAGTAAATCAAATATGTCCATGAACCGCCACATGGTTTCGAGCCAAAGCCTACGAATTTACATTGCTCATCACTATCGCAAGTTTTATCGGCGACTTCTGCTTGTGCTCTTTGGTTTAAAAGCTCTAGTAAAAGAGTATGATCGCTGTCTGTAATTTTATCGATCGATCCGAAAGCTGTGAATGATAGGGTCATGCTTATAATTGTAAACAAAACGAACTTCATGATTTACCTCGTAATTGAAGATTTCTAAGACGAGGGGCAAGATAGCAGTTGGAATAAAAAAATCAGGCGCAAACTACGAAATTCGAAAAAAACAATTCACAAATGGTGAATACTGAGCGGCCAGTTTATATTGGCCGTTCTAAGTCGCTAATATAAAAGAGTGCAGTCCATTAAGGTTGGTTGCTCTCCTCGTCTAATTTCATTTCGATTGATAAAGACCATAGAGGCAGTGACAGAGAATAAATCACTCTAAGAATTCTATCTTTCAAATAGTTCTTAGTCCTCCCAGTTAAAAAGACTTTGCCACTTGAAAGAAAGCTACTCCAACTGTTTTTAACGCTCGAGGGAATTTTAACAGTTGAAGCTACAAGTATCCAGTTTCAACAAGAAAGGCTATCTTTTCAAGCAGTCGCTAATTCCTTAGCATTTGCCATAGATAGGGATGATGAGAATCTGGAGTTTCGTCTTACATCAGGATTAGAGAGCGAGACGGGAATCGTATGGCGTTTGATGGCAACTCCCGACTATACTGAATAGAACGAAGCTTTCATTACAGAAATGACATTCTAGAAAGATATTTTTTATTGGTTCGGCCTAACGCGCCCCAGGAATCGCCTGAGTTGATATAAACAGTTGTAGCCCTAAGATCAAAATAGGGTTCCAACAATTAAGCTCAAAAATCCCTTTAAAATAAGTGACGAGGTGACTGCCAATCCAATTCCTAAAATAAAGTCGTTAGGCCGCCAGGTTATGTTTAGCTTCGTAGCCAAAAAAGAAAATAGAAACATAATCAAAGCAACGATAGGAAACAATGCAAAGACCATTGGAATTAAATAAGAAAACAACGCTTCATTTTGCGGGAGCAACTTATCGAGGAGCCTTGCATTAAAAAACAGGGACATAACGGCAAGCCATAAAAAACCAAATGCAATGGGAGGGTGAAGCCCGAGGATAAGACAAACCATTGCAAGAACAGACATCACATTCAACTTTTCCAGTTCATAAAAGTATGTGGACAGTATCAAACCTCCAGATATACCGGCCATAGAAATTCGAAATCTTATATTGAATAAGAATTTAAAAGACAGAGAGTCTTGTTGATCCTCCGTTTTATTTCCGAAGCGAATCAGATTCGCGCAAGCATAATAGAGCCAACGACTATAATAGAGAAAACCAGTGGCAAATAGGAGAACTGGAATGCCTATTAAACCCATACTGTTTAATAGGCGCCGACCAAAAGGCAACACAACAAACAGTATTGACCAACCGAAAAACCAAGCCTGAGGCTTCATCTTAAGCGGCGGTTTCCCCTTAACAATGACTTTTGCCATATCATACTGCTTGACAGGGAAAAACAAACCTACAACTTCGGGTTGAGCTTCAAGAGCTATGATAAGACTGCGAGCATAAACCCAATTTTCAGGATCCGCTAAAAGTTCCTTGATAAGCGACTTAGTTTTTGCATGCGATAATGCATCAACAATCGAGCTATCGTCTAGCTCCTCAACAAGATTCAGCCAATCCTGATAGACTCTCATCGCCCAGTACCAGTAAACGATGACTTGCTCGTATTCAGGAGCAGTTTTGGCATCGTTAAGTAGATCGAAGTGGCTAAGTGCATATTGTACGAACAAAATAGGGAAGATTTCGAACTCTTCCTCCCACAGCAAGCGACAAATATGATCCTGAATCTCATAGTCGTTTAGCCCCAGTTGATGCCCAAGGGATTGACAGACTTCATAGGACTTTATCGCGGGAGAACCATAGTCGCTATGAAGTTGACGTTGCAAACTATCAAAGGCAGCTTCCATATCTCCCCTAACGGGGTTGGTTTCTTCGACTTCCTGTAAGGGAAAAATCTCGTAGGGAAGGTTTTTGTCGTGAGAGAGGATGGTAATTGATTCATAAGACGACTCTGAAGGCGCTTTGATCTCATCGTCTGCCTGAGATATCGATTCGGAAACATCAGACATTGTATTTTGGCTAACGTCATCAGAAGCAATTTTCAGAGCTTTTTTGTAAGCCCCATGAAGCTCTTGAAATCCTTCAATATCAGTAGTCTGATCGGTGGTCTTCAACCTCTCGGAATAAGCTTGTTTGATGAGCTTCTTATCATTTGTTTTTTCAATACCAAGTGTTTGCCAAATATTCATCGAAAACTCTCTGTTGATTTCTCTTGATTCCCAAAAACCAGAGCCAAAAATCCAACGACCGGCGATGAACGTTCGGTCATAAACTTCGAAAGATCAAAAGCTTAGCGTAATATGAAAATTCTATAAACTTTTGCCGAAAGGCAGCGCAACAACTCACCGAACCACACTAATTCGATTTCTTATAGAAATTGTCCAATACTTCTTTAAGAAAAAGACCTTCAAGGGGCTCCCTCAGCGACTTCATAAGAGTGTGATCGCGGTTATTACGATCTATATAGTTCAGGCTGTAAACCGTTTTTTTACCGTCTTCAGTTTCTTGCTCTGCCTCTTTCATCCAAAAACGATCCACCTCACTAGCTTTTACTGTTTTTTGCCCGATCCAGAAAAAAGGCCTGTGAGCCACCCTAATCTCGGAATGAGTGGCTTCGATATAGCTTGTATTGAAAAGCAAGCATAGAACATACCATATTTGGCCTATTCCTATCAGAAGGAAAGGAATTCCAAAAAGAACGAACATCATGTTAACATCAGAGGTTTCGGGAAACATTTTTAGCTGGGATTCTGCAACTCCCAGCTCGCTTAAAAGGGCCCTTATCTTTGGTCCATAGCCCAGGTTAGTGCTGTACCAAAGGACCTGAAACAGGTTCCAGAAAAGAGCAAAAGGTACCAAAAACAAAACTAGGGGACTCAACCACCTGTATGAGACCACAAGACCATTATGGGTCTTTTGATAGGAAAAACGATTTGGTATGGGATGCATGATGTCGGATGACCGAACAACGCTATTATCTTTGAATGTCATCATATCTTCCTCTAAAATACGAGAATCTAAGTTTGATCTAAGCGTTACCATGCCTGATTTTCATTTTGATTGTTTCGAGTATTGGCACTAACGCAATTCTACTTGGAAAGACGTTTATCCCGTGAAGATATTGCGGATAATTCTGAGGTTTTAGATTCATCTTGCGATTTCTAGGCCATCGTGCCTGCCCAGGCATGAAACCAATCTTAACTATCTGTATTTATTTATAATTTTACCTAAAAATTATACGTTAATTTGACGCTACATCCAGGAGACCCTATGATTGGCATCAAATATCATCGATATTTCGGGCGTTCGATGTCATACTAGGCGTGCTTTTTTAAAGCTTAACGGGTGTCCGATTGTTCGATACCACTCCATACCCAAAGAGGAGCATAAAGTGGAATCTCTGTTAATCCTATTGGGCATCGCTTCGATTATTTTTGGAATCAAGAAGCAATCTGACCTAAATCGGGGTTGTTTTAGCGCAGATGCAGCCAAGCAAACCAGAAGAAAAATCCAGTTCGTTTTTGTCTTAGGAGCTTTTTTAATAATCGCAGGAGCTTTCTATGATCATTGGCGGATACCGATCTAACAGCTTTCTATGCTGATCACAAAAGGCCGAGTCAGGTCGGCCCAACTTAAAGTGAATAAATCACTAGTCACAGCGAGTCAGTGACAACCTTCGGCCTCTAAACACTATCCAGAAACATGGACTTAACTATGCCCCTTGGTTTCATCAAAGTATGTTGCTTCGATCTTGTTTTGATCCAGATCTTTTACAAAGCAACCATAGTACCCAGGACCATAATTAGGACGCGGTCCAGGCTTCCCATCACACACGGCACCTAGTTCCATTGCCTCATTGTAAAAAGCATCAACCTCTTCAGGACTATTGGCAAAAAAAGCAAAGTGTGTTCCATTACCAGCGCTAGCCTTTTTTCCATCAAAGGGAGCTTGCACCCAAAATTCAGGAAATGACTTACCATAGGCCATGGCTTGGTATTGGCTTAGGTCCATCACACGTTTTGCGCCAATGGTAGCCAATACGCGGTCATAGAACTTGACCGCACGAGTAAAATCATTTATGCCAAGTGACATATGAGACATAATACTGGGGTTTTCCATTATGACCTCCTCTTTAACGTTATGGTTTCCAGTAAACGCTAGCAAGAATTCTGGGCAAAATCTAGCCTGACGAAGAGTGACTAGCAACCTCTAACAGCCAATTTATTGCTTCAGTTTTCATTTCCTCAAAAACTCCGTCGTTCCTGATTGAAAGGATTGGGCAATTCAGCGTTTTCATCCACTCTTGGTGCCTTTTGCGACTTCTACCATCCAACTCACCTTTATCATATTGGTAAGCCCATTTGATGAAAGACTCATGCTCGTCAAACATATCCCCACCCTCTTTAACCCTATCGCCGTACTCCCCAAACTCGCGTTCTCGAAGTCTCTTAACTCTATTATTAGCATCGGATTGGATGTATAGGACAGCATCAAATAATGGACGGAATGGATCACTCCACGAGTCCATAGACCCCGAAAGTATCCAACCAACTAAACCTGCCATATCTCCGAGTAGCGACTTATGACGGTCTTCAACAGAATTTTTTTGTCTAAAAGGCGGGTCAGTTTTCTGCCAGTAATAATCGTCTGAATCGAAGTGAGTGAGTTGAAAACGTTCGGCGAGGGCTTTACCGAGACTTGTTGTTCCAGAACCAGAAGCCCCAAGAATATGGATTTTCATTCAAACTCCCTAATCGGTGACAGTCGTTCACTTAGTATCGTCATTCATTGTCTGCAGTTATTAAAACAATCAAAGTTGAAAATTGATTGATCTAGCCTAAGTTGAAACATTTTTCGTTATTCCCAAGCCAATTTAGCGCTAATATTCAACACTTTATGATAAAATACCCAAATTTGATAACAGAAAAAGTTGATATAACTAACAAATTGGTGCTACAGTCGGCTACCCATAAAGGGTCTATTGACTTAGAGGGCTTTCAAACTTAGAAGGGCTCGATGAGTGTGATCTTCTCCGATAAATTTTTTAATTCTACTAAACTTACACTGGATTCGAAACATGGCTTGCTTCAAATTAATAGGACTGTTCATCAGCCTTAACCTTTCATCTTGCACGACGGTGTCTGATAGAAACCAATTCGGATTTAAGTACACTGTAAAATACTTTATTGATGAACCCGTAATCACGCTAATCGAAGAGTTTGGGGCACCCGATCATAAAGTTAGGTTAGAAGGAAGCGGAGAGATTTTCCAATATGACAACCCTTACAACCTTAGCTACTCGCAAACCAACAACTACTACCAAGGAGGCGTGCTAGTGCATAGCTCCGAACCAATCTTCTCAAAATGCCAGTTGTTCTTTGGGGTCTCGGAAAATATCGTAAAAAACGTCAAGTGGAAGGGAAATAATTGTATTGGCCGGGCACCGAAGTTCGTTGAACTTGGGGTTTCGATCCAGGAATCAAACGGCCAACTACTCATTAGTGACGTCATTTGGCCGTCTCCCGCAGCAAAAAGTGGATTTCAAATTGGTGACAGGATTTTGAGTGTTGATGACCAAGCTGTTCATTCTGTTTATGAGTTTAAATCTGCGCTTGTCGAGTCCGACTTGGAAAAACCAGTCGTTTCAGTAGATAGAAATGAAGTCACGATCAAACTTTCCGCAGATCTTAACCGAGACAGATTTAATATATTGGGTTATCTATTCTAGTCGGCCAATCAAATGTAAAAAACCTTAGGAGTTTTTTTAATCAAGCATAATTGATTATAATACCGGTCGATTGATGGACTCGTACTTGCAAATCAATAACCACATAATCGTCTCGGAGTATTTTGAACCAAAAGAGGAAAATCTACAGACGAATTAAAACCATTTATATTTACGGTAAAAAACATCGACCTATCTGGTGCATCGCTCGACAAATCACTTATCCACAACGAGATAATCGTCCCCGGCCGACTATACCACTTGCCTAATGTCTTCCCCATAAGAAAGACCCTCAGTAAAGGGAGCTCCTTGCAAGGTATCGTGTTCCATAATATACACGTCGCGCTGCCCGCGTTGTCCTACCTGATAGAACCAACGAGAATTTTTCATTTCCTTGGCGGCAGCCTTAAAATCATGGGACTCAACTGCTTGTCTGAATTTTTTGAACTTAGCCAAGCGTCCGGGCCCCAGATTGAAAATCATGTCGATGAGGATCGCTTGTCTTAGAGGAGATAGGCTTTCGAAAGAGGAAAACAGGTCGACAATTTTTTCTTCACACTGCTTGAGCTGGACAGAAAAAACCTCATTGATTTGAGTATCTGTGAGAGACAAATCTCCACGGATCAAAGCATCACAATCGATGCCCATTGATTTTATCAGCTCTTGGTTGGCTTTTTCTTGAAGATTACAGCCGATACCGATGGTAGGAATGCCGAGGCTATCCTGATACACTGTATCGCGGCAACCTTCTCCGAGGCTAATTAAATCTCTAACGAATTGATCTTGACTTGATTTTCTGCCAATCTGGGTATAGTTTTGTCCTGTTGGCGAAGGTTGAGGTTCGCTAGGGTTTTGAGTCGGCTGAGCTATCAGGTCGGTAACAAGAGATAGCGGAGCTTTGACAATGTCTCTGTCGCGAACTTTCGCCTTGGGTTTTGGAACATAGGCATTGGGAATCAAGGTATCCAATAAAGACTCTAAGAATTTAACTATTTTTAGCAAAGCTTTATACACCAGCTGCGCAGAAAAACCACCTGCGATGGCTAGCAAAGGTTTTCCTAGACCATTTAGAGAAGATACATGCGTCTCGTTCGTTCCTTCTACCAGTTTCTCTATCTCTTCAATGGGAACCAACATTCCTAAAATTGTGCCTGCGACAATTCCTAGGATTACATGGAGCCAGTAGGACGTTTCATAGCTAGGATCGTAAGTACCCCGTTCGACAAAGCGATTGGCACGAAACAAGGCAGAGAACGAGGCACCAAGTCCGGCAGATGTTACCAGAAATAGTTCATTGAGAAGTAGCGACATTCCGCTGTTGGCGAAGAGATTAAAGTTTTTGGGATCTCCATTGACCTGACTAGATAAGCTAATCAGTACTAGTGATAGTAGACAGGCAATAGCAAAATACATGAGCTTCCGAATAAGAGTCAGTCTTGAGAGCCAAGTACGCCCAAATCGTTCCTGATGGCGAATTTGTATCGATTGGGGTGTCATCGGATGGATTGCATCGACCAAATAGTTGTGTATTTGCGCTAGGGTTTTGAGAGATAGTTCTTCCTCTTCCCCACCCGTGAAAGAACTATCCAATGACGAGATGACAAGCTCGTCAAGCTTAATTCCACTCTCGATACTATAGGCAATCATAGCCCCACACTGCTCAAGGTAGGTTCTGCGAATGTCGGATACAGTATTTGCTTTTAAACTCACCTAGGCCTCCTGATAGCTGAATCAGTCTTCGGACAATAATGAGGATTCTTAAGTAGAGGATGAAACCTACCGCAAAGAAATGTTCGCGTAAAAGCTGAGTGTTACCTAAGTCATATAAGGTAATTTGTGCCGCCTTTGACGCCTTAACTTCCCCCAAGATGTTTCGATTTACTCACCACTATGAACTTAAGAATATAAGCGTTCTTTGCGAACGTAGATAAAGGAAGAAGGCTAGTATGGTTTCTTACGGATCGACAGCAAGACGTGACGCAGGAATTGACGATGTTAATCATACCCGAATCAAACAAGTTGCAGATAAATTCTGTTCTGTGATTTTGATTCGCTGTGTAAGCCCAGACAATGCAAGTTTGAATCATGCAAATTATGAAACCAAGGGGTTTCACATTAAAGCAAAATCCTGTAATTTTGGCCCCATGAGGGAATTCATTTGTACCGAGCCGCTGTTGAGCAAGCAGTCATTTAAGAAAGATGGATGGAAAAAACAAAAGGCGTATTTAGAGCATGCCATCGAAGCTGGAGCAGAAGATATTGGACTAACTCTACAAAAAAGACGAGTCGATGAGTTGGTTAAACTTGGAGTTATTGCCAAAGACTCCACAGCACCTGTACCTAGTTACCTCAAAAAATCCGCAACGAATCCCTATCGAAAAACCACAGCGTATAAGGCAAAGTTTAAGCATTGTCCATCTTCAGTGAAACTAGATCCTAAAATCAGGGATGTGAAAGATTACATCTATTTTTTGACCACTGACGAAAAAAATCCTGACGCAAAAGACGCACGCTATAAAGTCTACTATGTACCTAATTTTTTACTACCGAATCATGCCGAGCGGCTGAAAGTTTTGGCTAACCCGCCGGTGGCGCGAGACTTTGTAGTCCAGCGCTCTGTTGTAGGCCTAGAGTCTGACGCTACCCTTTTAGGGCGCACATTCGAACAAAGCAATGATTATTTAAGAGCAGTCATCGCAGACTATGATTTGTTTGGTGTTTGGACCAATTACAAGGATGACTATGAAAACCACTATATCCATCGGCTACGATTTGACCAATATCTAACACGATTTAGACGCTGTGTCCCAGGAAAAGATTCTATATATTTACCGCGCAATATAAAATCGTTTGCTAAATACGAAGATTCGGAAATGGGGAATCTTTCGGCGAATTTGGCCAAGATCATCCGTGCTGTAAATGGTACCGACAAAGTAGATGGGCGCCTCAATCAAAACTACACTGATACCAACGATGCAACTATAGATCATAGGCGTCGCAAGTTCTTGCACCATAGCGATGAGACCGGTCGACCTTGCATCGATTCCGTTGATTTACCGATCTATATTGTTGTTCCCGATCGCTACAATCAATTATCTGACTGTCAAACAGAGATTTTTATCGACGATCTTGATGACTTCGTGGATTTTGCAGCAAAATTTTGTAAATCACCCGACTTTCTTGTGGAGTTTAACCCTGGCTGGGAGGATGATATCAAAACCAAACTTTCAACTAAAAGTATCACATTCGCCAATTATCTTCCTATTCCTGGCGGTGTGAATAATGACCCTGAATTTGCACGCGACAATCGCCTGGGAATCGATCGTATTCGCCGGATCATTACCAACGATTACGTTGGCATTAGAGCAGCGGATAGTAGCGTCAACATTGGTCAAACTATATATACCCAGAACAACAACTACTATGGCCCCAATAAAACGCCCCGTCTGACTGAACTCAGAAAAGGGACTCTACAGGCTTAAAATCGTTCCATCATAAACGATAAAAGCGCTAAATTAATGGGCTTATTAATGGGAGAAACTGATAATGGGTCAGGCTGTTAAAAAACTAGGTCTAACGAACAAAGAAAACTTCTTAGAGACATTTGATTCCACGGAGATATTGGTTTCCTGTGATTTTTTGGATGGAATTTTCGAACCTTTTTTAAAGGCATACTTTTTTCCTGAAGGAGAGATACTTAAGATTTCTGGTGCAGAGATTGTAGAGTCCGATTCAAAGACTGTTTCAGTAACAGGGAAGGCTGATTTCCTAGGTATTCCCAATGTGCCTACCAAAGCGCTCTTTGAGTTCCTAGATGATGGTAGGGTATCACCACGGATTGAGTTTGATATGCTACAAAGAGGACAATCTAGCGACTACTGGCAATTTAGAAAGTCCTTTCCGCTCATGCCGAGTCGGCCAGCAATCAGTTCGCCGTACCATGGCGAATTGGAGAAAACGTTCGCCGATGAGTTTATCTATAAAGAGGTGAAGGTCATTGTCTGTGACTCTCACTGTTACGAAGACGCTTATCAGCGAGACCTAACTCCTGGAATCAACGTCTTAGCTAAAGCTAATTTTTATGGTGGGCTAAGCGTTATTTCCCATATGTTATCCAATGATAGTGAATCTGTCGTCTACGGTAAAATTATTCGGCCTAAATTTGACACCAATTATTTTGCAGAAGCCTTAAAGGCGATGCAGACCCGTGCCCACAATCAGATCCCATTTCCCTGGGATTATTGTGAGACGCTACCCGGACTGCATCTGGAGTCAGACATAGGCGAGGATGTGTCTTTTGACAAGCTTTCCTTCGGCCAACCAAAACTTCGCATTTATTGTCCTTTCGATGATTGGTCGTCCTACGATACTATTTATAAAACTCAAAAAGCTATAACTGGCGTAATAGATCTCCCAAAGGCAAATATCAAAGTAGAAGGTGTAGGGGTGATGGCCAGTGATAGTCTGGTTACGATCTATACCAGATTTCAAGGTCTTTCCATAGAAAATTTGAGTCAAATAGCTGGGTTTGAAGGAGCATCTGACTTTGAATCTCACCTGCCGACTCCTTTGCAAACCACTGTTAAGGAACTCAAAAAACTTGAAATTCTCGATCTCGCATTTACAGTTAAGAAATCCGCAGCAACTGGTCAAACCGTTCCAAAATTGGCTCTAAGCTATGCCATGGTCAATATTGGATTTCGAGAGCTACAGTGGGAACTATGGGACGATCATATTATTGTGGACGGTTTATCCTTCCGTTTTGAGCTGATTGATAGTGAGAAAAAAACAATAAGGGCTTCTTTCACGGCCGCTTCAAGTTTTAACAATTTGCCAATTACCATTACCGGTACCAAGTGGGGGAAGCAGTATATCATCAACGCGTCTCTGGATAATGAAACAACCCTACCATTCAAAGCCTTTATGAAACGCTATGCTCCGGATCTTCCCGTTCCAGGAGATCTGACCATTGACAGCTTCTCTCTTGAAATATGCCTCGGATCTTATGTCTCTGTCACGGGCAGTTTAGCCAATGAACCCGATGCCTGGGAAATAGATGTGGGATCGACAACCATTGCTGTCGAAAATCTATCTTTCGAGCTAAATAAGATTTTTGGAACAAGTGCAGGCCAGGGTTCTCTCCAAGGGTTCGTGACAGGTACTATCGAACTAGATGAATTTACTCTGCAGGTAAACTATGCCCTTCCCAACAACCTAACTTTAAAGGCAAACATTCCAAGCCTGCAGCTTTCAAAGTTACAAAAACAGCTCACGGGCTCTACGCTTGGAGGACCATCGGGATTCGATCTTGAACTTAGTAACACCCAACTGGTAGCTAAGGTCGAAAAAACAGCTCTTCAATTTAAAGCCTTAAGTACTATCCATGATTTGGGGATGCTCGCTTTTCAGATCGGCAAGACCAATAATGAGTGGGGAGCAGCAGCAGGAGTCTATCTAGAAGACGCTAGGCTTTCAGAAATTGATGGCCTAGAATTTTTGTCTCCCATTGATAAAGCGATACAGTTTAAAGATCTCACTATTATTGTATCAAGTTTGGATGACGCCAATTTTAGGTTTCCAAGCAGTGCGGAGTTTAACGATCAACAAGGACAAAATTCCACAGGTATTAGGCTACCGGAAGCGCCTTCGGGAGTATCACGAGGACTTTGTGCACATGGTACCTGGATTCTGAATAAAAAAGATAGGGTACACAAACTGCTGTTGGAAACCTTTGGATTGGATGAAGGACTCCCTGTCACTGTACAGGTCAGCAACCCCCAAGGGCGACCTCCATCCGTTCACCTATTTGCATCTGTGGCAGGTGAATTTGATAACACTCCGTTTCGACTTCAAGTCGGCCTAAAAATGCAGTCTGGGAGCAGAATCGAGTATTATGTTACCGGTCGCGGTGAAATTAGTATCGACAAGCAAAAAATGATGATGGATTTGGGGGTTAGTGTCACGATAAGCGGATTTTCGCTTTCAGGATCTCTACAAGGAACTCTTGATCTCCACGGACTTAAACTAAGTGATCTCGGATTCATGGGTTCGATCAATTGGGCCGGTGTACCAGGCTTCGGGTTTGCAGGACGCATCAATACCAAAGCATTCCAGTCTTCTATCGTTATGTTAGTCGATTCAGCGAATATGGGGATGGTTCTCGCCGGTTCTATCAGCGAACTCACAGCATATAAAGTGCTAACAGGGGTCGTGGGGCTGAAGCAGGTGCCAAAGGAATTAGTAGCTCCTCTTAAAAAAGTAGAGCTACGTGGGACGCAAGAATTCAAAGTTCGCAAAGGCTTGGTTAAGGATCTCGATAGTAAAAATCTAAGGAGTATCTCTGAAGCCTTTAGTAAGAGTGGCAACGTCTCACTTTCCTCAAGTGAGAATGATTCTTTATTAGTCGTCAATAAAAAAGGAAAAAAATGGTACCTCACTAACCGAAGAGATAAGTTAAAAACCTTCCAAATAGAGTTAGTGAATGACAAGGTTCGTATAGTCGTAGCACCTCAGATTTATATATGTACCTCCTACTCAAGAATTGGTTCCCAGGAGTTCCAACCAGGATTCCTTCTTTCGGCTCGTATTAAGGTGTTTGATTTTGAAGCCTATGCAAGTATTGATATCAGTCCTAGCAAAGGTATTGCCATTGATGCCTATATCAATAAGCCCATCATCATCGCCAATCGTAACTTTTTTATTCTCAGTGACGTCAGAGGCAAGAAAGGTCCATTCCTGTCAGTTGGCACCTATTCACAGCCCCAACATCCGGTACAGGCCTACCGATCACCACACCTGATGATCAATGGTCGTCTTAAGATTATGGGACTTCAACTTGATTGTTACGCCGAAATCAGTGCTAAAGCCCTTAAGATTGATGCGAATCTCAAGCTTAAGAATAGAATTAGTAATACAATCGTTAAAGGTAGTACTAACTTCGATGTCTCCGTGAAGGCTGATGTTGGGAATATCTCCAGTTTTTACGCCAAATTTGCCGTAAGTTTCGATGTAGATCTCGGGCTATACCTCGCTGGAGTTCGTACTGTTGATTTAAAGGAGACCATTGCAGGAGGCGTTGAAGTAGGTTTAAAGAATGGTAAACCCTATGCAACTCTAGCTGCAGGTTTGAAAGTATGTGGCCAAACATGCAAGATCACAGTCCATCTCACTCCGGGCAAGGACTCTATAAAAGATATTGGTAAGTTCCTAGCTGAAGAGGTTGGGGATTTCTTTGATGATATTTATCAGGATGTAGAAAAATTTATTGAGGATGTTGGTAAAGGAATTCTTAAAGGGTTTGAGGAGACGGAAAAACTTGGGGAAGCGCTAGTCGACGAATTCACTCAGTCAGCCCACGATGTCGCGAGCGCCTTCGATAACCTTGGACATGACATCGAAACTATCACTAAAGCACTAGACAAGCACTTCAGCGCCACCGCAAAAGAGATCGGAGACGTCTTATCAACAATTGGCAAACCAGTTGAAGACATCGCAAAAGGACTAAAAGCTGTAGGGCATGGTATCGAGGACGTTGGCGACGCGCTTCTTAGCATAGGCCATGTACCAGAAGAGATAGCAGGGGCCTTTTCCCACATAAACCTGAGTCCCAATCAAATCTCAAAAGCTTTGTCCAGTCTCAGCATTAAGCCCTTAGATATTTCGGATGCCGTTTCCAGTCTCGAAATCAGTAATAAAGACGTAGAAAGAGCCCTAAAAGCTGTCAGTATCGATACCAAGTCACTTGAGAAGTCCATCAATAGTGCCGTGTCCGATGTCACAGAATTTTTCGACGATGTTGGTAAGGCGATAGTTGGGGTCGTTACAGGCAAGAAGAAGAAAAAGAAGAAGCGCAAAAGAAAAGCTCGTCCAGAGGAAATCGTTAAAAGCCTGAATAAGATCACTGATAATTATGATTTTATTTACGAGAAAATCTTAAAAGTGGGGCACTCTTCCAACGATGCGGTCAATGCTATCATTAAAGGGAAAACTCCTTCGATCCCATTTTTCGAATTTTTGACAGCTAAACTTAGAAATGATGACCATGTTTTCCGCCAGCTCCTCTCATGTGGGTGGTCAGATCTCAATATCATCCGCCAGCTTAAAAAAGCTCGCTACACTCCAGAAAGAATAGCCTTAATCTTAAAACTTAACGGGTATGCTCCAAAGCGCCTCGACAACACCTTTGCTAAGGTTCGGTATCCTAAGAATGTTAGAGCTGAGGCCATTGCCTATGCCAATAGTAGAGTATTTGCAAACGCGCACTTTTACACCGCCCATCAACAATTTGTTCGCGCTGAAGACGGCGGCGGAAAAGCTGTGAAAGGGGATCGAAGGAAAGCTCAAAGCCATGAAACCTTCAAGCTAGTCCTGATTAAAGCTGCACGCAATGCTCCAGATGATATACGAGATGGTTGCAAAATAGCAGTTCTTACCCATAATCACCGGTACTTTAAGTCAGATAAAAAAGGGAATCTGGACGCAGGTTCAATCAAAGCTGGAATTCGAGAGAGATTTACCTTGGTGAACCATACAGCAAAGGACCGACCTATTAAAAAAGGTGACGTGGTATCGTTGATGAGCCACTACAAGAGTTTTATGGTTGCTGATAAGAAAAGTGTCATGCGGGCCAATCGTAAAAAGATTGGTAGTTGGGAGAAATTTGTCATTAAGTGAAGATATGGGAGCATGGGGCTACCTGGATCCATGCTGATTCTGTATTAAAAAAAAGCTACTCAGTCTATACCTTCTGTTGCGATAACCCTCTGTGTTGGGCTAGCAAGAACTGATAAAGATCGATTTAACCAATCCAGGATTGGTCATAATAAATATAAAAATCACGCAGATTTAGATCTAGAATTTCGGCGAGAAAAGCTCCTGTTTTTTTCGGTTGTTCCATATCCAAGGATATGTGAAAAATGTGCATAATATTTCCAATCCCATCTGTTTTTGGAACCAGTATCCTTCTAAAACTTATATGGATGAATGTGAATCTATTTAATTGTACCCTTAAAATCTCGACAGTGTTACTAAAATTCTAGATACGACGAGGTCGTTATATAGCAATTTACAAACAACTAATCTGAGAGCTACTACAATCAGCTGATAAAGACGTTTATGAAACTCTCTTCGTATCAGGATCATCAAACTAACCGAACTGCCTTTAACGCAACAAACAATTGACTCAGAAAAGATCACAAGAATCATTCCGCTCCTGCATAAAAACTTAGCAGTGCAGGATGAATTGGCGCTAATGCAGGATCGTTGAGCTTCTTCCTCGCCTTATCGTAGTATAGGAATATCGCATGTGGATTTGATAGCTCTAATAGCCATTCATTTAAAAGACCTGCTCGCCTAATGGCGAGGGCCATATAATAGCCACTCGCATGGCCACCAACAGGTCTTAACTCTGCCCAATTGGGTTTGAATGCGACCTTATCTTGCTGATATTGGAGATAGCCGCTATTAATGTTCTCAATTACAGCGGGACCTTGGGCGAAAAGATCTCGATACACCTTAATGAGTTCTTCGCCGAATGTTCGCTCTCCGGCTCTACCAAGAAGATTAGGTTTATCAATGAGATCTGCTATTCCTTCCTTTTGGATGTTATAGGCAAGACTGGTAAAGGGATGGCTACGAGAAAACTCTTTTGGAAGCAGCGTATCAAAGTATACGTGATGGAGTTCGTGGGCTAAAACAGCCACTCTAGCTTCTCTTCCTAGAGTCTCGAAGAAAAAGGGATCGGCCACGACTCCAAGGTCATTCGCATAAGCATTTTGACCAATAACTAGGAAAAAGACCGTTGGCTTGGAATTCAATCGACTTAACATACCCTTCGGGATAAAGGACCTTGCTAGCTGATCGGCTTCTTCATAAAGCCTCTCATCAACAAAATTTTTGATGATACCTTCGCATGCTTTTCTGTTCGCTATTACATATTCAAAGTGGGAAAGTTCGGCTTTTTTAATAACATCTTTCCCCTCCCGAATCAGATACCTTTCATTTGACTTGGCTTTAGAGTAGTGGAATTCAAGCATAGATTGATAGGAGTATCGAGATTTACCTGTGGCAATTTCAAGCACCTGAAAACCTTTAGAGTCGAATAACTGATTCCAGCTTTCATCGGGAACAGTCTGTCCCAACGATAGCTTATTTATCAGGTCTATGGAACGCCCCAAGGCGGCGGTATCGAATAAATCCGAAGTCGGTAACAAGGGTTCATCTTGCATTTTATGGCTCGAAACATGGCAAGACGACACCCAAAATATCACAAAAAAACATGAAAGTGATCGTAACATATCTTAACCTAATCTATTTTTATTATAACTGTCAGTTGACTATTCCGATCCTGCCTGAAAATCTCCCGTCTCTACATGTACTTATTGATGTCTCATTTAGTCAAAGAAACATAGATTATAGACGTAACGGGATGGGATATATTGCACTACGCAGGAGCAATAATACAGAAATCCCAACAAGTGGAAAAACACTACTAGGTTGAAAACAACCGACGTAACACAGTGCAATAAATCACCCCATTAAGCGTCCTATTAAAAGCAGTTGAATATCTTTTGCGAGGGTTTTCTATCGATTTTTTGATAGACCGGCGTTTAAAAAGAATAGTCCAATGACGGAAAGGGTATTGCGTTGCCTCATTTTATTGTTCATACAACAAGCAAGCTCGTAGAGGGTCTAGACAAGCATTTTCTGCTCGATGAGCTTTTTGATGCCGCCTTGAAGAGCAACTTATTTGTTAAAGAAGACATTAAAGTTCGAATCGATGACTTTTCTGAGCATTTGGTTGGCGGTTGCCGCAACCAGGACTTTGTTCATGTATTCTCCTATATCATGGAAGGTCGCACAGCCGAGCAAAAACAGGAATTAATGACTGCGATAATGAAAAAATTAGAGATTTTTATTCCAAGCGATATACCAGTCGCCATGAATATCTACGAATTTGAGACGTTTGCATACCGGAAAAGATAGTTTTGGTAAGAACAGTGTCATCGATATTCGGCACCCTGATTTCGATCATCATTCATAGGCTCTACTTTTCTCGGTCGAGTAATGCTAGGCTAACCTGCATTGACTTAGAGTTAAAATATCACCATCATGCGCCCGGAGATGAACTATGAAAGCCACCTGGAAGGGAACTATCCTTGCGGATTCTGACGATACAGTCATGGTCGAAAATAATCACTACTTTCCCATGAACAGCCTCAAAAAAGAGTTTTTTCTCGATAGCTCCACCACCTCCCATTGTCCCTGGAAAGGCGAAGCTAACTACTTTACGATCTCGGTGGGAGACGAGAAAAATAGGGATGCAGCCTGGTATTACCTCAATCCTAAAGAGAAGGCACAGAATATTAAAGGTAGGGTAGCTTTTTGGAAGGGGGTTGACATCATTTCTTGAATACCTAATCGACATACATGATTTAGAGCGGTAGCAGTCAAAGTCCTAAGTCTGATTCACAGATTGATTCGATGCAAAGAAATATCAATGATTATTTGAGGGAACTAGAGATCTTGAAAACGCCTTTTAAGATCGTATTCATTCCATATAACCATCGTCGCTTGACCAATTAGGAAATCAGCAGGAACAAAACCCCAGTAACGCGAATCTACAGTATTTCGATCGCCTCACTCTTTCTATAGTTCTAGCCCCTAGGATATTTATCGATGTATCGGACCAAGGATCCCATATAAAAAGCAAAGATAGTAGTATTTCCAAGCCCCCAAGGAGTTTTGTCTTTTTTCCTAAACAAAGCGAAACTTTGACCAAATGATCCATTGCACGAGAACCCAATCCTTAACAGATTTACCCACAAAAATAATATGATTTTCCATCAACTAATTGAGTTTTTTTCAAAGACAATTTGAAAAACATTATTTAATAGCAGTGAACTCTATGGTTTCCTATACTTAATCCATATGATCTAAAAATTAATTGACACCGGGGGATTGGTTATGTCGACGCCAGAGAATCATCGTAAATACTGGAGGGCAAATTTGAAGCTAGTCTTTTGTTGCTTACTGGTATGGTTTATCGTTTCTTTTGGATGTGGAGTTTTATTCGTTGATGAACTGAACCAATATAAGATTGGTGGGTTCAAGTTGGGATTCTGGTTTGCTCAGCAGGGGTCAATCTTTACCTTCCTCATTTTAATCTTCTTCTACGCCTATAGAATGAACAAAATCGATAGCAAATACGGCGTTCAAGAAGGAGACGACTAGGATGGAATTACGAACCTTAACCCTACTATTCATTGGTATTTCCTTCTTGCTCTATATTACCATCGCGATCCGCTCCAAAGCTAAAACAACGGGTGAGTTTTATGTGGCCGGAGGCGGCGTTTCACCTCTCATGAATGGTATGGCGACCGCTGCAGATTGGATGTCTGCTGCAGCTTTCATCTCAATGGCTGGATTGATCGCTTTTCTGGGATACGATGCCTCAGTCTATCTTATGGGATGGACCGGCGGATACGTATTACTAGCTATGCTTCTAGCACCTTACCTTAGGAAATACGGAAAATTCACCATCCCAGAGTTTATTGGCGAAAGATACTACTCAAAAACGGCTCGTATTGTTGCCATAATTTGTTTGCTGTTCATTTCCTTTACCTATATTGCGGGACAGATGCGAGGAGTTGGCATCGTATTTTCCCGTTTTTTAGAAGTCGACATTATTACTGGACTGATGATTGGTATGGCCGTTGTCTTTGTTTATGCTGTGCTAGGTGGCATGAAAGGCATCACCTATACCCAAGTCGCCCAGTATTGTGTGTTGATTTTCGCCTATACCGTGCCGGCAGTATTTATTTCTCTGCAAATTACCGGCAATCCAATACCACAACTGGGTTTTGGTAGTACACTTGCCGGTGATTCCGTCTATATGTTGGACAAACTTGATAAAGTCGTCACGGATCTTGGCTTCAATGCCTATACAGGAAGTGGACAAAGCACATTAAATCTATTCTTTCTAACGATGGCACTCATGGCAGGAACGGCGGGATTACCTCATGTTATCGTAAGATTTTTTACTGTCCCAAAGGTAGCCGATGCCCGTAAATCTGCTGGCTATGCCTTGGTCTTTATAGCTGTGCTTTTCACCATAGCCCCCGCGGTAGGTTCAATGGCCCGCTTCAATCTCATCAATACCATCAATGGAGAAAATGCTGAGGGCGTCGCCTATAAGGAAATACCTGGATGGTTTAAAACTTGGGAAAATTCGGGGTTAATAGCCTGGTATGATCACAACAATGATGGCAAAGTGCAATATGCTAAAGGTAGCTCAATTGAAGGGAATAGACCGATCTTCAGTGAGCAGGTTGGTTCTCACGGGGAAAGGGTTATTACGAACCCAGCTGTTCCAGTGATAGCTCCTGGTGCAAAATTTGCCAACGAAGTTTATGTGGATCGCGATATTATGGTTCTTGCCAACCCGGAAATTGCAGGACTACCACCATGGGTCATTGCCTTGATTGCTGCAGGCGGAATCGCTGCCGCTCTCTCAACTGCAGCTGGGTTGCTTTTGGTCATTTCGGCATCGATTTCTCACGATTTACTGAAGTCAACCTTTACTCCAAACATCTCAGAAAAAAAGGAACTGTTTTTCGGGCGGGTTGCGATAACCGTTTCCATCATTATTGCCGGCTATTTAGGAGCTAACCCCCCAGGCTGGGTAGCGGAAACTGTTGCCATGGCTTTCGGGCTAGCAGCTTCATCGTTGTTTCCCGTTATATTACTTGGTATCTTTAGCAAAAAAGTGAATCGTATTGGAGCCATTTCAGGCATGCTGACTGGCCTTATTTTTACCTTCTGTTATATCATCTATTTCAAAGGCGTATTTATCGCACCATTCGCAGAGAACATCGAGGCCAATTGGCTATTTGGAATCACTCCTCAGGCTATTGGAGGTCTAGGGATGATATTGAATTTCGTGGTTGCAATCAGCGTCAGCTATTTCACGTCGGAACCTCCGGCCCAAGTCCAAAAAATGGTAGAAGCTATTCGGACACCTGCGACACAATCATAATAACGAAAAAGGGCGTAGGCCCTTTTTCTAGACCCTATTCGTGAATCGGTTCCATGATGAAAAACTAAGTCAATTCTGCTCCATCACCGTGATTGAATTGCCGTTTATTCTTCCAAAAAGGCTCACGAAGCTTGTATTTTTGCAGTTTACCTGTGGCTGTCCGGGGTAACGAGGTTCTAAAATGAACTGCCTTGGGGCATTTAAAATGCGATAACTGACTACGACAATAGTCTATAATCTCTTGCTCTGATATATTAGCTCCGGCTTTCAAAACCACAAGAGCTGTGACCTGCTCGCCCCATTTATGATGAAAAGCCCCGATGACAGCAACCTCGGAAACCTCAGGATGAGAGTAGATAACATCTTCTACTTCGATCGATGAAACATTTTCTCCTCCGGTGATAATCACATCTTTTTTACGATCGGAGATGGTAAGGTATCCGGATTCATCTAATGTTCCTCCATCGCCTGTATGGAACCAGCCTTCGTTAAGAGCTGCTTCACTTGCGACAGGATTCTCCCAGTAGTGGTCGAGAACCGAATTAGATTTCGCTAAAATTTCTCCCTCTTCACTAATCTTCAACTTAACTCCAATAGCAGGAGTGCCAGCTTTTCCAAGCTGCTGAGATTTTTGAAACTCGCTCAAATCATCCCATTCATGACGGACTCGATTCATAGTCAGCAAAGGTGAAGTTTCTGTCAGACCGTAAAGTTGCATGAATTCCCAGTTCAGTGTCTTTCTAACCTGGTGTATCACAGATGACGGCGGTGGAGCCCCTGCAACTAGAACTCTCAGACGTCCTCCACCAGGAATCTCGCCTTGCCAACTTTCGGCAGCGGCTAGTACGGCCTGCAGGACAGTAGGCGCTCCGCACATAATCGTCACATTGTGTTTAGCTATTCGTTCCAGAATCTCATGGCCATCGATTTTTTCGATGATAATGTGCCTTCCACCCATTCCAGTTACTATATAAGGCATTCCCCAACCATTGCAGTGAAACATGGGTAGGGTATGCAAATATGTTTCATTGTCTTGCAACCCCAAATGAAGCCCCATCAATACCGCATTTGTCCACAGATTGCGGTGGGTGAGAACGACCCCCTTAGGCTTGGCAGTCGTCCCGCTGGTATAGTTGATCGAAGCCGGAAAGTTTTCCTCGACCTCCTGGGATTGAGGTTTTGCATCAAATTTAAAGAGAACTGAGTTGTTTGTATTGTTTAAAGCTAGTTTTTGAACTCCTTCAAGTGATTCTACAAGAGTTTCCAAATCTGGATCGTACAGCAAAAGGGAAGACTTAGAATGATCAATGATATATTGAATATCCTCACTACTAAGTCGGTAGTTGATAGGAACTAAAATCCGTCCAAATCCACTCACCCCATAAAAGGCTGTGATAAAGCGCGCTGAATTCTTAGAGACGATGGCGACTCGTTGACCCTTTGAAATATTCATAGAGTCCAATGCTGCAGCCAATGCTTGGCCGTGTTGGATTAACTCTCCATAAGACATTTCACCCAATGAATTAGGGCCAGGTTCGTCAATGATGCCAATACGGTCCTTAAAAACTGTTGCAGCACGTTCGAAAAAATCGGCGATATTCTGCTCGACTCGCATGTTTCCCCCTCCAAAATAAATCAAGCTTGATTAGAACATGGTATCTGAATTTACAGAAGGCGCACGTTAAAGAAAAATAACTGTTCAATGGATGGGAAGGAAGCTAGGTGACACTAGCTATTATTGAAGGGTGGTGAACCCTTTTCAGGGTTCCAGGTAGTTTACACTCCTGCAAGACTAGACTAAGGAAGGACAAGGTCAATATTGAGTAGGTCGCAATTTTCCCTGACCGAGTCCTCAGTATAAGAAAAGACTCCACCTTCGTAATACCAAAAAGTTGTTTTAGGATTTTCTTGGGTACATCCCGCAACTATACTCTCCCCTTCAATGGTTCGAGGGCAAAATCCTTCGATATATGTGAGGGTATCTTGGCCATCAGCCAATGCTTTGTTACGATCAGCCTCATCTCTTGTTCGATTCTCGTAAGTCGTACATAGACTGCCACTAGTGATTAAAACACTATAGGTGAGCTTTGCTTCGCCACCATTTCCGCCGTTTCCAGTTGTCCCGCCGTTTCCTATAGTCCCGTCGTTTCCAACTTTTCCGCTATCTTTAGATTTGGGATCGACCGCTGTAGGATTGTCTGATGACCCACCGCTACTGCCACAGCCAGCAAGCATTGCTGAAAATAAAACAAGGGTGCATAGTACTTTCATTACGTTTCCTTTAAGGTTTTAGTTTTCTTGGTACGGATTATTGAATTGAAGTTCTTTCGATTGCGCGTATTATTTTTTCGCTCGTTTCGATGAACTCCAACACCCTATAGACCCGTAAGTTGACTGGATATTGCGACATTTTTGAAATCAATTAAAACTATCAGTCAATTATTTGTAATTATGAGTGATTATGTAATGAAAGTAAGAACTTATATAAATTTTCTAAACCTCTAGCCGAATTAGGAAGGATTTCATCGAGAAAAATAGAATCACTAATAGTCTAAAAACCTATGCAATAGCTTAAACTCAGAGTCGATAGGTTCCGTCCGATTACATAGAAGAATCTTTATTTAGGAAGTTAAGATACTCAACCTAGCTCAAAGACAGAACTATTTCAGTATAAATATACTAGCGCGCTTCCAGTCTATGGATTCCAACCTATGCTTTGATAGAGCATAATTTTCAATCAGCTAGATAATTACGACAGAATTCAACAATAGATTGATTCATTCCCTCAATCGGACAGGCATCTGCAGACGTCTCGATAGGATTTCCCTCCAACGAAAAATTGTACTGCTGCGAGATGAGAGATGAAACATCCTTTATATCATTATCATTTAGATTGACATCTTCAAGAAACATAGTTTCACCCAGTTGAAAATCGCTGACATCTGTGAGGTCGTTCCCCGAAAGGTTCAACTCCAAGACGAAGGGTAACTTAGGGATGCCGTCGAGATTGGTTAATTTATTACCGGACAACTCCAAAGTGTAAAGATCCGGCAGTTCGAGAGGTAAATATTTAAGTGAGCTAATGTTATTACCTGGTGCGTGTAGCGCCATCAATCGATCTAGTTTCTGAGGTAAATACTCAAAACTTTCTAGGTTGTTATTGTCCAGGCTCAAGGTCAATAGACGCCCAATATCTTGAGGAAGAAATTCCAAATTCGTTAATGAATTACCTTGGAGATTTAAAACTTCCAAATTTTCTAAGCTTTGTGGCAGGTGCCGAAGGCTTGTCAATTTGTTTTCATTAAGACCTAATATTTTTAGACTATCCAATTCCTTAGTCATGCCTTCAAGGCTTTCTAGCGAGTTGTCTGAAAATGATAAATATTTAAGACTAGGTAAATGGGATGACATTCCCTGTAGGTTCGCTAGCCTGTTCTCATTCGCATTTAGGTCTACCAGGCTTTCTAAGCTATCTGACATGCCCTCAAAGCTTTTGAGTCGATTTTCGGCGAGATCTAAGAGTTCTAGCTTAGGCATGTCCTGGCTCATACCGGTCAACGCTTCTAACTGGTTTTGTCTTAACATTAAGAATTTAAGGCTCGGCAAGCTAGGAAGCATTCCCTCGAGGGTCTTGAGAGAATTATTGTTTAAGAATAGATACTTGAGTTGGGGAAGAGACTGAGGCATGCCTACCAGCGATGATAGTTTGTTATGCGACAATCCGAGTTCCACAAGGCTTTGCATACTCTCCGGCAAGCAGTCAAGATCACTAAGTGAACCACGATTACCGTAAAGATAAAGTAAGTTATCAGTAATCTTTGGATCCAGTTTGTTCAGAGAACCCATGGAGCCGCCATCCAAACGTAGACCAGTAATCTTCGCCTGGTCATCAAGGGCGAGTTTGTTTAGGACTGAGACCCATTGTTGAGAATTAAGGAAGCCTTGACCATCACCTGAATCTCCACTTTCTAAAAGCTCAGGAAACTCTAAGAGACGCCCCTGCGAAAGCAGGTAGTTGATCAATCTAACATTACTCGATGTCAATCTAGGATCTCGGCTTAACGAGTCTGACTTCTGACAAGAACTTGTTTTCTGCTCACGCTTCCTTGCCTGCTGAAGATCGAGGTAATAACGATAGAGCGCTTCATGTAAGACCAGGCCCACCCTGCTCATGTTGTCGAGTTCTGGCCAATGAGTCTCACTGATGGTGTAATGCTTAGTCAATCCCGCCTCGCGGCAGAACTCCGAGAGATTATCGGGGTTACAGGTGATTGCCAACTGCACGAGGGCACATTGGTTTCTATTAGGAGAATCAAATGAGGAATACGACCCCATAAAGCCTGCATCTGAAAGACTACGATCAAGGACCTTCAATTCAGAGTTGGTCGTAAAATCCTTGAGTCGTTGTATCAGATTGGAATAATGAACTTGAACTTCTGGAGATAAGCTTTCTAGGGATGTCTCAAAGTTGTTTTTCCATAGAGTTTGTGCGTATTCTACAGCAACGTCAAGGCTGATATTTTCGCCTTCATTTGCTAGTTGCCTATTAAAGTCTTGAAAAAAAGATGAGTTGTCGGCAGCGACGAAAAAATCAGAGTAATCAAGAAGCTTCGTGTCACCCAAACACCAAAGTCCATCGCCACCGCCATCGTTAGTCTGACCTTTTTGAACGAGTATCTGTTCTTTTGAATCTAGCTCACGTTCTTCTTCTTCCACCGGGAGTGGAATTTCGTCCTCAGGAATTTCAATCTTGGTCAGGGGCTCGTTACTTGGGTTTTGGCTGGGTCTACAGGATACGACACAGATGAAAAGGAAAACAATTTTTAATCTAATCAATGGGAAACCTCATCCGGCTTTGAAATAACGGGCCCTGGCGGCTAGCTTAACATATATCATAAACAATTTAAACATTTATAATAATAAATATAATTAGTTATATAAATACAGTTATTTACAGATACAAACTCCGCTGATTTTACTGGAGACGGCACCACACTTCGAACATCCTCAATTAGCTTCATAAATTCAGCAGGTTAGATCACAATATCTCTTAGGTGATTCTGCCTTCTCGGAAAATAGCAGCTCTAAGGAACTATCTAATACCTTTCGAGAATGGTTTTGAGATTTTGGGAGGCTATCACAGGAGCGCACCCAAAATCTTGAACATACATAAGCTAAGTGGAAACCTAACGAACTTTGTCCAAACACTCGTTTAGAGCTGCTGTGAATTCCTCACGTGACGGATTCCTCACGCGAGACAACTCATCTTTCTGAATGCTTGCCACAGAACCATCAGGTAAAATACTAATGGTTTCTTCAAAAAGCCTCCTGGTTATGTTTTCCCCAGAGGAAGCAGCTTCATAAGTACAGAGTTTAATAAGTAGAGGAGTTTCCACGAAATTTCTGCCAGACAAATCGGCTTTCTGTTTGTCACAAAACTCTGCGAATAAACCAATATTGGGCACTCCATTCATGATAAATTCTGTAGAGCCATTGGTAGTCGAATGAGTGCGAATAACTAGATTTCTGTCTTCACAAGAGTATCCAACATTTGCAGACTGCGATGGAGCTGTTGCGACTGCCTCGAGTCTTTCTTGAATTTCCTTAAGAATGTCTGCGTTACTGTAGTCGCTCAGCTCTTGAGCCAGAAGGCTAGAGCTCCCTAGAACCATGGTAAAGATAAAGTAAACAAGTTTCATATCGATTCTCCATTTGAATTTGAATGACTAAGTCATACACAAAAGTGACTTACCAACTTTTTCTAAACCAAACGACATAGTATTCGCAAGAAATTATGAAATGGCCGTTGCAATCCTGTAAAACCCCCTGTTTTTAAAGCCATTTTATCTATTGGAATCTATAACCTAGCTTGGGATAATATGGTGTATGAGAGTGAGATTTGCGATCAAAGGGAGACTTAATGAAGGTTTTTGGTTCCATCGCTGAAATGATTCGGTCAAAGATCAATGACCACAAGAAAGAAACCAACCAAAACTCTCAGGAAATAGCAAAAGCAATCGGTATTTCAACCGGAATGCTGTCACAGATCCTGTCAGGTAAGCGTAAAGTTTCTAGGGAAGTAAGTCACAAGCTTCAAGACCTCCTCAACCTTTCTGCTAAGGACTTTCAAATACAAGAGGTTTTGGTTGAGCTTCAGTTTGTGGAGGGTCCAGCTAAGGTAGACCTCCTAGCAAAATTAAAGAGTTTCGAACAAGTGAGAGGCAAAGAGCGTCGTCCGCAATTTCGATCTTGGGCAGACTTTAAGGAAGGTATTATTCCTTTTGAAGACGCTGAAGATGCCCTATCTAACATAGATAAGGCGTCCAAGGCTGTTATCTCAATGAGGGATTATTATTCCTGCTCCGATCAGGTTTGGCATCAATTTGACTCGAAAATCCTCAATATGGCTGCGCAGGCAGTTGGTGAACAATCAACGGAAACAAGATACAGCTCCAATTCTACCTTTGCTTGCCGGCGTGAACAGATCCCAGAAATAGAAAAACTATTGGAAGAAGGACTTAATCATATCATTAGCCTTCTTCAACAGGGTGAATCTAAGACGACAGCCGTCCTTAGTTCACACCTTTTCAGGTTGAGCCATCAAGAGGAGACATAGTTCATGGAAGACTGTCGGCATATGCTTCGCGCGGAGCTTAGTGAAAGGCAAATCATCCAGGATGACTATAGTCAATCGGATTTTGCGCGAGAACTTGAGTTATCTCCTTCTGCGCTATCGAGGGTTCTCAGCGGCAAGAGAATGGTTAGTCAAAAGTTAGCTGAGGTAGTCACCTCAAATATCCAAGGTTGGACTGAGTTCCAAAAAAACCTCTTCGTGCTTTATGCAAAGCGAGATAGTAGCAAAACTAAGGAACTACAGGAAATTGCGGAAAATGAAATCCTTCTCGCCAAAGGCCAAAACCAGGCCATACCATCTAGAGCTATTGAAAAAGTTAAATACGTCACAGATATTACTAACTTTGCAGTACTAGAAGCGTTGACACTGAACAACACACCACTAGAAAAGATGGCCGGCTATTTAGGAATTAGCCAGATTGCACTTGATGTTTGTATGGAGCGATTAAGCCGAGCCGGTTTGATTAAAAAATCCCATGGAAGGTGGCTCCCCACTTCGGGTAAAGCAATCTCAAACACTCCCTCCAAAATTTTAAGAAAGACCCATACGAGTTCGATTCATCACACCCTAAAAAGCTTAGCAAGCTCTCGCCATATAATGGCGAGAAGCGAAGTCATCAACATTGATCCAGAACAATTTGAAGCCGCCCGTGAACTATATAGAAAACTAATCGACAGAATCATGCATATGACTACAGATAATGAGAAAAATGATTGCGTACTCCATGTAAATATTAACCTATTTAAAGCTCCAAAAATAACGTAAGCCTTTTGAGACGAGTATTTACAAACAGAAAACCAAACCTTAACTGCAGGAGCGCTACTCAGAAATTTTTTTTCCAAAGTTAACTGGATACAGCATATGTGGAAACTTGCAATTGGTCTAAGTAAATGAAGTACTCGAGAGGAACAGAGATGGTAAACTGCACCCCCCTCTGACCGTTGGTTTTTTCACTGGCAACAATAGTTCCTCCAATTTTTTTAAGCTCTGCGCGAACTGCTGCCATCCCAACACCACGACCGGAGGTATCGCTTATAGTTTCAGCGGTACTGAATTCGGATTTGAAGATGAGTTCAACAAGGTTTTCTTTTGTAGCTGAAGTTTGACCGCCACTAGCAAGATGTAAGGCTTGAATTTTGCCTAGATCAAAGCCGGCCCCATTATCGCTATATAATATAATCACTGTTTCATTTACAATCGTAATCTGACAGTAGACATTAAATTGTGATCGCTCACAGTCAGGAAGAGCATAAAAGCCATGATCGATACTATTGTTGACTAAGTGATTCATACAGTTTTTTAGGGTGGCTATATATTCATTCTTAACCAATAAAGACTGCGGGTGAATATCAATATTGAAACAGTTCTGAAGAATAACTTTTCTCGAGCGGAAAACAGACTCTACCACATCAACCATTACCATGGATAAATCATCATATTCCTTGATTTTTTTGAGAAGAACCACTCCTGGTCTAAATGGATTTTTATTGTCGGATTCGATCTCCTTAATGATACTGCGCTTCATATAAGAATCTATCGTTCTGCTCGTATCAGAGTCTACTATCAGAAACTGATTCATATAGGTAAGAGCCTGCGTATACTTTTTCATTGAATGGTTTATCAATTGTTCTAATTCTAAAGGTAAACAGGAACTAATTAAGTTTTCTAAGCTATGAAGATCATCAGAAAGGTCAAGAAAACCCAACATTCTTGCATTACCTTTAAAGGTATGAATACAAAACTTAATCTCATCTATATCAGAGGCCTCCGCAATACGGGAAATCAAATTGCGGGAAGTCACCACAAAGTCTTGAGCTTTCACTCTTTCAATTTGCAACGCTTGCATCAAAAGCCTAGTATCAAAGCTTTGTTGCTCCTGTATCTTAAGGGCTTCTCTTTCGCTAGTTACATCCTTAAGTACTGTCAAGATACGAGCTATCCGTTCAGTTGATGGATCGACAATACAGTTCCAATCGATCCTAATAAATTTGACACTACCATTCTCATGCAGAACCAAGTCCCTCACCAGAAGATCTGAATTTACTTCGAAATTGAAAAAAGACTCATCATCACAGAGTTCAACTACATTACGACATATTGTTACTTGTTCATTTGTTTGTCCACATTGCAGTAATAAATCAAATATATTTTTGACATGAAGTAGTGGATCTTTAAAAAGTCTCTCGTATTTGTCCTTGTTAAATTCTTCGATATTGCCTTTGAAATCGATTTGGAGGATCACCTGATCCAAGCTTTCAAAGATTGCTGTCATTTTACTATTTTTCAAACGAATTTCATCGGTTCTTTTAGCCACCTGACCCTCTAAATCCCGATTTAGATTTCGTTGACTTTGCAACAAATCGCGTCTGATCTCATTGACCTTCTCTCCTAGCCCTAAAGATAATGCAATCATTTGAAATGCGATTCCTAAGTTAACCGAAAAACGTAGCATTTCAAACTCCGGGAGGAGCCGGTATCGATCAGCAAACCATACAGCTGTTCCGATGATAATAAAGAGCCAGGATATCAGGTAGTATATCGCATGATTTCGATGGGCTCTAATCTGGAAATAAGCAATAGACATGGCAAACAATACAGCCACTATCATATTTGCATCTGTTAAGTAAGTTAGATAAGGGATAACTACGGGGTAAAACTCTCCACCCAACGCTACAATGGAAAGACTAAAAGCCAAAGTTCGAACCTTGACAAAGTGCCGATGCAATCGCGGTGTATTATTTTCAGTCTCTAGATAGTGTACGGTAAAATTAACTGCTAATGCGACCACCAGATTGGTTACTGTTGGAAGCAATCCGTAGCTAGGATACACTGATGTTACAGGAAAAAAGTAACCATTGGTTAAGAATAGAGTTGCCCATACTGCTACCACATAGATCGAATAGTATAGATATATTTTCTCTTTGATGGATGAATAAAGGAATAGACTATGTAGCAATAATCCAATAATGACTCCGTAGCATCCAAAAGGTAAGGCTGAGCGTCGCATAATATGAAGAAAGTATGCTTCCGCTGACACTTCAGGACGCATAAAAAAGTTAGTCGATCGCTGATGCCCAAACCTGACTTTCCAAATAAATTTGTTTGTTCCTGGCACTAGATTGACTCTTACATGATCGGTTTGCAGTCTTATGATTTCCTTTTCCAAACTGATCTTTTTATCTTTGGAAGAGTAAAGCTCAGAAAAGACCAATGCTCGGTTGTCATTAATGATGAGCACGGTTTTCTCATCTTCATAAGGATTGCTTACTATGAATCTAAAGTAATGGAAATCTGCTTGATAGCCAATTTTATTCCAAATTGTCACAGGTTCAAATGCGTCGGATTCGAAAAGTGTTTCGATATTGAAGGCCTCTGTATGTTGGAGGACCTCCAGACTTTCTTCAATTTTAATCAGATCATTCGCTTCATCGAACACGATTTCATTGGCCGCAGCAATAGAGCATAGATTCAAAACTAAGAAGATAAATATCTTAAAAACTAAATTGTCCTTAGTTCGATCAAAATTAAACATCTGAATCATTTGAATGAAAACGTTCTCAAAGTCTTATTACCATAAAATGAATGACATCAAACGAGTCGAAACTCGGAGCATTTCTTAGCCTATCGTTTGTTTAGAATATCGACCTGTCAATTGAAGGCCTTAGTGGTTGCCCCAATAAAGCGCTTGGAGACGTTCGTTCGCATTCTACCATAGGTTAAATTATTATTTATATTAGTTACTTATATTGGATTCTTGTTTCAGCGTTCCTAAATTCTTACTCTCTTGTATCTAAGATTACCCAAGTAATTTCTCTAAAATCCCATATTTTCGGGAGTATAAAATCTTAGATAGCTTGATTCTAATGAGTGTACCCGAGATTCAACCTCTTATCTAATTCTGACCTGCTTAGTAGGTGACTTACAATAGTACCAAGCCAACGCCAGATACCAAGGCCACCAAATAAAACGCGGAAAATTGTAATGGTCAAACGATGCTAGCATCCTAAGGTTTTGCCAGTGGGGAAGCATCGTATCTATCACCCTATCAGGTATCACTGTCTTTCTTTTTATATGCGCGAGAATCGTTTTAGTAAATATGGACACCAATTGAGGCGTCGTACTCGTGATATCTAAGATTGTTGGGCCAATGAAGAAAAGGTTGGGATAGTCTAGACTTTTCATTAGGCAACCGGTGCGTCGGCGAAGCTCTTCTTTTCTTTTTAGGTTTTGTAGTTTCTCCAGTTTAGTATAATTCAGATCCATATCAAACCCTGTGGCAAAAACCAGCTGCTCTGTCTTTAGTTCATTCCCATCTGTTAGTTTGATGCGATCTTCGTTTAGACTTTCTATATGACAACGATGAATGTTTATTCGTTCAAGATTTTGTAGTAGTAGGGGCCTCGGATTCACCGATGTTTGCTTAAAAATATCAAAGCGTCCGGAAGGCATGATTGATTCTACGTTGTGTTTTTTATATTTATGCTTAGTCAGTGTATCCAGTGGTTTTGAGATATCATCTGGCTTCTTTTTAAGTAGCGATAGAAAGGCTAGTTGACGCAAACCCTGACGTTTGGTTTTATCAATGGTTGAAGGGGTCATCCAAGATAGAGTTCCTGTTACCCAGTTTATTTCTTTTACGTTTTTCTTGATGGCTAATTCCAGAACATCGAAGGCTGAAGCACCGCCACCGACGACTGTCACTGAGTCTTTATTAAAGACACTCAAGTCGTGCAAATTCATGGAATGGACATAAGGGATAGTAGCTTTCGTCATATCCAGCTTCGAGGGAATTTTTGGTATATTATGAAGTCCAGTTGTTATAATTATATTCTTGGCAGAAATAGACTTACTGCTTCCTTCACTAGTTTCACAATGGATCAGCCAGTTTCCATCGCGATAGGTTAGTCCTTGCACGCAGTGATTGAGATTGATGTAGGGTTCTAATTGGTAGTGCTCGACCCACCTATCTAGGTACTTAACAATGTCTTTTGATTTTGTCCCTTCGATGGCGATACCATTGATAGCCCAATCCTCTTTGGGAGTTTGAATGTCTTGCCATTTAGGGACTCGATTCCATAAACCACCTATTTTGCTCGATTTTTCAATGAGCTGTACAGATAGTCCAGAAGCAACAGCGTATTTTAACGCAGTAACACCTGAAGGGCCGCCGCCAATGATGACAATATCTAAGGTTGGATTGCCTTTCATTTTACTCCACTTCCATAATTATAGAACCTTCCTCTAATCTATGACGTTTTGCCACGTTTAGGATTGCAGTAAAATTGCTGGGTGTCGTGCATCTTAAGGGAGGTCCCGTGGAAGGGAGTGTAAGATTCTGATTATATGAGGATATCTTCTAAACAAAGGAAGAAAATGACTCGCCGTTAAGATGGACGGCCTTGTCAAAAAAAGTCACCCACTTGAAGACCAACATTTCCTTGCGAGGTAGTGGTTAGCTTCCTCTTTAACTGAAATCAGACACTCAAATCATTTACAGATCTCTTTAAACATGGCCTTGTATGCGGCAAGGGTACCGAGACCAACAGACTTGCGTATCTCATCAATCTTCTCGGGATTCTCAAGGGCGATGGGCTCCCAAGCCCCCGGACCAACACACCGACCCTGGGTTCCAAAGCGCTGTGGTTTTTGTTTACTTAAATCATTCCAGGACGCTGCAATCCTATCGTAAAGATAGGCAAAATTCGAAGGATTGGTATCTTTCTGCTTTAGGAGCTGTTCAAGTCGACGGATGATTTTCCGTTGGAAGGAGGGATCATGGTCGGCATGCTGAACGATCAACCAAGCTTGTTTATCGGCCTTTTCTCCGAAACGAGAGATGGAAAACCAGCCAATCTCACTAAGGATTTGCTTTAATCGCGCCGTATTTAACGTATCGACAGCTCGAAAACGCAGAAGCCATTGCCGATTAAAATGGCTCTTACCTTGCTCTGTATAAAAGCGGGTATGCTGTATAACCCCATAGCCACGCATATACTGATCCTCTGCTGTCATGTGCTCAAGTTCGAGATTCTTCAACGCATCCCCTGTTAATCCTCTGCGTTTTAACGAGTGTTCTAGACGCATTTGCCGAAGAGCATCATCGAAACTACTTAAAGCCTGATCATAATCCTCTTCCTCTACCTTAGTAAATCGACGTTGATCGAAAGCACTGAGATTTTGAGATATACGTTTCAGCTGCAGTCCTTCCGGGAAGGGCTTGAGGATAAAAGTACTTCGATAGCTATCTATGATTGGGCAAGGTTGCTCCTTGGCGATCACTCGGGTGTGTCCGAGATTCCATGTCCCACAGCTTGCCTTTTCATTATAGTTAGTAACAGTCGTTAAATGGGAGGACATGGCTGCAATCTTCGTAAATTTCAGCTCTGTTTTTCCCTCGACACTAGTGCTTATCGCAGCCTTAGCGTTGATCATGGTTTTGAGAGTTTGGCATTTGGGAGAGCTGTAGAGTTCTTCGCTTATCGAAACCTCCGATCCATTGATTTTCAAATAGATTCTAGAGTAACGCTCTCCATGAGACTTACAAGCTGACTTCCAAACAGTACTTTTGATCGTATCAGCCTGTAAAGATTTCGGGTTTATTATGAAAAAGGCTATTAGGACGCCTACAAAATACTGCATTGGATTGTCCATTTTCGATACCAAGTGAGATTCCAGTCCCATAGGGGCCGATTTGTAAATTGCCTTGACGAAGATGAGTAAAGAGTGAGTATACTTGGTTTTAGCCGATTTTTTTTGGAATGAACGATATCTAGATGCAATGATAAATTGACTTAGCTTACATAATCCGTAAATACAAACATGCCTTAACAATAAAGAACCGACCAAATAAGGCTGTTCTACGTTAATTCAAGGCAAGGCAAGGCAAAGCATGTCAACTCAATATCGTCACCACAGGGTTTCGATAGTATGATAATATTCAGACTTAGGATGACTCATGCTTTAGAGATTGATATAGGAAAAGACTATGTTTAAATTTAGTTCCACCCTATTTGCAATAAGCCTCCTTATGGTATCGATCAGTTGTAGAACTTCCTCATCCGACAAATCAAAAAGTACTGATCCTCAGGATGAGGTTTCCCAAACGGACCCTAAAGATAAAACCACCGAACAAAAAATTGATGATTCTTCAAACTCCGAAAAGTCTTGGTCCCCTTGGGTTAGCGAGGGATATGATACTAATGGGGAAGAGTCGTTCACTCGAACTTGTGGTGGCGAAGATAGTAAGTGCGAAGGGAACGCTAAAAAGGTTGAAACATGTGTCTATTTTCAAGGTTTCAGTTCTTTTCGCAACATGGTGGCAGACCTAGTAGGACCAACTCTATACACTTTGCCTAAGTTGCAAGGCTCTGCATGGCAACCCATCAAGAATATTTCGGGTATAATTTCAGCAAAAGTACTAAATCCCGACTCCTTAAAGTTTACAGAAAATACAGCGGGCGGATTTCCCATCGATTATGGCGAACAAAAATCTTTGCAGCAAGGCGATGAAATTGAACTTCACTCTCCACGAGAATTGTCCGTAGTGAATACATTGCTATGGATAAAGTTTACGGGAGATGGCCTATCGAAAACTCAAGATAAAAGTATAACGCTTACAACAGAAGTTTTTGGTCCTACGGGAAGAATTACTGAAAATAGAGAGACAGGGTCTTGTGGCATTGAAAATGAAAGCAATGTTTGTGTCTTTGTACTTTCACCCAAATTTTCGCTCAATGATAGCACAAAAACATCCATGAACATTAAAATAGAAGCTGGGGGCAGCCAACTTTCCGTTGTAGAAGATTTAAGCCTAGATACCTTTTTTGTATTTCCTTGAATAGAAGAAGCACCTTAACAGTGGATTGTTGATATTGTCATCAAATTTTTTCAGGTTCCGCCCCTAGAGTTTACCTAAGGTAATAGATCTCTAATGTAGGTTTTATCAATGGATTAGGACGCCGTCACGCATTCGTCTCTTGAAGCTCAAGTTTCATTACATTCTTTGGAGGCCCTACTCTTTTTATCATCATCTCGACAAACTCTCCCGACTGGAAGTATATCTTGACATGAGGATGTCTATTTGCCCAGACCCTAAAAATTTCATCAGCAAAACCTTGGCCAATACTATCAACATTCTTGAAGTTTACAATAATAGAGCTAGAGTCTTCTGCTCCTGCTATAAATCGCTTGGCTTCTGACCTGGATACCATAGGACCCTCGGGCTCAATGGTATAAGGCTGCACTACAAAGGGTCTGTTATTGACAAATTGGAAGGCTTCGTCAGTAAATTTACGAAATACATCACCAGCAACTCTTTCGGACTGTTTCTGCAGCTGAAAAGTGATCGAAGTACCTAAAGATTCATCGGGTCGTCGACTTGGGCCAAATGTATAGTCATCCTTACTCCCCCAGAACATGAGACTAAGGCCATTGGCATCGATGATAAATTTATCCGCCAGTCTCATAGAAAAGAAAAGCCCCTCACCAGCATGGTTGTCCTGGTCCGTGGTCCGCTTCCCCTTCAGAAGTTCGGTGATGCTCTGATATAAACTGTCCAGACCAAACCCGACTTTGATCGACTGAAAAACACCGATGCCATCATCAGATATAACAGCCTCAATATCACTTTCGTTTTGAGCTATGGTAACGAGAGCCTTTGTTCCCTTAGAATGATCCATCACATTATTAAGCATTTCAGTGAAAATATGGTTCAGTATGGTTTCAGAGTTTTGGTTTAGTCCGGTGAATTCTGGACTAATTCGCTGGGAATATATGCGATCTTCACCCAACTCAATAATGTCCCTGATCCCTATTTCCTCAGTAAAGGTCTCGGTTTTCGAACCAGGGGGCACTAGTAGATACTTGGTACCACTTCCACGGCCTAGCGTGATTAAAACGCCTTCATCTACAAGCTTTTTTAGCCTTTTCGTTACAGCCTGCTTGGATAGCGAGTATTTGTCTCTTATGGCTTTTGACGGATTCTTGGGTCCATCTTCCAACAAAGCCATAATTTCCTTGTTTATTTCATCAAACTCAATACCCAACTCAACGCCCTTCTACGTGACCTGAAGCTTCACGGAGAGAAAACTCCTCATTTAACGGTAAGGTATATTGGGCAACTTGGCAACCATATTGGGCAACTAGGCAACCATATTGGGCAACTAGGCAACTATATTGAGTAACTTTATACTATGATTATTTTGAACCAATCAGGGTTCTAAGAAGTTCTAAATACCAAAACGAGACCTGAAAGAGAGGATTCAATCTCGAGGTCTTTACCTTACTGCCAACCGTAGCCGAGCCCCACTTTCTGTGGCCAAAAGGAAAATATTGGAAGATCGAGAGCCCGCAGCGTGACTAACTCTCGACCTATGAGATACTATTTTTCCGTCAACCAAGGTTTGGTGCCCTTGTCTTTTTGGGTCCAGCTACAAACTTGAAGTCCTCGCTGAAATCCTGGCCTTTGGAGAAGGTTTCGAGACCAGCGACCAGCGTTTTCATACTGGCTAACTGATAGAAACTCAGCAGCATTGATACCACTAGCGTGGTTATAGCTTGTTTGTAATTGATGGAACCAAGGAAAGGCCATTATATCTGCTAGACTAAACTCATCACCTAGTAGATAGTCTTTGCCAGCCAAAGCTTGATCTAAAACATCACACAACCGCTGGGCTTCCATACCATAACGGGCTGTTCCATATTCACGGGTCTCATGCTTCGACCCTGGAGCATAGACGAAAAAATGACCAAACTGTCCAGACATAGGCCCTTGTGACCCCATTTGCCAAAACACCCAGTTCATCATTTCCGCTTTTCGGCCGGGATCCGAAGGAATAAATCTATTATATTTCTCGGCGAAATATAGGGCAATGGAACCACTTTCAAACAGTCGAATCGGGTTTCCCTCGTTCCGGTCCAAACAGGTGGGAATCCTTCCATTTGGATTTAATTCAGTAAAGCCAGAGGTAAATTGCTCGCCCTCACCGATATTAATTAGAAAGGCATCATAAGCAAACTGACAGCCACTTTCGATGAGCTCCTCGAATAAAATAGATACTTTTTGGCCATTGGGTGTCGCCAGGGAATATAGCTGCACCGGACAGTCACCCTGATCCAGAGCTTTCGTTACCCTTGCTCCCGCAGTCGGTCTATTGATACCAGAGAACTGATTCCCATCCGTCGCCTCGTATAAATCTTTGATATTTTTAGGTGGATTCCAATCGGATGTCTGAGTTGTCATATTGATTCTCGCAAACGTAGTTAGTCTCGACCCTCCCACTCTACCAGGTAATCTAGCCGAGTCAACTCATGACCGGAGCCTCTCACCTTCCCACGTCTGCTTCTATTTAAGGCAGGGAGTCACGAAACCATTCTTAAAAGCAGTCCTGACTCCAACTATGAGCTGAAGACCTAGATCTTAGGAATATCCTCTACTACAATCAAATCCCAATGCCACTCGTCATGAGGTATATGGTAGGCTTTGACTCCGTTGAATGAAGTCTTTTTAAAATTTAGTTTGCTTGCAAAGCTTTCAAATGTAGCAAGTGACTTTACTTTTACCATAATGGCCGCAAGGTTCTGTTTCTTACCAACGAACATGGAGTCTATCGATTCATCCTCGCCTACGATAATACTCTGTATAAAAGTTCCATCAGGTAAAACTAGCATGCGGTCTGTTTTTGGTTTTCTGTTGATTAATCGAGATAAGTTGGAGAAATCGGCTGAAAAGTTATCATAGAGGATAAGACCAATGATCTTTTCCGCAGAGTTGGGATGAGGAAGAATGGTTGGTTTTTTGGCAACCGGTCCGTCATCAGGCAGAGTATCTCGTGGGTCTTTTTTGCCAACCGTGACTCGAAGACCTGTTAGCAAACGTTTTTTGCCAAAAAATAGATGATTCCAGCCAGGCAGTATTGATTTACTATCACGCTTCCATTCATAGTTCTTGTGTGAGTACTTGACCTCAAAACCAGGCAAGCGTTTCTGAATGTCTACTTGCTGTCTCTTGAGATCTAAATCGGAGTATAGGACTAGCGACGATCCTTTAATCCGCCTCTCAGCGTCAGGACCTCGAAAGAATCTCTTGTGTCGCTCCAAATAGTCTTTTTCATTGGTGGTTAAACAAAATTCCAAAAAATGACTTGGGAAGGTTACCTGCCCCCCAGGAAAGACTATGAACTTGCAAACCTGACTTCCTGGATGCTCCACCGTCTTGGGCGCAATAGCAAAGCCTAGTTGATTCAGGCGTTCTACATACCTAAAGTCGTCGAATACTCGATTCCAACTATGATCGAACCCAAAGTCTACTGCGAAGCTTGTCGTTGCAAACCATAGAGAAAAAAAGAAACTTCCGAGTAGACGATTAAATCCGGTCATTATAGCTCTCTATCTATAGAAGTTGATACGAGTAATAAGTCCATTCTCAACCGTATATATGGCAAAGACTCTGGATTCTCGTTCTGCAGTCATCTTCGTGATCTCTTCATCGATGACTTTGTTTCCAATGATTTTACGACTCGCCGTATAGGCATGCAAATGGGTAGCCTTTTTGAAGAGGTTACTAAATACTTTCTTTATTTCTTTGTGACCCTTTAGCTCATCATTTTGTCCGGTTCCCTCCCGATTTAATATCGCGTCCTTGTGATAGAAACTGAGGAAGGATTTCAAGTTTTTGCTATTATAGGCCTCAGCCTGTTTTTGTACTACCACCGCAGGTGGCCATTTACTTTGATCTTTGCCGAGTGAGTTTTTGATAGCTTCGAGTCTTTTTTTGTATCTCTCGTCCCAGGGTAAATCGGAGTCGATATGAGAGGAGGTTACCTTTTTATATATAATTTCGGAAGTTTCCTTATCGCCGGAAATAGCAAGGGCTTGAGTATAAAAATGATCTCCCCTCTCCCATGGTTTTTCATAGAATTTCCAAGCATTTACCGATATAGTTGCAAACTTCTTTGCTTTCTCTAAGTATCCCTTCGACAAGAGTTCATATGCATACTCAGAAGCACCCACCCCGATAGAAAAGTAGCCACCTTCTAAGTCTAATGATACTTGTTCGACTCCAAGCAAATATTGCTGATAGAACTCTCCACTATGATAAGCAATTTCATTTCTAAGGAAACTGAGAAACCAAGGATCAAGACCCTTAGACTCCGGTATTAAGCTAGACAGAACCTCAACCGCACGTTGTTTTTGTATAGTTTCTGTATGAAGGGACTCTAGCTGGCTCAAGTCACCTTCGAGAACTACCAACATAGCTTTAATGTAAGGGCTGTTGGGGTACGATTTTAACAGAGGCTTTATCGCAGACACACGTTTCTTGAGGTCGTTTTTGGGGATCCCTTCGAGAGCGTTAACATACGCTAATCTAGCACTCTCTTGCTTAAATAATCCTTCGTACTTCTTTTTTGCAAAGCTTTCTGTACTCATGCTAAAACCCATAATAATTAGCCAAATTTTGATAGGAATATGCATAACTAGCCCTCTCAATAGATCTAGAGCTCCACCTCTAAATATCTATCATAGTTTAATGAAACAGTGTGCAACAACTAAGGTTTTATCAGAATAGTAAACATTCAGTTGCATTTAGCCCTTAGTCCTTTCGATCTTATCTAGCAGCTTCTCCATTGACTCCAGATACTCATTGGCTCTCTCGAACATCGGTTGATAAGCTGATGGTTTTGTCATATCTAAGCCTGCGTCTAGGAATAACTCGTGAGGATATTTGGAGCCTCCTGCTTTTAATAGGTTGAGGTAAGCTGTCAATGCCTGTTTGTCGCCCGATAGGATCTTGGCAGCAAAATTATACGAAGCAGCAATTGATGTGGAATAGGTATAGACATAAAATCCGAAATAAAAATGAGGAACATAAGCCCACTCAAGATGATATCTCGGGTTTATATTAACGACATCCTCTTTATGTCCATAGTATCGTTCCAAAATACTCCCGTATACATTAGAAATTGTTTGGCCTGACAGAGGCTTACCGCTTTCCACCATTTCATGAAGCTTAAGTTCAAACTCTGCGAACTGAGCCTGACGAAAAAAAGTGATTCGTAGCATATTCAGACCATAATCTAAGAAAAACAGCTTTTCTTCGTCTGATTCAGCATTTTTTAAGTTATGTTCAAGTAACAATACTTCATTCACAATTGCTGCAGTTTCCGCCACGAAAGTGGCATATCTGGAATCCTGGTAAGGCTGATTTTTGTTCGAAAGAACCGAATGCATGGCATGCCCCCATTCATGAGCATAGGTCGAAACAGAATTATAGTCGTCTAGATGGTTTAGTAGAACATAAGGGTGAACTTCGTAGGCACCACCACTTGCAAAGGCACCGCTTCTCTTGCCCTTCCTGGGATAAATATCCATCCATTTTTGCTTTGTTGCATAGGCTAGTTCTTTTTTGTAGCCTTCACCTAAGGGTTTTACTGCCTCAAGGAGATCGTCACGTGACGTTTTGATGTCAAATTTTTTCTCAGTTCCGTGTAACTCAGTATATAAATCATGGTATTCAAGGTTTTTAAGCCCCATTTTCTTTTTGCGTAGTTTCAAGTAACGATGGAGTATAGATAGGTTACTTTCTACTTGCTCAACTAGATTTCTATATACTTTTTCAGGAAGTTGGGTATTCCCTAGAGCTGAACTTAGAGCATTCGGATAGTTCCGTACTTTTGCAAGAGTAGTTCGGCTTTGTACGCTTTGATAAAGAGAAAGACCAAAAGTACTCTCATACTGATTCAATAGAGAAAAAAATGCCTCAAAGACTTTAACTCTGTCCTCTCTATTCTCAAGCTGTCTACCTTTTTCATATCCGGTATTATCAACAACAATCTTACTTCCATCACTTAGAACCACTGTAGGAAATTCAATATCCGAAGCCATAAGCATCCTGAAAATACGGGAAGAACCCGATGCTAGAGGTAGATAATTAGATATGAGAGCTTCCTCTTTTGGGCTAAGAATATGTTTGGCCTGTATGCGAATGTCTCGTAGGACCTGCTTATAGTCATCTAAAGACGTTTCTTGCTTCAAGAACTCTTCAAGTTTTTCCTCAGGGAGTTGACTAATTGCAGGATTAACATATGCCAAGTCAGAGGTTATTTTTCGAGAGAGATTCGCCACCAATTGCAGCTGCTCGGTATATTCGTGATTTTGGCTATCGCTTGAAGCTTGTAAGCTTGCCCAAACCCACATTCGACTTATTTCTTTTCTTAGATCCGAAAATCCGCTTAAACACTTTTTAAGACTCATCGCATCTTTTGTCAGTATTTTCTGACAAGCCGAGAGTGCTTTATGATCTTTTTTCGCAGTATCAATCGCTTCAAGCCAAGCTTTTTTACTGGGATAGAGTGGAGTCAAATCCCACTCTGGTCCTTCGCTAGCTACGAGGGAATATATAGGACTTAGTAAAAGTATTATTATCATTTGTTTAAGATGTTTAAATATTTATTTCCTCATAATTACAAGGGATTATTTTTCTCGATTCGCATTACAACTTAAAGGGGTGGAAAATATCAACCTCATTATTTAAAGACACGAAAACTGTGTCTATATTTCATTTTTTTCCATTAAATATGATTAAAACTGCTATTTATGTTAATTGGAAAAAGCTATGAAAAGCATCTTTTTCTTTTCTAAAAGTAACTGAAAAAGAAAATCCAAGTTGTCTTGTTAAACCTTTATCTCCTTAGCAACGAAGTCCATTGCATCTCAAGTTCTCGAATTTGATCTTCTGTCATATCGTTCGTTAATCGCTTTTTCTTCATTCTATTATACTTTTCACAGTCGATATTTTGGAGTCGACTACCAAAATCTTTCTTAGAACAAGCTAGCCCAGCCAACTTCTTTTTGTACTCGATTCCTTGCTTAAAGGTGCCGCTGCGAGACGCATTTACTGGAGCCAAGACTCGCATTCCAAACTCTCTTCGAAATACATTTAGCTGCTGAAAATTTGATATTTTTTTAAGCTCATCGGGACTAGGATCTTGCCAAACAATTGATCGGAGCTTACGAAAAAGTTCCCAAAACTCGACATAGCCATCACTAAGGTTTGCATAGTTACGATAGGACCAATGAAATGCTAGGGTATCTGCAAGTTTTTTCATTTTTAAACGCTGAACGTCCTCAGATAGGTGCTCTAGAATCTGAAATTGATCAATGATGTGTAAAAGGTCTTTATGAGTGTTGTCATAGACAATTTGGGGATCTTGTAGATACTCGCGATAGCACCTATGATAGTCAACCATATAGATTTTCTTGGCAGAAATCATATTTTTTAGATCCTCATCAAAAGAGGCGTTATTTAGAATCGATTCGATTTCATAGTTCCTAAGGGTCAGACCACTCTCATTAATACGTTTTTCTATCTCATTCAAACTCGAGAAAAACTCAGAAGCCTGAGCTCTCGACCCATCAGATAGTCTTAACCAGGTTTGTGCAACTATCGGGTAACCTCTCCTGGGATCTAGCATTGCTATTGGCTCAAATGTAATCGGAGCTTTCCTCCCAGAAATTTCCTCTGATTGGGAGCTCAGTGTTTCACAAGCTAACTGAAAATTAAAAATCAATAATAAGATAGCTAAACACTTAGTGTTTTGAATAAATGCTTTCAATGCTTTGTTCCTTTCGGCAATCATAAAGATTAGGAGTTTTAAAGAAGTTGCCATTTCAAAGGTTTCCAATAGATTTAGCAATCTTCTACATCAGCCCCTAATAGGATGCAAGTCATCGGCACCCAATCAATAACGTAGGTTTACCCGAATCCATCAAACAAGCTATCTCAACGCAATGGAAAATAAATTCGGTTGGCTCTCGCTCGGGATACACGGAGAAATGTTGATCCGTGCTTTAAATTTTGTCGCAATATTAGCAAAACTTCTTCGTCCTTTTACAGGGAGAGTATCCCCCGAAAATCAGGTACCGAATGGATAGAAGCCATCTAAATCGTCTTTTTGACACGCCATATACTGATAAATGAACAATAGGTAACAAACACAGGACCTTAAGTATGACCAGCAGAGCCCTTTCGACTATGTTTATCGTTTCACTCCTTAGCCTTGTTGGGTGCCAAACAACAAAACAATCGTCAAGCAATAGAATGCTACAAGAACGAATAAGTCGTTCAGATAAGCTCTTAACGTTTTCCCGCTTCGAGCCTCAAGATTATAACCACGGATGGGGATATAGCGGTTTGGGTCTTGGTGGTGCATCCTATTACGAAAGCTGTAAGGAAAAGGCAAAGAAAGTGCCTGGAGATTTATGGGACCTAAGCTATCAGGTCGATGGCCTTAGGGTCAAAGGGGTCCTACTTACGCCCGAAGGATTTGACCCTCAAAAGAGATACCCTGTCGTGATATACAATAGGGGCGGCAACCGCGAGTTTGGTGCTTTCACCGTCTGCAAGAAAGAAAGGCTTGCAGAAATGTTTAGCAAGCATGGTTTCGTCGTGGCCATCCCCCAACTACGAGGGGTTGCCGGAGGTGATGGACAAGAGGAATGGGGCGGGAAAGAAATCAACGACATCCTTGCTCTTGAAGATATCCTTTTAGCATCAGGTATCGTAAAGCCCTCTCAGCTTTTCATGGTGGGCTGGTCTAGAGGAGCCATGTCGACGATGCTTGCGATAAAAGCTGGAAGCAAGGTCAATGCAGCTGTGGCCATTGCAGGTGTCTCAGAGACCTTTAGTAGTTTGGCTCAGCGCCCGGACATGGAGATGATGGTTGCCAGGCAACTCATTCCCAACTACGACCAGAATAAGTATCAATTACTGCGAGATCGATCTGCCTTTTTCTGGCCAGAAAGTCTGATAAACACACCTTTACTTTTATTACACGGTACCAACGACTGGCGCGTTTCACATATTCATGCAGAGAAACTTGTACTGACCCTGAGAGATATTCACCCGAATTTCAAGTCAGTCTTCTACGAAGGGGACGATCACGGGCTGACTAAAAATAAAGATAAGGCCTATAACGAGATTCGAAACTGGCTACTCAGCGAAAACAAAGCCACCGAAAAGAAACAAACAAAAAATCATCCTGCGATCCCTGGCTGGTTCAAGCAGCTATCAGACATGAAGCCTGTTCGCATCCAACCAAAGAAAACGATAGAGTTGATCCAATCTGAAATAAGGAAAATTTGGCAAGACGCAAACGGCAAAGAAGAGTACAGAACAGCCTCAATGAATCTAAGCAGATTGCTAAATAAGTACCCACATAGCTTCCGACTTCAAAAGTTTTACGCCAGTATTTTAGGGGACAGTATTGGCGAACTTGCCCCTCACCTTCGAGGAAAAGCGCAAAAGGCATCCATCGAAATTATGGAAAAAGTTCTTGGTGAAACCGAAGGACAACCTGCGGGAAGTGTTTATTCGCTCCGCAATGAATACTATTGGCAAACGGCTCAACACTTACAGCAGTTTAAGCTAGGACAGGAAAGAGTCAAGGCGACGAAGAGTGGACATTACTCAATCATTGTGGGAGGCGCTTGGTACGCCCATCAATTGTATGGTTTTGGGAGGGTGGACTTAGCACGAGAATACCTGTCTGATGTAAAAAAAGCTTGGCCTCTATTTCGGTCGTACAACAAGACCAACAACAATATCTTTGTCCACTATGCCCTAGCTTTAGGACTCCTAGGTGAACTCCGGGAGATGAATCGTATGTTAGACCAATACTGCAAACGAACAGGTGTTGATCCTGGCTCTCCTTGGATGATGGAAATAAGAGAGCTCATCGACGAACATATGAAGAAAGGACGGATTCTCAGAGAGATAGACTCAAATGGTTAACTAACCGACTAAAGTAGAGAACTATATTTTCAAACTATTAATAAGACTAACGTATTCCAATCCAACGGAGAATTCATGAAACGCATATTCGTAATATATCTTAGTATCATAAGTTTATCTTGCACCTATGAAGACAGTTTTGAAAGGTCAGTAAATATCGACCCAAATAATCGTTTAATGAGTTTCGTGGTCAAACAAAACAGCAAGTATATTGGCGCCAAAAAGCAAGATGGGAAGTGGATGATAAAATTTACCGCATCAGAACAATTTAGACCTGCTAGTGAGTCAGAAATCGATAGATACATTAAACCTCATTTGAAAACTATAAAATCGATGGACAAAGTAACAGACGAAATAGGTAGAGTGACGGACGACATAGGTAAAGTAACGAAAGAAATAGATAAACTTTCAAACATCATCGGAAGCAGTAGTTTTTCTCCTGACACAAAGTCAAAAATATTACAACTCTTACAATCAAAAAAATCAGAAGAAACTGCCCTTGATGTTTTAAAGAATATCAACAGTGTTCCTTTCAGTTCGGATAAGCAGCAAATTTTGATTTTTATTGCAAATAACTTTCCTTCAAAGAAGGTTATCGGAAAAATTATAGAGATCTCTGACGATTTACCCACTTCAAGCAGGGTGGAAGTTCTTAGAGTTTCTTCTATATCGCTGCTCAAAGAATAAAGATAGCCTTCGGACTCAATAATAGATGATCGAATAGGTCTCCCACATTCAATATTACTTAAAAGATGATTAAAGGCAATCGCAATCATGAGAGGAGAAAGTTATGCGCAATTACAAATATAAAAAAACAGACGGCCGTTTCCTAATAAAAATTGCTGGTCTCATCAGCGTAAGTCTGCTTGCGACTCAAGGCTTTGCTGAAAATCCTACCGTCCACGCATCCTGGACGCCACCAGGCGGCATCAGCAGCATGTCTCGTGCTTGGGATATAAACTCTTCAGGCACACAGGCAATGACTACGTGGTTTCGAGGGAATACAGTTCAATCAAACTTAACAAACGCCTCTGAACCTCTAATACCTATCAAAGGGGTTGATGGACAAATCACTGGATCAGGCTATTACGGCGGAGACGAGCCCTGCGTAAAAGTTTATAGCCGAAACAAAGGGTTTTATTGTTTTCGCGAGGGTAGTTGGAAAAATATTGGGGATCCGAGCAAGCTGATATCTATTTTGAGGAGTCCAAAATCAGAGCACGAGATCTTATTTTACCGAGAAGCCACAACAACTGATAAAATGGTTAGACAATCATACGCCAGAATTAGCGGATTTAAATCAAAAAAAATTGATGGAATTCCAGGATATATTTATGGAGGGGTACTCAGCACCAGTCAGCCAGTAGCCTATGTTCTGAGTTCAAATTCGACGACGTATTCAAGTCTGCTAAAATTGAACCTCGAATCGGGCACTATTCAGATATTAGCGCAGAATTTAGAGGCCTATCGAGGAAGTAAGAGACTAGGTCTGTCGCCTGATGGAAACCACCTATTTCTAGCAATACTAGGGAAGAAAACCAAAGATGATCAAATGCGTCATATTCCCATCGCAGATCGATTTTTTGAAATTTTTCAATTCAATCTTAAAACCAAAACATTTACCAAAATCATATCATCAGACGCTGAAAACTTTAATCCTTTTGTCTATCAGGATCGACTATATTGGACTAGGACCGCACTCGATTCTCAAATCCGCTTCTACGACTTAAAGAACAAAAGACTACTTGAACCAACTATACCTAACGCCTCTCATTCACACTGGCACCCATCAGGGAAAAAAATAAGCTACAATTTTGGTTCATGGCGATTTGCTGATTGGGCCCTGAATATTGATATTCATGAGTCCAAGTGGAATCACAAAACCCAAACTCTAGGTTCACAAAAAAGCCTTGTTAGTGGATTTCATGAAGATTATGGACCTGTCTACTCTCCGGACGGAAAATGGTTAGCCTATCATTCTCACCGATCCATCACAGCAGTTCCTGATTATTCTGGATTCGGCTCTAGTGATGATGTCTATCTAAAGAGAGTTGATCAAAACGAAAGTAAAGAGATACGCCTCACTCACTTTGGAATAGAGGTCGGTGTGCCAAGTTGGAATCCAAAAGACCATCGACTCCTGTTTGTCACAGAAAGCCAGGATCATTCAGGCTCCCAGGTCTGGACTATAAAGTTTGATCAAGAATCTGGATCTACCCAGGAATTAAAACGACTTAAGATACCCAAAAATATTAAAGCACCTTCTAAGGCTATTTGGATATCAGAGAGCGACTTTATCATTCACAATGAACTGGAGAAACGTAAATTCGAGCTATGGAGATTTAACGAGGCTAATCCAGAAAAGGCTGTCCTTGTTTACAAGGGTATCAATGGAAACTGGGCTAATGATCATTTTGATAGCAAAAGAAACACCTACTGGACTTCGACACAGGTCGGACAACGAATGCATTTGGTGAGAATAGATTTGAAGACGGGCAATAGCGAGACACTCGACGTCGCACCCGGATTTAATCAGTTTAACCCCTCGGTATCTCCCGATGGGAGAGTCGTCAGTTTTTCAGCAGAGAAAGTTACCAAAGAACTACTAAGCTTGCCTCTTACTTCCATACTAGATAGAAAATGAATTCTTAATTACCGTCACAAAAAGGAGAGATGGATCATCTCATGGAAAGAGTCCCCTTGAATAAAGGGGAACTTTATGGAAAATTTATTATACGTGAGTGAAAGTTTACCTTTGAGAATCTGACTAGTAGTAATTAATTTCTAAAGAATAGTCTTCCAACAGAAACCTTTCATTCTTATATATATGGTATTGGTTGGTAGCAATAAGACCTATACTCTCCAAAGATACGAGAGTTGAGATGTCCATTCTCTCTAACTCACCATTCTCATTTGGCCAAAAGAAAAGCTTTCTCCCATCTTCGTACCAAGTTCAAAGATTACAATTCTATAGTCTCCACTGGCTTGCTTTACGGGAATCTCAAAGGCAACCCTTAAAGTTCGATCCGGCTTATGATTTAAGAGTCGATGTCCCCTTTGAAAGGCACAAATAGTTTCCTCAACATAATCATTTCCTAAAAAGGTTTCGGCAAAGTCTACTGCTTTTTAATCCAAGCTATACGTCTATCGTATTTATCATAGATCGGCTTTTTGAGTTTATATCTCTCTTCATTCTTTAGCTCTTTATAGAACGTTCTTGCTTTCAATTCTTCTCCAGCGATATAGAGAGCCTGAATATAAAAGTACGGATAAGGAAATGTCCAATCGGGGACTTCCCTGGCATGTATTTCCCATGATCGAGCCGCTATCGTGGCCAAACGCTTTGCCTCTTCTTTATCGCCAGCCTTAAGTTTCTGATAAGCATATTCAGACGCGCCCACACCTTTTGAAAAACTTCCACCACCTAGTCTTCCTGCGGCGACGTCTTCACAGCCGAGTAAATACTGATGCTGAAATTGACCAGAATGATAGTAATACTCATTGCGAAGATATTGTCTATATAAAGCAGGAATAGTTTTAGACTGTTCCAATAGCCTAAAAAGGACTTTCGCCACAGATTCTTTAGTTTTGAGTTCTGTCTCAAGACTTAACAATTCGGCGTAATCACCTTCAATTACAGCTGCTATATACTGGGCATGTTCACTGTCTGGGTAGTCCTTGAGATAGCTTTGAGTCATCTTATTAAAGGCGCTAAGATCCTGTGTATTCGTTGATTTGACTCTCGCCTTCCAGTCAGAGAACTGTTTAGGGCTATTAATCCATTGCTTTAGCGCTATGTCACGAGTAGAATTTGCCATAAGATTGGAAGTCTCAAATGTAGTTATACAAAAAACCGAAATAATTAAAAATCGAATCATACGTAAATTCCTTTAGCAAATAATAGATGACGTCCCCAGTACAAGACGATTATCATCAGAATATATTTCAAAAACTTCCCATCAAAAAGTATGATAATGCAAATCATCCTTTAGCCAAAATTTGGAGGACAGCCATATTGGGTATGAAATTTTTAAAATCAAACGAATACCAAAAAGCATCGATGGAACTGTTCAATTTAATGGAAAAAAAACTTCGAAATAGTCTTCCTACGGCCCGAATTGAACATATTGGAGCTTCATCTGTGCCTGGAGCAATATCGAAAGGTGACCTAGATATTTTTGTCGGATTAGACAACGATCGCTTGGAAAAAGGGATTCAAGCCATTAGCGAATTGGGATTTGAAATCAAGCAGAATACCTTGCGTACATCGGAGCTTTGTATGATGGAATCAAAAACACAGGATAATCTCTCAGTCCAAGTCGTTGCTAATGGCTCAAAATTTGAATTTTTTCTGCATTTCAGAGATATACTCAAAAACCATCCCACAGTTCTTTCAGAGTACAATCGATTAAAGGAAAAATGTGAAGACTATGGCGAGGATGAATATCGCGAGATCAAGTCTAATTTCATTGAAAAAATCTTAAAAGAGTATGGTTTTTAAACCAATTGTGTTCTCCAATCCAGCATCAATGTCAAATTGACACAAACACATCAAGAGTAAAAAAAATGAGGCCCAAACTCACCCGATTTTTTCTGAAACATCTAACGGTTGAATTCGTCTATCATTGTAATGGCTAGGAATGACTCCGAAGCTAATGGCTATCGCGCGCTAAGTGAAGGTTATCTAGCACTCTCATAAATAAGACCGAGATGGTAATTATAATTTTTCTTTCTATGAAAGGTCCTAGATATGCCAGTTGATCAGTGGAACCTAGAGCAGTTCTATCCTCATCCAGGTCACGAAACTTTGATCAATGATATTGATCGTGCAGGAGCACTTTTAGATCAAATCGAGCAAGCATTAGATACAGGGCCTTTGGATTTTTCAGAGACCTATCGAACCTTACACAAGGCTAGAATACTTGCTAACAATATCTCCTACTATCTATTCTGTTGGACAGCAATTGATCACGAGCACAAGAGTCTTGATGTGACGCAGAATCTTAGTCATGAACTATCGGCGAAGCAAACTCGCATCACGGAGATGATAGATAAGCGATTCCGTCAAGTTAGTAAAAACAATCAGGATGCCGTACTTTCGGTTCTAGCGGGTGATCTAAAAAAGGAACTCGAGTTTCGGTTGGAAAGACAAGCCTTCCCTAGCGAAGACTATAGTTGCGCATTTGCTATGTTGGAGTCAGATGGTTTAAAAGCATTCCAGAGCATAAGAAATGGTATTGCACGTAAATTCACGGCAAAAATCGACTTTCCTAGCGGTGCCCGAGTGGTAAATGCTTCGGCCATAGACGAGTGTTTTAATCATACATCTGCGATCGTTCGCAAGCAATTCTATCGCTGCTGGGACGATTACTACACCAATCATCAAGAAACACTGGCTAAATGCCTCAGCGCCATCATCGGATGGCGCATCAAGGAGAAGACTACGCGATATCAAGACTCGCGACTAGATCTTCTCCACGATGCTTTTTATCTTCAGAAAACCACTCAGGACACGGTGGAGACTCTTCGGAAACATCTCAGCGATTTCTCTCCCAAGGTTCACGAGGCTTTAGGTGCCATGGCTCAAGCCTGCGGTAAAGGACAACTAGAACCCGAAGATATTTGGGCACCCATGATTATACCTGCCCCCAAAATGGGCCATCCAATGGAGTGGAACCTCTCACAAGCTTTAGAGTTTATCGACGAGTCCATGTCTAAGGTCGATCCAGAATTCAGTAATTTTCTCATATATATGCAAAAAAATAGTCTCATCGAGGCAAGTCAATCAACCAAAAAGCATCCGGGAGCGTTCTGTATCCATTTACCTCAAAATCGCGTCCCACTTGTTTACTGTACTTTTACCGGGACTATAGCATCTGTCAGTACCCTAGCTCATGAACTTGGGCATGCCTATCACTATTGGATCTGTCGGGACCTCAGCGAAGGTGACCCCAAGTATCCCATGACACTAGCAGAAACGGCCAGCACATTCACAGAGATCATCGTCTGCAATCATCTCATAGAACGTTTTCCCGATCAGGAACTTGCTATCCGATGGCATCAGAGTGCCAACTTTCTCTCATTTGCGGTTAACAGTATGCTACGTTTTGATCTTGAGCATTGGATGAACCAAACTCGCATCTCAGAACCACTGACAGCAGACAGGCTCAATCAAAAGACAAAAGATCTTTGGAAGCTATGGTATGGCTCCAATATCACCGAGGGAGATTCAAGGTATTGGGCAAAAATTAGTCTATTCTTTTTCTCACACATTGAGTTTTATAATTATCCTTATGCTGTCGGATATTTTATCGCTTTGGCATTGGTCCAACGTCAAATAAAGAATTCTGAAAGTTTCGCAGATTTTTATCGAGACTTTCTTCATGCAACTCCTTTTGAAAAGGTCGAAAGTCTTGTTCTTAAAAATCTTGGATATTCGTCAATTTCTGGATTCATTGACGAAGGACTGAAGACGCAAGAAGATATTTTTGACAGGCTACATAAAGTTTGTGATAAATTAGAGTTCCACTAAGGGCAAGGAATATAGCCCTTGCGAATCACATGACTTTCTCTTGCAGCATTGTCTTCAAGGCTGACAAAATCACTCACTTCTATCCTAAGACTTTCACTAGCTTTTAGCATTTCTTGAAAATCAATCAGAGTAGCAGGAAGGCTTGCTATCACGTCAGTAGCATCGTAGGCATTACCAGTAAAAACAGGTAGGTCTATGTTAACCCTTAAAGCAAAACCCTCTTTACAGCTAGAAAATTCCACCGACCTTCTCGCCAAGGCTTGACCTTGATTCAAAATATCAGCAAATTCCCAGCTTACCTTTGGAGCGATCTTTCCTGCTTCTAGCGTAAGGGTTTCAAATTCTGGAACATAAGTGATTTCAATATCTTCGTTAGAATTATTTCGGGGAGACGTCACATAAACCTGAAGGTTATCGACGTTATTGATCGGATTGTCACCACTGTATTGAAACGAAAGGAACTGAGACTCTTCTGAATTGAGATCATTGACATTCATTAGGCCAACTGTTCCTGGAAATTCCATCCCTGCTAACCAGTCTAGCGTAATATCGGTACTTTCTGATTCTAAGCTATGAAAAAAGCTTATCCGTGATTTACCTGTATTATTATTTACGTTGGCTTGTAGGGCAGGAGATGCATCTGAGAAATCAAAGGCTGCGCCTTCTTTCCAGCTAAAGTTTCTTTCCAATTTATAGGCGAATGGTCTCGTAGTCGAGCGATCATCATTACCTAAGTGATCGTACTCGATACCGACGATTGTAGCAGGACCAAATAGATTAATATTAATATCTCCCTCACATACCTGAGAATTGAGATAGTTGCCAAAAGTATGTGGTCCGGCCAGAGTGCAAAATCCAGTATTACTGTTCACTAGTTCGATGGCTTTTCCAGGACGCTCCTGGCCTTCAAGAATCTTTGTTAGGTCATGTCGAAACGTGGGTTTACACTTATCGGCGGAGATCAGATCATCTGTTTGTTCCTTGCGAAACATAAAGAGTTCCTTCGCAACCTCTCCATCATGACATGCAATAGCCAAGTCGATAGTTTTACCCGTTACGTTTGGTATCTTACAGGCATAATCCTCGTTGCAAGATTCTACAACAGAAATCGTATTATAAGAGTCGTCTCCAAACTCTTTCCAACTTATCGAAAATATCGCCTGATCGTAAGTTAAGGCCGCGAAATTTTGCGGCGCAGGCTGGTTATCAGCTTCACTTTTTGACTTTTTATCTTTGTTGCAAGCAGCCAAAGCTACCAAAACCATCAAACTCGGCATGGCCGTTAGCAGTCTAGTTCTAAACATTCTCATAAATTTAGATTCCTATCAATCAAGGCTCGTAGGGTCTTTAACTATTTAATATTATTAGAAACATACTAACATCCATTCTCGTTGATGTTTCACAATTACTTGACGTGAGAAAGCGGGATGGGTTGCAAGAAGGTTTTTCAATTATTTGGAAAGACAGTCTAAAAGAGGATAATATCGATTTAATGCTAAGGGTGAATGCTACTAAGACTTTGTATTTTCTAAGGTATATCGAAATACGGAACCCGCAAAAAGCCTAAAAGAAACAGCAGACAAAATGCAGCAATAAAAAGGAAGGTAAACAAAATGGAAATAGACCACTATTTTATCGCAACATCAAACCCAGATTCACTTGCAGAATCCCTTATCCAAGCTGGCTTCCACGAGGGGCGAAACAACACTCATCCTGGACAGGGTACTGCAAATCGCTGCTTTTTCTTCCAGCAGACCTATCTTGAAATACTTTTCCCAACTAACGAAAAGGTTAAAAACCCGGAAGTCGATACACTACTTCATCTTGGTCAAAGGATAGCCTCAAAGGCCTGTCCATTTGGTCTCTGCTTGCGAAACAAGCCCAACGATTCGATGACGAGACCTCCATTCCCTTTTGATGTTTATGATCCACAGTATTTCGAAGGAGACAAAACGATCGCCATTGGTAAAGCAACCCCAGCCGAGCCTCTATGGTTTTTCTTAAACTTCGTAAAGAGACCCGAAGAACCATATTGCAAGCTGCATAACAATGGCGTGCAAAAACTTAGTGCTATAGAGTTTCATGGTCCATGGGTGGATCAGAGCTCAAAAAGCGCACAAATCATCTCGAAGATCAGCAATATCAGTCTAAGCAGATCGGAGATAAACACATGTACCCTTGTTTTTGATTCAGGAATTCAGGGAAGACAACTAGATCTACGTCAGGAGTTTGGACTTTTAATGAAGTATTAGTAGGAGTCGATTCGGATTTCTTCTTCCGTCTTCGACGCGCGAAGTAACGTCGGACCCGTTGTTGGCTTTTGGTTATGGTTAGCTTTTATTCAAAAACCGATTGCCTCGATCTAGAGTCAGCTTCATAAGCACAAACCCGATACCAAAACCGACGACAGCAGGGACGTAATGAAAGATTAGAAAATGCTCTGGTGCCGATTCGGGGCAAAGAACTCTAAGCATCATCATTGAGGTAACGGCAAGGCCCAGCACGCCGTAGGAAGCCACAAAATCCGATTTGAAAGGGGCCAATCTGCAGAAAAGGTACAGAGAAAAGGCTCCTCCTAATCCCAGTATAAGGAAAATTTCAGCAGAGCAAACGAACTCGGCTCGAGCTCTAACAAGCGTCATGGTCTCAAAATATTTCGTGTCAATGGTAAGACTTGAAATATAAACACCCGCACAACTGAGAAGCAAGGCTCCAACAGCAATCTTTTCCTTCTTAGAGACGCGATGCGTATATGGTTCAGCAAACCGAAACGCATGGTAAAAGGACCAAATCGCAATTAGATACAAAACACAGATCTCGATGAAGGCGCTATTCAGTGAAACTTCTACATAATGGGATCTGTAGAGCATGACGGCTGTAGACATTCCCACCAAGGAAATAGCTAAAAGCCAGTAAACATAAAATGATACCGACTTTTTAAACGGTTTTAAATCCGCAACCAAATCGTCTAATATGTCATTATGCTGACTCATTCGAAATACCTTATAAGCATAAAGTCCCGTAACTATTGCCATTAAATCTCTGCATCCGATTTTGACTTCTGATGCGAAGCGACTACCATGACCTGAAATCCCTATAATTTCAATATTATATATATTCCGAAAACTGCTGCCAAGGCCACCTATTTAAGCTTCCAGAGGGATCAACGCGCCCGTTCATCCTCTAATTCGAAGAAGTGGCCCCATTGGTTTCACGTAAATTTATAAAATCTTTTCATTCTTTCCTACGGTAAACTTTTCCGCGGCGTACTGCAGGCCTAGAAATCAGAAAACCACTTCGAACTTCACCTTCAAGAGCCCACCTACGGTCACTAGCATTCAGTCTTTCCCTTCTGTCGGACAACGACTTCGTTTTTGTAAGACTCTTCCGCAAAATTAGCTATAGTAGAGTGCAAAGGTAATTACGGCAATCTTCGCTGCCAGAGTTAACATGTGACCGATTAACCATAAATTTTTTCTCCTATTGCAAAACGTATTAGTTTTAATAACTTAACAGAAGCAAGGTAAGCCACTTTAAATTACCCTCTTGACAAGTCGTAAATAGTTCCTTATCGGTTCATCAAGGTGTCTTCGCCGCTTTGGAAACTCTCATCTCTCCTGTTTCAAAGTATTAGGGAAACTCCGATGAGAGAAGTTTGCAAACTTTTCCATTGAGAGGACGTCCTGATGTGTCATCAGACTTTTATTCTAAGAACCCTGCAACTCGCACAAGCCGCTAAAAGCGAGGGGAATCACCCTTTCGGCGCCTTATTGGTCGTTGATGGTTCCATCGTTTTAGAGTCGAAAAACTCCGTTGTTACCAGTGGTGACGTCACACAGCATGCCGAGCTGTCGCTTATCAAAGCAGCATCGACTCGGTTTTCTGAAAAAACCCTAAGTCGCGCCAAGCTCTACACTAGTACTGAGCCCTGCGCGATGTGCGCCGCTGCCATATATTGGGTTGGAATCAGGGAAGTCATTTTTGGACTTTCCGCTAAGGCTCTTGGTGAGCTTACGACTGGATCTCTCTTGATTCCAGCGGATAATATATTCGATTGCGGGCGCTACAGAACGAAGCTTGTAGGTCCAATCCTAACTAAGGAAGCAAAAAAAGTGCATCTCGGATTCTGGTCAAAGACTAAATAGGTAGAGAGTTTACTAGTGGTGAGCATCAAAAATTCGCTTCTGATCGTCTTCCGACCTATTCTGACTCATTTTTTTCTTTGCCTGGATATCGTGAATCTGAATTTTGAAGCCGGTGATACCCTTCATTATTTGCGTCGTAAACTGACTTGGAGCATCTGAAACGCTCCATGGATTTTCTTGATCCTTTTCCATCTGACGGGTGAACGTTTCAAGATGCTGCATCAACCAATCGGAACTCTCTACCACGGTGAATGTTCCGGAAATTTGTAGAACTTCAAAATTCCATGTAGGAACAACTTTTCCGTCGATCGCTTTCCTCCTATAAAGACTTGGGGACACATAATAGCTACGACCTCTATAAGTAGCCAAGACGTCAATGGCACCCTGTTCAGCAAGTGGATTGGATCTCGATATATGCCCTTCGATGCAGCCCAAATCACCCGACTTCCAATCAACGATGGTGGGTATCGCCTCGCACTGCAACTGACCATCAACCTGATAAAAGATCTGAGCTAAGGGGTAGTTCAAAATCAACTCTTTGATTTCTTGAACATCACTCATTATAAAGTGTTTGGGAATATACAAGGAGACCTACTTATCTTTAATGAAAACGTGGTAATTCGAAGCCGTCCAGGAATAATGGATATAATACTCTGTTTAATCATACAAAGTATTTCTTCAAACTCCTTTTGTTAGTCCCACAACAGCCTCAAGATTTTTCAGGGTTTGAAGTCAATAAATAATCAAAAATTGTCATTTAGATCTAATCGCAGCCAATGGAGAATAAGTTAACGTCTGTCTCATTAGAGAAAGTCGCTACGTTTTTTGGTTTAAAAGAACGTCGAGATTCTCCGAAAGGAGAATCTTTGACACAGGACTAATGTGATTTTATAGCCTTGATGACTCTTTTAAAGATCTGATCGTGCCCTTCTTGATTAGGATGTACGCAATCAGCAAAAACATTTGTACCTGCTAAAGTTCCTTCAATATTTACTAAGGTGACTCCTTTTTCGTTCGCAACTTCAGCTATCATAGGATTTAGGCCCAAAAAATCTCCGTCACTGGAAATACCATCAAGATATTTATTTACGACTGCCTCAGTCAATCGTACACCGTAAAGGGCAGGTTGTTCTACTAAAGATAGGCAAGGGGCACCACCGAATTCTGCCGGAGTTGATAGGACTGGATTTGGATAGTTTCGTACCAAAAACTTTGCTGACGCAGGCAGCTGCGCCTGAAAGCTATCGATAAGAGCCGTAAGATTACGTTGAGCGTTGGCGATGATTTGGCTAATTGCTCCCTCGCAGATTGGCGAATCTTGGAAAATATAAAGCTCTTCGAATCGACCGTTACTAGCAGGTTCCGTCCTGTAGCAAGCATCACGAGCGGGTTCAAGTAACGGCGGCAAACTTCTCGGAAACAGTAGGAACCCGAGGAGGTCATTACCCCCACTGGCAACTTCGACAAATGTACGATCCGCGGGGTTATCTGCTAAGAAGCTTAAAGCACCTTCCGTTTGAGTAGCGAGAATTTGGCCGCTGGTTTGACCTGGAATAGCAGTGTTGAAATGTGCGACATCGGCAAAGCGAACCAGCTTATCTACCACTTGACTCGTGTAGGCTCCTCCACTGCCAGGCTCATAAAGATCCTCCCCAATGACATTACCATCAGCTCCAACGCCATAAGTGAATGAGGCTCCCAAGGTGATATACGTAATACTTCGTGTCGTCTTTGAGTCAATGTCACCATGCAAAGTGGTAGCTGTACCCATTGATGCCAGTAAGCCAACAACAAATGCGGTCAAGAAACGGGACTTCATTTTTCTTCTCCTAAAATTAGAACGGAAAGAGATATCTTTTTGATTGCTGAGAGGCATACTAGCAATCTAAGAGTCGATTGATAAGCTGCGAACGGGTAAAAAAAACGTTAAGCCCAAAAGCATGTCTGGGGTTCGCTTTGAAGAGTTAGTTCAAATTTCCTCAAACGAGTCCCAGATATGCTGTGCCACCTTTCCTCGTTCTTTAGACCTGCTACAGAGGTAAATGTCAACCACATCGTCGTCTCTGAACTGCTTTAGGTGAGTTAGTCTCCTGGATTCCAAATCAGCTGAGGTTTCGTGTTTCGGTAATCGTCCCCAACCAAGTCCCCCTAGAATGATCTCTCTTTTTGACGGTGTATCAGTAACTTTCCATTTCAAAGAGTCTTTATGAACGCCGACTTGGGTATCGGGGTCGGGAATCGTACTTCTTTGAATAATCTGAGGATATTTATAGAGCCGGCTCTTAGTTTGCTTCAAGTCTTCCACTGCGAAAAAATCATGGTCGCTAGCGATGACTAAATAAAGGGGAACTTTTGCGATCAATTTGTGTGGGAAATCACGTTTGTTTTTTAGATTTTCAAAAATTGCAAGGTCAACCAGCCCTCTGGTTAGCATCTTTTCTCCACTTAAGATTTCTTTCTCGAAAATAACTTCAGTAGAAGGAAATTTTTTCATGGTCTGCTTCAAAACAGGGTAAAGCAATGCACTATTAAAAATGCCAGATGCACTGATACGTATTCTCATTTCGATATCAGAGGCAATCAGCTTGGTTTGTTGCTGCAGCTCGTCCATATCATGAATGATCTTTGCCGATCGGATGAGAAAGTCTTGGCCTTTAGGAGTGACTTCAGGACGATATTTACTTCTGTCCAGAAGGGAAAAGCCAAGTTGTTCTTCTAGATTCTTCACCGAATAAATGACGGCTGACTTTGCTCGATTGAGTTTTTCGGCTGCTTTTGTAAAGCTGCCAACCTCCACAACCATCTGAAAACATTGAATTTGATCTATCGTCATCCATATCATGGACTAATTATAGTACATTTAGTCTCAAAAGTTGAACTATTTTTAGCTCATAAAATACCGAATAGTATTCTGAGAGGTGGATGGGCTGCTAGGTGATACTAGCTCGCGCCACAGAATCTAAATAACTAGTTAAAAGGAGCAAAAACTATGAGTCAGCTTAACGGAAAAATCGCACTGATCACTGGCTGAAACAGTGGCATAGGATATGAGACAGCGCGTAAGTTTAAGGAAGAAGGAGCGAAGGTCATCATCACTGGGCGTTCTGATCAGAAAGTGCGTCTAGCGGCAGAGGAGTTAGGGGTTCTCGGATTAGTGGCTGATGTTTCTAACATCAACGAAACTACCAAATTAGCAGAAACCGTCGGCAAAGAATTTGGCAAACTTGATGTCCTCTTTATTAACGCTGGAATCTTCCAGCCAGCACCTGTAGGGCAGATCAGCGAGGACATGTTTGACTATCAAATGGGAATTAACTTCAAGGGGGCCGTTTTTACCTTGGAAACATTCATCCCACTATTGGCAGAAGGGGCTTCTGTCATCAATCTATCGTCAGTGAATGCCTACACTGGAATGCCAAACACGGCGGTTTATGCAGCATCAAAGGCAGCTCTAAACTCTTATACAAGAACAGCAGCCACGGAGCTTGCTCCCAGAAAAATCCGCGTCAATGCTGTTAATCCTGGCCCAGTTGAAACTCCAATTTTCGGCAAGACAGGGATGCCAGAATCCCAGCTGAGCGGCTTCGCCGAGGCGATGCAAAACAGAGTTCCTCTTAAAAGGTTTGGCAGACCTGGCGATATAGCAAATTTAGTCGCTTTTCTTGCAAGTGATGACGCAAGCTTTATCACAGGAGCCGAGTATAATATCGACGGCGGAATCAATATCAATCCGCTATTGAATCAGTAAAAAAATGGGGCTCAAGCCCCAAAATCAGAAGGACTACCCAATGGGAATTTACCACCTCGATGCTAGCTCAAGAGTAAAAAACTCCGTATCTCGGAGATTGTCGCAGAAAATTGTCGATCGCCTACTTGTCGATAAGCCACAGTCGATAACCTATCGTGATCTGGGAAAAGCTGAAGGACTCAACTTCCTTGATGAAACGATAGTCAGTGGCCTTTTTCTATCAGAATCAGATCGATCGCCTGCACAGAAGGCTGCGCTAGAGGCTTCCGACACCATTGTTGCAGAGGCAGAAGCTAACGACATATGGGTCATTGGCCTACCAATATATAACTTTTCCGTTCCTGCTAGCTTCAAGGCTTGGGCAGACATGTTAGCTAGATCAAAAAAAACTTTTCGCTACGGTGAAGACGGTCCAGAAGGTTTACTTAAGAATAAACGCCTATTCGTTGCAATCGTTTCAGGGGGAACAGCCATCGATTCTGATATTGATTTTTGTACACCTTGGTTACGCCATTTCCTTAGTTTTTTGGGGGTCGAAGACCTAAGCATAATATATGCAGACCGTTTTTCTTCAAAGAAAGAGGAGAGCATCCTAAAGCAAATAGAACAAGAGGTGAGCCAACGTGAGTTTTGACCAATATCATTTCCACATCTACTTCAACAAGGATGAAGTTCATAAAGTAGATCATATTATTGATAAGCTGAGAGATTTTGAAAGACTAAAAATAGGAAGAGTAAGAGTGAATCCCGTAGGACCACACCCAACGGGTTCATGTCAGATTACGGTTCTAAAACCTGACTTTATGGAGATGCTTGACTGGTTTCTCCTAAACCGTGAGGGTTTAAGCGTATTCATTCATCCCGTCTCAGGCGATGACATCAAAGATCACTCAGACTACACAATTTGGATAGGGGGCTCGCGAGAACTCAATCTGGATTTTTTTCGAAAATCCTTCAACTGAAGACTTTGAGTGGTCTCTGATCACCCACAAGTCAATAGCATTCAGTAAGTTAAAGTCAAAATAGACCAATTAGGCAGTCTGTAGAAGGATTCAAAAATTAAATATAAAATAAACTTCCAATAATTTCAAAGTGATAACGAACTGTTAAAGCTTCCTTAACAAAAAGTCGAAACGGTTACCTAAGTGTAAACCTTAACTAAGGGTGACTTTTGAGAAAAACATCTTTATTTTTACCCTTGATGGCGCTGTTATCAGTAGGCTGCCCTGAGCTTGGCTACCAACCTAAACCGCTAGTTGCCGTTTCTTACCTTGGGTGCGAATCATTGACGACTGACGCAGCCACACGAGAGATCACTGTTAGCTTCTCGTGGATTCCTGAAGCCGAGCAAATTATCGTTCAGCGGAGCGATGGCAAACGTGTATGGCGTATCGATGAACGCCTCCAAACTTCGATTGTTGATGACGAGGTCCCGTCACCAGGTTTAGATATCACTTATACCTGCGGCGCAAAGATTGATGGGCAAACCGTGTTGGGCGAAAACAAGGCTGGCATAGATGCGAGTGCCAGCTGGGATGACCTTGAAGATCAGGAACCTCCAGTTTTTACGGGGATTATTCACGCAGAAAACATCGAAAATAAAATTCGGTTGCGTTGGGAGAGGCACGCAACGGACAATGCAACGAATGCTTCTAATATGACTTATTTGATATTCAGGGGCCTCGACACTAATATAGACTTCAATGTTCCTTACGGATCTATCACGGGTGAGGTGTCGTTCGACGACTCCGAAGTTCAACAAGGACAACGCTACTATTATGCTGTGCGTGCGCAAGATGCGAGCGGAAATATAGAAACAAATCAGGTAATAAAAGATGTTGTTGCGAGTCCCAGCATTAGTTTCGTGGGGATTAAGTCTGCCACAGCAATATCAGATTCGGCAGTCGAAATAGAGTTTGATGAAGCCACAGGAGGGTTGGGAGATCTTTATTATTTAGTCTATGAAAGTAGCGTCACTGAAGCAGTAAAAGCGACTACCTCACGCAAGGTGTTGATCAATGGCTTGTCGCGGTCAAGGTCATACACTTACAAAGTTCACGCGGCAGATTCTCAAGGCTCGGAAATCACCAATGATTTGGCAATTACAGTAGAAACCATGAGCCATAGATACCCGGCTTTTCTTGGCATCGAAACCGTAGAATCGCTTACCGGTTCTGCTGGAAACAGCCAACTAAGATTGACTTGGCAGCAGGCCACACCAGTTGCGGGTAAAAGCATAGGGTACCGCGCGTACATGGGTACAAGTTCCGATACGATCGATTTTTCTGCTTCCACATGCGAGACAAACCTTACGCAATGTACGATCACCGGCCTATCTGATGGGAGGAAGTACTTTTTCGCCGTCCGAGCTCATTTCGATGCGACTATTGACGAGATTGAGCGTGAGGAAATCAATACTATCTCAGAGTCAGCATTTACAACACAAATTCAACCCATCAGCTTCGCAGGTCTAAGGACTGCCACTCAAGGGACTGGACAGAATTATTCTGATGTCTACCTAAGTTGGCTTCCAGCAAGTGGTAGTTTTGATCTATACAACATCTATCACAGAACAGAGGGTGGTAGCTTCGATTTCAATTCACCTTTACGTGTTGTTGGCGCAAATCAGGTAGGGTTTTCTTTGACGGCAAGTGACGGATTGCAGGAACTCACTACAAATTACTTTATTGTCCGAGCAGCGTCCTTGGGTGGCGACGAAGACAGTAACACGGTCGAACGTTCTACTAATTTGACCCCGAGTCCTCCAGTATTCACAGGCCCTACCAGCTTAAAACCTCTGAGTGGTGCAGCAGCCTTAACATCAGTAGAACTTGGCTGGGATACGGCAATAGGAAGTTTCACGGGGTATCGGATATTTCTTCGATATCCTGACCGCGTTGATGGCTCAGAAGACTTTGATTTTTCTTTACGAGTCGACTCTACAGACTATGCCGGTGCTGACGCTACGGCGGCAGCGAATTTGCAAAAAGTAGAGATTACAGGTTTGGATTCGAATGAGCGCATTTGCTTCTCTGTTCGCGCTATTTTTAAACTCGGTTCGACCTTTATCGAAGACTCACAAAATGAAGATAATATTGCCGAAAAATGCTTGACTCTAGAATTTGTCGAACCTCAGTTTTCAGGGCTGGCTTCCCTACAACAACCTGCAGATAGCGCAGATTCAACGAAGCTTACCGCAGTATGGAACGAAGCTATAGGTGCATACGACCACTACCGAATTTACTGGAGTACGGATCGAGATCGCATTACCGATGCTCTCAACGGAATCCAGGACTGCAATGGTATATGCTCAACAACAACGGTCCCATCGGATGAGACATCAAAAACACTGGCAAATTTGAATCCAGGCACCGAGTACTTTGTAGCTGTTAGGGCAGGATATTCCCCTATCAATGGTGCCTTTGATAGTAATGTCGTGGTCCTAAGTGAAAGCACTCACCCAGTACAAGGCACCCTGAAATGGATACAGCATCCAGTTGGCGAAAGACCGTGGGGACAGGATAATATGCCATCCATGAGACCAAAGCCAACAGTTGAATTAGTCGACGATGACGGTAATCGCATCACCTTTTATTCGGGAGAGGTAGAACTAGAATTAGCGTCAGGTTCTGGATATCTCAGTGGAGCTACGGCGACGCTGGAGTCTGGGATCGCGACTTTTGATAATCTCAAGTTTTTTGATACTGACGTAAACAATCCAACTGAGTTTACAATTAGAGCCACTTCGCTTGGTCAGACTACTTCTGATGATTCGGACATCACAGAAAACACAGAGAGTCCATGTGCAAATGAATCTGTAGTTTATCGAACAACAATGGGGGGATGCCTCGATCAGATCGCAGGCGTACTATTTTGGCAAAAGTACTCTTCCAATGTATCTGATTTAAACGGTTCAGAGGTTTTTGCCGTTTCTTTTGATGGAGACGTGCATTCCGATAGCTCGCTAACCTATCGCAAAACACATAATGATCAAAAAGTAGAGGATCAAACTCCGACCACTGGCTATTGCTGGGACGGGTCTTTTGGTGGGTATACGGATTGGAAAGGACTTACTATGAGTCAATTTTTCAGAACAATTTACCCGGCAAGAGCAAACAACAACCCGCTATATGCAACTGTAGAACCACCGTTTACCCTGAGGCATGTGCCCATTGCAAGAGCTGTGAGCAATGGAGATGGTACATATAGAGTGCGTTTCTCTAGATTCACAGACGCTATGAGCACCAGTTTAACAGCAGAACAGTTCGTATCAGCAGATGTCGAGACATCTCAGCTATGGAGTAATGTAGATGTGTCTCGCCCTATCTGCTATCGATTAGTAGACTAACTAACGCTAAGCATTGTTATAGAAAAGTCATACGTTGACCTATCATGCAATCTTTTCACCTCTTAGCATGATATTATCTTACAATGGGGAAAACGTAGTTTAACTATCACTCGGTCAACTCAATTGACAAAAACAAAACCCAATTTTCTGATTAACGAACGAAAATGGAGTATTTCCAACTTTTTTAGTCTTTTGCTAGCCTGCGCCGTTTGCTCATTTGCCTTAGTCACCGGCTATCTTACTAGTGAAGCTTTCAGTATACTCCGAATAAGAGATGCTCTCACGGTACAATACAGCGAAATGGAAAATAGGGGCCTCCTCCTCAAACAACAGATTTTAGATGCAAGCCAACGACTAGACCTTGATGAAGAAAGTGGACCTCTACTCTACACTATCGATCTAGGTGATAGCCTCGCTCGTCTACTAAAAGGAAACGGTCCGAAGACTATCCCTTTGACCGATGAAAAACTAATATTAGCTGCACTTTCCATGGATCATGAAAAAACGTATGTATCGTCTTTGCTTGGAAAGGCCGTTGTTCTCTCATATGATTCATCAAAAGACCCTATTTTAATAGAGATACAAATTGACAAATTATTGAATTCTGACGATCAAACCCTCGCATATATAGCGAACAATCAGGGCGAACTAGTCTTCAGTTCTGATTCTACCATAACTCCAGAAAACCTAAATAAAAGGGAACTTGTACAATTTTTTATTCGAAACGACCTTGAACAAGGATATCATACATATTTTGATCCGAATCAAGACGAAATTATAGGAATCTTTCAGTTCGTTTCCGGAACGAACCTTATTTTTTTTAGCGAGCAAAAAAAAGCCATTGTCCTCGCGGACATCTCAAGTTTTAATCTTTACTATGCTATCGTAGTTATTATATTTGCAATAATCGCTGTAATTATAGCGAGGTACCCACTAAGAAGGCTCCAAGTTATCTTTGAAGAAACCCATCAAGCGGCTAAAAAAATCGCTGAGGGACAATTCAAGGTTGATCTCCCTGAAAGCTTTTTTCGCGAAACAAGTATATTGGCCGATGGCTTCCACGAGATGGCAGACCAGTTGGACGAAAGAGATCAAAGGATAAACAAATTTATAGACGAACAAAAAAACACGCAGCATCAGTTAACGTTAGCGGTCGAAGAACGAACAAAAGAGTTAAAAAGAGAGGTTCAAGAGTCTCAAAAAGCAAAAGAATTCGCATTGGCGACAAAAAATATCGCTCAGCAACAAGCCAGCGAAATTCGAGCTATCATGGAAACTATTCAGATGGTAATTTGCTATATTACAGATAACAAAGGATCAATATCCAAAACCCGCTCAGAGTATTTTGATTTATTCTTCAAAACTAACTCTGACAATTGTTCGATTTTAGATCTCTTAGAAGCGTTTCTAGATAGTAATACGCTTCAGTCTTTTAAGGAATTTGTTAATGTCGCTGTAAATGATGATCAGCTCAATTTTTTTGCCAACGAAGGCATGCTTCCAAATAGAGTTAAGACAATTCATCCACATTTTAGATTTATCGAATTTTCTTTTTTTCCAATTATCGAAGATGGTTTGGTGGAAAAGCTCTTGATAAAGATCCAGGATGTGACAAATATCGAAGAATTGAAGATTGAAGAGAAACATCGAAATCAAGGCGTCGCCGTACTCAACGAAATTGTTCAAACACGCGCTGACTCGGTAGCATTTTTTTTTAGAGATGCAAACGATCTGATTGAACGAATCAAGATTAACTGTAATAGACTCGTTGCCTTAGAAAACTCTGAACTACTGGAATGTGTTCGATTAATTTATGGCGCTGCGCATACCATAAAAGGAATGGCCAGAACATTAAAATTTATGGAGCTGTCTCAAACAATCCACAACTTCGAAGATATTTTTTACGAACTAAAGAATTCCAAAATGCTTACGGAAAAACAAGTGTCAAAAAAACATCTTCCACTGTCGGATATACTAGAATCTCAAAACATCTTAGAACAGGTATTCGATCGATATCTAAAGCAATACCGCGATATCCAAACTGCCTGGGGTGGTGCAAACCAAACCCAAAATATTTCCAACGTAAAAACAAGTTTACATTCTAACATTTATCAAATTGTTTCTGAGAATCTTAGTATTGCGAAACAACTAGACAAAGAGCTTCCTAGAGTCTCTATTTTAATGGATCGAGACTTTTTAATATCACATGACGCAAGAAGACTGTTGGTCCAAATTTTCGTTCATCTTGTCAGAAATGCTCTCGATCACGGAATCGAAAAACCAGATGTAAGAAAGGAAACAGACAAAGATCCAAAAGGTACAATTAGTGTCGAGTTAGTATCAGAAATAAAAGCCAATAAAGATTTACATCTTTCATTCAAGTTTTTCGATGATGGTCCTGGTCTCAAACTCTCAAAAATTTTCGAAGCAGCCCTGAAGAAAGGTTTGGTACAAGAAGGTAAAAGAATCTCACCATCGGAGATTGCTCACCTCATTTTCCACGAAGGATTCTCAACACAAGAAATTGTAAGTGATGTTTCAGGTCGTGGTGTTGGTGTTCGCGAAGTGAGTGATTTGGTGTCGTCAAGAGGCGGCTCAATTTCATTAGTTTGTCGTCACTTTCCTAATTGGGATGAAGCTGTAAACAAACGTGGTGACACATCTCATATACAATTTTACTTCGATTTTGATATATTTTTAGAATCGGAAAACTGGCAATTACTCGTTAGTTGACTGAGATCAAAAGGTCCTAAAAGGAGCTAATTTTATTTATAACTCTGGATATTTCTCAATTTGAATAAAGCAATTTTTAGAATAAAATCAAAGCTCAACTACTTATTAACGCCACTAATAATCGTTAGTACGTCCTGTGCCAGTAAAATTGTGACATTTACTAAAGATCCATCACTTAGTAAGGATCTCAAGGCCATAGTATCTGATTTGGATAGAAATTCTGATGATGTCACAAAAAGCCTTCCTCTAACGATTGATTTAGATAAGCTCGGCAATACTCAAGTGACTCTTTCTGGCGAGACATATCAGACCCAAAACTGGTACTTTATAACCAATTTGGAAGGAGAACTACAAATCAGTGCAAACCCTGAGAACAAAACTGTGTGCGAAGCCTCTGTCAAAAGCAGAATAGTGTCTGAAATAAATATATTTATGAGATTGATATTGCTCTCCTATCAAAAACTATCTGAGGGTGATCATGCAGGTGCTATAGCACTCACAGAAAAAGCGATCAATATGAATCCCGAGATAGCCGCTCCACACACTATCGCAGCACTTTCCTATATTGCCAAGAGTGAAAGACAAAGCGCAAGAATAGCTTTAGAAAAAGCTATAGCACTAGACCCAGGCGATCAAAATTTGAAGAATCTCCTTGCAAGGATCGGTAAGGAATGATTATGTGCCACAAGGCCTGTCTTTTATTGCTACTTATAGCAATGTTTAAATTTGATTTAATCCTAGCGGAGAGTCTTGCCAAATCTAACTCCTCTATTGACATGGGGCTTTATGTAGGTCAATTGAAAAAAGATGGTAATTCTACTACCGATAGTGACCAAATAGAAGACAACCAAAGCTTGGAGGAAGCGACTTTCGGCGGTATCATCCTGCAATATAGCAATCTCGAGTCATATTCTACGCATTCAGCTAGAGAAATAGGTTTGGGAACTGTTTTAGATTTTTTAAATCAGCAAATAAGTAATTATCATGGCTTTTTGGGCTATTATTATCTAGTATCGGGCGGATTCAAAGAATTAACAACAAAAGGCAAAAATTATCGGATAACTGCAAGAAATTCACATTCCATTAGACTTGGAGTTCGAATTAAATACGAAAGTTTCAGCATCAGCGCTCGAAATGATCCAAGAACTCTTGAAGGAAACCTTGTAGCACTTGCCCCGGTAGCTCGGTATCGACTGGGAAGCTGGATATTAACAATCGAAACGACAGTCATCTCTTTTCCAGCTAGTACTGATAGACTCAAGTCACAGGGAATTAGTATTTCGATTGGGTGCATCCTATAAAAGTCAATAAAAACTTACTTTATTCGTGCAAATCGGAAGTTTCATAATTTAAAGTTGTCGCAAATCCAATCGATAGTCTATCGGAATTTATATGTGATTATACGTATCACGACTCAGCCATCTTTTACAGAATTTTTCCTTATTAGGCTACCCTCAGTTTCTCCAATTTAATCGAACTTTCAATAAAACCTAGACCAACAGATTACAAATTTTCCATTAGATTCTAGCATTTTCCCTTCAGAAAACCCAATTTTCACCGAAAAAAGAATCGGAGTAAAAAGTTGAAGTATTGCCTTCTCATAGTCTTCATTTTTTTAGCTGATATCAGTTATAGTCAAGGGCTTCTTGAACAACGCCTTCGTAGACGTGCGGAAAAAATTCTCGAGAAAGTCATTAAAGAAAAAGGTTTTGTTGTTGTAGTTAAAATCGAAGAATCAAATGAGAAAGAAAAAGTGGATCAACTCCCTTACATGCCCAAGTCGTTGAATAACCAGGGTGTCGCAGACCTTCAAAAATTAGTATCTAGCGTACAAAAAGTCACTTTATCAATTCAACTCTACAAAAAAATCGACAGTCAAATACTAAAACGTCTGTCACAGTTACTAGTAAAACATCTTTTCCTCAATACGGACCGAGGTGATCAAATAGACTTTGAAATCTTTAACTTTATACCAGAAAAATCAGAATTTAAAGATACAGAGGCATTTAAAACGATGGCACGACGCTATGCCGAACTTGAGCTCAAACACAGTCTTTTGCAGCGTAAACTAGAGGAGACTCAAACAGCTCAAGATCGCGCAAGGGATAAAAAAACAGGCGAAAGTCTAGATAACTCCGATAAGCAAACCCTCACCACCCTTGAATGGGCAATTATTGCAGCATTAGCGGCATTTGCATTAATCCTATTGGTTGCCATCGCCGTATTCTATATTGCAAGCAAAAGAGTTAGTTCAAGTGTCGGCGAAGGCTTGACAGTCTTATCGAAATCTATTGGAAATTTAAACTCAGGAACTGATTATTCGGAGGCAACTATTCAGGAGTCCACTGGCATGGAATCAGTAAATACGGACAGCGCAAAGGTCGAACTGAACATCGAAGCGATTAAAACCTCAATTCTCGGGATCAATGAGACTATTAGGGAACGTAGTGAGGACTGCCGTAATATTTTAATAGGACTCATTCAACGAATTTCGACAAAAAATGATGGAATTGAGTTAGTGTCGTTTATGCTCGAAGCATTGGAAAAAGATTTTGGAAAGTCTGTATTCAATTCATTAAGCGCGGATCTCCAATCAGAATTGGTAAACTACTTAAGACGAGGACGAAGCTCTCGTAATAAGTATGAAATACTATCTGATGTAGTTCAAATTATGGAGATGAACTTTCTTGTAATCCCATCGTCAAATGATGATGGTCCAAACAGTTCGAATGAAATCCATCGAGAGATTAATCGGCTATCCATCCAACAGGTTATCGTTTTGTTTGAAAATCTCGAATTTGAAGAGATTCAGGCGACACTCAAATATATCGAGCCATTTAGAATAGGTGAGGCAATCAGTACTCTTAAACAAGCAAATGAAAAGGTTTGGGAAGACCTGATTCAAGCAACATCAAAGATTGCAAAGACCGCTCAAAGTAAAGAGGTTGAAAGATCTATACTCGATAAGATTAAAGTAGTCAAAGATGATGATTCAGGACAAAGAAGCAACCATTTCAAAAACATTTTCCTCGAGATACTCGATCAAATGGACAGTGACAGTCAAAACTCCTTACTATCCCACATAGAAATCGATGAGCCATCAATTGCAAAACAACTCGAAGGAAGTTTCGTCACAGTTTCTAGCTTTCTTAAATTGTCGCCAGATACTCTGGAACTAACCTTAAAGGTACTCTCTTCAAAAGAGTTGGCCGCATTAGCACTACATTCGGAATCTTTTCAAGAGAGGATTCGCAATGGTGTTGAGGCTAGCCTTTGGGAACTTATAGAGGAAGACATAAAGTCTCTAACTTCCGAGTCCTCAATGAGAAAAAATCAAATGATAAAACGCACAAACGATAAAGTAGTGAAAAAGATAAAGAGCTTATTAAATGAGTTTACTTCGTCTGAGGTATTTCTCGAGGAAAAGAATGGTTCAAACGGAGCAAATGATCAAAATGGAGACAAAGTAGCATGAGTTTAAGTACACTTCTTGGCTTTATTTTCGGCTTACTAATCTTTGGTATCGCCATCTCAAACTCCTTAAGTAACTTTATGAGTTTAATAAATCTACCTTCAATATTAATTGTTTTCGGCGGCACGCTTACAACTACCCTTGTTTGCTTTCCACTTTCAAAGGTATTCCTACTATTAAGAGTCTTTATGCGTAGGATTCTTAGGGGCTCCAAGCATGACTACGCTTCTCTAGTCGTAGATATAGTAGCGTTAGCCGAAGCACGAAGGGTCAGTCCTAAAAAGTTTGAAAAAGCCATTGAAGATGTCAAACATCCATTCCTTAAGGAAGCAGCTCAAATTTTGTTTTGGCTCAAAGCTGACATATCTGAAGAAGAGATGAGGAGCCTTCTTGAAACAAGGGCCAATACTCAGTTCAAGGAATATATGAGCGAAGCAAAGATATTTAAAACAATTTCAAAGTTTCCCCCAGCCTTCGGCTTGATGGGTACGACTCTTGGTCTCATAGGAATCCTGCAATCAATGAATGGCGATGAGAACGCCCGAGCTCTAATCGGACCGGCTATGGCTGTTGCCCTGCTTACAACATTTTACGGTCTATTCATAAGTAATTTTATTTTGGTTCCTATATCTGAAAACCTGGTAAAGCAGTGCGAAGAAGATCGAAAAGTTAGGAGTATGATCGTGGAAGGTATAATGCTCTTACAGGCTGAGAAACCTCCGCGTTTCGTAGGTGAACACATCAAATCATACTTGCTTCCAAGTCAACGGGAGAAATTGAATGAAGGAGCCTGATTTCCAAGGCTACGAAGATTTTGAAAGCGAAAATGATGACTGGATTTATTCATACGCTGATATGATGACATTAATTTTAGCATTTTTTGTTTTACTATACAGTTTGTCAAAAGACGATGATGAAAAGTTCAAGCAAATGACCGAACTCTTCAACGAATCATTTGGAACAGAGAACATTGTAGAGAAAACTGAAGAAATTGTCACAGGAGAAGAAAGGGAACAACGAGCCCTTAGAATGCTTGTCACTATGTTAAATTTAGGTGAAAACCTCGAAACAGCCATGAATAAGATTGAAAAAGACTACATGGAAGATTCATTATCTAAGTCAAAAAACGAAGAAACAGAAGATTCCAATAAACTAGGGAAAAGAATATCGGACGAAGAAGCGTCTTTTTCGGAAATCACTCTGCCTAATTCATATCTGTTCGAATCTGGTAAGGTAAAACTATCACCGAAGGCAGAACGCATCGTAGCCCATATAGCAGGAAAAATAACAGAGTCTGTAAATGAATCTTCTAATCCTAGCAATAATAGAAGAATTAAACATCGAGTCGTGATCACCGGACATACCGATAGTTCTAAATTGGGACCAAAATCAGCATTTCCGAATAATTTCGCACTCTCTTCAGCTAGGGCCGGCTCCATTGCCGATCTGCTAATCAAAAATGGTATTGCAAGAGACTTAATCGAAGTCCGGGGCAAAGGAGATTTAGTCCCACTTTATCCAGAAAAAGATTCCAATGGTAGGTGGATATCAGAAAATATGAGCAAAAATCGTAGAGTAGAAATCAGTATACGAAGATATACAAATTAGACAGTCAAAAGAATTGTTACAAAGAACTTATCTGCGATAATCATTAGATAGCTGGGTTTATAATAGGGTAGATAATATGAATCGATTGCTTTCACTAGGGCTTCTTCTTTTTATGATCTCTTCAGGATATTTTTTTTTCGAAAATAGAATGAATCTATTCAAGATGATTTTTTCAGCTGATTTACAGAGTACAAATACCGATCAGGGACTATATAAAATTGAAGATTTGAAAGGAATAGTCTTTCAAAAGAAAAGAATGAGCCTAAATTGGAATATGCTAAGAAAGAACGACTATCTATCTGAAGGCGATTTGATATACAGTATTGAAAATTCGGAAATCCAACTACTTAGTTATCTTGAAGGCAATGCGGCGGAAAAATCTGTCTCGATCGGTATACGAAAACCAACTATCATTAGAGTATCAAAGGATATGGTTCGCGAGATTGAACTATCCTATTTAACAGACAGTATTCCAACTAGTAATGCATCAAATTCAGGTTTCGCGGATTTTGATTTTGGAGATGCATTCCAAAAATCGATTTCACTTTTATCCGGAAAAAACCTGAATCAACAATCTAAGAGCATTACTTCAAAGAAGGATGTTCAAACCTCACACAAAATCAGCCTTATGGATTTAATTGAACCCAGAAAAATTGAATTGATTCGATCAAACACACGACAGAATGAAGTTCTGGTAAAATGGAAGGACAACGAAAAATCTAGTTCTCTCGAAGAAACTTACAGTATATATTTATGGAAACAGGATAATAGTCGAGATAAGCGCTACGATACTACCCAATCGAATCAAAGTTATGTAAAACTTCGATCCTATGGGCTGTACTATATTCAAATAGAAACGGCAAATGGCCAAAGAAGCACCCCAATTCATGAAATTCATTTTGAACCAATTTCAAACACTAAGAGTTCTGAAGAAAAAACAATAGCTGCGAGACATCCACCAAACAATTCGCTGATTATTTCGAAGAAAGCCACAAAAATACTGTTCAAATGGGAAGATTTATACTGCTTAAAAGAAAATTGTAAATATCTTTTTACACTCACAGATTCTGACGGAAACGAAATTGTTCGGAGAGACATTGAAGGAGCTAGACTTTATCAAAAAATAGTTCAGGGCCAATACCAGTGGCAGGTAAGTCGGCTTCCCGATGACAATTCGATCTCCTCCTACAAAAGTCCTAAGCTAAACTTCGAACTAAAGAAAACTTGGAATTTTCGTAATTTTGCTATTGTCGGGAAGAAAATTCACGTCATGGATCCATAATCTGAAATAATTCAAGGAAACGGTTAAAAAGTAAGAACTGTAGAGGAGGTATCGTCAGGACTAAGAACATTAACCAACGTTTTACAGAGTGAACCCCAAAACTCCGGCTGTTTTTTGCCAATGGGTTGCATCTAGAGATGTAAGTACCTTTGCAATATGGTCAGACATGGAAAATGTCCACGCTAAAGCGACCACAAATAATTTGGTTAGTTTTACAAACATAACATTTATCCTTGTATATTTTTGTTTCAGATGAAACATTTCCTAGAAATTTGGGAATCCTTAAATGTATGACTAAAACGATCCAAATGAGTGAAAGGATTCGTCATTATAGAAATTCGTGTATTTTTTCTAGCACACCACACACATGCCTAATTAAAAATTATAAAAACAGATACTTAGAAAACCGCATCCTTGTTTACATTAGGACCATTGCTGAACCTTAAAGAAAGAGATCTAATCCAAGAGGTACTAGAGCCACAAAATTTATGTTGAGATTTCAGGGTTATGCCCCCTATCATCACAGGGGTCAAATTTGTCCCAGAGTTTTCAAATGAGATTGTGCTGTCTCTAAAGAAATCCCACTTCCCTCCGAAAAACTTATATAACTTTTGGAGGACATTCCACATGGCAAAG
>JABSRP010000033.1:0-72106 GCA_013215145.1 Pseudobacteriovorax sp.
GAACTACACCACAAATTTGCTTTGGCTTTTCAGCTACTTGCCTTGAGTTGCGCTTGCTCCTCATCAGTGGCGTGAGGACAAGTTATACGGATGCCGACCCAATCGGTCAATACAATTTTTGAACTCTTGTGATTTTTTTTTGGCAGTAGGTTATTTCTTTTTCTTAAACATATTCCTGACATGTCCGATAGACCACCGGGGAGGTGACATTATGACCCGATTAGGTCAATTGCAACTAATAACACCTATCAGCGCTTTTTCCGTTGGATGTGGGATCGTAAGCCCCCGCTACGTAAATTATAAAGCCGGTTTAGACGATATCGAAAACACTGGCGCAGCCATTACAGTATGTGACGAAGCAGAGATTAGTATTTCAAATGTCTTCACTACAGCTGGATGTAGCTGTCATACCACGACTCAACCAAATGTCTCTTCAAGCTCAAGAGAGAACAGAGAAGCTTTCTACAGAATCGCAACGACTGAATACAACGGAGATTTCGCAGCGCTAGCAACATACCTAAAAACCGATCATGCCGGTTCGGACACGGTGTCTGGTGATGTGGCACTAGAACTGGACAACTGGGTTACCCTAGAAGGAACGACTTGCGTAACCACCAATTAGACTGGGTGATGAGCTGAATTAGTTGAGATAAGTGTTTACAGGCAGAAAGTAACTAGGAAAAGTCTTAGATAGCTCCTTCCGGGTAGAATTTTAAGTACCAATCAAGATTCAACCCAAATGGAAGGAGCTTTAATTGAATCAAGAACAGTATATCATTAAACGCAAACTAAACATTGTCGAGCTATCGGAAACACTTGGAAACATCTCAGAGGCTTGTAGACACCTCGGTGTAAGTCGCAGGCACTATTACGATATTAAAGATGCTATTAAGTCTGACGGTATCGAAGGCTTACTTGAAAAGTCCCGCAAAAAGCCTAGAGTAGGCAACAGGGTAGCACCTGAAGTGGAGAACGCTCTTTTAAATTACTGTCTCGAATACTCAACCCACGGACAGACTCGGGCATCTAACGAGCTTGCTAGGAGAGGCATCAACGTAAGTCCAGGCGGGGTGAGATCAATCTGGTTGCGTCATAGCCTTGAAAAGAAAGCACAAAGACTGAAGCGGTTGGAAAAGTGGGCTGCTGAGAATACTGGAATTCATGCCGATAGCCAGATTCATGCCTTGGAAGAAGCTAAACTCGATAAGCAAGAACATGGAGAAATAGAGGCCCCTCACCCCGGTTTTGTTGTAGGACAAGATACATATTATGTAGGTTATATCAAAGGAATAGGTAAGATTTATCAACAAACTGGAATCGATGTGTATTCAAACGTAGGTTTTGCAAAACTTTACACTGACAAAACAGCAATAACTGCTGCTGATTTCCTAAATGACAAGGTACTGCCTTTCTTTGATAAATATAAACTGGTACCGCTCAAAATTTTGACCGATCGCGGTAGGGAATACTGCGGAAGTCAAGAGAATCATCCTTTCCAATTGTTTCTATATCTGAACGAAATTGAACATAGCAAAACCAGGCCACGCAGGCCGCAATCCAATGGGTCGACGGAGAGATTAAATCAGACGGTGCAAAATGAGTTCTACGCACTCGCTTTTAGAAAGACACTCTATACTAGCATCGAAGAAATTCAACGCGATCTAGACGCGTTTATGGCCTCTTATAACGAAAACAGAACTAACCAAGGCAAGAACTGCAAAGGTAGGACTCCGAAAGAAACTTTTGAAGCTAATATTGAGCTTTACAGCCAACATGTACATCAACCTCTTGCAAAACCGGAGTATTTAAATTAAGTAGGTAGAAATTGCCTACCCGGAAGGGCAGACTGTAAACTCAAATCCTGACTAGAGCAGATGAGCTTTCACCCAGCTTTTATATTTGGAAAATACTTAGAGAACTCGACTTTTTCATCTTCGCAGGTGTACTGACGAAACGTGTAGTGACAAATATCGTTAGTAACTTTGGAAAGCTCCTCGGTATTGCACCGATTTTCGTAATCGATCAACACATAGTTTAGCCCAGTTTGCAGCACTTTCAACGACATGATCACATGATCAAGTTTTTGCGCTATCACATCTTCAGAAGATAAGGCAGCTATCATCCCCATAATCACATCAGCTAATTCTTTATCGAGATGATCAATTTCTGACATCTCTGACTTGAATTTGCTCGTAAATCTTTTGATTCTGTTATTGAGTAGGACCTCTGGTTCGGCAACGTCGAGGTTTGTAAGTTCTATTCCTCGTTCCATTTTGTCTTTAGCTTCATCGAATACCGTATCGATCATTTGCTGCAACTCGTCAACCAACACTTGAGTTTCGATATCAGGATTCAGATAGGTCTTTTCGAGCGTCTTCTCCGCTGACTGTCGGCCTAGCTCGGTAGCTCTGCTAATATTTTTTACACCTTCCATAATGTGATCTACCGTCCCTTCCATCGTAGACCGCACGTTTTTAAGTTGGTGTTCCATAAGGCCGGTGAATTGGTCCAAAAATTGGACCAAAAATTCACTTCCAGCCTTAAATTGATTATTCGACATAGGCGCCCTCAAAACTATTGATCTGAGTTAACCTGCAATTTTAGATACAGCTGCAACTAGTTGATCGGGTTGAAAGGGCTTAACTAACCAGCCTTTTGCTCCGGCATCTTTAGCTCTCTGAATAAGATCTGAAGCGCCTTCTGTTGTCAGCATGATAACCGGAACCGTTGATCCATCAGATTTCAGCTTCTCTACCATCTCCAAACCGTTCATATTCGGCATATTCACGTCGCTTATCACCATCGCTACGTCCGAATTTGCTTTTAACTTGTCGATTCCATCTTGACCATCTTCAGCTTCGATCACTTCGTAACCACCTTTGGTTAGTGTGAAGCTAACCTGCTGTCGAATCGTTTTAGAATCGTCCACAATCATGATTTTTTTGCCCATTGTCGTACTCCTTAAAATGGCTTAAGACGCTTTTTTATTACTCTTTGGTTGCCCAAAAATTTTATGAAAAATTTCCTTCTCTTCTTCAGCGGTGTAACTAGTATACACTTCGGTCAGGATCTCATTTCGTATCTGTTTGATATTCTTTTGAGTTTGATAAAACTCAAAGTTTTCGACGATCTGAGCAATCCCTCTTCTCAATAGTTTAACAGAAAATATTACGTGACTGAGCCTCTGCCCCATGACATCGTCCATGGAGACCGAACCCACGACCTTAGCTAGAATGTTTTGAATGTCCGTATCCATCGTGCTCAAGGCTTCCATATGCTTGGAAAAGACTCCACCAGCTCGTCTCAATTTGCCTTCTAGGTATTTTTTCCGCCTGTCCATTGCCTCTTCATTGCTGCCACCAATACTTGCCTCTTCCTCACTATTGGAAATTACCGTCTGGTTGAACTCACCGTCTTTGCCTTCTTTCGTCAAAACAACTTTCGTTGAGTTCGTCTTCGAGTCAGCAGTATTGGATATGGTGGCGACATTGGACATCACGTCCTGCACAGTAACTTCCATCATTTTTCGGATCGCCAGAAGCTGATTTTCCGAAAGCTGAGTAAAGTCCCGAATGAAATCTACCAAAATTTTAGCGGCTAAAAATGCCTCTTTACTGTCCAACAGTATTCCAATCGTAGTTGGCTGCATTGGTTTCGTCGATCAGCAGGGGTATCGGTTGATGTCGGAGGCTCTTAAGTAAGAAGGTAAGACTATCTCAAAAGAATCTGTAATTATAAACAATTAGATGCTATACGAAAGAGTTTTGAACAGTTCTGTCAACATTCTGGCAGCATCTTTCGCCAAGGTACTCTGTGATATACTTTTTCAGTACCCCCTCAAAAAGACGAGTAGCAGATTTGAAAACCGATATACTTGATTTCTTTTACGAACACACGTCCGAACTAGATTGGCACGAGGGCCTTGACCTATATACTTCAGGAAAAGTCAAAGAAATCAATACGATTCACGGCTTACTCACTGGAAAAGTCTCGTCTAACATCGGTCGTGACTTAGAAGTAAGACTCAAAGTTCACCCTAACGGAAAGTTTATCCAGTGGATCGAGTGCACCTGCCGAAAGAATCGGACTACTGGACAGTACTGCGAACACATAGCAGCATTTATGGTGTGCCTCCAGCATGACCACAAACGACTACTAAAGAACATCGATAGCAAAATGCCGATGAAGGCCCCGTCGATTCCCCGAAAAGTTCGCAATGCTGCCTTAAAAAAACAAAACGAGCAAATCCTGCCCAAGCAAGACGGGGCGGCTCAGTCAATTCTAAATCACCTCAAAAACATACATTCCATCCGTTTGGTTGCAAACGGTCCAACAATAAAAGTCAGAGCCGAAACTAAACCGAACGAATTTAAGAACTATACCCTGGAGTTAGACGAAGCTGCTAAGTTTCTCGCAAGCGCTCCTAAGGGAAAATCTATCAGTGACGAGATCAAGCAACTATCCGTGTATAAAAGTACCGTCGTATTAGGTACACGGATTTTCCAAACCGAGGATGAGAAAGTTGTTGCAGAGCGAGTCGTCGCTATCAAGCATAGTGTCGTTAGCCAAAAAAAACTCGATATCCAGAATGATTCCATAACCATCGCAAAAGGCACTCATCGGTTTTACGCGAAAAACTCAGACAAGCCCAAAGATGGCTACTTCGAATTTATCTCAGCAAAAACGGGTGCTCGATTTATTGGAAACGAGCATTTCTTTTATCCGAAACGAGGTTTTTGGAAACTTGACCAAGATCAAGTAAGCTCCGATTGGTACGAGCTCCCCCTTAAAAAAACGTTTAAAGACGATTCGGCCGCACACTTTATCAATTCAAAATTTGTCGATTACTCGTCAGTTGGCCCGATATGGCTAGACGAGGCCTTAAAAGACCATAACATCGAGCAAGCGCCTCAACTGCAGGAAATAAAAGTCCACAAATCTGCAGAGGGTTGGTTTTATCTCGATCCGAGATACGGTGAAGGAAAAGAGTCCGTCTCAATGATCGATTTGATGAATCAATTCAAAAAAAACAAACGAAATTTCTTGAAGAAGGGCAATAAATGGTTGAAGGTTCCTGACTTTATCAAGGAGCATGAGTGGTCCATCGACGAGACTGGAAACTATCTTAAAGTCGACGCCCTCGGACTACTTAGATTAAGTGCTGCTGTCGGCGACTTTGACCAATTTGTCGGAAGTAAAGCTACCCTAAATAGAATCAGAAACAAGCTAGAATTTAAACCCGAGGTTAAGAAAACTCCATCCCTGAAACACACAAAACTCAACCTAAGGGAATACCAAGAGGTTGGATTGAGATGGATGTGGTGGCTTTACGAAAACAAACTACATGGCCTCCTGGCCGACGAGATGGGTTTAGGAAAGACTCACCAGGCTATGGGCCTCATGTCGGCGATTCAAAACAAAAAATCAGACGCTCGTTTTCTAGTCATTTCTCCCACTACGGTTTTGGATCATTGGGAGGACAAAATTAACGATTTTTGCGGAAACCTTCAGCCCATAAAGCACCATGGTCAAAAGCGTTCCCATAACCTAAAGGTTTTTCAAAAAAACCACCACCTACTTATAACCAGCTATGGCGTACTACTCAGAGATCTCAAGCAGCTATCACAGATACATTGGGATGCCATAATTCTTGATGAAGCACATTTTGTAAAAAATAATGGCACTGCAACCTATCGAGCCGTATGCAAACTAACAGGCGATATTAGGATTTGTCTGACAGGAACCCCAATGGAAAACCACCTCAGCGAACTCAAAAATATTTTTGACTTCCTGATTCCCGGCTATCTAGGGTCTGACGACTATTTTAAAAAGAATTTCCTCAATCCTATTGAAAAAGATGAGGATGCTGAAGATGTAGAAACGAAACTTCAAAAGCTCATTCACCCATTCAAAATGCGAAGAAATAAAGCCAATGTCCTCAAGGATCTCCCTGAAAAAGTCGAAGATGTGCGGCACTGCGCCTTGGAGTCAGATCAAATTAAGCTGTATCAAGGCGTTTTAAATCTCAAAGCCAAGCCACTTGTCGAAAAACTTCAAGACGATCAAAGCAGTGTACCGTACCTTCATGTATTCGCTACTTTGACTCTACTGAAGCAAATCTGTAACCATCCAATACTTGTCGAGAAAAAAGGCCACTACTCAGACTATAAATCCGGCAAGTTCGAGTTGCTGAAGGAAATTTTAGAAGAAGCACTTGGAAGTAATCATAAAGTCGTAATTTACAGCCAATATGTTGAAATGATTAACATTATATCACAGTATCTCAACGATATTGACGTTGAGCATGTAACCCTAACTGGCTCTACTCGCAACAGAGGGAAAGTCATATCTCGATTCCAAAATGAGGACTCTTGTAAAGTCTTTGTTGGATCGTTGCTCGCCGGCGGAGTCGGTATTGATCTAACTTCTGCTTCAGTTGTTGTCCATTACGATCGATGGTGGAATGCAAGTAAAGAAAACCAAGCGACGGACAGAGTCTATAGGATAGGTCAGAATAAAAATGTTCAAGTCATGAAACTCGTTAATCGAGGGACTCTAGAGGAAAAAATCGATGCGCTCATCAGTACAAAAAAAGAGCTCTTCGAAAAATTCCTTGATAAGGACGAAGAGCTATTTAAATCATTAACCCGCAATCAACTCATAGAACTCCTACAGTAACGATATGGTTACTTCATTGTCGTCATAAAATCTCTAATTCTATAACGAACCATTTCACGCCCAATAAGCTCTAAACTCTCGTTAAGAGGCGGAGAGTCTTTCCTTCCCGTCGTGATCAACCTAATGGGCATAAAAAAGTCTTTTGGTTTCCACTCGATGGACTCTCGATAGGCCTTAAGGGCAGAACCAATAGATTCCGTATTCCAGTCATAAAGGTCATCCACAACCACTAACAACCCCTTCAGCATGTCACGAAACTCCTTAGGTTCCCTGGATTTCGGCAGAATCGTGAGACCTTCGTAGTTCAAACCTCCATTGAAGAAAAAGGAATTGTTATCAAAGAACTGCTCAAACCGAGTCATCCTCTCTAGAGCTAAAGGCTTTAGCTTCCTTAAAAAATCCTCGGTAATGACTTCGTCTCGCATATGCGCCACAAACTCATCGTCGTTCATCTTATGCATATAATTTTGATTGACCCAGGTGAGCTTTGTTTGGTCGAATATTGGACCTCCCAAAGAAACGTTTTTGAAATCAAAAACTTCAATCATCTGCTCAAGACTAAAAAACTCTTGGTCATCACCAAAACTCCAGCCCATTAGGGCCAAAAAGTTGACCATAGACTGAGGTAAGATACCAGCTCGTTTATAGTAGCCCAGCGAAACAGGGTTCTTCCGTTTTGAAATCTTCGATTTGTCTTTATTGCGAAGTAAGGGCATGTGAATCCAGGTCGGTTCATCCCAACCGAAAGCTTCATAAAGGCGAACATGCTTAGGGGTGGACGAAATCCACTCTTCTGCCCTTACCACATGAGTGATTTTCATGAGGTGATCGTCAACCACATTGGCAAAATGGTAAGTGGGGAACCCATCCGATTTGAGCAAGATCTGATCGTCCATTTGCTCGTTGTTTATGGTAACGTCACCCCTGAGTAGATCGTTAAAACTCGTAGTCCCTTCTTGAGGCATAGCAAGCCGAATCACGTATGGAGTCCCTTTTTCCAGGTGCTCTGCGATTTCTGCTTCAGACAAATTGCGGCACTTTCCATCGTACTTGGTCTGAAGTCCTTTACTCTTCTGATCCGCGCGCAGTTCGTCCAATCGTTCAGCTGTGCAAAAACAACGATAAGCTTTCTTTTTTTCCAACAAAATATCAATGTGTTCACGGTAAATAGAAAGCCGTTCAGATTGCCGATAAGGACCAAAGTCTCCACCACAATCTGGACCCTCATCCCAATTAAGATTGAGCCACTTAAGTGAATCAAATATGTCTTGTTCGCTTGAAGCTTTAGCTCGGGTCTGGTCAGTATCTTCAATCCTCAGGACAAACTTTCCCTGATGCTTTTTGGCAAAAACATAATTAAATAAGGCAATATAGGCAGTTCCAACGTGGGGATCTCCTGTGGGCGATGGGGCAATTCGGACGCGAACGTCGCTACTAGATGTCATTTTGTCGTACCTCAGCTTTTTCTTGAAACCGCCAAAAAGATCATATATAGACTATGATCTCCTATGTGTTAAATTTGGTCGATTGCTTCTAGCCTTTAAGACTATTTTTAGCTCGTAAATCGACCTACACCCGTAACATAGTGTGGAAACGTATGGAAAACAAACCTGAATTGCAGAACGGCCCCACAAAATCTGGCACCCTTTTCATTAAAGACGTCGATCGCATTGATTGCGCCACTTTTGAACCAAATCAGGGAATAACCGGAAAGTCTTGGTATGTTGATGTGTATGTGACGGGCCCCTTAGATGAGAATGGGTTCGTATACGATTTTAGCCTGCTTAAAAAGCTAGTTAAGGATGTCCTAAAAAAAACTATCGATCACGCTTTATTAATCCCGATAGAATCGAAGCAGGTGCAATACGAAGCTGTCAAAAGCTCTGAAAAGTGGTCTCTCATGGCAGCGACAAGACTATCAGAGACCAAAACTAGCTGGGAATACCAGTGCCCCAATGGTGCCGTCTACCCCGTACGTTGTGTCAAAATCACGAGGGAAATTGTAGAACAAGAGTGTCGTAAACTCATCCGTCACCGACTTCCAAGCCATATCAACGATGTAAAAGTCGCCCTCAGAAAAGAGGCGGGGCCGAAGGACTCATCATTTTTTCGCTATACTCACGGTATATCAGGGCATCAAGGTCTATGTCAGAGACTTTTTCACGGGCATCGTAGCCGTGTAGAAGTTTACGTGGCCAGTGAACAAAGGACCGACCTTGAACAGTACGTCGCTAATGAACTTTTCGGTTCCAGTGTCCATGTTGCTTCTTTGGATCAAGTCTTGGATGGTTCCTTTGAACTAGGTATGAATCGTTCGTTAGTCGGCAATGTCAGGCTTGGATACGAGGGTACCCTCGGCTACAGTGAGGCAAGTCTACCTGCCAACCGAGTGTTCTTTGTTCCTGAATTTACTAGCATTGAATGCATGACGAGGGAAGTCGCCACCCACTTGGTTGAGAGGTTTAATTTACAGGCGTCGGTCAGAGTTGTCTGTTATGAAGGCATCGATAAGGGTGCTGTCGTAGAACTTTGATTGCGACTTCCAATATCGGTCAACCTCGGACAAAAAGTATTCTCTTATGGGCCTCACAGCTTTACTCATAAACGATTCCGGATGAAATTGGCACCCAATCGCCGGAAATCCTCGGTCTAGCACCTCGATCATTTCAATTTCCCCGCAACTATTTTCTGCCGTAATGTAGTGCTCGGATGATTTTGGTAATCGGCAAACCAGAGAATTATAGCTAGCAACTTCTAGTGTTTGACCGTCAGGGTAAACAACGCTCTTATCATTGAAGGTAACAAGCTTTTTCGAACCATGGAATGGCTTGCCAGCTCTCACATTCCATCCACCTAGAACATTGGCCAAAATCTGATGACCAAGACATACTCCAAAAATAGGCACCTTTCCGAGGTTAGCTCGACAAATATCGAGACTAACTAAAACGTCTTGTGACGATTTTGGTCCTGGTGACATTACCAGAGGAACGCCTTTAGGAATGGCCGTGGTCAAAAGTTGATCGTAATAAACATGCTCTACCGATAAACTCGGATTACCCTCAAGTAACCAGGCTTTTAGATTCAAACTAAAACTGTCATAATGATCTATAAAGAAAATTCTATTCATTTTCGTCGTATAACTTCGTTAGGAGAAAAAAGCAATGGCGATTGGCCAAGTTGCAAAGATTCTAATTCTTTTATTGGTTTTTATCGGGAGCAGCTTAGGACAAGCGACCCCACTCACCGATCAGATTAAGGACCTAGCAAAAATAAACCAGTACCACTCCCTTGAACCAGGTTTTGCCAAAGGGTCACTTGGAACAAGATTTGGTTTGGGTGCCGAGGAAGTATTGACCGATAGCTACCCTTCGGAATCAATAGGATCTGAACCTGGCTCTATTCAATTTGCCCATGCCTATTTTCACAAGGGGACTCCTTGGCCACTGGATGTTGGCGTTGTGTTCAGTCAAGCGATTGACTCAGACGTGACTAAAGTTGGCTCACACCTGCAATATAATGTTTATCAGGGACTCATGATGCCCTCTCTAGGAATCAGAGGAAACTGGAGCCGAACCTTTGGGCTTGATGACGCCGAACTCGAAAGCATCGGAGCAACAGCCGTCCTGGATTACTCACTCTTTAGGTTTTTTACTGTCTTTGTCACCTCTACCATCCAAGACTCCGAGATTACATTGAGAAGAAGCAGTGGTTTTGCACTAACTCAAGGAGAAAATCAAAGACGACACTTTAAAAGTCTAGATCAATATCAGACTGTGGGTTTAAATATTCGAGTGATTCCTGGGACCGCTGATCTTACCGCAGCTCTGATTCGGAGCGATAAAGACGAGCACTACACTTTCAAAATCGCGGTAGGTTTATGAAACGTTTAGTTTGAGATACTCTTTGATTTCCTTTAAAATTTGATCCACAGTTTGCCCTTCTTTTCCAAATTCGGTCTGAGACGCCACGATTTTTGCAGATGATGCCATCAGGTCGTTGATCGAATTTTTTAATTCTTCGCCTGACAACTTGTGTTCGCTCAAAGTCATGGCGTAGGATTGCTGAGAAAAATAAGCGGCGTTTTCCACTTGGTCACCTCGACTCCCGATTTCTAGTGGGATGAGGAGCATGGGCTTTTTTAAAGCTAGAAATTCGAAAATAGAGTTCGCACCTGCGCGGGTTACCACGTAATCTGCCAATGCAAATAGGTGCGGAAGTTCACCACCAACAAACTCAAACGAAATATATTTTTCATGTCGAAATTCAGTATTTTTTCCTTTTCCAGTGATATGAATGATCTGGTAGGACTCGCATAATTCAGGAAGAATGGTTTCCAAACACTCATTAATTCTTTGAGCGCCAAGACTTCCTCCCATAAACAGAATCGTTTTGATACCCGCGTCGAAGCCACAATACTTTGCTCCAGTCTCTCGATCACCCAAAAGGAGCTCACGCCTAACTGGAAGACCGACTTGAGATACATTCGCGCGATTCAATATTTTTTTAGTTTTGGGAAAGGTGCAGAATATTTTGGACGAGAGAGGCGCTATTATCTTCGTTGCTAAACCAGGAGAAAGATCAGATTCGTGAGTAAAAATAGGAATTCTTAACAGCCATGCAGCAACAGAAACGGGGACACTAACGAACCCCCCTTTACTAAAGACAAAGGTAGGGCGAAGCATTAGTAAGATCGAAAAAGACTGAAGGGTACCAAATATTACCTTAAATACATCGAGAAAATTCTGCCAAGAAAAGTAACGACGCAATTTTCCGGTCATGATGGAATGGTACTTAATATATTTCGCTTGCTCCGATATGATTTTGTGTTCAATTCCGTCGGACCCAATATAGTTTAATGTCCATCCAAGTTCTTTATAAGCAGGAAGCATGGCAATATGTGGCATAACATGCCCCGCTGTACCTCCACCTGTAAGTACAACTTTCACCGGTTTTTTCATTCTGGTCGATCCATTAAGTCTTTTAATTGTGGAACCTGACAAAAGAGCGAATAATGCTGATTTATTAGGGACAGAAGTTTAGATTTCGTCGAGATATAGATCTGCGGATTTTTAATGTTCTCGTTGATATAATTCATTGTTTCTGGATTAGTTGGATCAAATATGAGTATTTTTTTCTTTCCGTCGTCACTTTTACCCAAAGGAAATACACCAAATCGTTTTGCTAACTCACACGGAACAAGTAATTCAGGATTCTTTTCAAACTGGTCGTCAGATTCTACATAGATTAGTGTTTCAAAATAGCTCGAAAAAAAGAATTCGAGGTCTTCTTCCCGCATTAGCTTAGTGTCAATTATAGAATCATAACTAGTTTTATTCCATTTATCCCTGAACCCTTCAAGAAGCTCGACGTTTGTCGGAGTCAACTTCCCTGCAGATTGTAAAATTGACAATAGATCTAAATCGACTCCAGTTTTTTCCATTTAAGTCGAACCCCTTTTTCAAACGAGATCATTGACCTTCCCTGACTGGCTAGATGACAAAACTCATATTCATTGCTAATCAAACCAAGAAAATGTCTCCAACTCACAATGGCACAAAATTGGTTGGTTTTTGCTTTTTCCAATAGGATTTTAATGTCACGGCCAGAATCTCTAATTTCCAAATCAAACATAGTCGATGTATTCTCGTAACGAACAACTTTATCTAACCATTGTCTAGGAACTTTGCCCTTAAGGAAACATGGTATTTCGGTAAGATTGATTCCGGTATAATAGTCGGAGTACAAGACCCTACCGGACTTATCCGTTGAAAGAGAAGATGTTTCCTTTAGGGGAGCCATCACCTCTAAGGTACCTTTACTGTGGTCTGACGAAAACGATGCAATGGTTTGACCAAATGGACTGTAGGCTTCCATTTTTAAGCCAGTGCCTTTTGCAACCCAGTCGACTTCTGTCGAAAAATTGCTTTCGGGTCCCATCTCCACCTCAACAAATACCCCCCCATCACCAGGCGAGCAGTACTCGAAAACCTGCTCGTTTGTAAGCGGCAATTTGACACCAATATAAGAGGTGGTCTGACAACTACTGATGATGAATGCCAACAGGATGGCAAAAGTATTATGCCTCTTCAGTGCCCATTTCCAGAAACTTTTTTTTCGCTCTTGCTCGATCAGATTCCGACCCCCTGCCTCCCGCGGCTTTCTCATAGTATGTCCTAGCCTCAGCAGTTTTGCCTATCGCTTTCAGTGCATCGGCTAGGTGTTCAAGTATCACAGACTCATTTGGCACAGCAACAACTGCTTCCCTCAGTACTTTCACAGCTTTTTGAAGTTGCTCGCCCTTGTAATAAATCCAACCAAGGGTGTCGAGATAGTAACCATCACCAGGTTTAATCTCAAGAGCTCTTTTAACAAGCTTCTCGGCCTCCAGCAAATTTTCACCTGCCTCAGCATAGGTATAAGCGAGATAGTTAAGTGCTCCAGAATGGTTTGGATCTCGTTTTATGATATCTTTCATAGTCTCCATACTTTCGTCGTCATCACCAGCCTTTTCCTGGGTAATTCCGAGAAGAAACCTAACATCGTGACGGTCCTCAAACTTTGAAAGTGCTGACTCGAGGGTCTTGATTGCTTTCTGGTAAAGATTCTGATCGTTGTAGACCTGAGCCAAAAGCATGGAGAAGTCTCCTTCTTCTTCGATACCTCGTTTCAGCTCCTTCAATAATACCAACTCCGCGGCTTTATAGTCTTTTTGCTTGCGAAGGACCAAAGCAATTCGAAACTGTCCGTGAATATAATATTTCGATTGGATTGGAATATTGCTGTAAAACTGTAGCGCTTGGGCAAAGTTTCCAATTTTCTCATGTCCAAGACCCGCAAGGTAGGTAACTCTCGTGTTTTTCGGATATGTTCGATGCATGTCGAATAGAAGCTGTGCTGCTTTTCGAAAACGTTTTAGCTCCCAATTGATGAAGACGATCTGAAGATCGATTCCGAAAAGGTTCTTTTTTAGGGAGTTCTCTTTTACCTCTTCTAAAAGGCTTAGGGCTTCTTCAAGACTCCCAATTTGTTTGTAGAGAGCGACCATACGCCTAATTAAATCATCATTGTTGGGATGTAGCCGGAAAATGGTTTCATAGAGGGCAACAGCAGCCTTCGAATCCCCCGTTAACTCTAGGGTTAAGGCATACAAATGAATGAATTCAGGATGATTGCTAAACATATCATAGGATTTTTTTGCTGCCGAGCGCGCCAATTTCCAACGCTTTTTGCTTAAGTACAACTTCGCAAGCATAGCCCAACCCTCGGCGTAGCTACCGTCAATCTGCAGCATAGCTTTTGCTACAGTAATTGCAGTTTCCACACGATCCAAAGCTCTATTTGCCTGTATAAGCCCGATATATCCCGGTATTTGAAGATTATCTAGTTCGAGTACCCTCTTGAACTGTTTCTCAGCCTTCTTGAATTCTCCGCTCATCAAGAAAAGTCGACCATAAAGAGTGTTTAAATGAATATCCTGAGGATAGAGAAGCACCATTTTTCGGCAGAGTTGAAAAGCTTTTTGAGGTTCAAAATAGGCTTGAGTAGAAATCAGCTTAGCGGCCAAGAACGAATTAGGCTCAAGATTATACGCCTTCTCATAAAAATTTAGGGCTTGCTTTCTAGCTCCTTTTAAGGCGCTATCTTCAGCCTTCATGAAGTAATAACCTGCATTAGCCCTTCGTTGTTCTGGAGACCACAGCTCTGGACTAGCTTCTCCCTTAGATTTTAAATTTAGTTTATCAGACGAACTGAATGGATTTTTAGGAGCGGTCTGACACGAAACAAGAACTATTGGTAGTACTAAACTGAAAATCTGTTTAATCATTCGACTCTCCAATAGTTAAAAACTCATATTATAGAGTACCATTGGGAGGATCAATCGAACAGCTGTTCACCCGTTTGAGCAAGTGGAAAATACTGTCGATCTTCAAGGTATTTATCGATACTAGTCGGTGGATTTTTGAAGAAAATTTGAACCAAACTCAGACCTTCTGCAGGTGCTGTTCGTCCAGCTTTGGTGCGATCTTTAAGTTCGATTATTGAGTCAATATCCAAAGTAACACGACCGTTAATCCGATCTACAATGGTTCCAACAATATTCCGAATCATCTGCTTAAGAAAACCTTCACCCAAAATATAGATATGCACGAATTCTTGATTCGCAATTGTTTTAGTTTCCAGAATATTTCTAACGAAAGTTTTTGCATTCCCGTCACTTGCACAGAAACTCTTAAAATCGTGCTGACCTTCAAACTTCCTCAAGTCATCACTCAGGGTTTCCTTGTTTAAGTCAGGTAGATGCCAGCAATAATCGACGAAGAAAGGCGATACATATCTATTTACACCAATGGAATATCTGTAAAGCTTACATGTGGCATCTGTAATGGGATGAAAATTTTCCACTTTCTGTAAAGAATAAATGGTGATTTTGGCCGGCGTTAAAGCGTTTAAGCTCTTCAATAGCTTTCGCGGCTCTAGAACCTTCGACGTCGAAAACATTGCCACTTGATGCTCTGCGTGAACACCCGAGTCGGTTCTTGAAGCTCCTACAACCTTAGTCGGCTCACCGAAGATCGTCGATAGAGCCTTTTCTAGGTAGTCTTGAATAGCTTTTTTCTGGGGTTGGGTTTGCCAACCTAGAAAACCAGTTCCTACATAGGATAGGTCGAGGCGGTAGAAATTCATTGCCATGTTTCGAAAGTGAACATAATCCCGTACATTTCTCGATCGAAAGTCCCAACAGTGTCTTTCGCTGTTGTCACTATTTGGAGAAACGGAGTCAAAAACATCCTCTCGATACCGTAAACGCGCAGAGAGTAGGAACTTGAGGTATCAATCGCCGAAATATCGAAGGAAAGAGATGCACCCGTTACAACTTCTTGATTCCAACCGGAGTTTACAAAAGGTTTGACGCTGCTCCCATCAGAACCCTCAGACGAAGCAGGTTCTAAGGTGTTTTCGATATATGTTTGCGATAACCCAGCGAAAAAATTGATTATAACCCACCTACGGTCAAAAGGTGTATAGCTAATGGTGCTTATAAGCTGGATCGGAATAAGAGTTAGCCGGCTCTTTTGGCCCGATGTCACCTCACTATCGTCAAGATCTGCATTTAATTGGCCATCAAAACCCACACCCTCCGCAGATTTGCCTTTGTCTTGGTACATCCCAATCCGAAAACCTAGACTAAGATCAAGACCGAAAGGTAAGGGTAAAATGCTTCGTTCGACCCAAAACTCTGGGTATATCGCAGGCTCACCGAAAAGTTTTTCATAATGATTATAATCATTTCCAATTGAAGAGAATTTCCCTATTCCAATACCAAAGTGATAATCTCGATTAAAAGCACGCTCTTCTATGTCGTCTTGCTGTGCATCTTGGTTTTCTTGACCGAATCCAAGGAGGCTCAATGACCAAATCATAGAGGCAAGGAGAATGTTCCGCTTCATTCTAATCCCGATCGTTAGGGGTATGGTCTAGCATTGAAGAAGACCCTACCTCAAAAATATCATCATCATCGATAGCTTTAGTTCGACCGAACATCCATTCGATTGGTCCACTAACAGCATATCCTGTAAACAGTAAAAATCCAAAAAGTTCTGGCTGATAGGCAACCATCGCCATGAACAATACTCCCAAAGTAAGGAGCCTAAACGGTTTTACTCCAACAACTTTAAGGGTTTTATGAGACCGGTACGGAATATTAGTAACCATCGCCAAAGCTAGGCCCACACCAAAAACAGCAAAAAAACTAATTCTAAACCATTGAGACTCTAGCAACTGATCTAACCATTGAATCCATAGATAGTCACTGGGTACCGTTTCAAACCCCGACCAAGAAGCAACGAAACAAGCGACTACAGCAGCCGCCATAGGTATAGGTAAACCTGTGAAATCACCAGAAGCTTGACCAATGGACGACTGCACGTTAAATCTCGCCAATCGCAAAGCACCACAAGCCAGAAACATGAAGCATATAATCCAACCGAGTCTTCCGAGCGAGTCGAGTCCCCCCTTGTACATGATAAAGGCAGGAGCGACTCCAAAAGAGACCAAATCGCACAATGAATCGTATTGCACACCAAATTCGCTAGTCCCGCCCGTCAACCGCGCAACCCGTCCATCTGCCATATCAAAAACAGCCGCCAATAGTATGGCGACTGCTGCGACGAAGAAGTCTCCTTGCAGACACTTTATAATGGCAAAAAAACCAAAAAATAAGTTTCCCGTTGTGACCAAGTTCGGAAGGATATAAACGGCTCCACCGAGCCTCTTTTTTTTCGTCAAGTCTTTTAAATTCATTTAGATTACCTTTTCCCTGCTGCTAGTTCTTCAGGCGCGGACATTCTAACATAAACTGGCGCTAATCCCTCAGAATGGGTTTTGGTTTGGATTTCTCGATAGGAGTCCATACTAGACTCACTTAAACTTGCCGACGCTATGGGGTAGGAATAAGTTTTTAGTGAAATTCTCGGATCTGATAAACTTACCTTCAACTCGTTCCAGTCTCCGATAACGTTGTATGACTCTATTTTGGAATCATACTCGAAAGGACTCCATTGGGATCGATCTACTCGACCAAACTTTAATATTTGATTAGAACAATCAATGGGTAATATATCCGACCCAAAGCCCTTTGCCACAGCGAATGCGTAACCTTGATTCTTGGTTGCTTTCATAAACCAAAGACTATTCTCTGTCGATTCAGCAAGTGCCTTAAGCCCGGAAACTCCTATCAAGCGCAAGGAGGGTATGGCAAGTTGAAGACCCTGAGCAAAGGAAATACCCACTTTAATGCCCGTGAAGGACCCGGGCCCGATGTTGACAACCAACGAATTGATGGCCCTCAGTGTCAAATCATGAGACGACAACAGCCGATCAATCAACGATGTTAGATGCCCTGCCGCGATGTTATTAGAAAAGTAACTGTGCTGAGCGATGCAAACCTGAGACGTAGAGTCCGAGGAATACAATGCCACACAAGCTCCCTTAAGACTTGTATCAAGATAGATGACGTATTCTTTCATTGTCCTGCTTTGGCTTGATTAAAAACTGGATCCAAGACCACTAACCATAGACGCCCAGAAGCGACCAACATCGTTATAGGTAGCCATAGCTATTAAGGCTAGTATCATGACAAAACCCACCTTTTGATAACCTTCAATTGCCGCCTCTGGTAAGGGCTTTCGCATCAAACCTTCCGCACCTATCATCAGCATTTGACCACCATCCAAAACGGGAATCGGGATCAGATTGAAAAGTCCAAGATTGATACTGATTAAGGCAAGTAAGGTGAGAAAAGGAAGCCAACCGAGCTTAACGGAATCTGAAGCTACCTTTGCGATAGCAATTGGTCCACCCAATGCCTTTAAAGGCATACTACCGGTAAAAAGACCAACTACCGCACCACCTATCATCATCGTCTGCTTCCAAGTTTGCTCAGCGCCGTAGGCCATCGCTTTTAGGGGGTTGCTATACTTTTCCAAAACGGTTTCGCCTTGTTCGAGGGTCGCTAGAAAATCACCTGGGACAGAGTAAATAGTGACCTTGCCCTCGAGTTTTTGCATGTCATGAGCCTCAAGTTTTGGTTCTATCAAAACAGTTTCAAAACCACGCACAACTTCAATTTTTGCTGTAGGATTTTCATTGTTTACGACAACCTCATTCAAGTCGAAAATGGAGTTCACTGGGGTCCCGTTCCAAGTAATAATTTTATCCCCGATATCGAAGCCAGAATCGTCTTTTCTCAATGATTTAATAGTTGTTTGACTGTCGGTGAGTCCGAGCCAGGTAACGATTGCTTGTCCAGAATTGGCAGAATCTGGAGAAGCGACCAAAATTGACTTCGTTATCGTTGATTTATCATCTGGTCCAGAACTCTCTGCTAAACCTGGTTGATTCACTTTGAATACCAGCTCTCTTTTGCTACCAGGCTTTGCTTTATCCAGGGCCAAGGCAATATCGCGGTAATGATTAATGCCATGAACAATACCATCGACCTCAACAGAAACCACTCTCTGGCCCGTTACAAATCCGAGGTCAGCTCCTGTTTGCTTGATGACCGTGATGACGGGCGAAACAAAGTTAGGCGAGATTCCCACACGCCCTTGCTGCTTACCTAGATCAGCATTGTAATTGGATTCCGGTTCCAGCGTGAGCTTAGCGATAGTCCCATCCAATCTTTGCACTTTGGCCATCATTGGGATGTTTGGATTCTCTGAAATAACCTCGCGTAGGTCCTGCCAGTGTTTGATTTCTGAAGAGTTTAACTGCAGAAAAACATCGCCGTACTTTAATCCCGCCTTCTCTGCAGGACTATTTGGCATGATTTCGCCAACGACTGCTTTAGGTAGTTCAACCCCGTGAAAACCAATCATGGTGAAGGCTACCATTGCTAGAAGGAAGTTTGCGATAGGCCCCGCCGCCACCGTAGCTAACCGCGCGCTAATGGAGGCATTGTAAAACTCTCTACCTTTGACATGCTCAGGAACCGGCTCAGAACGAACCATTCCAAAAAACTTTACAAACCCTCCGAGTGGAATGGCACTCAATCGATATACAGTTTCACCTTTCTTAAAACTTAAGAGAACGGGTCCGAAGCCTATGGAGAATATTTCTACGGCAACACCCGAGAACTTACCGACCAAAAAATGACCAGCCTCATGTACAAAAATCAAAATCCCGAGAAAAATTACCGTCGCAACGACCGGATGCGCCAAGAACTCCAATTATATGCCTCTCAGGTTAGAGGTTTAAACGAATACAGGACGAACCATACAACGGGTGCAGCAAACATTAAACCGTCAACACGATCCAAGAAGCCTCCATGACCGGGAAATATGATTCCAGAGTCTTTGATGCCTGAGAATCGCTTAAATGTTGATTCGACCAAGTCCCCCATCTGTCCAAACACCCCTCCTAGTATACCAGCGAGAAGAACGGCGGCCCAACTGCCAATACTAAAACCGTAAAAGATGTTGCAGACTACCGCACCAATAATACTAGCCACCATGCCAAAAAAAGACCCTTCCCAGGTTTTCTTTGGCGACATTCTAGGTGCCAATTTATGCCGACCGAATCGTTTACCGCCAAAATAGGCACCAGTGTCCCCAGCCCAGACTATCGAGCACAAGAAAATAATCATCCTAGATCCATCGCCATAGGCCTCATCTCCAATGACGTATAAATCCCAAGTAGCAAGCCAAGGAAACGCACCGTAGACTACAGCTAACAGTATAGCGACAATTCGACCGAATGCTCTATCATTGTCCGGCGCACAAAAAGCACCTATCAGAATTCCTCCCAACAACCCAAAAAGGACCAAACCTTTACCACCGGACGGGGAGTAAACCGAGGACCCTAAAAAGATTAAACAGGAAAGTGTCACCGCAACCGGTGTCAACCAAACCGGCGCCAGAGACTCTTTTTCCTTCGAAAACACAGTTTCCAGTTTTGGTCCCAACATGTGAGCCAATTCGAAAGCGCTAATTCCGACCAAAGAGGTAAAAAACGGTATAAGCACCCAGTTTGGACTAAATACTAAAAACGCGAGAAGGGCAGGAAGGGCTAGCGCTGCCGTCATCACTCTTTGTTTAAGCATCATGCTTTCCTTTTAAGTGGAGCCTTGAACGAGTTCTGGGGAGGTACTTAACTCATTTTTTGCGACAGTTCCGAATCTGCGATCTCTTCTTGCATAGCTGGCCAAAGCCAAATCAAAATCTTTTCGACAGAAGTCTGGCCAATGCTTTTCAGTGAAGTACAACTCTGAATAGGATAGCTCCCATAGCAAGAAGTTTGAGAGTCGCTGCTCACCACTTGTCCGAATAAGCAAGTCCGGATTTGGTAGTTCTCTCGTGCTGAGCTCATTAGCAATCATTGACTCACAAATATCTCCCTCATCGATCTCCCCACTTCGAACTTTTTGAGCAATGTGTTTGAGGGCAGAAACCATATCCGAACGGGCGGAATAACTCAGTGCCAATGTCAGCTGAAGACCGTCATTGAGGACCGTCTTACTCTCTCCTTGTTCAAGAAGAGTCAAACAGCTTTTTGGGATTTTTGTGCGATCTCCAATACCTCTTAGGCGCACATTGTTTCGATGTAGATGATCGATCTCACTTTTGAGGTACTGAGAAAGTAGTTTAAATAAGGCATTCACCTCATCCTGTGGGCGATTCCAGTTTTCTTCTGAAAAAGCATATAAAGTTAGATACTTGACATGACTCTCACCAGCAGCCTCGACTAGTTCTCTCACTCTTCTAGCACCGTTTCTATGCCCAAAAACCCGAGGACGATTCTTTTTTTGTGCCCATCGACCGTTGCCATCCATAATAACTGCAACATGGGCAGGTATAAGGCTAAACTGCTGAAACGCCATATATTCGACCACACTCTGAAGACAATGAGTCACTTCTTTGATTGACTCTGGTTTTCTGATAACAACTATCCAAGTGGTTAGATCCCTACCATATTAGACAAACTAACCCAAGGCTATAACTTACCAAAGAAAATTGTGATTGACGAAAGAGAGTTTATAAAAAACGGAGATATTATGTCAAAATCAACAGGAAAGCTAATTCTAGCAGCGAACTCAATTGGTTTGCTCCAAGATATTCCGACGCGCAGTTTAATCGCGCTGAAAACTTCCGATGAGTTAATATTTGAGGAAGATCGACCTGCTAGACAAGCTTTAAAGGCTGCTGGTATCCATCGAGAATATACCAAACTGACCGAACATCTAGAATCAGATACACTTGAGCAATTTGAGACTGCCATTCTAAACGGCAAAAGTGTTTGCTACATGAGTGACCAAGGCATGCCGACGCTAGCTGATCCGGGAGGAGCCCTCTTAAAAATCGCTTATTCCTTAGGTGCTAAAGTCGAAATCATACCAGGCCCAAGCTCTATAAGCACAGCCCTGTCAGCATGCCCTTTCGACATAAGCAGATTCAACTACATCGGTTTTCTTGAAAGAGATCAACAGCAAAGACAAAACGAACTCGTAACTCTCGCTAAGTCCACTCACGAACCCTTAGTCTTTCTCGATACACCTTATCGGCGGAAAGCTCTATTGGGAGCGATAACCAATGCTTTCGGAAAGAAAAGAAAAGCTATGCTGGCCTTGGATATATCAGGTCAACACGAGGAGTACATATATGAAGATTTGGGCATTCTTGCTCAACTGGACTACCCTAAACTGAACTTTGTCCTAGTTGTTGAGGGCAAATCAAATCCTGATCGTAAACTAAGACCCTCTAAAAAAAGGCGAGTTTAAATAATAGGGGATAGCCATTTGAACTATACTGAGTAAGATTGCGACAGACGGAACAGCAAAAAGAATTCCCAAAATTCCAAACCAGTCTCCAAAAGCTACAACTGAAGCAATGACAACAACGGGATGCAAGCCGGCTTTTTCGCCAATAATTCTAGGAGTAATCAGCATCCCATCTAGTGCTTGCACTATCAGAATGACCACAAATACCCCAAAAATCATACTAAGTCCCTCTCCTTGACCCAGCACAACAATGATGGAAAGACTAGCGCCAACGATGACATCAAGGTAGGGGACGACACGAAACATTCCGGCAAGCGCTCCAATGGCAAGACCCGCCTGCAGATTTATTATGGAAAAGCCCAACATGTATAAAAAACTAAGGATGACAGCGACTAACAACTGTCCCTTAACCACCCCCCAAAGTATGAAATTCATTTTTTGCAAATTATAGACTGCGATGGGGCGAATATCACGAGGAACGACATACTTGAAAAAATTACGAATTTTGTCCCAGTAGGAGAGCGTTAACCAGGTTAGTAACGGAATTAGGAGCAAATTGATGGCGCCACCGATCAGTTTAGGCGTTGAAACCCAAACTTGTTGCAAGGCATCAGTTCCACCATCAGCCAGCTTACGCGTTAGATCCAAATTGATCAAAAGTTCATCAAATGCCTCGTAGCTAAGAATTCCTTTACTAACAAGGTAGTCTCTCAGAGGCACAGTGGTCTGGTTAAGGTAAGTAACGGCCTGTGGTATCTGTTTTACAATAGTCTCCATCTCACCATAAACAGTGGGAATCAGGGCAGCAGCCAACCCAAGACCCGCACCGAACACTAAGGCTACTAAAATCAAAACAGCGATAGGTCGACTAATTTTTACAATTGAGAGTACGCGATTAACGGCAGGACTGAGCACGTAGGTAAATATTAAGCTAACAGCCAAAGCAACTACAATCGTCCGGTACAAAACCGCCACTGCCAGTATCCCAAGAAACACAAAAGACGAAAAAAGTACAAATCTTTTAAAGCGCTTCCAGTCATATAACGCATCTTGGTTTGCCATCTAACGACCTAATTCACAGGATTCTTAACAACGATCACTCTCTCATGCCCCGAATAATCAGCAACCATTCGAATATCGCTCCAGCCTTGAGACTCAAAAATACTTTTTACTTCGTCCGCCTGATCGAATCCGATTTCTGCTAGCAAAAAACCACCCGGCTTCAAAAGTCTTTTATAATTTCTCGCAAATTCTATATAAAACTTCAGACCATCGTCTTCGGCAAATAGTGCTAATTCTGGCTCAAAATCAGCTACAGCCTTTGATAATGAACCATCTGATACAGCTTTCCGAGACACGTAGGGTGGATTTGTACAAATCATGTCGTATTGCGCGCCTGCATTAATTGAGAACGCATTCGCCCGGTTAAATTTTACTTCAGCGTCAAGTTTTTTTGAGTTTTCGATAGCGATCGACAGAGCCTCTTCAGAGACATCTACGCCTTCCACGATACAATTTGGAAGAGTTTTCTTAATCGCAATAGCAATACACCCAGATCCTGTCCCCACATCTAGAACCCTGTTTTCACCATCACCAATACGCTTTAGTACGGCTATCGATTCTTCAACGAGATGCTCTGTTTCCGGCCTAGGTATCAGAACTTTGGGGTTCACGGAAAACCGATACCCAAAGAATTCTTTTTCGCCAAGAATATAGGCCACTGGTATCCCTTGCGCTCGTTTTTGCAGTGAGCTTTTTAGTTTTTCCCTCTCTACCGAACTCACGGGCTTATCAAAGTTGCAATAAAGCTCTAGCCGCGAGCAATTAAGGGCATCGGCTAAAAGCAAATCAGAATCCAAACGATGTGACTCCGACTTACCCTCAAGAAATCTCTTGGACCAATCGCCAACCTCTTTAATTGTCCAAACTTTTTGCATCAGGCTTTCTCTAATTCTTGCTTTAGCAATTCTGTCTGATGATAAGAACCAAGCGCATCGAGTACTTCTTGTATATCACCTTCCATTGCGGCATCTAGTTTATACAGTGTTAAATTAATGCGATGATCAGTTAAACGGCCTTGGGGGAAATTGTAGGTACGAATTCTCTCACTCCTATCTCCACTACCCACCTGACTTTTCCGATCGGCACTAATGGCATCTGCTTGCTCTCGTTGCATTTTTTCCAAAAGTCTTGATTTTAAAACTTTCATTGCCTTGTCACGGTTTTTGATCTGAGAACGCTCGTCCTGACATTCTACAACGATCCCTGAGGGTTTATGAACTATTCTAACTGCAGAATCCGTAGTGTTGACATGCTGACCGCCAGCTCCGGAAGATCGAAATGTACCGATGTCTAAGTCTTTAGCATCAATTTTAACATCATCCACTTCGTCAGCTTCAGGCAAAATTGCCACGGTGCAGGCTGAGGTATGAATACGCCCTTGGGTTTCTGTTTGCGGCACCCTCTGCACCCTATGAACTCCGCTCTCAAATTTTAATTTACTAAATACTTGATTCCCTTTTATCAGAATTATCGCTTCCTTATATCCACTTGTAGAAGAGGACTCGGTGGAAGATAGCAACTCTACCTTCCAACCAGATTTTTCCGAATACCTAGTGTACATCCGCAGAAGGTCAGCAGCAAAAAGTGAGGCTTCTTCCCCTCCGGTACCGGCTCTCACTTCAAGTATCACGTTGCGATCATCATTAGGATCTCTTGGCAAAGTTAGAATTTGAAGCTCTTTTTCAGAAGCTATGATGGCCTTATCAAGTTGATCGATTTCCTCACGCGCCATTGAGCGCAAATCAGGATCTGTTTCACTATCCAACATCTCTTTGGCAGCGTCTCTGTCTTCTTTTTGTTTCTTATAGACCTTGTAGGCTTCAACGATATCTACGATATTTGCACGCTCTTTAGAAAGTTTTGTCAGTTCTTTTCCATCAAGATCAGACCTAGACAATTGACTTTCTATTTCAACGAACCTTAATGCGATAGCTTCGAGCTTATCAAACATGTTTCATCCTTTAAAAAAACAGCTCATAACCCTCGAAGGCTATGAGCAGCTCAAACTAATGTTGATTGAAAAAGACCCTATCCATTCATCGAATTTAAGAATCCTGCATTACTGTCAGTCTTTTCCATTTTATTTAGTAAAAACTCCATAGCATCGACTGTGTTCAAAGGTTGAAGAAGTTTTCTCAAGATCCACATTCGATTAAGCACTTCTTTTGGTAAAAGTAACTCTTCTTTCCTGGTTCCCGATTTATTGATATCCATTGCCGGGAAGACACGCTTTTCTGACAACTTCCTATCAAGAACTAGTTCCATATTACCTGTACCCTTGAATTCTTCAAAGATAACCTCATCCATTCGGGAACCTGTATCGATAAGAGCTGTCGCGATAATAGTTAACGATCCGCCGTCTTCAATATTTCTCGCAGCCCCGAAAAAACGTTTCGGTTTATGTAGAGCATTCGAATCAACACCACCAGAGAGTATCTTTCCAGAAGGGGGTACTACTGAGTTGTAGGCCCTCGCTAAACGAGTGATCGAGTCCAAAAGAATAACTACATCGTTTTTGTGTTCTACTAGTCGTTTCGCTTTTTCTATAACCATTTCAGCAACCTGAACGTGTCTCTGGGCAGGTTCATCGAAGGTCGAACTTATAACTTCGCCCTTAACCGACCGCTCCATATCGGTGACCTCTTCAGGTCTCTCATCGATTAGAAGTACAATCAAAATGGCTTCAGGATGATTTTTTTCGATCGAGTGCGCAACGTTTTGTAGTAAAACAGTTTTACCGGTACGAGGTGGAGCTACCACCAACGCTCGCTGCCCCTTACCGATCGGACACATGATGTCTATGATCCGAGTCGAGTAATTATGAGCATTCACCTCCATCTTAAATTTTTCCATGGGGTAAAGAGGCGTTAGATTGTCAAACAAAATTTTGTCAAACCCTGGATCAGGCAAAGCGCTGTTGACCTTTTCTACCTTTAGGAGTGCAAAGTAGCGTTCGGTATCTTTTGGCGGCCGTATTTGTCCAGAGACGGTATCACCTGTTCTCAAATTAAATCGCCGAATTTGCGAAGGCGAAACGTAAATATCATCAGGCCCTGGCAGATAGTTATAATCTGGAGCTCTTAAAAATCCGAAGCCATCAGGCAAGGTCTCTAAAACGCCTTCCCCGTATATAACGCCACCTTTTTCTGACTGAGCCTGCAGAAGCGCAAAAATCAAATCTTGCTTCCGCATACTGCTGAAACCCTCTACGCCAAGCTCTCTCGCAAGACGGTTAAGATCTGAAATCTTACGCTCTTTCAGTTCTTTAAGGTTGATCTCATCAGTTTGTTTGTCGCTGTTTTGGTCTTTGTTGGCAGCTCTTGAGGATGCCTTGCGCGTTGCCTTAGGCTTATCTGCCGACTTTTCCTTTTCAGTCATGGGTGAAAACTCTCTTTGTGAATTAAAGGAAGGTGAAAACTAAATATTTTGGAAAGACTTTCCATCCGGAAATATTCCGATTAACGTAATTAGTGAGTACATTTGACAGTTTGCGAAGATCCGTAATGGGGAACTAATACCTAGAGCTAAAGCTCTAATATCAGTGATAGGTTGTTTACCCGAATTTGTCAATTGCAAATCCTTTGCGAATTCAATGTTTCCGCCAACTTTCATTGTATAGCAGCGTATTTTCAGTCATAATTTCTCAGTGGAAAATTAACCCAAAATCAGGATGCCTAAATGCCAAAACTCCATCGCTCGATAGCTCTATTTTTCTTTAGTCTCTTATGGCTTTTCACCCAGCAAAATACTGCAAACGCCCAGGTAGTTAATACCCAAGAGCGATTTCAGGACCTATTCATCTCTGCCGGTTATGGCACAGCATTTGGGGCTTCACTTGGGGCAGCAGTTCTCCCTTTCCAGAGCAATCCAGAGAAAAACCTTAGGCTTGTAGCTATAGGGGCATCTATTGGATTTATCGCTGGAAGTGTCATGGGCAGCTACCTCATTCTAACTCCAGACAGCCCGACTACGTATACAAAAAACAAGAATTCTAGCACTAGATTTTTACTTGAACCAATTTTCAGCCATAAATCCACTATCAGCGGAGTTCAAGGCAAGTTCCTAATTGCTAGATTCTAACTATCTATGTTTTTGCCTCTAGTATAGCTCACTGAGTAATTGATAAGCACGCCTTAAGTGGGGAATAACGATAGTTCCCCCAACTACCGTGGCCACATTCATAGCTTCCTCAACCTCAGATCTAGCAACATCCAGCCTATAAGCCTGAATAATATGATAGTTGATACAATCGTCGCAGCGAAGACTCAAAGAAGCTACTAACCCCATTAGCTCCTTTGTAGAGGCGTTTAGACTACCTTCCATGTAGGCGTTATGGTCAATGTTATATATTCTCTTGAGTAGTTTATTATCGGCTTCCTCGACGGCTTCATTTTGAATACTACGCGCCTCTAGAAACTCTTTGGCGATAGCACTTTTTTGGATCACCTCCTCTAAGGAGTATTTGAATGATGGCTCTCTACTCGACTGTTTCATGATAGGTGTTTCCTTTTTATTGATCTGGAGCTGGCAATACAGCTGCGACTAAATCATAGTCATGAGTTTCTGAAATCAAGCAATTTTGAATCTCGCCAACCTTGTAATCACCGTCGTTTATGTAAACAATTCCATCTACTTCTGGAGCTTGTGTCATGAGTCTGCCTTCAAGCAATAAATCTGTTTCCTCAGATACTCCAGTAACAAGAACAGGAAGGTTTTTCCCGACGAAAGACTCTAGATTTTTTTTAGAGATTTCCTTTTGAATTTCCATAATTTCGGACTGCCTCTCGGCCTTCACATCCTCATCAATTTGATCTTGCATTCGACCGGCAACCGTTCCCTCTTCTTGCGAGTAGGAAAAACAACCTAGGTGCTCAAATTTCATTTCTTCTACAAAATCTCGTAATTCCATAAAGTCTTCTCTGGACTCCCCTGGAAAACCAACCATGACCGAAGTTCGAATAGCAATCTCTGGTATTCTACTCCGTAGCTTAGCGACGGTATTACGAATCTCAATCGAAGTTACGTCTCGATTCATTTTGGTGAGGATCCGATTACTGGCATGCTGAACAGGGATATCTAAGTACTTAACTATCTTTGGGTTACTAGCAAAAAACTCGATAAACTCCTCGCTGATATTCTCTGGATAAACATAAAGTAAGCGAATCCAACGAAGACCATCGATATCCACGAGCGCTTTCAAGAGAGGAAGCAAATCGGAGCTTCCCCAATCCCGGCCGTATGCTGCAAGATCTTGGGCGATTAAGTTAATCTCCACAACTCCTTCAGCAACTAAAGACTTAACTTCAGATACCACCGAGGGAATGGGCCGAGATCTCAATTGGCCGCGAATTGCCGGAATAATGCAGAAAGCACAGTTATGCTGACAACCTTCTGCAACTTTAACGTAAGCCGACCATTTTGAGAGAGTATTTTTCTTCGGAAGAGATCCATCGTAGAGGTAGTGAGTTCGTTTTGCTTTTACCGTCCCAGGCTCCAATGAATCCTCTAAAAATTCACCGACTTTTGGAAACTCGTCCGTGCCAACAAACAGATCGACTTCTGGTAAGCCTGGGACCAATTGCCCCTTATATCGCTGAGTCAAGCAACCGGCAACAACCAGCTTCATAGACGGATTGTCAGACTTGTATTGGGCCATTTCCAAAATGGTGTTGACACTTTCTTCTTTGGCGGGTCCAATAAACCCGCAAGTGTTGATAATTATGGCATCTGCACTTTCAGGCTCTGATGTAACAGCCCAGTTTTTAAGAGCTAGAGTACCCAACATCACTTCCGAATCTGCACGATTGCGCGCGCAGCCGAGGGACACTAAGTGAACTTTTCGCTGAACAGAATCTGTTACAACCATTTAGGAGCTCCAAATATATTCGTGTGTTGCGGTATTAAATGCAGCCAAGTAGGCCAAAAAGTAAGGTCGTTCTTCATAGCAAATTACATCTAACAAGACAAGGAGATTTCATGGAAGGCATCATTTCGGTCAACGGAGCCATCACCCCTGCTCTAGAGGCTAAAATTGGAGTGACTGATCGGGGCCTACTCTTCGGTGATAATATCTTTGAGGTATTTGCTGGGTTTGGCAATAAAATTCTCGATCTAACCGATCACTTAGAACGCCTAAGGACTTCCGCCGAGATTCATGGGATCCCTATCCCCTGGACCAACGAAGAACTACAATTCGAAATGGAAAGCCTTTTAGAACAAACAAGCTTTTCCAAGTCATATATCCGGCTTGCTATCACACGTGGCTTTGGTTTTGGTCTAAGCACAGACCCGTCAATGAAGCCTAATAAGATTATTTACTGCTTACCTGCGAAAATTGAAGACGAATCGATTTATACCAAGGGGCTTAGACTAAAGAAGAAGAAATCATCAATCAATGAAACTGGCAAAGTAGCAAAAACAGGAAACTACATTAGATCCATAACAGCATTAGCTGAAGCGAAATCAACAGGGTATGATGATGTACTTTGGACCAATGCCAACCAAGAAATCACTGAAGCATCGACGTCAAATATCTTTTTGATCGGTAGAGAGGGAGACCTGGTAGAAATTGCTACTCCTACGGAACGCAGCGGTCTATTGCTAGGGATTACCAGAAAGCGAATCATCACCCTTTTAACTAATGCTAGCATTAACGTTACAGAAAGACTGATTTCAGAAGATGAAATCCCAAGGTTTGACGAGGGATTCTTATGCTCTACCGTAAGAGGTTTAGTACCACTGGCAGAAATCGACGGACATAGACTTCACAGCACACGTAGCGCTGCAGTTTTCCACCATATTGAAAGGCTTTATATGACTTGGGTAGAAACTGAGGTAGGGTACAGGGTCCATTGGAATACAGGAAAGAGGATCGAAGAAGTGTAAAATTTCAACCTTCTTCAACTTTTTTATGCTCTGAGGCCCCTTGCCCCTCAAGAGCAGCTTTTAACTCCTCATTTTCCAAAGAATCCGAGCGTTTTTTGACCTCTTCCATCACATTGTGGCGAGTCGTGTACTCCGAATTGTTGAGAATCACCTGTCGCCCCTTCCGATTTTTAAGGTTAAACACCAATGGAGCTTTTAGGTTTGCTGTCATTTTTTGTGGGTCGCTTGGCATCGTAATGATTACTGATATAACAGCATCCTCTTCTTCTTCTAAACCCAAGTCTGATACTTCCGCCTCATTAACTTCGACAGTGTAGCCAGGCCGGAAAAGCAATGGGTTGATCAAGACAAATGCGATGGCACCATCGTCTAGGGACTGAAGCCATTTGAAGGGCGAATTCTTATCGTGATCCAAGAGGACATACTTTTTGAGTTCTGGAAAACCAATTAGACCCGATGGTAATTCAACGACATCTTCCTCTTTTACTTCTATTTCGTTGAACCTTGTTGTTTTAACTTTAATCACTCTTGGTTCCCCATGCGCAACGTTGTTTTATATAAGTTTATCTTATTAGCCAGGTTGGTATCAACTGCTACCTCTAAGTCCCCTTTTTTCCCCCTCTAACCTGCCTTTTGAGTTTTGCCGAAGGCAGTTCGTCACTAGATTTTTCTAGAATCTCGGATGCAGAGTCCACTTGCCCAAGATCAATGTCTGATGCCTGTCGGTTTTCATCCTGGATTCGTTGGTAAACTTCTTCTCGATGGACCACCGTGCTCGGAGACGCCTTAATACCAAGCCGAACTTGTTTTCCCTTTACTTGCATGACGATGATTTTTACATCATCACCGATTGCGATACCTTCACCTACTTTTCTAGTCAATACAAGCAACCCAAAACCCTCCCTGGTTATAGGTATTTAAATTCATTGCATAAAGTTGAGCAATGACGGCTGAAGTAGTTTATTGGAGGCCATCAATGTACTTTGTAAAATATCTTCTGTTTTTTTGAAGTTCGAAATGGCTTCGAAGGTATCCGAATCTTCAATAGTGGAAATTTCCTGATTGGTTAGCTCATCAGAAATTTCTAAACGGCGTAGCGTGTTATCGATACCACTATGAATACCACCTAATATTGCTTGTGCATTTGTAACTTTTTCCATTTGCAGATCAAGTTCATCCATAGCTTTACGAATCATTTGTATATTATCATCCAAAAGGCCTTCTTCGAAAATCTTCAGAGTTTGTACCATCCCAAATCGCCCCGCACCTCTTTCGCTAGCGGAGGGTTCAAAGAGTTCTCGCGCTTGGATATTTATTTTGCGAAACACACCGCGATCCACCTGCAGAAAGATGACACCATCATCACCCAAAAAGTTTCCGTCGTGGCTTACAGGAGGTGTTTGAGTGCGAAATCCACCAAAAACGTATCGATTGTTATACTGTGTATTAGCTAGACCAACCACGCCATCGATAATTTCACCTATTTCTTCCCCAGCAGCTTTTCGGCTATCTTCCGCGTAGGTTCCATTTGCCAGAGAGATCGATAATTCTTTAGCCCTAATCAAGAAGTCACTAATTCCCTGAAGGGATGATTCCGTTCTCTCAATATAACCCTTGGTAAACTCAATATTTTTTTTGTACTGTCCAATATCGCTAAGGGCCGCACGATTCTTGATCACTCTTCCCAAGCCAACAGGATCATCTGATACGCGATTGATCCGTTTTTGGGTAGTAAGTTCGACCATTTTACCAGTATTTGAAGCTTTGGCTTGATTGACCCGATTTTCAGAAAGCCTAAATCTTTGATTATCAGAAACCCTCATTTACCTACCTGTACCCTAACGCTTCAATGAAAGTAGTGTGTCGAACATCTCGTCTACCGTAGTTATAACACGGGAAGAGGCGGTATAGTTTGCCTGCCATTTCATAAGGTTAATCGCCTCCTCATCCATAGAAACGCCCTTTAATGAATCATGCCTAGAGATCAGATCGTTGTTCAAAGCGGTATCAGCCTCAAGTACGTGTTCGGCTCGAACGAGCTCTAATCCAAACAAACCGACAGTATTCGCATAATGCTCATTAAATGTCTCGTCGCCTCCGCTCATCATCCTTCGTTCTTTCAAACGAAGCATCTCATTAACAATCACATTGTCACCAGGGGCACTAGGTGAAACCGCAGCAGAAATCGCAGCAACGTCTTCGCGAATAAAACTATCGATATCTAAAGATTCGGCAGCGATATCGAGCCGATCCGATACCTGAAAAAAATCTCTGCCAGTTGATTCTTTGAAGCTAGCGATACCAAAGCCTTTCCTATGCAGGGCATTAAAAGAATGACCCAAGACAAAGGCAGTTTCGTTATTCTTTCTAATTAGCGCAGGTAAAACCTTATCTCTTACCTCTAGCAGCCCAGCAATCCGGCCCTTTTTTATCGCATCATTAATCACTACAGGCCGATCTGCAGAACCGTAGTTAATCATCACCTCAGACATTCCATCGGGGTCTGAAACATCCTTTCTAATTTGCATCGAGGCATGATGTCCGCGATCTACTAGAAGAGTTTCCTTAGGACCTCTAACGACCACCATCCCCTGATCGCCTCGATAGTAGTTTATATCCAACTTTTCTGTTAATTGCCGCAAAAGCAGGTCCTGTTTATCTAATAGATCACTTGCTTCTTTCTCATTTCCAGTTTCCATCGTTTTTATGGCAATATTTAACGACGCTATACTAGCCAGCGCTGCGGAAACCTCCTTAGCCTCACCTTCCAGCCGATCGTTTATATCGAGCCTGTGCCGTTTCAAAGACATATCTACCCTTTTAAGAGTATTCGTTAGACTTTCAGCACTTTCCTTGACGTTTGTTCTAACAATTAATTCCTCTGGAAAATTTGATAGATCTTGCAGAGCGCTAAAGAAGTCGTTGATTTCTTCGGAAACACTTGCATTTAACTGAGGGCTATAGACTTCTTCGACGGGACGCATGACTTCCGCCATAGCCGAACTACGCCCCATATCTTGATTAGAAAGATTTAGTTGCTTTTCAAGAAATTGGTCGTGGGCTCGTGTGATGTTCTTTACAAACACCCCGTTACCAATCAATACGTTTCTAGTTTCCAGTGGTGTTCTTTGTTCTAGATTAATTCGTTGCCGGGAGAAGCCTTCAGTATTGGCATTAGCAATATTATGACCCGCCGTGTCAACACCTTGCCTTGTTGCATAGAGAGATTCAGCACCTATATTGAGCGTATGCTTTAATCCACCCATGTTCCCACTATGTTTTAATGGTTAGCGTTGAGGTAGCCACCTGGTCTTTAGGAAGACCCTTTGCTCCGTAAGTCGCCTGAGACTCGCTGATAATTCCTTGCCAAAATCGGTAAGTCTCACGATGGTGATTTAAAAGCTTCTCAATTAGATATTTATTAGCTTCGATCTTAATCTGACAGTTCTCATATGCTACTTTAAATCTCTGAAATACCTCTTTTGTCTTCTTCCATTCGTGAAAAAACAGCTTTTCTTCAAATAGATTCTCAGATTTAGTATTTTGAAGCTCGAACTCTTCTTGCCAAAGTTCTGTAAGCCCAAGAGGTGATTCACCTATCATCCCTTGAGATCTGAGGTATTCGACAAGTTTTTGAAAGGCAAGCGTAAGCTGCAGTGATCGGCTACGGGAGTCTGCCTCCACCTCTAGTTTCCGCTCAAGAGCTTGCTCTACCAGATTAATATCGCTTGCCTCGATAGCTTTTTTTTCTTCTTCGATAACCGTCAGTAGATCATCAAGAGAACTGTTGACATCGATTACGGCGTCCTGAGACTCCAAAACAAGTTGTATCAATGACTCATTGACCAAATTATACCTCTGACTTACTAGCCAAACTGTCTTTTATCGCCTCCATCATCATCCCATCAGCAATTTTCCCTGGCTCAATTTGGTAAGTACCATTAGCGATTCTCGCCTTGATATCTGCTACCCGGTCTTCTCGAATTGGCGATGTGGATCGGGCGATATCTAGAGCTTTTTCCTGAGCCTTCATAAGTTGTTGCGCTTCTGGTGAAAGACTCACATCAAAGTTCTTACCTATTCGCTGAGAGGATTTTGTATCATTATCCGATGGTATATTGATTTCTCGATTTTTAGTATCGAGTGTTCTCTGCAAATCTGTCTGACCAGGTCCAATCGGTTTAGTATCCATGGAATCCTCCTTGGTTTAATATTTGGGAACCATATACTTTGACAGTCCCAGTGATCGCTGATCGACTTGAAGGGATCGTTGGACTGGTTGGTTCAACCCCCTCAGATGATTTTCGATCGCATCCGCGAGACCTGTGGACCTCTGGTGAGCCATGCTTTTTGCGTATTCAGTGTCAAGCATACTTCGAAAAATTTCTTCACCATTGCCGCCACTGATAAACTCACTCCTTGGAACAGAGTCACGCATTGATTTTAACACAATTCCGAGGAAAATGGATTCAAACTCAGCAGATAATTCGCTAATTTCATCTAGCCTCTCTGCATTATTGATATTTTCCTTAGTTTGCTCATCGGTAGAAAGGTCATACTTCGCATTAGTTCTAGACAAAATTTCCAAATCTGCCTCCTATAGGTACTTTAAATCCGCTTGCAGCGCTCCTGCGGCATGAATTGCCTGCAGGATACTAATGAGATCAGAGGAGTTTGCTCCCATAGAATTTAGGCTTTTGATTAAACCGTTTACGGTATTCCCGTCCAAAGGCATGACGCTATCACGCCCAGGTTTTGGGTCCGTGACTTCTATGCTTAGCCCATTGTGAGACAAAACTATGGGTGAAATTTTTACATCCCCACCCATAACTACCGTTCCGGTCCTCTCATTCAAAACAACCGTAGCTTTTCGATCCACGACAATCTTGATACCTTCCACTTTTGAAATAAAGTTCACTGTGTCGCTTAGATACTTATCTGGAATCCTAACCCTTACCAAGCTAGAGTCTACAGCCTGCGCCAAGAAACGCTTGAACGCCTGGTTTATTCCCACAGAAAGCCGATTAGCTGTTGTAAAATCCGATTTTTTTAATACGAAATCCAAGTAACCATTTTTTTGAATGCTAGGAACGAAATCTCTTTCCACCTGACCTCCGTTGGGAATAGTAGCAACAGTAAGCGACTGAGCCCCGATACCGTTGGCCTGAGCAACAACAACAGCCCCACGAGCTACCGCGTATGCATTGCCGTCCCCAGCTTTTAATGGCGTGATCAGCAGGGTACCACCTGCTAAACTTGTTGCATCACCGACAATAGAAAGCTTAACGTCAATCTCGTCACCGTTTCTGGCAAATGCGGGCAATTTGGCGGTAACAACAACAACAGCGGTAGATTGGGTTATAATTTGGTCGTCGTTTAAAGCCATTCCCAATCGACTCATAAGCTTTTTTACGGCCCTATTTGTAGAGATGGAAGCTGGAGTATCGCCTGTCGCGTTCAAACCAATGACAAGACCTAATCCCATTAATTCATTCGTTCGATTACCTTTTATGTTTGCAAGATCTTTGACTTTTGTACTTTGACTGTAAAGTGAAGTAGTGGAGAAAAGAAAAAACCAAATTATAATTCGAGTCATTATTCTGATGCCTCCGCCTGTTGAATTTCACTGTCTGTGCCCTGAAGTTCGTCGATAAACCCCTGTTGCTTTTTGATGATAGACTTTTGATCTTCGATGGTTTCTTTGTCTTTTTCCGCCTGACTCCTTAGATCACTTACAATTTTTTCAGCATTTTGTTTCTGCTTTTCCAAATCCTGACGAGTTTCAGCTATTTTTCTTCTTTCCTGCCCTAGCGCATTGATGCGCTCGCGCAGTTTGTTGCTAATTTCTTGAATATCACCTTCTTTTTCATCCAAAGACTTGGCAAAACGAGATTTGGCTTCATCAAACCCGCTCAGTCTCAGCGTATACTCATCTTCCCAATTGATTGAGTTTCTCTCAAACACCTCCTGGTCTTTCCTTTCATACCAATCGATATCCAGCAGATCTTTGGTTGTAATACCTGGTTTATCCAATAAAGTTTTTCTAGCAATGCGAGCATAAACTCGCACAGCATTGGATTCAACATCGTTGGAACTGGTTCGGTAATAGGATACCAATGCATCGCCATTTGGCATCACTCTATCAACCCTAAACTTTATACTCGTCACCGGAACCAACTGCTGATCAGAGGGCTCAAGTTTTTCTAAGGCTTGGAGTAGTTCGTCCTTTAATTCTTCAGCTTCTCTTTCTCCACCATTGTCGTTTTCATCTTCTTTGGCAGCATTGCTTCTAACTGCAACCGTAATAATGTCACCAACATTACCGATAGGACGATCTACAAATAGATAGTTTTGGGGATTATCAAGGGACATCAATGATCCATTATTATTTTGCGAGGTAGAACGACGAATGATTGATCTTTTCTTTCTAATAAAAATATTTGGTTTTTTGACTTCCGCGATATCTCTTATATCTCTCATGTTTTTAGATACTTGCTTTGGCTGCAAGCCTCTTCTGTAATCCCGTTTAGACACGGGAACCAACCCAGTTTGACAAGCCGAAACGAATAAAGCTATGAGAATGATAGTTGATCTTTTCACAGGCTAACCTCAACTACGCCCTTAGATCGGATAACGGCAGAAACCCTTTTATTAGAACCTTTGATTTTAACATCTATGACCTCACCTACTGCGCCTGGACGCATCGCTTTTCCTTTTGATTTGATATTTAAGCTACCATTATTAACGATGACAGTTACTGATTGACCTCGATGAATAGCGGCGGAATCTTTAAAGTCATAAATTTTAATAACAGAGCCCTGCTCAATAGTGTTAGCCGCCTGCCTACCGATAACTCTTTCTATATCAACCACAGACCTGCGACCGCACTTTACCCAGAGTAACTCGACATCTTCTTCTTTAATGAGAGACCGAGATGGTATGGTTGAAACAGCCACTGGATAAAAGCATTCTTGAACTAAATATGCGGTGGCTTCAATTTTTCGATGAAACCTTCCCTGCTGAATATCAATTTTAACAGGCAATCTAACACTATTTCGCCTAATATCAGAAATCGACCTCAAGGCTTCTTCAATATGAAAGTTCCACACCACTGGTCCTGGACGGACTTTTATCACACCTCTCGGTGCTATTTTCTTGATCTTAACTCTACGCCCGTTGAAATCTTCTAACATATAAACTTGAGACGGCAGGGCTTGTATCATTTCTCTTGCCCCCAATCTTCTTGATCGACTTATAACTTCGATCTCATCTGGAGATTCTATTTGAAAGTCTAACCTAGGAAATTCCTCATTTAGTGTTTTTTCTATGCTAGCTTTTTTTACCTGTAGTGTTTCACCAGGCAATGGTGCTTCATCTATCAGCACACTAAGCACCTCAGGACAAACATCGACTTCAGACTGACAAGTTGAGACATCGCCAACATATACATAGTCCTTGGTCAAATCTACTTCGGCATCAATCTTTAACGACACCTCCACCGTAACTTTAGATGCAATTCGGTTCATTAACTCTGAAGCAACAGACCTCGTGCTAATAAGAGTTACCAAAATTAGTGGAATAAATTGCATCATTGCCCAAAGACCTTACCTAATATTATTTGTTTGCTGTAGCATTTGGTCGCCAGTCTGGATGACTTTAGAATTGATTTCATAAGCTCTCTGTCCAGAAATCATATTTACCATTTCTTCGACAATGTTTACGTTAGATCCTTCTAACTCACCTTGACCAATTCTACCGTACCCTTGGGTATTTGGTTCTGAAACAACCGGCTCTCCACTAGCAGGAGTCGCGCCATATAAATTGCGACCAAGTGAGTCCAAACCAGTTGGATTGACAAAATTCGCAAGTAGAATTTGGCCTAGGTTCTCGGTTTCATCTCCGACTCGCGCACTAACATGACCATCCATACCGATATGTATCTTATCGTGAGTGATCCTCTCAGGAATGACGATTTCTGGTACGAGGGGAAATCCATCTGAAGTTACAACTCGACCTTGATTATCAATCCTAAAACTCCCGTCTCGGGTATAAGCAATGGTACCATCATCTCTTTGAATTCGAAAAAAACCCTCACCCTCAACCATCAGATCAGTGGTTTTATTGGTGATCCGGATGGCTCCCTCATTGAACATCTTCTCAACAGATGAAACCTTCGAACCTGCTCCAATCTGTATCCCACTCGGAACTACTGTACCTGTAGTGGAACTCTGACCCGGCGCTCTTAGAGTCTGATAGAGAAGATCATGAAAATTAGCCCTCGATCTTTTGAAGGCTGTAGTATTAACGTTCGCAAGGTTGTTTGAGATTGTATCAATAGTGATTTGCTGAGCTTCCATACCTGTAGCAGCAGTAAACAATGATCTCATCATAATGATTCTCCTTAAGCTCTAACTTCGCCAATAGTATTTGAAGATTTATCCATAATTTTATCGTAATTAGAAACCGCCTTTTGATAAGCCTCATAGGACCTATGACTCACAATCATCGCAGTTAGGTTTTTCATAGGATTGACATTTGAACCCTCCAAAAAACCCTGTTGAATACGGGCTTTTTTCGAGAATTCTACCTGATCGGGGGATCCTCCAAAAAACACCTTCCCACCGCCGATGTGTTCGATTCTTGTTGGATCCTTGAATTTCATGATTTGGATTTGATCAACTAGTTGACCGTCTTGATAGATCTCACCCTTAGGATTAACTTGGAAATCCTGTGAACGAACCTGTATCAGTCCTTTTTCACCCAGAATAGGTTCTCCAAACTTATTAACTAAAGCTCCTTCGTTCGATACAGACAAGTCTCCACCTCGTTGGTATCTCACCCCTTCTGGAGTCAATACTTGAAAAAATCCCTCTCCTTCAATCATAAGATCAAATTTATTATGGGTTGTTATCGCAGGGCCCTGGGAATAGTCTTTGGAGATATCAGCAATCCCGACATAACTTAACTCATTTCCTACGAGAGGACTTAATTCTTGCATGTTTACTTTATAATTTGCTGGAGGAAGAGGGTCGGGATAATTATCATATGGTTCTGCAGCTAGCATTTTGAACGATACTCTGTCTCCTTTAAATCCTACTGTATTTACGTTAGCTAAATTGTTGGCAATGGTTTCGAGAGCACGTTCTTGGGACAAAGCCCCAGCTAATGGAGTATAAATATTCTTTAGCATAGATCACCTTCTTTAATTATCTACGCTAAAGCAAATAACGAACCAAACTATTGAGTCTACGATAGGATACTGATTATTTTGGACGAAAGCAGTGATTTTGAAAAAAAACAATAATCAGCAACATAATTTTTTGACGCGGAATCGTCAACCCGACGTCAATCACCGTCAATCGACTGCCCATACCGTTGAATTACCAACGCTGCTGCATTACCACCAAAACCTAGCGAAAGTACCAAAGCCTTGCTCGTGCGATTGGTAGGTAAATAGTTGTCATTGACTTCGCTTTGATATGGTAGGCGAGTATCCACGGTTCCCTGCAACTGCAAGATAGCAGAGATGACGGAGGATACGGCAGAAGCGCCTAGCATATGCCCAAACAACCACTTGTTTGCTGTGATTGGAGGAATCTGCTTTTTGAATACTTCCTGAATTGCATTAAGCTCAGCCTGATCACCTTTACGAGTCGCTGATCCATGTGCAACAATTAAATCAATCTCTTCAGCTTCGATCTCTGCCTGAGATAGACAGTTATTTATAGCTTTCACCAATCCAATACCCGAGCCTGAAACCCCAGTTAGTGTGCTATGATCGGTTGCTGCACCATAACCTAGAATTCCAAAATCAGAGCTTTCCTTCTTGTTAGAGAGAACGAGAGCACCAGCACCAGAACTTAAAACCATACCACTTCTATAGCGGCTAAAAGGTTTTTGTGGAAATTTTTGCTTACCTTCTTTGCTAAGAACTTTCGTATTTGCCATGACTTGGAGAAAAAAGTCTGTATTTGCCCACTCTGAACCGCCTACTATGCAATGGTTCAGCTGATTGGTTTCAATAAAGAGTTTTCCGATACCGAGAGCATGCATACTAGTGCTACAAGCTCCAGAGACAAATAGATGAGGTCCTTGCAGTTTTAGCTTCTGTGCTATTGTTGAAGGTATCGAATTTGCGGTTGTTACAGGACTCGTAACTGGACTGACTGGATGTTCATTGCGAAACGCTTCAAACGCATTTTCGAGTCTTTCTGTAGCTCCGCGCGAAGACCCAAAAATCACACCACAGGAGACATCCTCTAGATCCGCCTTCTTTGCTGCTTCGGAGGACGCTGCTAAAGCCAACAAGCTGGACCAGTCAAGTCGCAAGTCCTTGTCCGATAACTTCAGGCTCTCAACGATTCGACTCTTATCTGACTGATGAATGACTCCTTCAGGATAATCTCTGACGGCAGTAAAATTGGTCCTATTATCCCGAAAAGACTTGATATTCTCTTCGAGACCAACCCCGACTGGAGATACCAAGCCATAACCCCTGATATAGACTGCCAATTTTCACCCCCTATGGTTAGGGCCAGACATTTGCAGTTATCGAAGAAAACAGCAAGAGAATTCTGATGATTAGACGGCCTTAATAAGCTCTAGGGCTGCAGATGGAAACTGATTGGCCTGTGATAATACTGAGGTACCAGCCTGGACCAAGATGTTGAACTTTGTAAATTCTGCCGTTTCTTGAGCAAAATCGGCATCAACTATACGAGATCTAGCTTCTGACAGGTTTTCTATTTGAATTCCTAGATTCCTGTCTGTAGAGGTCAATCTATTCTGATAGGCTCCCAATCGAGATCTATAAGACGCGACCTTTTCAAGAGCGTTATCCAGCCGAACAATTGAATTTTGTGCTAGCTCTTTAAAGTCAACTCTCGTCCCATCTTCATCAGCGGAAGACCCAATATCCAACCCTCTTGAGCCATCAGTCCGAGCATCAAGAGTTGCCATATCGACTTTTATGATATTGACAGGATTGGGTGAATCAATCGCATCCGGAGGCTCGATGTAGTCTTTACCCACTTGCATCTCCAGAGGAGGAGGGTTATGACCTTCCAGCAATTCTTCTGCAACCCCATCTCCCTCGCCGATAAGAAGCCGAGTTCCGTTAAATTCAGTAGATAGCACTATGCGATCAACCTCATCTTTAAGTGCCATAAACTCTCGATTTAGATACCCCCGTTCACTATTACCAATGGTGTCTGATGCTGCTTGCACAGCAAGCTCTTTCAAACGAACCATGATTGCCGAAACCTCTTCGAGACCTCCCTCTGCTACTTGAATCATGGCAACTGCATCGTTGGTATTTCGTTTTGCTTGAGCTAACGAGCGAATATCGGCTCGTAGATTTTCCGATATAGCCAGACCCGCAGCGTCATCAGCTGCGCGATTAATTCTCAGCCCTGAAGCTAATTTCGACGCATGTGAGTCCAATCTCATTTTTGATTGGCCCAAATGCCTTTGTGCTATAAGCGACTGGACATTAGTCCTTATTCTAATTCCCAAGCAAACTCTCTGATTATTAAACTACTGAGCCTTGGTAATATGATACCGCAAAAATAGAAAACTGTTTATAGCCGTGCTTTCGTACAACACGAGCGATACGTGGGATTGCAGATTTGGCTCGACCAAGTAAGGCGCATCAGATTTGCCGGCAATTACTGGCGCAATGGTTAGTACCAGTTCGTCTACCAGTTGACGCTCGTAGAACATGCGATTGACAATCCCACCACCAAAAAGCAAGGCTAGTTCAGAGTTTTGCTTTTTTAAAAGTTCCACCACTTCTGAAACGATATCAGTTGTATGAATAACTGGCACTGATGCTGAATAGCTGGGAATTTCGTTGGTAGACACAATGATTCTTGGAATATGTGTTTGACGCCAAAATTGATAAGCTTCAGGAATTTCGCGCTCGGCTAGAACGATCCATAATGGGGGTTTTCCATTGACTCCGTGATGATCGAGACAGCACTCGTTAGCGCGGATTGAGGATGCCCCAACTATAATGACATCAGATTTTTGTATCTCGGAACATAAATGCTCTTGATCTGATTCGGAGGAAATCCCTGCTTGTTTTCTCTCGTCATCCCCTTCAACCTTTTTAAGCCCAATCCGCCCGTCAAGACTCATAGCCATTACATTCACAATTTTCACAGCGGTTCCTTCTACTGATTGTGCTAAGTATCCTAAACCTACTGATAATACGAAAAAAAATCCGCACCAATAACTATTGGGTTGCGGATTACACATAAACTAGCAATAAAAAGAAGTTAGCTTCCTATCATCTGCTCCACTTCCTGCTCGGGCACACTGCGAGCTGCGGCGATTTCTGACACTAGTCTCAGTTTTGCCTTTTCTAGCATTTCTTTTTCGCCGAAAGATAACTCTTTTCCGTCGTCTTTGTTGTGGAGGTCACGATAGACCTCTGCTATGTCAAAAATAGAGCCCGAATTAATCTTTTCATTAAACTCTTTTTTACGTCGATTCCAAACCATGGAGTAAGACTTTGCCGGACTTGCAATGATTTCAAGTATTTCAGCTATTTGAAGCTCATCGACCAGACTTCGTACTATAGCACTTGAGGCCTGCATAGGGAACCTGACCTTGAGGCCGGTCGCTAGTATTTTTAGGATGTAGTAATCTTGGCTTTGACCGCCAAGCTGAAGTACTTCAGTTCCCTGAATCTCACCGACACCATGGGTCTTGTGTACCACTTTGTTGCCACTCTCAAGTACTAAGCTCATAGAATCTCCTTAAAATCGTTACGCAACAAGAAAACCACACTGGGATATGGTCATTAGGCCGAGATACCATCAACAGATGGGTCAGCTAAACGTTTACCCTGCAGTAATGATTTGCCAGTCATTTGAGCATAAGCCCGCCAGGCTATACCACGTAAACGTGACTTAATAATACTTATCTAGGCTTTTTTGTCAATTTTATAAAAAAAACTTATGCTATTCTCAAAGGCTAGCGCTGATTTTGAGAAGACTGACGGAAGTTATAAATGAGGAAAGCAGGACTTGCAATATTTTACAAATTTAGCTAATTTCCCCTTCTGCATTGAGGGTCAGTCAAGTTATGCACTCCTTCAAAAATGTAACAAACTGATATTTAAAGAGAATTAGGCCCTGACGATAGGAAAGGATTCAAATGGCTCTCGCAAAGGCTAAAAAAGCAGAAATAATCTCAAAATTTGCAACTAAAGCTGGAGACACCGCCTCCCCACAAGTACAAATTGCACTACTTACGACTCGACTACAGGAATTGAATGTTCACTTCAAATCCCACAAAAAAGATCACCACTCAAGGTTAGGTCTCTTAAAACTTGTTGGACAAAGACGTCGTCTGCTAAAATATCTGCGTAATAAAGATAGTAACGCTTACAGAACTTTGATCGAACAACTCGGAATTCGTAAATAAAAGTTTTTTCTTCAAACACAAAGCGCCTTTATCTCTTTGCAGTATCTTGATACTGTGAGCAGGTATAAAGGCGTTTTTTAATTTAAGCAGGATGTCCTGCTTTGACGGAGTAGCTATGTCATTAGTGAAAGAAGTTGTCGTTGGTGGTAAGACCATCAGATTTGAATTTAACAAGTTTGCAAAGCAAGCTAACGGATCTGTGTTCGTTTCATGCGGCGACACCCAAGTACTGGTAACTGTTTGCGCGGCAGATGAAGCCCGCGAAGGACAAGATTTTTTCCCTCTTAGCGTCGATTACATCGAAAAATTTTATGCTGTAGGACGAATCCCAGGAGGCTTTTTTAAGCGCGAAACCAAACCAACAGAAATGGAAACCTTGACGTCTCGCGTTATCGATCGTCCCCTAAGACCTAGTTTTCCTAAGATGTATATGAATGAGACTCAGGTAATTTGTACAGTGATGTCAGCTGAAGAAGCTCATCACCCAGCCCCACTTGCTATGATCGGGGCCAGCACCGCTCTCATGATTAGTGATATCCCGTTCAATGGTCCAGTAGCATCTTTGAGAATTGGTCGACAGAATGGCGAATATGTTATCGATCCAGTTCCTGGCGCAGAGGGTGACCTTGACTTAAATATAGCAGCAAATCCAGATGCCGTTTTGATGGTAGAAGCTTCGGCAGATTTTTTGACCGAATCAGAAATGATTGATGCAATCAACTTTGCTCACGATGCCATGAAACCGATATTCGATATGCAAATCGAAGTACAAAAAGAAATCGGTGTTCCTAAAATGGAAGTCCCCGAAGACACTTTCGATACTGCAGTTTTAACGGAAGCAGAGGCTTTCCTAAAAGGACCTCTTCTTGATACTCTAGCCATTAGAGAAAAGCAAAAGCGTAGCAAAGCACTGAAAGCCCTGAAAAAAACTTTGGTTGCAGAACTCGGATCGGATGAGCAAGCGGACCGAAACGATCACTTGAAGGAAGCCTTCGATAGACTCGTATATTCGACAACCCGTTCAATGATTCTCGATGAGGGGAAACGAATCGATGGTCGCTCAACAACAGACATTCGCCCTATTAGCTGCGAAACGAGACTCTTGAAACGTGCTCACGGGTCTGCATTATTTACTCGAGGCGAGACTCAAGCATTAGGTATCGTAACCTTAGGCTCGAACGAAGATGAGCAAAGGCTCGATACCATTCATCAAAAAGATATCCATAAAAAATTCTTGCTTCACTACAATTTCCCTCCCTATTCAGTCGGAGAAGCACGGTTTCTTAAAGCCCCAGGGCGTCGAGAAATTGGGCATGGTGCTCTCGCAGAAAAAGCACTAGTTAAGGTTTTGCCTCAGGATAAATCCTTCAACTACACTATCCGCCTAGTATCCGAAGTATTAGAATCTAACGGCTCTTCGTCCATGGCAACTGTTTGCGCCGGAACCATGGCTATGCTCGATGCTGGGGTCCCATTGAAAGATCCTGTGGCAGGTATTGCCATGGGTCTAGTGAAAGAGGGCGAAAAGTGGGCTGTCCTTTCTGATATCTTAGGTGATGAAGATCACTTAGGAGATATGGACTTTAAGGTCACTGGAACAAAGGACGGCATCACGGCGCTTCAGATGGATATTAAAATTGATGGTCTTTCCAAAGAAATTTTAGAAAAAGCCCTCGATCAGGCCAAGGATGGTCGGCAACATATTCTAGACAAACTTACAGGCCAGATAACTGAGCCGGCAGAACTTAGCGATCATGCCCCTCGAATTTTCCAAATGAAAGTCAAAGAAGATAAAATCAGAGACATCATTGGCCCCGGCGGCAAGATGATAAAACGCATTGTTGCCGATACAGGCGTAAAAATAGATATCGAAGACGATGGTATGGTCAGTATCATTGCACCAACCAGCGAGGCTGCGGAGCATGCGAAAAAAGTCATTCGCTCCATCACAGCTGATCCAGAAGTTGGAGCTATCTACATGGGAACCGTAAAAAAGGTTGTCGATTTCGGTGCCTTTGTTGAGATTCGCCCAGGACTCGAAGGACTGCTTCACATCTCTCAACTAGACGAAAAACGGGTTAAGAATGTGGAAGACGTCGTAAAAGAAAAAGAGCAGGTCTTGGTCAAAATCATTGATGTCGATCGGCAAGGAAAAATCAAACTTAGCCGAAAAGAAGCTCTTGGACAAAAACCAACCCACTAACTTACGGGTAGAGAATGCTAGAAATTCGATGGCATCTTGAATGTGCCCCCAAATATATGACGAAACACAGCGCGGCTTGCGACTTGAAATCGAGAGAATCCCTTTTTATCGATCCGGGTTGCACCGCGAAGGTACCTGTTGGTGTCTGGATTGAAGGAGTCAATTGGGACCTGGTTCCCATGGGGCAAATCCCGGAGCTCCAGGTTAGAGCCCGCTCTGGCTTAGCTTTCAAACACTCCATAATGTTAGCCAATGGCGTCGGGACCGTGGATGCTGATTACCAGGACGAAATTTGCGTTCTACTTTATAACGGTGGAAAAGAACGGTTTACCGTGGAAGCTGGAATGAGAGTGGCACAAATGGCTATGAATCTAGTTCATAGGTTAGACTCGTTAGACATCGGTGAAGCAAGAAAGGGAGGGTTTGGCTCGACCAAATCCTGACCATTCCTATCCTATCCTTATATTCTTTGCATCCTCGCTCATTGAGAAGCCATTATCCATAGCTAGCTGGATCATGACTTTTCCTTCTTCGTGATGTCCCATTTTAACGAGGATTTGCCCAACTGCCATTAGGATTGATCTATCGTCTCCAACTTGAAGCCTGACTTGCTCAAGAGCCTTAAGGGCTAGCTTATGATTCTCACACTCCATGCATGCCTGAGTAAGTGATAAGAGAACCTTACGATTCGAAAAATCCACAGCAAGGCTCTTATTCAACCAATAGAGCGCTTCTTCTGGCATTTCTAATGCGCGATATACGGTGCCGATACCTGCCAAAGCCTCGGGATGGTACGGCCGAATCGCCAACACCTTTCTAAAAAAGACCGCTGCTTCTTCCTCGCTGTGACTTAAAACAGCAATTTTAGCGAGACCTAAGTATGCTTTCCAGAGTTTCTTATTTGATTCTACTGCCGTTTGAAGGTATTCAGTAGCCGTTTCCAAATTTCCTTTCCCTAATTCCAACAGGCCCAAGTTTTCGAAAATCTCTGATCGTTTTGCCTTCGTCATACTTTCTTCCTCTAGCAAGGCCATTGAAATATCGTAAACCTGATCTACCATATTTTTGGATTGCGCTATTTCTAGTTCAACCAACAGGTCTTGAAGCTCATGCTCAGACTCTCGACTCCGAACGTCAGTCTTGAGTATATTTACTAGCATCTCACCAATTTGTGATTGTCCAGGCTCAGCAAATTTTGGCCACGAATTCACTTCCAACGATTTCTCAATCGACTGTCTAATACCTTTCGCCCAATCAACAAAGAAGTGTGAATCTATGACTGTAAGACATTCCTCAGTTTTCGAGATGTGTTCTAGGCTCGGAGACTCCGCCAGGCTTACGATTCGACACCTATTGGCGACCGCTCTTAAGCCCAATGGTAAAAAGCCTCGACAGATGGGGAGAGGTGGTTCTAAAACTATATCAGATGCTGCCAATATATCATGGTGAAACTCACCAATATCTTGGTTAATAAAAATAAGATATCTAGAGATATCGAGGTCCGAAGCTAGATACCTCAGATCATCTGCATCACCTTCGAAGGTCAAAATAAACTTAATTGATGCCGAAAAATCTTTCTCCTGACTCGAAACCAATTTGATTGCTTGAAGAAATTCTTTTGCAGTTGATACACAACCATAAGAAGGACAAAGAACTAACTGTGTTCTATCATCGACTTTAATATAGCTACGGAATTTATTTCTCTTAGCGAAAGAGAATCCATACTCTTTGCGCATCAGGAACTCTAGTCCATGTATGAGATCACTTTTAATACCTTCCATGCTTAGGTAATCTCTACTTGTTTTATTAGAGTAAAGTGCAAAGTCGACTTCAGAAAAAACAGCTGATCGCATGCGATCTTTTTCTTTATCGATGATGCAAGCCACCGAAGGCACTTCACAAATTGCCACACCAAAAGGAATATTATATTTTTTTGCTGCATTCATCGCCTGAAACCCTGCCACACCATATGGATTAACAGCGACGATTAAATGCGAACTTCTAAGCTCTTCAGATAATCCACGAATATAACCAGCCATTTCTTTCAGAGGCTCGAAGACTTTTATTGGTGAAGAACTAACACAGTGTTTCACGCCTTCCGGCTTCGCTGAAAGTAAAAATTCAACTCTTAAGCCTTGGATCGATTCGAGCAATGGTATGGCATCAAGGTCATGAACCGAGTTTAAGACAAAAGAGACTATGGGACAATTTTCCATTGCGGCTAGTTCCTTGAAACGGCATTGACAAAGTGATTTTTGGTAAGTGGCAATAGATGTTCTTTAGAATCGATCGTCAAACCAAGGTGGAGTTTTTTCGACACCAGTGTACTACTTCCTAAAACAGGAAATCTCACTTTGGTTTTCGAACGACGTTTCAAAATACCTATTTCTATTTTTTCCTTACTTAATTGAATTTGCTTACCGCTAAAGTTACTGACCATTGCGTAGAGATGATGAGCATCAACATCTGACTGGTTCTCTATTTCCACTTCAATAAAAGCCTTTTCGCCTTCTTCTAGCACACCCTGCACAACACCGCCTACTCCATCTACTAATTTCAAACTATGAAATAGTTTAGGTTTAGTAGCCGATTCAACTTTTAGTAGAAAGCGCCTTTGCATTATGGGTACGGGATTACTCGCAGTCGAGACGCCTATATTTATTTTATAAGGTTTATCCCGTGCCTCCAGTGAAACTTCAAAGGGAAAGCTTCCCGACAAGACACTTCGAGGTTTGAGGGTACCCAAGAGTTTTTCCTTAGCTGGCGCTTGAAGATCTTGAGATGTCAGATATACTGATAAGTTTTTAACAGGCTTGTTAGACAAATTCCTCAACCGCCATCTAACATTTATTAAATCTCCCTCTCGAATTCCTTTACTACCGCTTATCGGATCTACCGTAAAACTTAAATCACTCTTATTAACCTTGAGTTTCTCTGGAATAGGCCACTGGATCTGATAGTTATCCGAAAGGTGCTGAAACGAAGCCTTACTATGAAGCTTCGCATTCATCATCAACATTTTTGATGTTTTAGCGAGTAAAAACGATCCTCTAGAGAGACTGAATCTTTCTCCAGAAACCTTCTCCGAAAGTGACCTCTCGAAAATAGACTTGGCAAGGTCTAGTTCATGATCACCATCGGATTCTATATAGTAGTATTTATAGGTGTAGGAATCTGATCTAGCTGATTCACTAAGCAGGGAGTTTGAAAGGTAACGTTCGTTTGTATATCGTTCATTTCCCAGTAGATTATCGTTAGACGAATTCTTGTAGATTTTTTGCGACCATATGTCAGGAATGATACCAAAACTCTGAATAGATCTCCCGTTGGGGGTATAATATCGAGCAATAGTTAGTTTCAACGCATGTTCTGCCGGAAGTTCAAAGACAGTCTGTACTGACCCTTTTCCAAACGTAGGTTGGCCAAGGATAATAGCTCGATTATTATCTTGAAGAGCACCCGCAAGAATTTCGCTAGCCGATGCCGTATTACCATCAACGAGTACAATCATGGGGAGATTAACATCGGTTTTCTCTTTAAATGCAACTTCAATTTCTGGTCGACGCCCCGAAGTAGAAACTATTTTTCCGTTAGAAAGGAAGATATCAGATGTTTTTACCGCCTGGTCTAGTAGACCTCCTGGATTACCCCTCAGGTCGAGAATGATGCCTGAGACGTTCGACTCTCTAACAGCGATATCGATTGCATCAGATACTTCAACTGCTGTTCGTGAGGAAAAGCTCTCAATAAATATCTTAAGAATGTTATCAGAACCAATTTTTAAAATTTCCGACTCAACTGAAGATACGTTAATTATTTCTCTTCTGATGGAAAGTTCTCTCGGTGCTATTTCCCCCTGCCTAAGTAGGGATAGCTTAACCTCGGTTCCAGGCTCACCACGCATATGTTTGACCAAACTCTGCAAACTAGTACCGAAAGTGCTATGGTTATTGATGAAAACTATCCTATCGTCTCCAGCGATTCCTGCTCGAGCAGCAGGGGATTTAGGCAAGGGTTTTATTACCGTTAAAACGTTGTCTTGCATACCTACAACAACGCCCAATCCGCCAAAGGCACCCTCAGTACCTTGTCTAAGTTCTTTGTATTCATCTTCATCTAGCAAGCTACTGTGAGGATCCAGGTGCTGCATCATCGCATTCAGCACTTTAAATGATCCAGATGAGATTCCCCGTGAGTTTTCTTGTGATTTTTCGAAACGGTTGATAAAACCAGCGACAGCTATGGTATTCGTGAGGAAAGATTCGTAGTTAAAAATCGATTGAAGATTCAAACGAATTGAAAAGCCATCTCTTTCGATCTGCACAGAATGGCGACCAGTCTTTTTCACTTCAAATTCGTCGTGATCGCTTAGATAAGCAAGTGCTCCAAAAAAAATCGTTTCAGAATCGAGCGCCCTATCCTCATCGACATAATAACTCTGAAGGATAGTTAGAATGGCATCGATCACAATCGAGTCCGAGTAGTTGATTAAGTCATGGACCTGACTCGCATCGGCAGTAGACTCTATGCCAGTGGCAGCCCTAAAATCTACTGATTTCGATTTAATCGACTGTTCAATAATTCGCGCACAAACAATCGAAACAAGTACACCCAGACTTATTCCGGACACAAGCATGGTAGTTTTGGTAAGTATTCTCATCTCTATCTCCCTACGAACATATCGTCCGGAATCCTCGCTTCGTTAGGGAGAGGCAGATTTTAGGCAAATCTATAATGATAAATGAATCATTCAAGCAGCTGTAATAATTTATAAAAATACCATTTTTACCTGATAATAAAGGAATATTTAGCATTTCACTAAATAGAATCCGAAAATTACCGAAAACACTTAAGAAGGATTACTAATTTTTAAAAGCGGGAAGTTTATGGCGATCGATAAGAATAAGAGATTAATTGAACGTTCTCGCTCAACAATAAGAATTTGGGCAGCCGCTGTAATTATTTTTGCACCGGTCACCTTAGTATCCAGCGAGGCTCAATCCGAGCCAGTTGTTCAGACAGATATTGAAAACCTTATTTCATTAGAAGAAAAAGTCTGGACTGCTCCAGATTCAGATATACCTGCTCTGATGTTAACGACAACTAAGGGAATCCAATCAAGCCCCAATTCAAGTTTTTACCACTATCTACACGGACAATTATTAATCCGAAGCTTTATGCTGAACCCTTATGACATGCAGATTCTCAGACAAGCTGCAGAATTAGGGCAGCAAGCCATCGATCTTCGTCCTGATAAGGATTTTGGTTATGTAATAGCAGCTCAGGTTCTGGATATGATGGGTTACTCCGAAAATGCTCTTCGATTAGCTGATCCCGTCATTAATAGGAAAATCTCTTCTTCCTGGAGAACTAGTTTTCTAAAATCGAAGATATTGGCCGCTTCTATAGGTGTACCAGATTCCCTAGCCCTACTACAAAAATCGCTCGAAGCTAAATTCAGTCAACCCAAAATCATACTACCTCATGCCATCGCTTTGATTGAGAGCAAATATTTTGGACTACAGAAGATAGATAAATTCTCTGAATGGGTATCTCGCTTCCCTGATTCGCCTACTTTGAAGCTTAGTCTTGCCACTGCCCTGACTGATAATAAAAAATACCGTGAAGCACATGAAATCTACACAGCTATGAGTTCGGAATACCCCAATTTTATTGAGGCCAAAATTAACGACAGTATCCTGCTTTACCGCTTTCTTAACGAGCCTAATAAAGCGGTAAACTCCCTAAGAGCCATCATTAAAAGTGACAGCTTTTCTAAGTTTTCTAGGGCGAGGCAGACTCTCGTTCGTAATCACCTCGCCAGCTCCAAACTGACGGCTGGGCGCGTCGTAGAAGCAACAAAAGAGTTTGAATCAGCCATAACTTCGGCAAAGGATCCGCAACAATGGATAGACTTCGCGCACCAAGCGTTTAGAAGGTCCAATAAAATTTCTGAGTTTACGGAACTTCTCACAGATTTAACCAAAAAACTACCAGGTACGGGATCCATGCACGCTTTGCATGGAACACTGCTATCGGAAGACCTAGCCGATCACACCTCGGCAATTGAGGCGTTTGACAATGCAATCATCTTAGAACCAGGTAGAAGTGAATTTTATAATGGATTAGGACTGACTTACTACAGGCTCAATAACATGGACGCAGCATTACTTTTGTTTTCTCAAGCTAGCGCTGTCAATCCGAGTGATGCTACGGCGCGCTACAACGAAGCCTGCGTCCTGTCACTTTTAGGACGAACAAACGAGGCTTTAGGTTCCTTGAAAGAGGCTATCAACCTAGATCCTCAACTCATTAGACTCGCTCGCGAAGATGGGGACTTAGAAAACTTACGGGACACCGAAGATTTTAATCAAATGATAGTAAAAAACAACACATTGCGCGTTACATCGAAATCTCCAGCAAAAACAGACTCTGTGTCATTTCCTTAAATTTTTTACACTCTAAATCATCACCGCCTGCTGATGTCTCGGGTAAATCAAATACTTCTGCGCAATCTCTAGGAATTCATTAATGCCGTGATTCCAGTATTCTGACTGCTCGTGAAAGTCTGCCTGCTCAATCAGTCGTCTCCCTGCACTGATATCACCAAGAATCAGGTCGATGGGTAAATTGCTAAAATCATACTCATACCCAGCTGGCTTCCATTCAAAGCTTTGACCGCCAATTTCAATGGCTGCTTTGATCAATGCCAACCCAAGCCGGAAGGTCTCGATTCGTTTATGATCTAAAATATGAATCTGTAACCCTTGGCACGTTTTACCCGCCCATTTTTGTGAAGTAGGCTGAAACTCCACTGGTCTGAAATAGACCCCTCTACGATCCGAATAAAGCTCTTCAACCCTTTTGCAAAATGCATGGGCATCCAAAAAAGGAGCGCCAATAAACTGGAAAGGCAAACCGGTCCCGCGACCTTCAGACACGTTAGTACCTTCAAACATTACCGTTGCAGGGAAAACGTAGGTAGCAGAGGTCGTTGGCAAATTGGGCGACGTCAAAACCCACCTGTAGGGCAACTCCGTCCAGAAGGAATCAGGATTCCAAGACTCCATTTCAACAACTTCTAGTTCCGCTCCGATACCGCGATTAAAGTAATGGGCAAGCTCTCCAGGAGTCAGACCATGCCTAAGAGGTATTTCAAACTCACCCACGAAGGATTTTGCTCTAAGATCAAGACGCCTACCCTCAACAAAGACCCCACCAAGCGGATTTACCCTATCTAGAACTACGACTTTTTTTCCGAATTTTGAGGCAGCCCTTAAGCAGCCGGCCATGGTGTACTTGTAAGTGTAAACGCGACAACCCACGATCTGTAAATCGATTACAATCGTATCTATCTCCGAGAGCATCTCTGAGGTAGGCTCTCTTGTCTCTGAGTATAAGGAAAATAAAGGTAGTCCGAATGGTCCCTTTGAATGCCCAGTTTCAATCATGTTATCTTGGACGGTAGCGTGAAATCCATGTTGAGGACCGAAGAAGCAAACCAATTGATCTTTGGCGATGGATCGGAAAATATCCCAAGCAGGCACAAAATCTCGGGTCACGGAGGCTTGATTACATAGGAGACCAATGTTTCCCCATTTTCCGCAAAGTTGCGGATTGTCGCGAACGACTTCAAGACCTATCTTCACTTAGCCTCCAATTTCCACTCAGGTTCTCGTGTTGATTTTATTGATGAGCTGATTGAGGCAGTCTTCCAGAGACTTTCCATTAACGCTAGGAATAAGGCTGTTTTGATCGGTGGCATGCTCACCGTGTCCAATCCAAGTGTCTTGCATTTCATTGATCTCAAGCAGATAATTCACACCCTGGTGCATATAAGTGAATTTATGTATCTGAAAGAGCTTGGTTCCTTCAGGAATTTTTATATTTTGCCAATTCATCGACTACCTCGCTGATGATATTTTAGTGCTATCTATCTAAATTAAATCAAATTGTACGCTTAGTCTAGCACTGGTCGAACATGCGAGGCGAGGAATGTATTTGGGCTTGATTTGGTCGAGAAAGATTGTAGGAAGACTGGTATGGCCTCGCCGGACCGAAGCCACCTTTTATATATAGTAACGACTATTTCTTTTCTTGGACTATACTGGCGGAAATACCTGGCGTTGAGGAATTTTTGATATCCCATTTTTTCTTTTCTGCCATGTATTGAATTTGCCGAACTCTTAGGTCACTCTTGGCTCTTTCGACTAGGGTTGTATTCATGAACTCAGGCTGATCGAGAGGATTGGCTTTTTTGGCTTGAACTCCCTCGACTCCAAAAAGAGGAGATGAAAGAGCTAAAATACTGATAATGCTAAAAATACGCATAGAGGCTCCAAACTCGTTGATTCCTCTAAACATAAGGCCCTTATCGTCAGGGCACCAAATTTTCTTTAGGTATTTTTATGCAACGATGTTGCTGCCATCAGCGGCTGTCATCGACTTAACGAAGTCAATCAATGACCGTTCGCTTTCCTTGTCAATCTGGACAATTCTGACAGCAATGCCAGATTGGCCTTGAGAGCCCGGAAGGACAACTCTAGCCATCTTTCCATTGAAAAAAATAGTCTGCTCTCCCCCAAGATCTAGCCATACCTCCATGATCGAAGACTGGTTGAATGGGAATCGCCCTGGACTGTCAAACTCAAGAAAAAACCCGGTAAATGAGATATCCCTTGTCATCAATTCATATTTGACATTAGCCCCTATGGAACAAAGGACAACCTTGAGCGCTTTAGGCAGGAGAATTCGCTGAACTTTACGATTTTCTCTAGAACCCGCCATTCGTGAACCTCCCGTGGTTTAATCGTTAGGAGGATCGGCCCTAGAGTAAAAACAATTTAGAAGAAAAACAAAAAAGGCCGCTAAAATGCGACCTTATCCAACATAACTAGCTATTGAACTAGCCCTTGTTTGAGGCTTTTAACTCTTCGTCAAAGATTTTCTTGAATTCACCGTAAGGTAGCGCTCCCGACAATCTTCTACCGTTAATAAAGAATGCCGGAGTTCCAGTTACTCCAAGAGCCTCACCGGATCGAAAATTCGACTCTACCTTAGCCAATGTCTTTGGATCCTTTAAACACTTGTTGAATTTCTTCATGTCGAGCTTCACAGTTTTTGCATGATTCTGAAGATCAGCATCTTCGAGTTTTCTCTGGTTACGGAACAACTCTTCATACATTTCCCAGAATTTGCCTTGGTCTTTAGCACAGTGAGCTGCAGCGGCCGCTGGTCTTGCTCTTTTGTGAAAACCTAGTGGAAAGTCACGAACGATCCATCTTACTTTACCTTTATATTCTGTCATGAGACGATCAACTGTCGGCAAAACCTTCGTACAGAAAGGGCATTGAAATTCACTATACTCAACAACGGTGATTGCACAAGCGTCGCCTTCACAACCCATCGGCTTAACATCGCTTGGCTTAGGACCGTACTTCACCGGATCGTTTTTAGTCACAGTGACATTGTAAATGGGCTCTTTCGGCCTTGGATAGGTCACGACTAGTTTTCCGTCTTTAATTCCATTTTGCAAAATCTCATCAATGATTTCCCTAGTCTTTACGGACTTCAGATACTCTCCAATTTGTTTTTTCTTTTCAGCTTCACTAAGTTCTTTTAACTGAGGATGGTCTTTAAACTTACCAATGGCTTCGTTTAGATCTTTGTCGCTTACCTTCGCTTTGGATGCGATATATTTATCACGTGCTTTTTCCGATGACGTTCCTTGGCTCTTACCTAGGTTGTCCCAATAGCTGTCCAAAAACTGCTGCTGTGCCATTCGTTCGATAAGTTCGTATTTTTGCTTTTCAAGTTCGTAGAATTTATCTTGGTTTTCTTGATAAAGCTTTTCTACACTGACCGACTTACCGTTTATTTTAAAAGCTTCGGCAGCCAGCCCAGGGATAGCCAAGGCAAAAGAGCCCATTACAAAGATTGAAAGAATTTTTAGTTGATTGATCATACTGTCTTGCTACCCTTCACTTAGATTTAAGTTGTTAGATTATGACACTAACAGGGGGTGGATGAAAAATTCATTAACTTCCCGCTGGGAGGTCAAGTCTTCTATGTATATTATACCGAGATTCGCTTTTCTGAAAGCCCGAGAAACAACATGAGCAAAGATGGTCAAATGGCAAAAATAGACAGCAATAACCTTGTGTGGATTGATTTAGAGATGACTGGTCTGGATGCGAGCTGTAATCAAATCCTTGAAATTGCCAGCATTGTTACCGACAGTAACCTGAATATCATAGCAGAGGGCCCGGAACTAGTCATTCATTGCCCCGAGTCTAAACTGGAGAAAATGGACGATTGGAACCAAACCCATCACAAGGCTTCTGGACTGTGGCAACGGGCGGTCTCTTCAAAAATCACAGTGAAACAAGCCGAGGAACAGACCCTAGAATTCATAAAACAGTACTGCAGTCCACAAAAAAACCCTCTATGCGGTAATTCAATTGGGCAGGACAAACTATTCCTCCTATCGGAAATGCCTAAAATTACAGACTTTTTACACTACCGAGTGATCGACGTCAGCTCAATCAAAGAGCTGGTAACGCGCTGGTATCCTTCAGGTTCTACCGCATTTATCAAAAAGGGGGAACATCGAGCGTTGGCGGACATCAAAGAGAGCATAGAGGAGTTAAAGCACTATAGAGACAAGTACTTTTTGCCTGATTCATAATAAGGGGTTTTTTTCCAAAGGGTACAATGCTAGGATTTTCGTAGGACCCTCTCGTCAGGAGAAATCACTCCGATGTAAGGCCCTATAGGCTAGAAGCCTAGGAAAGGAGGTGGTGCTTTGGTGTTAGATTCTTACACTAGTAGCATGGAGGTGGTCGTAGTATAACGACTTCCTCCCTGTTACGCACCGGCTTCCGGAAAATCTGGAGCCGGTCCCCAAAGACAGCAACGTCTATTTGCGCGATCTCTCTTGATTTCGTACATACTCTAGAAAGGTAGCTTTGTCGTCCATGATCGATTGATACCGGCCATGGCTCATGCCGCTTCGACCTTTTCCACCACGATTACCGTTTCGTCCGGAGTTATTGTTCCCGTTGCCGTTATAGTTATTGCGATTTCCCGACTGAGAATTGCCTGAGCCACGCATCTGATTCTTTCGTTCCACAATTTCCCATGCTCGTAAAACGACACTTTCAGCAAGCAGCTCGCTGATAAAATCTTGAAGTTCGATACCCTCTTCAGCAGCCTGTCTTTCAAGCTTTTTTCTGAGTGAATTGGATACGGCAACTTCAAGCGATGATTTTTCACAGGAAGCAGCAGAGGCAGGAACAGGTTGATCGAAATCTGCCTCTAAAGCGAATGCTTTTTCAAGCGGAGGAGACTCGGTAGACCCGCTGTGGTCGCTAATCTGAGGTCCTTGCCGATCGACTTTAGACTCCGAATCTTCTGATGATGGCATAACATCAATTGGCGCCTTCTTTTTCCTTGGTGTCCGAGTTTTTCGAACTGATTTCGCCTTTTTCGTGGGGGTTTTGGCAGTTTCGGCCATAATATCTCCAATAGTTCTCAGCTAACTTCTTGCAACTATTCAGTTCTTGTTGGTCGTAATTGACAGAGGGGGACGCTGAAAGCTTTCAACTCACTTTTTGAGAAAAGTAGGAATCTCTGTAATTATTGTTTTTGCCCTATCAACTGTTAGCAAGTCAAGGGATTTATCATTCCACGTTAATCAGGATTGTTTTTTGATAGCAAGCAAGTTCCGCTTTTTCAACGCAGAGCTGGCGCAGCTCTATGACTAATCTTTGCTACATTTGCTTAAAAGCACTAAACTAGGAAAGACTGAATTATTGCAAAAGTTTAGGGCAAGCACATGAGTTTTTTAGCCATTCTATTTTCGTTATTACTAATAACCAACAACTATGCCTTTTCTAAGACTGAAAGCATCTCGGTTGGATGGGAATCTGCTGTCCGTTCGTTTGACCCTCGCTCCAACTCCGACGCCAATAGTCAGTATCTCGAGAGTTTGCTGCACTGTTCACTATTCAAGTTCGATGAAAAGGGAAACATCATACCTGGAATCGCATTATCAATGCCAAAATGGGATGCCTTAGAGACAAAATTGTCGGTTAAGTTCGGCAACAACATAAAGTATTCAGATGGATCAAGGCTTTCAGCTGCTGACATCGTCGCAACTTATAAAACAGTCGCTACTTCCACAAAATTTGCTCGTCACGGAGCTTTCAAAAATATCAAAGATGTCATCAAAGTCGCCGACGACACGGTACAGTTTATCATTAGAGAAAAAGACGCCACCTTCTTGTCGAATCTCTCGATTGGGATATTAAGAGAACAAGACATAGTAAAACAAATTGAGGCGAAGAAGTTTCAAACCTGCGGACCTTACATACTTAAAGATATTGGTGTTTCGCAACTTCACCTGATTCCAAATAAGTTTTACTCACAAAAAAACTCAACCAATAGTCATGCCATCATGTTTAAATTTGTAAAAAACGAGAAAACACGTCTTGCAAAGCTACGAGCTGGGGAATTAGATATAGTACAAAACCTCATAAACAGAGACATGATTCGGTCGATCCAGACGCGTTACCCGAACTTAAAAATTCAGAAGAAAGAGGCTTTGAAAACCACCTATATTGGATTCAACTTCAGAAACCAAATTCTCAGAAATAAAGATGTCAGAAAAGCTATTGATCTCGCTATCGATAGAGACTCAATCATCAAGTTTTTGCTAGCAGGGCTAGCTACTCCTACTAACTCGATGCTTCTCAATAGCTCGCCATTCCATTTACCACTCCCCCCTACCCAACAGAATCTAACGGCGGCTGGATTACTGCTGGATAAAGCGGGTTACCCCATGAAATCAGGAAAACGATTTACTATAAGTTACAAAACGACGACAAATTCAACTAGAATTCAGATTGCTAAGGCCATTGCTAGCCAGCTTAAAAAAATCGGAATTGATTTAAAAATAGAAGCCCTAGAATGGGGTCGTTTCTCTCAAGATGTCAAGGCCGGACGAGTCGAAATGTGGGGTTTGACCTGGGTCGGATTTAAAGATCCTGATATCCTGAGATTTGCTTTCGCCACTGAGAGTTTTCCTCCAAATGGAGCTAATCGAGGATTTTTCTCGCACGAAGAATTAGATAGACTCCTTGCTCTCGGAAGAAAAACTACAGATCAAGCCAAACGGGTCGAAATATACCACAAGGCACAGGAGATTATTGCCGAAGAGAAACCCTATATTTTTCTTTGGCACGAACTCAATTTTGCCGTTCTCAACAAAAAAATTGAGAACTTTGTTTTGTATGCTGACGGGCGTTTTGATTCATTAGTTACTACGAAGAAAAAATAACAGGGTAGCATATGCTTGCATTTATTTTGAAAAGACTAGCTAGTCTCCTGCCTGTGTGCTTAGGAGTGCTCATCGTGATTGCTTCATTAACCCGCCTCGTTCCAGGAGATCCTGTAGAGGCTATCCTCGGTGATTATGCCACGGAAGAAGATAAACAGGCGATGCGAAAGTCCCTGAATTTAGATGAACCTATCTCTAATCAAGTCTTTGCCTACTTTAAAGGAGTTTTCCAAGGGGATTTAGGAGACAGTATCGTATACTCAGAGCCTGTGTGGGCTATGATCGTCTCAAGACTTCCTGCCACGATAGAGCTCGCCATTGCATCGCTATTAGTCGCTCTCTTGATTTCAATTCCTGCCGGAATCATTAGCGCCTACAAACCCAGGGGATTGATAGACTTTAGCGCTATGTCAGTAGCTATTGCTGGTGTCGCTATACCAAATTTTTGGTTAGGCCCAGTTCTAGTTCTATTTTTTAGTGTATACCTAGGTTGGCTACCGGTTTCAGAACGATCAGATCTATCTAGTTATATACTACCAGCCATCACCATGGGAACAGCCCTTTCTGCTGCCTTGAGTCGCATCACCCGTAATTCATTCCTAGATGTCATGTCGGAAGATTTCGTAAGAACAGCTTATGCAAAAGGAGGTTCAGACATTAGGGTTCTCATAAAACACTGTCTAAGGAATGCATCATTACCTGTGGTGACAGTAGTTGGTCTGCAATTTGGTGTCCTCGTCACTGGAGCCGTAATAACGGAAAAGATTTTCGATTGGCCAGGAGTTGGATCGTTGTTACTAGAGGGTATCCACACGAGGGACTACACTGTTATTCAAGGCTGCGTGCTAGTCTTTTCTGCCTCTTACCTCTTGGTTAACCTTGCGACTGACATTATCTACGCTGTCGTCGACCCAAGGATTCGGTTTGCAAGTCATGATTAAACACCAAAGGTTAAATATCGTCATGGAAAACAGACTGCTTAAGGACCCTCGATTTGTAGTGGGTATGACATTGGTTGCACTCATGATTTTAATCGCAATACTGGCTCCCTTGATCGCACCGTATGAATTATCGGATGGCGACTTCACCTCAAGACTTTGCCCGATTTCAGCCGATCACTGGCTTGGTTGTGACGTCAATGGCCAAGATGTTTTGACTATTCTAATTTGGGGTGCAAGGGTTTCGCTTTATGTAGGATCTCTAACAGTTCTTTTATCTATGACTCTCGGAATCGGGGCTGGACTGGTTTCTGGCTTCTTTGGGGGAATCACAGATAACATTATCATGAGAATCGTCGATATATTCATGGCTTTTCCCGGAATCCTTCTAGCCATGGCATTGTCGGCAATCATGGGCCCTAGCATCAACACCGTCGTCTTCGCTATCGCTGCCACAGGATGGACAAGCTCAGCGAGACTGGTGAGGGGTCAGGTATTATCATTAGCCGATCGAGATTTCGTTGTTGCAAGCAAAGGATTTGGTGCCAGCAAGCTTAGGCTCATGCTTATTCATATTTTACCCCATGTCTGGTCACCTCTAATAGTTCACGGTACTTTTTCGCTATCAGGCGTTATTATTGTTGAGGCAGGATTGAGCTTTCTTGGCCTTGGTGCGCAGGGCCCCATACAGACATGGGGAGGACTTTTGAGTCAGGCTACTGAGATTGATTTACTTGAGTCATTGAACGTGAGCTTAGCTCCGGGAGGGGCGATATTTTTACTTGTAGTAGCATTAAACTTCATTGGAGACTCACTTCGCGACTTTTTCGATCCAAAAAAAGAAAAAATCAGATAACATGGGACTATCAATAAGGGAGCAAAATATGTCAAAAACTATTCTCATCGTTGATGACTCGTTAACAGCAAGAAAAGTCATCTCTCAAATTGTAACAGAAGCAGGATATCGCTCAGTTGAAGCTGAGGATGGCAGAAAAGGTTTAGAGCAGTTAGAAAATGAAGTGCAAGTAGACTTGATTATTTCGGATATTAATATGCCGTGGATGACCGGACTAGAGATGATTACAGAGATTAAGGCCGACCCAAAATACCAAGACCTACCGATATGTCTAGTAACCACCGAGAGTAGCGTGGACTATTTGAACGACGCTAAAAAATTAGGAGTGAATGCGTTTCTTGTCAAACCCATTCAAAAAGAAGCCCTCCAAGAGGTTCTAAACGGTTATCTTACGAGTTAGAATTCCTCTGATCCCACGCATCCGGATTATCGATTAGATACCTAACTAGACTACTCTGGAGGTGATTATCAAAAACTTCTGGCTTCAGTCTTTGCTTTACTTCTAGAATTATTTTCCTTTTTTCCGAATCAAGAGTATCAATATATGACTCCTTGAGTTTCGAATAGGCTTTTTGTTCATTCAATCGAAGACGTTCAATCTCCACCAAAGCGAGCTTTCTCAGTTCATTAATATTTTTGCTTTTTTGTGGAATCACTCGCGACTTTACAACTGGTTTTTGAGAGGTCAATTCCGAGTTGTGCGTAGGTATTTTAGGCTTGGATTCACTTGCAGGGATTGCATCTATCTTGTTCAACGAGGAAAGAACTGGGAAAAGTTTTCCAGATAAACGAGATTTAACACTGGTCATGGTATAGCTTGCTTTTTCAGAGACTTCCTGCGACAAGGACTCAGATTGCCAGAATAGTTCCACGAACTTATTAATGGCCAATTCAAGATCGACGTCTTCCAAAAAGCCCGTTATATCAGCAATCTCACTGTAGCTCACATCCAAAGACAATGGATATTGGTGCTCGGGAAGCTGCCTAATATGCCATTCGATAAAGAGAAGCTTTAAATCAAGAATCCCAGAACCGTCTAGCTCACAGAACCTATCACTCAACTTAACTGCATCAATTTTTTCCCAAATATTCAGAGCTTTCTGAAGATAGGATTGATGTGTCTGACCTAACAATAGTTTAAGAATAGAAATGATATTAGGTCTCGTCACTAGATGGTGAAGTCTTTCACCTATAGTCTCAATATAAGCCTTAGTACTTTCTTCCGTAAAATATTGCTCAGACATTTGCCATAACAATGTAAATGCACCCGGATCTTTAAGAGGAACGTAATCGTCTCGACACTTCCTAGAAATGAATCCGTGATCCTTGAGTTTACGGCCTAGTTTTTCAAAGATTCTTTTCTTAAGCAAAAGTGGGGGCGTGCTATTATTTTTTCGACGTGCGCCTGGGAGGTCAAGTTCAGAAAACAGGCTATCTAAATCAACTCCGAAAACTCCATCAAGAGATAGGAACAGGCGTTCCCATTGCACTGCTTTTTCGAGTCGAACAAGCAAAATTTTTTCTATGGCTCTAAGATCAAGCCACAAAGAGTACCAAAGGCTTAAGTGCCTTTGCGATCCAACGAGTTTACGACTACATGTTTTTTTATTTTTGAATCTCAGCAAATCCATATAAGGATCCACCACCCCGAACATGAGCTCAAATCCTAGTTCGCTTGGCATCAAAGTTAGGCCAAGGCCTTCTCGTGAGGGAAGTCGGGTCCATTGACACTGCTTAAACAAGGGATAGACTTCATGAGTCTTACCGTCTTTCTCCGATAAAAGACCTATACTTGCAGACATCTGAATCAAGCGGTCAAACGCAAACCTCTGATTTAGATTAGTATATGGCCCAAGCCGGCTGTGGCTTTCAGGATCTATTTCAATAGGGCTCACCTCTTTCAGCATCCACTTTTGGCAGGTGCTTATAAGCCCCGCTAAGGCCTCCAATTCAATTAGACTAAGTGCGGGATTTAGCTTTGAAGTTTCGACTAAATCAGCAGAACTCGAGAATCGATTCAGCACAGATGCCGTCAATTCGTAGGAATTAACCCACCAATATGGCATGTGCAGCTTTGTATTTAAGTCTAAATCAAGCATAGTGACTATTGAAATTGCCTTTTGGATATTCATCGAGCCTTAGCAAGACTGGCACTCTATCGCAGATTCGTCTTTTTTGGAAGAATTGTATCGCGCTAAGATCGGGTCTCATGGCATCAGGACAAATGCTCAACCTATCTTTTTGTATAATATATAAATATAGTATTCGGTCTTTGAAGAAGAGGATAATGCTCTACGACGCCCCTCAAAATACATATCCTTGCGGTTTGATCTAATTTTGCGACGTATAAGACATTCGTTTTCGGTATCAACACCAGGCTCAAAGAGCCCCATACTCTCGAAGCGTTCGTCCGGAAATAATCGGTTAGCAATCGTATACTCTGCTGATCTTTCGGCCCTCCATAAACAATCCGTAAGTCCGTCACATTCCAGGAAAACATAGACCATTTGGTCATCGAACTGATGAATTCCGGGATTCTCACCCATTCTCTCATTAACCCACGCAGGTTTATTTAGCTTGTTTTTTTCTACAAGCTCTGTTTTTGAGCTAACACATGAATTGAAGGCTGTGGCAAAGCCTATGAGCACGAAAAAAATACGAATGGTCACTTGAAATCCTGTTTTTGCTGCCTTTTCCTTAGCTGAATGATATCGTTCTCTTCAGATCTTTTGTCTTTCATGTAATCGTTCAGAGACTGGCCACTAGTCTGTCTCAAAGCGCGAATCCTATCAACAACTCTATCCAACAAATGCTGATCTGCCTGAATGATTTCTTTCAAAACTGCTAGTTCATCATATGATTTATTATCGGACATGATTACCTCCTATGTCTCACAATCGGCTTAATGGAGATATCCTGTAGGGGAGTTTTTTTCTTACTTGTTGTAAAGAGAGCCAATATTCGCGACGTCATCATCGCTAAGGTTTCTCGCATACATATATGCACCTATAAATGTTTTAGCATGCATAATGGATTCAGCATCATCGTCTTCAGAAACGTGATCCAAGCCAAGCAAATGTCCAAACTCATGGAGGAGCACTGTTTCCGTATCAACCATGTAGGATGATTTTTCTTTGTCGATGGCTGGTTCCGTTGAATCCTGGTACATGTAGACTTCGGCGTTGAGAACGATATCCCCTTTTATAATTTGATCGGATCCCGGTGCATTCTCCCAAACCGTGGTTGCCAAGGTAGATTTCGACTTACCAGTAGTATCGAACCAGTCGGCTTCGTAGTAAACGATAGTAAGGTCGTCGTTGAGGCTTTCGTAAAGACTCTCTCCACGATTTGATTCCGATACTCCGGAAAAGACTAAAACTTCGTGACCTACAGCGTCATTCCAAGAGGCGGCAGCCTGCATAGCGGCCTCGATCACTTGATCAGGGGCCGCGCTCTCGACTAGGAAAGGAACAGCGCCAACCCAGCCAGTTGAAGAATGAAAAGCGATTCCAGCGTCAGATCCCTGTGGAGCGTATACGTCGTCTGTAGAGTGCCTTTGCTCGGCCATTCCACAACCAACCAAACCCAAAACCAAAGATATGACTAGAAGTCGCATGTTTTCCCTCTCATACGGACATCTCTAGTGCTAATCTCTAGTTTTGCTGGTTACTAAACCCCAATCGGGGAAAGATTCAATTTCCTGAGCGGATAATTTTTAAACAGATTTACGTCACTAAATCAGTATCTTATGCCGACTGGAGCCCTCTTAAATCAAGTGCTGAACAATGCCAATGCTTAAAAAACGAAAATTGCCTTGAACGTCGACATCGTTACTGTCGCGGTAAGTGATCTTCCCAGCTCCAAGCTGCAACCGCAATGCATGCTCAAGAGAGAAAAAGTAGTCCAAATCCAGAGAGAATCGTGAGGTCCGCCCTGTAAAAACAGCACTTTGCCCAGTATTGAGGGTAAAGCTACGAAAGCGCCTAAGATTACCGGAAAGTTCCGTTGAAAGCTGCCATATCGGAGAAAAGTTGTATATGAGTGAGACTGTAATACCTGGCAGGTCTACGTAACTGATATCCGTCGATTTCTGATCGATGCTGTTATAAACAGGCGCTGCTGCCAAAGTTCCCAGCGAGTACCCAAAGGAACCCAGCACTTCCATTTGGAAGCTATATTGGACCTTTGCTAAGTACCCTTGGGACGAAAGCCCAAATGAATCTTCAGCGGCCCCAAGCGGAATACTCCCGACCCAATCTGTTTGACCGTACTCAATACCACCTAGAAGCTGATGCCCTCTTCTAAACCCCTGAACCAGCCGGTTCCAGTCGGGTTTTCCTTTAACTCCCTGATTTAACGTATTATCAGGTTCTGAGGCCCGAGCCACTTGTTCGCTGTTCAAAAGACAAAACGTGAACAAAGCCCCAAGACCAAAATTCAAGACGATAATTTTCGCTATGGCATAGATGAGAGTATCCACTTCTTTTCGCGCCACCTATAAGATATAAACAACATCCTAGTATATCTAAACTGTATACGATCAGAAAGAAGGGTTTATGAAACTATCTGATTTTATTGAAAAATATTGGTCTTTCATTGAAAAAAACAACATTGATCATGAACACGTATTACTTGCTTTGGCAGTCTTAGGCCTTTTAATTGTTGGCTTTATTATTCGGGCTTTCATTAAAAAGTCAAAGCTCAATAAAACTACCATTCAAAAAGTTGAGTCACAAACAACTCAAAAACTAAGATCTGATACTCCTCAAGCACAAAAACCTGTCTCACCAAAGGTTCCAATCGAACCAGTTGCAGTAGCCGAACCTCCTATAAGCGACCGAAAAACCTGGCTTAGTCGACTTCACAGTGGTTTGAGTAAAACTCGGGATCAATTCGCCAATAGCCTATCTCAGATTATCCAAGGAAAAGGAAATCTCGATTCGGAAACTCTTGAAGACCTGCACGAAATTCTCTTTCGCGCAGATTTAGGCGTCGAAACAGCTGACCTATTAATTGACGATCTTCGCGATACCTTCAAAGGAACGGATAGCCCCCAATGGGAAGACGTTAGGAATAGACTCAAGATCAAAGCCGAAGAAATTCTATCAAAGAATCAGAATGAAGCAAACTTCCAGGCTAAGGGTCCCACTGTTGTATTGATTGTTGGCGTTAATGGAGTAGGGAAAACCACTAGCATCGGCAAACTTGCCGCTCAGTATATGAGCGAGGGTAAATCCGTACTACTATGCGCCGCTGACACTTACCGGGCAGCTGCTATAGAACAACTGGAGACTTGGTCTAACCGAATCGGCTGCGACATCGTGAAACACAAGCAGGGTTCTGACCCAGCTTCCGTTGCTTTTGATGGCGTTAAGGCTGCTATCGCTCGCAATGTTGACGCGCTTTTAATTGACACTGCAGGTCGGTTGCACAATAAAAAAGAATTGATGGACGAGTTGGGAAAAATTAAACGTGTTTTAGGGAAGGACTTACCTGAAGCTCCTCACGAAACTTGGCTAGCTATCGATGCCACAACAGGTCAAAATGCCTATCAGCAGGTGGGTGCCTTTTCAGATGTAGCCTCCATCACCGGACTTATCGTTACTAAGCTTGATGGTACCGCTAAAGGTGGAGTTGTCGTCGGAGTCAGCAATAAGTACGGAATTCCGATTAGGTACATCGGTGTCGGAGAAAAAGCTGCTGATTTGCGAGAGTTTAATCCCAAGGATTTCTCCGCCTCGCTATTCTAGCTTTTGAAGTGGTGGGGTTGCCCAGATTCGAACTGGGGACCTCTACGATGTCAACGTAGCGCTCTAACCAACTGAGCTACAACCCCTCTTTCCCGAGAGATCAGGATTCTTAATCATTAGGAATTCAAAGTCAAGGTGATTTAAAAAATTCCTTTTGTGACCTTGTCCAATACAGCTTGAGAAACCTGCTCGTAAGAATCAAAAGTCATCGAGTATGTTGCTCGACCTTGGGAAATTGATCTTAGTCCTGTGCTATAACCGAACATTTCCGACAACGGAGCAACAGCATCTACCTTTTGCAGGTGCCCTTTGACGCCAACATTATTGACTCTTGCTCTTCGGCTATTGAGATCGGTCATGACGTTAGAAATAAAATCATCAGGTACCAGTATTTCCAATTCCATCATTGGTTCTAACAAAATTGGAGTACAGTCTCTAAAAACCTCACGAAGTGCTTGAGATGACACAATCTTGAAAGCACTCGCTTCGCTTATCTCTTTATCGACTTTAGCGTCTGTTAAAGTGACTGAAACATCCAGTACAGGAAAGCCTGAGATAACTCCGACTTGCATAGCTTCCAACAGACCAGACTTTACCGCCCTTTCGAACTCAGCCGTAAAACCATCGACTTTTGAAACGGCAGATTCAAAGGTGAAACCGGCTCCCTTTTCCGATGGCTTCACGTCGAGGGAAACACCAGCAAATTGACTAAGCTTTTCACTCTCACGAGAGAATTCTTTAGATATGCGACCGCTTGATGAAATGGATTCTCGATAGCTAACCTGAGGATTACCAACATTGGCCGCGACTTTAAACTCCCGTAGCAGGCGATCAGTAATGATCTCCAAATGGAGCTCACCCATTCCACTAATAAGAGTCTGTCCTGTTTCATTATCGATTCTTACCTTAAATGTCGGATCTTCTTTTTCAAGTCGATCCAATGCCTTTGTCATTTTATCGCTGTCGGAAGAGCTTTTCGGCTCGATGGCAATCGAGATCACTGGCTCCGGAACATCCAGAGATTCAAGACGTATGGGGTTTTTAGGATCGCACAAGGTATCGCCAGTGCCCACAAGCTTCAAACCTGCTATCGCTGCAATTTGGCCAGACCGCAAAACTTGGGTTTCGGTACGTTGATTGGCTTCCATCAAAAGGATTTTTGAAATCCTTTCTTTTTTCCCCACTCGTGTATTTTGAATACTATCGCCGACATTAAGGGTTCCAGAGTAAATCCTCACGTAAGCAAGTTGTCCTACAAAGGGATCGTTCTGTATTTTGAATGCTAACATGGCAAGTGGTTCCGAATCTAAACGCTTTCGCGTCAGTTCATTCTCTTTATCGTCAGCAGAAAAGCCTTTTACATCATCCAAATCTGCAGGGGATGGGAGGTAGTCACCAACCGCATCAAGCAAGGGTTGAATCCCCTTATTCTTAAATGCACTACCACAGAAAACTGGAACTATTTTGAGATCGAGAGTTGCCTTTCTTGCGACGGATTTCAGCTCTTCGGAGCTAATCTGTTCGCCTTCTAAGAATTTTTCCATCAATTGATCATCTAACTCAGCTAGACCTTCAACCAAAGCTTCTCTTGCCAGCTCTGCTGCATCATTTAATTCACCGGGAATATCCTCTAAACGATACTCAGCACCTGTCTCGTCCGAATCCCAAATCATGGCTTTCATAGATAGAAGATCAATGATTCCTCTAAACTGGTCCTCTTCACCGATAGGGATTTGAAACATAATTGGGTTGGCCGCTAAACGCTCCTTGATAGACTCGACAGCTTCTTCATACACTGCTCCCACTCGATCCAACTTATTGATAAAGGCTAGACGAGGCACCCTGTATTTGTCAGCTTGGCGCCAGACCGTCTCCGACTGAGGCTCAACTCCTGCCACGCCATCAAAAACAGCTACTGCACCATCGAGTACTCTCAATGATCTCTCCACTTCGACGGTAAAATCGACGTGTCCAGGAGTATCGATGATATTTAGACAATAGGTTTTCCAGAAGCATGTCGTCGCTGCTGATGTAATGGTGATGCCTCGCTCTTGCTCTTGGGCCATCCAATCCATCGTAGCCGTTCCGTCATGAACCTCGCCAATTTTATGTATTTTTCCGGTGTAATATAGGATGCGCTCCGTTGTCGTAGTCTTACCCGCATCTATATGCGCCATAATTCCAATATTACGGAAGCTTGATATATCAATTTTTTTGGACATAAAAAATCCCAGACTAGAAAGCGTCTGGGCTATTAGAAATGCCGTTGACGCTTACAATGTTAAATATGAAAGCAACACAACGGCCTTGATTGTAGATTACCAGCGATAGTGAGCAAATGCCTTATTCGCTTCGGCCATCTTATGCACGTCTTCTCTACGCTTGATAGTAGCACCGCGCTTATTAGCAGCATCAACAAATTCAGCAGCGAGTCTTTCCTTCATACTCTTTCCGCTTCTTTTGCGAGAAAATTCAATAAGCCAACGAATTGCAAGTGCTTGGCGTCGCTCTGGTCTGATCTCGATGGGTACCTGATAGTTAGATCCACCAACTCGACGAGACTTTACCTCAAGCATCGGCTTTGAGTTTTCCACCGCATCCTTAAAAACGTCAATTGGCTCAGAACCTTGAGCAGCAATCACATCCATAGCGCCGTAGAAAGCCTTCTCAGCGGCAGCCTTCTTTCCGTGCTTCATCATACAGTTCATGAACTTAGTGACTAGCTCATCTTTATACTTAGGATCTGGTAACACTTTTCGCTTTTGCGCGACATGGCGACGGGCCATTGATTTACTCCAATTTTAATTCAGTTTAACTCTTAGGCTTCTTCGCGCCGTATTTACTGCGACCTTGACGACGGTTTGTAACACCGGAGGTATCTAAAGAACCTCTCACGATGTGATACCGAACACCAGGTAAGTCTTTAACTTTACCACCCCTAACAAGTACAACACTGTGCTCTTGTAGGTTGTGACCTTCTCCACCAATGTAAGATGTCACTTCGATTCCATTCGTCAATCTAACCCGTGCTACTTTCCGTAGTGCAGAGTTCGGCTTTTTAGGAGTTGTTGTATATACACGCACACAAACTCCACGCCGTTGTGGACAGCTCTTCAGCGCAGGCGCTTTGGTCCGGCTTTTCTGTATCGTTCGCCCTTGAGCGATAATCTGATTGATGGTTGGCATACTTATTATCCTTACTACAACACCTAACAAGAGGGCTGTATCACTACCAAGCTATTAAAAATAAAGCAAGGTGAAAGTTTTCTAAAAGCTTGAGGGGTTTCTAGCTCGACATTAGCTTGAAACCCTCAATAAATCTAACCGTTTGTAACCTCAGCCATTTCTGAGGTTTCCACCTTATTCATGGCACCTTTTGCAGCTGATTCCAAGTGTCTGTACAACACTGAACCAGTACCAGCTGGAATTAAGCGTCCCATAATGACGTTCTCTTTCAAGCCGCGCAAACTATCCACTTTAGAATTAATTGCGGCTTCTGTGAGAACTTTCGTTGTCTCTTGGAAAGAGGCGGCCGAGATGAAGCTATCCGTCGAAAGAGAGGCTTTAGTGATACCAAGTAGCAGTGGTTCAAACGTTGCTTCTTGTCCACCCTCTTCTTTTACTCTCAAGTTACTATCATCCAGCTCAAATCGCTCTACCTGCTCTCCTGGCAAGAATCTAGTATCCCCTGGACTCAGAACCTTAACACGACGGCTCATCTGCCTGACGATAACTTCAATGTGCTTATCGTTGATTTTTACACCTTGTAATCGATAAACGTCTTGAATTTCATCAACAAGGAATCTAGCCAGAGCTAAATTACCCATGATGGTCAAGATATCATGAGGACTTTGAGCCCCATCAACAATTGACTCCCCTTTCCGAATGTAGTCGCCTTCGGAGACTACGACATGGCGTCCTTTAGGAATCAGAAATTCCGAGCTCTCGCCGTCGTCGTTGACGACCAAGATCTTACGCTTACCTTTTGAATCAGCACCAAAGGAAACCGTACCATCTCGATCCGACATAATTGCCACATCTTTAGGTTTTCGGGCTTCAAATAGCTCTGCAACTCTTGGGAGACCACCGGTGATATCTTTCGTTTTCGCCGTTTCCCTTGGGATTTTTGCGATCACATCACCTGGCGCCACCTCTGAACCATTTTCCACAAAAACTGTCGCACCTACCGGAAGTGCGTAGCGAGCGTCTCTCTTACCATCAATACTGAAGGCTTTACCCGAGGCATCGACAACCTCTAAAGCTGGTTTTAAGTCCGTACCACGAGTCTCAATCACAACCTTTCTGGTCAAAAATGTGACTTCGTCAGTTCTTTCTTCGATGGACTGACCTTCTTTCATATCAATGTACTTAATCCCACCGCCAACTTCGGCAAGTATGGACACGGCAAACGGATCCCATTCAGCCAGCGAATCACCCGCCTCGACTTCCTGCTCCTCTTTCACCAAGAGTACCGAGCCGTAACTAATAGGATAAGTATCCCGCAGGGCTCCAGTATCTTTATCTACAATCTTAATTTCACCATTTCGGCTGAGAACCACTACATGACCTTCTCGGTTTGTCACAAATTTGATCCGCTCAAATTTGACGATACCCGTAAAGTTAGTCTCTAAAGTGTTCTTTTCAACTTTGTGGGTTACGGTTCCACCAAAGTGGAATGTACGCATGGTTAGCTGAGTACCTGGCTCACCAATGGACTGAGCTGCAATCACGCCAATAGCCTCACCCACGTTGATTAAATGCCCTGTCGCCAAGTCTCTGCCATAACACTTAGCACAGATACCCATGCGTGTATTACAGGTCAAAACAGACCGAATTCTCACGATTTCGATACCTGCATCATCAAGCTTCTGAGCTAGTTCTTCGTCTACAATATCTCCAGGCTGCGCTATTTTCTCACCGGTATTGTGATCAATAACTTCATCCAGAAGAGTACGACCTAGTGTTCTATCACCGATAGAAAGCTTAATTTCGGTACCTTCTCGTAAGGCCACCATCTGAATGCCTTTGGTGGTGCCGCAATCGTATTCTGCTATGGTCGCATCCTGCGCAACATCTACCAATCGCCTGGTTAAGTAACCAGAACTTGCAGTCTTAAGGGCTGTATCTGCAAGACCCTTCCGAGCACCGTGGGTCGATGTAAAGTACTCGAGGACAGATAGGCCCTCTCTAAAGTTTGCAGTAATCGGTGTTTCAATAATTTCACCCGATGGTTTCGCCATCAACCCTCGCATACCAGCCAACTGCCGAATCTGTTGAGCAGAACCCCTCGCTCCAGAGTCAGCCATCATAAAGATCGAGTTGTCGCTAGGCACCTCGGTTTTTTCACCTTTGTGTGAGGTCTTTTCTTGCTTTGCGATGTTGTTAATCATTTCTTGGGCGATGCTTTCAGTAACTTTCGCCCATATGTCGACAACCTTGTTATATCGCTCACCTTCTGTGAGAAGACCTTCTGAGTATTGCTCTTTAATTCTTCGCACTTCTTCGTAGGCAGAATCAAGCAGCGTACCTTTTCCGGCAGGGACAACCATGTCACCGATCGAAATGGAAAGCCCAGCTTTCGTGGAATATCGATAGCCGGTTGCGCGCAGAGCATCCGCAAGAAGTACGGTTTTTTTAGGACCAGCTGCCCGGAACGTATCGTCTACTAGTGTTGCTAACTCTTTCTTACC
>JABSRP010000033.1:72116-93773 GCA_013215145.1 Pseudobacteriovorax sp.
GCGGTTGATAGAGTCAAACGGCACCTCATCAGGCAAGATTTCCGAAAGCAAAACACGCCCAACAGTACTTTCTTTCCTAACACCATTGATACGCACCGTGATTGGCGCTTGGAGAGCTACTCCATCATGATCGTAGGCAGCTCGCACTTCTTCTGGAGAGGCAAACACTTTTCCTGCACCATGTGCCTCTATATTTTCTTTCGTCATATAGTAGATACCCAGGACAATATCCTGAGTTGGGACGATAACGGGAGAACCTGAGGCCGGGCTTAGGATGTTGTTGGTCGACATCATAAGCACACGAGCTTCCATCTGAGCTTCCACAGACAACGGTACGTGAACGGCCATCTGATCGCCGTCAAAGTCAGCATTAAAAGCGAAACAAACCAACGGATGTAACTGAATCGCCTTGCCTTCGATCAAGACTGGCTCAAAGGCCTGAATACCCAACCGGTGAAGGGTTGGAGCACGGTTCAGCAGTACCGGATGCTCTTTGGTAACTTCTTCAAGAATATCCCATACTTCCGGACGTTCTTTCTCAACAAGTTTCTTCGCAGATTTAATCGTAGATACAATCCCATGCTCTTCAAGCTTGTTGTAAATGAAAGGCTTGAAAAGCTCGATAGCCATCTTTTTAGGAAGACCACATTGATGCAGTTTAAGCTGAGGACCGACAACAATCACGGATCGACCAGAGTAGTCTACGCGCTTCCCTAACAAGTTTTGTCTGAATCGTCCTTGTTTACCCTTTAGCATATCCGAGAGCGAGCGAAGTGCCCTTTTATTCGGCCCCGTAAAGACCTTTCCACGACGTCCGTTATCGAACAGAGCGTCAACAGCCTCCTGAAGCATACGCTTTTCGTTTCTGATAATAATTTCGGGTGCATTAAGCTCGATCAATCTTAATAGGCGATTGTTCCGATTAATAACGCGCCGATAGAGGTCGTTGAGATCCGATGTTGCAAACCTTCCGCCATCAAGCGGGACCAAAGGTCTCAGGTCAGGAGGTAACACCGGAATCACGGAAAGCATCATCCACTCAGGTTTTGCATCCGTGTTATTAAATGCCTCTACTACTTTCAGGCGTTTTTGTAGCTTCTTTCTGGCTGCTTCAGAAGTCGCTTCTAGAAGCGCTTGCCTTAAGTCGTCGGCTAAGTCTTCAATTCTCAAGCCGCCTAGTAGCTCCTGAATGGCTTCAGCACCTACACCGACGCGGAATGCTCCGTTTCCATGTTCTTGAAGAAGAGTATCATACTCATCCTCGCCTATAACTTGACCAACTGACAAGCCGGTTAACTCTTCGTCACCTGGATCCAGAACGACATAAGACTCACTATAGAGAATTCTTTCTACGTCTTTTAACGCGATATCGAGAATCGAACCAATTCGTGATGGCAATGATTTCAAGAACCATATATGGGCCACAGGGACCGCTAAGTTGATGTGACCTAATCGTTCCCTTCTAACTTTTGAAGAGATTACCTCGACACCACACTTATCACAGACAATACCTCTGTGTTTCATTCGTTTATACTTGCCGCAAATACACTCGTAGTCGCGAACAGGACCAAAAATTTTTGCACAGAAAAGTCCGTCTCGTTCCGGCTTAAACGTACGATAGTTAATTGTTTCTGGCTTTTTGACTTCACCAAATGACCAGCTTCGAATTTTTTCCGGAGACGCCAGTGAAATCTTGATTGCCGTAAAACTCAACGGGTCTGTAGGTTTATCGAAAAAATTGACTAGATCATTCATAACTTAATACCTCCATGAGGTCTGAGGTGACTACCAGCAACAAGCTGCTGGTAGAAATCGAATCACGCAAAACCATCTAAACCAATCTCTTGGTCATCTCGGATCAAATTAACGTCCAAGCCCAAGCTTTGAAGCTCTTTCACAAGAACGTTAAAACTTTCAGGTAGTCCTGGCATCATCATGTTCTGACCTTTAACAATCGATTCGTACATTCTAGTTCTACCTAGTACGTCATCAGATTTGACGGTCAAAAATTCTTGAAGAGTATTGGCCGCACCATAAGCTTCCATGGCCCAAACTTCCATTTCACCCAATCGCTGACCACCGAATTGCGCTTTACCACCTAACGGCTGTTGAGTCACAAGCGAGTATGGCCCAATTGAACGAGCATGAATCTTCTCATCCACTAAGTGATGAAGCTTCAAGACGTACATAACACCGACCGTTACTCGGTTATCAAAACGGTTACCAGTACGTCCGTCAAACAAATCACTCTGTCCATCCAGACCTAAACCAGCGAGTTCTAGGTATCGATTAATATCGGTTTCTTTAGCACCGTCAAATACTGGGTTAGCTAAATGCACACCTTCACGATATTTGCGGACAAAAAGCTTAAGCTGCTCGTCGGTACAACTTCGAACAAACTCTTCGAGCTCCTTGTCGTCCTTCCAAATCTCGCAGGCCAAATCTTCAATTTCTTTACGAGGAAATGACTCCTCCAACATCTGGTTCAGTCTCTCACCAACTCCTTTGGCAGCCCAACCCAAATGCGTTTCCAAAATCTGACCCACATTCATACGAGAAGGAACACCAAGTGGATTGAGTACGATATCTACCGGACGTCCATCCGTCAAAAACGGCATGTCTTCTTCGGGAAGAATTCTAGAAACGACACCCTTATTTCCATGCCTACCGGCCATTTTATCACCAACTTGAAGCTTGCGCTTGATGGCGACATAAATTTTCACCATTTTAATGACGCCAGGAGGAAGCTCATCACCTTTACGAACTTTCTTAATCTGCTCCTCTGTCATAAAGCGGATCAAATTGATTTTCTCTCTCAGGTTCTCGACAACCTGGGCAAGAAGGCTACTTTTCTCGGCATCTCTGACGTTAACACTCTCCCAGTAGATGTAATCGAGATTGGTCAGCATTTCTGCATCCAAAGGCGTACCTGCCGCAACAACAGTCTCACCATCCCGACCCTTAATATCGCCTGCTAGGGTCTCACCTGAAACAATCTGAGCAATTTTACGAGCGGCAGACTCTTTAATAATCGCTATGCGATCGGTCTCATCTTTACGTAATTTGCCGATTTCAGCGTCTTCAATCTGGATCGTTCTAGGGTCTTTAGTAGCGCCTTCGCGAGAGTATATTTTCGCTCCGATGACTGTACCCACAACACCTGGAGGAACTCTCAGCGATGTATCACGAACATCCCCAGCTTTTTCACCAAAAATCGCCCTCAGTAGTTTTTCTTCAGGTGTTAATTGGGTTTCTCCTTTTGGAGTAATTTTTCCAACAAGAAGATCATTCGGCCTGACTTCTGCGCCGATACGAATGATACCCGCGTCATCAAGATTCTTAAGGGCTTCCTCACCTACGTTTGGAATATCACCTGTAATCTCTTCTTGTCCAAGCTTAGTATCTCGAGAGATACACTCAAATTCTTGGATGTGGATACTCGTGTAGAGGTCTTCTTTAACGACTCTCTCTGATATGAGGATAGAATCCTCAAAGTTGTAACCACTCCAAGGCATGAAAGCCACAACGACATTCTGACCTAAAGCAAGCTCACCCATCTCTGTTGCAAAGCCGTCACCAATAATGTCACCCTTGCGAACCGTTTCGCCTTTGATAACAATTGATTTTTGGTTGATACAAGTATCAACATTAGACCGCTTATTCTTCTCTAGTTTGTAGATATCGACTTCCGCCCCAACCTCTGTCAAGGAATCGGACCCTGCGACGGACTTAACCACTATCCGTTCAGCATCAACAGCCACTACGACACCGTCTCGTTTTGCGACGATTGTCGCACCAGAATCACGAGCCACGATCCTCTCCATACCAGTCCCAACAAGTGGAGCTCTAGTCTTGAGAAGAGGAACCGCTTGACGCTGCATGTTAGATCCCATCAAGGCTCGGTTCGCATCATCGTTCTGCAAGAATGGAATTAAGTTAGCGGCCACTGATACCAGCTGAGACGGAGAAACATCCATCAAGTCAGCCTCGTCGGCCCGCACAATCTCACTCTCTCCGGAACGTCGCGCATAAACCATTTCGTCAACAGACTCGATTTCTGATGCTTGGGCAATGACGTGATCGGTATGCTCTTCCGCAGCAGAGTAATACTTTACTTCGCCCCCACCGTTCATATCTTCCGGGTTTAGGCTACGAAATGGAGTTTCAATAAAACCATACTCATTGACTTTAGCATAACTAGCCAAAGACGAGATAAGACCAATGTTTGGACCCTCAGGCGTTTCAATCGGGCAGATACGTCCGTAGTGAGTGGGGTGAACATCACGAACCTCGAATCCAGCACGCTCCCGACTCAGACCGCCAGGCCCAAGTGCTGACAGGCGTCTTTTATGCGTAACCTCAGAAAGAGGGTTCGTCTGATCCATGAACTGACTCAACTGCGAACTACCAAAAAATTCTTTGACCACGGCTGAGGCCGGTTTGTTATTCACAAAGTCATGAGGAAGTAGAGTGTCTACATCACCAAGCTGCAGCCTCTCACGAATAGCTCTTTCGATACGCAGTAGCCCGATCCTATATTGGTTTTCTAGGAGTTCACCAACAGCTCTGACGCGCCGATTACTTAAGTTATCTATATCGTCGATTTGGCCTTTATCGTTTTTTAAACCTAATAAATATTCAACCGTTTTTAGAATATCTTCTTTGGTTAAAGTCCGCGTTTCGACTGGGAAGTCAAGGCCTAACTTTTCGTTTAGCTTCATCCGTCCAACTGCACTTAAATCGTAACGGTCTGGATTGAAGAATAGATTGTCAAACAACACAGTTGCAGGTTCAATCGTCGGAGGATCACCAGGACGCATTCTTTTGTATATTTCAAGAATGGCTTCTTCTTTAGTTTCAATCTTATCCGCAACTAAAGTATTCCTAAAGGAAGCGTCATAGTTGACATTATCGATGAATAATATGCAAAATTCCGAGCGTCCCGCTGTCAGAATCTCAGCAAGCACTTCAACAGTGAGCTCGCTATTTAGGGGAACTAGCTCCTCCCCATCTTTGTCTAAAATGGGCTCCGCAGTAAACTTCCCAATTAACTCGTCCTGCTCAATGGAGACATACTCAATGCCCGCTTGCTCCATTTGCCTGATAGCACCAACAGATATCCGGCGGCCGCGCTTTACAAGTACTTTTCCCGTGGCTGGATCGACCAAATCGCTTAAAGCACGCTGACCACGAAGAATCTCATAATTCAGTTTTTTCTCAAGCTTTCCGTCCTGAATTCGAATCCACTCTTTATTGAAGAAGTAGTCAAGAAGCTCCTGCTCGGAGTAACCGAGAGCTTTCAACAGTATGGTCGAATACATTTTCCGTCGACGGTCGATTCTAAGGTAAAGGATATCTTTCGCGTCGAACTCAAAGTCCAGCCAGCTTCCTCGGTAAGGAATGACCCTAGCCGTATACAACAGCTTACCTGACGTGCTGTTCCGACCTTTATCATGATCGAAAAAGACTCCAGAAGATCTATGCAGCTGAGACACGACCACACGTTCGGTACCATTGATAATGAACGTACCATCGTCTGTCATAAGAGGGATTTCGCCGAAATAGACTTCCTGCTCTTTGACATCTCGTATGCTCTTATCGTTTGTCTCTTTTTCGATATCCCACACAACTAACCGAATCACGACTTTGAGAGGGGCAGCGAAACTCATACCTCTCTGCCTACATTCATCGACAGTGTATTTCGGCTCCTCAAATGAGAAACTTACAAACTCAACTGAAGCTGTTTCTGCAAAGTGAGATATCGGGAACACCGAGTTGAATACAGCTTGAAGACCAACGTTCTTCCTCTCATTAGGGAGAACATCAGCCTGTAAAAAACTGTTGTAACTGTTCTTCTGCAATTCAATCAAATATGGAATATCGATTGCAGAGTTAATCTTTTCGAACTTTTTCCTAGGACGAGTAAAGCTAGAAGCGAGGGAGGTCATGTAGCACTCCTATCGACGGAATCCCAATTAAACAATGACAGAGGTAAATCGATCCCCTGCCGCTGCTTCCAATAAAAGGTTTTTTGGAAAAACCTATAAAAATAGACACACTATTCGTAATAACGAGCTCTTACGTATATGCTAGCGTAAAATAAACTATTCCAGAATCAATAGGATATCTTGAAAACACTTAACAAAAAAGAGGAAAGATAGAAATAGGCCACCTAAAGTGGCCTATTTTTTCCTCTTCATGAAAACAAGCTTACTTAAGCTCTACTTTCGCGCCAGCTTTTTCAAGAGCTTCCTTGATCTTAGTTGCTTCATCTTTAGGCAAGCCAGCCTTAACTTCTTTAGGTGCACCCTCTACTAGATCCTTGGCTTCTTTTAGACCAAGACCTGTGATAGCACGAATTTCTTTAATAACATTGATCTTCTTGGCGCCGTGATCAGCTAGAACAACTGTAAATTCGTCTTTTTCCTCTTCAGCAGCAGCCGCTCCAGGAGCACCGCCAGCCATCATGGCTACTGGAGCAGCAGCGCTAACTCCAAACTTTTCCTCTAACTCTTTTACCAAGTCAGCAGCTTGTAAAAGCGTTAGGTTTTCTAAAAATTCTACAACTTGTTCTTTTGTCACGTTAGACATAATTTATTTCCTCCCAAAATCGCTCGTTTCATTTGATCTTCTCACCGAACAAATAAAAACGGCTTAAGACTTAGTCTCTTTGATTGCGTTAATAACCTGTACTAGATTACGGCTCACACCGTTTAGAACACCTAATAAACCTCTATGAGGTGACACTAAAGACCCGACAATCTGACCAAGCAACACTTCCTTACTTGGTAGATCTGCAATAGCCTTGAGCTCTTCGACATTGACTGTCGAGCCGTCCATATGGCCGGACTTAATAATAAGTTTCGGATGTTCCTTAGCGAACTCCAAAATTGTTTTTGTCGCCTGGGCAGAATCGCCAAAGGCACAAACAACACCAACCGGACCTACAAATGAGTTCGAAAAATCCTTCAAACTCTCCAACCCGTCTTCTTCGACAGCTTTTTTGGCAACACGGTTCTTTAAAACCATGAACTCAGCAGTGGACTCTCTCAACTTAACCCTAAGGTCAGTCATTTCAGAAACGGTTAGCCCGCGATACTCTGCAACAATTACTGCGTTTGACTTCCGGAACTGCTCTGCGACGGCTGTTTTCAATTGTTCTTTACTACTGCGATCCATTAAAAACCTCCCTTAGTTCTTAAAGGGAGCAGGATCTACACGAACACCCGGCCCCATTGTTGCAGAAATACAAATTTTCTTTAGATAAGTACCCTTTGCAGTCGAAGGCTTTGCCTTCACTAGGGCATCAATGACAGCCTTGATGTTGTCATTTAGGTGTTCTGCGGAAAAGCTCACTCGACCGACAGAAGCATGGATGATACCAGCCTTATCAACACGGTATTCAGCACGACCAGCACGCAACTCTGACACTGCTGCAGCCACATCAAAAGTGACTGTTCCTAGCTTAGGGTTCGGCATCAAGCCTCTCGGCCCTAAAACCTTACCAAGTCGCCCAACAGCACCCATCATATCCGGAGTTGCGATGACTTGATCAAAGTCCAACCATCCGTCACTAATTTTTTTAGCGAGGTCATCACCACCAACAAACTCAAGACCTAAGTCACTGATCTCTGTAGCTTTTTCACCTTTAGCGAAAACTACAATTCTAACTTTTTTTCCGAGTCCATGAGGAAGGGGAATAGCGCCTCGGATATTTTGATCTGCATGCCTGGGATCGACACCCAGATTCACCGCCAAATCAACCGATGACTCCATTTTAGAGTAGGAAGTTTCCTTTACAAGTCCACAAGCATCTTGCAACTCGTAAAGCTTGTCGCGGTCTACTTTTGCAAGTGCCGCGCGATAGTTCTTTCCGCGTTTTGCCATAAATATTCTCCGTAGTGCAATCGAGCGCAGCTCTCCTACTATTTGTTCAGGGTCTACTTAACCTCTAGACCCATGCTTCTAGCCGAACCCATGATAATCTTAACAGCAGCGTCTTCATCATAAGCGTTCAAATCTGCCATTTTTGTTTTAGCAATCTCTTTCACTTGGTCTAACGTTACCGACCCTGCTACTTCCTTGCTAGGAGTTTGAGAGCCTTTTGAAACCTTAGCCGCTTTTTTCAAGAGATCAGAAGCAGGAGGACTCTTAGTAATAAAACTAAAAGACTTATCAGCATATACTGTAATAACAGTAGGTAAGACTGATCCAGCCTGCTTTTGAGTCTTTGCATTAAAGTCTTTACAGAATGCCATTATGTTAACACCGCGCTGACCTAAAGCAGGCCCAATTGGCGGTGATGGATTTGCTTTTCCAGCTGGAATTTGCAGCTTAATAAATCCAACTACTTTTTTAGCCACTTTTCATAGCTCCTATAACTACAACGACATGCTGCCGTCAACTAAAACCTGGAATGCGGGATTTACGCTATTTACGCAGATCGGTCAAGACAAATACTAAATTAGATCTTCTCTACTTGGCCGTATTCCAATTCAACTGGCGTCTCTCGCCCAAATATACTAACCAACACACGAACTTTAGCCTTATCCGGCTTAACCTCGTCAATGATGCCATCAAAGTTACTGAAAGGCCCTTCCATGACCTTAACCGATTCGCCTTTCGTAAATTCCACTTCGGAAACTACAACCTCTTGCTGCTGCTCACGGGCCTCAACTGATGTGATCTGAAGTACTTCATGATCAGGCAAAGGCCTAGGCTTCTTAGAGTTTCCCACAAATCCAGTGATCTTAGGTGTACTCTTAACAATATGCATAGTCATGTCGTTAAGATCCATTTGAACTAACATGTAGCCAGGAAACGAGGTACGAGATACAGATTTTTTCTTCCCTGACTTAGTCACGCTCTCACTAACCGTTTGCGGGATAAAAATCTCACCAAAAGCCTCTTCGCAACCCTCGTTTTTCGCGAGCTCGATTAGCCCTTGCTTAGCTCTCTCTTCGTAACCTGAATAAGTATGAACTACATACCACTTCAAATTGCTATTAACGCTTGCTTTGCTTATTTCTGCTGACTCTACAGACTCTGTAGGATCTACTGTTTCTTCTGTCATTCTTATGCTCCTTAAGTCTCGGTTATGCTAACATGATACCAAGAACTTGCCCCCAAACCAGATCAAAAGCAGCTAGAATCAATGAAAAAATAGCGACGACGACACACACGACAATGGTCATTCTCTTCGTATCAGGGAAGCTTGGCCAAGTCACTTTTCTAATTTCTGCTATAGATGCCAAAAAGTACTCGTGACGCTCCGCATCTCTAGCAAGCCAAAATGTCGCTAAACCACCCAAAACAAGACTAGCTAATCCAGATACAGGAGTGAATAAATCTGCGTATCTTTCAGACCAACCCGTCTGAACACCCAAAGTAACAAACGCTTTAGAAAGGGTATAAGCTACCACACCCGCGAAAATCAAATAGGCTAGTTTGAGATAAAAAACGTCATCTTTTTTCATTTTAGCTTTCCAAATAGCTTAAGTAGAATGGCAAGAGCAGGCGAGGAGGGACTCGAACCCCCAACAAGCGGATTTGGAATCCGCCGCTCTACCAATTGGAGCTACTCGCCTAGACAAAGGAACCTATGAAACATAGATTCCTTAGACTATTTACTTATTCAGTAATATCTGCAACGACACCAGCACCCACTGTACGCCCACCTTCACGGATAGCGAATCGTAGCTCCTTGTCCATCGCAATTGGCTGAATTAACTCAACGTCAACGTCGATGTTATCACCAGGCATTACCATCTCTACATCAGCAGGAAGGATGATATTACCAGTCACGTCAGTAGTTCTGAAGTAGAACTGAGGACGGTAACCTTTGAAGAATGGCGTGTGGCGACCACCCTCTTCTTTTGTCAAAATATAGACAGAAGCTTTAAATTTAGTATGCGGAGTGATGGAACCAGGCTTAGCAAGAACCTGACCTCTAAACACCTCTTCACGCTTAGTACCACGCAGCAAGATACCAACGTTGTCACCAGCCTGTCCCTCGTCGAGAAGTTTTCTAAACATCTCTACGCCGGTACATGTGGTTTTCGTAGTTTCTTTAATACCAACGATCTCGATCTCTTCACCGACTTTAACGATACCTCTTTCGATACGGCCGGTAACAACAGTACCACGACCAGAAATCGAGAAGACATCCTCAATTGGCATAAGGAATGGTTTGTCAACTGGGCGCTCAGGAACTGGAATGTATCCGTCACACTCTTTAATAAGTTCAACAACTTTTTGCGCCCAATCGTCAGAAGCGTCACCCGCTTCAAGCGCTTTAAGTGCAGAACCCTTAACGATCGGCGTATCGTCTCCTGGGAACTGGTACTGGCTTAGAAGTTCACGAACTTCCATTTCCACCAACTCAAGAAGCTCTTCGTCATCAACCATGTCACATTTGTTTAGGAAGACAACAATCTTTGGAACACCAACTTGACGAGCAAGTAGGATGTGCTCGCGAGTCTGTGGCATGGGGCCGTCAGCAGCGCTTACAACAAGGATTGCGCCGTCCATCTGAGCAGCACCTGTAATCATATTTTTAACATAATCGGCGTGACCAGGACAGTCTACGTGTGCGTAGTGCCTGCCTTCAGACTCGTATTCGACGTGTGATGTTGAAATCGTGATACCACGTGCTTTTTCTTCAGGCGCGTTATCGATTTCATCGAAAGCCTTCATGTCACCGCCGTAGGCCATAGCCATAACTTTAGTGATAGCCGCAGTAAGGGTAGTTTTACCGTGGTCAACGTGGCCAATGGTTCCCACGTTCACGTGGGGTTTACTTCGTTCAAATTTTTCTTTTGCCATTTTTTCCTCCCGCTAACGGCAGAAAGCTATTTTGAATACTTTCTAGATTCCAATATCATATAAAAGTCGGATGCAAGATAATACACCGAAATTTAAAAATGAAAAACTGATTTAAAGAGCCAAGGCGAGATGGAGCCCAGAACGGGAATCGAACCCGTGACCTCGTCCTTACCAAGGACGTGCTCTACCCCTGAGCCACCTGGGCGCACCGCTCGGTGGAATATGGAGCGGGAAACGGGATTCGAACCCGCGACCCTTAGCTTGGAAGGCTAATGCTCTAGCCAGCTGAGCTACTCCCGCATACACATACTTCCACAAAGGCAAAATCAAATGGTGGAGGGAGATGGATTCGAACCATCGTAGGCTGAGCCAACGGATTTACAGTCCGCCCCCTTTAGCCACTCGGGCATCCCTCCAAAAGCACTTTTTTCCGCCGAAGCGAATGGAGCTGGCGATGGGAGTCGAACCCGCGACCTGCTGATTACAAGTCAGCTGCTCTACCAACTGAGCTACGCCAGCACACTTTTGAGATCACTAATGCGCCCTCAAGTGTTAGAGTGAATTACACTTTTATCGAAGAAACTGTCAAGCATAATTCCAACTAGGTTTTTAAAATATTTCTGCTTTCTTACTTACAAAGTTGACTCAACATGATGCCAGTAGCTACAGAAACATTGAGAGAGTCCACAACATTGGCACCTGCTATCTCAAAGGCAACATCGACATTCTTTTTCATGGATTGACTGATACCCTTGTCTTCAGAACCGACGACCAAACATGTGTGATCAAATTTGACAGCTTTTGCATTTTTTTCACCGCCAAGGATAGCACCAACCACCCAAAATCCTTGATCTTTGATTTCTTTTACCGCCCTTGAAATATTTGTCACACGATAGATTGAAGTAAATGCAATGGCTCCCTGACAAGTATCGATTGTACCTTGGGTAACCGGCGCCTGCCGATCTTTGGCAACAACTACATCAGATACGCCAAAAAATGCTGCCGAACGTATAATCGCTCCAAAGTTGCGAGGGTCAGTGATGTGATCAATGACAAGAATAACAGGCGGTAAGTCTTGACTAAGTCTTTTTGTTAATGCGACCTCGTCCATAGTTGCAATCCTGACCTTAGCACTTAGCCCTTTAGCACTAACAGACAATGGTACAGATATATTGCGGTCAGTTAGCAGTTTATGTAGACGATTTTCATCTTTTCTTGGAGCAGAAATCTCCAAAATAGATTTTGGTGACGATTTTGCGAAATCTGAAAGCGCAGACCAACTGTCAATGTAAAACACAGGGTCTTGTTCAGACTTATTTTTATTGGATTTTTTATCAATCATTCGAGCATTTCTTGGATAGATTTTTTGATAGACCAGCCCTGGCCAGGAAGCAAATCGCCAGTAATCTGCAGTACGAACTGAATAAGACTTTGAAGTTCCCATACTGCCAATTTGTACTGCGACTTACTATTGCGGCATTTGGCATAGAGGTGTTTAACACTTTCTCCGGCAATGGTTCCATCTTTTTTTAGAAACAAAGGTGTCTTACGACTATCGTATTTCTCTTTGAGAAATAACTGGATTTCGCTCAATGGATACTCAAAGTTCATAGCCTCAAAAGCCTTTCTAGAGGCGTCCAGAGTGATATGATAAGCATCAATCAGACTTTTAATCTCTCTACGCTCAAACTTACTTTCATGCGTCAGCCTATCATTTACGATTTTTTCATCCTCTACATCCAAAAAACGCATAATGACGAGTTGAAAAATCGCCAAGTAAGAGTTAGTTGGAGACAATTTTGACAGCGACAGATACTCACCCATACTCAAAGAGGTCCCCACCATGGCAACGATATCACCATAGAAAGTCCCTTCCTTTGGAATCTCCGTCGAGCCGACATCTCCGGAAACAGAGATCTTCGAGTGCTCATCGATCCGATTCAAAAAACTCCTAAACATCTGCCCGAAACTTGCCGACTCTTCAATTAGACTAGAGGTTGAAGACTCAAAAACGACAGAAATGGATGGTATTCCAGTCCGCTCCTTAATTGAGTAATGAACGTGTGAATTCAAAAATATTGACTGAAAGATTTCTAAAACTTGTTTTTTTAAGGCATTCCATAGGTCAGCGCTGGTGAAAAGTTTACTCTCAAGCAAAACTTTGCCAAATTTTCGATCCCTTGTGACTTCTACGGCAGCATCTGTCATCTGTTCGAGAGTAATGAGCCCCGATCTATATATGACCTCACCAAGTCGATCGTCCATAACATCCGACCGAGCAAAAACTAATTGTCCATTGTGGAAAATCAGACTCTTTTGGCTTGAATCAATTTTAAGAAAGACCGACCCACTAAAGCTTCGCTCAACAAGCCCATGCAAAATTGATTTCAAAACGGCCGTATCACACCAACCAACCGCTGTCATGGAATGCTCGGCAAATTTCCCTAACAAAATGTGATCGTCACTGTATCTATGAGCATCCCAAGAGTCTCGCGAGAAGTCCCCACCCAATTCAATAGAGTTGTCAGATGCTTTTAGTATATCTACAGATTGAATGGTGACCATTATTTAACTCCGTAATTTAGGATCGATACCAAAACCCTTCAATTTTTTGTGTAGATTACTGCGCTCTACACCGATAGCCTCCGCGGTCTTGGTAATATTCCATTGATGCTCCTCAAGTTTATCAAGAATAAAAGTTCTTTCAAAATCAGTCTTGGCCTGTTTGAGGGTGGTCGCGACAGATGGCATGGAGCCCGCGACAGTTTCGACACCTTCAGGATCAAAATTTTCTTTTGGCAGCAAGTCGAGAATACTATTGCGCCCAATTTTTTGTTCAGGCGTCAGTATACAAAGCCTTTCTATAAAATTTCGAAGTTCTCGAATGTTTCCCGGCCACAAATAGGCTCGAAGCACAGCAAGCGCCTCAGAAGACATTACTTTCATCGGCTCGTTCATTTCTTTGGAAAGCGTCAGCAAAAAATATTCTGAAAGTAGAGCAATATCATTTCCTCTCTCCCTAAGCGGCGGCAACGCGAAAGGCACTACATTTAGGCGATAAAAAAGATCTTCTCGAAAACGCCCCTCGGCGATTTCAGTTTTTAAATCTTTATTCGTGGCTGCAATCACCCTTACATCGACTTCAATCGTCTCCGTACCCCCGACTCTTTCGAACTTTTGTTCTTGAAGAATTCTAAGTATTTTTGCTTGGGTTTTTAGCGACATATCTGCAATTTCATCAAGAAACAAGGTTCCCTCGTGAGCCATTTCAAATCGCCCTTGTTTGGTTGCGACAGCATTTGTGAACGCCCCTTTGTTGTGGCCGAAGAGCTCAGATTCAATCAAATCTTCAGGAATTGCCGCACAATTAACCGCGATAAACGCCTTTTCCCGCCTGGTGCTCTGCTCATGGATCTGCCTCGCAACTACCTCTTTACCTGTTCCATTTTCCCCGGTAATCAAAACCCATGCGTTCCGATGGGCGACTAACTTGATTTGACGCTTAATTTGATCCATAGCAGCGCAATCACCAATGAGATTTTGGCCGCTGCTCAGGTTTAGTTTTTCGCTTGACTCAGAAATCTGGCTCGCATGATTCAACAGGGGTAAGATCTTATCGATAGAAAGTGGCTTTTCAAGAAACTCAAAGGCTCCAATGCGTGTGGCTTTAACTGCGGTTTCGATATTTGCATGACCACTCATAATGACAACAGGAACGTCCTGATCTATTGTTTTTAGCTCCTGTAGGGTCTGTATGCCGTCAAAACCCTCCATCCAAACATCTAGCAACACCAATTGAGGCCTGTTTTTTTTGAATAGTTCGATACCTTGGAGTCCGCTAGCAGCCTGACAGGAACTCCAGCCTTCGTCCTCGAGTATTCCTGCCAAGGCATCGCGAATTTTGGCTTCGTCGTCTATAATTAACGCTAGCCGAGAGTCGATTCCGGTCATTTTATCCCCAAAAGATTATTTATGTATCGGTAGCTCGATGATCATGAGAGTTCCCCTTGGCTCATTATCAAAAATTCTAAAGTAACCACCATGATCTGAGACAATTTGATTAACGATAGCAAGCCCTAGCCCAGTGCCCTCTTGTTTCGTCGAGAAATACGGCTCGATGACTCTTTGCTTTATGTTATCGGGAATGCCTGAACCCAAATCAGCAATGCCAATTTTCACTGCCCTAGCATCTTCAATCATTTCAGTGGAGCATGAGATAACCCTATCCGTCCCTCCACCAGGTAATGCGGCAATACTGTTAGCAATTAGGTTTGTGAAAACCCTAACCATCTGCTCCCTATCCAACATGACCCGCGGAAGCTCTTCCGACAGTAGCGAGGTCTCAAAAATCACGTCACTGTAGCTCATACTAAACATCGCAACAACATCCTTTATGACCGAGTTTAGGTCTTCAGGACGAGTCTTTACACCAGGCAACCTGGCAAACTTCGAAAACTCATTCACTAAATCCCTTAGGCTATCCACTTCGGATATGATTGTTTCGATACATGAGGCAAAGATCTCACGATCTCGTTGCTCAAATCTAGATTCAAATTTTCGAAGCAAACGCTGCGCGCTAAGCTTAATTGGCGTAATAGGGTTCTTTATCTCGTGTGCAATGCGACGGGCAACTTCGCGCCATGCAGCGACTCTCTGGACTTTCACCTGCTCGCTCGCATCGTCAAAGACCACGACTATCCCTAGATCGATACCATTTTCATCGGAAATTTTGAATCCATCCGCAAGAATGGTGAGAGGGTTATCGTTCGATTCTAGTATTATTTGACCATTGAACTCAGAGCTTTCCTGCACTCTTTCGATGATTGGCTGCCAAAAGTTCTGGAAAAGATGAGGGTTAAGGATTGCCTGAACGTCCTTCCCGACACTATCAAGGGCCGACACATTGAGAAGTTTCTCTGCTGCCCTATTCACCGAAGTAATGATTCCAGACGACGAAACAGAAATGACACCTGCAGAAATATTTCTTAAGATGACTTCCATGTAATTTCGTCGCTGATCTAGCTCCAAGTTTGTTTTTTCGAGCTGTGATGTAAACTCTTGGACTTGATTTTCATGAGAGCTAAGCTCTGAAATCATGGAGTTAAAAGACTTGATCAGCTGTCCGGTCTCATCATCCCCCCGAGGTTCAAGACTGACATTATAGTTACCATCACTAACCTTTTTGGTAGCGTCTGCAAGTGATTGAATGGGCGCAATTATCCCCTTAGCCACAAAAAAGCCAAGCCAAGTAGCTGAAAAAACAATAATAACTACCATGAGCACCAAAAGTATGAGGTAGCTCAACCGAATCAATTCGGCCCCAGGCTTTAAGTTTGCAAACTCAGAGATGATGCCTTCTATACTTTTTAAGATTTGGGTATCAAACCTTTCTTCAGTTAATATCACCCCTAGTAACGTCTGACCTTGGGGGGAGAGGATGGGAGCGATTCCCCTTACGACATCCTGTCCTTGATCCACATCGACAATCGCTTTGGACGTCATCCCAGGATAGGAACGAAATCTAGAAATAGCATCAATGACAAAGCGAAAGCCTTTTTCAGAAAACACCTCCGAACCTGTGTTTTGATCACTGGACCAAATGATAGCGCCCTCGGTATTCAAGACTTTCACCGAATACAACCTGTACTCCTGAGTAAAGCCCTTCAGAGGGGTTGGATCGATTGTGGAGTCTTGATTATTCCCGAAGGGCAAGCCCTCCGAAAGCCGTACTCGTTGCAATGCGATCCGAGCCAAGCCTTCGATGCGGCGTTTGTCTCTCTCATACACAAGGGCACCGGCCTCTCGCGTGCGAATCATCGTTGCTTCTACCTTCGCAGAAAACCAAGTATCAAAACTTTCGGTCAGAAACCTTGAAGAGATGTAAAATAGAAGGACCGTTGGGGCCAAAGCAAAAAACACCAAAGCCACTACTAAACGACTCCTCAAACTGGAGCCAAATATTCCCTTACGCCTTTCCAAAACAAGCTTGGCAATATTTCGAAAAATAAGAAAGCTAAGTATCAGTACGAGAACGACATTGACATTAATCAAACCGAAATAAACAACAGAAGTGACAAATTCATGATGGCTGGCTAGCTGCTTGCTTAATTCAAATAAATTTCCTTCGAGACGCGACAAAGCTACGAGGACAAGGGATACGAACACTATAAGAGAGAGTTCAAAAAATCGTTTCTTTTCTTCTGGTTGTCTTAGCAAAAGATATCACCGCTAGATCAAATTATTGTGTGGTTACAGGAAAACTCGCAACTGGGAATCCATACCTAAGAAACGTCAGTTCTGCTTGATCCCCCTCTTGATTTACTTTAAAAGTAAAATTCTCGTCTGCCGTTTCAAAATTGCCAACTACGGACTCGATAACCAACTGATTATCTTCTCGCAAGGAAAGGGTATCCCCCGGATTTAATAGTATTCTCTTTCCATCAATCGAAACGACAAGCTCGTTTATTTTTGGGGTTACAACTCTTAAAGTCAGCTTACCGAAGACCCACCCCTTACTTATCGCATATATATCATACTCCTTGCCTTTTTTTTGCTTCGACCAGCGAATACCAAGATCATCTGGTATGACAATCCCCTTGTCTCTGTCATCGTAAGGGTTACCCACTTTACTGCGCCTAAAGCCAACTAAGTTGACGATATCAGGTGAACGACCATTTGAGAGCCTGGTATGGCCAATATGGACCAGATCTCCCTTAAAGACCTCAATGACATCACCACTTTTGTAAGCCTTTCGGGAACCATTGATACTCACGCTCATAGATGACAATGTAGGGCGCCCTATACCGAGCAGCTCTGAACTGGTAAATAGCATTAAAAAGAAGCAAATTCTCATTTTTATCCACCACCCAACTTGAAGTTTCCGATATTGGGGCTAACATAATAAAAAGTCCCAACTTCAATTTTATCATGGACTCGAATTGACATGCCTGAATCTTTTGAGTTGATTGAAAAGTTCGCGACGTCCTTGCAAGGGCAAGGTAAGAGCCCATCAACAGTGCATTCATATTCGCGAGATATAAAAAATTACTTTCACTTCCTTAACGATGCTCAGCTTTCCCTTGAAGACGTGGATCAGGATCAAATGTTGGCATTCGTTACGTGGATCAGCGAAAAAGATAGACACAACTCAGTTAGGCGCAACATTATTGGCGTCAGACAGTTCTATAGGTTTTTAGCCAGTGAGGAACCAAACGGAGATTCCCCTTTCGATCATTTACCGATACCCGAACGTGATGAATCGCTACCCGAAGAGCTGGTCATCGAGGATATAGAAGCCCTTGAATCAGTAGCTTTGTCACAGCCATCAAAAGTAAAACAGTCTCGAGATCGAGCGATACTCTTCCTTTTAGCTTTTGAGGGGGTAAAATCGAATGAAATCATCTCAATACGCCATGAAGATCTACTTATCTCCTCAACAACGGCAAGTATTCAAATTCAAGGAAATAAAAAGCGCAGCCTGTCGATCGGAGTCGAGTCAGCCCAGGCCCTTCGTCAATATCTGTCTGATCTGCCCCAAAGTGAAGTGATTCGGGAGATTGACATTCAAGCGCTATTTATATCATTCAAAGGTCGCAACCTTTCACCAAACCCCATTGCTATGTCTAGACACGGACTAAAATTCTTGATTTACGAACTAGGTGAAGCTGCAGGCATTCCATCACTCCACAGCGAACTTCTCCGTCACTTTGCTATTAAACATCAAATTGGCCTTGGGAAAACTCCACAAGAAATAATGAGTCACTTCGGCCTCAAAAGACTCGGAAACATCGCGAAACACATAAATAAATCGAAATCATCAACATGACTAAACTTGAATCAGACGAGTTCTGGATGGAGCTGGCCTTAAGCATTGGTCAGACAGCCTTTCACCAAGGTGAAGTCCCTGTTGGAGCTGTCATTGTCAAAGCAGACAAGTTAATTGCAACTGGTAAAAATCTTAGAGAGTCAAGCCACCTAACTGCCGGTCATGCTGAAATGGTTGCCATAGCTAAAGCCAACGATATTTTGAAGTCTTCGCGGTTGGATGGTGCAAGTATTTTTGTCACGCTTGAACCTTGTCCGATGTGCTTATCGGCGATCATGCAGGCTCGTTTTGCGCGACTCGTTTTCGGTGCACAGGACCCCAAATCGGGCGGATGTCATGGTGAAATTCTCAGACTGTTAACAACTCAGAATCATCACAAACCCAAAATAACCTCGGGAATACACGCGAAGGCCAGTAAAAAACTTATGCAAGAGTTCTTTTTGTTGCGTAGAGCCGATCAAGGCAGACAGAATCAGTAAACTGATTGTCACCAGGTAAATTTTCAAATATGGTTGGCAAGAATTCGTGGATAGGAGGTTTCGTTGTCTTATACATTTTACAAGATTATGCACTTTGTTGGTATATTCATGGTCTTCTCAGGACTTGGCGGCCAGTGTCTTCACGCCATTAACGGTGGGGATAAAAAACATATCGGTAAAAAGTGGTTAGGAATCATGCATGGGTTAGGCCTTGTCCTTTCTCTTGTTGCAGGATTTGGGCTCATCGCAAAACTCAAGCTTCATGAATTTCCTATTTGGATTTACGGAAAACTTGCTATCTGGGTTTTACTAGGTGGTGTCGGTGCGATCGCAGCTCGCAAAAACCACTTGGCCGGCATGGTTTGGGTTCTTGTCATTCTACTTGGCTTTGCTGCCGCCTATCTTGCAACAACAAAGCCGGGATAGAATTCTTTTTATTTCATGAGCTTTTTAAAAGCTCATGGAAAACTCTATTTTTCCGTGATTGACACGACCGCTGACTCAATCACGACATCTTCGACTGGCCGATCTTGAGGTCCTGTTTTTACGGCACCAATACTCTTAACTGTGGCTAGACTCTCCTCATCACTAGTTTTTCCAAAAACTGTGTATTGATTATCAAGATAAGGCACATCTTCTAGGCACAAGAAAAATTGAGATCCTCCTGAATTGGGATCATTCGTACGAGCCATCGAAAGTACACCTGGAGTATGCTTCCGGTCATTAAATTCAGCGTCGATCGTATACCCAGGCCCTCCAGCTCCAGTACCATCAGGGCACCCACCCTGAATCACGAAACCAGGGACAATCCTGTGAAAGGTTAAGTTGTTATAATAACCTATTTGAGCTAGTGCAATGATGTTTTTACAGTGACCTGGTGCTACATCGGGGTAAAGCTCTAAATTGATGGTTCCCATGGAAGTATTCAGAGTTACAGAATAGGTTTTGCTTTCAAAATCGATGGCTTTAAGCGCTTCTTGTACTTCACTTTTTACATTGGCCATGGCGTTGTCCTTTTCTAGATAATTATGATGTTTTGAGTTTTGACTCAATATGACCGCGATTATGGAGAACGCTAAACTAGCGGTAAGAGTAAGGATTGCGCAACTAGCTTTTGTGACCTACCAACTTGAAGGGGAAGTGTTCAGGTTTTTCGAAAGGGAAAATTGCACTAAAACAATGAATTCCCAAAGGAATATAAGTTGACTTTCCTGCTCGATAAGTCTAAAAGACCTACCTAATAGGAAGGGAAAATCATGGAATCACAGTATATTGCCACTTGCCCACGAGAGGTTCAATCGTTAGTCGCCAGCGAAATCAGGTCTAATGGCGGAGTCAACGTATCGGAGGGATTTAAGTCCGTCTACTTCGATGCTGACGATACAAATGTGTATCGCATGCATAGCGCTCTTCGAAGCGCGAGTCGTATTTTTCTTGTCGTGAAAAAGGGCTCTGGATCAAGCCTTCCGATTATTTCTAATCAATCAAGCAAAGCCAAGTGGGACCAATTTTTCTTACCGAATAGCACATTCTTAGTAGAAGGAGTTGTGGGTGATCGCGGTCCCTCCGCCCCAAGCGGAACTGAGGTCAGCAAAGCTGTCCGACAAGGGTTGGAAAGCTATTTTCTGAAAAAGGGGCTAAAAAAACCCTCTGTGGACCTAAAGTCTCCCAAAATCAAAATTGTCGCATTCGTACACAATAAACGATTGACTATAAGCATCGATACTTCGGGCAAGGCCTTTCATAAGCGCGGCTACAAGGTGTCTAGTCACCCGGCCCCCCTTAAGGAAACACTCGCAGCATCTATGCTACAACTCTCTGGTTATACGGGTTCAGAACCGTTATATGACCCCATGAGCGGGAGCGGGACAATTCCTATCGAAGCTTGCTACATGGCACTAGACAAAGCCCCTCTGATCCACAGAAAAAAAGGGGAATTCGCCTTAGAAAATCTCGCTAGCTTTGATTATCAGTTGTGGCGTCGAGTTCAGGATGAATTAAGGCAAAGTCGCCGACCCTCACTCGATCACCCGATTCATGCTCACGATATCTCAGAAGCCTTTATAGATGGCGCTCGCCAGAACGCGGTCAAGGCGCGAGTGGAAAAAGATATACAATTTAGAGTCGCAGATTTTATCGGCAGTATACCCCCAAGTGAGCCAGGAATCATTGTGACAAACCTTCCTTACGGTGAAAGAATACAAGCCAGCAGGACTGAGTTTGATCAATCAATCAAAGAATTCTACAAAGAATTTGGTAATACTCTAAAGAGAAACTACAGTGGGTGGAGAGCAGCAGTTTTGGTATCGGCAGACTCACCCTATAAATTCATAGGCCTCAGACCTTCTCGGAAAATACCTTTAATGAATGGCTCTATCGAGTGCAAACTTCTGTTGTTTGAGATGTACCAAGGTAGCCGGAAAAATTAAGCCCTAGCATATTAGCTTAAGTCTTGACAGCCTCCCGCCACTAAACCGCTGACGCGGCTATAGTGGGGGATTCCTGGGCCACTTTAGGCACCAGCGATTC
>JABSRP010000034.1 GCA_013215145.1 Pseudobacteriovorax sp.
TCCTCCTTGCATACCAAGTAGTCAAAAGTCATTGTGACGGAAGCGGATGCCCCATCCAATGCCTCCCCATTAGGGATCACCTCGAAGGGAAGGTAGAAATCCCCCTCATAACCGAAATTCACTAAGGGTCCGATGGGAATAGCTTTTGGAGTAGGCCATGAAAAATCTTCAGCAAGATACCCAGGCATCTTGAAGTCTTCAATCAGCGGCTTGTTACCTGAGTCTCCTGGATTCTTCCAATAAATATGCCACTCAGGGGTTAAACTCACTTTGACTGCAAGCCAGTTTTTTTTACCGCCAACAATATGCTCTTGCAGACTGACCAATTCCGCTTTTAAATAATCCGTACCTTTGACATCGGCTCGTACCGGCGTCAGAAGACAAAAGAAAACATAAATAAACACGGCCAAATATTTCATGAGCGGCCCCCAAAGCAAGGAATACGACCTCAGCATACTACGATAACTACCGCTAATAAAAAACTCTCATTTCGGGGCCCCAACCCGTTGTGCGATTAGACTCAGGAGGCCTGCGTGACTACAGTCAGGATCATTCTCGGAGATCAACTTTTTCCCCTAGACCATATGAAGATTCCAAAGGCCACAGCCCTCGTCATGATCGAAGATCTTGAATTATGCCAAAGGTATGCCTTCCATAAACACAAGATAGCATTCTTCCTGGCATCCATGAGGCATTACGCCGCCCAAGCTAGGGAAGCTGGTTACACGGTTCACTACTACGATGCGGAGCATCCAAGCTTTGCTAAACCTTACGTGGAAAAACTGAAAGCCATCTTCACTTCAATAGGTTCTATCAGTACTGCAGAGATCGTCGAAGTTGAAGATATTGGTCCTCATAATCACATAGTGGCATTCCTGAATGCCCAAGGCATCGCATTACGAACTCTGCCGTCTCCGATGTTTCTCGTGAGTCGCGACCGAGCGAAATCCTACCTAGCGTCCCATAAAAAACCCTTTATGAAGACCTTCTATCAGGAATTAAGAAAGAGCACGGGTTACCTGATGAGTTCAACTGGCGAACCCGAGGGCGGTCAATGGAGTTTCGATACTGACAATCGTAAGAAATTGCCGAAATCAGTTGTACCACCAGAGATTAAGCCCTTTTCATATACAGATATCGATTATCAGGTCTTTGATTTTGTCGAATCCACCTTCCAGGATCACCCAGGAACTTGTAAAAATTTTTGGCTACCCACCACACGATCCCAATCTCTAAGACGCCTAGGGGATTTTGTTGAGCACAGTTTACCGCTTTTTGGTTCCTATCAAGACGCACTTACGGACCGATCAAAGTTTGTCTTTCACTCCCTCCTATCCCCCATGCTAAACGCCGGTCTTTTGATTCCCGAGGAAGTGATACAAGCTGTCATCAAACTATGGGAAACAGATAAAAAAACCTATCCACTTAACTCAGTCGAGGGATTTTTGCGCCAAGTCATTGGTTGGCGCGAATTCGTGCGTATGATCTATCACAACTTCCACGATCGCATGGAAACGACAAACTTTTGGCAGCACACCCGCAAACTGGGACCCGAATGGTACCAAGGCAACACTGGGATCCCGCCCTTAGACGACTGTATCAAGAAAGCCAATGAAACAGGCTACAATCATCATATCGAGAGGCTTATGGTCGTCTCGAACCTAATGCTCCTATCAGAGATTCACCCCAAAGAGGTTTATCGTTGGTTTATGGAAATGTTTGTCGATTCTGCTGATTGGGTGATGGCTGCCAATGTTTTTGGTATGGGGCAATTTAGCGAGGGAGGTATCTTTGCGACCAAGCCATATATATGCGGTTCAAATTACCTCTTGAAAATGAGTCATTACAAGAAAGAAAGTTGGTGCGATATCGTTGATGGACTTTATTGGCGATTCGTTGAGAATAAAAGGGAGTTTTTAAGTAAAAACTATCGGCTTTCCATGATGGTGAGAAACCTTGATAAGATGAGTGCCGAGAGAAAAGGAGCCATCTTTGACCGTGCTGAAACCTTTCTCGAGAGGTGCACGGTCTAAAACGCTTATGGTCTAATGGTTTGGGTATTCACCATCTAGGGGGATCTTAAAATTACGGTCGTCGTTATTAAACCAAATGGTATTTCCATTTGATTCGGTAAATACGGCAAACTCAAATGCCAAGCTTAATGGCTCACACCAAAAGCAGTCTCGGAGATTAGCCACGCGATCTACATCGATACTCCAAAAAGCTAGGGATTCTTTTTGTCCGTCGAGAGTCCCGTAACTGGTTTGATCCGTTTGCCACGAGTCCGTGGTCCAACGGATACCCACCGCATCGACCTCTTCGGCAGTTTCTAGGTTTATCCAAACGTTGGCATTCCAATACCAACCGTAGCGAACACCCGATGGTGCATTGTAATCAGTGGTCCATTGTCCGAAATCAGAAATTCGCATCTCCTGGCTGTAAGAGCTAGACGAAAGCAGTAAGAGGAAGGCTAAGACTGTACTAAAATAACGCATTTTTAAATCCTGATTTGTGTAGGTTTATTACATTTCTAAAGAAATAAATACGGTAAATTGTCCAGAATGTCGAGCTCTATGTTGTAATATTACAATATAAAGCCCACCTATGGGTAATAACTGTTCGCTTATTTGGATATTTCGATTCGACCTACAATAGCAGACCTAAAGGAGCGTTAGGACCAATTTTTTTCTTCAACGCTTGAGCGAGAAAAAGTCCCGTTGCATCAATTCGTCTGGCTCGTAAATGGACTCTGCGCTACCAAGAATCGAATGGTCGATAGGCTTGATGGCCAAGGAGCTTTTGTTTTCATAATCAAACAATGATAGCACATAACGCATAGCATTTAGACGTGCCCGCTTCTTATCGTCGGAGCGAATCACGGTCCAAGGAGCGCCTTTTACGTCTGTATGGAAAAACATAGATTCCTTTGCTTCAGTGTATTCTTGCCAAAGACCTAATGAAGCCACATCCATAGGGCTGAGTTTCCATTGCTTGAGCGGATCGACACTTCTTCTGAAAAATCTCCGCAACTGCTCCTCACGGCTAACTGAGAACCAGAACTTAATCAGGGTAATCCCAGAGTCCACCAGCATCTTTTCAAAAGAGGGAACATCTTTTAAAAATTGGCTATATTCCTCTGGCGAGCAAAATCCCATCACTTTCTCTACGCCGGCGCGGTTGTACCAAGAGCGATCAAAAAATACCATTTCGCCCCGTGTGGGAAGGCGCTCGACATATCGTTGAAAATACCATTGGCCCTTCTCTTTTTCCGTTGGCTTTTCTAAGGCGACGACTCTGGCAGTCCTTGGGTTTAGGTGTTCGGTAAAGCGCTTGATGGTGCCACCTTTTCCAGCTGCATCACGCCCTTCAAAAACCATCGCCACCCGATGCCCTGTTTTTTTTATCCAACGTTGTAATTTCACTAACTCAATCTGTAAGATCTTTTTGCGAGCCTCGTAGTTCGACCGCGGCATTTTACTCTTGTAAGGATAGTGATCGCTCACGATAGCATTTTTTGCACTAATCCTTGAGCTCATCAATATCTTCTCCGGGATATTAAATCGCTCTGACACAAGTTTTGGGTCGCCATCCGAAATCTCTTTCAATTTTTCTAATAGCTGAACGTTATCATCGACAATCATTTTGCTCTCCTTCGCAGGTGCCATCATCCAGCCTTTTGAGCCAGATAACCCGTATATTTCATGTATTTGCATCAAGTCAACGGCTTTCCCCTCATCGACGCTTATAAGAATTCCTAACTCTGAAAATAGTCTTAATTAGTAGTATATATAAACTAACCAACTAACATTCGTTGCATCCGGCCAGCCAAAAGCGCTAACCAATCCAGCGGAATTGAAGCTTAAAATGGAATTTTCTATTTAAAATGCAATATCTGATATAAATCCACGTCTAATAAATATGTCAATTCACAAGGGGAATTTATAAATGAAGACAATCCTACTCTCACTATTAAGCCTAACTGTCGGTGCTGGCACGGCGTGGTACATCAAACCTGATGCGTCAACTGCTAAGGACATTCAGGTACTTGAAGCAGAAGTTGTCACTGCGGAGGATTCCACTGAAGCAATAGCGTCTAGCACAGAGACCAAATCATTGGCAAACGGGTCCAGAGCAGCAGAATCTCTTCAGGAAGAGATTGCTCAGAAAGATCAGATCATTGCCGATTTAACCGAGAAACTTAAAACGACTCAGTCAAAAGTTAGTGGACTTAGCGGTGGGTCATCCATCGACCCCTATCGCCCCACAGAAGATACTAAAGAAGCTCGGGAGGCTATGGCTGGTGAGCTTATTGAGCTATCGAGTGCTAGAGAACTCATCGATGGCGCTTTTGCCAATGTTGGTGACATGCTTGGTAAAAACGTTCCTGACGAGGACAAAAAGAAGGTGAATGAACTTGTTTCTGAAGCTTTTTCTTGGGATAAGCTAGAGCCCGTGTTCTACAGCATCTATTCCGAGGTCTTCACCGCTGAAGAGCTGTACGACCTCAACCAGTTTTATCGCTCTGACATCGGCAAAACCTTCGTCGAAAAAACGCCAGAGCTGCAGGCAAAAACGATGGAAACGATACAGAAAACGATGGCTGATTCTTTACCCAAACTACAAAAAGAGATAGAAGCCATGGCCAAAGCGAAACAAGATAAAAAGACCAACCCGTCTCACTAACATGGATTAGCTTATGATTCTTGGGGTGGAGTCCAAAGTTTGGGCTCCCATAACTCGACCTTGTTATGTTCAGGGTCGAGTATCCAAGCAAAGCTTCCATTTTCATGAACCTCTGGTCCTTTCAAGATAGGTACACCAGCCTCCTTCAACTTAGCCAACAACTCCTCAAGATTATCGACGCGATAATTGATCATGAAAGACGATTCACTCGGCGCAAACCATTCAGTATCAGATTTTGCTGTACACCAAACTGTTAAACCTTTGTCGTCAGCCTTATCTTCTGGCCAAGCAAAAACAGACCCTCCAAATGGCTGAAATTGAAATCCGAGATGGGTCTCATACCATTGATTCAGGGCCTTTGGGTCCTTAGCCTTAAAGAAAACACCGCCGATTCCCGTCACTTTTGCCATCATTACACTCCATGAAATACTAGGTCGAAAGGCTATTTGACCTAGACTATATAGCCTTCCCAGTTCCTTTTCAATGAGTCTAGCGGCCCGAGGGAACGCGGAAAAGCCCCCCAAGTGACGTAGCGTCATACCTACACAAAATAATCCAAACACCCTGTCTTAAAAGTTAATGGTCGTGAGGTAGTTTAAGGCCTCTTTATCCTGTGAAAACCAAACTAGATTGACAAAGTAAGAGTCATTAACGATAAAATACAGGAGGCCCAATGTAACAACAGCAGAGGATACGGAGTAGCACATGAGCCATAATCATCAGACTTCTGAAGAAGAGTACTTTTATAAATTGAATCGTGATCTCATCAACAAACAAAGGGAAAAATTAGACTCCGATAGAGCGTCCCTGCAAGAAGAAGAGATGAAAAAGGCTCACTGGATGAAATGCCCTAAATGTGGCCACGATCTTAGAGAGATAGAGCTATCAGGCATCAAAGTCGATAAATGTGATTCTTGCGAAGGCATGTTTTTTGATGCTGGTGAACTTGAACTCTTGATCAAAGCGCAAAAGCCAGAAGGTTTCTTTTCCCATATGCAGTCGACCTTTTTCCCGAAAAAAATAACCTGATTCTCAGGTTATCCTTTTTAGGATTTGTTGGCCGATAATGATAGAGATCTTGACTCAGACATCTCGTGATAAAGCTATCAGCGCGAAAATTTTCGCTGAAGTTAATAAATCAGGAATGAGTCAAGAGTAAAATTAACTCCTTACTTACTGTAATTTTTACTTACCCATAGCCCAATTTACAGGCTAACCGCCTAATCCTCTTATAGCTTCTTTAAGGTTTATGTTGGCGATTAATATAAACGTAGCACCTGGCAAAATAAGCCTTTAAACCCAAATCATCTAAACGACATCTCATCATCGCTCCATTCAACTACCTTTAGAAACACTTAACATTTCGAATACTATACCGATTTTTGACCCGATAGTAATGGTGTTCGGACAGGTATGATCTTGGCGTTTTTTATTCGCATAATAAGTTGTGTCATAGGCATCGCGTACCTATCCAGTTGCGATCAAGTCGCCTCACCCGCTCAAACGTTTTTTTTCTCTGAGAGTGAAGACAGCGAAGGATGTAGCCTAGACCAAGCTCCTCCTCCCGACCCAGACTCGGGTACTCTGCAGTTTAGCGTGGAAGAGGATGTCGACCCTTGCAGTCTAGAAGGTGAGGTAGTGGGAGGGGATCCTTTGACTATTTACGAGACAGGCGAGGGTGAGTACGCCGCCGAAGTACCGGAAGGAGAGCAGGATATAATCGTAACAGCGGGTACCCTCGAGATCCAAGAGGAGCCCGAAGGAGGCTCACTAGTCAACTTCCAAGACAACTCTCGTGGGATCCGGCTTAATGGTGTGTCGGTAAACGCAGGAGAAGTGACTAATCTCGAAACTCTGGAAATCCCACCAATGGGCAGGCTAAAAGGTGGAGTCCGCTTGTTTGGACAGACTAACCATGCCCTCATTCAAGCAGTCATACCCGGCACCCAATTTTCTGCTTGGACAGATGCCACCGGAAATTTCGCATTTATTCTGATTCCGGTGGGGACTCATTCTTTCTCCTTTGCTTCAGATGGATACTTCCCTTATACCATCGATAATGTAAGAGTTGAGAGTGGTGCAGTGACATCACTAGAGACTGTTTTTTTGTTCCCAAGAAATGGCGAGGCGGGTCAGGTCGTTATTAATAATGGAGACTCCTTCACCAACAACCCAACCGTGGATGTCTCTATAGTTGGTGGCGGCGAAGCTATACTAATGGCAATCTCAGACGAACCCGCTTTCGTTAACGTGCAGCCCGTCGTTTTCAATAACACGACTACCTATACCTTCGACTCCACGGGAGATAATCAACTATTCGTGAAACTCATTAATGCCGACGGAATCGAAACTGTTATTTCATCTTCTATCACCGTGGATACCCAAGCGCCGACAGGAAGTACTATTGTTGAAGGTGAACCGCTGGCTGTCTCGTCAAGACTCATCCAACTTGTGATGCAATTTGTCGATGATCTCACCTCCGTAGCAGATATTATGGTTTCGGAAAATAGCGACTTTACCGGCGCAAGCTGGCAAGAATTCAATGAAATCATTAACTTCATCGTTTCCGCAAGTGATGGTTCCAAGACGATTTATGTAAAAGCAAGAAATAGCGCCGGAAATGTTTCTGAGACAAGCTCTGTCACCACCTTGATCGATGTCACTGCTCCAGAGGTCTCGAGTCTCGTCCTAAACCCCGCGATCAGAGACGGCTTTTTGAATATAGGCGATGCGTCCTCAGCCGTCGCAATCATTGAGTCCATCGACGGTGACGGATATGACACCGTCCGCTACGCGGCAATCAGTGCCAGCGATACCTGCGATGAAAATGTATCATTTTCGAGCAGTGCGATCTCATCAGACGATGCAGCTCTTTCCGATGGAGGTACCTTCAAAATCTGTGTCGCACTAAGTGATATCGCGAACAATCCCATTGCTTATGGAGCTAGTGCAAACTTTGTCGTAGATAAAACCCCTGCAAGTCTACCCTCGTTTTCCATTTCCGATAGTAACGGTGGTAGCCAATCGGGCTTCACCGACACCTTAACCGTCGATGTTACGATCAATAGTTGTCCTGCAGACGTTTCTAAAATTCTCATAACCGAATCAAACGGCACCCCGGCAGCTAGCAGTATAACCACGACCTGCTCCGATGCAGCCGGCGCTTTCCAACATGTTTTTTCTGATACAATTCAAGGTGCAAAGTCACTCTATCTTTTCACTGTTGATGCCGCAGGCAATGTTAGTTCCACCTTTCAGTCAACCAGTATCACCTATGATAGCGTGGATCCAATTATATCGAGTGTTCAATTGACCGAACTAAACTCAGACTCGTTTCGCCTTAGTTGGACAACCAACGAACCAGCTATTTTTCAAGTCGACTATGGACCCATTTCTGGATCACCCAGTTTGCAGCAAAGCTCCCTCAGCTACACGTCTAATCATTATGCAACATTAACTGGTCTAACCTCTAGACAGATCAATTACTTTACCATACTTGCGACAGATCGAGTTGGTAAAACGGCATTAACTACCGAAGACAATGAAACCACTATTGGAGTTACTAAGTCTTGGCACGAAACACTAAATCACTATTTGGGTGGTGGACATAAGGGCGTTGTTGCCTGTGACGTCAATAATGATGGTGCCGATGACTTGGTTGTTGGTGAAACCACTGAAACCAATGTGCATATTATTTTTGGTGGTACCGGACTAGTCGGCTCTAGTTTTGATATACCCACTGATACCGATGTGGATATTGATGGTTCCAGTGGGGATTTCGGTGAATTCGTTTATTGTCTGGATTATAATGGCGATAACATCGACGATCTCCTCGTGGGAATCCAGCGTGAACCAGTTAGTCTTTTTCTCGGGCCGATAACCGCAGACACCAACGAGGCAAGCGCCGATGTGGAATTTGATGATGGAGGCAGTGGCACACTGACTAAACCTACTATTGGGAATTTCAACGGGGATGCCTTTGACGACGTTGCCGTCTGTATCGGCAACTCTTGTGGTATATATCTAGGATCAGGCACACCGGCATCATCTCCATCTCCAGACCTTAGCATTTCCGTTACGAGCTCTCAGCATGTTTACTATACCGCTACGGCAGCAGATGTCGATAGCGACGGATATGATGATTTTATCGTGGGAAACTACAATTATGATCATAACTTTGTGACTGATACAGGACAAGTTACGGTTTATCGCGGTGGATCTACGTTAAACTCCACGGCTGACTATAATTTCTACGGTCAAGCTGCTAGTCATCGTGCTTCTGTTTTTTGGTCAGCGGACATAGACGGAGATGGTAAAAACGATTATTTAATTAAGAGAAATTCTGAAAGTGCCTCAGGAAATATAGACATAGTCTTTGGAATGAATGCATCTGAATGGGCTACGGCATCTAATGAAGTTATCATTCCCACCTCCGGCCTATATTTTTCTGGTTTTTCATCACCAAACTACTCAACAAGTCGATCTCATAGTTTCATCGCTTTTGGAGATATCAATTCCGACGGGAAGCAAGATGTTTTTATCGGACATAACAGTGGTGCAGGTGAAGTCTATGTATACCTTGGTCGGAGTCAAGGAGATTGGAGTTCTCTTGGTGCTGCCATAACCACATCTGAAGCAGACTTTAAGTTTGTTGGTGCAGATTCCTCCGATAGATTTGGTTCGTCTATTGATTTAGGAAATTTTGACGGAAATGCTGGCTTAGAGCTATTCTTTTCCGCACCCCTTGGTAATGGTAGCGCAGATAGCGCCTCAAACGCCGGTGATGCCGGCATCATCTATTTCACCTATCCAACAAACCTCGACGATAGCGGCTTACAGATAAAGCTTCAAAATGAGTTCTAGAAGATTATAAGTTCTGCAAGTAAACGAAATGCTATCATGTAATATTGACATCATAAAATCCGTCAATCTTAGTAACTGGTCCCATTAAGTGCTGATGAGCGCGATCAACTCTATAGCATTACAGTAATATTACCTTTAATACGTCTTACAAAAGAGTTTACCAAAACGTGGTTGCAGTAGGAAAACTAGAGTACCCTCGTAAGTAATTGTATATATGTTGTTTTTCGACTCAAAATACTATTAAAAATTTTTTTCCCAGAATTGCAATAATCCAACTCTTGAAATGTCTTCCAATTGATTGAAAGACTGACTTCTTTTTTTAAAAACTAATTAGGAACCTATTATGAAAAAATTATTATTAGCAATTAGTCTCTTTGCAGTAACATCCACTTCGGCGTTAGGCGCAAGCTTTAAGTTAGAGTTTGGTCCCGGAAAAATTGAAACGATCTACCCAACAACGGGTAACGGTATTCGCTTGCAAGTCGACAAAACCACAGGGCCTTACTATGGAATTCCTGGTTGCCCTGCACTAGTTACTGTCGATATTACTCTTGAGCCAAGCCACCCCTTAAGAAAAGAAGTGTTTTCTTTGTTACTCACGGCATTTACCACACAGCACGCAATCGTTGTTGACGGTGACTGCACAGGAAATAATTACATAAAAGCTTCTTCTGTTCGTATGGTTAAGTAGTAAGAGTTACAAGCAAGGCAACAAACCGTTGCCTGCTTCAACTTACCAGTTGGTCTCCCTATTTATCCTACGATCAAACTTACCAGGCTGATAAAAAATCTCATTAACCAGCCACTGTACAACTGAAGCAATTAATCCGTTTCTTCGATGGCTTTTACTTTTTGATATGTATTCTAGTCTTCTATCTAGGGGATCAAACTTACGAAGCTGACAAAAATATTTCAGAACACAACCACTGAACTGCTGAAGTGTTTGATCCCCTAGATAGAAGACTAGAATATATATCTCAAAGTAAATGCCACACCAAGTCAGCTATTCTTCCGATCCACCCTCATATGCCTTAGCCGACCCCTCCTCATCCTCTAAATCATGGCCATTCAAACTAATAACTCCAGCAATGACATCTTGCATATAGTTCGATCGATTCAACCAACCACGCAGAAAAACCCTGAGTTTACTATTGTTATTGGCAATAGCATAGTAAAAGGCCGTTTGCTGATCCACGAACCAAGAGGCCTTTTCACTGACGGAGTCATTGGGGACATCACGTTCCATACGATCAATGAAAATCTGAGCTCTACCGCCTCCCGAGTTCACCTCAGTGTTCATCACTGCCAGATTAAGAGGCCAGGGATACCTGTGAGGGCGGGTTAGCCAATAATCGTCTTTATATATCTCTAAAACTCTAGATTCAGGCATGGCGCAGACATCCGAATACCAACCATTTAGCCTCGCGCGTTCCGTGGTGATACCCATATAGGTACGACCACCTGGATCATTGGGGTGATCTGAGCATCCTCCCTCCCAAGTTAGTATGTGTTTCATGACCCGTACGAAGTCTGCTTCCGAACGATAACTCTGTGGACGATCCCAGTGTGGCTGATAAATATAGCCTTGACGAAACCCACAATCTTCCAAACTCGCGGTTTCTAACTCAACAAAATAGTGATTACCCCCGGCATCTACAGCTAGATTAATCGTTCCTAAGATTTCGTCTGCCTCCACCTGACAAAGCTCACTACGATCCAATTGAGTACTATCCTCAAGGGATGCTTTAAACCATGTACGACGTTTCGATTTGATAGAGTATTCAAACGGTTCGTCCACGCTATACGTGATATGATCTTTGAAAAAAAATCCATTTCTGAAAACACAACCTGCCGGTTTCTGTCTCAGGTTGATTTCGATATGACCCGCTTGCTCAGAACCTATAGAGGTAAAACGCAGGGTCTCCCCTTCTCGCAGTGAGCACTTTTGATTTTCGCTGAGGGTAGAACTTTGCGCCGTTGACACCTTATAAAACGTATTTCTCTGCACCGTTACCGTACCGCTTGTGACCACGAGCCCAAGTTGAGGAATAAAATTATCCTCGGGTAGCTGATAGGACTCTTGATCTCTAGCCTCTAAATCTGATGCTATTTCGGGAATCGTCTCGTCAATGCCGCAACTCAAACATAGTCCGATGGTTAATGAAAAAATCGAAAATTTTACTGTCATGGTTATCCTCCAATCTCACAACCCATGACACCTTCGGAATTCCTTTACCCAAAAATAAAGAGAATTGAACAAAAAGGTAGGCATTAGTTTTGGGCCTATAAATTGTTCAGTAATATTGAACGAAGGATTAGCCGTGATGATTAAAGCTAACTATCTGGAATTCCAACATCACCCTTGACCTGGTCCGACTGCATGCTCTATGGGACATCTAAATTATTTATATAAGCATTAAGGATTAGATTGCGTGGCGCAATTGTGTTACAAACTAGGTCGGAAACCTTAATTCTTTTGCATTTTCAAGACTTCACCTATGTTAACTCACTCAGCTATTATCTTCCGATTTTTCCTAGGTGTCCTACTCTTAACACCACTGTCTCTCGTTTATGGCAATTCTCTTATTGATGCCGTCCCTACTGAGACCTGCTTCATTAAAGGCCTCGAAGCGCCAGCTGGAGTCTGCGATCTAGGCGAAGGACTGTATGTCATTGGCGAATTTAGTGCGGAAAAACCAACCATAATTTTTATCCATGGCTGGATACCAACTTACGAACTTGGAGTGCCAGATTTTGTTAATGCTCAAGGCTGGCAACAAGAGGGTTTTAATACCGTGATTTATCGCTTTATTGAAGACGCCTTCGACGAAGGTGAAGGAGAAACCTGCCGCGCAGTGCCAGGATCTGTGCCAGTTCTAGGCGGTGTTTTACAAACGTCGTGCCCAAAATTCGCTGAACAACGAGTGTGGAACGCTGGAGGAATTACGGATCGATTTGTTGACAATTACAAGACATTTTTCTCTGACAAACCCGACTATGACAAGGAAATTCGCTTTGTTGGCCACAGCCTAGGTGCGCAATTGGTTGCGTCTACTGCGTTTGCTGTCCACAAGGAACCTACAATCAGCGTAAAACCGAAACGCGTCGAACTTATTGACCCCTATGTGGGTGATGAAGCCTTCGGTACCGGCTTGATACGGGGAGCGCTCTCACCATATTATCCAACAGAGATACTGGAGAATTCCGAGTGTCTCGATGCGGAGGTACGCACGGTATACTGCGCCGTAGAAAACTGCCTTCTGTGGCTAAAAAGCAGGAGAGTAGGAATCGCTATCTATGGGTCTGTTTCCTCGCAGTTTTTTAGTTATGATTTGAGAGATAACTTCAACTATCAAGAATTTAGTAATAATTGGCTTTGTTCAAAATCGCTTTTCGGAGACTCTCCCCAATGCCTGGCACCTTCATTCTCGGTCGTCACTGCAAAGCATTTTTTCCCATTATTTTCCTATTTTTGGTCTATAAATGAAGCCATTCCTGAAAATGGGATCTCAGCGCGGACACCCACAGAAAACCTAATCACTCAAAAGATTTACAGAAAACAAAGATCTAAGGGTAATTGGTGTAACCTTGAGAGAAGCATACCTTTCTGGGAGGAGGGTGGCCTCAATCACGTCTTTGGCATTAGCCGTTATGATGGATCCATCGGTCGCGGGTATCAAGATACCACGGACAGCATCGATGACTTCGCCGAACGGTTGGTCAAGTATCTTGGTTTCAATAGGAATGACGCCATTCAGTGCGGAAAAGCCATCTCCCTTAGTAATGATACCTTCACAGACTAGTAGAGTGAGTTTTTTTGGCTAATTATGATTTGATATAGACGGGTTCTATGCCTTTGGAAATAAGTATATCTCATTAGCCAGCTTGCTTTTTAATGCCAATATTTTGGATCAATTCCCCAATTTTTCCTTTTTTGATGGGTTTCGGAATAATATGATCCATACCCGCATCTTTAGCTCGATTGACATCTTCTTCCATCACACTTGCCGTTAGGGCAATCACCACGGGCTCACCATAGACAGAGGGATTTGATTTAATCTCTTGGGTAGCCTCATAGCCATCCATAACAGGCATATGACAATCCATCAAAATTAGATCGTAGGAATTTGATTTTGCATATTCTAGCGCAATTTTTCCGTTGTCTGCTATCGCAGCTATGATGCCGAGTTTTTCTAGATACCGCTGGGCCACAGCCTGATTAATCTTGTTATCTTCAACCAAAAGCACTGAGATGCCATGTGACAACTCGATATTTACCACGGCCGATGGCTCAAGGACTGGTGTGTTGTCATACCTTGAATTTAATTTGACGAAAAATGTTGTTCCTTTAGTTAAAGCCGTCTCCACGGTAATATGTCCATTCATTTGTCTGACAATCGCGTTGACAATCGCTAACCCTAAGCCACTGCCACCATATATGCGAGTCGTAGACGAATCTGCTTGGGTGAAGCTTTCAAATAAATGCTGAACTTGATCATCCGCCATGCCTATACCACTGTCAGAAATCGTAAACATCAGATCACAGCGATCATCTGTTTCTTCTAATCGATTCAATTCGATGGACACCCATCCCCTTTCGGTGAATTTGATGGCATTGCTTATCAGATTCCCCAAAATCTGTTTTAATCGCACCTCATCGACTTCGATATTGGTTGGTACGTCATCACCAATTTTTAGTGTGATATCGATTGGCTTCGAAGCAGAGGCCACCTTGTACGTCTCATTGACAACTTGAAGGCAATGACGAATATTGAAAAAGCGAGATTCTAAAACCAGCTTACCAGCCTCAATTTTCGAAAAATCTAGAATATCGTTTATGACAGTGAGCAAGGTATCACTGCTGGACTTCATGGTTTCCAATAGGGTCAACTCATCAGCTCCGGTAATTTTTTCTTCGAGAGCTGTCATCATACCCAAAATGCCATTTAGCGGCGTGCGAATCTCATGGCTCATATTTGCCAAAAATTCTGATTTATGGCGATTGGCAATCTCTGCTTACTTTCTTGCTTCTGTTAGCTTTTCTAAAGACTCGACAAGTTCCGCTGTACGGAGCTGAACATGATTTTCTATGACCTGGTTCTTTCGTCGTAAGAATGTAATGACCGCATGAAGTAGGGACACGACAACAAACACTAAAGTACATACAATAACTTGCATAAACGATAGATCTACTGCCAGAAAGCTAGTCGACCACTTGATGAAATGATCGATACGAATTCCGCCGAAGCGAATAAGATTCGAAAACTCTGTGTTACTATCACTCAAATCCAAACTGCCTTCCACAGGCATCAAGCCATCTGGCATTATAGAATAGGCTTTGACCTTTCGTAAATCACTATCTAGAATGCCAATGTATTCATTTGGTAGATAGCCTTCACTGACAGGTGTGGTTAAATCCTCTACATCAAAAATCACACTGGCAAAACCTTTTTGTCCGTTACGGGAACGAACAAATTTAGAGAGAATCATCCGTCCTTGCTCTGCATCGAGGAGTTTGTTTGGCTCTAAATAGTCAAAGTATCCACAGTAATCAAATCCCACTGTATAAAATCCCTCTCCATTTGACGATGTCCAACAAATAGAATGCAGACTATGGGAGTCGATATAGTGCTGAACGAACTCTTGAAACTCGTCAATTTCTACAGATCCTGAGGCGGAAAACAGTCTTTCAACATCGCCCAATACCTCTTGACGCCTGTTGATCTCCTGGCGATAGGTCTGTTTATGACTGGCCGAGATGTATCGAGTGGATTCTTGCAGTTGATCAAAGGCACTCTTCTTTAGAAGCAACACTAGTGCAACCGTTACGCCACCGGAAACGATAAGCATCAGTAGGATTTGCTTTTTTAGATTTGTGTTAATACTCAGATAGTTACCCCTTCTTAGACCAGTCTAGTTTGGATCTAATTAATTCGGGATAGTGACTTTGCAAGTATATCCACTGTTGTTTTTGCTTTTCCAATCCTTTAGAACTGGATAAAGCATTCCATTTAGATTTAAGTTTTCTCAAAATAAACTTCGGATCCACCTGCCCTTTCATTATCAAAATAAGCGCTTGCTGCAAAGAGTTCATATATTCTGCCTGGCCAATGAGATAGAGATCTGGAATGGCTTGCTTCATAGACTGTCGGTGCGCCTCAAGAAAACCAGAACCGTAAGTCTGTTGGATGGCTGCTTCCTTATAGTGCTCCTCGCGAAAGGGGTCGAAATACCCGCTAACTTTAGATACCGCCTTTGTCGAAATATCTGGAGAGCAAGCAAATAAGCAAAATAAGTAGGCTAATTCTTTCGCTTTAGACGACCGTGAGACCACGTAATTCCAGCCCCAGTTGAAACAAGGTGTCTAGAAACTCACTCCGTTTACAGCCCCTCCTGGAAGAGGTAAGAAAATCAAATCGTCTTTGATAGGAGAGTTTGCTGCTATCAAGTGCTTTTGTGTCCCACCCCACCCTAGGTTACAGTAGCTATTACCCTTAGCAAATGCCTTAAAATTATCAAAAAGGCCGTGTTCTAGCACACCAGGACTGAGATAAGATATCGTGTCTCTCATTTGCGAAGCGACTGCAATAGCCTCTTCGCTTGCAATATTGGGATTTAGATCTCTATCAAATGGAGGTAGGCCTTTTCCATACAGTCTTGATAGAAACTCCCAATGAAGATAGTCCTTGCTCCTAAATAGGTCACCGCCATACCTTCCTTTTTTAGCATCGTGAAAGTACATGATCTGTCGATCTAACTCCTCTCACGTCTTAGGTATGGCTAAATCGGTGCCATAGGCCTTTTTATAGGCCAATCTATGGTTTTCATCTTCGATCCATGACTTTCTTATGAAAAGTAGATAGGCATCACCATCTGTTTGTTAACCATAAAAGTTTTTTAAAAACGAATCGCTAATATTGTACAAATAGCTATCCTTATAGGGTTTCGGTTCGAATAATCTTACGTACTTGTCCAATGGCTCGATGACATCTTCTTCAGCCAAACTAGGTAAAGAGAAACTAGGTGGTAAAGCGACATCAAAAAGATTTTTAGAGCTTGAAACCCTCTTCGCTAAAAGCATCTCCTCAGATATGTCGTTTAATGAGGCTTCACGCAGCATCACCTTTATGCCAGTGAGTGATTCAAAAGCATCCGCGACAGGTATAAGATTTCCCTTTGAGCCTTGAGGAAACAGAACCGTAATACTTTCGGTCTGTTCGCCAAGTCCACGGCTAGCATCCTTAATCAGATCATTGATCGCGAGACTCTTGAGCTCTGAGTTTTGACCAAATGCAAATTTGGGAGCGAACACCGCCAACGCGGACTGGGCAATGAGATGGCGACGATTCATATTAAGACTCCTAGTGGGTAAACCTCTTCCCGGGATCGGAAAAATCTAGAACATGTTTAGATGATTCGGCCTCTTAAATCGTTGATAACTATTACTTTTTATGTCAAATTCGAACTGACTCAATAAGCTCATACCGAACGCGGTTTTATGTTTTTGTCTCTGTCAAGTCTTGACAATGGTTATGGTTGGTAAACCCAACCATAAACGAAAAAATACTTCTATCTTCTGAGAAAACATAGTTAATTGCAGCATTTTAGAACAAATATCAATTAGAGCTTTAGTCTCCGTTGGAAAATTCCGATACTGCCTCCATGGGACGACTTATTGAAATCATTGGCCTTTTATATCTTAGTGTCAGCCTCATGGTATGCGCTATTCCGCGATGTGGCATGATTTTATCAACGCTACAAAACGTCAATGTAAAGACCACGGAATTCAGCTGTCACGACGTTGAGGAAAGCACGAACGATCTGAGAGACGGAGGGATTTCGAGGGAAAATCCTTGTAAATGTGATCTACTCTCATTTATATCGACAGCACCAAATGAGCCCATAGTCTCTCATGAAAGCATAACCGTGATTGAGGATTTACTCTATAGCACGGCTTATCGCATCAGCTATGACTCAGTCAGTCTCATTCCATCGAGACCGCCTCCAAAAGCCTTCGTATCCTAACAAAAACGATACACTCTACCAAAAAAATTTCATTAATGGCTAACGCTTTCTTGTAACAAGTCGGGGTTGTTATGCACGAGTGCGTTCGCTCAAAACTTTAAGGGGACACTATTATGAAACACGTCGTCTGCATCGCATTACTGGGAATGTTCACATGGGCTTGTGATAAATCGGAAGATTCAAACAAATCATCAGCTGACGTTGCTGCAACATCGAATGATCACAATCACGGTGACCACAACCATGGTGATCATAATCACGGTGATCAAGAGATGGGTGAGGCAGGTAATTTGGTCAATTCGAAAAATAGTTTGGCTGCGGCAAAACTATCCTTTGAGACGGAAAGCGATACTATTTCTGCCGGCACCTCTTATATGGCATCGGTTAAGTTTTTCGACGCAGAAGGTAACATGATAGAGGGTGTTACCGTCACGGATATTACACCTTGGATGGTAACGATGGGTCACGGCACCAACGAGGAAGGCCTTGACTTTCATAAACACGACGAGGCAGGGCATCACTGGATGATCACGGGACTACAATTTTCCATGCCGGGGAATGAGGGTGAGTGGGTCATAAAAGTTTCATTTGATTTTGGCGAAGGTCAAGATGAAGTTCACATTCCTGTGGCTCAGGTCAATTGATCAATATATTTAAATGGGTCCTCTGCGGACTCGCTTCTATAGCTTTCGGACAAAAATGGGCTTATGCCTGTTCGAGCTGTGGAAGCGGGGTCGTCGACCCAATCATATTACAAGCTAACGAGAGCCATAAATTCTATCTTGGCACCTCATGGCAAGACCGGATTCGTGACTCGGACGCCGACGGTAACTTACGTAGGACAGCAGGGGTTCATCGCCGGTCTATAACGACATTATCTTATGCCCTTAGGTTTCCGGTAGATAGCTTAACCGCGAGTTTGACCGTCAGCAACCAAAGCAATATAGATAAGGATGGACACCAGCGCACAGGCCTTGCCGATCCGTTGGCGACGATTCGCTACGAATTATTGCGGCAGTCTTTTGTAGACCCTGCAATCCCAGCCATTCAATTTGTTGGTTCCTACAAAGGCAAATCAGGCAAATCCGTACATAATACCAAACATTCCAGACTCCTGGACGTCTTCAGTTCGGGGTTTGCTGAAGTTAGTATTGGCTCAGACATCTGGTTTGGCATGTGGCCAGTAAAGTTTGGTAGTTCTTTTTTCTTCACCCGGACGCTACCAGAATCAAAACATAACAATACCGTAAGACCCGGAGATAGAATGACTTCGATACTGTCTCTTGGATCAAACTGGAGAGAGCACTTAAAACTGAACACAGGATTCATTCATCGTGAACAGAAATCACTATCGGATGATACCGGTCAGATTTCTAATTCAGATAGCCATACACTCATATTCTATGCAAGCTTAGAGAGTCTTAGTTTGCCCTGGGGACAGATCCGTTTTACCGCTTCTGAGGAGGGTTCCTGGTACAGAAAAAACAGCTCTAGTTCGAGGGTATTAACTCTCGCCTTGATAAAGGGGATATCGAAATGAAAGCTGAGTTCTTTAATATGCTAGCTTTCTTAAAACATAAGGCGTTTCTTAGCCCTATCCTATACTGTTTTTTGTTTTTTATTCCTCAAGTCCTACTTGCCGCAGATGATTCCCTGTGCCAGGAACTAAAGTCATCCCATTACTCGGAGATGAAAAAGTCAAAAACTATCGTCTTTTTTGCAAGCTGGTGCCAATCATGCATGACATCTATCCAGCAATCAAATCCAACAACGGATACCTATATCGCTGTCTTTGACGGTCAGAAAAAAGCCGAGCAGGCGTTATCTCATCTCATAACGACAAAGAAGGTACGCTGCTACTGGGATAAGGATCATTCCTTCGCCAAAGCACTCGGTGTTGACAAACTTCCAGCGACAAGAAAGGCATCTCTGGTCCCCTAAACCTACCCTGTTGGCTCAATTAGGACACCCTTTCCGGTTTTTATGGCCATAATCGCTTAGGTTTGATAGTTTTTAACAGTCAGTAGATCATATTAAGAAAGCCTAAAGACTTCAGTAGGATCGGTATTTAGATATGATGGAAAAAAATATGGGCCAACTTTTTATTGAACTCGATGGCATATCCTGTGGATCTTGTATTGGTCGCATTGAAGCAGCCTTAAATCGGCTTGAAAAGGATCTCAAGCCGTCGGTAAACTTAGGGACAAACACACTAACAATAACCAGCCAATCCCACAAAGATATTTTGGCAGTCTTACAGACTTTGGAGTCGATAGGCTATTCACCCCGCCTAGAGTCCATAAAATGGCAAGTGGAAAACATCCGTTGTGGTTCCTGCGTTAAACGAATCGAAAGTGGACTGCAATCAATCTCTGGTATCTTGAAGATTGAGGTCAACCAGGCAACCGATTCTGTTATGCTTTCGATTTTGCCAAAAGTGATAACCTCATCAGAGGTTGCGGCCCATTTGGAACAACTAGGATACCCGGTTAAACACCCGGTTGCAGATACACCATCTGCATTTTGGGATCGTCGCGAGTTTTTTACGATTTTGTTTGGCTTGGTTTGCTGTATCCCTCTTATGCTTCCCATGCTTTTTATGCCCTTCGGCATACACTTCGAATTATCAGGATTTTGGCAGCTGCTTTTGGCCACACCTATTCAGTTTTTGTTAGGCAAACCTTTTTATGTAGGTGCTTACCATGCAGTTAAATCTAAAGCAGGCAATATGGATTTATTGGTAGCGCTAGGCAGTTCGGCTGCGTATTTATTGAGTCTTTATTATTTTATTCAGTCCTTCACCACTGAAACAGATATAACCCCTGCCTACTACTTCGAAAGTGCAGCAGTCATTGTCACTCTCGTAAGATTTGGAAAGTATCTAGAATCAGGCGCTAAACGTAAAACTACAGCTGCCATTGCTGCCCTCATGAAACTACGTCCAGAAACCACTACCATTATGAAAGACACTGGGCCTGAGAGTATACCCATCGCCAAGGTGCGTGTTGGCAATCGTCTGCAAATCAAAGTCGGTGAGACGGTGCCTACAGACTGTAAAGTTTTGGAAGGCACGAGCCATATCGATGAATCAATGATCACTGGAGAGCAACTCCCATTAACAAAAGGTCCCAATGATGTATTAATTGGCGGGACTATCAATTTAGATGGGATTTTGATTGTGGAGGCGACAGCTATAGGTCGCAATACGACACTTTCAAAAATCATAAACCTGGTGGAAGAGGCTCAAATGAAAAAAGCGCCTATCCAACATCTGGTCGATCGCATCAGTTATGTATTCGTACCTATAGTTTTAGTATTAGCTGTTATCACTGCTGTTGTTTGGGTCTTGGTCTCGGGCGATATGGAGATCGCTTTAATTCATGCTGTCTCTGTATTGGTCATCGCTTGTCCCTGCGCTCTTGGACTAGCGACACCAACGGCAATTATGGTTGGGACAGGAACTGCCGCAAAATTTGGAATCCTGATTAAGGATAATGAGCTTTTGCAACGTATTAGCCAAATCAATATAGTTGCCTTTGATAAAACTGGGACCCTGACAGAGGGAAATGCCGTTTTGGAGACATACAAAGCGATGCATATGGAAGGTGAATCCATGCTGCGCATTTGTCACGGAATGTTACTAGGCAGTGAGCATCATTTGGGAAAGGCATTCCTTCGATTTGCCAACGAGCATAATATTAGTCCTAGCCCATCGACGGAAACTCGAGTTATCCCAGGCATAGGAATCAGTGCAGAGATTGAAGGACGTACTTATTCCCTAGTCGGGCAAAATTACTTTCAAGAAAAAGATCGTCCTCTCGACGAGGTCCATGAAGACATTCACAAGTTAAAATCAGAGGGTAATACTCTGTCTTACTTAATGGAAAATGACAGGCTAGTAGGCATCTTAAGCTTTTCTGATCAGATAAAAGCAACAGCAAAGCAAGCGATTGATAACCTTCATGGAAGGGGGATAAAAACCGCTTTGATAACAGGTGACCATGAAAAAGCGGCCGAAAAAATAGCGAAAAAAATTGGAGTTGAGCAGATTTTTGCAAATACCCTACCCGAGGATAAGCGCCGTATTATAGAGAGCTTCCAAAAGGACGCAAAGAAAGTCGTTATGGTGGGTGACGGTATCAACGATGCGCCGTCGCTAGCAACAGCCGATGTGGGAATTGCTATGGGAAGCGGAACGGACGTTGCTCTTAGCACAGCAGGAGTCGCACTACTTAGAAGTGATCCTAATATGGTAGCCGCAACTATTGATATTGGTCAAGCGACCTTGAATAAAATTCGACAAAATTTGTTTTGGGCGTTTGCTTACAATGTCGTAGGAATCCCCTTAGCAAGTTTGGGGCTACTCAGCCCCATGCTTGCTGGTGCGGCTATGGCATTAAGTAGCTTTTGTGTCGTGACGAATGCACTGAGGTTAAGAAGATGGACACCTAACGTTTAGCCCTTACCGATCAATACCAGTCGCAGAGAACATAATACCATCGAGTAGCATTTTTAATGCGGCCTCGTCATTAGGAGCATGTCGTGGCAATCGCTTGGACAAGTATAAACAAACAAACCCGTAGCCTTGAGCCCAAAGATTTACTGCATACTGGTCAGGTCTTTTGGGAGGGTTCGGAAGTTGAGAAACAATAGACGCCACAAAATCAAATACAGGATCTGCACTTAAATGAATGGAACAGTTCTCTTTTAAGGTTTCATATTGATGACCAAACATATAGTCCAGTAGGCCGGGGCGTTTAGTAAAAAAGCGAAAAAAGAACTCGGTCATGTCCATAAGCTTTTGAGCTGGGTCTTCTGCTTTTTGTGCCGATGCTAAGAACCCCTCTCTTAGCTCTTTGAACGAATGACTGACGACAGTAGCGATCAGTTGATCTCGATTTTTAAAGTGCCGGTAAATGGCAGGATGGGTGACTCCTAGTTCTTTAGCCAAAAAGCGAAAGCTAGGTATATCTTGTCCGTTTGCGAGATGACTCAGGACATTCTTAATCAAATCTTGCTGGAGATCACCGCGGTGATAAGACGACTTTTTTTCTTCTGTCTCTAAACTTGTCATTCCATCCTTCTTTTTAAGCTAAGTGATTGGCTCTTAGGTATTGGCACATGGCTAAAAACTCATCTCTAAGGTCAGTCAGGGACTGAATATTCGTGGAAAATCGCGAGAATTTAGGGTCTATCAGGCAGTCGGACCTACCCGATTTTACTGCGATCCCACGGCTTTCAGTCACCTCCCCTAAGCACACCCATGGCGCGTCAATATCTTCTAGCTCATCAATACGATGTCCGGGTATGGTAGCCACGATGCCATAATCTCCGTGCTCAGCCAAGAGCAAACTCGTTAACGGAAAATTATATTTGCGACAAAATTGCCGTGACTCTTCGGTAAAAATACACTCAGATATATTCCATGTCATACCGACTTTATTGAGATCGGTTAGAATCTGGCAAGCCCCAAAAACACCGTCGCTGGTATCTATCATAGATTGGGCCAAGAGACTAATTTTTTTAGCTGCTTGCAGATGAACCTTGGGTCGATAGTGCCGTTCTGAGAAACTATCTTCTGGCAATCCCATGACTTTTCTCATGGCCAATGCCGGACCGTTTCCGAGCTGCCCCAAAAGGATGACCTTATCACCAACCTTAGCCCCCTTACGTGTGATTGGGTTTTGACTCTGGCCCATGGCGACGCTGGAAATGGTCGTCGCCACATGATCGCCGGTATCACCGCCCAATAAACCTGTATTGTGATGCCGTAAAGAATCATTAAGGCCAGTGTAAAAAGACTCTTTATATCGTATATCATTGACCTTCGTCCACAATGTAGAGACTAGTAAACCAATGGGTAACGCTCCCGTTGCCGCTAAATCAGACAGAGATACTGTGGCTGTCATCCAACCTACTGTATAAGGGTCCTGATAAAGGCCCAACCAAATTTCTTCATATATCGAGTCGACAGTACTCACAAAAAAATCCTGTTTAGGCATGGGAATGATTTCGGCGTCGGCCTCATTAAACTCATTCAACTGTTGAGAGTTGCGAGGGCTACGTTCCAATAGACTTGGTAGATCTTTGTTTTCTCTTAGATGATTTATAGACATACATTTATCCTCTCTTTCAGAATACTAATCTCAAAATGCTTACCAAGCTCTACCTCGCCATCGCACTCAACAGCGATTTCGCTGTCACATTTGATGGTTACCTTGCTCACAGTAGTTTTTAATGCCTGATGGGATTCATCAAAAGACTGTCTTAAAAGCCCTAGAAGTGTCTTGAAAAACCGAAACCGCGACTGATCATGTGAGAGAAAGACGGCTAGTTTTCTATCATCGTGCCCCACCAGGCTAGGGTATTTAAATGATCCGGCAACGTGTGGGTTTTTTAATAGGGCTAGATTGGTTAACAAATAGTTTTTTTTCTCTTCCTCATCAAATTGGATCGTCACAGGAGTATTCGTATGCCCAAGAACAGATTTTATCGCTGTAAATGCGATAGCAAGATCAACGGAAATCTTTTTTAGCCGTGTAATTAGGCGATGACCACTACTAAAGTAGCGGTTTGCATTCGCAGTTAGTCCGATACCACAGTTGAGCAGAAAATATCGAGCCTCACCAGTATCTAAATTTTTGATCTGCCCAATATCCTGCGATCTTGTTTGATTGAAGTCGATTTTACAAGGCAACCCATGGATAGTCTTTCCGTTAAAGGGTTTATGAAAATCGTTCGAGGACCCAGTCCCAACGGCCCCTATGGTCATTTGGTCGATCGGCTTCCTATGTTTTTTGCAAGCGCTGATAATACCATTTAGTAGGGCATTCATAGTGCCATCTCCACCGACAGCAACGAATTTTGACTCTCCTCGAGATAGATAACGCGAAGCCCAGACAGAGGCATGTCGAAGACCGAAACACGAATCTGCTGGCAACTGATTCTCGTCAAAAACCCAGTTTGTCATTTCTTTCTGTGATCTTAATTTATCGACTGACTTGATTGATCGCCCACCACGGCTAGTCCCATTCGCCATAACTATCACATTGTTCGATAGATTGATTCCTTTTAGATGATTCATGAGTTGACCTCTCTGCCGAAAAATTCGTTAATGTTACCAATCGCCTCCTCAAGAACCTGCTCCGGTTTTTGGCTACTTTCAATGGTTAACCAATGATTCATCATACCGCTTAATACATGCCAACGGCTGGCTATGATCGAAGGATCTATACCATGCATCCAGAGTTGCTCGTACCGGCTAGGAGTAGACTTTCGCTCCACCGCCAGCTCTGGATTCATCTGAAGATTTAGTGTCAAAGATGGCTTAGGTAGGTGATTGACAAGCATGGCTGCAGTTTCAAGTGGCAAACCTAAAAAGGATTCCGATATTGCGTATTTATACCAGTAACCATCAATCAACAGTGTTTTTTTTGCTTTGCTATTAGTTATGGCACTTTCAATAGCTTTAGTAATAAATCGATATCGTTCGGCAGGCCCCAAGCTAATAATATATTGATCGACCTCCTCCTTACTTGAAAACTCAGACTGTGATAGCTGAGACCAGGCTGACACAGGTTCAAAGTTTTCGTTGATTTTGCATATAGAATTGACCAAGGTCGACTTCCCCGAACCATCAGGACCCGTGATAACTATAATCGATCGTATGTTGTTTTTATGTGTCATGAGCTAAAACCCCCTTTAGATCTTTCAGATTTGAGACCGTACAAGCAAGAGGAGACATCGATGAGCCGATTAGAAAAACCGGAATACCTAGCTCTGTAGCTGGCGTATCTTTAACGATATCGTCACCCACCATGAGAGCATCAGACGCCTCCATATGGGTTTGTTTTAAAATCTCCTGATAGTAGGCAACAGAAGGCTTTGTCGTGGTCATATTTTCACCGTGACTGATAAAATCGAAAAAATCATAAGACCGACTCAGCCAAGAAACTCGCAATTCAGCAACTTTTTTAGGCCATACGGGGTTAGTGGCGAGTACGAGTTTGTAATGTTTGGAGACCCAGCTCAGAAACTCATCTAAGTGGTCAGCAGGTTTGAAAAAGAAAGAAAAACGATGAAAGACTTCATAGCAAACCTCGTCATAAAATCTACGGGCTTCCTGCTCAGATACATCCCATTCCGAGGCAATAAACTGCGCAATCATTACGGCATTAGACTGGCCACCATGGTTTTTCAGAAGAGAATCCCTAAGAGAGATGAAGGTTCTGAAAGAGCTATATGGGCTCGCATATCTAAAGGCCTTAAAAACAAAATATAAAGAAAAGCATATGGCAAAGCCAGGCCATCGACTCATCAATAGCGTTCCATCCAAATCTAAAAGTAGCGTTTTTTTATCAAACATATTAGGCATGAATCACCTCAATCTTCCCCGTGTGACCGTTCATCCTGATAAGCTTTGCCGAAACAAGAGATTCGAGGTTCTCAACCCCCGAAATAGCCGGTAGTGAATACTCTCTAGCGGCCACAAAACCATGAGATAGCAAACCGCCAGACATGGTGATGATTCCTGCTATTTTTGGATAAAGTGGTGTCAGTGCTGGGTTAGGAGAAAGGCAAATGACAATATCACCTTTGCTAACTCCAGAAACATCATCCATATCGGAATCCAGTTTGGGCCTACCTTCAGCTATCCCACCACTCATAGGAATAGGCCCTTTTTTTTGCCCTTCGCGACTGCTATTTTGATTTTCGGGTATCTTCCGAGGAGGATCCCATCGAAATGATTTTTGATACCATCCCATTTGTCTCTCGGTTGAGGCATTATGATTGAATGTCGCCAGACCATCCAAACAATCGATGACCGTTTCCAAATGCAAGGCAAAAATATGATCTTTTTGCTTGATTCTATTTAAAGCTAAGAGTCGTTTTTCAGAGTCGAGTATACGTCTCCGGCAGGATGCAACAAACGAACCTGCCGTAAAGTGTTGTTCCTCATCTATTTTCATAAATGTATGAAGTAGATCTAATGATCGGATTAATTGATTCCTGATAAAATTTGGAACTTTACCATTAAGATAATCATCCCAAATATGGCTACCCACTTTTCTTGCAGGGTCTTGCTCATAAACAAACGTAGTAGTTTTAGACTCCAGTTGAGCTAAAATCATCTGAGCAAGCGGTTTGGGATCCTGGCTCCACACAGGTTTCGCAATATCCCAACTCAGAGTATTATCACCGTGCTTTTCGATAAATTGATTCCATAAATCAAATATTAAGGAGGCTTTCCAAGTCGACTCTACCTTACCACTTTCCATGATACTTTTGAGAAAAACCTTACCTTCCGGCATCCGCGCAAGAGCAGAACTTAGTTGACTCGTCTCTACCGCTAAATCCATGGAGCAGTTACCTGCAAAAGAATCCGTCCCCTGAAAAAATACTCTGTCCTCGAGACCCAACTCTTTCCACAGCTTGTGCAATTGCTGAAAAAGCCCCTCTTTGATGATATATACAGCGAAATCAGATTCAAAAAAGATTTTTGCGTTCTCTTTCAGTGCTTTTAACTGAGCACTTGCCATACCGTTAGATAACTGATCAAGATCTTGGTCCACCACCGCTTGTTTTGCCTGGCCATAGGTTTGAGACCAGCCCCTTGCGATCCTTGAAGCAGCACGCCCCCAAAGGATCAAGAATATCCGTAACGCTAACCAGGAAACTGCCAAACGAATAGAGGGTTTCCAGAATAACAACCTAAATAATTGTAACGCCAAGATCGGCATAGATCTTAAATGTGTGAAAAAGCGTTTGGCTATAAAGCTCCATTTGATTCTCGGATTTGAGAATACTTCATCATTCGCATAGATATATCCTTTGTAGTTTGCCACGACGTTTTCAAATTTTCCCACCCGAAGGCCTAAATCTGTATCGAGAAAACGAATGGAAGATTCAAATACTGCAGAAACAGCACTCCAACCTAGTGGCGAGATAGGATCGGGAAACCTCTCGATAGTCAGTTCGCGACTCCAATGGATCCTTTCATCACTTTGCGCCAAAAGCCTCGCTTCGGGTGTATTAACACTCCTCATCTGAACGAGGAAAAACTTTTGCCCCTTTACTACCCACTCAACATCAGCTACGGTTCCCAATAGCTCTTCCGCTTTTCGGCAAGCGGCTTTGATATCGTCCCAATGCTCCGCCAGTGCACCGGGACAGCTATCAGATAAACATGATTCATCCGGTAACACGGTTCCATCGGCAAGCGCTTGACCTGCTCCTTTCACCCATTGAACCAGTCTGCTGTTTTGACTTTCACCGCTCTGGATTTGGGTTGGATGTTGACTGAATGCAATTCCGGAAATATCAGCTTCCACATATGGCTGTACAATAGCGTTAGGACAGACCATCTCAGGATCTATGCCAACGGAAAGGATTTCCTTAGCAGCTGACAGGCTATAACAAGACGCAATCACAGATACATAAGCTTGCCAGCAGGCAGCTGCATCGGTACGTCGAGCCTTAATAGAGTTGAAACTTCCTGCAAACGCTGTTTCTTTCCCGTCTTCACACGACATACTAGAGCGAAAGATTAAATATTCAGTGTCGGCCATCATAAGCAGGGTACGATGAGCTTTCTTCCACCATTCGGGAGCGAAACTATGTTTCAGATGTTTCCCGAGCGTAAGTAAACTTTCAGGAAACTCGGAGCTGCCATCCCACTCTCGCCAGTCCTTAACAGCTGGCAGAAAGGCATCAATACTCAACAAAAACGCCTTGACTTCAAAAGAATCAGTGCCAAGAGTTTCTGGTATAGGTAACCCCCCAGCCAGAGCTAAGCGTAAACCATTACCCTTACTCCCAAAATCTATGTTAGTCTCATATTGCTTAATATTGTAAAGTTTTAGCATCTTATTCAAGCCCTTTCATAACGTCCAATACCAACGGTTCTGACTCTTCAGTGATATTAGTATCCATCACAGTATTCGCGATATCTTTTAGTGTTCGAATCGTTAAATACCCAAGACCTAGTATGATAAACCTATGCCCGTGGTCTTGAGCCAAGGCATGCCAAATAATAGCTGGCGACATCAATCGTGATAGGATATTCCCAATGGGATGATTGGGAAGATTTGTCAGTTTTAGGCAATCATTTAGTGGTGGAAAAAACAGATGTTTCATCAATTTTTTATAGCAGTGTATCCGGGTGCTACGATTAGGTGACATTTGCACCGCGACAAACATCTTTTCCACGCTCCCACAAATCACGCTCCTTGAATTAAACAAATTCTTTTTGCGGGAGCATCGCCAAGACGCTTCAAGGATCGTAAATGTGTCAACTTGTGGTTTCATTTCTCTGATTAACTGATTATAATTATTTTCCTGGAACATCGATGTGGTTATTCTTAGGATCCTATACAGAGGATTGAAGGCATTCCATTTCTGTGTTTCCATGAAAAGAGATGCAAGCTCTTCATCAGACATACAGTCGATGACATTCATCACATCGGCTAGTTCTCTCATACCGAGCTTGTACTTAGGTAAATGAATCACGAGATGTAAAAGATTATGTGTCCAACTCATTCTAAACACATGAGATCCAAACTCTGGCAAGAGGGACTTTTGCTGCCAAATATCTGTCATATTTGGATGGTAGTCCTTATCAGGAGGACACAATCCCCAATGAAGACCGATCACACAGTCTCCCGATAAACTCAAAAAAGGAGGAGAATGATGGGTTTTTGTAAGATCTTGTTCCGCGGAGCCAATATCTCCCGCGCTAACAAAGCCATTTTCCCTAAGTATATCTTTGACGATCTGGACATCTTCAGTGCGGATTAATATATCGCAGTCGTTCATTTGTTTATAAAACTTACATCCGTAGATACTTATACCGAAAGCCATTCCTTTTAGAAGTATGATGGGAATCTGCCTTTCATTGGTAACCGCTAAAAATCGATTAAAGCTCTCGAGTCGTTTCCTATTTACAATCTTTGTACGCTCGATAGACCGTAAAATATCGGCAGGGATATCTGTTTTAATGTCTAGAGCTGTTAAGCGATCCTTGGTTAGTGTCATGACCGCGTTACTGGTTGCAGCAGTCCAAAACTTAGGCCAATCAACAGCATCAAATTCATCTTGGCCAGGCTTTTTGCTTGTATTCAATCGATTGAGTTTGGCGAGAACCCTATGTTCCATTGAAATACTCATTTTACAAGTCACCTCCTGCTTTGTTCTCCCATTGAATCAAAGTCTTTAGGTTTTTAACAACAGAGGGAAGAAATTCGTACTCTTGCGCCTGATGCCCCATTAGATATAATGGCAATCGGCTGACAGCATACTCATGCAAACAAGCAATATAGGCTTTCCGATAGGAAACAGGGTTCAGTTTAGCATCAGCATCAGCTTCTAAAGTTTCGTAGTGAACCATTAGTAGATTCTCAATATCGTTACGGTCCATGTCATCGTTAAGAGTAAATATCAGCATTTCAACTACATCGCGGAGAGGATGATCTACGGTGGCAAGTTCCCAGTCATACACACAAAGTTGATTCGTTTGTGGGTGAAAACAGCTGTTTCTCGGACTAAAATCATTATGTATGAGGCTAAGGTGTTCGCTACCAAAATTATAGGAAGTCTTTTCGGAAGTATCAGCAATCCTTTCGAAAAATATAGACATATCTTGATCGAACCATCCGTCAAATGAGAGATGAGACATACGGAAGACAGCCTTTAACCAATCACTTCGATTCCGTCTATCTTTCTGAGTAAGTTTTGGCTTTTGTAGTATATGCGGTAAAGATTCGGTCTTTCCTCTAAAATCCGCATGAAACTTGGCGATAGCACCAATGGCACTCTTTATTCTAGAGATGGTCCATTCAGATTTATCATTAGTTTTGTTAAATGCACTGTAGGTACTTAGATCGTCCATCATCAGCAGAGAAATTTCCTTATCTTTGTCAAAGTGTATAGCATGTACCATAGGTCTAAGCTGGGACAGCATTCTACTTTTAAGTCGATAAACCTCGACTTCTTTTGCATCCGTTTGATCAAATCCTAATAAGGATGTCACTTGGGAGAACTTTTGTGAGACATCTTCACCACAAATAGCTGCAATCTTGCTCATCATTAGCATCACTTCCTCAGCTTTAGGTTTGCTTTTAATCACCATTTGTGTCTCGACTGTCTTTGTTCCATCTCGATACTTCAGATAAAGCGGCAACAAACCGATAAACTTTCTCTGATTTTCCTTAGCAGTTTGCTCAGTTAAGATAGAATGACCTAACAGATCATGTTGTATTTGCACATCCATTACTTCAATGGGTCGGCCTTTATATTGCGACAATTGCTTGGAGAAGTAATCTTTTGTCAGACGACTCTTACTAAGATAGTCAACAGGCCTATTCCGACCTAAACGATCATGTGCAGCCGCAAAGGTATCGTTAGCAATGGCTGATAGTGTAGAAAGATCCAAAGCAAGAGCATAACTGACGATAATTTCGGCAAGTTTCTTAGCGCTATCAACTCCCTCACATCCCATAAGCTTTAGGGCTTCTTTTTGTGCTGGCAGACCAGTTCCTCCTCCCACGGTACCAACGATGAGACTTGGCATCATCATTGAGGCATGAATGCCCCCTACACCTTCACGTAAGTCAAATTGCGCTAAACTAGACTCATGAACGCAAGCAACATCTTGACCTGCTGCGATAAACATGGCTGCAACAACATTCGCAACATTTATGTTGAATCCGATCATACCCGCACAATTTGCACCTGATTGCCCGTGACGATAGGCATCGAGGAGTTTTGCCGAGCTAACCTTAAGTACTGAATTTAGGATATCTTGTGGAATAAAAGCTTCCGCAGCAACCTGAGTACCGCGCCCTTCAACAAACGAACGGGATGTGACTTTTTTATCACCTGATAGATTACCCTCAAGTGAGAATCCTTCTAGCTTGATGGTTTGAGAGTCAGCAAGTACTGTTTCGATCCATTTGCAAATCTTCCATGTACAGACTGTAGACATGTTTTGTCCTGCGGCTTTTCCTGTTGTGTAGATGAAGGCGACGTGAACACTTCGGCCTAGGATATTCGTCGAAATTTCTTTGAGGCGCGCATGCCTTGAAACCGAGCGAATCAGTGTTTCGCAAACACTCTTTTGATCTACAATCCATTCGGCAAATCTCTTTGCTTCATTTAAGTCTAATAAAGTAAAGTATGGTGCCCGAATCATTCTTTGCTTAACAAAATGAGCCTTAACACCACCAGATTTTGTCAATGCTGTTGCCCCGCGAGCAACTGAGGCAATCAAAGCTCATTCTGTAGTGGCAAAAGGCGCAAAAATAGTATCGTTCCAGAATGAGCCCTCAATCTTCAACGGTCCCGCTAAACCAACAGGAACTTCCAAAGATCCAATTTGGTTTTCTATATTTCCAGATAACGATTTTGATTCTAGCGACATTTGTGCAATTGACGAGATGGTTGTGCTCAAATCATTTTCGACGAATGCTATACGCTGTTGCCTGGCAGTTTCTGAAGATTGACCTCTTCCGGGCACTACGAGCTTGCCCACGATTTTTTCCTTGATTTTTAATTTATGCATAGCAAACCTCATATTTTTTGATTAATTCATTAATTTGAGCTCCAGTAGTCTCTACATTCCGTGATGAGGTATCAATTGATTTATAGGGTATATTTAAACTCTCCAAAACAGCTATCTTAATACCTTGGACTTTCATAAGTTCATGCTCACATTCATGCACCTCTAAACGCTGTCGACTAGCAAACCTTTGTTTCACAGTTTCAGCATTTGCCACAGTTAAAAACACTAAAGGTTTCTCGGTATATTGATAGATAGAAGAAAGATCCTTATAGCTTTGTTGGATTGTCGACGACCCTATACTTTTCAGGAAGGCAATGAGTTCTCTACCCTTTGCCTTCTGGGTACCAAATAATCCTGCAATCTGTTTATTTAACCAGAATGCTTCCTCTGAACTTAATACCTTGGTTAATGCAGACAAATCATCACAGCTAAGTTGTTTTCCATAGGTACCCCTTACGTAAGCAATGGTATCGATAACGGGGTGGCGTTCTTGAAGGATACCGAAGGATTCGCCTTTTTTTACTTGCCTTTTAAGCCTAGTAAGTCTTCGTTGATAAACAGACAATGATAAGAATAGTCCTATGGCTTTCATAGTATAGTTGCGACTGGTATCAGCATACTCATTGATCTTGCTGCAGACACTGAGTAAATAAAGGTCTCGGTCATTGGGTTCGATGTTATATTTAGGAGCATTAAAAACGCAGGAAAAGCTTCCCAAATTAACGAGATAATCACCCAAAGCCGTCTTACCTGTTCCATCGACACCAGTTAAACAATAACTACGGTTCATGCGATAATCCCCCGTCTTTTTCCAATAGTACAGAGTATTCCCGCCGCCTCATCCAATTGACGCCGACTATGACTTGCCATTACGCTAAGACGGATACGTTGCTGATCTTTCGATACAGCGGGATATTCAATGGCATTAACAAATAAACCATGATCAGCAAGATCACGATTATAGGCGCGAATATCATGCTGTTCATGAATGAGAATAGGAATGATGGCAGTTTCTGAACGAGCTTGAAACCCAACATTCTTAAGTTTTTGACTAAGATACTTGGCATTATCTCTTAAAGTGGTTACTCGATGCCCCTCACTCTCGAGTAACTGGAGACCTTGATAGATTCCAGCAGCCGTTGGGGCGGGCATATGAGCCGAAAACATATAGGGACGCGCAAAGAATCTTAAATAATCGATAACCTTACGATTACCAGACAAAAAACCACCATTTAGGCCAAAAGACTTGCTAAACGTCCCCATAGAAATATCGATTCTTTCCGAAACTCCAAAGGCAGAGGCGGTACCAGCCCCATTCACACCTATGACCCCAGCTCCATGAGCATCATCTAGGACGGTAAAGGCCCCATATTTTTTTGCTAAGTCAGTTATCTGAACAATCGGAGCGACGTCGCCGTCCATAGAATAGACACCCTCGAAGGTTAGAAAAATCCGCCCTCCTTTTTCAACCAGAGTTTGTGCCAACTGAAGTTTTGCTTCGTAGTCTTTAAGACAGTTGTGTTTTAATCTAACAGCATGAATGCTTCCCTTAGATGATGCGAGAGCTAATCCATCGAAAAAACTTGCATGAGACAACTCATCATACAGAACAACATCACCCGGTCGTACAAGCCCTTGTGCCCAAGCGAGATTTGCTTGGTACCCACTGGAAAAAAGCATGGCATCTTCATGCTTTTTCCATGCAGCCAGTGCTTCTTCAAGATTTTTGTGAATCTGAGTCATCCCATTGAGAAGTGGAGGGCCTGCAACGCCAGCGCCCATCTGATTCATAGACCGAATCATGGCGTCTTTGATACTTTGATGATTGGCAAGGCCTAAATAATTGTTCGAGCCAAACATCAACATATTTTTCATATTTCCAGAATCAGATTTAATTTTAACTGTCGTGTCCATAGGGCTGGCAATCGTTCTCATATAAGAAGCTGCACCGTTATTCGTTAAAACATGATGGAACTCCTGAAATCCGTCGACCCTGTCTGCGATAGACAGCCCCATTCCGAAGTAGTCCGATAGAACAAAGTTCTCCCCATTGCCGGTTTCCAGATTTATGTCTTTGTGTTTAGGCTCGTGTTTCACTGTGATCTCCAATGTGTATTTATGGCGCTTAATGTTTTCGATGGTAACTTATGTGCATACTTTGTGACATATCAAGCCAAAAAGCTGTAGATTGTTGCTAACAGGCGTATATACAGTTACTTACGATTATTAGTTTGATTAAATATGACGAATATTTGTTCAAGTTTTTTGAACTTTTGATGGTTTTTCTGAAATTATTGTGTACTTTTTTGAGCACTGCCAAAGGCTTATACAGGAACTGGCCTAATCAGCTGCTGCTTTTATAAGAAGTCTTTCGCAATCCATTTGAAAATTACGGACACTTCCATTTTCCGTTTGTTGAATGGGGGAATCGGTTTTGAAAAAGCAGCAGTGTTATTTTTGCAAATCTAATAAGACTAAGAAGAATGGCAGTTACCGCAGACCATCTGATAATCGAAAATTTGCGAGATTTTTTTGCAAATGCTGTCATAGATCATTTTCTGAACAAGCTTTTAAACCTGACTATCGGCTCAAGAAAAGAAGTAAAAACGAGATTGTTTTTCGCCTCCTAGCAGGTGGGATGGCCCAAAGAGAAATTGCTCGGACCATCGGTATGAGCCGAACCAGTATCGCTCGCCGTGTAGTACTATATGGTACCTACGCTCATACTAAGCTTTGTGAGTATCGCCAATCAATGACAAAAACATCTCTTGTCTTGTTCGATGAAATGGAAAGCTTTCAACACACTAAGTGTAAACCACTTACTATGCCAATAGCTGTGGAAGAATCTACACGAAAAATCCTAAGTATCTCAGTGGGACAAATTGCTGCAAAAGGACGGCTTGCAAAGATTTCGGTAAAAAAATACGGACCACGCATCTGCGAACGAAAAATATCATTAGTTAAAATGGACAATGAATTAAAGGAGTGTTGCTGCAAATCTCCTTCAATAAAAACAGACAAGTCTAACCACTATCCTCAAATCATAAAACAAACTTGGAAAGGTATGGCAACACACATAACATCCAAAGGTAAGAAAAGTGCTGTCACGGGGCAAGGAGAAATGAAGAAAGGTGGATTCGATGATCTATTTCTTTTAAACCATACGTTTGCGATGATTCGCGACAAGCTAAAATGCTTAACTAGACAAACTTGGTGCACGGTCAAAAAAGTGTCTAATCTAATTTATCTGTTGTACATCTACGCTCACTTCCATAATCAGAGGGTAGAAGGATGTGACAGACCAGTATTAGTTAAGCAACAGTAGATCAGACCAGTTTGTAAGACCCCACAAAAAGAGTCTCAGCAAAAAATCTAGAAGAAATTAAAAGATGCCCACAAAATCAAGGCTCACAGCAGTTGAGGGGTCAAAAGCAAATTTCTTCGGTTAACAACTTTTAATGTCTAGATGCTTTCATCTAAAAAAAAGCTATGGTAGGACTTCCCCATTCAATTCTTTTATTCTTTCGTGTGTACGAAAAATAAAAATCGTTACTCAGGTAAACGCGCATACTCTATTTTTGCGCAATAGACAAAGGAGTTCCTATGTTAAAACTTGGCAAACATCTTTTACTTCACGGCTCATTAATCGCTGGCTTATTGGCTGCAGGCGCTCAGTCTTGCTCTGACGAGGAAATTGCTGTCGGTGCTGCAGTCATCGCGGTTGGTGCTGCGATTTCAGCTGGACACAATGGTGGGCATCATCATGGTCAAAAGTATTGTAGCTATAATGAAAGAGTATGCCGCACCTATACGGACTACTGGGGCGACCGTCGCAAAGAGTGTAAAATAGTTAAGAGACGACGACCTTGTGGCTCTCATGGGCACTACAGATCATTCCAACCGGAACTATCTAATGAAGTATCTGCTCTTGAAACTCTGGTAGAACTAAAAGACGTTCCCGTAACGGATTATCTCGACGTTGTAGATCTATCCAAGCGGTATTATCTCAGCCTTGGTGCTGCTGAAACATTTATAGACGCCATGGAAACAGCCCGTCAGGGAGATCTTTCCGCAATCAATGAACTAGGACTAAACGATGACGACATGCAGCGTATGACTCGTCTACTTGTTCCAGAAGATGATAGTATTGACCGTCTTGCACAAAATCTCGATCAAGATCCTCTGCTAACAAAAGGGATGCTCTCTCAGATCGTCGTACATGGTCGCAATATGAAACGCGAAGCGTGTAAAGCAGAAGAAGATAACCGATTCAGCAACAAAAGAATCCGTGACCACTTCTGCATCAATCAATAAGATGTCATAGAAATAAGGATCTTCTATGCCACTTGATGAATGATTTCATTGAGTGGCAGCGCAATTTCAAATTGAAATTCCAACCAATCTTTTTGCGAGTCGTTGGTTGGAATGATCGTAATCCTGCCATCTATACTTGACAGAGTTTTCTTAATAGCACCCATACCAACACCGCGCCCAGATATCTGCGACACCGATTCTGCTGTGCTCAAGCCGTTAGAGAAAATTTGATTAGCCACATCTAAATTCGAAGCATCCGCAAAGTTGGGTCCTAGCTTTTCTTTGATTTTTTTGATATTGATGCCTCTACCATCATCCCAGATTTTCATAATGAGATACTCGTTCGATCGGTAGGCTTCAATCTGAATGGTTCCGGCAGCAGATTTTCCGTCTTTCAGCCTGATGGATTCTGTTTCGATACTATGAGATACATGGTTGTTTAACAAGTGAATCATGATATCTTCTAGCTTTTCTGAGATGAGACTATCGATCTTTATCGAATCGCTAGAAATCTTCAGCGTGGGAACAGGTTTTTGCGCAGCATTGGCTATGGATATTAAACTCGATTTATACCTACCTAGAAAAGCCTTTAGATCGACTTGATTGTTCTCTTGAATCTGTTTGGCAAAAACTTGAGTGAAGGCATCATGATTGCTCTTCTGAAATTCAGATATGATATATTTCACTTGCTGTTGTTTAATACGATAGGTTTTATTCAACCATTCAATTTCCGTGTAGACGTCATTTCCTACGGTTGAGTGGAACGTACTCTTATAGTCGTTTACAGTAGATGCCAGTTCATTGAGAGGCCCTGACAAGATTTTTGAATTAGGGCACTCACTTTCTTTCTCAAGGCCCTTATAGTCTATGACTTCCTTTTCGGTGGTATGAATCTTCGAGGCTAGGCCAGCCAAGCCCAGAGTTCGAGCCGCGCCCTTAAGGGTATGAAGTACGATCACAATCTCTGTGCTTTCTTCCTCATTAAGGGGTTTTTCAAGGCTCTCGATGACTTCAGTGACCTGTGAGTCCGCCTTGTCTAGAAGCTGTATGACTTTATCGGTATTATTGGATGAAATGATTTCAAAAATCATGTCGACGCGGAACCGCTCCTGTTCGAGGGATTCTGCATTTTTCACCTCGTCCGTTATATCCAGCATGGTAACGAGAATACCTCCAACCAAGTCGTCTTCGATTTTTGGAGTCCAGGTCAGTTTTAGGGTTTTTTCGTTATGGGTCATCTCGGTAACAAGCTTGTCGCCGTTTGCGTAGAAATTAATGTCATCCTGTCCAAGAATTGCCAAGATAGACTGCCATACCTGGTCTTTTTTGTCGGTGTTAAAATTAGAATGGTCCAACAATACCTCTTTGATCGTCCGACCGTCGAGACTGCATGAATTGAGGATATCTTTGGTGTGTTCAGAGTAGTTCGGCTGTATCTTTCCTTCGCCATCAAGCGTTATAATTCCCTGTGGAATGCTGTTGAGTAAAAAAGATATCTCTGTCTCCCGTTTAATAGCCAGTGCTTCATTTCTCTCCGATTTCTTGGCATAGGTGTCCGAAACTAGTTTACAACAACTCGCAAGAAGGTAACTTCCAAGGAGTCCAAAAGCTTGCAAAAAACATCCAAAATTGATCTCGCCTTCATGGCGCCAGGCAAATAGAAATGGTAAGGAAGCGGCTAACACAGCGTTTGAGATACCAAGGGTAAATGTTTGAACAATGGTGAAGCCAACTAAGACCATGTAAAGCCAAATCTCTATATGAAACTCGGCTGCAGCCTTAGAGGAAAAACCAACTAGACCCACTGAGGCGATCGTGGCAAAACCTAGCCCCCAGGCTAATTTTAGTTTTAGGTTTGAATCAATGCGTTTTTCTATCAAGGAAGAATAGATCGCAAGACCCCACATGACTGTGAATGAGATTACGTAGTTAATGGCAAGGACGACGTCGCTTGTCAGATAAGCTAGTGTTCCGTAGAAGCCAAATCCGCAAATCGGAAAAATATACATGCATAAAAAAGCAAATCGGAATAGACCGTCATTAAAATTTCCCGAGGACATAAAGTAAGCTGCGAAATACTCTTTCAGACTTCTACCTGGTTTTGATAGTCTAAGTTTTCGTAGAAAAAGGGTTAATAGAGCCAAAGGGAAAAATAAAACAAATTTCCCATTCTCGATATCTTTATCAATGTCCCTGACAATGAAGCCCACTAGGCAAACTCTCCCTTCCGATGTTAACGGCGTATCGGCTGTTAAATCTAAGATTTGAATAAAAAACATTACAAATTATAAAAGATTCACCGCCAATAATTTTTTCCTATAGAACCTGGAAAAAATACCGAAGACTATTTGAATTTTGAAAGGATTCCCATATGTCTGGTAAAGTTCTTTGCATCGATGACTCAAAAACTATTCAACTTTGCCTTCAACTCGCATTAGAAGGTGCTGGTTTTACTGTACTCATAGCCGAAAATGGTGCTGTTGGGCTTAAATTGCTCGAGGATAACCCTGATACTGGCCTGATATATTTGGATGTTCATATGCCGGTGATGGACGGTTTTACCTGCCTACAGCATATCAAAGACAATCCAAAAACAAGTCATATAGATGTGATCATGGTAACTACAGAAGGCTCCAAGGTCAAAGTTGAAAGATCAAAGGGATTGGGAGCCTCAGGTTGGATTGTTAAACCTATCGATGAGAACATTGCTGTTTCTGTTGCAGAAAAATATCTAGGAAAACGACCTGCCTGAAATACTCGGTCACCGCCTATCCAGCATAAGCAGTTGTTGATTATTTTCCACCACGCTTCATAGATCAAGTCATCCTCTCAATGGTCTCTAGAAGTAGATCAAATTGATAAGGCTTCGCTATGACAATAGTAGGACCCTGATAAGTGGAATCGGATTCAAACAAGTCCGGAAACCCAGTAATCACGACAAAGGGTATTTGGGGTTTATTTTCGCGAACCTCTTTTAAAAGATCTAATCCTGTTTTTTCGGGCATCTTGTAGTCAGATATCACAAGGTCAAAATCCTTAGATATGATCTGTTCCAAAGCTTTTGTACTTTTTGTCTCCGCGTGGACCAGATAGTCTTTCGCTTCTAGTTGTTCCTGAAGGATTTCACAGATATCCCTATCATCGTCTACGACCAATATTTTCTTTTTCATTTACCTTTTTCCTCAATTTTTGGGTTAAGATAAGTATAGCGGACACTTTGAGTGATGACTAGCATGCTTGAACCAGATATGGCTAAAAAGGGATCAACCAATGAGCCTCTATAATATAAGAAACGAACGCATATCTCCCGACCAGACGATAAAACTCATCGTTCGAAACGCGCGGCTAAGGTTTTCTTGTTATTGGCTTGAAGTCATCAACTTATCGGAGTCAGGAATTGCCATTAAGTACGAAGGGAAAGGAATCCTTCCTCTTAAGCATAACGATGAGATCGATATTACCCTTGATGTTAATTCAAAAATATTTGAGAGGCCCATTCACATCAGGGGTAAAATTGTGCACGAAGAATTTTCTAAGGGAGAGGATCCTGGAAGCGAATCGGTTCTTTTAGGTATCGACATCACGGAAATAGAGCCGCGCCATGAGAAGCATTGGAAACATGGCATTCAAAAACTTCTTAAGCACTAACCGATTCAGCGCAAGTTTCTTTAACGTCTCCGTTTATGGGATTTACAAGCAGGGTTTTTCTTGAGAATAGACTGGTTCTGTTTTTGTTCGCAAAACCACCCACTTCATAATCTCCTGCTGTAACGTTTCTCAGCGCCAAAAAACACTATTTTACCCGTAATATCAGACGGATAAATTATTCGATTAAATCGATACTTTAGCTCGTATTTATCTATTTTATAAAATCAGCTCGATACCGAATACTGTATTAGTCAGTCTGAATCACTTAGGGAGGATCAAAACATGAATCAATTGCTGAATATAGGCCTGAAAGTAGTGGTCGTATCTGGAATCGGCAGCTTTATCGGGTTCATGTATTGGGCGTTGATTGTCGTTTAGGTGTTTCGCATGTCACAGACTAGGTCTCACTCAACTTTTTCATGACATATTGTTTGGCGTGGTTCCCAGCTTCTGGGGACCACGCGTAAAATTTTATGTTCCACACCTCCCTGTGATCACCAGGAACGATATCTATCGACGTATTTTGATGCCTGTAAGGGCAACTCACAACTATATCTCTAAGATCTCGGCTACTCCGTTTGCCCAAATCCATGTGCCTTACTTTCAGCTCCACGATAGATCCCAGTTTTTTATCGCTAACGGAAAATATCTCTTTCACAAACCGAAAATTTGGGATCGAAATGAGTTCGTTTTTTTCGTTTTTAATCCAAACTTGAAGCAGATCTTTGCTCTCTACAACTCCTTGAGTCGTTCCAATCTGGATACGTCTACGCACCTGAACCTTCTGCTGGAAGGTTAAGACGATGCCCCCAATAAAGTTTGCGATCAATTCCTTTTGACTAACAACCCCAACGATAGTGACCACAACGATCAATCCGTTGGCAAATAATATTGACTCGCGAGCTATAGCTTCGAGGACTGTCAAAACCGCAGCTAATACGATCATAAAACGCACAAAACGTTGGATCGGGACTAATCGCTTGCGAGAGTCGTACCCTCGGGACCAAATATATAAAAAAGGATAGTTAGCCACTGCAAAAACAAAGTAGAGCAGAATCAGAAATACAACAATTTCCGAAAGCCATAGACCAACGGTGCCAGTGCCAAGACTAAGCAATTCAATATTTTTAAAGAGGGTTGGACTCTCCATATTAAAGACCTCCTAAGGCATGACTGATAGAATGCCTTATCGATTTAACAATATGAAAGGTATTATTCTGTCGTCCTACCTTAGTGACAAAATTTGTTTTACTTAGAAATAAAAGCCCTTGCCTAATAAGCTCCTTGTTACCCGAGGTACTGTCTTGTAGTTCCCTCTCACTCAAAGGACCATGCCTCGCAAGCAGGATAAGAACAGTCAAAGCCTCGCTAGGAATATCTTGTAAAAGATTCATGCGACTCTCAAGCAACTGAGAAATAGAAGGCTGAACCTGCTTTTCTCCAAGAATCGTTGTTGATCGAATCCAATTGGCAATAGAGTCGTAAAGATTCCCCTTAGATACGTTGACTAGCAGTTTAAAGTAAAGCTCATCCGAGCCCCCAAAACGAAGGCCATTTTTCAGGAATGGCATGGCTATGCGAGATTGCTGAACCTTCATACCACAGTAAGTGAGACGATTTTCAATCATCTCTCTAATCTGAGTTTTGGTGATATGGCTCAGATGTAAGACTTGATTAAAGTAATTATCCAAACCAACAAATTTCACATAAAAACGATAGAAGCTGCTTGATACGGAGGCAACCCAAAAAGTTGTTTTTTTCGTCGAATCCATCAAGGCAAGACATTCACGAATGGCTCGCAAACCAGAAGCTGTCGGCTTAAACCAGAATTCAAAATCATCCAAAATAATGACAAAGGTTTCCTTTGCTAGTGTAGATCTGATCGCTGCAATAGAGGCATCACAGCCTAGGTCGAGAGCTAGTTTTCGAATAAGGTGTCCGCGCCCCGATCCAGCTATAGGATCCAGCCTTACTACCGATCCACTTTCGAGCTCGTTTTGAAACACATTGATAAACGAAGTCTTCCCAGAACCAGACTCTCCAACGAGAAGCTGCGATTCCTGAGACAGGCCCTTGCGCCAATTGCGATAGGATTCTAATAAGCTTGTGTACTTCTCCTTATTGACCACGAGGTACTTACGATCTCTTAAAGGCTCAAGACTAAAGCCCTTGCGGTATAGCGGTGATGCGGCATCCAACTTAGATTTAACATCAAGGGACGCAGCAAAATTCTGTAGTTTTAGACGATAGACAGAATTGAGGGAGAAATATGACGAGACTTTTTCCAATTTCTCACGCACAGGAAAATGTATGACTTTTTTTGAAGAATCAGAGACTAATCGAATCAACTCTAGCGGTCCACGAATGAGTGCCATACTCTCATATTTTTGGATCAAATGATCGAGTTTTTCCTGAGCGCCAGTTATGGTGTGTTTTGCAGATCGGGTAAAGGATCGTGTGACACTTTGAAAGTCAATCCCTGACTTAGCCTCCTCATATGAGGCCATGGTTGTTTTTCTGACATCCTCCTCTAGCTCACCCAGAACTTTGATATTTTCCCGAACAATTTCTAGGGCCGCTTGCAGTGTATCGAGGAACTCTCCCTTGTCTTGCTGAATATCCTTTTTTTCATCTAGTGAATGCTTAATCAGCTCGGAAAGATGGTTGAAGACCTCGAAAAGATTTTCTAAGTGATCTTTATATACCGAAAAGCTACTTTCTAGGTCTTGGGCCAACTCACTTACGAGATACTCGTCCAATAAATCTCCATAGTCAACCGACTTAGTACTCCAAACATCTTTAATGCTTTTCGAATCGTCAAAGCTCTCATCGGTAAAAATTGTAAATCTACCAGAAGCCGTAGCGGCAATCTTTCGAAACTGAAGATGAATCCTATGCACTGATGTATCGATGGTGAATCTTTTGGTCGACTTCGAAAGATCATGAAATTTTAAGGCACTCACGACTTGCAACAAGTGTGATCTTACCTGCTCAATATTCTGTTTACTATCATCCACATCAGTTTTCACTTTATGATGAGAGGTTTCTAACTCTCCAGAAACGACACGAAGGGTCTCTAAGTATTTTTCCGTAATTGTGTGTAAGGAGTTAATAAAATTCCCCACGACCAATCCCTCTAGGCGTCGTTCAACCTGTGTTTTAAGTGCTGTAAGGTTGGTTTGATCGATACATGTTTGATAAATAGAGCTGAAAGCATCACCACGCTTTTGAAGTTGTAGAAATAGATTCTGCTTTTGTTTTGTTCTTGTAGATGGATTGATATCGACTCCCGACTTCATCGGAGTTCCATAAGTGTCCAGCTCCTCAGTCAACCTCAAGAAAATGGTATGATATTTAGTTTCAATATCTTGATTGATGGTTAGCTTTGCATAGTCAAATATTTTCTCTATTTCTGATAGAATCTCTGTTGATTCGGCCTTTAGGTCACACATCCTTACAAACTGATGAAAAACATGAATTTGCATATTCATGAGATTATGATGGAGAATAAGTGCGTAATCTAAGGTCGGAATTTCCATATAAGCGCGGCATATAGATCGCAACGGAATCAATCTCTGAGATCGCTTATCTTTACTCAAAAAAAGCCTAATACACCTGACTAACAACTTTTTAAATTTTAGAGTCCATTTGTCTTTTGCCCGTGTTTGGAGGGTTTCTACTGGAAAATCCGTTAGCAACTCTATAGGAATTTCCGTCAAGCCTTCTTCTTGACGACCTAGATACTCTTGGACGAAAGGCATCCGATCTACGATCAATTGACTAGAGTAAATTTGAGACCAGTTCACAATAGAGTCTATACGCTTGAAGTCTGAGGCTGTTCCCGATTCTACAGACTCCAAACTTCGTTTAATAGATTGCCAATACTGATCGATAAATTGATCTAGCTGTATTTGAAAACCAGATATCAAATCTTTATGAAGCTTAGCGATATGAGATTTTAGCGCTTCATCCTTGGGTAGACTAACATCTGATTGCAGAAGTAAATTTTCTTCCTTTGACTCGTTAGCGCTTTTTGAATCGGGTTCTGTCAGTTTATTCAGTTGACTTTCATGAGAAATCGAAAGCCGCAACCCAATGGGACCAACAAGTAAGTTTATGGCGACTACCGCAACACCAATGTCAAAAATCCAATCTGAGAGTAACGGAATCTGCCCCGAGGCAAGCCCCACTAGTCCAAGAGTCACGCCAGCCTGGGAGATATAACCTAACCAAAGCTTACGTTTCACCACAGGCTCTTCTTGGTTAATCATCGATGCGAAATAATTTGCTAAGAAATATGCTACTGCCCTAGCCACGACAAGTATCAAAGCAAAGCCAATGATACTTAGGGTTCTATCGAGATTGATAGCTGCACCAGCGATGGTGAAAAAGATGACAAAAGTTGGCAAAGATACCAGATTCATTGGTTCCAGAACATCATGCTCATACTTTGAATAGTTCCTAACGATAAAGCCGGCAGTAATAAACACTAGAAGCAGTTCGGCGTCGGCAACAAGGCTCAATTCGGCAGCAGCTAAAATGATACAAAAAATAAAAAGGAGCATTTGAAATTTAAGATACTTCACGTAGAAAATGATCAAAACACCAAAACATATCCCGAGACCTAGCGATGCTCCCAAGTGTTTCAACACCACAGTAGCCACGGTAATGTCAATCACAGCATTGGGATCAAGCAAGGAATTTGTGATAGCAACAACGATGGCTAAGCTAATCACAACAACTAAGTCTTTAAAGATAGCTGCGCCTAAGATCAAATCAGTCGATCGACCCTTCGCTTCCATTTCGTTCACAACAGCAATGGCAATCGCCGGCGATGTGGCAATAGCTAGAGTAGCAAAAATCATAGAAAGGCAAATGAGGGTGATTTGGTCAAATTGCTCACCTAACAACCCTGGAAAGTAACGCGCCGAAGTATAGGCAGCTCCACCTACCAAAATTGGAAGAAAAAACAGCTTTAAGGCTATGGTACTAAACAGGGTTCGCCATATTTTTTTGATCCCTTCGATACTAAGTTCTAAACCGGCATTAAGTGCAATAAGACCCAAAGCCAGAGTGTTGAACATCTTCAACTCCTGAACCACTTCGCTCGATAAAATATTGAGCATATAAGGGCCTAACAGTATACCGGCCAATATATAACCTGTGACCTTTGGTAGCTTTAACGCGGAAGATCCCAAATCCGCTGTAGTAAACGATGCAAGTATGACAAACCCAATTGCCGCAAGAGTGAACCCTGCCGCATGTTCCGTCTTAAAAAAATCCACGAGAAACATGGTCCCAATCAGAGTCGCTATAACAAACAGCCGTCTCATGGTCACCTCTTCCAGAACGTCTTAGTAAAGGGGGCAAAAAGTACAATGATCTCAAGCCGACCTGCAATCATACAGAAGCATAGAACATACTTAGCCCAACCAGGAACGTGAGCAAAGCTTTGGGTCGGGCCAAAACTATTAAAGCCAGGCCCAATACTTGATAAGCATGCCACCACGCTACTCATAGCGTCCAGCATAGGATATCCTGCAACTGTCATCAAAAAAGAGCACAGAAAAAAAATAAAGAAATAGGCCACAAAGTAAACTGTAACACCATGAATAATACCAGAAACAATAGGCTTACCTTCGTGCCTAACGACACTGACTTCCTGGGGAAGGATGCTGCGTCGTATCTCTCTAAGCGTAAGTTTAAATAGGATGATCATCCGAATAACCTTAAGGCCACCGGCTGTAGATCCCGCACAGCCACCAACAAACATAGCGACGAATAAAAGAAATTTAGCATAAGAGGGATATGCGTTAAAATCATCCGTCATAAATCCAGCCGAAGTGGAAACAGCAAGAGTTTGAAAAATCGCCAACCTTACAGCTTCCATGAATCCACTGGTATCATCACTCAAACTAACGGCTATGATTCCTGCAATAAACATATTTGCAAAAAGATATACGCGAAATTCGCTGTTCCAGAATAATGATTTTCCGGCATCACGCAGCAAACTAAAAAAGAGGGCGAAGTTAAGGCCAGCAACAAACATAAAGCCAGCGACAACCCACTCTATTGTTGGGTTATTAAAATGGCCAATGCTATTAGCTTTTGTAGAAAATCCTCCAGTTCCTAAAGTAGAAAAAGCATGACAGATAGCATCAAACACCGACATGCCCGCAAAGTATAGACTCAAGGCACAGGCCACCGTGAGAAAGCAGTAAATCCACCAAAGTGCAAGCGCCGAGTCCCGTATACGAGGTCTAACGCGAGAATTGATAGGACCTGCCGATTCATTGCGGAAAAACTGCTTTCCACCAACACCAGTCTGTGGGAAGATCGCAACAAAAAGTACGACAATACCCATACCGCCTATCCAATGGCTTAAACATCGCCATAGATTTGTCGCTCTCGAGAGAGATTCTACATCGGCGACAACGGTAGCTCCCGTGGTGGTAAGTCCACTAACAGATTCAAATACTGCACCTGGAAAACTCTTGATAGAGCCCTCAATATAAAAGGGCAAGGCCCCACCAAACCCAACGAAGATCCAGATGGCTGTGACTACCAGCAACGCTTCTCTTCGTGAGATGTCAAAACGTTTCTTTCCACCATGAAATCGGGCTATCCCAGTAAATCCAACAAACACTAAAAAGGTTGCACCATAGGCAATGGCAGAGGATTCGTCTCCATCGTAAATAGCTAACCCCAGTGGACCAAGAAACAAAAAGGTTATAATACCCAACAAGGCTGCAATTTGTTGAGCTACCGCTTTAAAGTTCATCACGTTTCCCTACAAAGCTGCCTAATTGCCTTAATGACGGCCTTAGCTGAGTTTTTGGGACCGGCAAAAACGAGATGATCATCCGCTTTGATAGCACTATCGCTATCGATTAAAATAAAATTTCGCACAACACCGATCAAGTGTACCAAGGATGGTAGGTTTAGCTCCGATAAGCGAAAGGATGTTTTTTTTACAGCAGGAACTCGTAATTCATAGTAGTCATGAGAGAAACCGGTACTGATGTATTTACTGGTAGTGGCTGTATCCAAAAATCCTAAGGCCAGTTGAAGAACAGCATTGTGAGCAAATGCCAAGCTATCAATATTTAGGTGCTCAACCACATCGGTATACTCAGCTTGACTAAGGCGTGCAAATGAGTAACCAACAGATGCCTCTTTAGCAATCAAACAGCACATAATATTGGCCTCATCAGATCCCGTTGCCATAGCAACATAATCAGAGGACTGAGCTCTTAACTCTTTCAATAGAGACAAATCACTACCGTTGCCATGGATCACTCGTACCGACTTTAAGATTCCAGCAAGTTCAATGCATCGTTTCTTTTGGATCTCAATGAGCTCTATCGTTTCTTCCCCAAGTTCCAAGTATTTGGCAAGTTGCAACCCAACATCACCACCTCCAACAACCACAGCCTTACGGTGGTCTGTGTCTTTCTCGAGAGACCTCATATATTGGAATAGGTCAATGATAGAACCAGCAACGGCTAATTGATCACCCACCATGATTTTTTGGATCGATGATCGTTCGCGAAAGAGTTTGTTGCGAAATAATCCCACGATACGGCAGTTTTGACTTTTTTCAAGCTGCTTAAGGGGCATATCAGTAAGGTTGGAGTTCTCTCCCACCGTCAAGTGCATCACGCTCATGCCATAGCCGGCAAACTCATAAACCTCTTCGGCACCAATGAGTAATATTTTTCTGAGAAATTCAAGAGCCAAAATACGAGACGAGCAAATAGTAGCATCGATACCAAACTCGTCGTTGATAATATGCGATTCGTTTGGATAGTAATCGGGATCATCTACTTTAGCCAAAGAGATCTTAGCTCCCAGCTTCTTCGCCCAGGAAGCCGAAACCACGTTAATGGCATCATCACCTGTCAGTGCCATAAATAGATCTGCCTCAGCACAACCAATATCTTTTAGGAGTCGGCGATGAGTAACGTTACCACGAACGGTCATCACATCAAGCTCTTCGTCCACCTCATCGATCAAACCTCGGTCTACATCAACCAATAAGACCTTATGATTGGACTCGGACAGAGTTTTGGCTAAATAGTAACCGAGCTCTCCAGCTCCTGCGATAATAACCTTCAAGTATTTATACCCTCTTTACCAGTCTCTTTGTAAAACTCTATACTGTCATCGAGAAACTTCGGTAAAGCATTATTTCCAAGGAGACTAAAGAATAAATATGATAGGAGTGAGCAAAACAAAATTTCCTGTGAAAATCCAATATTTCGAATAGCCAGATCTAGAGGAATGATGACAATCAGTACGTCCTGAAGGTAAAAGACGCGTCTCATTTTGGGAGCATGGCGGCGCTCCACCATGACTCTTGAAAAGAAAGGCGTTAGCACTGATAGCCACGCCAAACGCGCAAGGATATAGACAATGGCTATGGTTACAGCCGAAATAGTTACCGAGCTTAAGGAAACCCCCGCAAAGAACAGCACCATGATAGATAAGGGAGCCCGGATTTCGCTTAAAGTACTAGCTATTTTTTCTGCAGATGGCGAAGCGATAGCAAGAGTGGCTCCGCAGACAAAATTAAGAAATAGCGGCGAGATGCCAACAGATGACGCCATTCCACTTACCAGGGTAACGACTCCGATAGTGGCTAGATAGGTTTTTACCGGAGACTCATCCTTACCGATAAATAAGAAGAACAGCATTCCACAAAAACAACCTAGACCAATGACCGCAACGGTCCATTCCGTAACGGTCCAACCCATAACATTGTTACCGGAGAAAACTTGAGCTCCGGCAAAAATGGATCCAAACAAAAAGATAGCTAAGGTTTCGCCGGAGGCCGTCACGCGCAATAGTATGGAGCGAAGAGTCCCCGAGACCCGGCTGGATCTTGTACTACGATCGACAAATTCGTAGGACGATGTCATCATCATGACACCAAGAGTCGCCGCCATCCAAATGTGGGTATCTTTACCACCGAAAAAATGAAAGGGGTCAAATATCTTTCTCAGGCCAAATGTCCGCAGAACCTCATTGCCCCCCGGTAGATAGGGGAGTAAGCTCACCAGGACAGGAAACAGGCAAAAAGTGGCAACAAAAAAAATGAGGAAGTGAAAGTAAATTCCAAGCTGCCCTACTTCGGTCTTGACCTTCACATTGATCACCTCAAGACCAAATAAAAAGCCAAAAAGGCCGATAACAAGGGAGATGAGAGGAATAAATGGCTCAGTGATTTCAGCTGTAATGGCAGCTAATCCAAAGGACTCACCAAGCAAAATACCAATAACGACAAATTCAACACCAGATAAAACGCCGATTTTGCCACCAATCCATCGTTTGGCAATGGCGCTGATTCCAAAACTACTGATCAATAACGCGAGGAGTACAATCGCATTTAAATTCACAGTTTCCATTTAAAAACCTAATGACACCTTTCACAGTAAGGTAAAGCGACCGAATTTGACCATGCCTTATTAGGCCTGTCACGGGTGTAGATTGATACCTTATAATCTCAAATGAATAATTACTAGAAGAATATCGGGCAGATAAATTCACTGTAAAGAAAAAGGGGCCTAATGGTATAGGCCCCGGTGGATCCAAAATATCTAACTAAATTTTACCAAGGGTTTATGGGACGTCTAGGTACGTAACTAAAAGTAGCACGGCAACCATAGTCTACCCAAAGGTATCCTCCCCCGTCGTAGCCCCAGTTTTCGCCTCGCACACAACGTACGCGAGACAGGTTATTTTCGAGGCGAATCGATCGGCGCTCTATGCGACCGATATAGCACTCGTTGTAATCAAAGTCCCGACTTCCACAGGTCGTATACTCTCTACGATCAGAGGGAGGCCGAGGTCTTCGGTAACGGATCTCAAAGACAGCGCTGCAACCACCTTCAACCCAGATGCCGAATCGATTCACGCCCCAGTTTTCACCACGGTAGCAGGTGACGCGAGATAATTGACGATCAACACGAACATAGGCGTTACGTAGATCAACTCCTAACTCGCAGGTATTGTACTCATAGAACCCGCTGTCACAGGTCACATATTCACTTCGGCTGTTGCCAAATGCATCGCTCGCAAATAGAGCGGCCATCGATAAGGCTATAATTGATAAAAGCTTCATAGTTCTTCCTTCATTCGTGACAATTGAGCTCTGGATCCACCTTTAACCACAAGAAGTCGGTAAAAACTTCGCAAACAAATGACCTAGCGTGTAAAGCCCGCGATAGATGCATTTACTTTGCTGATTGCAGTATTTTTTCAGGTATATACGACGTCAAAGATCCAAACACAAGCTTATGTTGAAATAATTTCCCATATTTTTCAATGTGATCTCAATGAGTTAAGCGAAGATATTGAAAGATACCTGTTCTTTTTTCTTGTCGTTGGATTTGCTTTTCCTGGTATCAAATTGTAAATCCCAAAATACACTAAACGTTTTTCGAAGACGTGGCAGAACATCAGATTTATAAATCTAAAGAATCCCTGCCTATTGTTTGACGTAATTTAGACAATAGATTAAGAAAAACTAATCTAGAGGGAAGGATCGTTTTCATGAATAGACTTATGTCATATTTGATTGTCATTAGCGTGCTTGCAGCTTGTACCTTTCGAGGCGGCACGCAAAAATCTAAACTAGAAACTCTCAGTGATATGACAAGAGACATCGAAGCCGAATGGACTGTCCCTTCGGTTAGCGCAGCCACGGCTCTGAGCGACTGGAAGAACAATAAAGACGTCGTGTTTGTCGACGTAAGAGAAGAAAACGAATACTTAGTCTCTAAGATTCCAGGAGCCATCACACTAAAAACACTTCGTTCTCAGCCAGATTTCTATAAGAACAAAACCATATACGTATATTGTACCATTGGACACCGCAGTGGTAGGCAAACACAGACACTAAGAGATTTAGGATTTCAAGCCTATAACATACCCGGAAGTATTTTGCTGTGGACGCATCTTAAAGGTCCACTTGTCGATCAGAAAAATCAGTCTACAAAAAACGTTCATGTTTACGGCGAACGCTGGAACCTACTCCCAGACGATCATTCAGCGGTACTTAATAATTAAGTTTAGCAGCTTTGAAAGAGTCATTAATACCATCTTCAGAAGATGGCATTTTATTTTTGTTTTTTTCTGTAACTTCTCAAAACTCACCGACGAACGCCTTTTCGCAACCTAAATTGTAACATTTAAATAGGATTTAAGACTATGCGAAATATCGTTCTCTGCCTCGGCCTAGTTTCTGCGATAGGCTGCACCAAATCGGACTTCACCGCAGGAAGTATGCAACAAAACCCAGGTAACAATAACAACAATAGTGGCGATGTCACCGAACCACCACCTCCGCCTGTAGTAGCGCCAGAAAATCCAGGTTTGGAAGAGCCGGGAACCGATGGCGGTGAGGGCGGCGAACAAATTGAATTTGATACTGAGTTCGACACCTTTCTTCGACAGTGTATTGCTGACGAAATGACGGCAAAACATGGTGGCCCCATTGCCCCCCGTGTGTTGACAGAAACCCTAGAGGACTACGCCACTAAAGATATTGAGACGACAAAAGACTTCGAAACCCTCGCCGATCTAATTTTGAGGGACGTTGTGGATGCTGATGGCCTCATCAACTACAACAAACTTCGTGGTGAATTGTCAGTTCAATGGGGAAAAATCGCTGCCGCTATACCGAACACGGACATTGTCATCTCACCAAGAGGCACATCGCGTAATGCAGCCATGGCTTTCTGGTCTAACATTTATAACCTGCTGATGATCGATGTCATCGTTAACAATCCTCAGGCACGCAATGTGAGTACCGACATTGGATTTGGCCTATTTGACGAGAAGAAATCTGTTTCTGGAACCCAGCTTTCACTCAACGAAATCGAAAAAGGCATCATGCGCTTAGGAGAAGAAGGGGACAAGCTTCCTGCCCCTGAAGCATTACTATTGGATGTTGTCGAGCCAAGACTTCACTATACCATCGTCTGTGGTGCTATTAGCTGCCCTCGCATTCGAAATTTCCTCTACCGCGCGGATAATATCGAAAAAGCCCTGATTGAAAACAATTACGATACAGTCAATAGCGAAGAGTTCTTCTACGTAGAGGATAATGAATTCTTGATCTACGGCGGACTCTTCTTCTTTTACCCATCTGATACAGCTCTTATGTATGGCGCGAACTGGGAAGGCCTCACCGAGTCCATGATTCCTGCCTGTCGGTCGGATATTGCTTTAATCGAGCAAATCATCCCCACTGGCGAAATCTACGACGACCCTTACATCTGGGACGTAAACGAGCAATTGTAAGATTCTTACACGTTTTAAAGTTAAATGGTGAGACCAGTTTTGTTTGAACGACTTTTGAAGATTGCTTTACTCGCACCGCTCGTCTTGTACGGGCTGTGCGCTCACTTGTTGCGAGCGGCTGTCCTGTCTCCAGGATTTACCAAACAACAAGTTTATCAAGGCCAAGTATTGGCTCTGGCCTTCTGTCTTCTTTTGTATCTCGGCATTCTCTGGCTCACCCGCAAATACAGCCCTAAAATTTCTTGGATTTGGGGTGCTTTACTAGTTTTCGTCGCAACCATACTGATACCCACAGTGATGCAAACAGACCAATATCGCTATATTTGGAATGGAAGTAATCTCGTAAGAGGATTGAATCCATATGATATCATTCCGCTCAACAGCCCTGAATTTAAGTCTGTCTGGTGGGTGGGGTTTATTAATTTCCCCGAACTACCAACCATCTATCCGGCTTTTGCCGAGCTGGTATTCGGTCTATCATCCCTCATCAATCCCTATTTTTGGGATTCAGGCACCTTTTATCCTGGTTTCGCTAAAACCTTATTTCAGGTGGAGTTTGGTTGGTCCGTCGTAGTCGGCTTGACTCTCGCCTTTGTGATTTACTTACTTCGGCATCGCTCTTGGTGGATCGTGGCATGCAATCCTTTATTCTTGATTTGCGCCATAGGTAACAAACACATTGAAATCCTGCTATTACCTTTTATCCTACTACTCCTAAACCCGAGGATTTTCCGAAAACAGACTTACACAGCCGGTTTTGCTCTCGGTTTAGGTATAGCCGCCAAGTGGCTCCCCATAATTATACTGCCTCTGCTTGCCCAAAAGCTTCTTCATGATAAAAAGCGTTTGGCCGAAATCCTTATACTAGCTTTCGGTGTCTTTGCCTGCCTGACGATACCTTTTATGCCGGCTATTTATAAGAGTTTGGCGACCTCTACGCAGAGTTTTAGTGAAAACTGGGTATTTTTTCCTTATTTATTCTTGGTGAGCCAATCAATATTCGGCGCACAGCATGTTGCGTTTGTCAAAGGAAGTATGGCTCTTATCGGGCTCGCGACTCTATTAGTACTCGTCCGTGCAGCGTTTAAGGCCAAGAAATCCTCTTCGTTGCAGTTTTATAGTTTGTGGCTCCTTCTGGTTTTTGTAGCCGTTAGTCCAGTGATTAATCCCTGGTACTTACTGCCACTTTTAGTAGTGGGTGTGCGTTACTGGAAAGTCCTCATGACACCAATCATCTGGCCAGCGTGCGCCTTTTTTAGTCAGTACTATTATGTGAACGATGTGATGCCCTGGGGCTATCGCGTCTTATTTTATGGGGTGATTTCTTTGTTTGTCCTCAGAGATTTGTGGGTTTCACGAAGACGTTTATTTCATACCAAGGTCAGATCTCAAGAGTCAGATGATTCATGGCTTTTGGCATCGGCAAAACAGAATTAAAATTCTGCAGGCAGTGGTTGTCTGTGGATGTGTCTATACTTATTTATATTTGGGAGAACTTTAAGATGAAAGTTTTATTACCCGCCGTAGCGGTAGCAGTGAGCAGCATGGCCTTCGCTATGACATCTCTTGACATTTGGTCGGACCTTGACGCTGACACGTATACGTACAGCGGTAGCTGGTTAGGTGGAGATTTAACCATTAGCTCTGTAGCTGCCGAAGACGATCAGTTGACTTTAAGAGTCAAGATGACTGGTGCGGGAAGTATTCCTGAAGGACGATCTGAGTACTTTGTCACAACAGTAGAGCCAGGTGCGACACTTCCTGAGTCTTTCGCTCTAACCAAGACTGATGACGAGTGGACCCCAGACCGCCGTCAAAACCCAAGCCGCAATGGCCAAATTTCTATCAATGTTGGTGATAGAGAGGTCCTTTCTGGCGTTCTACAAACGTACCGTTTCTCGACTGAGGCGGAGTTGATCGAAGCTGCTGATAGACTAGACCTATGGACTGACGCTGACGAGCTATCCTACGAATATGTTGGTGCATGGCTTGGCGGAATCTTGACCATCGACTCGATCACTACCGAAGAAGAGACCGTTCAACTTCGCGTAAAAATGACTGGTGCTGGTAGTATTCCAGAAGGCCAATCTGAGTACTTTGTTACCGATCTAACTCCAGGCTCAGCCCTACCACTTAGCGCCGACTTAACAAAAACTGACGCTGAATGGACTCCAGACAGACGTCAAAACCCAGCTCGCAACGGCCAAATCGCTATTGATTTAGGCGACAGAGCAAGCCTTGAAGGCGTTCTACAAGGTTTCAGCTTTTCTAACACTGCTACTCTAATCGAAGAGTAGTAATCGATCCTCTCTGTCTCTCTACTTAGGCTTTGACAGGGGCATTTTCGAAGGTAGCTAGGTGATCCTAGCTACCTTTTTTTTAATCATTTGAAACTTTTTGGTCGATTCTCCGAACATAAAAGAGCAATGTCTTGGGATAAACCCAAACTGCTTAAGGTGATGATTTGTTATATTTATTTTTGGCTCTAGTCTGGTCCTTCAAATGTCTCATAATTGCTGGCCTTTGGTATAAGTTGTTTATGCGACGAAAAGCCACTGGCTCACTTGAGCAAAAACAAAAAAATGATTTTATTATGGAGGCTTACCCCAAGGTTTGCATTCAACTCCCGGTCTATTGTGAGCCGGATCACGTCAAAGATCTTATCGAGAAAGTCAGCAAAATATCGTGGCCACGAGATTCGTTAGATATCCAGGTGTTAGATGACTCAAACGATGAGACTAGCTTTTTTGCAGCACAGGCTATTGCCAAAGTCCGTTCAGAACAACCTGACCTCAATATTCAACTCATCCACAGAGAATCCCGTGAGGGTTTTAAAGCGGGCGCTTTAAATTATGGCATGAATAAATCAGATGCAGAGTACTTCGCTGTATTCGACTGCGATTTTCGACCTACGGAGGATTTCCTCCAACAACTTATGCCAAGTTTTTTTCAAGGTCGTAAGGTGGCCGTTGTTCAGGCTGCTTGGATCTACCGTAACCCGGTTCAGAACCTATTAACACGACTTCAACGGATGCTATTAAACTTTCATTTTTTCGTCGAGCAAGACGCGAGATGGCGCCAAAACCTTCCACTAAACTTCAACGGCACAGCGGGAATTTGGTCCCGGGAAGCCATTGAAGCTGGTGGCGGATGGTCAAGTCGCACGGTTACAGAAGATCTGTACTTAAGCTACCTTGTGCAGATGAAAGGTTGGGAGATTGTGTTTCATACAGACGTTCAGATTTCTTCAGAGTTACCTGCCTCATTAAGTAGCTTCTTGGTACAGCAACGGCGTTGGGCTCGTGGAAACGGTCAGGTGGGTCGGCTCCTTTGGGCAAAAATATTTATGTCCGATTGGAACCTCTCGCAAAAGCGTGACGCTATCATTCATTTGCTTGGTTACGGGTATGGTGGACTGATTGCTGGGATCTACTTTTTGATGCCACTATGGTTACCACTGCGAGCCAAGTGGTTGGAGTCCACATCATTTTTCGAGCCAGCTAGATTGTTTGATTCTGGTTTGTGGCTCGTACTCATGATCCTATTTTTCAGTGTATATAGCTCTAGGCGGATTTTTACCGGCGAGAACACATCTGTGGTCTCACGACTTTGGAATACATTTTTTCTACTGATAACAGCGCCTACTATCGCCGTCACCACGATCGGATCTTATCTCCAAGGCATTTTTATCGATAGTGATAAGAAAGTTGTGGAATTCAAACGGACTCCCAAGTCCACTCGGTACAGTCTGCTAGCGAAAAGGAATAGTCTCATTATTGGTGGGATGACCCTATTATTCGCTTACAGTTTCATTATTGCCATTCTTCAAGGGCAATATCTTTTTGCACTTATGATGTTTTTTCACGGCATCGGTAGCTTTTTACTACTTCGCACCGAAGAACCATCTAGAAATGAATCGTTAATGTCTTCAAAAGACGGGGCGCTCGTTCCGAACCCCCTAAAAAAGAAGATAGCTCAAAAGGTCAACAGCCAATCATTAAAGTTGAGGGAAGAATTATGACAAAGCAAATTTTGTGGAAAACAACAGCCATCACAGTCGGACTATCTGGACTCCTAATTAGCGGCCAAAGTTTGGCAAGCGGTTGGGTTAAGTCACCTAACGAGTACTATGTGAAGGTTTCATTGACGTCTAACCAGGCTCGAGAGAGTAAAAACAGTCCCGTGGTCTTGGAAGAGCAAGAGCAGGCAACGGCTGTTTATGGCGAACTTGGTGTACCACTTCCTTGGTTGGCTCAGGTCGGCTTTTACTCAGCCCATAAGTCAGTGAATCGCGAAGAAGTCGATCTAGCACAAGACTCCTATGAGGCTGCTGCTATGACTGACACCCAAATTTCTTTAAAGAACCGCATCTTCACGTTAAGCGACTATACGTCAGGTCCCGTAGAGATTCTAGGATCCGCTACAGTCGGACTAGTCCTGCCCACCACACCTGACGAGTTTGCGTTAGGTAACGAGGCTGACCGCGCCGATGACGTTCCAACGAATAAGGGCTACTTGCTGGGAACCGTAGATAAAGGAACCACAGGAACCATTCTTGGCCTTGGTGTTTCAGCAGTCTATAAAGGTGCTTGGGCCAGTATCGGCTTTGATCGCCTAGCAGACCAAGCGGGTGATTGGGAAGATGATAAGCTATCGGCAAGCATCGGCATCGGACTACCTTCCAGCTCTTGGGTACAGGTATCGTACATCAATACAAAATCTACCATCGATTCAAGCATCCTAGCTGGCGGAAACACCATTGATCAGCTAGAAGACGAAACCACAGAAATTGGTATTTCTGGCGGCGCCACAGTATGGAAAGGCCTTGCCGTGGAAGCTGGATGGACACAAGCGCAAAACTTAAAGGATATCTGGAGTGATTGGCAAACCTACACACTTGGTGTCAGCTATCGCACCATCTAGTCGCCTCCGCCTTACCATGATGCGGCAGCTGTGGATCACTACTGTGGTCCTCGGCGCCGTTTCAATAGGGTCCTGGACTATGTACCTTAAGGGAGTTGACAGTCCGAACGGACTGAGCGTTGGCATCTTCCTTACTATGCTGTGTATTCTCACAGTTAATTATCTGCTGACGCTATCAAGGGACTCCAGAGACTGGCTACCCCATGCTGCTCTATTAGCGATATTTACAGTAGTGACTCCTACATACTTAGAGACAGACCATTACCGTTACGTCTGGGATGGACTCCATCTCAATCAAGGGTTGAATCCCTTTCTTTTTACACCTGAAAACCATCCCGATTTTGCCGCCATATCTTGGGCGCAACTGATAAATCACCAGCACCTACACAGCATTTATCCGCCAGTGGCACAGATTTTCTTCGCCATCTCTTCCTGGCTTAATCCTTATTTCTGGCCGTTTCTCTTTGACCCCAGTCAGATACAAAGTGTAGATGGGCTATCTCCCTTCCAATTGACTTTGGGCTGGAAGGTATTCATAGCTATCACCCTTTTATGTTGCATGTACACTTTGCGATCGCGCGGTTGGTCCTATATTTTTTTGAATCCACTTATCATCATGCAATTCTTAATGAACGCTCACCTGGATGGCTTTTTGATCCCTTTGTTGCTTTTGATATTCTACGGCAGTAGTAAGATGGTCTACCTTCGTGGCTTTGCTTTTGTTTCTGCGATTATGCTTAAGGTATATCCGATCATTTTACTCCCCTTTCTCATCATAAAAGAAAAAGGGAAATGGTTTCCATATTTGGGAGTGATATCCTTATCGGGAACCCTCATGTTTTTTAGCTTTTATCTTAGCAGCCAGGGCAATATGCTGACGTCGTTTTTCGTTTTTGGTAAGCATTGGTCATTTTTTGGATATATTCATCAAATTTTAGTCGATCTCATGAGACTTGCTGGCTATGGGAATCAAGCTATTGCCTCAGCAAAGCTCATCGGAGCGTTCTTAGGTCTAACTTTATTCCTCACTCTTGTTTGGCAGGTTCATCTTAAAAGCATTTCCATTAGGCTAGCGTCGCTCATCCTAGTGACGGGATTTTGGATGCTGTCTCCAACTCTGCATCCATGGTATTTAATCGCCATTTTAGGCCTAGCTCTACCCTATAAAAAACTATTTCTAACACCCGTTGTGTGGACATGCCTTAGCCTGGCCAGTATTACAACCTATATAAACAACCAAGACCCGATCATCATCAGGTATGTCTGTTACACAATCATAACAGCATGCTTAATAAAAGACATAAAAGTTATATCAAAACATATCAGACGTAAAAAGGAGATATTATGAGCGATATCAATCACATTGCCGTCATCCTCCCTTGCCTGGACGAAGGACCTAACCTCAATCTTCTCCTACCTCAACTCGTGGGACGCTACCGAACCATCGTGGTTGACAATGGCAGTAAAGATGACTCTATAGCTATTGCTACAAAAGCAGGTAGTGAGGTCATTAGTTGTGGAGCTAAGGGCTACGGTAATGCAGTCTTAGCGGGAATGGCTTATATTGCCAATCAACCCGACAATCTTCCTCAAGTGATTGTGGTTTGTGATGCTGACGGCACCTCTCCCGCCTCAGCAATCCCTAGTATCATCCAGCCTATTTTGTCCGGATCTAAAGACTTTGTGATAGGCCAACGTAAATTTAAGCAGAAGGGTGCCATGCCGTCTCATGCGAATTTTGGGAACTGGTTGACCGTGACACTCATGCAGTGGTGCACAGGGTTTCGGTACCATGAGATGGGACCACTCCGTGCGATTCGCTACCGTTCATTGTTGGATCTCAACATGATCGATCGTACCTGGGGCTGGAACGTGGAGATGCAAATGAAAGCGATTTGGCAGCAGTTGCGGATCGAAGAGGTGCCGATCACCTACCTCAGACGAGCTTATGGTAAGTCGAAAATCAGCGGATCGCTTTGGGGTTCGATCAAAGCGGGCACCAAAATCATCAGCCGCGTTGGTTATTTTTACGGCGAATATCTTCTGAAACGTATGACTCTAGCACCATCACAAACCTCTGAGTGCAACTCCAACCAAAAATAACTTAGACTGGGCGACAAAAAGACTGGTGGATCAATTCCGATATGACGGCAGTCACCAGTATAAATACCAGTACCAATACTATGACCCCAATGATGACACCGGCATCTCCGGAAGGGAGATGACTCGGAAAATGTCCTCCTGAAATGGTCGTACCCGAAGATGAGCAAGTAGGTCTGCTTGGCTCGTGTACCAATTCCTCTGGTGAGGAATCTGCATCACGGCCGGTGGAAGCTAGTGCATTTTGTGAGCTTATCCCAAACAGAAAAACGGCTATTAAGAGTAATATTTTCGCCATGAGAGGTACCTCCTGCAATGAGGAAAGCAAATGCTTTGCCAGAAAAAACCAAATCATTATTTTGGCTTATAAATTACCCATGTATGGCATAAGTCACGCCTGAGGTTGCCTCCCCACAGTTGCCATGGTTAGGACTCGTAACAATAGTGATCCATGCAGTGCTGTAAAATCTTACTTGACTCTTACCAGAACACTGGATCAAAACGTACATCCGTCACTTAGTTCCCGGTGCACAGACCCTTAGGCTTTCCCGCTCTGCACCTCCTATCTGGCTAAGTGAAAGAAAGACCAAACAAAGTTTTTTTCTTCAACGAGGTTCCATATGCTGAAATCTTCTTTTTTAGTGCTTTTGTTTGTTTTTACGTCTCAATTATCGGCCAAACCCCTTTTCATCTGCGATACCTTTGCTGACTATGATCGGTTTGAATTAGATTTTGCCGTTGGCGCCCAATCCCCAAGCGGACTCACTCTGACGAACATTGTCACTGATAAAGACCTTGCTTCCTTAACGGAAACAGAGAAGGCTCTGATTTTTAGTGTGATCTCAACACAAAATTTGGATCGGATTTTCACGCTAGAGGAAGCTATCCGAGGATTTTTTGGGCTTCAAACCGAAGACGAATGGCTACTCACCTCTGAAGCTGGTGATATTTTGTACTACCAAGTGCCTGGTTTAGACGATGATCAATTTTTTGTAACGGTCGCCTACTACCCAGGAGACAATGAGTATGGTGCTATCTATGCCATAGATGGAGGACGCCCCAGACTTATCGGCCAAATCAACGATAGTGATCTATACTGTCCGAACTTAATTGATCAGACGCGATAATGTTTCGATAAGTTAGTTGAGGCGAGTGCTCTCGTCATATGCAGAGTCCGTGTTCGACGGACTCTTTTCCCGTTCAAAAATTCAACCTCATCAGTACAGTACTACTGAACCCGAGTAAAGGTAACCTCACCATAACTCCACTCCCCAGCATCTGCCGCATCAACTAAAAAATTGACGTCTTGCGATGAGCCTACTGCTGTGGTGGGATCAAACCCTTTCACGACACCATCTAACTGACTTCCTAGGGTGTAATTGATATCCCATGAGCTGCTACTATTCACGACAAACTCATCAATGGCGACACCATCTGCCGCATAATTTCCACCTTTCAGAACCGTAAGAGCGCCATCATCATCAGGCAGAAAGTTATTCAAATAAGGCGTGCCATCAGCCTGCTTGATGATGGTTAGCCAACCGTTTACGTAAATACAAAATTCCGAGTTTTGACAGGTGAGAGAGTTCGATTCCGCAGTGGCTTGGTCAGAGGCAGACTCAACTAGGGTACTCCACGAGTATCCTTGGACCTCACCTACCTGCCCGACAAAAACAAAACTTGAGCTACCTAAAATATCGTTAAAAAAGTAGGGAGCCCAGACGTTAGATGATTCGTTAAAAGTACTGCCATCACAAGCGCTCGTTTCTCTTTTGCCGTTATCAAACCTGAGCATTCTGTTGGTATCTACCAATAGAGTTATTTTTGGACTGTCCTCACTATCTCCTCCTATCGTAACGCCTCCCTGGATCGGGAATTCGAGGTTTAGCTCCTGACGAGAATGAACATCCATAGCAACATCCATCAACGTCGCCGTGTTCCCTTGAAAATCGCTTGCATTATAACTGGTGCCAGTTGAGTTCATCGTCGGCGTATCGTAACCTGTTCGGGTACAGTAGGTTTGAACACCTGTGATCGGGTCATCTACTGTGGCGTCGTTGCCGGCAAAGTTACCCGTCACACAGCCTCTCATCTTTGCGGTGGATAAATAACTCACTTTTAGTAGGTCGTAGGATCCTGCCTGTTCCACGTTAACCACCCCTGAAGCCGGCGTATCCCCTGCAGCGGTATCAACCTCAGGGCACCACTCAACAGAGGGCTCCGCGGGATCAGATTCTTTAGAAATAGGTTCATTGTTTGCATCTAAACCACATGGACAGTCCTCGCTAAGGACCGTGCCATCAGAGGCAATGCAGCCAATCTGAGTGAACAGACTCGAGATATCGATTCCTCCATCTCGAATAACCAACTCAGCTCCATCCTCGTCGACAAAAATTGGTGTTTCTCCACCTTCACCTGACGAATTGGCTAAACTCATTGAGGTGATGTAAAGCCTTAGTTCTTCGGGCGGACCTGAAGTTATAGATTTATTCCTAAATTGGCTGGCATCCACGGCTCGAAGATCCGCACCTGCGGTCGACGCCGTTGGCGTGATGTTTACATACAATGTCCCTGCTGAGGGAGTTGGCGTCGCAGAAGACGAAGTGCTGTCTTCACTGTCACATGCGGCCAGTAGCAGAATGGGTAAAGATACCAGTGTAATCAGCTTCAATGGAAACCTCCTTTTTATCTATAAGTAAGGAAATCGGACGATATCCATTTTTCCTTTGGAAATTTCAGTAGTTTTCCGAAATTTTAGACTAGATTAGATAGGATTTTGCAACGGTATTAAACAACCTCAGGGTAAGAATCATCGACTACGGATACTATGAAATTTCTCGGTATCCATAGATCCAATGCAAAGGGAATGGTATGAGTTGGGATCTCATGAAGCTCTTTGCCAAGGACACCATCATCAATGACAAGGGCAACCCCGCCGCCTATGGCAGTCAACTGCTCACGAACGGCTCCCATCCCAACACCTCTACCCGAGATTTCGCTAATCCCCAATGAAGTCGATAAACCTGTACTAAAGACGAGTTCGGCAAGTTCCTCTACCCTATCTGATATTTGCTCTGTGCTTGGCTGCGTCAGCCGCTCAAACTTCTTTTTCAAATTTATCAGGTCAAGCCCAGCGCCATCGTCGGAAAATCGGATTAGGACTTCATTTTGTCTTAGACTAACTTCTAGAGTGATAAGCCCTGATATAGGCTTTTGCTTTTCACGCCTTAAGTCTGAGGTCTCAATACCATGATCCATTGAATTTCTTACAAGATGAATCATTGCCCCTTGCAATACCTTAGAAGCTTGAGGAAGGAGCAATATCTCGTCACCTATATAATCTAGCGCTACAGTGTTTTTGCCCAAGTCTTTCGCAAGCCGTTTGATTTCTGGGACTAAGTCATCAGCAATCTGTTTCGTTGAAACATACATTTTCACTTCCAAAGCATGTGTCATTCTTCGGAGCTGTTGAGCTTGAAGACCTTCGATCTGATTTAGAAGGGAATGCTGAAGTTGTGTCAGTTCGCCCAAAAATTCTGGCTCAAAGGTTAATCCCGTTTGCTTTCCTCTCTGCAACTTCTGACTGAAGAGCGTCTCGTATTGGTGATAGCTATGCCAAACATCTTCGTGCCCCCGAACAATCAACTCACGCTTCAGATGTGATGAATCCCCAAGATACTCCTCGATCACATTTTCTGCCGAATGAACCACTGGTGTTAGTTGCTTAAGTCCAAAGGTACGGGCATTACCTTTTATCGTATGCAAATTGATCATTAGTCTCTTACAGATATCTTTATCTAATTCGGAAAAATTATCGAGTAAATTCTGATTATCTGCGAGAAAATCTCTTGTCGATTCCAGAAAGCTTTGGAATTTTCTCGCATCCAAATTCACGATCTCGGCGATATATTCAGCCTCGATATTTTTGTCTTGAATATCCCGTTCGAGAGACTTTATCTCTGTGACATCCATCATCGTAAGTATGACTTTTTCTACGAGATTATTCGAAATAACAGGGGTCCAGTTACATAGCAGATGCTTATGACTATCATTCTTTTTCAATTCAATATCCACCGGTAGTTGATGCTCGTTTATCAAAAAATTCACGATATCCTGCCCAAAACTGACCCTCAAAATCGATTCAATAATGTTTCGCGTCTCTTCAGTGAATTCAGCATCCTGAAAAAGCTCTAGGAGAGCCGTACCTTCGGTGACGTTTTCGATTCCCAGGACATGACTGGTATAATTGGAATAGGTCTCAGTCAACCTAAGATTCTTACCAAAAACACCGATTCCTACATGAACCTTATCCATAATAGTTTTGATTTCGCGTGTCTGCTCTTCCACCATAGCCTCTAGGTTTCGATTGAGATGCATGACCTTATCTGTTTCTTTACGTAAATCTTTGTTGAGTTTACGTATGGAGGCTAGAGATTTTTGTTCTTTGACTCTGATCGAGTCTGCTAGAGCTAATGAGATAAAAGCCGTTTCAATCACCGCACCGACTAATGTAGCCCAGTTGGTAAAAAAAGATGAATTTACAAGTCCAGTTATCGTGAATTGACGATAGAAAACCGCCAATAAGATCGTTGTCCAAGCGACTGTAAAGAAATACGCTGGACGAAACCCCTTCAGACTAAGAACGATACCTGAGCCAAGTGAAAATATCACACTGCTAATCGTTGCTGGAATGCTAAACTTAACCCCTAAATTGTAGTTGTAGTATACGACTATCATCGTAGATATGGAGAGAAAACAGGAAAACATTCCGAAGCCTCTCAACCAAATGGATTGATGTTTAATATTGAGAAAAACATAAGCAAATATAGCTGCAAAGAGAGTCGATAGTCCGGAGTTAGTGATGTAGCCTTGGTTCATAACAAAGGTAAAGTTATTGAATATAAGTTTATGACCACCTGTTGCCGCGAGACCGTTATAAATCATGTTGACGACAAAAATTACATAGACAAGATATTGGATCTTTCGAAGCTGAAGAAAAATAAAAAAGTTATAGGTCGCCATGATTAAAAGCATTGAGCTCAGAGCAAACATAACAATCCTATCGTTGGAGCTGCTTTCAAGGAAGTGCCTTACTGAGCCCCACAGGGTAAAGTCGAGAATAACCGTACCCTCACTTTTGATGCGAGTGAGTAAAATAGTTTTTCCAGGGGGAATCAGCATCTCTACCGCCGGAAAACGATCCTTCATAGCCTTCTTCTGCAAATGGTATTGATCGCCACCGGTTGCATGGTGGATCACCCTAGAACCTGACTCATCGATGAGCCAAAAGTCTACGCGGTCCGTCGCAGTATATTCCTGACGAACCACAACAGGTAGCGAGCGAGCCTTAGGATTAATCAGGACGACAGCCCCCCACCAGGACGAATGGCTAAATCCCTGGGAGTTATTTGGATGAGTTTTGGAGCGCTCTTTGAGCATGGAAAAATATCTGAATGAAGAATTTAACGATTGTTTACCGTCCTTATCTTCCCAAAAAAACATGTCTTGGGTAAGCGAGGTGACTTTCTCTCTAGAATCGATAACTAAGGAATGGGGATGGGTTTTCGCAACTACAGTAGCGCTGATGAGAGCGAGACTCGCAAGCCAAACGATAACAGATAGCCTTATCAGTCCCATGGTAAATAACCTCTCTTTTGATCTCGAAAGCTTCGCAAATCGAGACCATCGCGTCCTTCGATGGGATCGGAAAGGCAAGAAAACCCTTTAATATAATTGATTTTTTATATGATTGAACATGTATTTACAGATACTTATAATTACCAGGGGTATCGTTGATCAGGATGGCAAGCAAAAAATTTTTAAGCAGTCCCGTATTTCAGGGACTTACCTAGAAAAAAGATTTAGTTTTGCCAAAAGCACGAAAGCGCAAGGGGTCGATCAATAATTGGACAGATGGAGTCTTGCGGAGCTTTATCACTCCAAAGATTGATGCCACTTAGGTTCTGTAGATAGACCTGTGTAGGCTCAATTTCAATTTCCGGAGCATATAGGTTCATATACTTCAATCGCTTAAAAGCCCTTGTATCAATCACATGATCAATGATTTCAATCTGATTAAAACTAAGATCAAGCATGACGACTTTACCGAAATTTTTAAAACCTTTTCCGGTAACTAGTTGGTTATGACTCAGATCGATATAAGTCATGTAATCATTTTGAAAGGAGCTGTTACCGTCCATCTTTTCACTGATGAAAGATAGCTGTTCATCTTCAATCTTATTACCTGAAAGCTCAAGTCGCGTCACAAAAGGCGAAGACGGTAAGTCTTTTAGATCTGCCAACAGGTTTCGATTGAGATCAAGGACTTTCAAAGTCTGTATCCCTGCAATGGCAGACAAATCAGAAATTTCGTTATCAGCAAGATACAGGTATTCCAAATCTCTTAAGCCCTTCAGGAAAGACAAGTCTGATAGCGGCTGATCAGCTACTTTTAACGAAGACAGATTCAACGTTGTCAGTGATGGTAGATTTAATTCTTGGATACGATTGAGACGTCCGTTGCGATAGATCAAGGTCTTCAATGAGCGAAATCCCTCTAGGGCATCCAAGCTATCCAAGGCAATAGCAGATATATCAAGAAATTCAAGGTGAGCTAAGGTTGCTAAAACCTTATCATCTAACCTAGCATTATCGGTAAAACTTAAATCAACCCCCTTTAGTCCCTCGATCTTAGTGCTTAAGGCCTCACAATTGTTTTCAGAGGATATTGCCAAGGAGAGGCTAGCCATGGACTCACCATAAGAAAGATCAGAACAGTAGCGCAAGAAGGCCTGCTTTTGGAAGCCACTGTCTATCAGTTCCACAGAAAAATCTAGTGGCGCTGAGCTTTCGTCTCCTACTTTAGCAGTCACTTGACAGTCAATAGTCTCTGAGGCAGAAAACGATTGGGCGGGCCATGACAGAATTCCAGTCGCTGGGTCCAATTGATTTTCCAAGGCTGGGTTACTGCACGTCACACTAAAGCTGAGCTGAGATCTATCTAGTAAACCATCTGCATTTTGCAGCATGAACTGAATTTGGCCGGCCTCCGTCAGCAAAAAGCTTTGTGCGGAGATTTCGGCCAAAACGGGCTTGAACGTTGGTGTTTCAAATATAATGGAAAACAGCCTCTCTGCTTTGTCTATGGTATCATCAGCGATGACCTTGCAAAGATACTCTCCAGTCCTTCCTTCATGATTGATGGCAACTGATCCAGCAGATAAAGAATTTTGAAATTGCTGAGAGCCCTGCTTACAAATAAGATTCGTATAAACGCTGCGGGAGTCATCGTCTTTTACTTGGACCTCAAGATGATAGCTATCACTCTCATCAATAAATACGGTTTCACCAATATCTGAGATGATTTCAGGGGCTTTATTGATAGCCTCATCCACACGAATGACCATAAGCCTTTTTTCGTCTAAAGAATCGTGTCCAATGGATATATTAATGATTCCACTATCGGTACCACCGAAAGTCAACTCGAGTGTGCCAAGGTCTCGGTTCAAACGGATGCGGTCGTCCTTGGGACAGCGTCCCGTGATTCCGTTGCAATCAAGTGTCAAACTGTCGCCCACTTGATCAAATTTAAACTTTAGCGTTTCGCCCTCTTTGGCAACAAACAGCTCGTCGCTTGCTCTCTCCTGAAGAATGACCTTAAGGTGATCGTCAAAGGTAATCTCGGGAACGTCTGTATCATCGTCCTCAGACTCGTCGACGTCAGTTTCACCAAGATTTTCCCCTTCTGCAGACTCTTCTTCGGTTTCACCTAAATCAGAGTCAGTTTCGCTAGTTTCCTGATCGAGACCTTCAGTATTACGAAGCTCCTTTTTCTTGTCAGGTGTGCCGACGTCCGTATCATCACTATCCTTATCCTCAGGAACATGGTGATGACTTGTCTTCTTTGAGTCGCCTTTCTCAAGAAGGTTACAGTTGGTTACGAGGAGTCCTAGCAGGACCAAAGATATATATTTCATGTTTTACTCTTTTCTCAGTTATATCGCAAATTATTGAATCGACTGACGGTAAATGCTCTCTAATTCAGTAGAGAATATGTCACGATCGGGGTTTTTCGGGTCTCTAAAGTTAAAGGTCTCATACAACCAAATGGTATCTGGTTGGATAGAGTCTTTTGCCCAAGCGCCATCAACAATATGCCCGCGGGCATCCAGTCCTAATTCGTATTGATAAGACTTCGATTGAACCGCAAATCCTTGGTTCTGTATACTTGTTCCCGTGGTTTGCCAGGTAGGATGGGTTTCCATAGCGATTCCGATTTTGGTATCGACGCTAACAACTTTAACCACTTCCGGAATAAACTCTTGCGCCTTAGGCAGTCTATGGCCAACCAATCGCGATTCATACTTGTAGATAGGAAAGTTCCAGACTTCGTCGTTGAATTCGGTATCCGATACGAACCCAACTTTTCTAATCCCGATCATATTAGCCAAAATCACATGAAACGTATCAGGATTGATATCATGACAGTCTTTGTGAGCAGCAAACCCGGGATCATTCAAAGGTAGCGGACAAGTTTTACCAAGCTTACGCTTACGATCCTCTCGATCTGGATCTCTCGCAGTCTCATATCCCCACTCGCCTTGAAACCAACTTAGCAGAGCCTTGATATCAGAGGAACCTAACGGGACTTTGATTCCCGTGCGGCCTACATATTCAATGGGCTTTGGTTCCGTACCAAAATTCAACGAGGCATTAGCCCAACCGTGACAAATCCCTTCCCAACCTGGGATAGCATCAATGCTTCCGTACTTTTCAATTGTTTTCTGGAATTTCGTCAACTGCATACCCGTGAGCTTAAAGCTAAAGTCACCACGGATAATGTCATACTTCTCAGCAGGCGAGAGATTTTTGAGCTGCTCTTGCGAAAGGTTTGTGACGGCTTCAGCCGTCAGGTTACCGCCTATAGTATTATCCCAGCGCCGCGCAATCTCTCCAGCTTTTGTTGCCCAGTAATCGTCTCTCCATGGAGTTCGACCGATGTCGCCCTTTTTTGGCAAACGATAGAAGTCTTGTTCAAACCCCCAACCTATAGCAGTGGAGTCTAATTCGACGGTATGAGTGCGCTTTTCCGCTCTCTGGGAAAACGCAACGGTACTCATCGAACAAAGAATCAGTAGCAAGCTTTTTATTCTCATGTCCTAAAACCTTAAAACAAATGTTTGGTGAAAAATGATAGGTAGATTGCATTGAGATAATCTTCTCTTCCTATCACTGGTTGAGGCAAAATAGTCGATTTATTTTAATATGTCAATATGAATTAGTTATGGCTGACTAGCCAACCAACCGATTTTTCAGCGTTTGATGCACTGCGAGGAGAAACTTATTGTTTTTACAGAGGACCAGCCTTGGTACCAGCAGAAACCCTAGTCCCTTAGAGCTGGAGTTTCGTGTTTTAATAACGATCGTGCCTGAATCAGATCATCCGGAACATCGATATCAAGGCCACCCGCCCTCGTGCTCTGCACATAACGAGTAGTCTGATCAAAAAGAAATCTGGCCCCCTGCTCTCCATTCAGTGCCAAAACTTCCTGAGTTTTTATTCTAGGAATATAAGTCGGAGCACCACAATAGTCTGGAAATTTGGTAGCCACAAGGCTTTGGCCATCCCCAACCTCGTTTTGCAGGGCAACAAGATCATCGACGTCAATCAAAGGCTGATCACCCAGCACAACTATAAAGCCTGGAGCTGATGTGGTCATGCAATGCCTCACCCCAACTTTTAAAGAGCTCGCCATCCCCGTCTGCCAGAGGGGATTATATAAGCAATGCAAATGATCGATGTCAGAGATAGAAGCAGAGACCTCACTTGCTCGGGCCCCTAAGACCAGGTAAATAGGCCCCTGAAAGACGCGACGGCATCGTTGAACCACCTGGTCGACGACACAAGAATCTCCTAGATTTTGGGTTAGTTTGCCGTTATCGCCGAATCGCCGACCGGACCCTGCCGCTAATATCAAAACAGGAATTGTAGCTCCTTTTTTTTGATCCAAATGGTTAAGCAACCTATCGTAATGAACACATTGCAAATGTGCGGCAATCGATATGGCTATATCTTCGGGAGCCCTTCCGCCTGTATCAAGTCCCATGGGACCAAATACTTTACTAAGCGTCTTGTTATCGAGCGTGTCACCATCCGTTGCGTGATCGATCACAAGCTTTTTGCGCTTTGCTGGTCCTAATATCCCAATGTAGTTCACTCGGGAATCCTGCCTAAAAAGCCTGAAGGCGGCGACATCTTTTTCTACATTATGAGTCATCAGTATCAGTGAAAACTCAGGAGTCCTGAGGTTTTTTGGGGTCGAGGACTCAGATGGCAGAATTTCGGCAATCTCCGAAAACTGCGAAAAAATTTCTAATTTTTCCTCTCGTATCACGAGAATCACCCGGTAACTTGCTTTCGTTAAAATCTCAATAAGAGGAAAGGCATCGATACCAGAGGCGTAAATCACGACGGTTTTTCTAAAACAAAGCTTAGACTGAAGAATGATAGAATCGGGACTGTCTTCTTTGAGTGACGGCTGAATCTCATGGCCGCAATCACCTAATTCTCTTTTAACCTCAAGCCTCTTCAAGTGAAACTCTTCGGTAAGTTGAGTCCTCTCCTCTGGCCCCTCCAGAATAAGCCTCAGCAAGTTCAATTCAAGAGGTTCCTTCAAGTTAACAATTTCAAAAAAGAGGACTAAACAACCTTGGCATCCCAGCCCAGTTCCAAAAAAAGCATCCATGGGATCGCGGGTGTCCACAAGCCAATAAGCGTTTTCTTGCGACTGCAAAACCGCCTTTGCCCGTTTTTCCATTTCTTGTTCGAGGCAGCCTCCACTAATAAGACCATGATAGCCCGCAGAGTGGGAGTAAAGCGCCCGGGCTCCGGCTTTGCGGTAACTGGATCCCTGAGTCTCTATCAAAGTGACTAAAATGGCAAAGTCGTCGCTCTCGAGTGCGAGAGTCAGCGCATTAGCTGGACTGGGATCGTAAGTTACTGTACCTTGGTTAATCAAAATCCGGCTCCGTCAGTTGTAACTACTTTATATTACAGGCTTCCTGTCTTTTCTAACTGCCAGAAGCCACTTCCGTCCAGCTTTAAATGAAAGCCTCAGCTGGTCATCGCGTTTTTTTTCAAATTAAAAAATATACCAGCTCTATGTATCTGAAATATTGGGGGAAATAGATTTCTTTGGTGTTGCTAATCTTGTCAGCCGAAAAAGAAATAGTCACATTGAGAAAAACTAAATTAACTAGGTAGAGGGTTTTCCATGAGAAAGCTTATTGTCACACTTACGGCTCTTTTTATCATCACGGGTTGTAACGAAAACGATACGTCACTGGATAGTATCGTTAGAAACGCAGAGGCAAACGCTGAGGAGCGCGAAATTGCTAAATTCGCTGCCTATTGCGATGCGCCAGAAAACGATCCTGAGATAGCACTAACATTTAATGCTATCAAAACTGCCACGGCATCGGCAGATTGTGCTGAGCTCGGCAAGAATGCCTTAACACTCCAGGAACTTGATCTGAGTAACACGAGCATTTCAAATCTAACTCCGCTGCTAGAAATTGAAAACCTTTCCGTTCTCAACATCTCAGGGAACCGGATCAGCGACCTGTCTGTATTAAGCGGTATTACCGGTTTGACATCGCTGGATATATCCAACAACAGCATTGAAGATCTGACCCCCATCGCAGGACTGGTAACTTTGGCAAGTCTAAACGCCGAAAATAATGCCATTCAAGATGTGGTCGCCTTAGCGGGACTTTTCAACCTGATTGCCCTAAACCTTGAAAACAATCAGATCTCTAACATTGCTCCCTTAGATCTACTCGTCAGGATTGCTGACTTTAAAATGAACGGCAACACTTTAGGGACCAGTCTGTCCAAAGACTCAAGTAACTGTCCATTAGCAGAAACCTCGTCTCCAGCTGTTAAATCATGGTGCCAAGAACGTAACCAGGTGAAGACGTTTATTGAGTATTGCAACAATTACGAAAACGAATCGGCAGCGATTCAGCTCACAATTGACCGTCTTAAAGGCTTTAAATCTTGCGCCGAGGCCGAAGCCGAAATATCACAGCTTGTAGAACTGGACCTTAGTGTCGAACGCGATGCCGATACTTACGCGCCATTAAATCCTGAACTACGATTAACAGACCTTTCTCCAATCTCAAGCTTTACGAATCTAGAAATTTTGGTTCTAAATAACAACTTAGTTACCGATGTCGAACCCATTTCTCATCTAGTAAACCTCAAAAGCTTAGCGATGCAAGGTAATGGAGTGGTTGATATTGGACCCTTATCTTACCTAACAAAACTACTAGCGCTTGACCTAGCGATCAATAAGGTTGTTGATATATCAGCGGTTAGAAACATGGACGCTCTCACCGCTTTGGTGCTGAACCTAAACGAAGTAGTTGACATCAGTCCAATCGAGAATCTACCCTTGTTATCAGGGATAGGCTTAGAATATAATCAGGTCGTTGATCCTAGCCCACTTGCCGCTCTTCCAGGCCTTTTGGTCTTAGACTTATCTTTTAACCAGGTGTCAGATTTCAGCTCATTCCAAAACCTGACCGTGTTAACTCAGTTTGACTACGAGTGCAACACGCTCGGAACAACGCTCGGTCACAGCGAGGCCACCTGCCCCACAACCGGTGTCAGTGGTTACTACTCGGTAACTTGCAACGCGCTTAAGGATCTTCCTGATGCCGACGCTGTCGCCGATGCTGACCCAACGAACGACAGAGCTAGTTTAACGGCGGCTTACTGTCCAGCTTCGGGAGCCGCAAGAGAAGGGATCCGTACTGTTCTCCACACAAACTAATCACGATCTTTTCAGACATATGATGTCTGTGTGATAAACCAATCTCTACCACTTAAAAAGCCTCCCACTGGAGGCTTGTTTTCGTTGACCTACCCATTTCAACAAAAAATATCCCTTAAGTAGCCTAGGTTTCATCCGATAGGTAAGAATTGGAGATTTTTTTTAAGGATGGCGCCATGAGAAGGCCCGACGATGGATTTAGTCTGATATCTACGCTCGTAGCCATGGGAGTCGCTGGAATCCTTGCTATTTTTATTGTGAGGATGACATCAAACAACGTCAATGCCACAGCAAAAGTCACCCACACGTCAGAAAGAGGCTTACTCCGCAACATGATCTGGGAAGCCAAGTCCTGTGACCGTGTCATGCCATGCCAGCCTAATCAGGCCGTACAGCTGGAGCGGGAACGGCCCAATGGCAGTGTTACCGTATTGGTAGCCAATCAGCCTCCACTGACTCGGTTTGGCAGGCACACCGTTCGCGCCACTTGCAATAGCCAAGGCGATGGAATTATTGTGGAATCACTGATTCTCAATGACAATTCGGGGGGATACCGCGACCCACTGACGAAAAAATCACTACCTTTGGCAGCGCTAGAGCACTCCTTGCGCCCCAAGGAGTGGAGCTGTGTGCTGGCTCCGACAGCCGGCCAAGCATCATCGCCTGCATTGACAACTGTGGGGGCTCTCACCCCGTTGCTGTAGGTGGCTGGAATGATACCAATAATATCGATGATATCGCCTATGGCCCTGGTTGCAGCGGTGCTCTTCATAATCGAGGAACCAACGCCGGTCGCACCTACTTTTGTGCCAAGGCCAACCCAAGCCCATTTCGCTTGTGCATCGACACCTGCGGAAATGGTTACGGACAAGTACTAGGCGGTTGGCGCGACACCAACAACATTTCCGATATCGCTTACGGCCCTGGCTATACCGGGGCGCTTCAAGACCGTGGGACCAACGCCCCAATTACGCAGCTTTGCGGAAGAGGGCCCTGATCCGGCTCTCCAATATCCCTCGTTTTGCCATCGCCAAATAGTCTCTTTATGAGCCCTAAACTAGATTGCTAAGCACCTAAATTAACTTTACTTTTCGTTCTAACTGACAGAAAGACATAAAACATAGTTGATTTAACCCAGCCATAATGTTACTATCGCCGCGTTGACACTGCGGAGGTTGTTATTATGTTGTGGAAATACTTGTCAATTATTGCATTACTTTTGATCTCATCAAATTCGTTAGCCAAAAGCTCGTTTGGCCCCTTCAAGCTTCGTTACATAGTGGTGACGGAAAATGCCCCGAGAAAGAACATTACGAAACAAGCAACCATCGTTGCTGAGAGTTCTACTAACGGCTCACGCTACGGCGCCGAACTGAAAAAAGGTACCATCGAACTACCCCCTGGCTCTTATGTACTAAGAGGCTCGGCAGACAACTGTCGCATCAAGCCAAGGATAGTAGATATATTCAAACACAAGAAAATCGTGATCCGAGCCGTCTGCCTATAACGCTTCGACCTAGATAAGCACTGTAGTGGACTAAAGTTCCCTAGAGAAAACATGTGGCGCCGATAAATACTTGGTGCAAATAGGAAGCGACGACGATAGAGTTGAATACTCAGGCATGAAATCACACCCGTCGGAGTTTCCAGATGATCGTACTTTTGGTTCTGGTGATGATCACCATCGTAAGCTGCACCACCACAGACTCTAGCGATCGTGAAAAGTTGGAAGCGCTTTTTAAACGCGAACTTCCTATTCCTGAGCAAATCCAATCCGCTAGTTTTTCCGGAGGGCTGCTAAAACTCAACGTCAACGCAGCAGAACCTCCAAATTATATCCGCAGTCAAAGAGTCCAAGGCATCTCATTCTCCATTGGCAGTCAGTCTAACGTGAACTGCTATGTTCAGGATATAACTCTACCGGGGTCTAATATCTCAAATATCTTGAATCGCATTAGGTCTGCCGAGCAAGTTAATGCGTTACTCGAACCCGTAGCAGAAGTCAAAGTAGTCGATGACAAACCCATTGCTATGGTAGCGACATACTATAAGACCAATGATGGCCGCGTGGGCGACTTCAAGATGGCTCACCTTATGCTGCAGGATCACTCAGTTAATTGCACTCATGACGAACCAGGATTTCGTGCTACCTTCAAGGATCTCATGATAGCTATGGCTAGTCAGACTCAAGAAAAGTTAAATCATTACAAGATTTATGACAAAAGGGTCTATACCGTCGCCACCAGTGGCGTAAATATAGGCTTTATCTCTGAATATCACGCTAAAAGCTCTGATGAGATCAAGCAAGTAAGCTACCAAACACTGCTGATACCATCATCGGAAAGCACTATCAAGACATTCGATACGCAGACTATCAATCATTTAAACAGCAATGGCTCCATCTCCAAAAATTTATCTCTTGGGTATTTAAACGAAAAGCCAAATTATGAGATGAGTTTCGAAGAGCTCAGTACTAATCGCTATCAGATCCAGGGTTTTTTCGGAAAAGAAAGAATAAACAGAGTGGTCAAGACCATCAAGCCAGCGATCCCTGAAGAGCAGCAGTTCAAACAAAATCTTAAAAACAACCTATCCCAGTTTGAAGTGATTTCTTACCTTCCAAACTTTACTCCTAGAGATTTCCTGCTGTCAAAAGTTGAGATGAAGCCAGGTCTGCGTGAAGGATCTATGACGACTCAGGATCAAAAGGTAGAGATTTTTTTGGACAAAAACTTCGAACTATCCAAACAAATTGTTGTTCAAGGTGAGACGACTTTCGTCGTCACCCGCGTCTTATAAGGATCGTTTCCGTTAAGGGGTAAAAGAGGCAAGTCGCGACTTAAACCAGCAGCGCGGCCTAAGTCCCTCAGTCTGACCCTTACTCTGATGACAGCTAACAGCAGCCATCTCTCGTTCGGTCCAAGGAATCACATCGAAGGAAATCGTTTCCTCGCACAGGGCACTCTGTACTAAAGTATCAAACCGACATTGGACAGTGGGGTAATCAAGGTTCGTGTAAGGAGCTTCGTACTCACTAGGGGTATCAACATTGATCTCTTCATCAACAATGTAGGAGAGTAACTCGGCAAGAGAGAAGGCCGCCATGACCTCACGATAGCATAAGTCTTTGCGTTCCTGGCTATCCATGCGAAACCTATCATCACAAATAGATTTGGGAAACGGAGGAATTACTGTTGCAAACAAAGCATTGATCTGCGTCTCATCTTCCCAGAAGCCTCTTGCGCAGCCATAAATGGCAAAGTAGTCAGCATTACCCTCAGCGGCCCCCCAAGAATTAAACTGAGGATATCCAGCCAAGTGATGGCCAATCTCGTGACACGCCACAAGCATAAAACCATCTTGCGTCATTTCCGGTCGTCGCGCCAAGCCCCCGTAAAGCGTAACGTTCCAGTTATCGCCTCTCTGACTAGCTGTCGCGTTGACTGTATTGCTAGCCCAGGATGCGATGACATTTAGGTCTCCCCCTTGATCGAATATGATAGGGGAAAACTTGCTACGAATCCGACGAACCGTTTCGAAAAACGAGTCTTGCGTCACGGGGTCAAAACTCTCTCGAGTATGGACCTCAGACTCAAGGTCCTTATTGTGATATCGTGCAATATGCGATTGGGCTTCCGGTTCTAGCATAAGCAAAATGCCGCATAAAGGCAGTAGCTGCTTCAGGTTGAGCATACGTATCTCCTAGATCTATGAGCTGTGGAACTTGAGGGTTTCATCTAGTTGAGGTTTTACTCATTTCAGCAGGACGATACAATTCATTAAACCTAATCGAGGACCAAAGAGGGTTACGATCTCGTCATATCAGCCTCGAAAAACAAAAAAAAGCAGCTCAATGAGCTGCTTTTACGATGCTGATGAATCAAACAAAAAAGGTGAATCCGGGATTATAGAAATTCCGAAACTCTTGTATAAACTCCGGGATATCCTCTTCTAGCGCAGCCGAAGCCCCAGCTAACAACGCCAACAACCGTAAGTTTCTCACCGTCGTAGCTGTATAAAGGACCACCTGAGTCACCTTGACAAGAATCAGTTTGTGGTGTGTAGGCGCAAATATTTCCGCTGAAGATATTAGAACCGTATGCTTGTGCACATTCGGCATTTGAGACGACTTCAACTCCCGTATACTTCAACAAGTCAGACCCACGACCGCCTTCTCTCTGCGCGCCCCAACCGGCGACGTAGACTGTCGAGCTTGCGCTAGGAAAACTACTGTCCAAGTTGACAGGAGCTGGTGTGATGTTGCTGGTACCGTTGAGTGTAATCAGTGCGATATCGTACTGGTTAGTGGCATTTGAAAAACGACTGTCGACGTTGATGGAGGCTGCCGAGAAGGTCTCTGGCGCCCGTTCATTCAAATCGTTAGTACCAAGTACAATCCTTAGCTCGCTGGCTAGATCTCCAAGGTCAACTAAGCAGTGTGCCGCGGTAAGTATGGTGGACTCATCAATGAGCGTTCCACCACAAAAGTGCTGACCACGAATCTGAAGAGAAGCGATGGATTGAAAGTATCGGTCGTACAATCCGTCGCTAACAGTTTGGCCACCGACGATATCAAGAGTACTAGTCTCTTGCTGCCCAGTCGAACCACAACCTGTCATGATTAGCCAGCCAGTCAATAATCCGGCTGTTGCTTTTACTAAATTCTTCATATTTCCCCCTCTGGTACATTCTCCGTTTCCTTATCTTGGTTAAACAGTAGGCCTATTTCATTTTTTAAACAAGCGATTATTGGCCGGTCGACCAATTTAAAATACGATTAAAACCTACATTTATGTATCCTGAGACATAATCTTGACTTATTTGGTATAACTATCGCAATCTTACATCTATTCAGTGAAGTCCCCAGAAATGCTCATGAAAAAAATTCGTGAACTAAGATCTGCGTCATTTTATGGGTAGTTTTCCGTCTTAATTGGATTAGGAGAGGCACTAAGAGATAAAAATTTTCTGTAAAAGGTAGGAGACTAGGATGCGATGGTCGGTGTCTTATGCGTCATGATTTAGGCTCATGACGTCGGGGCCGGACCCCGTCGCTCAATGAGCCCATAACATACATGATTAAGCCTACAAGCACCGATAGGCTGACGATTCAAAAGCAGGTTCCGATGCCTCTCCAAAATCAGAGCGCCTTTTTTGCGCAGCAAAGCTCACGATATCTATCGTCATTTTTGGAAGGCTTGCGGCATCACAGCCAGGCAACGAGTCAAGGTCGATCCCATTTTTTGCATTGATAGAATTCACCACCATAATAGAGTCATACAAGGTTCGTAACGAGATACTAGCCTGATTCTCAAAGTGTCCGAAGTTATGAAGGTTGGTGGGATCGCTAAAGCTGCTATCAATGGTAGCCTTAAGATAACGAGGGTCAATATAAGCGACGGGTCCTTGCGGCGCAAAAAAGCTATCGTTTTCCGTCAGCGCTTTAAGCTCTTGCATGCGGCCCTGATCGGCAAGTTGAGCCATTATATTGGTAGCGACATGGCAAGACTGACAATCAAGGTTAGCGGGAGAATTGAGTGTTGGATTGAGAACTCTACTAACAGAGCTCAGCTCCATAGCATCGTCAAAATCTTGAGGAAGACTCGGTACCTGCTCTTGAGTGTATTTGCGATTGATTCTTAACGTTCCCGCATCTTTGTGATCAGGAGATATGGCTTTGGTATCGCGGCCACCAATCATTTGAGTTAAAAATCCATTTTTAGGCCAAGACTCCTCTCCAGGAGCGACAAAAGTATCGGGCATGACATTCAGTATGGGAGTGAGATTTAGCCGATTGGGATTTTGCTGATCGATACGAGCCATCGCCATAATCCACTCGACACCACCATCAAACTCGTTGGTAGACAAGATCGCCACATGAGTAAGATACCTTGGCTGAGCATAATGCTTGATCAGGCGTCGCAGCCAGTTTTCGTAATCCGTAGGAGTCTGAGACTTTAAACCAGGGTGCACGCCTAGCGGCAGCCCAGTAGTATCAGGACCCAAATGCTTCAACACTTTCAAATCAGAAAAAAGCTGTGATCCCATAGCTTCATCACCTTTTCGCGTATCACCATCTTGATAAAAGTTAATGGGATCCTGAGAAAATGAATAGATCAAATGCAAGGCGTTATCCGAGTCATCCACTTGGGCCACAAGCCTCATCTGGGGTAAACACGATAGCTCTTTTGTCTCCAAAACATCCACTCCAGGAGCTGATACCGTTAACGTCGGCATTCGCGTCTTTCCGTGACCTGAGTCTGGACCCGGAGCGCAATCGTCAAACCGCAAAGATCGGATGGTCAAATCATCTAAACTAGTCTCAAACCAATTATCCGAAAGCGTGTCTGTAAACATTAGGGCGGATTCTAGCCCACCACGATAGGGGTTGTTTTGGTCCTCTGACACACTCAGAAATCGAGAAACCTTACGAAATAAAGCGCCCGAAACAGAAGACTCACCCTCTTTGGGAATGATTTGAGAGACAGGCATGTAACGATTAATCTTCTCCTGAAAGGGCATCTCTGAAAATGCGCTCCACAAAAGAGACACATCATTGACATTAAAGGGGCGCTTCATCAGAGAATCATCTGCTAAAAGGTTTACTACTTCAGGGGTTTGGTTCCTAAAGAAGGGTGATAAACCCTCCTCAGTGTCTTCAGCCTTAAGGCGACTTTCCGATTTTGGCTTAGCAGTGCAGCCAACGGCCAGACTTAAGATGAGTGTCGATAACATAGGTAGCTTCATGATATTTCTCTAATTATATAAATAAAACATACGGTCCTTAGCCCGCTGCCAATATTACTACAAAAAAACTAATGCGCAATAAAGTCTTAGCTATCGTGGTTATTCAGTTTATGTATAACCAATGATTCACTTATCTTTTCAGCGAGTTAGAGGGTCTTAGCGATCAGTAGAGGTTTCGACCCACTGGAGAGACCGAGGGGGGATAGACCTAGGCAGTTTGCACCATACTTAACGACCACGCCTGTATGGTAAACTAAGGGCCTAACCGTCAGGGAGAGCAACTAGTGAAATCTATCATCCTTTTAATACTGATATCAGCAGTCTCAGGCTGTGCTTCGTTGATGTACAGCACAAAAAACATAAAAACCAACGAAAAGGCTTTGGTGGCAGAAGGCCAAACCGTATCGCTAAGTAAAATTAAGTTCAAATCCGCTGCCTCCGCTAACCTCCCTCCTCTAGATAAGGGAGCATTCACAGAGATGTTTCGGAAAGCCTTCAAGGAGGAACTAGCATCCGAGGGCATCAAACTGGCAAAAGGATCTAAGAACAAAGTCCAAGTGACCATCACTAGGCTGGACCGTGGCTGTGGCGTCTGCCGCGGATTTTTTCCCGTATTTGGCTTGGGCCATAGCTATCTAGATGCAAAGGTAAAATTCAAAACTCCCGCGGGTAGCAAGATTTTTGCCCTTGAGAAGACTGGCCAAACCTCAGGAATTGGGGCCATGGATGACCAAACACCGGACAACATTGAATACCTCGCCATAAAAATGGCAGGAGAAATCACTGGTAAACAGATTGAAGAAGAGAACGAGTAGCCATGTCTAATACAGCAACAAAAATAACGGCTATGTCTGCGATTGACAGCGTGCCATTGTTCAAAGATTTCAGCGACACCTCAAAATCCCGGCTGAACGAAATTGTGGTATCGCAAACAGCTGCCAAAGGCGAGCATCTGCTAGAACAAAACGAGACCGTACCAGGACTATTCGTGCTGACCGACGGCGAGGTCCTAGTAGAAATCGGAGATAGAGTTTTAGCGCGCATTAGATCCGGAGGAATTTTCGGTGAGATGTCGTTTCTAGGAATGAGTGACAAAGCATCAGCTACCATAAAGGTGGAAAGCAATACGGCTAGCTATTTGTTCTGCTCGAGGAAAGATCTAGTCTATGAAATCGAACATAACGATCGTTTGAGTCGTGACTTCTTCAAGTCTGTCTCCATCTTAATGTCAGACCGACTGCGCACAACCAACAATAAAATGAACACTGAGCTAAAAAATGGATTTTCGAAAATTGCTGATCTTTTGATAGAGCTCGATGAAAACTCAAAAATCGATCAAACGCGAGACTCATTAGACGAGACCGGTTTGCATATTGTCAACAAACTCCTTGAGACCATCCCCATAGTGGAAGAGCTCGAAACCAGGCACCCCAATGATAAAGAGCAGTTCAAGCTAGTATTGGACAATCTTAAAGAGATTATGATAGAAGACTCGCAGTCATTTGATCGTATTTGTCAAAAAATCGATCAACTTCGGCAGTACTTCGACAACCTAAAAACCATCATAACTGGCTCAGGTATGTTCAATATCACTGGTGACAGGAACCTCTTCAATAAGGATCAGACCCAGCAGGGAACCATAGAATTTCTTTAATATAAGACGGTCACCCTACCTGGATCCACGCTACAAATCAAAAAATGACGAGGGAACCTCGATTTCGAAAAGACACTTTACATAGATGCTTTCTGCAGCATGGCTACTCTCGGTCTTATAGGCTAACGATGTGTTTGCATAGGAATCCCTAATTTCAGTAGGTACGGGAATGGCTCTGATGGTCGCCCCTTCTTCTGCCAGCATAGCTCTTACAGCATCCATACCAACACCTCTACCCGAAATCTCCGAAAGCTGATCTTTTGTCGAAAGGCCGGCAGCAAACATAACATCTAGGATTTGATCAACAGAGTATGTTCTATCAGAATCGATTAAACCCGCAGTCACTGCTTTTTGATGAAGTTTTTCCAACCAAACCCCGCGCCCATCGTCATAAAACAGAATCACCCAACGATCAAACTCGGACGGATGAGCTTCGATTTCCAAATGGATTTTGCCGTGAGCCAGTTTAGAGTTTTCTAAGCGCTCCTCGGCCGTCTCTAGACTATGATCAATAGCATTACGGATAAGATGAACGAAGGTAGACTTAAGTACTTTGGCTTTTTGTTTATTGAGAAACATATTCTTGTCGTCGAAATGAAACTCAGGGGACTCCTTACCAAGATCAGAGGCCAGTTTGCGACTCGCCAGAATATCATCCTGTAGCAAGTCGGACAGGGTCATAGAGTATGTACGACGCATTTCTGAAAGGATGCGTTCTAATTTGAACTTCCAGTCAGTAACATCAGCATTACGAACCAGACTCAATCCCTGATTGCACCATTTATCGAGAGTGTCAGAGTCTAATGTCACTTGATTCACCGATTGATCACGCCCAAGTTTTTCGCGAGCTATCCTTTGAAACTCCTTCACTTCATCATCAAGCCTTTGGTTTGCTTTTGTCAAACTCTCGTGGTCGTATGGTGTTTTTTCCGTTCTGGTGTCTTGAAAGACCTGCTCCACCTCATGGGTTAGAGAGGAGATGACCGTCAAACCGTAATTGCGAGCCAAACCCTTAATGGTGTGTAGGTTGCGAAACATTTGATTGATAGCGTCCATATTCCCCTTCTGCGATTTACTGAGAATCGTCGTATTCTCTTCCAAGAACTCATCCGTCGCCGACATAAACATTATGTAGTCCTGGGGGTCTATGGCAGCAATTTCAATAAGCTTGCGGGTCTCTTCGCTTTGCTTAGTGGATTCTAACTGGAGCTGACGTATATGGGTGACATCACGCAAGGCGATAAGCATCTTTTCGATCTGTTCATCATCGTCCACCACGCAATTCCAATCGATTTCAATGATGGTTTGGCCGTTGCCACCATCAACAATCATCTCTACGGGAAGGTTATGCTCGTTAGCCTCAAAACTTAGCTCCCCCTCATCCAAAGAAATAGATAAAATGGAACGTATATTAGAGACTTCTTCTAAACTCAGATTTGACTTGGAAAAGATATGCTCGATAGGCTCTTTGTGGGCAATGTCATCTTTACCCAAAAGCTCGCTTAGAAAAGCAGAGTACTCCTCACCAATTTCTAGCGTGTTTTCTTTGACTTGACTGATGGTAAAAATTCCCTGGTGAATATGTTTTAATATTGATCGGATGTCACGAGTTTTTTGGTCTACAAGTCCCTCTAGATTTTCGTTGAGGCGTTTAACTTCTAGCGACTCCGCCTTTAGATCTTTATTGAGGTTTTCTATGCGATGTCTTGCAGCTCGTTCTCCTAAACGCACCTTATCAGCTAGTGCTAGGGAAATCAGGGCTGTTTCGATGACGGACCCTACCAAAACGCCCAAAGGGTGTAGAAGTTTAGAGGAATGCTACCTGAAAGAGCTAGCATACGGATAACATTTCCGAGTATGACAATAGTCCAGGCAAGGGTAAAAAAGTAAGCAGGACGAAACTTTTTGAAACACAAAAACAAGCCCAAACCAAGTTTGGTAAGGCTGCTCAGGATGACAATAACGATACTGACCTTAGCAGCAACATCGTAACTGAAAGGAATGAATAAGAAACACCCAAATAGGGCGAAGATCTGCGCAAAGATAATTCTTCCGAACCACTTATTTTGTTTATCCAAGGATAAAAAATACTGCGTGAAAAATAGTGCAAAAATTGAAGTAAAATTGCCTCCGATAAGATACAGTTCGTTTGTTAGAAATAGGTTGTCTGGAGACAGATGGCGGAACAGTCCACTAAAAGAAAGCACCTGCGAAATCATTCCAAGAACAAAACCACAGTAGAGCAGGTAAGTAATTTTACCTAGCTGCACCCAAATAAAAAAGTTGTAGGCTGCCATGATTGCAAGACAGCCTAAGAGTACAGTGATGAATACGTATTCAAATAGCTGTTTTTTCTGGTAATCCTGAATCTTATGGAGCCAGAAATCCACCACCATACTGCCTTTCGAATCCAAGCGCATCACTACGATAGATTCTCCAGACGGAACGCTTAATCGTACCGAGGGAAGTCGATCAATCTCATTTTTATTGCTGTATTTGACACGATCTCCTCTTAGCTGATTCGTCAATACAGTTCCATCTCGGGAAAAATGCCAAAATTCGACACGATCGGTATTGGCATAATTTTGCGAAAGAACGATTTCCTTATTGGACTTGGCATCGTGACCAAGTGAAAAAACAATCCAGTAAGTAGATCTTGTGAAACCAAAGCCATTTTTACCTTCGGGGACTTGGGCCAAAGCCCCTTCTTGATACATACCGAGAATACTTCCGGCAGATTCGCGACCTTCGGGGTCTTCTAAATACCTTAGACTCTCATTTATTTTTAGGCTTTCCAATCCTTCGATTAATACTGATTGGGGAAATTCTTGATCCGAAGCTATAGCTCTGGTAGGTGCCAAAACAGATACATATGAGCTAATGACTAATCCTAACCATAGGGCAACGAGTAGCGAATTTCTACCGATTTTGCGTTTCACAGCGAAGTTTCCTATTTTCATATTCATTAACCAATAGCTTCGGGTCAATTTAGTTTGAAACAGTGGGCTTGAAAGGAAATCGGTTAATATTTCTATTTTTTTAGGGTTTTGACGAGAAAAAGATAAACCCACAGAATTTATTCATCAAATATTTCGATCAAGCTTTAACTGGTAAGTCTTCATGAGTTGTGTAGACTATTCAGCCCTCACGAGATCCATTTTTGCTAGGTAATTAAAGACTTCTTAATCCTGAATTTGGTATTTTCCATAATACCATCAATTTCTTTCTCGACTGGAGCAAGATAGGTGGACGCAGTACCTTTTTGTCATTATTCTAAAAATCCTCCTTACCCCATCGCTAATCTATCCGATAGGCCCTAAGGAGGCGACTATTGAAATTCCTTTGCATATTTATACTCTTTTTTTTAGCAAGCATATTTGCCAAAAAGGGTATCGCTAATTCTGATATCGAGCTTGCTGAGCATGTCATGGAATTCGATCGGATTCCTAACGGATTTTTCGGACAGAAGACCTATTGGAGAATAGGCGCATTAACCCCAAAGCAAGCAACAGCCAGCGAGATGCAATCCGAATATCTCTCTGGCCATCAACCCCTGCTATCATTTGGCGAGAACAAACAAGATATTTGGTTTCGGTTTACCATTAGGAATGCCACCGCAAGTGATAAGGCTGCTTACCTCCAAAGTCCAGTGATTTACCCTCGGAATAGCTTTATACGATTCTTCCGGTCACCTACTTCACGACTGGGACAATCTCGGTAAAGGAGCCTCTAGACACTATAAAATCCCCATAAAAAAAGGAGAGTCGCGAACGTTTTACGTTCGTCAAAGAGCATCTCCCTTACCCATGAACTTTGATCTTCTTTTGTTTAAGTCCCTAGAAAACTCAATCCATTATGCCTACAAAGTTAGGGATAGGTATTTCTTTCTAAACTACACTCTAGCTACCTGTTCTTTGCTCTGTCTGATTCTATATTTCATTTTTCGAAAGAAAATGTACCTTTGTTATATTTTTTACTCGGCCACTACAATACTGTATTTTTCGTGGGAAAGCAGCCAATTGGACCTCAGAAATAGCCTTACGGATTTTGTTGGAGGGAATTTTGTTGCCTTATTGACTTTTAGTACCTCGTTATTTGGTTATTCCTATTTCGTAACTATGAATAAACAGTTCAATAAAATCATTCTCTTGTCTAAGGTGGTTGCTGGAATACAGCTCATGAATCTTCTACAGTCGTTTATCTTTCACTCCATAACAGTGGTTCAATTTATAGCCATCACTAATCTCTATATATTCCCTATAGGTGTCTATTTAGCTTTAAAAACAAGAATTATGTACAACTACCTCTTTGTAATAGGCTGGTTTGCATTTGGGGCTGGGTCCATTCTATTCGGCCTCGGCCATGCCGGAATTGTTTCGTTCTCAGTCATACCTTTTGGCAATCAGGTAATCCTGTTCGCGACATCAATTGAAAATCTATTTATGCTCTTAGCGATAGGACATCGCGTCTATACAACAGAAAAAAATCGCTATCAAGCCCATTCTAGACTCAATCACAGCTATTCCCAACTAGCCAAGGTATTTTATCATCACCAAATTTCGCAGATTCAAGCAGGCGCTCAATTAGAATCCACCATGAAAACCAATCTAGGATCAGGGATAGTGATGTCATTCGATATAATAGGATCTTCTAAAATTCACCACAAAAACTTAAGAGAGTTTCTCGAATCCGCCATCCACGATTGCACCGCCATCCTAACAGAAAACTATTCTGATAAAGATATGGCAGCAAATAGATATAGAGTCAAGGAAATGGGGGATGGCTTCCTATGCTCCATTGGGTATCCACTGGCAAGTCCTCATAAAGGATCTGATGCCGACTTATCTTTAAAACTAGCCAGACGATTTATCAAAACCTAGAAGATAATGTTAAAAAATTTGCTTTAGAGCGACAAGTTTTTTGCGGCATCGGTATCGCCAAGGGAGAATTGCACGGATACTACCCTAAAACAGGAACAAAAGAATATGATTTATTTGGACGAGGTTTAATCCTTGCGACGCGTTATGAATCCCTAAGAAAAAAGCTTTTTTCGAATTCCGATACTCACATTGTTATCCTTCAATCTGATGTTTATGCTGATCTTTCTATGGAAGAAAAGAAAGTATTTGAGACCTATGACTTTCCGAAAGACTTCGTGGTACGAGACGACGAGAGAGCTTCCTCACTTTATTATCAGCTAGTATCCTATAGGGCCCAAACTACTCGCGATGCTGCCTAGCGACAAAAGACTAAAAGCCGAGTCTTACACACTCGTTAAAGAGGGCCACCTTTCCGAATTGCTTCCTTAAAAGCGGGCCGCTCTTTCAGTCGACGATAGTATGCAGATATTTTCTCAAATCTATGTTTTGCATAATGCTCTGTCAAGGCATGTACCACATAACTCAGCTGAATATCTGCCAAGGTAAAGTCCTCACCTGCTACCCAAGCAGACTGAGCAAGCCGAGAGTTAAGGTACTCGGAAAAGACCTCAAGAGCGGGGTCGATATAGCTTTTAAAAACTTGACCAGCAACCGCTTTTGTTATTGGTCTGACAAAAAAAGGAACCGGTGATTGTGTGGTTTTTTCAAACACGAGCTTCATAACTAGATAAGGCATAATGGAACCTTCAGCAGCATGCATCCAGTAATGGTAATGCTGCCAATCGTCAGAGTCATTTTTTGGCTGGAGCTTTTGCTCGCTATAGTTTTCTCTTAAGTACTCCAAAATCACAGCCGACTCAATAATGACGGTTCCTTCATCCTCTAGGATGGGAGCTTTGCCGATGGGGTGGATTTGTTTTAGTGATTCAGGCGCCAACATAGTCTTTGGATGCCTTTTATAGAGTTTTATCTCATAAGGGAGCTGTAATTCTTCAAGAGCCCAGATGACACGATGGGAGCGAGAGTTTTCCAAGTGATGGACAATGAGCACACAAGACTCCTTCAATATCTTTTAATAAAATGAATCTTTTTTGCAATGACTCTTGGAATATAACTTTACGATAGCAAGAGACTCGAACAATTTCAATTGAAACTGGAGAAAAACTCGATAGGATTATCGCTATAAAGAATCCTCATTCCAAAATCTAGCGGAGTCCCTATGCACTATCTTTATATTTTCAGTATGTTTATAGCGTTGTGCTCCCCCACAGTAAGAATTATGGCAGGTGCACCAGTCACTAGAGAGATCAGCATAAGAGAGGTTATCGGTAAAGCAGATGTCATCGCAAAAGTTAGATCCTTGGGAAAAAAAAGTAATGCCTGCGGTGACAGTGTCGATGCCTTTATGGTTGAAGACTCATTAAGAGGTTACAAAAAAGGTGAATTGATCATGGTCGGTTCACATAATCTCTCGAAGCGAAAGTTTAACAAGAATAAATCTAAAACCAAAAGAACCATTAGGTATCCACACCTAGTTCTGAACCCCAAACATAAGCCTCCTACTATTGGCGAAAGACTCCTGCTATTTGCTAACTACATGGAATCGGGATGCCATGAATATACAGCCCAAGGCTCTCTCACTGATCGTAGCATTATCAATAATTATAACCTTTCAAAAAACGAAGTATTGAATTTTAGCCGTGTCTTTCGCCGAAGGACCTGTGCCCCGCACGGAGGGGAGGCTATGCAATATCACATTCGCGGCATTCACTACTTTCCTTACTTAGAGATCACTTGGTGAAAAAAAACGATGATAATTGGAGGTTTTTCCAAATTAGATATTATGGAACCGCATTCCCATTTCCACGAAAGCGTTTACTGCAAATCCTATAAGCAATGTATGCCTCTTATAAAGCTGATTGCAGATGAATCAAAAGATACATTGAAAACTACATTTCAGTTTTCAAAAAAGCCTTTTCTTCTTAACTCTTTGCCCATCTATTCCCAAGAACATTCTAAGAGTCTTTGCGAATAGCACAAACTCACGGAGCCCAATGAAACGATATAAATTCGTACCAAAAAACTCAAATCTGTGCTAATTTTATGTTTTAATTTCCATAGTTACCGAAACCATTGATTCAACTTACGTCCAAACTGGTTTGAATTGTAGCGAGGTTTCACATGAAGAGAATCTTTTGGATGTTTGTATCACAAAGATCTAATAGCGGCATGTCACTCATTAGCGTAATGATCGCGACAGCAATCTTGGGAGTGATCGTGGTCGCGTTCATGCGCATGACTACGAATACTATGAAAAGCACAAAGAGCTCACAACTGAAAGATGATCTAGTCAGCATGAGGCGGGTCATCCGCGATCGCGTCGATTGTCAGCAAACCTTAACTCCAGCCGTATGCGGTGCAAACTTCTTCGGTTTGCGCGATCGAGACGGCAATCTACTTGGCGTCGCTAATTTAGGGGCCATGCGACTGGGAGAGTTTCATTACCGTGCAAGCTGCGATAATGTTTCGATGACCATAGAATTTTCTAGATTAGCTGATGCCAACAACTTTGCCAGAGATCCCTTGAACAACCGGGAGTTGAGTTGGCGTAACTTGTTCCCTACTGGTGATGTTGGTTGCAGGGATTTTTTTGCAGGCGCAGGCCCAGGGGCGTGCGGCCAACCGTTCTGTCCAGAGCAAAGACGTAACTATGCTGTCGGCGTAGGAACATTAAGCCGTGCCCCAGGCGGAGTCGGCTGCGCTGCCTTGGTAGAAGCAGGTTCGCTCAAAGAAGAGCATTATGTCGGCACCGCTTTCTGCCCGCCAGGCTTTGTGGCTGTTGGCGGGGGGAGCACAATGCCAGGTACCGCCACACGGTGGGACATATCATAGCACAGAGATCACTCCCGATCACCGGGGTTGGAATGTGGATTGCTGTACCTATGTGGGTCCTACGACTCCCGCAACTGTACCAGGCGGTGTGTTTGTAACTTGTCAGAGGCTTACCGACTAAAAATGACTCAAATTACACTTTATAACACTATGCCGTTTTCTTCGACATAAACTCCCGTAAGGTAAGGAGCTCATGTTGCTCATACACGCCCTTTAAATCACAGTAACCAAAAGACTTAAGGGATTCTTGAGGAAGGGATTGGGCCACATCCTTAGACATGAGAAGGGCTGTAGAGAAGGCTTTACATTGGCTCTCAATCCGAGCAGCTTCATTGACGGCTTGGCCCAAGACAGTAAATTCTAACCTATCCTTGGTTCCAAAATTCCCATAAAGCACGCAACCAGCATGCAAACCAATGCCAAATTGAACTTCCTGTTTGAATGGTTTTAGCCTATTGTCATGGGAGCCATCGATAACAACATCTGCTAGTTTGGACTGGAGGCAACATCGAGCGGCTTGAATCGCGGCCTGACTTGCCTCTTCAAGATTGGTTAAAGCGTGCCCCTTTCCGTAGGGAAAAATCGCAATGGCTGCATCCCCAATAAATCGTAGAACTTCGCCACCGTGATCCTGAATCGGCTCCGATAACGCTTCCATGTATCGGTTCAGCACTTCAAGGTAGTCTTTCGCATCGATTCTCTGTGACATCTCCGTAGAGTTTCTCAAATCGGAATAAAAAATAACGGCTTGGATGGATTCTACTTGTCCTCTAAGGATAGATCCCTGTAACACCCGTTTGCCACTTTCTTTTCCTAAATAGATGGACAACAAGGAATTCAATTTGCGCTGCTGTAGACTGATCTCTAAGGTCTGGGTCAGCAGTGGTAGTGCCTCGTGCAGGTATCCCATTTGCTCAACGGTAAAACCACCTTTTGCTTTTGTTGCAATACTCATAAAGTGAATTTGACCATCGGAGAAAATCAGTGGAAATGCCGCGTAATCGGTGCCTCCAAACTCTGCAAGATCATCCAGTATCGGATAGTCCTGCCGATCTAGCTGCTGATTTATTTCGCAGCGTACTCCGACTCTTTCTTCTATCACTCGTCGAATCGGGCTGTTTAGGTAGGTCCCTTGTTTTAAGACCACTCGCGAGGTTTCGTACTCTTTCAATTCACTATCACCATAACGCCATGTGTATCGATACCCCAATACTTGAGGATGCAGCGTTCGTACGACGACATTGAATTGAACGACTTCAGGATCAATAACCGATCGGTAAAACTCAAAAAACTGCCGAATAAAGATATCAATCTTTACGGGCTTTCTGATCCCCTCCACCAGCCAGTCCACCAAAGGATTTGGATGCTTGTTACGATGACAAGGAAACCTGGTCCTAAAGTTTTCTGGCAACTCTAAGTCAATATTTTCATGGCTTGTATCAAAGGCAATATAGCCCTCAATGGAGGCGACTTCCGAGGTTGTTTTTGGGTAAGACCAGGCACAGTTTAAAATACAGCAATCAGGAGTCATATAATGCCAATAGACAGCATTCCCTTTAAAAGGACAAAATGTCGAAAGAGATGATGCCTTCATAGGCAGGAGATTTAGGCAGTCTTTTGGAAAATAAACCACTGCAGAACACCGCTCTTCAGATAAGATCAGACAGTCTCGGCTCTCCAAAACCTCGACGCCATCCACCAAAAGCTTGATGGTTTCGTCACATGATTCTGTTTTCAACACGAAGGCCATAACATTCTACTCCTGCAAAGAAACATCGGAACCTTTTGACAATGGTAAAGCCGAATCCCCTTAACAGACCGTAGAATGATCTATACATCTGTTTTTATTGATTCATTTTGGCAGGAAAGTCATAATCGGTGGGCAGGGCTTGATCTCAAAGCAAAAAATCGCCGCTACTACGAACGACGATTTTCCATTTTATAACTGTTTAGTCGAATATTACCTTAGCCTAACTGTAGATCGCGCCAAAGCATCAAATACATCTTCTGTATAAATCTGAACGTAAGGACAATCTGTGATTTTTGCCACATCGTTAGGCGTGATTCCCAAAGCGATAGCAGCATTATCATCGAGTGCTGAAACAGACATTGCCGCCGCCCCTAATGGACTTGTTGCATCCGTGGGATCCTGAAATTCCCTCTTACGAAAGCCTAGGATCCGTCCTACCGGGTCAGCAACAATAAAGTAACGCATGTAATGACCAGCATTAGCATCGCCATGCATCAACTCCACATCGATATTAAAGGAGTTATCTGAGCCAACGGTATTGATAAAGCCGCGAGCTGAGTGAACGCCTGCATTACCAGTATAAAGCTCGTAAGCAGTCGTGATCAATCCATTGTTTTCCCCGCGATAAGCTGCAAAGTCATCGAGGATAGACTTGGGAATTGATGCGCTATTTAAAAGACTTCGTCTGGCATTAGCTAAGACACCATGAAAGAGGCTAATAGTCTCCCCTTCTCTGACTTGATAGTAAAGATGATAGTTCTTAGCATAGTCCAAACTTATGTTTTCAAAGATTACATATGGCACAAAACCTTGAGACATGCGATTCGTTGCATCAAAGTACTGAACGCCCAAGGTATTGCCCAATTCATCCGTCAGAATCACTCGCTCTACGTAGCGAGTAGGGGTCTGTATCTCTTGGATAAACATAGCAATGTTAGCCCGCGACATGATATTTGATCGGTCGTTAAAATGAAGACCATCAACAAAGTACTGTAGGTTCGCCGCTGGTTGTAGCGGTAGCTTGCTCACATCGATGTTATCGGCAATCGTGGTGCACTCTTCGACGACTTCTTGCCCGAAGGCAGGAACGCCACCGGCTAGAAACGTGACCCCAACCCCGTAAACACCTGTATGCTTTAAAAATTGACGCCTATCAAACTGATATTTTTTTGTATCTAATTTGCTCATTTTTTTGCTCCTCTGATTTCATTACCCTAGTCTGATGATGGTTCTATAGTACTTGGTGCCATCGTCACTTAACTTATAAGCCACGACACTTTGGTATTCGATGATGTCGGTAAATGCGGCACCATCTGCAACAATCTCTCGCCCTACAAGGTCTGTAATAATGAAGCCATTTAAACCAGGAGCAGCAGTAAAAGTGGCATCTGCTTGGGCAGTCCTAAGGGGGCGATCCTGAAAAACTTTAGTTGGGTCGTTAGAGTTTTGAAAACCGTTGACACCATTGGTAAAGTTGCCAATCGCTTGATTTGCAGCGAAGGTTGGGTCAATGAGGCCCGGCAATACACTCACAACAGGTAAGTTTTTAAAGGTACTTTCGACGATGGATATCGCCGGTGGGGAAACATATTTCAATTGTTTATCGTCAGCAAACTTGGCAACAACACTGAATCTTGGAATGTTGGCAAAGCCTAAATCGTTAAATACAACCGGCCGCATCTTACCATCAGAGTCAAAGTCCGATCCTGTCAGAAACCGCGTTCCTAACAATTTGCCATCACCACGGATGACACTGATACTTTGCAGATTCGTAGCCGGATCTTCACCTAGTGTATAGCCAGCAAATGCGAAGCTTAGCATCCCTTTGGCGATGGTGCCAAAAATACGAAAGGTGGGTTCCATATCTGCCTTGACCAGGGGAATGTCGTCAACAACGATCTGACCTTCAAGGCTAACATCACAAACGAGGGGTATCGGAACCTCCTCCACATCAGCGATGGCATCAGGTCTGGCTGGGTTGGCCGCTTCGGCAGCGGCGTTTTGCGCATCCCGATCGCGAATACCTCCAGCAAAATCGCTATCATTTTCACAAGCTGCAATAGCTGCCGCACCTGCAACGCCGAGCAAACTTCTAAACAAGTGCCGACGGCTTTTTGGCGAAATCTCATCTTGCGAGACATCGGACTCCTGCGAGACCTGCTCGCGTTCCTCGTTGACTTTCATGCATTCCCCTCACTAAACATCACTCTATGTTTCGGCTCAAGTTCTTTTCGGATAGCAGATCAAAAATATTGATACAATCTTACCATAATAGTATTTATCCAATGTTTTTATGTGCTTGCAAGAGGCTGTGTTGGGATTTTTTAGTGAGCGCAACACAGAATAAATGGATGTTGTGGCAGTTTAGCCCAAAAACTTCGGCGTTTTTGCCGATTTGTCACAGAATTGGTCAGGAATGGGAAGGAGATACTCTGTCGCCAGAGGAACCACCCCAACCCAGGCTCCGACCTGATCAATATCTGCTTCATCGTCAACGGGAGGTCCAGTGCGTTGCTTAAAGGCTGCCAAGTTGAGATCCAACGTTAGAAACACGGTCTGCTTCAGTTCCGATTCTGATGGCATGCGAACCTCCTGACTGCGACCGGCTACCAATTGGTCTATCATCACCTCACTTGCTTTCTGCTTATCTGCTGGAGCCAGCTCTTTAAACTTACCGTGGGCAACCACAGATCTATAATTCATAGAATGATGGAAGGCCGACCGAGCCAGCACGATACCATCCACTTTTGTAACGGCAACCGCATGCATACCACCAGATTTCAGCCTATTAATGAGCCGACTTGCCTTAGATCCATGAATACACAAGGATTTATCCCAGACAAAATAAAACATGGGAATACAAATACTCGCATCGCCATCGGCAAAAGCTATATGACAAAGGTTTTCATTTCGTAGAAACTGGATGATAGTCTCCTGATCGTTGCTACCTCTTTTAGGAGATCGGATGACTTGGTTGATCGCTTTCATATTCTTGCTCCTCGTATTTATGACTGACTCATGCTAATAAAGAATCTGGTTTAGGTTAATGACCAGTTTTTAATATTTTATATGGACCAGTTTTAATATGCCGATATTATTGACAAATACTAAAGACACCTCAGGCCCAACCTATCGTAGGGTCGCGGAGTCCCTGAGACTACTCATCGTGTCCGGTGCGATACCTCGAGGGTCAAAGCTTCCCTCGTCAAGGAATTTAGCCGAATTTAATCAGATACATAGACAAACTATTATGAACGCTTTTGGAGAGTTGATGGCTCAGGGCTATATTTTGGCAGAAGAAAGAAAAGCCTACTATGTAGCAAGGGAATTACCTGAAGACCTGCAAACAGGAACATCTCTAACAACACTGCACAATCCAACTCCGTACCCTTGGCAATGGAATCAAACCGCGAACACACAACCAAGGAAGCGCCTTGTCGACTTATCAAGCGTAAGGCCCGATCTCGACTTGCTCCCATGGAACGAGCT